>NZ_ASTG01000001.1 GCF_000412635.1 Sphingobium bisphenolivorans
TCAAGTCCCTCCTCCGCTACCATCATCTCCCTCACCTGCTAACCCAGTATGGCCTGGGACCGCTTTGCCGGAACGCCGCGCGGGGAGAGGCCGTTGCTGCTCGATAGCAACAGCCGGGAGAAAGCCATGCTGAAATTCACCCCTCTGGCGGTCGCCGCCCTCGCTTTGATCGCCTGCGCGCCTTCCGATCAGGCGGATTCCGGGGACTCGACCTTCGCGCCCAGCAACACGACCAGCGGCACCGTGCCTGACGGCATCCCCGGCGAAAGCGCCGGCAGCGCCAGAACAGACGGAGAGACGAGCACCCGCGGCGCCGTCACCGCAGCCGACAGCCCGACCTCCGCCCCCGGCTCCTCAGCCACCGGATCGGCGGCGCAGGGCGGATCGGGACGCTAACATGATCTAACCGACGATCATCTGCGCCACCCACCATCCCGGGACTGCCGCAAGCGCCAGAAAGGTGCCAAGCGGCACCCGCGTTCCACCGTCAATCGATCTCCCGGTCGCCAGAGCGCCCAGCACGGCCAACAACCCCAACGTCGTCGCCAGCAGCAGGATGAAGGGCAGCGCCTGCCAGCCGAACCATGCGCCCAGCGCGCCCAGCAGCTTGGCATCGCCCAGCCCCAGCCCTTCACGCCCGCGCAAGCCGCGATAGCCGAGCGCCACCGCCAGCAGGCCGACATAGCCCGCGACCGCCCCGACCACCCGATCGATCATCACGGCGTCGGTCGACCACAAGCCGATCGTCAGCCCCATGAAGGCGAGCGGCAGCGTCAGCGCATCGGGCAGCCAGAAATGCCGCTTGTCCAGCACCGCCAGCGTCAGCAGCAGCCAGCCGAGCAAGGCCCAGCCCACGCCGCCGAGATGGGGCGCGAAACCGACCGCCAGCGCACCGATGATCGCGCACGCCACCTCTACCCGACCATGCAGCGGATCGATCGCGCCGCCGCATGTCCGGCAGCGCCCCCGCTGCACCAACGCGCTCAGCAGCGGCACCAGATCAAGCACGCCCAATACCCGCCCGCACCCGTCGCAGGCCGACCGCCCTCGCGCCATGCCGCGTCCTTCGGGCCAGCGCAGGATCAGCGTGGCGAGGAAGCTTCCGGCAACTGCTCCGAGGACGCCGCCGAAAATCGCGGCCAGCGGTTCGATCACAGCGTCCCTTCGACCTTCAGCACGCGCACGCCGCCCGCGTCGGCAAAGCCGGCCTTCGCCAGCGCGGCGCCCAACGCCGCGTCTGCCGTCTCGACCCGCATCTCGGCCACATAGCGGCCGGAACGCCAGATGCGCAGATTGACCTTCTCCATCCCCGACTGGCTGACCAGCGGGAGCAACAGCGCGTCGCCATCGCATGCCGCCACGCCGGACAGACCCTGCGTCAGGTTCAGCCCCGGAAACTGCCCGGCCATCTGCGCCCTTATCCGTCCCTCGGCATGGCCGCAGCGCTGGCCGGAGAAATAGGCGCTCACATCCTCCATCACCAGACTGCCGACCGGCAGGGGCGCGAAGGTCCGTCCCAGCGGCACCGCGCCGCTCACATCATCCACGCCGATTCGCCCGAAGCCGACCGTCAGCGCGCCGCTCAGGTCATCGGCCGCGCCGCTACGCCGCCAGATGTCGAAGCGCGCCCGCCCGACCAGCAACGACATCGGCGACAGGCCGGCGCGCACTGATCCCAGCGATGTGGTGCCCAGCATCAGCTGGTCGATGGAGCCGCTCCAAACCGTCCCGCGCACTTCCCGCGCCGCGACGCCCAGCCGCTCCAGCCCCGCCATGCCCAGCGCAATCCGCATCGGCATGAAGATCAGGAACCCAAGCGCGAAGACCGTAATCAACGCGACCCGTACCCGGCGCGACAGATGCAGCCCGCTCACTGCCGCGCGCCCCGCACCAGCACCGCATGAACCGACACGCTGCCTGCCGTGGGCGAGGGTCGCGCGCTCATCGTCTCCACCCGGACGCCCTGCGCCTCCAGCGCCGCCAGCCAGGAAAAGAGCGCCACCGGCCGCACCGACGCCACCGCGATCTCCATCCGGTCGCTGCCCTGCGCCTGCGCCCGCTCCAGCGTCAGTCCCGCCTCACCAGCGCTCTGCCCGACGAACTGCTCGACCGACGCCGACGGGCCGACAGCTGCCGAGCGAGGGAGCGACTTCAGCAGCTTCACCTTCATGCGGATCGCCGCGTTGCGATCCGTCGCCTCACGCAAGGCGTCACGCGCCGACCGCTGCGCAGCCTCCAGCGGCCGGAATATGCCAAGCCACAGCACCACCACCGCGAGCAGCGCGAACATCACGCCCAGCATCCATTGCTCGCGCGGCGACCGCTCGCCCCACATCGTCCTCAGCCTGTCCATCATGACCGCACCGTGATGTCCGCCAGCGTCCGCCCGCCCGGGTCCTGTGAGGGCGTCGCCGTGATCGTGAAGCCCGCCGCCTGCAGCGCGAGCAGAACCATGTTGATGTCGTCCGCCTTCGCTGCCGCCAGGGTCGCGCGGATCATCCCGTCGGGATCGCGCGACAGGGTGGTCAGCGATACGCCCGGCGCATCCTGCATCGCGCTCAGCAACCCGGCGACCGGCGCGGTGAAGGCGTAGCTTCCCGCGCCCCGCGCCGCGAGTTGCCGATCCATCTCCGCCTCGGCCTGGCCAAGGTCGGACGCGCCTGGCACCACCTGCTGCGCACGCGCCAGGCTGTCGGCGTCCAGGCTGTTCGCCGTCGCATGTTGGCGCACCATGCCGACGAGCGCGATAAGCAGGCTGACGAGCAGGATCAGCGCGCTCCATAATATGATCCGCTCCAGCGTCCGCTTGTCGAGCGAGCGCCGCACTCGTTTGGCGAAGTCGCCCTGCCGCATGTCGAGTGGCGGACGCTCCAGCGCGGCGATCGCGCGTGCATTGACTTCCTCCGCCGCGACATCGCGAACCACGGCATCGCCGATCAGCTCCGGCAGGGCAAGATCGCCGGCCAGCGCCATGTCCGCGCCGCGCAGCACCGTCTCGGCGCCGACAACCCCCCGGCCAAACCCGTCGGATATTTCGGGCAGCAGCAGCGCCGCCGGCACGATGATGTCGGGATCGAGCCCATGATGCTGCGCCCACAGCAGCCAATGCTGCATGTCCGCGCGCGCCCCGACCGCGATCAGGTGCGGACGCGCAGGGTCATCATTCTCATCGCTCGCGGCGAACAGCTGGTCGCCCGGCACGATCGCACCGGCCAGCGCCAACAGCCGCGCCGCCGCCCGGCCCTGCCGCGCCGGCAATTCAGGATAGGACACCCAGTGCAGCGTCACCAGCGGCGCGGGCGGCACCAGCATCACCACGGCATCCTCGGGCAACGCCGCCAGCCCGCAGGCGGCGAGCCAATTGGCGCCCGCCCCGCTCTGCACCACCGCGCCATCCACCACGCGCATCCACAGCGGCTCGGCCTCGGCCGCTTCGGGCAGGGCGACGATCAGCGCCTCGCTACGGCTCACGCCCCGCTCCCCCAGTTGCGCCGCACCAGCACCGCCGGGCTTTGCCGCGCGTCGATCAGCGCCCGCTCCACAATCTGGGTTCCCCCGACATCCACCGACACTTCCACCCCGAAAAATCCCGTCGTCAATTTGACCTGCTGCCCGACTTCCTCCAGCGGACTGATCCCGCTGCTGGCGAGCGGAGCCCAGAATTGCACCGTGCTGCCGTAGCCCTCCGCCGGCCGCTGCGCCAGCAATTGCCGCGCCTGCGCGACGCTGATCTGCCCTTGCAACAGCATCGCGAACAAGGGCGCCTGATCGGGCAACAGCGTGTTGATGTTGATCGGCGAAAGATCTGCGGTCGGCAAAGCGCACGCCCACGGCCGCACCAGATCATAGATGGCCGGGCTGACGCCATGCACCGCCCGCAATTCGCTGGCATCGACCATGAAGCGGTTGGCCGTGCGATAGGGCCGCGCCGCCTGCGCATAGGTTTCGTCCTCCGCGCCGCCGGGCTGCGGCACGCTGTCCGTGTCGATCCAGTCCGCCAGCGACACCGCCGCGACCTGCGCCAGCCGGGCATCGACCCCCAGCGCCTGCAACAGCGCCTGGAACTGCGACACGCCCACGGGCCGCACCTTCAAATTGGCCTCATCATCGCCCGCGACCACGCTGTTCAGGTTGAAGCAGTTGCCGCCATCGGTCACCCGCGCGCTCGCCACGCCGCCCGGCACCGCGATCGGCTGGGGCGTGCCCATCCAGTTGCCCGCCAGCGTCGTCTTGCCGGGGTTCGCCGCCACCAGATCGTCGATCTTCAACCGCGCGACCTCAGCACCCGCATCGGCGAAGGCGCGCGCCTGATCGACCGCGCCGCCATTACCCGCCATCCGCGTCGCCAGCGCCAGCCGCTCCAGCGCGGTGGAGGCGACGACCGCCATCACCGCCACCAGCAGCAGCACCGTCAATAGCGCAGCGCCCTGCTCTCCGGCCTTGCGTGGATCAGCCACCCGCCGCCTCCCCTGACAGCTGCTCCGCAGGCCCCGGCCCGACAAGGAAGCGCAGCGTCACGGCCGGCTCGCCCGTGCGCGTGAGCGTCAACTCAACGGCGCGCGGCATCAGGTCCGGCTGCGTCGGCGCCCACTCTTCGCGCCACTCGCCCCTGCCGTCGCGAAAGCGCAAGGCGACATCCTCGACATTCTCCAGCAGCGCCGCCGGTTCATCGCCCGCCGCACCATCGACCTGCGCATAGGTGCGCCGCTCCAGCCTGCCCTGCCGCACCCAATATTCGACCTTCTGCAAGGACGGCCGCTGCAGATCGCCCAGATTATCCCAGCCGCCCCGCACGAACTGGAGCACGGGCACCGCTTCGCCCTCGCTATGCGACCAGAAAGCCGGCGCCAGCGTACCCGCCTCCGTCCGGCTGATGCGCGGCACCGCTTGCCCCAGGTCCGCCGCCAGCGCGCCGCTCGCCCGCTGCACCGCCGCCATGTCGTCCAGCCGTTCTTTGACCTGCGCCTGCGCCGACACGCTGTTCCCCAGCAGCAGCACGCCCGCCCCTGCCAGCATCGCAAAGATCATCAGCGCGACCAGCAGTTCGATCAGCGTGAAGCCGCTCTGCCCGGGCCCGCGCTTGCGCCCCTCCCCACCCCCGTTCCTTTTGAACGGCTGTCGAATAAGGACGCGCATCACTGCACCGCCCGCACAAAGCTCAGCACGACCGGCGATGATCCCGCCTGCCCGTCGACGGTCAGGTTGACCTGCAACAACCGCTTGTCGTCAGTCGCCTTGACCTCCCGGCTCCAGTGCCAGTGCCGCCCGCCATTCTCCACCTCGCCCTGCGCGGTCCCTGACGCGGGCGGTGAGGGATCGGTCTGCACCTCCACCATCATGTTGCGCGCGACAATCTGCGCCATCGCCTTGCTGTCGAGATCGGCGGCCGTATGCAGCGTCACCCCCTGCAACCGCACCAGCGCCAGCGCGGCGAGGCTGAACACCGCCAGCGCGACCAGCATTTCCAGCAGCGTAAAGCCCGCCTCGCGCCTAGCCACCGACGAGAACCTTTCCTGTCATATCGACGATGATAGAAACCCGCTCACCCTCGCGCGCCAGCGTCACCGTCATCGGATCGGTCGGCAGACCCGTGCCGTCGAAGCCGATCTGCTGCCGGCCGTCCTTACCCACCAGCGCCCGCGTGCCGCCCTTCCAGTTCGTGGTCACGAAGGGCTTGTCCTCCAACGGCGCCCACTTGCCGCCCTCACGGCGCTGAAAGCCATAGCCCGACGCCGACACCCAGAGCCCCATCGGCCGCGCGGTGACGACCGCTTCGTCGCGCGCGGCGGCAACGCGCGCGGCGAAGCGGTCGGCATCCTCGACCACCCGCCCTCGCGGATCGGGGATCGCCAGCACTACGGCAGCGGAAATGAAGCCGATGATCGTCAGCACGACCATCAGCTCTATGAGCGTAAACCCCTCCTCGGGAAGCACCGCCCTCCCCCCTTTCGGGCTGAACGGAAGGAGCTGCCGATCAAAGCTCGCTGGAATAAATATCCGCATTCTCGCTCTCGCCGCCCGGCTGGCCGTCCGCGCCCAGCGAACCGATGTCGAACGCGCCCTTCTTCCCCGGCACGGTATAGCTATAGGCGCGCCCCCACGGATCGTTGGGCAGCTTCTTGATATAGCCCCCGCGCCGATAGCGCTGCGGCTGCGCCAGCGTTGCCGGCGGGTTGATCAATGCCTGCAAACCGTCGGCCGCCGACGGATAGGTCAGGTTGTCGAGCCGATATTGTTCCAGCGCCTGCTCGATCGTGGCGATGTCCGCCTTCGCCTTCTCGACGCGCGCCGTGTCAGTCGCGGGAATGACGTTGATCGCCACGATCGTCGCCAACAGCCCGATGATGACGATGACGACCATCAGCTCGACGAGGGTGAACCCACTTTCTCCATCGTCATCCCCGCGCAGGCGGGGATCCATCTCCCGCCAGAAGCGCCAGGCGAAACGTTCAGGAGATGAATTCCCGCCTTCGCGAGAATGACGGCAGAGAAAATCGAACATACTCAACTCCTTCACGCCCCCGTCAGGCTCTGCAATTGCAGGATGGGCAGCAGGATGGACAAGATGATGACGGCGACGATGCCGCCCATGGCGATGATGATCACCGGCTCCAGCATGGCCAGCGCGGTGGAGGTGAAACTGTCGAACTCCCGCTCCAGATAATCCGCCGCCCGCTCCAGCATGGTGTCGAGCCGCCCCGCGCTCTCCCCACTCGCGGCCAGATAGACCAGCAGCGGCGGAAACACGCCCGCCCGCCGCAGCGCCGCCGACAGGCTGCCACCGCCGCGAATGGCCTCGACAATCTCTTCCGAAGCCTGCCGCAGCACCCGATTGTGCACGGTCTGGGTGGTGAGCGCCAAGCCCTCCATCAGCGGCAGCCGGCTCGCCACCATGGTCGAGAGCGTCCGCGCCATCCGGGCTGCATGCAGGTCGCGGATCAGCCGCCCCAGCAGCGGCAGCCGCAGCAGCATGCCATCGAAGCGATAGCGAAAGCTGTCCACCTTCATCGCGCGCCAGAAGCCGAATGCGCCAAGCCCGATCAGCACCAGCAACAGCCACCAATAGCCAGCCAGAAAAGCCGAAAGCCCCATCACCATCCGCGTCAGCAGCGGCAGTTGCTGCCCTACTGTGTCGAACTGCTCGACGACCTTCGGCACGACGAAGATCATCAGCGCCGCCACCACGCAAACGGCAAAGGCCGCCAGCACGCTGGGATAGGCGATAGCGGTCAGCACCTTCGACCGAATGACCGCCTGCCGCTCCATCAGTTCGGAAAGCCGCTCCATGATAGTCGGCAGGCTGCCCGAACTCTCGCCCGCCGACACCATCGCCCGATAGAGCGCCGGAAAGCTTTTCGGCTCCGCACCCAGCGCGTCGGCCAGCCGCCGCCCCTCCAGCACGCCGGAGTGCACCTTGCCCACGATCGCCCGCACATGATCCTGCTCGCTCTGCCGCCCGATCGTGCGCAGCGATTCCTCCAGCGGGCTCACCTGGATCAGCGTGGACAACTGCCGGGTGAACAGCGTCAATTCCTTGGCCGACAGGCGCGGCGACCGCAACGACAGCCCCGCCCGCTTGCGCGCCGTCTCGACCGCGCCCGGCTCGATCCGCACGATGAACAGCTTGCGCGCGTCCAGTCGGGCGCGCGCATCCTCCACCGTCTCGGCCTTGACCGATCCCTTGCGCTCGCGGCCGGCCGGATCGATGGCGATATAGTCATACTCAGCCATCGGCGATGCTTTCCACCTCCGCCGCCTCGCGCCGGGACACACGGATCGCTTCCTCCGCCGTCGTCTGCCCGTCGCGCACCAGCGCCCGCGCCGCCGACCCCAGATTGGGCGCGTTCAGGAAGGCATGCCGCGCGATCAGAGACTCATCGCCGCCATCGTTGATCAGGCGCCGGATCGTATCGTCCACCCGGATCGCCTCGAACACGCCGATGCGCCCCCTGTAGCCCGTCCCGTTGCACTCTTCGCACCCACGCGCCCGATAGATGATCGTGCCCGGATCGAAGCCCAGCAGCGCGCTCGCCGACTTGTCCGCCTGCACTGGCTCGCGGCAATGCTGGCACAACCGCCGCACCAGCCGCTGCGCGATCACCGCGCGCAGCGTGGAGGCGAGCAGGAACGGCTCCACCCGCATGTCCCGCATCCGGGTGATCGCGCCCACGGCGTCATTGGTGTGCACGGTCGAGAGCACCAGATGCCCTGTCAGCGACGCTTGCACAGCGATCTCCGCCGTCTCCCGGTCGCGAATTTCGCCGACCATCACCACATCGGGGTCCTGCCGCAAGATCGCCCGCAGCCCGGCGGCAAAGGTGAGGCCGACCTTCGCATTCACCTGCGTCTGCCCGACACCCTCGACCGCATATTCCACTGGGTCCTCGACCGTCAGGATATTGCGCGTCCCGTCATTCAACTGGCGCACGCCCGCATAGAGCGTCGTCGTCTTGCCCGAACCGGTCGGCCCGGTGACGAGAATGATACCGTTGGGCTCCTGCAGGCCCTCGCGGAAGATCCGGTCCGCCGCCCCCGCCATGCCCAGCAGGTCGAGGTTCATTCCCGCATTCTCCTTGTCGAGAATACGCAGCACCACCCGCTCGCCCGCCCGGCTCGGCAGCGTCGATACGCGCACGTCGAGCAGCTTGCCGCCCAGCGTCAGCCCGATGCGCCCATCCTGCGGCACGCGCCGCTCGGCAATGTCGAGCCGCGCCATCACCTTGATGCGGCTGACCACCACCGGCGCCACATGCGGCGGCATGCGCAGCGTCTCGCGCAGCACTCCATCGACGCGCATGCGCACGATCAGGCCCGTTTCATAAGGCTCGATATGAATGTCCGACACGCCCTGCCGCGCGGCCTCGGCAATGATGCCGTTGATCAGGCGGATGGCGGGCGCATCGTCCGCGCTGTCGAGCAGATCGTCGGCGGTCGGAATATCGGCGGCCAGGATGTCGAGTTCATCCGCCCCGACCTCCAGCGATCCCGCCATGGCGGCAGCGCTCCCCTCCATCGCATAATGGTCGGACAGATGCCGGTCGAACTGCGCCGGATCGACAAAGCGCACGTCGAAGCTGCGCGCCAGATGCCGCCGCACCTCCAGCAGCACGCGCGGATCGCTCCCCTCGCGCACGGCGATGGTGAGGCGCTCGCCGTCCAGCGGCAGCATGACGACGCCATGCTTGCGCGCGAAGACATAGGGAATGTCGACGGCGCGGGGAGGCACTTGCACGCTTATGCCAAGCGGATCGGATACGGCTTCACTCACACCAACCTCCGTTCGGGCTGCGCGAAGTCGAAGCCTCGTGCCGAGCCCAGCGAAGCTCACTCCGGGCGGGGCAGGCATATATCACGGCCGCTCTCCACCGACCGGCCGCACCACGCTGCTCGACCGCCGCGCCGTCGGCTCGATTATCTCCGCCGCCGGCTGCACCACCGCGTCCCCCGGTTGCGGCGCTGCCTCCGGAGGCGCCGCGCCCATATAGTCGCGCACCAGTTCATCGATACTCGGCTCGGCATCGGGATTGCGCTGCAACTGCATGCCCCGGACATAGCCGTAGCGCTGCTGCGTCAGCCGCTGCGCATCCTCCTTCGACCGCAGGATCGTCGGCCGGATGAAGACCATGAGGTTGGTCTTGGTCCGGCTCTTGCTGCGCGACTTGAACAGCTCGCCGAGGCCCGGAATGTCGGACAGCAACGGAATGCGCTCGATCGTCCGCCGTTCATTATCGTCCAGCAGGCCGCCCAGCGCCAATATCTCGCCATCGTCCACCGTGACCGTCGTCTCGATCTCGCGCTTGTTGATGATGAGGTCGCTGTTGTCGTTGCTGACCGGCCCGGCGACGCTCGACACTTCCTGCTTCAGGAACAGCTTGATCGCGCCGCCGGTATTGATCTGCGGCTTCACTTCCAGCTTGATGCCGACATCCTGCCGCTGCACCGTGCGGAACTGGTTGTCGAAATTCTGGCTGAGCGCTTCGCCTGTGGTGATCGGCACCTGCTGGCCGACCAGGATCGAGGCCTTTTGATTATCCAGCGTCATGATCGACGGCGTCGACAGGATATTGCTGTTGGTGTCGGATTTCACCGCGTTGATGATCGCGCCGAAGATGCCGTTCCTGCCGATCTGCGTGCCAAGGCCGCCGATGATCCCGGTCGCGCTTTGCAGGCTGTTGATCGCCGCTTGCTGCAGGGTGCTCGCCAGCTCGCCATTTTCCCGCGTTTCCGTCGTCGTGCGCGTGCCGTCAGGCGCCACCACCGTGGTCGTCGTCGTCCCCAGTTCACTGGCGGCGACCGCCCCGCCGAGCGTCAACAGGTTCGGCTGCGCATTGGAATAGTTGGTCGCGGCAAAGCCGGTGCTGGTGCTGCCGATCAGGAATTGCACGCCCAGCTTCTTGGCGGCGGCGTCGCTGATCTCGACGATGATCGCCTCCACCAGCACCTGCTCGCGCCGGGAGTCGAGCTGCCGCACCGTCTCGCCCAGCATGCGCTGCACATCGCTGTTCGCCGCAACGATGATCGCGTTCGCGCCTTCATAGCGCGTCACGATCGCCGGCCCGCGATTGGAGATCCCACTACCCGACCCGCCCGAACTGGCGACCGCTACGGATGCGGCCGGTGAGACAGCCGATGCCCCGCCACCCGCCGCAGGCGTCGAAGCGGTCACCGGCGAACTGGTGGCCTGCCCCACCAGCTGCTGCAACACCGGCAACAGCTTCTCCGCGTCGGCATGTTCCAGCCAATAGACCCGAATCTCCGTCCCGCTTGCCGCCTGCCGGTCGAGGTCGCGCGCCATCTGCGCCAGCCGCGCCACCGTCCCGGCATCCCCCCGGATCGCGACCGAATTGCTGCTGTCGACCGGCACGATGGTCGCCGCCCTGGCCGCGCCCTCCCCGCCCGATGTCACCAGCGCCTGAAGCGAGGTCGCGATCTCGCGCGCGCCCGCATTCTTCAGCAGCACCGTCGTGGTGGAGGCGGTGTCCCGGTCGATCCGCGCCAGCACCTGCCGGATGCGGCCGATATTGTCGGCATAGTCTGCCACGACCACGCTGTTGCCGGCCCGGTTGGCCGTCACGGAGCCATCCCGGCTCACCAGCGGACGCAGCGTTTCCAGCGCGCTCGCCGCGTCGATGGAGCGCAGGCGGAACACCTCCGTCACGAACTGGTTGCGATTGGCCGCACGCCCCACGAGGCTCGGCTGCCCCGCCGCGCCATCAGCGGGCTGTATGCGATAAGCGCCGCCCGGCGCGGGCACCGCCACCAACCCGTTGGCGCGCAGGGTCGACAGGAAAATCTCGAAATATTCCGATCGCGACAAAGGCCGGTCGGTCACGACCGACACCTTCCCCTGCACCCGATTGTCGATGATGAAGGTCCGCCCCGTCACCCGCGCCGCGTCCTGAATGAATGCGCGGATATCCGCATCGCGCACATTCAGCGTCTGCTGTGCCATGACGGGCGAGCCAAAGGGCGTCGCCAGCGCGAGCGCCATGGCGGCGGAAAGAAGCAATTGTCTGGTCATTGGCCTTGCAGTGTCAGGTTGATGGTCGCCGGGCTCGCGCCGCGCTCCACCGTCAGGGAGATGCGCGCGCCGGGGATGAGCTTCCCTTGCAGCGCCTGAAGATCGGATGCGGAGCCGATCGGCTGCCCATCCACCGCCGTCACGATGTCACCCGGCTGGAAACCGGCGACTTGGAAGCCGGGACCGCGGCCGCTCAGGATCAGGCCGGTGACGCGGCCATTCTGCATCCGTGGCGTGAAGCCGATGTCGCGCTTCAGGCTGTCGGCGGTGGGATTATCCTGCCCCACCAGCGCCGGCGCGCCAGGAGCAGCACCGCCCGGCGCGACAGCAGGCGCGGGCTGTGACTGGTCGAGGAAAACCTGCTCCTCCGCGCCGCCCCGGTCGATGGTGATATGATCGAAAGCAACGGCCTTCAACACGACGCCGGGCATGATCTCATCGCCGACGGCATAGCTATTCTGCACGCCGTCCGGCCCCGCGACGATCGCGGAGCCCTGTCCCGATCCCTCGTTCAGCCGAATGCCGTACACCGTCAGCGCCAGTGAGGTCACGACCCCGCCGCCAGCCGGCTGCGGCCCGCCGCGATAAAAGGGATCGAAGCTCGAAAACAGCGCCTGCCGCGCCGCCGGAGCGGGAAACTGTGCCTGCCTTCCTTCCCACGGGCCGAAGCTGCCGACCGGCGTCAGCACCGCCCAGACCAGCCGCGCGCATTGCAGGGCGAGCAGGCCGAGCAGCAGCTTCTCAGCCATCGACAGCCAGTCGATCGGCGCCAGCCGCCCGCCCATGGTCCTTAAATTGTCACGAAAAGGCACACGCATGAGCGCCGCTGATCCCCCTTGATGCCTGCGCCTGCTAGGAAATTGGTTTTACTGGCAGATGACATCTTTGTGACGCTTTGATGACAAGCGCAACGAAGGAAACGACGGTGCTTGCATTTCACGCGACCAGCGATAGCAACCCCGCCAGCATCCACCACGGCATGAAGGTGCGCAGCGGCGTCAAGCACATCATCACCAAATGGTATCGCGAACGCCCCTGGGGCTAGACGCTATGTCCAGAAGCGCTTGGCATCCACCAGCGCCTCATGCGCGTCGGCGGCCGCCGCGATCACCTTGCGCTTCGCCTTCGCGTCGGGCGTCAATTCGCCCTGATCGTCCAGCCCATAGTGGCGGAGCGTCTCCGCCCCCGTCGCGAAATCGCTGAGCGTTCCCAGTTCCGCCTGCATCTTCTCCAACGCGGCGACGAACTTCCCCTGTCTCCGCCGCTGCTTCTTGTCCTCGTAAAGCCCGACGAAAAATTCGGCGGCATAGCGCAGCTTCTTGGCGTTCTTGCGCACCTCATGCCGTTCGTCGTCGGACAGGTCCTCCATATCCTCGCCGCCTTTCGCGATGCGGCGGTAGAGCTTCTGCATCCGCTTGCCCGCAAAGCGCGCGGCCGGCATTTCCCGTTTCACCGCATCGCCCTGCCCTGCGCCGAGCGAGAGCCATTCCACCAGATCCATCATCAGCATCCGCACCCGCGCCGATCGCAGCCAATGTCCGATGCGCGTGTGCACCTCAGCCCGCACCACCTCCAGCCGCTCGCGCAGATCGTCATTCTCGGCTCGCTCCGCCAGCACGTCCAGATTGCGCGCCTCGCCCAATTCACCCGCCAGCCATTTGAGCTCGCCCTGAAAGCGCGCCAAATCCTCCAGCGCCAGCATCGGCTTGAACAGAAACAGCGCGGAACGCAGCCGCCGGATCGCCACCCGCGCCTGGTGCAGCGCCTTGGGATCATAATGATCCATCAGCAGCGCTTCGTTCAGCCGATAATGCCGCACGCAGGCGAGCACGACCTGCACGAACGCCCTTTGCGCCGTCATCGATCCATTGAGCGCCACCGCTTCGGCCTTCACCGCCGTCGGCAGCGCTTCCAGCAGCCGATAGCCGCGCTCCGACTTGCTCAGCACCGCCGGCCGCACCGGCACCTCCGCATCGATCCGCCGCGCCAGCGCGAACAATGCGCCCGGCTCGCCTGACTTGAGTTCCAGTTCGACCTCGCAGACCGGCTCCTCGCGGTCGCCCGCATGCACCCGCCCCTGGTCCAGCACCAGTTCGATCTCGGCGCCATTTTCCGCGACCAGCCAGGTGCGGCGCTCGACATCGACATGGAACATCGGTTCGATCGCCTGCACCGCATCGCCCAGCATCGCCGCGACCGGCGTGCGCGTGTCGAGCACCGGCACATTGCCCGGCACCGGCATCTCCCACTCAGCCCGCGCAAACAGTCCGGTCGCGCCATCGCGGTCCGCCTTCACCGTCTGCACCCGCCGCTTGCCCGATTTACGGATGCGCAGGCTCACGCCCTTGCCCGAAAGCTGCTTGTCGGGCGTATCGAAATAGACCGCCTCCAGTTTCGCTACTTCGCTTTGCTCGGGCAGCAGGGAAAGCCGGGAGAATGGCTCCGCCAACTCGCACGCCAGCTCCAGCTTGAGTTCGACTTCCTGTTTCAAGGCTGCCTCCGCCGCAATACCCCGGCCGACCGGAGCACGCCTTAGCATGAACGGCAGACGTGGGCGACCCGTTCCCGGACCGCGCGCGTCTTGGCTGCCCTGATCCGTGTTCAGACCATCATAACGCCACCGTCAGCGACGCCGCGATGGTCGTGCCGATCTTGTACCGGTTGTAGAAGACCTTGTTGCCGTCCAGTTCCTGGACCTCCTGAAACTTGCGGCCGGTGATGTTACGCGCCTCGAACTTGAACTCGCTGTTGATCCCGCCCGGCAGCTTCACCGCCTGCCGCGCCACGAAGTCCAGCGTCAGACCCGGCTTCTCCTTGATGTCGGGCTGGAGATTGGGTCCACGGCTGGTGACGCGCGGGCTGGCATAGGTCAGCAGCAGCGTCTGCTGCGACAGCTTGTCCGTATCTTCCAGGCCGATCTGCAGATTGACCAGATGGTCCGACTGCCCCGTGAGCGGCACGCCATCCTGGAAATAGTCCGAAGCGGCGGGCAGCGGGCCGGCGGTGTAGCTATAGGGAATGGTGGTGTCGCCGGCGCCGACCTTCAGCTTCGACTGGGTATAGGTATAGTTGGCGATCAGCGCGATCCGGCGGCTGATAAAGAAATCGCCCGAAACGCTGTTGAGCGGCAGATATTTCTGCGCCTCGAACTCAACACCGTAGAGCTGCGCTTCCGGAGCGTTGGCGAAGCTTGTCGTGACGTCATATTTGTCGTTGATCGTCGTGTAGGTTTCGATCGGGTTGTCGATCTTCTTGTAGAATGCCGCCGCGGTCAGCCGCTCGTCCCGTCCCATATACCATTCCGCGCGCACATCCGCGTTCCAGAGCTCGCTGTCCTGAAGGAAGGGGTTGCCGCGATAGAAGCGGTTGGATTCGGTATCGATATAGGGCTGCGCGATCAGCTCGCGGAACTGCGGCCGCGCGATGGTCTTGGACCCGCTCACCCGGAACTGCAGCCCCTTGCTCGCCTCGAAGGTGATCGTGGCGGCGGGCAGCCAATATTCCTTGTTGATGCTGTTCACCGGCGTGATGCCCGTGTTGTAAACGTCAACGCCAGTCACCGACTGCCGTCCCTTTTCATACCGAACGCCCGCATCGACGGTCAGGCCGGGAAACAGCTCCGCCCTCGCCTGCGCATAGCCGGCATGAACGCGCAGCGCCGCATCATAGACCGGATAATTGCCGGAGAAGTCGAGCAGACCCATATCGTACAGCTGGATCGACGCATCCGATAGCAGATAGTCGGGCCGCAGTTGCTGGACCGAGATCGGCAGGTTGGTCGCATCGAAATGCAACTCGTAGCGCGAAGATGTGCGCTTGGTGTTGCTATAGGCATAGCCCGCCGTCAGCGTCAGCGCGGGCGAGAATTTATAGCTCAGGTCCCAGCCGCCCGACCAGAGATTCTCATTAAGATCGCTGAAGGTGATCGAAGCGTCACCCCGCTGGCGATTGAGCGCGTTGATGAAGCGGTTGCCGACCGGATCGACGCTCAGGTCGCGGTTCGTCCGCACATATTCGAACTCGCGCTCATAGGGCGCCTCGCGTTGCGAATTGGCGTAGCCGCCGCGCACGTCCAGGCTGAGCGCATCCATCAGCTTGAACTCGCCGACGATCTGCGTGTCGATCAGCTGCCGCTCATACCAGGCGGTATTCTGCGTCATATAGTCGGCGCCCGCGATCTCGCCGTCATTCTGACCGAGCGAAAGCGCGCCACGCTTCAGCGTGTCGCGGATATAGACGTTGGTCCAGCGGATCTTCTGGTCGCCCCATTCCAGCCCCACGCCGACCAGCGCGTTGAACGTCACCTCATTGTCGGTCGAGATCTGCAGGCTGTTCTTGCCCGGTGCCTGCTCCAGATTGATCGAAGCCTGCTGCAAGGAGGCGCGGGTGCGCCATTTGTTGCTGTAGGAAGCCGTCAGCAGCAGCCCCAGGCGGCCGTCATCGCCCACGTCCGCCGCGGTCCCGGCATTGATCGAACCCGAAAAGTTGAACGGCAGGCTGTTGGTCCGCTGCAGCACCGACGTCTTGGCGTTGAGGAACTGCATCGAAATTGCCTGCAAGTCGCTGCGCGGCATGTTGGAGAAGGGCGTCCCGCTCTTGAACGCTTCAGCGAGCAGCGGCGGCACGTCACGCGATCCATCGTCGAAGCCGGTCCAGTCGGACTTGCTCCCATAATAGGTGTAGCCGTGCTGGCCCGACGTTTCGGTATTGGCCGAGCTGCCGATGCCCAGTTCCAGATAGCTTTCGACCGGAATCGCCTTGGTCGTCAGGTTGATGACGCCGCCGCCGAACTCGCCGGGGAAGTTGGCGGAATAGCTTTTCTGCACCAGCGTCGAGGCGATCACGCTGGTCGGGAAGATGTCGAGCGGCACCACGCGCTTCAGCGGCTCGGGGCTCGGCAGCGGCGAACCGTTCAGCAGTGCCAGCGAATAGCGGTCGCCAAGGCCGCGCACATAGACATAGCCGCCCGACACGACCGACAGGCCGGTCACGCGCTGGAGCGATCCCGCGATATCGCCCTCGCCCGTGCGCTTGATGTCGGCGGCGGACAGCACGTTCACCACCTGCGGCGCGGCCTGGCTCACATTGCTGGTGCGGCGGCCGGTGACGATGATGTCGGAGCCGGGGATCGAGACATCGACCCGCCCCGCCTGCGCGTCGGATTCTTCCGAAGCGCTCGGCACGCCCGAGCTGGGCGCGCTGTCGGTGGTGGTTTGCGCCATCGCCGCCGGAGCGGACAGCGCGGTGGAAATCAGGAGCAGGCGCGCCAGGCTGAGCGGCTTCGACATGGCTGGAAAGTCCCCCTTGGGAAATGCAGTGCAAAGAAGGCGGGGAAGCGCTGACCACGCTCCCCCGCCCCTGTTGAGGTCAGGTCCGGATCAGGCGGTCGGGATGGCGGTGCAGTTCTTGCTGCTGCTTCCGAAGCTCGCCGTCACCGAATTGCAGGTCCAGCCGGCATACCAGCTGTCGTTGCTGTCCTTCACCGCGCCGATATAGTTGGTGGTCGTGAAGTTGCTGTCGATCGTCTTGGGATCGATCGCGGTACGCGCCGTCTCCGCCGGACCGTTGATGAACAGGCTGGTCAGCGACGGCGTGTAGGCGAAGCTGCTGTTCGGATCGGTCGAGAAGATCGACTGGACGGTTGCATTGTCCACGCCGCCCGTGCCCTTGAAGGGGGTGGCGCTGCACTGCATGACCACCGACAGGTAGCGCGGCTTGCCCGCATCCTGCAGCGTGGTGTCGGCGTCGCGCACCGTCGCCGCACTGTTGATGCGCAGGCAGCTCTGGTCGGGGCTGACGATGATGCCGTTCACCATCGCCAGGTCCGCGCCGCCGCGCAGCATCATGGTCGCGCCGTCATCGCCGGTGTTCGACCGCTGGATATGCGTGAAGTTCGCGACCTTGAGGTACTGGCGCGGCAGCGCGTCCTCGCTGAAGCTGGTGCCGGTGGTCGACCCGTTCGAGTCCGTTTCGGTGAAGGTGTCGCCGATATTATTGTTGGCGCGCTGGACCGAAATGATGAACTGCGCCGTGCCGCGGAAGCCGACGTCGCTATCGAGATTGTCGTCCTCGTTACCGGTCAGCACCAGATGCTTGAGGTGCGCCGAACCGCCGAAAATCTCGATCCCGTCGTCCGAGCTGTTGTGGATCTGGATATGGTCGAGCACGGTGCCGGTGCCGACGCCGGAGGGGGTCAGGCCCTGCAATTCCTTGCCGTTCGCCAGCACGAAACCGGAATAGCGGATCTGGACATAGCTCATCCGGCCCGAGCTGTCCGCATCGTCCGCGCCGCCATAGATTGCGCCGGTGGTGCCTTCGGTGTCGCGCTGGCAGGCGGTGGTGCCCGGCGCGGCGTTCGGCGCCTGATCGCAGTCGGTGATCTTCGCGCGGCCGAGCAGCACGACCCCGCCCCACTGGCCGGACGACTGGTCTGTGGCCGAACCGGTGACATTCTCGCGGCTGGTGAAGACGATCGGCTGGGCGGCGGTGCCCACGGCGTTGATCTTGTTGCCGCGATTGACCGCCAGGAAGGCGCTGCCGGTGCCGGCGAAGACCACCACGCCCGGATCGATCGTCAGCGTGACATTGGTGCCGGTGCTCGCCGCACCCTGATCGGTGCCGACATCGACGCGGCCGGGCAGCGAGTAGATGACGCCCGCCGTCTTGGCGATCGCCGTCGAGCTGTTGAAGCGGGCCGGGAAGCCGCAATTGCGCCAGGTGTTGCTGCCGTCGCTGATGGTGCCCAGATCGGTCAGCTGGTCTGCGCCGGAAATGGTCGGACAGCTGGCGGCGGCAGTGACATTGCCCGGCGTCGGCGTGGGCGTGGGCGAAGGAGTCGGGCTCGGCGTGGGCGTCGGCAGGACGATCGTGCCTTCACCGGGCGAAGCGATGTCGTCGGCGCCGCAAGCGCTCAGGCCCGCGCAGGCGACGCCCGCCATCAGGATGGTTTGAAAACGGTTGATCTTGGCCATGTCGTCTCCGCTCCGGCCTAGTGCCGGCTTGTGATAGGATGCGGAGCGTCAAGGGGAACTCAATCGGACCACGCCCCCTGTCGCCCTCGAAGGCGGCAGCTAGGCGCGGCAGATGACAGGATGATTTTGCTTCCGTGACTGCTGAATGACTTAGAAATGACAGTTCAAAGACTCGTGTTTCGCTTTTGTGACTGGATGAAGTTCTCGCAACATCCGTTCGCCGTGACCTTGTCGAAGGGGACCCGCCTGAGCAACGCGAAAGCTCGGAAGCCATGATCATGTCTCAGCCAATCGTCACCCCGGGCTTGACCCGTGGTCCCGCTGCCTTGGCAACGTCGCGGAAAAAAGCGGCACCCCGGGTCAAGCCCGGGGGCGACGCAAAGGAGGCCTTAACCCGACTGCCATTTGGCGTAGCACTTCGACTTCTCACCCCGAACCGACATGGATGATACGCATATCGCCCCCAACAAAAGCAGGGGCGCCGCCCGTGGCCGGACGACGCCCCCTCTCCCTTCACCCGGGCTTCGCGCTTGTTCAGCGCATGGCGTACTGCGCCTGCAGCCGGCCGAGCGCCCGCTTCGCGATCTCGCGGGAGGACGCTTCATCGCCGTCGGCGGTGACCAGCTGCGAGTCCGGCGCAAACCGTGCAGCCTTGTAGGCTTCGCGAGCCGCCTCCATGCGGCCCATGCCGGCGTAAGCATTGCCAAGATTGATGAGACGGGCCGGATCATTCGCGCCATCCGGGCGCGGCGCCGCCAGCCTATGCGCGGCCTTGGCGTAATCGCCCGCCACCAGCGCGCCCGCGGCAAGGCGTCCGTCCGGCACGCCCACGACCACAACCTCATCGGACGCCGCGAGGGCCATGGCCGGCACGCCAGCAGCCAGCACAAGACCGACCATCGCAGCCACCTTCATCATCCATCTTCTCCTGACAAAACCTTCTACAATAACGGCAAGTATTTCACTTTGATGACGGCAGAACAAGATCGCCCGAACGCATCAAAAATGATTTTTAATAAAGTAAAAACAGCCGCTTATCGTTTTTTCTCAATACTGTCATAAAAGTGTAATCGAAATAACGGCTTAGCCGCGAATCGATTCGCGCGGTCAAGGCAAGCAGCGCCAAACGCAAAAACGTTCAACTCGATGAAGATGAGAGCGATTTTTAAGAGAAGGTCCGGAGGATTCTGTTGCCCGGCTCCTCCGGAAGCCGCTGAATTCCCTTCTGTTGCCCGGTGGGTTCAACCGCGTTCTTTTTGAGTAATGTCCGGCCGTGAGGCCATCAATTACGCAGCAAGAGCAAGAGCCTCGTTATCGTTGGCACTTGTGAGTTTTGCACAGTTTAACGGCTTACACGGGCCGGGTGAAAATATCGCTTTTCAACACACGTCGATCCTAGTTCGGCCCCGTCATATTCCCCGGTGATCCGAGGAAGGTGGTGGAGCCGCCGGGTACTGCCCCCGGGTCCGCTGCGCCTATTGCACGACACGATTTATCACCATAGCCGGGCGAACCCGGCACCGGCCTATATGGAGCGGGCCGCACGGTTTATCAAGGACCGTAGGGAGCAGGAAGGAAATCGCATGTGCATCATGGCAATGGCGTGGAACGCGCATCCCCGCTGGCGGCTCGTCCTCATCGGCAATCGCGACGAGCACCATGCCCGTCCCGCCGCGCCGCTCGCCCGGTGGGAGGAGCCTTCCCATCTGATCGCTGGCCGTGACCTGCAATCGGGCGGCACCTGGCTCGGCGTTTCCGATCAGGGGCGCGCCGCCATCGTGACCAACCTGCGCGGCCATGGCGATCCGCAGCCTCACAAGGCCTCGCGCGGCGCGCTGGTGACGGACCTTCTCGCCGGCAGCGGCCCCTATGCGGACCCGCAATCCGCAGCGCTTGAGGATTTCAACCCCTTCAACTTCATCCTCGTCACCACGGAGCAGGCGCAGTTCCTGACGAACCGCCCTCATCCCGTCCGCACCGATCTGACCCACGGCCTCTACGGCCTCTCCAATGGCGAACTCGACGCGCCCTGGCCCAAGACGCTGGCGCTGAAGGCCGCCCTGCTCGACTGGCTCGTGGCCGGAGGCGAAGACCCGGCCGCGCTGTTTCCGGCCCTGCGCAGCGAAGCTCTGCCGCAAGCCGGTATCGCTCCGGGAACGCCGTCCGACGTTCCCGCCGAAGCCGCCGTCTCCCCGATCTTCATCCGCAACCCGATATACGGCACCCGCTGCAGCACGATCATCGCCGTCGATGCGCAGGGCCAGGGCGCCATCACCGAACGCCGCTTCGACGCGGATGGCGCGGAGAGCGGAGAAACCAGCTTCACCTTCACATGGCCCTCAGCCTGAACCTCCCCTGCGCAAAGCCTGGGGAGGGCGACCCATATCACCGCACCCTTCCCCCCGCTCCGTTCCCGCGCTAAAGCGTGCCCATGATCCTCGTCATCGACAATTACGACAGCTTCACCTGGAACCTTGTCCATTATCTGATGGAACTGGGCGCTGAGGTAGAGGTGGTGCGCAACGACGCCATTTCAGCGGGGCAGGCCCTCTCCACCGGCGCGCAGGGCTTCCTGCTCTCGCCCGGCCCCTGTACCCCCAATGAAGCGGGCGTCAGTCTCGATCTTGTCGCCGCCTGCGCCGATGCACGCGCGCCGCTCCTGGGCGTGTGCCTCGGACACCAGTCGATCGGCCAGTATTTCGGCGGCCAGGTCGTGCGCGGCGGCCTGATGCACGGCAAGACATCCCCCGTTACCCATGACGGCACCGGCTTGTTCGAGGGGCTTCCCTCCCCCTTCATCGCGACCCGCTACCACTCGCTGATCGTGGAGGATATTCCCGACACCTTACTCGTCAACGCCACCAGCGAGGACGGCTCCGTCATGGGCTTCCGCCACCGCGACCTGCCGATCCACTCGGTCCAGTTCCATCCCGAGAGCATCGCGACCGAGCACGGCCACGACATGCTGGCGAACTTCATGCGCCTCGCCGGCATCCCGGTGCGCGAGCGCGAAACAGCCTGAAAGCTCGATTCTCGCAAGCCGATCTCGACTCCGGCTCGCTCCCGTGATTAAGGCTGGCGGCGATGACCCGCCTGCCTGATCCCGCCGCGCCGCTCTCGCCAGACGCCGCCACGCACGCCTTCGACCTGCTGTTCGACGCCGATCTGCCGGAAGCGGAGATCGCGGCCTTCCTCGTCACAATGTGCCGGCGCGGCGAAACGGCGACCGAAATCGCCGCCGCCGCCCGCGCCATGCGCGCCCGCATGATCCCGGTGAAGGCACCTGAAGGTGCGATCGACGTCTGCGGCACCGGGGGCGACGGGCACCATACGCTCAACGTCTCGACCGCCGTGTCGCTGGTCGTCGCCGCAGCCGGCGTGCCGGTCGCCAAGCATGGCAACCGCGCCGCCTCTTCGAAGGCCGGCGCCGCCGACACGCTCGAAGCCCTCGGTCTGAACCTCGACAGCGCCGCCGCCACAGCCGAAGCGACGCTCGCCGACCTCGGCATCTGCTTCCTCTTCGCGCAAAACTATCACCCGGCGCTGAAACGCCTCGGCCCGATCCGCAAGTCGATCGGCGAGCGTACCATCTTCAACCTGATGGGCCCCCTCGCCAATCCCGCGCAGGTGCGCCGCCAACTGGTCGGCATCGCGCGCCCCGCCTATGTGCCGATCTACGCGGAAGCAATTGCCGAACTCGGCGTCGACCGCGCCATGATCGTGTCGGGCGACGAGGGGCTGGACGAACTCTCCCTCGCCGGCGGCAACGACCTCGCCGAGGTAAAGGGCCATGATCTTGTCGCCATGCGCCGCCTCGCCGCCGCCGACCTCGGCCTTGCCACCCATCCGGTCGAAGCCATCCGCGGCGGCGACCCCGCGCACAACGCCGCCGCGCTCCGTGCGCTGCTGCAGGGCGAAACCGGCCCCTATCGCGACGCCGTGCTGCTGAACGCCGCTGCCGCGCTCGTCGTCGCCGACGCCGTCTCTGACCTGCGCGAGGGCGTGGAGGAAGCCGCCGAAACCATCGACCGGGGGCTTGCCAACGCCCTGCTCAATTGCTGGATTGCCTACTCATGACCAACAAGCTGATCGAAATCTGCGACACCAAGCGGGAGGAAGTGGCCCACCGCAAGGCCGCGATCACCGTCTCCACCCTGCATGCCCGCGCCGCCGAGCAGACGCCGCCGCGCGGCTTTCGCGCCGCGCTGGACGGCGCCGCCCGCTCGGGCTTCGGCCTCATCGCGGAGATCAAGAAGGCGAGCCCGTCCAAGGGCCTCATCCGTGCCGATTTCGACCCGCCCGCCCATGCGCAGGCCTATGCCGCCGCCGGCGCCGCCTGCCTGTCGGTCCTGACCGACGAACCCTATTTCCAGGGCCACGATGATTATCTCATGGCCGCCCGCTCCGCCTGCGCCCTGCCGGTGCTGCGCAAGGATTTCATCGTCGACCCCTGGCAGATCCTCGAAAGCCGCTCGCTCGGCGCCGACGCCATCCTCATCATCGTCGCCGCGTTGGAGGACAGCCAGATGGCCGAGATAGAGGATGCCGCCCTCGGCCTCGGCATGGACGCCCTCATCGAAGTGCACGACGCCCATGAACTGGAGCGCGCGATGAAGCTCCGCTCGCGCCTCATCGGCGTCAACAATCGCGACCTGCGCGACTTCAGCGTCGACTTCGCCCGCACCTACGAACTGGTGGGTCAGGCACCCGCAGGCTGCACCTTCGTCGCCGAAAGCGGCCTCGGCAGCCATGCCGATCTGGTCGCCATGGCGGACCATGGCGTCCGCTGCTTCCTCGTCGGGGAAAGCCTGATGCGCCAGCCCGATGTCGAGCGCGCGACCCACAGCCTCCTCACCGGCGAAGCATGAGCAAGCTCACCCATCTCGATGAGGACGGCTCGGCGCATATGGTCGATGTCTCGGCCAAGGCGGTAACGTCCCGACAGGCGGTCGCCGGCGGCCGCATATCGATGAGCGAGGAAGCCGCCGCCGCCATCGCGCAGGGTCTCGTCAAGAAGGGCGACGTCCTCGCCGTCGCTCGAGTGGCGGGCATCATGGCCGCCAAGCGCACCGCCGACCTCATCCCGCTCTGCCACCCGATCGCGCTGAGTTCCGTCAGCATCGACTTCGACCTCGATGCCACCGGCGTCACCGTCAGCGCGACCGCCAGGACAGCCGGCCAAACCGGCGTCGAGATGGAGGCGCTGACCGCCGCCTCCGTCGCGCTGCTCACCGTCTATGACATGGCGAAGGCGCTCGACAAGGGCATGGTCATCGCCGGCGTCCGCCTGCTCTCCAAGACCGGCGGCAAGTCCGGCGACTGGAAAGCGGCATGAGCCTGCTGCCGGTTGCGCAAGCGCAGGAGCGCCTGCTGGCACTGGCGGCACCCCTTGGCGCGGAAGACGCCGCGATCGCCACCTGCGCAGGCCGCTGGCTCGCGCGCGACATTCACTCCCTGCGCGATCAGCCCTGGGCCAATCTTTCCGCGATGGACGGCTACGCCCTGCGCGCCTCCGAATGGCCCGGTCCCTGGCGCGTCGTCGCGCAAAGTAGCGCTGGCGGGGCGATGCCACAGCCGCTCGGGGCGGGTGAAGCCTGCCGCATCTTCACCGGCGCACCCCTTCCAGAAGGCGCCGATACGGTGCTGATCCAGGAGGAAGCGGTTGTGCAGGACGACGAACTGCGCGCGTCGGCCGATCCCTATTCCCCCGGCCGCCACGTCCGTCCGCTCGGCTCGGACTTCCACGCAACAAGCCTCCTACTGTCAGGTGGCAGCCGCCTCGGCCCCGCGCAGATCGCGCTGGCCGTGCTCGGCGGCCATGGCGCGCTGCCGGTTGGCCGGCGGCCCCGCATAGCACTGCTCTCCACCGGCAATGAACTGGTGCCGCCCGGCGCGCCGACGCTGCCCGGCCAGCTGCCCTCCTCCAACGCCGCGATGCTGGCCGCCATGTTCAGCCCACTCCCCTGCGACCTCATCGACCTCGGCATCGTGCCGGACGATCTGGACGCCATGACCGAGGCCTTCCGCCGCGCGGCGGACGCGGACGTCATCGTCTCGACCGGCGGCGCGTCGGTCGGCGATCATGACCTCGTCAGGCCAGGTTTCGCGGCGGCAGGCGGCAGCCTCGATTTCTGGAAAATCCGCATGCGGCCGGGCAAGCCCCTGATGGCGGGAACGCTTGGGCACTCGATCTTTCTCGGCCTCCCCGGCAATCCCGTATCGGCCTTCGTGACCGCGACCCTCTTCCTCCTGCCTTTGGTGCGCCACATGGCCGGCGCACGTTCGCCCCTGCCGCCAACTACCACCGCCGTCCTGGCGGCGCCCGTTCCCCCCACCGGCGACCGCGACGATTATCTGCGCGCCTATCGCAGCCCGGCCGGCATCGTCTCCGTCACCTCGCAGGACAGCGCCGCCACCGCCGCCCTAGCCTGCGCCGACTGCCTCATCCTGCGCCCGGCCCATTCGCCAGCGGCGCAGGCGGGTGAAACGGTCACGGTCATCCCATTGACGGTGTAGAGCGTGCCCATCTTGTGCAGAAACATCCGCGTCCAGGCTCTCTTTTCGTCACCCCGGGCATGCCACGGAGTGACGATCACTCAAACATGACCGTGCTTTGGAGTCCCCACCCCCCGCTTGCCCCACGCCCCAGCCCCCGCTATCGGCCCGCTCATGACAGCGCATAAATCCGGCGACCCCACCACGCTCAACCGCCTCTACGGCCGCCAGTCGGGCCACAAGCTGCGCGCTGGCCAGCAGGAACTGGTCGACACGCTGCTCCCCGCCATCTCCGTCCCGGAAGAGGGCGAGATCACCGCCGCTAACCTGTTCGGCTATGACCGCCCGCTGCATTTCGAGATCGGCTTCGGCGGCGGCGAGCATCTTGCCTATCGCGCCGACCTGCTGCCCGACCACGGCTTTATCGGTGCGGAGCCGTTCCTGAACGGCGTCGTCACCGCCCTCGGCCATGTGCGCGATTCTGCGCTCGGCAACGTCCGCCTCCACATGGGCGACGCGCTTCAGGTCTTGAGCCGGATCCCCGACGGGGCGCTCAGCTTCGTCTATCTGCTCCACCCCGATCCCTGGCCCAAGGCGCGCCACGCCAAGCGCCGCATGATGAACCCCGGCCCGGTCGCGATGATCGCGCGCAAGCTCAAGCCCGGCGGCGAGTTCCGCTTCGGCACCGATCACCCTGTCTATCTGCGCTGGGCGCTGATGGTCATGAACGGCCATCCCGATTTCGACTGGCTGGCAAGCGAGGCCAAGGATTTCCAGACCCGCCCCGGCGGCTGGCCCGAAACCCGCTACGAAGCCAAGGCCCGCCGCCTCGGCCACGAAGTCTGGTATTTCAGGTACCGGCGGCGGTAGCGCGCCTCATTTCCCGCATCCGTTCGGTTGAGCTCGACGTGCGCTGACCCCCGTTTAGTCGAGCGGGACCATCTTTGAGTGACCGTCACCCCGGACTCGATCCGAGGTCCCGCTTCTTAGCTGACGTTGCGGGGAAAGCGGAACCTCGGGTCGGAGGTTCATAACACCCAAGCTTCGGCGTCAGATGATCACGCTCTAAGCCGCTCCAAATCCAGGAGCGCCAGCGCTCAACTCGCAACTTGCGCCCGCGCCG
Source organism: Sphingobium bisphenolivorans (assembly GCF_000412635.1). Classification (GTDB taxonomy): domain Bacteria; phylum Pseudomonadota; class Alphaproteobacteria; order Sphingomonadales; family Sphingomonadaceae; genus Sphingobium; species Sphingobium bisphenolivorans. The sequence goes on from NZ_ASTG01000001.1 coordinate 26,111, forward strand.
CCGCGATGCACGCTTCCAGATGCTTGTGCCGGAACGGCTTGGACACGCGCGGAATATCCGGCGCGATCAGGTCGATCCCCTCATAGCCTGACATGATGAGCAGCGCGATGTGGGGATGGTCCACCCGCACCCGCAGGGCAAGTTCCACCCCTGTCATGCCCGGCATGATGTGGTCGGTGATCAGCAGGTCGAACCGCTCCCCCCCCTCGATCATCCCCAATGCCAGTTCAGCGCGTTCGGTATCGACCACTTGATAGCCCATCTCGGCCAGCATCTCGCGCGTGCTGTTGCGGACCAGTTCATTGTCCTCGACCAGCAGCACCTTGCCCGGATGCCGCTCTGCGAACGGCGCGGCAGCCGGTGTGCCGCCCTTGGCAGCCGCCACGCGCTCGACCGGCAGCCACAGGCGGACACTCGTCCCCTTGCCGACGCTGCTGTCGATTTCCACCGTGCCGCCCAATTGCCCCGCCAGGCCGTGCACCATCGACAGGCCAAGCCCGGTGCCGTGCCCGGACGGCTTGGTCGTGAAGAAGGGCTCCATCGCAGACGCCAGCACGCTCGGGCTCATGCCTACGCCATCATCCTTGATGGTCAGGCACATATAGCGCCCGGGCGCCAACCCGGCGGGCAGCCTGCTCCGGCGCACCTCGCCCGCGATGCTGAGCTTTCCGCCGCCCGGCATCGCATCACGGCTGTTGACCGCCAGATTGAGGATCGCCACCTCCAGCAGATGCGCGTCGGCATGGACCGCCGGCAAGGTTGCGGGCAGATCGATCGCCACCTCGATGCGCGGCCCCAGCGTGCTGCTGAGCAAGCCCCGCATCCCGTCCAGCAAGGCCGGCAATTCGACCGCCGCCGCAGACAGCGGCTGACGGCGCGCGAAGGTCAACAGCCGCTGCACCAGCGTCTGTGCACTCTCCGCCGCCTGCATCGCGATGCTCGCGTGCCGCTCGATCGCATCGGGCCGCTTGCCCGACAGGATCAGGTCCAACCCGCCGACGATAGGCATCAGCAGATTGTTGAAGTCATGCGCCACATGGCCCGTCAGTTGCCCCAGCATGTCCAGCTTCTGCGCCTGCCGCAGGCTTTCCTGCGCCCGCTCCAGCTCGGCGGTACGCTCCCGCATGCGCTGGTCCAGCTCCCCGTTCAGCGCTTCGAGCGCCTCGAACAGCCGGCCATTTTCGATCGCAGTCGATGCCGCGCGCGCCAGCGCCTCCAGCAGCGCGATCTCGTTATCGGTGGGCTGGCCGAATTCCGACCAATAGGCGCCGATCGCGGCAAAGGGTTCGATCCGGCCGATCGGCACCATCAGCATCGACCGGACGAAGGTCGTGCGATAGGCTTCCACCGGCACGCGCGGATCGTCGAAAATGTCCGCGATCACCGCCGTCTGCCCATGCTCCATCGCCCATCCGGACACGCAGCTGGCGGCGGGGAAGCGCTGCCCCGCCCAGAGCGGCTCCATCGAGTCCTCCGCGATATAGTGGCATCGGTCATCGTCGCGCAGGACGATGGCGATCCCGTCCGCACCCACGGCGCGTCGGGCAAAGGCGCGCAGCACATTGGTCACGGCATCCAGGGATCGGGCCCCAGCCAGCGCCTCCATCGCCTCGGCGGCGATGCTCCAGCGCGCGGCCAGCGCCTTCTGCTCCGACCCGCGTTCGCTCGCCAACTCTCTATCCATCGACAGCCTTCCGCTTTCGAACTGCCCCACCCCTATCATCGGACAAAGTCCTTCACAAATCCTATATCCTCAACGGCTTACCCGTTCGCAGCGCTGCGCCGCCCGCCGCAGAAATCCGGTAACCTGATTTAACCACGCGCTCGCAGGCCTGAACCAGAGCCGATACCGCTCGTTGGAGTGGGCGAAGGAGAACGCCCCCATGTCCACCAATCAGTCCCCCAACCAGTCCGACAATCATGAAGAGATGATCCACGAGGACGCGCTACCCGGTCACGAAAGCAAGCTCGACCCCAAGCCCGAATGGGAACCGCGCTACCCCGGCTCAGGCCGCCTCGCCGGCAAGGTCGCGCTCATCACTGGCGCGGACAGCGGCATCGGCCGCGCCGTCGCCGCCCTCTACGCCCGCGAAGGCGCCGACGTCGCCATCCTCTATCTCTGCGAACATGACGATGCGAAGAAGACCGCGCAGATCGTCGAGGCGGAGGGGCAAAAGGCGCTCACCATCGCCGGTGACATCGGCGACAAGGCTTTCTGCGACAGCGCCGTCGCGCAAGTGATCGAGACGTTCGGCCGGCTCGACATCCTCGTCAACAATGCCGGCGAACAGCACCCCGACCAGGACATCACCGACATCACCGAGGAGCAGCTTCGCCGCACCTTCCAGACCAATATTTTCGGCATGTTCTTCCTGACGCAGGCCGCGCGCCCGCACCTCAAGCAGGGCGCCGCCATCGTCAACTGCACCAGCGTCACCATGTATCAGGGCTCGTCCGAACTGCTCGACTATTCGAGCACCAAGGGCGCGATCACCGCCTTCACCCGCAGCCTGTCGGAAAATCTGGTGAAGGACGGCATCCGCGTCAACGCGGTTGCGCCCGGCCCGATCTGGACCCCGCTCAACCCCTTTGGCGGCGCGAGCGAGGAGAAGCTCGAACATTTCGGCGAGTCAACGCCGATGGGCCGCCCCGGCCAACCCAACGAGGTCGCCCCCGCCTTCCTGTTCCTCGCCTGCGAGGATTCGAGCTACATGTCCGGCCAGGTGCTGCATCCCAATGGCGGGACCATAGTGAACGGGTAACACCTTGCTTCACCCTCCTTCTCCCTTGGTGGGAGAAGGATACAAAGCCTTGCTGACCCGGCCTTGAGCCGGGGGAAGCTAGGCGGAGTTGGACGAGGGTGGCGGGCGCTCAGTTCCGATCAAGGGATCGCCCCCTCACGCCCCAAAAGAAAAAGGCGCAGCGCTCGCCAGAGCCGCCGCGCCTCCTCGTTCATGGCCACCTCCCCCGAAGCAGCCCTGACCCGATCAATTCGCCTTCGACAGGTCCACCTTCTCCACCCACTCGGGATAGAAGGTCGGCTCCCGGTTCGACCAGCCCACCGCGGTTGCCGCCGCTTCGCTGATCGACTGGAGCAGCGCCCGCCGCTTTTCCGGATGGAGGTGCGGCAGGCTCGCCGCCGCGCAGAAAGCGCCCGGCAGCCAGGGCCGCGCCCCCGCCCCCAGCAGCCGCTCATAAAGAAAGCGGTATGCCGAAAAGCTGCTCAGCCGATCCTGCCCCAGGTCGAAGGCGGAAATCGTCACCAGCGGCGCCATGAATGGCTCCATCTGGTCGAGCCCACTGTCATCCGGCACGCGCGCCTTGATCTCGTCCAGCCGGCCATAGATCCGCGCCTGCGCCCGGATGCTGGCCTCCTCCACCATGTCGCGCGACCACAGTTTCATCGCGTCGCGGCGATGAAGCCCGATGTCCAGCGATCGGCGGATATAACGCTGTGTGGCGGCCGGGAAACTGGCGAATTCACGCAATTCGGCCAGTGTGATGGCTCCGTCCGCAGGTCTTGCACTCGTGCCCATGCTCATGCCCTCCGACTTCAAGTCGATCGTCAGAACATGCGCCAGTCATGGTTACTGGATGCTTAAGCGCCGGTTCCGCCGACAACCGCAGGTGACCATTTTTCTTTTTGCGGTGCAACATGAAAAATCCATGAAGATGAAATAAGTTGCATCGCTCCACTAGCCGTACATTCCCTTTACGGAATTGCTCATCACGCTCCTGTCATGTCACCCGGACTGAACCGGCGTGACGGTCACTCGACCCCACGGCTGCCAACCGATCACTGCGCCGGCAGAGGCTCATCGCGCAACGCACGCGAAAACGCCGGCCAGTGCCCCGCACCCCCCGCCTGCACCGCCGCCTGCATCGCGCGATATTGCGCCAACAACCGCTCGCCGAACTCGGTCAACCGCGCCCCTTCGCTCGACGTCGCCACCACGGGCGATGCCCAGCACCGGTTCATCACATCGACCAGCAGCCAGCACCGGCGATAGCTCATGCGCAGCTTGCGCCCTGCCGCAGAGATCGACCCCTCCCTCGCAATCGCGTCGAGCAGGTCCGCTTTCCCCGGCCCCATGGCGATCTCGTCGCCGCAATAAATCTGGATTTTGATCTTCAGTGCGGCCTTGCTCATGACCCGTCTATGCCATGTCGGCGCAGGCGGCCCAAATCGGCCGCTGCGAAGACTGCAAAGTCAGCCCGCCGGACGCTCCAGCACGGCCCCGATCATCTTGCGCCATACCGTCACGTCGCCCGCCTGCGCCATTTGCGCATCGGGTTCGCGCAGCGTGTGCAGGATCGCATAGGCATCATCGACATGCTCCTGCCATGTCGCGTCCACCCTTCCGGCTGCGTGCGGGTCGTTGCCTTCGCCATTCAGGCTCAGTTGGCGGCCAGCCAGCACACGGGCGATACGCTCAATCGCGGGAGTAGCGGAAGTCGGCATAGATACGGGTTCCTCTCACCTGCGGAGGGCGACATCGCCGGTTTCCCCCGGACGATCCGCCATCCGTCACGAACATATCAGGATTTCCGCGCTCGTCTATCGATCCTGCTCGTCATCCTCCTCCTCGTGGAATCCCGATGAGGGCACCGGATCGCCATGGTCGCCGGGCGCCGTCGCAGAGGGCGGGTCCGACGCATCCATCGAATCCATCAGCCCCTCGTCCAGCTTCTCCTCGGTGGTGACCGCATGATCCTGCGCGTCGGTCGGCCGCTGGTCCTTGTCGCCCGCTTCTTCCCGGCTGTTGGGACGAATGTCGGTCTTGTCGCTCATCTTGGCTCTCCTCGGCGCGGGCGTTATGCCCGCCTCGCCGTAATCAACGGACAGGTTTGACCGCCGGTTCCGCAACGATCGCGGAACCGGGGTCGATCAGCGCGCAGAGAGGCAGAGAGAGCGCGCGATCAACGCGGCGCGGCGGGCGCCTTGTCCTTGTCCACTTCGGCAAAGCGGCTGGCTTCGCGCGCCTGCGCGCTGGCGATGGCGGCTGCGAGCGGTGCCCGGACATTGTCGAGCGCGGACAGCTGGCAGGCCCGCGAAGCGCTCACCGTGGGGGCGGGGCAAACCTTGACCGCCGCGCGGCGCACGCGCAGCGTCAATTCCCGCTGGTCCGCCTTCTTCGACAGGTCGAGCCCCTGATAGCTGACTTCCACGGTGCGGCCGTTGGACTCGAAGGGAATGCTGTTCGCCAGCGCCGTCGAGCTCATCAGGGCGCAAGCGCCCGCCGCAACCAGTTTCGTCACGATAGTCATGATTTGGGTCCCCCTCATTCACATGCTGCGGCCGCCGCTCTGGGCGATCTGACCGCGATTGAAATGGGCAGGCTGGGACCCGTCAGTCCTCCCATCGACAAGGCGCGCCAGTATAGAAATGAAGTTCAGCTGTCGAGCGAAAAGCCTTGTTTTCGTAGCGTAAAACAGCGTTCCTCGACCCGACGAAAACACCCCCGGGCAAGGGAATGTCCGGGGGTGCATCCAGGAAGCTGTCGGGCTCTCCGGGATCTCAATAGGTCGATGCTGGCAAGACGGCGCGGCAGGGGCTGTCCCGTCCCGGCCTCAGCGTCCCGCCGCCAGCTGCGCCCGCAAATTGACCAGCGTCGCTCTGTCGACGACCGGCCGTTCGGGCGCCTGCTTGCCCTTGCGCAGCTTCTCGCGGTCCTGTTCCGGCGGCTCCACCACCTTGACCCGCACCGGCGCGTGGCCGTGGGCCCTGATCCCCAGCTGCTCGGCCGCGCCGCGCGACAGGTCGATGATCCGCCCGCCTCCCGCGAACGGCCCGCGATCGTTGATCCGCACCAGGATCGTCCGCCCCGTCTCCAGCGACGTCACCTCGACATAGGTCGGCAGCGGCAGCGTGGTATGCGCCGCCGTCACCGCCTTGGGGCGAAAGCGCTCTCCATTGGCGGTCTGGTTCCCGCTCTCGCTGCCATACCAGCTGGCATAGCCCAGATAATCATAGCTCGGATCGGCGGCCGGCACATAGGTCTGCCCCCGCACCGCATAGGGTTTCCCGATCCGCACCGGCACATCGCTCACCGGCCGATAGCGCACGCCCCCGCCGCACGCCGCCAGCAAAGCCAGCACGCCCAGTCCCGCCAGTCGGGCCCGACCCTTCATCCCGCTCATCCCTCGCCTCTAGCGCAGCCGCCCCGACCAGAAAAGCCGCCGCCTTTTCCTTTGGCCGCATGCATCCTATCTATCCGCCCACACGGCCTTGCCCGCCGGGAACAAATCTGGAACAACACGCCCTCATGAGTCTCACCACCATTTCCGTACGCGGCGCGCGCGAGCACAACCTCAAGGGCGTGGATGTCGACCTCCCCCGCGACAGCCTGATCGTGATCACCGGCCTCTCCGGCTCGGGCAAGTCCTCCCTCGCCTTCGACACCATTTATGCCGAGGGTCAGCGCCGCTATGTGGAGTCGCTCTCCGCCTATGCCCGCCAGTTCCTGGAGATGATGCAGAAGCCCGATGTCGAGCATATCGACGGCCTCTCTCCCGCCATCTCGATCGAGCAGAAGACGACCAGCCGCAACCCGCGCTCCACCGTCGCCACCGTGACGGAGATCTACGACTATATGCGCCTGCTCTGGGCGCGGGTTGGCATCCCCTACTCCCCCGCGACCGGAGAGCCGATCAGCGCCCAGACCGTCAGCCAGATGGTCGACCGCGTGATGCAGTTGCCCGAAGGCACCCGCTTCTACCTCCTCGCCCCCGTCGTGCGCGGCCGCAAGGGCGAGTACAGGAAGGAGCTGCTGGAGTGGCAGAAGGCCGGCTACACCCGCGTCCGCATCGACGGCGAAATCCATGCCATCGAGGAAGCACCCGCCCTCGACAAGAAATATAAGCATGACATCGAAGTCGTCGTGGACCGCCTCGCCGTGGACGCCGACATGGGCACCCGCCTCGCCGACAGCTTCGAGCAGGCGCTGAAACTCGCCGACGGCCTCGCCTATGTCGACCTCGCCGATGGCACAGTAGCATCCGTCATCCCAGCGAAAGCTGGGATCTCAGGAGAGGAAGCGCTGCCTACGCCCGAGACCCCAGCCTCCGCTGGGGTGACGGAAAAAGGCAAGATGAAGGGCGCCGAAATCCCCGCCAACCGCATCGTCTTCAGCGAAAAATTCGCCTGCCCAGTCTCCGGCTTCACCATCCCGGAGATCGAGCCCCGCCTCTTTTCCTTCAACGCCCCGCAAGGCGCCTGCCCCGCCTGCGATGGCCTGGGCGAACGGCAGGAGTTCGACCCCGAACTCGTCGTCCCCAACGAGCATCTCTCCCTCAAGAAGGGCGCCATCGTCCCCTGGGCCAAGTCCAACCCGCCCAGCCCCTACTACATGCAGGTCCTCGGCTCCCTCGCCCGCGAGTTCGGCTTCTCCCTCGAAACCCCGTGGGACGAGCTTCCCGGCGAAGTCAAGATCATCATCCTCCACGGCACCGCCGGCAGGCCCATCACGCTCAAGTTCGTCGACGGCAAGAAGTCCTACGAGGTCAAGAAACCCTTCGAAGGCGTCATCGGCAACTTGAACCGCCGCCTGCTCCAGACCGAGTCCGCCTGGATGCGCGAGGAACTCTCCAAATACCAGACCGCCATGCCGTGCGAGACGTGCCACGGCGCCCGCCTCAAGCCCGAAGCCCGCGCCGTCAAGATCGCGGGCGAGGACATCTCCATGTCCACCCGCCGCTCGGTGGTGGACGCGCTCGGCTTCTTCTCCACCCTCCCCGCCCAGCTCACCGACCAGCAGAACCAGATCGCCAAGGCCATCCTCAAGGAAATTGTCGAGCGCCTCGGCTTCCTCAACAATGTCGGCCTCGACTATCTGAACCTCGACCGCACCAGCGGCACCCTGTCGGGCGGCGAGTCCCAGCGCATCCGCCTCGCGTCCCAGATCGGCAGCGGCCTGTCGGGCGTCCTCTACGTCCTCGACGAACCCTCCATCGGCCTGCACCAGCGCGACAATGACCGCCTGCTCATCACCTTGAAGCGCCTGCGCGACCTCGGCAACACCGTCATCGTCGTGGAGCATGACGAGGACGCGATCCGCATGGCCGACTATATCGTCGACATGGGCCCGGGCGCAGGCGTCCACGGCGGCACGATCGTCGCGCAGGGCACCCTCAACGAACTGCTCGCCCACCGCGACAGCCTGACCGCGGATTACCTCAACGGCACCCGCCGCATCGAAGTCCCCACAAAGCGCCGCAAGGGCAATGGCAAGAAGCTCACCGTCCACAACGCCCGCGCCAACAATCTGCAGAACGTCACCGCCAGCATCCCGCTCGGCACCTTCACCTGCATCACCGGCGTATCGGGATCGGGCAAGTCCAGCTTCACCATCGACACCCTCTACGCCGCGTCGGCACGCGCCCTCAACGGCGCGCGCATCGTCGCAGGCCCGCATGACAAGGTCACCGGCCTTGAACATTGCGACAAGGTGATCGACATCGACCAGTCGCCCATCGGCCGCACCCCGCGCTCCAACCCCGCGACCTATACCGGCGCCTTCACCAACATCCGCGACTGGTTCGCGGGCCTCCCCGAAGCGCAGGCGCGCGGCTACAAGCCCGGCCGCTTCAGCTTCAACGTCAAGGGCGGCCGCTGCGAAGCCTGCCAGGGCGACGGCGTGCTCAAGATAGAGATGCACTTCCTCCCCGACGTCTATGTCACCTGCGACGTCTGCCACGGCGCGCGCTACAATCGCGAAACGCTGGAGGTAAAGTTCAAGGGCCACAGCATCGCCGACGTGCTCGACATGACGGTCGAGGACGCGGTGGAATTCTTCAAGGCCGTCCCCCCCATCCGCGACAAGATGGCGATGCTCGCCGAAGTGGGCCTCGGCTATATCAAGGTCGGCCAGCAGGCCACCACCCTCTCCGGCGGCGAAGCCCAGCGCGTCAAGCTCGCCAAGGAACTCTCCCGCCGCGCCACCGGCCAGACCCTCTACATATTGGACGAGCCCACCACCGGCCTCCACTTCGAAGACGTCCGCAAACTGCTCGAAGTCCTCCACGCCCTGGTCGAACAGGGCAACAGCGTGGTCGTGATCGAGCATAATCTCGACGTCATCAAGACCGCCGACTGGATCATCGACATGGGACCGGAAGGCGGCGTCAAGGGCGGCGAAGTCGTCGCCGAAGGCACGCCGGAAAAGGTCGCGAAGAACGCCCGGAGCTTCACGGGGCGCTATCTCGCGCCGTTGTTGGGGATGGAGGCTGTGGCGGCGGAGTGAGGCCCTAAATCAAACTGGCTACCATTCCAGAAAATTCTTCACTTGCGGAAGCTCTTCTTTGAAGGTCAGCCTGTAGAGCGGCCTTCAGAACTGGATTTGGAGCAGACGCAACTCGTTCTTTAAGATTGTTGATGTCACTTATTTTTTCTATTTTCCGGAGGACTAACTCTAACCGTTCGCTGCTATCTAACTCCAGTCTACGAACTGTCGTCTCGGCTGCTTGGTCTCCTTCGACCCAGCCGACGACTGGGCCGTAATGCCTAACTCGTTGCTCAACTCCCGGCTGGTAAGGGTCCAGAAACGGAACTACTGAGGGATCTAGCGCGAGCTTACGGCGATTACATTCTGTGCATGCGATCGTCAGATTGGTCCATTCAAAGTGCAAATGTTGATGCACTGAACTTGGCCATTTATGCTCAACATCGCCTGGAGTATTATGGCCGATTTTACTCTCGCAGTATATGCACTTACCAGAAGTTTCCTTCTTCAGTGTTTCCTTGATGTCAGAATGCCTATAGCGATATTTAGCTGTTCCGTTGTTTGGGTTAGCAGCGTAGGCTGCATCCCAAGTTAACTTACTGGCGGAAAGTATCTGCGGGCAAGCGAGTTTAGTGAGAGTGCGCATTAGGGGTTATACTCTCCTAGTGCATCGGCCAATCCCAATCGAGATAGTTCGCTCATAATCCGACGACCACGTTCGGCTTGGTCGTGGATTAGCGATGGATCGTCAAAAATAGCTTTGATCTTTTCCTCTACCCAAACAGGGACGTTAGAATCGACCTCTAATATGTCTCGCAAAACTTGGTTGGGAGTACCGGCCAGTTCGGTACCGCTTAAATACTGAGAAAAAACCTTCCCACTGTCGTTATAGGCGAGGCCATAAACCGCTGCTTCAGGAAAGCTTGTTATGATAAATGGGCTATGAGTTGCCACGATGATTTTGCTGTCCGGAAAAGCTTGCGATAAATTGGGCAACAAGGTTCTCTGCATACTCGGATGAAGATGATTTTCTGGCTCGTCTATGATTATCGTCATGGGATCTGGCAAACTAGCAAACATCGTTAACTGCCAAGCCAGACCAAAAAGAGAGTTAACGCCCCCGGACATCGAATCTATGCTGAAGTCACCTGTCCCGGTAACTAGAACTACATCACCAGACCGAATTTCTATTCTTTGAAATTTTAGATTTTTTGGCAGCATTATTCTCAGGGCATTTTCCAGACGCGAAAATGTCATCTGATATTCAATATTTGGTGCTACTGAATTATTACCTTCACCAAAGACAGCCAGCGATATGATGGATTGCTTTTGGATTGTACCGGGGTTGCGGATGTTCCCAGATCCAAAGGTTTGCATCAATAGAGACTGATACTGCTCGTACTGTTGTTGGGTAGTTATTGGATTGGTTGGGATATTTTGTACCGGAGAGTGCACAGCTTGCGGGCGATGAGAAGGTACGAATAGCCCACGAACGGGCTCCAGCCCAGCATATTGAAGTGAATAGTTAGCAGAAACGATACGGCTCGTGATCAATTTGCAAATTCTGCTAGATTCGTAATGAACTTCTCCGACTTGCACCTGCTCATTATGGTTTATGTCATCATCGGATATTAGTTTATCCTCGTAAATGTCTGACCATATACTGGATGTGCGCCTACCCATAATTCTTGGGGTAGAGACGAAAGCCAAATTCCATCCAAAATGTTGCGTCAGCGTCGTGAGAAGCGTCGTTTTTCCTGCTCCGTTAGCGCCGGTTAATACCGTGATCCGCTTACTTAGGTCGAGGTCTATCTCCTCAAACTGCCGCCAACGTGAAATTTTGAGACGAGCAAACGCCGACATAAGATCCCCCTAATGTCGTCGAGTCATGCAGATTCTGGGTGCAGTCTCAAGCTATTTTGACCGTAACCCCTCATAAACCGCAGGTTTTTCTTTATGAACTGACACTCAGATAAGGGCTTCACCGTAGCCACCGATGTTCCCATTTTGTTCTGTCCTACTCCCCCTCACCCCTGATACCGTCCCGGCAAACCCTCCCCTAAAGCGGAGCTTTTGCCATGTCCTACCACTTCCCCTCGCTCCCCACCCCCGCCGGGCAAATCCGCGCCGACGGCTGGAGCCCCGCGCGGCAGCGGCAGTTCCTGGAAACCCTCGCCGCCACCGGCGTCATCACCACGGCCTGCGACGCCGTCCACATCTCCCCCCGCGCCGCCTATGCCCTGCGCATCCGCCGCGACGGCGCGGCCTTTCGCCTCGGCTGGGACGCGGCCATCCTCATCGCCCGCGCGCGCCTCGCCGACGAACTGCTTGCCCGCGCCCTCACCGGCCATGAGGAAGTGATCCACAAAGACGAAGACACCATCACCCGCCGCCGCCACGACAACCGCCTCGCCATGTCGATGCTCTCCCGCCTCGACCGCATGGCCGACAGCCCGCCCGAAGGCAGTGATGCCGCCCTCGCCCGCGTCGTCGCGCAGGATTTCGCCGCCTATCTCGACCTCATCTGCCCGGAAGAAAAAGCGCCGGAGGAAGCAGAGGCCGACCGCCCCGCCGCCCAAGCCCTCGCCCCATCCACGGACGACGCCAGCGACGAAGCCGCCCCCGTCGACCCCACCCCTCCGGCCGCACTCGAAGCCACCGCCGCCGCCCTCTCGCCGGGCGCATCCGCCGCCTTGTTCATCGCCGCACGCATGGCGCTCCACCAGCCCAAAAAGCCCGAGCTCCACCTCCTCCAGGAACGGTGTGAACTTCGCCCCGAGCCGGTCGATCTCACCACCCTGCCGCCCGACGAAGCCGCCGCCCGCCTTCGCGGCACATGGTGGGACGAGGACCGCGAAGCCTGGCGCACCGACTATCCCGCGCCGCCCGGCTTCACCGGCGAGGCGAGCGACGACATGTACGACATCGACCTCTATGAGCGCGACCTGACCCCGCTGGAACAGGAGGCGCTCGCCGCGCTCGATGCCGCCCAGCGACGCCCCTATGAAGATGCCGCCGCCCGCGCCCGCGACGCCTTTTTCGGCTTCGCGGCGCTGGAGAGTGCGGGGTGATGCCTCCCCAGCCTTGCAATCCCCACCCCCGCACCCCACATCCCCCCTGCTACAGACGCAAATCGACGGTCTTTCGGCGCTTTGCGGCCCCAAAACTCCCTCTTTCCCTGCCCCTCTAGCGCAAGGCCCGTCCACACGGGACGCGCCGCACGAAAGAAGGAACTACCCAATGGCCATCACCGGCACCGTCAAATTCTTCAACGCCGATAAGGGCTATGGCTTCATCGCTCCCGATGATGGCAGCCCGGACGCGTTCGTCCACATCACCGCCGTCGAGCGCGCGGGCATCGCCACGCTGCGCGAGAAGGACCGCGTCTCCTACGATCTGGAGCAGGACCGCCGCGGCAAGATGGCGGCCGTGAACATCGCCCACGCCGAATAAGGCGGCCTTGGCCGCCCCGGCCGGGCGCCGCTCCCATGTCGCCCGGCCACCCTCTCGACCCAAGGAGCGTCCCATGAACCATCCCGACTATCGCGCCCTCGCCGCCAAGGCCCGGAACGAAGCGGAGGACGCCACGCTCGCCAATGTCCGCGACCGCTGCCTCCGGTCCGAAGCGGCCTTCATCGTCATGGCGGAGCGGCAGGACCTCGCCGACCGCAACCGCGCGCGCCGCGAAGCCGCAGCAGAGGCAGACGCAGAGGCAGAGGCAGAGGCAGAGGCAGAGGCAGCCGCGAACGCAGCCTGAATTCGGGCGCCGCCCTCGCACAGAAAACTGCAATCGGGTAGGCAATTTTTGCAACCTGAATTAAGAACAGGCAGGTTGCGGGCTCATCCTCACGCCCCTATCTGCCTCCCATCCGTTAAACAGCCGCCCGGATGAGCCGGGGCTTTCGACCTTGCACCATCGTTTTTCTTCCGGCGAACTGGCGCGGCTTCTCGGCCTTGCTTCCAGCATTGCCGACAAGCATCGCTGCTCGACCGAAGAGGCCATCATGCTGCTGGAAAAGGCGGTGATGGAGGACAGGCCGCCGGTCCGTCCGCTCTCGCTCGGCTGTTTTGCCGCCCGCTGGCGTCGTCTGCGCGCCCGCCGCAATCAGATGCTGGGCGCGGACCTGATGCGCGACCCCGCCTGGGACATGCTGCTCGACCTCGTGTCGGCACGTGAAGAAGGCCAGGAACTCAGCATCACCACCCTCTGTCAGGGCAGCGCCGTTCCCATGACCACAGCCCTCCGCCAGATCGACCGGCTGGAGCAGCTCAGCCTCATTACCCGCCGCCCTCACCCCAGCGACAAGCGCCAGATGCTCGTCAGCCTCAACGCCGCCACCGCTCCGCGCATCGAACGCCTCGTCGCCATGTTCCGCGACATGCTCGCTCCCGCGTGACCCATACCGCCCATTTTGTCCGGAACCCAACGCCTGCCCGCCGGTTATCTCGTCAAACCCAACGGAAACGGAACGAGGAGCCCCCACCATGATCCGCACCCTTATTTTCGGTGCCATTGCCGGCTATGTCGGCAAGAAGCTGTACGACGAAGGCAAGCTGACTGAGTTCAAGGACGATCTGGTCGGCCGCTATAACCAAGCGAAGAACGACCTTTCCGACAAGCGCGCCGCCAGTTCCAGCCAGCCCGCCATGGTGACCCCCGCGCATAGCAGCACCACCAGCGGCGCTTCGGCATCGTCGCACCTGTCCTGACCTGATCGGCTGACAATTTCCCGGCGGTTGGCTCCCTCTCGCCGCCGGTTTACCGCCCGCCCGGCCCGCGACCCCTTCGCGGCGCTGTTGGCGGGCGGACTAGTTTATCCTCTCGCCCATCTGAACGGAGCGGCTCAAAAAAAAGGGCGCCGCCTCCCGGCCGCGCCCTCTTTTTCGACCGATCGGACCGATCAGAGCTTTTCGACCAGCTCCGGCACCACCTTGAACAGGTCGCCCACCAGGCCGATATCCGCGACCTGGAAGATTGGCGCATCCTCGTCCTTGTTGATGGCGATGATGGTCTTGCTGTCCTTCATGCCCGCCAGATGCTGGATCGCACCGGAGATACCGATGGCGATATAGACTTCCGGCGCGACGATCTTGCCGGTCTGGCCGACCTGATAGTCGTTCGGGACATAGCCCGCATCGACAGCCGCACGGCTCGCACCAACCGCCGCGCCCAGCTTGTCGGCCAGCGGGAAGATGGTCGCCTCGAACGTCTCGCCGTCCTTGAGGGCACGGCCTCCCGACACGATCACCTTGGCCGAGGTCAGTTCCGGGCGCTCCAGCTTGGCGATCTCGGCGCCCACGAAGGAGGAAATGCCCTTGTCCCCGGTCGAGCCAACGGCCTCCACCGTGCCCGAACCGCCCTCACGCGCCGCCTTCTCGAAAGCGGTGCCACGAACGGTGATGACCTTCTTGGCGTCCTTCGACTTGACCGTCGCAATCGCGTTGCCAGCGTAGATCGGGCGCGTGAACGTGCCCTCGCTCTCAACCGACAGGATGTCGCTGATCTGCATGACGTCCAGCAGAGCAGCCACGCGCGGCGCGATATTCTTGCCGTTGCTGGTGGCCGGCACGACGAAAGCGTCATGGCTGGCCATCAGCTCGACGATCAGTGGCGCCACATTTTCCGGCAGCGCGTGGCCGAAGGCGGCGTCATCAGCGACATGGACCTTGCCCACGCCGGCGATCTTCGCAGCTTCCTCGGCTACGCCGCCGACGCCTTGGCCGGCGACCAGCAGATGGACCTCACCCAGCTTCGCAGCTGCGGTGACGGCGGCAAGAGTTGCGTCCTTGACGGCGCCGCCCTCATGTTCAACCCAGACAAGCGACTTCGTCATGCTGCAACTCCCAGAGCCTTGAGCTTCGCGACTAGTTCATCGACATCGGCGACCTTGACACCGGCCGAACGCTTGGCGGGTTCCGTGACCTTCAGCGTTTCGAGGCGAGCCGAGATGTCCACGCCATAATCTGCCGGCGCCTTGGTCGCGAGCGGCTTGGCCTTGGCCTTCATGATGTTCGGCAGCGACGCATAGCGCGGCTCATTGAGCCGAAGGTCGGTGGTGATGATCGCCGGAATGTTGAGCTTCACCGTCTCCAGACCGCCATCGACCTCGCGGGTCACGTTGACCTTGTCGCCTTCGACCTCAATCTTGCTGGCGAAGGTGCCTTGCGGCAGGTTCAGGAGAGCGGCGAGCATCTGGCCAGTTTGGTTGCTGTCATCGTCAATCGCCTGCTTGCCGAGGATGATCAGGCCAGCGCCTTCCTCTTCCTGCACCTTAGAGAGGAGCTTGGCGACGCCCAGCGGTTCGACCTCATCATCGGTCTGGATCAGGACCGCGCGGTCCGCGCCCATCGCCAGCGCCGTGCGCAGCGTTTCCTGCGCCTTCGCCACGCCGATCGACACGGCAATCACCTCAGTTGCCACGCCCTTCTCCTTCAAGCGAATGGCTTCCTCGACGGCGATCTCGTCGAAGGGGTTCATGCTCATCTTGACGTTCGCGAGGTCCACGCCCGTCCCATCCGCCTTCACACGCGGCTTCACATTATAGTCAATAACCCGCTTGACGGGCACAAGGATCTTCATCTGCACATCCTCCGTTAATCACTCCAAGTTCGCCAATGCGAACGCGGGCGCGGGCAGTCCGTTTCCGGACCACCCGCACCCTTTGGTGTCTCGTTCAGGCGAAAGTTCGCGTCAGGCGACTTTTCTCACTTCCGCCACGATCTTCTTGGCCGCGTCGCCCAGATCGTCCGCCGGGACGATCGCAAGGCCGGACTGGGCCAGAATGTCCTTACCCTGCTGGACGTTCGTGCCTTCCAGGCGCACGACCAGCGGAACCGACAGGTTCACTTCCTTGGCGGCAGCGACGATGCCATCGGCAATGATGTCGCACTTCATGATGCCGCCGAAGATGTTGACCAGAATGCCCTTCACCGCCGGGTCCTTCAGGATGATCTTGAAGGCCGCGGTCACCTTCTCCTTGGAAGCGCCGCCACCGACGTCCAGGAAGTTGGCGGGGAATTCGCCGTTCAGCTTGATGATGTCCATGGTCGCCATGGCCAGGCCCGCACCGTTCACCATGCAGCCGATGTTGCCGTCCAGCTTGATGTAGGCGAGGTCATATTCGCTCGCTTCGACTTCCGCCGGATCTTCTTCGGTCAGGTCGCGCAGCTCGGCGATGTCCTTGTGACGGAACATGGCGTTGCCGTCGAAACCGACCTTGGCGTCCAGCACCAGCAGGTTGCCCTGCTCGGTCAGCGCCAGCGGGTTGACTTCGATCTGCTCGGCGTCGGTGTCGAGGAAGGCGGCGTAGAGCGAGGCAGCGACCTTCGCGGCCTGCTTCGCCTGATCACCGGTCAGGCCCAGCGCCGCGGCGACCGAACGGCCGTGGTGCGGCTGGAAGCCAGCAGCAGGATCAACCGAGAAGCTGTGGATCTTTTCAGGGGTCGAATGAGCGACTTCTTCAATGTCCATGCCGCCTTCGGTCGACACAACGAAAGCGATGCGGCTGCTGGCGCGGTCGACCAGAAGTGCGAGGTAGAACTCCTTCGCAATGTCGGCGCCGTCGGTGACGTAGAGACGGTTGACCTGCTTGCCCGCTTCGCCGGTCTGGATGGTGACGAGCGTGTTGCCGAGCATGTCACTGGCGTGCGCCTTCACCTCATCCAGGTTGAAGGCCAGGCGAACCCCGCCCTTCGCGTCGGGGCCGAGTTCCTTGAACTTGCCCTTGCCGCGGCCACCAGCGTGAATCTGCGACTTTACGACATAAAGCGGCCCAGGCAGCTTCTTTGCGGCCTCTACCGCTTCCTCAACAGTGAAGGCAGCGTAACCTGCGGCGATCGGCGCGCCATATTTCGCCAGCAGTTCCTTGGCTTGATATTCGTGAATGTTCATGGGCTCGGCCCGTCCTTTGCACTGAAACTCGATGTCCAGCGGCTAAGCACAGGCTCGGCCATGAAGCCAGTTAATTTCGCAAAATCACTTTGCAAAATTGCAAACAGCGTTCATCCGCCCATCGGTCATCTTGCCGTTAAAGGTCCAGTGTACAGGCAAGCGCGGCCTTGCTGCTCACCATGAATATCTCCGGATCCTCAAGTGCGCGGACCTTGAACAGGAAGCGATCGATGGTCATGTCGCCGATGTCAGAATTGCGGAGCCACGCAAGCGATTGTAGCCGCCGCAGTTGGACTATGCTGAGCCGATCGACCATCCGCTCGGCCATGCAGCCGGCCATTCGAGGGGAAAGTCCCGCATCCATCAACCCGACACGCAAGCGCGATTCGGGTGACACGGTAGCGCAGGATGAAAGCAGCAGGGACGTGCCGAGCCCAAGGATCAGTTTGTTGAAAGAGATGGTCGTCATGCCAGCGTCATGGCAAGCATCGGCTGAACGCAAGGTAAATGGGCCCGCCAAACAGCGGTCGTACGGAGGTTTGCATCGACTGGGTTTTCGGCGCCGTTTCTCATCGGGTGGCGGACTGGGCCGACCAGCCCGCCGCCTTCACGCTTGCAGCCCTTGTGATTCTAGGATGGGTCGTCACAGGCCCTCTGTTCCACTTTTCGGACACATGGCAGCTCATCATCAACACCGGAACCACCATCGTTACGTTCCTTATGGTGTTCCTGATCCAGAACGCCCAGAACCGCGACGGTTCCGCAATTCAGGCCAAGCTGGATGAGCTGATCCGCGCCCTGGAACCCGCGACGACTTCATCGGTATTGAGCACCTAACCGAAGCTCAACTGGAACAGGTGAAGACGGTATTGGAACGTAAGCGTGGGCTGAAGGCCGCAGATCAGGCGGCTTCGGCGATCGGTTGCTGATCGGGTCGCCAGTTCCACGGCATGAGTTCATCCCAGCGGGCGGCAGGCCAGTTGGCGGCGATCTTGGCGATAACGTCGGCGATATAGGCCTGCGGTTCGAGGCCGTTGAGCTTAGCGGTCTCGATGACGGAGTAGACGGCAGCGGCGCGATCGCCGCCCGCCTTGGAGCCAGCGAACAGCCAGTTTTTACGGCCCAGGGCCACGCAGCGCATGGCGCGCTCTGCAATGTTGTTGTCGATCTCCAGGTGCCCATCGTCGAGGAAACGTGTCAGCGCGACCCAGCGTTTGCGCCCATAGGCGATCGCCTTCGCCATCTCGGACTTGGGCGAGAGACGGCGCAGGGCATCGTCGAGGGCCTGGCGCAACTCGTCGATCAATGGCTGGGTGCGGTCCTGCCGGCTTCGTCGTCGGATCTCGGGTTGCTGGCCTCGAACCTCTGCCTCGATCTCGTAGAGCTGGCCGATGCGTTCCAGCAGGTCGGTGGTGAGCGGCGTCGGCTTGGTGGCGTGGATGTCGAATATCTTGCGCCGGAAATGGGCCCAGCAAGCAACCTCAATGACGCGGTTCGTGACGTAGAGCTTGTCATAACCGGCATAGCCATCTGCCTGGAGATAGCCGGTGAAGTTGGCCAGCTGCCGCTGGGGATGCGCGCCCGTGCGATCGGTGGTGAACTCATCCAGACGAGCGACGGGGTTGTGGCGCCGGAGCCGCGATCATCGACGGCGTAAGCCCAGAGCCTGCCGGTCGCCGTCTTGCTGCGTCCCGGATTAAGCATGGGAACCGGCGTATCGTCGGTATGGATCTTCGAGGCGGTCAGGCCGACCTCGCGGATGCGACTGACGATCGGGTCGAGCAGCACGGATGCTTGCCCGGCCCAGCCTGCGAGGGTTGAGCGGTCGATCTCGATGCCCTGAGCCGCCATGATCTCGGCGTGGCGGTAAAGCGGCAGATGATGGTCGAACTAGGAGACGACAACGGGGGCCAGCGTGCCGAAGGTCGCCTTGCCCCGGGCAATGGCTTTTGCCGGCGCGGGCGCCTGCACGATCTTCTCGCAGGACCGGCAGCTATACTTGGGCCGTATGGTCCGCACGACACGCCACTGCGCCGGCAGGGCATCGAACATCTCGTCGCTATCCTGTCCCAGCGGCCGCAGTATCCCGCCGCAGTCGGGACAGGTGCAGGTGCCTTGCCCAGGCTCGATCCGCTGTTCCTCCCGCGGCAGATGGGCGGGCAGAGCACGAACAGGCGCTAACCGAGCGTCATCTGCCGGACCGGCCCGACGGGCGGCAACGACGATGGCCTCGCCTTCGAGTTCCTCGAGCGCCAGTTCAAGCTGCGCGATCTGGGTATCGAGCTTCTCGGACGACTTGCCGAACTGCATCCGCTTGAGGCGCGCGATCTGCACGCGCAGCGTGTCGATCAGGATGTCGCGGGCAGAAATATCGGCGTGGGCGGTCGCCAACGCCGCTTCGAGCTCGGCGATCCGAGCGTCTTTATCAGTGGTGGAAAGGCCTGCGTCCGACACCGCGATCCTATAGCGAAACAGCCGCCACAATGCCAGAAAAAGCGCCAGAAAATGGGCGTTTATCCCGCGAGTGACGGGGTAAAAGTACGCTCCGGCCGTCGCCAGTCGATGCCTTCCAGCAGCATGGAAAGCTGGGCCGCCGTCATCACCACCGACCCGGTCTTGGTCAATGGCCACACAAACCGGCCCCGGTCCATCCGCTTGGAAAACAGGCACATGCCCTGACCGTCATACCAGAGCAGCTTCACCAGATCGCCGCGCTTGCCGCGAAAGGCGAACAGCGCACCGGAATGCGGGCTTTGCTCCAGCACCTGCTGGGTCATCACGGCAAGCCCGTCAAAACCCTTGCGCATGTCTGTCGCGCCGCAGGCCAGGAATATCCGCGTCAATGGTGGCAGCGGGATCATCGCGTCAGGATGCCGATCACCCGCGACAGGGCAGCGGCATCGACCGTGGCGTCCACGCTTACCCTGATGCCCGATGGCAGCTCGATGCCGATCACGCCCCCGCTGCGCGCTGCGACCGTTGGGGCGGGTAAGGCTGGCTGCTCGCTGATCTGCACCTCCGCAAAAACGGGCTCGATCGGCTTGCGCACCCCGGCCAGTTCACCGGACATCGCCTGTCGCCGCCAGGTGTAGATCGAGCCGCTGCCGACATCATGGCGTTCACAGGCCGCGCGCACGCAGCCCTCCGGGCCGAATGCATCCCGTAGCACGGCCAGCTTCTGCTCTACCGTCCACCGCCGCCGGCCTGACACCCGGCTAACGATCTCTATCCGACTACTCATATGACCGCTCGTATGAGTAGTCGCTGCGCTGCTCCCTGAATCCTCAATCTCGTCCGACACCGGCCACCCCGCTCAAAGAGCGGCAATCATCCCGGCGAACGGGCGCGGCGCAAGGCGGCCGTCAGACCCCGCTTACGAATCGCCTCGGCCAGAAGCTTCTTCAGCTTGGCGTTCTCGTCCTCGGGCGCCCGAAGCCGCCGAGCCTCTGAAACGTCCGTAAGCGCCGACGGAAGGCGGCCTTGTTGCCGGCACCGGAATAGGAAAGCTCGCGGCCTTTGAGGAGGCGTGAGCATGGACATCGAGCAGTCAAACGAGCCTCGTATGAGCGGTCGCGGTGATGGCGGAGCGCTTGTACGGGTGGGGCGGCGTCGGAACTGGAGCGACGAGGAGAAACTGGCGATCCTGAAGGAGACGACGGCGCCCGGCGCTATCGTCTCGGCCGTGGCTCGGCGACACAACATTGGAACAGGCCAGCTTTATACCTGGCGCAAGCAACTGCTCCGCGGAGCGATAGCGGGCTTCGTGCCTGTTGAACTTGCCTCGTCTTCGCCGTCGGCCAAGGCCCGGGAAGCTGGGCGGATCGAGGTTCGCGGGCGGTGCGGCCTGACGGTGTCGGTGGATGGCGAGGTTGATCGGGCCGCCCTGAAACAGGTGCTCGATGTCCTGCGGGAGTTGGATCATTGAGCCTGGCGTTCCCGCCTTCGACGAAGATATACCTGTCGTTGGCGCCGTGCGACATGCGCAAGGGGTTTGACGGGCTGTCGGCGCAAGTGCGCAATATTCTTCAGCTTGATCCATTCTCGGGGGCGGTCTTCCTGTTCCGCGGAAAGAGGGGCGACAGGTTGAAAGCCTTGGTCTGGGACGGGTCCGGGCTATGTATGTATGCAAAGCGTCTCGAGCGTGGAAAGTTCGTGTGGCCCCGTGCTCATGAGGGCGCGCTTCGCCTGTCGGCGGCCCAGCTTGCGATGCTCGTCGAAGGGCTGAACTGGAAGCCGGCGATAGTCCATGACGAGGTGGTCACGCCGAGGCTCGCATAGCCAAAAAGATCAGGAAAACCGCCATTTCATGGTGGTTTTACCGTGGGCTTCGGCTATTATCGGCGGCATGCGGTTCGCCCTTGATCGCCTTCCCACAGACCCGGTTCTCCTGCAGAAAATGCTGCTGGAGATGGCCGATGCCATGGAACAGGAACGGGCTGAACGGAGGGCCGCGGAAGCCACGGTCAAAGCCCAGACCTTGCAGATCGAAAAGCTCGAGCATCGTGTCGCGCGGCTGCTGCGCGTCCAGTTCGGCCGCAGTTCCGAGAAAATGGATATCGCCCAGCTGCGGCTGATGTTCGAGGAAGTGGAGGCGCCGGAACCAGCCAACGATGAGGCACCGGCAGCCCCCGTGACAAAATCGGCTCGCAAACCCGGCAGCCGCGTTCCGCTTCCCGCGCACTTCCCGCGTCAGACAGTCGATCATCAGCCCAGCCCGTGCAGTGCCGGTTGTAATGGACAGTCAGTGCAGATCGACGAGGCCGTCACTGAGGTCCTCGACTATGTCCCGGCGCGCTTCCGCGTCATCCGCCATGTCCGGCCCAGGCTGGTGTGCCGGTCCTGCGAGCAGATCCGCCAGGCGCCCGCCGTCGATCTGCCGCTTCCCAAGGTCATGGCGAGCAGCGCCTGGCCAATCTCGTCGTCAGCCGCTTTGTCGATCATCAGCCCTGGCATCGGCAGTCGGTGATCTTCCGCCGGGTGGGGCTGCATATCGATCGGGATGTGATGAGCCGGTGGGCCCGGAAACTGGCATGGCTGCTGGCGCCACTGGGCGAGCGGCTGTTCGCCTATATCCGGGAAGCCGCCAAGATCCATGGTGACGACACGCCGGTCACCTTGCTGGGCAATGGCGAGGGCAGCCGGATCGGACACTTCTGGGTGTATCTGCGTGATGATCGCTCAAGCGGCGACATGAGCCCGCCCGCCGTGGCCTTCCGCTTCAGCGCCGATCGTGGTGGGGCGCATCCGGCGGAACATCTGGCTGATTATCAGGGCTATCTACAGGCAGACGGCTTTGCCGGATACAATGCGCTTTACCGTAACCCCAAGACCAAAGCGCCCAGGGACATCGTCAAAGTAGGATGCTGGAGTCACAGTCGCAGGAAATTTACCGACATACTGGAAAAGAGCCCGTCGCCGATCGCGGCGGAGGCGGTCGTGCGGATCGCCGAACTCTTCGCCATTGAGCGCGACATCAAGGGTGCGCCACCCGATGAGCGGAGACGCATCCGCCAGAGCAAGGCGGTGCCGAAGCTGGAGGCTTTGCGCGTCTGGCTCGAAACACAGAACCGTGGCCTGTCTTCCGACAGCAATCTGGCGCGTGCGTGTCGCTATCCGCTCAACCGCTGGCAGGCCATGATCCGCTACTGCGACGACGGTCGGCTCGAGATCAGCAACAATCTTGTGGAAAACGCCCTGCGCGGTGTAGCGCTCGGGCGTCGGAACTGGATGTTCGTCGGCTCCATGAAGGGGGGAGAGGCGGCCGCGCTCTTTTACTCCCTGGCCGGTACATGCCGCCTCAACGGCGTCGAGCCTGAAGCGTGGTTCACCGACGTCATCGAGCGCATCGGCAACTACCTGATCAATCGGATCGATGACTTTTTACCCTGGAGATGGCAGGCATCAAAGCTGAGCAACGATCTGGAGAAGGCTGCGTGAGCAACGGCACCGTGGTGCGGATGAAGATTACGCTGGACGATGTCACACCGGCCGTGAGCCGAACGCTGGAGGTGCCGCTCAATATCCGCCTCGACCGTCTGCATACCGTCATCCAGACCGCCTTCTCGTGGACGGACTCTCATCTGTGGGAAATGAGCTTCGGGCAGACCGGCTTCGGCATCCCTGATCCTGAATATGGCTTCGACGGGCCGCTCGACGCCCGTAAGGCCACTCTCGCCCAGGTCCTAACGGATACGAGGCGCAAGACCTTCCGATATCTCTACGACTTTGGCGACGCCTGGGAGCATAGCGTCAAGATCGAGCGCGTCAGCGCGGCCAGCCCGCACCTGACATATCCGCTCATCCTCGATGCAGTAGGCATGCGGCCGCCGGAGGACAGTGGCGGGCCATGGGGCTACGCCGAAAAGCTCGAAGCGCTCGGCGACCCCCAGCATGAATATCATGAAGAGGCGCTCGATACCCTCGGCGACGACCATGATCCCAACGCCCAGCCCGATATCCCCCTGATCGAGGCAAGGCTGGAAGCGCTCGCGAAAAATGGGCGCCGCGGACACGCCGGAAAGCCTGACAGGCCGCGTCAACGCCACCTCCCGTCGGCGCTTACGGAATAACGAAGGCCATCGGCGGTCGATCGAGCGTCTGATAGCGAAGCGCTGACCAGTTGGTCAGTGAGCGAGGTTGACCAGTCTCTCATTTTCGCGCCTATATGCGTCGATTTGATCGGAATAGCCCCGGGCCAAACCCTCATAGGCTTCGCGCCCTTTTAGCGAGCGGCTGTGTTGAGCTCGAATTAGGGACACCTGCTGCCGGTGCAGCAGATAATTAACGTCCATCTCCCAGTTCATGTCGGCCCTCCTACCAATCGCTTCAAGAGATGTGGTGGACTCTCGCTTTTGCCCGCGAGTCGCTCTTTTTAGTCGTTGCACAATATCACCGGACTAACAGTGCCGCGATTCGATCCGACGCGCCTACGGTGCAGTCCATCGGCCGGCCGCACGATCCATCGCTGATTAAGACAACGCTAGGAGCTTAATGGCTACATCATACCGTCCGCCACTTTGCCGATCTTTCAGAACGATGCACTTGATGGCGGTTCTGTGCACAACAGGATTGCAGAACAGGCTTGAATTTCAAAGTAATCGTGTCATTCCAGTTGAAACTTTGAGGGGGTCAGAGTGGGGGAAGCGATCATCGCCATTTTGGCGAGCATTCATCATGAAATCTTGCTCTTCGCCGTGGTTGGCTTGGCCATCGGAGGGATCGACGACTTTCTCGTCGACGTTCTTTTCCTATTTCGCCAGGCTTGGCGTCAAATCGCGGTTTATTCGCGGTACGAGCGGATGACGACGGCCACTCTACCCAACTCTCCGCGTTCTGGCCGCATTGCGGTGTTCATTCCTGCCTGGCGAGAAGCAGAGGTAATCGCTCCCATGCTCCGTCACGCGCTCGCAAGTTGGGGACGAGATAGATATCTGATCTTTGTCGGCGTCTATCCAAATGACCCGGAGACGCTTGACGCGGTCACCTCCTTAGCGGCGAACGAAGACCATGTAGTTCTCTGCATCAACGAGCGTCCGGGCCCTACGACCAAGGCGGATTGCCTGAATGTCCTGTGGCGGGCCATGCTGTGCG
The DNA here is from genome assembly GCF_000412635.1 of Sphingobium bisphenolivorans. Taxonomy (GTDB): domain Bacteria; phylum Pseudomonadota; class Alphaproteobacteria; order Sphingomonadales; family Sphingomonadaceae; genus Sphingobium; species Sphingobium bisphenolivorans. Next base: position 50,813 of record NZ_ASTG01000001.1, read on the forward strand.
AGGAAGAACGGTCCGGCGAGCCCTTCAAGGCAGTCGCCTTACACGACGCAGAAGACGTCGTGCATCCAGACGAAATCCGGCTGTACGACCTGATGATCGATCGGTTTCAGTTGGTGCAACTGCCGGTGCTGCCACTGCCCGGCCATGGTGGCTGGTGGGCACGCGCCATCGCTAATCATTATTGTGACGAGTTCGCGGAAGCTCGCAGGGTGTTAGCGTAATTCTTCGCGAGACTTAGGAATGCCTATTCAGGCGGGTCGCCAGCGACAATCTCATGCTTGAAAATCACCCGCTCCCCCTCCCTCTTCACTAAGTACCAGCGGGTGAAAGCGACTTCGATGCCCCCGTCACCAGCCGGCAGATCATCGCAGATTACAAATCGCCGCCGATCAGCAAACACGCGCTCCCTTGCAATCGCGATCAGTTCGAGCCGTTTGTCTTTCCTTACCAAGCTGCCTGTCGGAGCAGCATGCCCCTCGACGCCGATCAAGCTTTGCAGATCGACCTCGACCTCCAGATCTTCAAAAGCCAGCCCCTTCCAATTCTCATTGTTGAACGCGGGCATGGTTTCAAAGCGATGCTCATTACCGATGAAGCAGGCGATTGCCCCCTCACCTTCCCCCAGGATAAGGAATGGCTGGTCGTACCGATCGACCGGCAGCACGACTGCCGGAGCCACAATGTTTTGAAGTCGAACAGGCCGAAAGATGTTCACTGGCGTCACGAGTCGTTCTCCCACTGTTTCGCCAGAGTAACAGGCTGCTCCATTGCGCGCGAGAGAGGCGGCTTTTTCAGGGAGTTATGGCACCAGCCGATCGACTGGAATATCTCGGCAGTTCGTGATGATGAGTTCCCTCGCTGCCACCGGCGACCCATTGCCGACGGTATATTGCAGATCGACGGTCGCCATGGCGAAGCCAGCAAACGCCTCGCGGATCTCGGGCACGTCATTGATGCTCATCAGGAACTGCCCGTCGATCGCGCGCAACTGCTCCGCCATCTCAGCGAACTGGCCCCGATCGAACATTCCCGCTCCGTAGTCGCCCTCGCTGCCATAGTAAGGCGGGTCGAGGTAGAAGAGCATGTCGGGCCGGTCATAGCGGCGCACGAAATCTGACCAGGGCAGCCGCTCGATCGTCACGCCGGCAAGCCGCTCGTGCAGCTGCTCCAGCATGGGCTGCAGCTTTGTCACGTCGAACCCGCCGGAGCTTCCCGAATCAACGCCGAAGTTTCGGCCCGCCACCTTGCCGCCGAACGCCAGGCGCTGGAGGTAAAGGAACCGCGCGGCGCGTTCCAGATCGGTTTGGGTCGAAGGATCGACCCGCATCAGCCGCTCGAAATTGCTCCTGGTCGTCAGCTGGTACCGGAGCATGTCCAGGAACGCGACATAGTGGCGCTGCAGGATCCGGAAGAAGGTCGCCACATCTTCCGACCAGTCATTGATGAACTCGGCGCGCGGGCGACGACCCCGCCGCAGGAAGACACCGCCCATGCCCATGAACACCTCGCCATAGGACTGGTGCGGCACCAGGTCGATCGCGCGCGTGACGCGTTTCCATAGCCGTCGCTTGCCCCCGATGTAGGCCGCCACAGGCGATACAGGCGCGACAAAATCGTCAAAAAGCGGACTCGACTCCATTTCGTTTGTTCCATATCTGTTCACCCCTCCCGAGCGCCGGGAGGCGGGATGAATCCGGCAGGCCAGCCGGTGACATGGCGGGTCGTTTCCGCCGGCTTGAGGCGTTGGCGCGCCTCAACCCCCGCCGAGGCGGGGAACTCACTGGCTCACCGACAGGAGAACCAAATGGACGATGAACTGAAGGCCCGCTTTCGGCAGTTTGCCGAACGCTGGCGGGACGATGAAACGGTGGACGATGGCGGCCTCACCGGCCGCGACCTGAAGGTCATCGCGGCCCGGTTGGAGAGGCTCGTGGCGATCCGCTACGCCAGCCTTGATGAACTGGCCGCCATGACGAAATGACGTGGCGCGGTATCGAGACGGATTGAAGGTCGCCACCTGTCTGTTCGAGGCGGCAGCCTGGCACCGCACGGTGAAGGTTCTCTGCCGGTGCGGTCACTTCGGCCTGTTCCACCCGCATGGCATCTGGTGGCATTTCCACCGCCATGGCTGGGACGATAATTTCGGAGCCGCGCGCCAAAAGTTCTGGTGCCGGGAATGCGCCCGCCGACTTGGCAAGCGCATTCGGCCGAAGGCGATCGACCTGGTCGATGCGCCCCCGAAAATCACGCTAACGCTCCCCGACGAGCGGGAATGGAAGCGGATCGTCAATCGGTTTCGAGGCTGACCGGCATCGATCAGCCGCCTGCGTCAGGGAGGGTCGATGATGTCGGCACGCGCGGGCGATGGAGGAGCGTGCCCGTCATTATGCCGCAGGATTTCGGCCCGACTCTCCACATAGGCATTGACCACGCCCGCATGATGCAGGCGGCACTCTTCATAGAGGCGGGCGTCCACCTGACTCACCCGCACCAGCGTCGCCACGAGCGGATCCCAGATCTGTGACAGCGGCGGGCAAGGCGCACTCAATTCCGCCGTCAGTTCGGCGGGAACAGGCGCTGCCGGCGCGGGCGGCATTGAGCTCGCGGAGCACGCCGTCAGACAGGCGAGCATCAGGACGGGCGAGAAGCGGATCATGCGCGATCTCCTTTTCAAGGGCAGGCTGGATGATGATGCGGTGATAGGTCCGCACGGCCGAGATCTTGTCGGCCAAGGTTCGGTCATTTGAGGTGACGACGGCCGCCAGGCGGCCCTCGCTCCGGCGCAGCAGGATGTTGAACGTCGCGGCCGCCTCGGCACGGGCGAGGCGCTCATCCGCCTGCGCCCGCTCATAGCCGCGATGGTCGAGATACCAGATGATGCCCGCGATCGCCGCGACAGCGAGCAGATGCGGCCATATCCGCGAGAAGATCGCCCCCATCATTCACCCCCATAATTCTTGTCGGGAATCAGCGCGGCGAGCGTGCCGACGGCGAGACTGAGCCAACTCCAAGGGGCCGGGAGCACCGAAGCCGCGCCGATCGCGGTCCCGATGCCGACGAAGGTCGATCGCTCCTGCAGGCGCGATCGCAGCCAGCGCAGCGCGCTCACGCCTCATTCCTTGAAACGGGCACGCCGGCAGCCGTCAGCTTCACGGGGCCGCCGATGACCGGCACCAGCGTCGGCCAACGCCGCGCGACGCAGCGGCTCTTCTCCAGCCGCATGACGCTCACGCGGTCGCCCTGGTTGCCGCCCAGCACATGATAGTGCGTTGGATCCTCGCCGACGTAGAAAGCGACATGCCCGCCGCCCGCCCGATCGAAGACGAGGATCGCCCCAGGCGCGAGCCGATCGGCCGCGATCGCGCTGCCCCAAGTCGCCCATGCCTTCGCCCGCACGCCCACCTTCATGGCCGTCAGGTTGACGCCGGCGACGCGTAGGCAGTGCGCGACGAACAGCCCGCACCAGGGCGTGCTGTCGGCATTATAGAGGATGCCCAGCACCTTGATGCCGAGCAGCTTGGCCCAGCCGAGGATGGTGCCATTGTTGGCAGCGCCAGCAGCTTCACGCGTGCCGAGCAGTTGCCGCGCGGCGAGCAGCCACGCGGGGTCGGTCGAATTCATCTCATTCCCCCATGAAAAAGGGCGCCCGAAGCGCCCGTGAAAGATCGAATTTTGTGGCGGCCTCAGACCCGCTCGGGCTCCGGTGCCGGGCGGTCGATCATCGCGGTGAGCGAGGCGAGATCCTCGGGCATGGCCGGATCGAGCGGGAATGCGCGATCGAGCATCATCTGGGCCCGGGCGAGGTTCGGATTGTCCGGCTCCAGCCGCCGCAGCGGCTCCGCCACCAATTCGAAGGCACGGCGAAGGACACGATTTTCCACCGTCAACCGGCGCAGCTGCGTCTCAATCCGCTGCTGATAATCGCGATCGCGCTTGTCCTGCTGCTCTTCCCGGGCCTGTAGCTCTTCATGCCATGCCTGCAACTTGGCCGCCCGAGTTCTTGCCCGAGCGTCCCTCCAATTCAGCGCCCAGGCAGCCCCCTTGCCCAGCGCCGCCAGGACGGCGATTGCACCAGCCACCATACCGCCAACCTCACCGGCCGACGCCCCCGTTTCAACTGCCATGTTCCTGGATTACCCCGCTGCTATGAGCGCCACGATGACGGTCGCGACAACCGGCCCGATCCAGTCGAGCCACTGGTCCAGCTTCGGCCAGACGCGAGGATCGAGCCGGCCCCACCAGGGCATGTTGGCGCGAAGCCCCGCCCCGAACCGCTCGATCCAGCGATACTCAGCCTGGGCGACTTCCCGGCCGATGAAATAGGCGGAACCCAGCGCCGCGCCCGCCCACCAGTTGCCGGTGAGCACGCCGATGATGCTTTGAGCGATGAGCGCCATGACAATGTGCTGAAGGTAGATCATGCGGCCTCCAACGCATCGAGGCGGGCGGTCAGGTCTGCGATGAGCGCATCCTTGCGATCGAGCTCGCGCCGCTGCCACGCCGCTTCCATCGCCTGACATTCGTCGTAGCGGAGGCCCCAGCGGTCGCGTGCTTCGAGCGTTACCCGGGTCTCTCCGGTATCGACGATACCCATGACCGGGCGCTCTTCCGTCACATCCCGGAATACCGGCGCGCCAGTTGCATCGAACAACCCCGTATCGACGCGACCGACGATCACCGTCTCAACGTCGATCTGCCTCTCCTCCATGATCGGCTCGCGCTGCTCTTCCCATTGATCATAGCAGAGCAGGCCGATCGCCTGCGCATCCAATCCGCGATCAGCGAAGGCTTCGCGAACATACTGAGCTACCAAACCGACGTGCCAACGGGCATCACCGCCTTTTTCTACAACGGAATCCTTGAACTTGTAGCGGACCCACTCAAGAGCGCCCCACGCATCCAACCATTCGTTCGGTATTTGCGTGATATCCTGCTTCGCTCGCTGGTCGGAAGTGTTAATGGATCCCGTTCCAGCATAGAGAACGGACCAACGGGCGGCCGCTATCCCCAGCGTCCGGTTATTGTCGGAGCCGGGAAAGAAGTTTCCTGCGGTGTCTAGGACGAGGCGGTTGAGGCCTGCTGTCTCGTCATAAATGTTGAGATTAGAGCCATTGCTCGGGCCGATCATATAGCTCCGCGAGGCGTTGGCGATCTTGACCCACGTATCGGAACTATAAACAACAAGGTTCCGATCTGGATTATTTGCCCCGATCCCTACCCGTCCGCTGCCATCGATCCTCATCCGCTCGGACCCGTTGACGCTGAAGGTCATCGGGATGTTGAGATAATTCCAAATTCCCACCTGAGTGGCATCATACCCAAGTCGCGCTACATCGGCCCCGTTATTATGTTGGATGTGAATGCCGCTGCCCGTTGCACCTGACTTGATGGTCAAGAATTTGTAACCGGCCGCATTGATTGGCGAATTTGTCCCGAAGCCAACATTGCCATTGCCGTCGATGCGAATAGCTTCGGAGCCGCCGACAACAAAGGCGAGAGAGTTAGCGCCGGGCCTGTACAGTCCTGTGTCCTCATCATTGGCGAAGCGCACGCCGGGCGTCCCAACGGTGCCATCAGCGAACTTACCTTGCCCCACCCCATCGCGGACAGTGGCGAAGGACAGCACCAGATCCGCCGCCTGTAATGCAAGATCGCGAAGATAACCCTGCACCGGCATAATCCGGTAAGCCTGCCCCGAAGCCGTCGCCCCGCGATAGCCGGTCGCCAGCGTGATCGACGTTGCCGAATTGACCGATGCAATCTCATACGGCAGCCCATCGGGACCGATAAGGGACTGCCCCGCATCGACATTGCCGACCCAGGCGGTGCCGCTGCCGGTCACGGCGGTGCTGTTGTTGGTGACGGCAACCGTCCCCGCATTATACCAAGGCAAGTGGCGTCTCCTTATAGTGCGCAAGCGCCCGCGCGGCCGAGCGCGTCAGCGAGGTTGAAAATCGAAGTTGATTGAAGGCGGAGCGGCTAGCCCGTCACCATTCAGGGACGTGGGTCATGTCCGCGATGATGACCGCATAAGAGCGATCGATCGAATCCGAGTTATCGTAGGCCATGTCGGGAAACGCGTAATCGCTGTCGTCCATGTAAGACATGTCGATGGAGGTCAGCACGTCGCCAGTGAGCTTGAGCCCCAGAATCTCGCGCCGGATCCTGTAAAATCGCAGGTTGGAGCCGATGCCGTCATACGCCCGATCATCATTGAGCCTGGTTCGACCAGCCCATTTGAAGGAACAGAACGCCCATTTGCGTCCGGCGGGGAGCGTGAGGTTGATTGGAGTGGTCACATAGTTGGTGCCGGTCAGCACCTGATGAACCCGCAGATAGCGATAGTTCGAATAATAACAGACAGCGCCATCTGACGCCCGGCGAATGATCGCTCCCCATTTGTTGATCGGGGTAGGCGGCGGCAGCGGCGTATCGAAAACAGCGAGCTTCGACGAACTTCCTCTAGCCTTGTTCGTGACGAGGAAGCCGGTGTCACTCCGCCCCGTGTAAGCATCGGCGGCGAAAAACACCAACGGCGTCTCGGGCGAAGTCGGCGAAGTGGCGTCCATGTAACTGTAGCCGTTCTTCGGATATTCCGTGAACGTCTGGTAGTTACTTTTGTCGGGAGACGTTGTTGTGGCGCTGGCGACCGTCCTGAGCATCAGGTTGCGATAGAACTGGTCGATCTGAACCGCGCCGGAGGTGCCGACGATGCGGAGGCCGTGCGTCATCAATACACCCCGTAAAGAAGACGAACGGTGGTGACGTTCGATGCTGGCGAGACATTGCGATCGACGGACCAGCTCAGTGTCTGGCCCGATACACTGATACCGACGCTGAGCACCGGAATCCGGGGGATGCTCGAATAGACATAGCTGATCGCCCACCAGGCCGTGCCGGTGAGGAAGATCGCGTCATTGAACGATCCGGTCCACACGCCGCCCGACACGGTGGAGTTCGCGGCGGTGATGTCGAAGAAGCCGGCGACCCGCCCATACCGCGCGCCCTCCTCTACGAGGAGAGCGCCCGTTTCATCCCGGAAGCGGGCACCCCAGACCATCAGCTGAGCCAGCCCAATTCGACCACCCGCACGGATCCGCTTTGGATGTATTGCGTGGTGCGGCCGCTGCCATCGATATCGATATAGAAGCCATCCGTCGTGCCCGAGGGCGGCAGCACGCGGAAGCGGTCCGACCGGATCGTGAAGCTACCAACCGTGCCATTATTGTTGATCTCGTACCCCGTGATCCGCCCGTTCACATCGACGGTAAGCGCCGCGCGCCCGAATAGGGTGGTGACGTTCCCCTGGACCGTGCCGATCGCACTGGCCTGGTTGGAGATCGACACTGTGTGTCCGTTCACTGTGGCTGTGACGGAATTGATCTGGTTCGACAGCGCCGTGTCACCGTCCGCGCGGGCGGAGGCTTCAGTCGTTATGGCGGAGGTGTTGCCGCTGACGGTCGCGGTGAGGCTGACGATCTGGTTGGACAGAGCCGTGTCGGCCGTGGCCCGCACCGTCGCCTCATTGCTGATACCAGCTTCCGCCGCACCCATGCGGACGCCGATCGCGTCCACGGAGCGGGCAATCACTTCCTCGGCATTGGCGCGGATCGTCCGCTCGGCAGTGAAGGATGCGGCTTGCTGGCTGGTCTTAATCGTGGCGGCGAGCAACGCGCCGGCAGCGGTTTCATCCTCGGTCGAAAGCACGCCGACCTTGTCCCGCAGCGTCGCCAGCGCGCTGTTCTGGACCTGCAATTCACTGCCGATCAGAGCAACGTCGCCCGCCTGTTCAGCTACGGCCGCCTCGATCGTGTCGATCGCCGATCCCTGCGCCGCGATGTTGGCGACCGCAGTGTCGATGTCAGCCTGCGCCGCGCCGATCGCCACCTGGGCGGCCGCCGTGTCGGCTGCCAGCTGCGTCATCTGCGCGTCGATATCGCTCAGCTGACCTTCAATGATCGTGATCTTGCCAAGGCCGGTTACGACATTGACGAACACCGTCATGTTGCCGATCGCCGTGCCGACCCGATAGGCAATCCGGACATCGTAGGCCGTTTCGCTTTCCAGCGGCGCGATGACATGGGCGACGGGCTCGACAGCGGAAAGGATGGCCGAACTGGTCCACGCCTCATCCGCTGACTTGCGATAGTCGATGACGATCGCGTCGGCCGACGGCATCTCGCTTGCGCCCTCGACCAGCAACGCCGGGAACCCTTCGCCCGAAATCACCCCCGCCACGCTCCAGTTCGCCTCCAGCGGCGCAGCGGGCTTCAGGTCGGGCGCTTCCATGCGGAACGGCGCTGGCGGCGTCGTGCTCTGGCCCAGCGCATAGGCATGTTTGGAATAGGTTTCCGTCTCGCCAGCGAACGACACCTTGCCGGTCGCAGGATCCGGTGCGCGCCGGGTGATGAGCACCGGCTGATTGACCAGCCCCTCTTCCGGCACGTTGAGATAGACGACGTCGCCCGTCTTCAACCCGATCCATTCCGGCCCAGTCGTCCAGGTAAACGGCCCCGCCTCACGGCTGTTGACGACCGCATAGGCGGCCAGCTGCCCGGGCTGGCTGGCCGTCTCGCCGCTGAACACCTGGACCAGGGGGAAATCGACTTCCTTCGTCCGCTGTCCGCCATCGGCCGTGACATAGTCGGCCACCGTGATGGCGGTACCGGAGATGACCGCCCAGTCGCTGTCCTCATCGACATAGCGTGGAATGACGCTGTTGAAGCGATCGCGGCGGCTCTTCGTCGCTGCGATCGACAGGCCATCCAGCAGATGACGGCTCTCGATCGTCGCGACGGCCGTGCGCGGCGTCGAGGTAAGGCAGCCGATCATCGCGCCGGTCTGGGTCGGTACCGCCCCGCCAGCCTGCAGGATCCGCTTCAGCGTGTCCCACTTGCTGTCGGTCGTCCATTCGACGCCGCCGACCTTCCACCCGTTCGCATCGCAGACATTGGCGCACTCGACGAAATCGGCGACGCGAATGGTCGAAACAGGCGCGCCGATACCGCACACCCGCTTGCCATTTTGCCAACGGCCGAGCGCCCAGGTGAGCGCATGCAGGCCGGGATTATCCGACCATTCATAGGTCGCTTCGTTCAGAGCACGGTGCGAACCGGAGCCGCCCGGATAGGTGCTGTCCTTGCGCGGGTCATAGACCTTCACCCATTTGCCGATCCAGGCGGGCTCCGGTGCGCCCGCGCCATAGAGGTCGCCGTCCGTATCGAACCGAAGCGCCCACTGCGCATGCGCGATGCCGCTCAGCTTGTGGTTCGCCGTCCAATCCGGATAGGGCTTGCCGCCGAACTGCATGGCCAGCGCGGATCCGCTGGACGGACCCAGCGAGAGGTTCTGCGCCATATACCGATAGAAGCGGCCATTCGCATCGCCGTTCGAGGCGAACGTCACTACCTCATTGTCGGCGGTGAACTGCTCGATGCTGTGGATGGGCCCGGCGATGCTGAGCATCGCGACAAAGGCGAGAATATCGTGCTTCGACTGTTGCTTGAACCCGTCATAGGTGCGGGCATAGACGCGCAGCCCCGACATGCGGGCGCGGCCGATCGCGTAGGGCAAGCCGCTCTGCGGATTCGTGGTGAAAGTGGTGGCCGATCCTTCCACGCCCATTTTGGGGGCCATGAACGCGGCCGCCATCGACAGCACCCCGGTGGCGAGGCTCGCATAGGTGCCGATCGACATGGCGGTCGCGGCGGTCGCGGACCCGGCCGCCGCTGCAGCAGCACCGCCGGCGGCGATGCCGACGCCCGTTGCGACCAGGGCGACGGCCGCGACGACCATGCCTGCAGTCCGCAGCACCTTCATTACAGCACACTCCAGGCGCGGAGGATTCGGTCCGGGGCGAACGTCACCAGCCCGGGATGATCCTCATGAAAACAGAACAGATTGCCGTTGCCGGCGTAGATGCCGATCGCACCCAGCGGCGCTTCGGCCTCCAGTTCGGCGATATCGCCCAGCAGCATGCGAGCATGGGGAATGGACGTGAGGCCGATCCCATCCGCCATTTCGGCCAGCGTCGCATAGCCGAGCCGACGCAGCGCGCGGGTTGCGCCGAGCGGCGAACTGTAGCTGCCTGCCTTGCTGATCAGGATCTTGTGCCCCAGCTTCTTCAGGTGGAACGCGGCGACCTTCGCGCAATCGACCTTGCCCCACTCGAAGGGGCGATCGCGATAGCGCGCCATGGTCGCCTCGATCGCGGCGTGCCGACGTTCAAGCGGCGTCATATGGCGACCCTCGCGGCGGCGGCGCGCTGCAGCACCCCGGCCAGGCCACTCTTCTGCCCGCTGCCCTGTGGCGGCTTCGCGCCCCAATAGAGGTTCACGTCAGTCCCCGTCATATGTTCAAGGCCGAGTTCGCCGGGCCAGATGGACTGGTGCCACCCGTTGGAAGCGCGCTGCCCTTCCTCGACCTCGAACAGCCGCTCGAACACGCTGACCACCGTGAAGCTCACGCTACGCTCGCCCTGGGCATCGATATCGACGGTCGGCACATCGATCTCGCCCAGGAACACCACCTCCGGCGTGCCGATGACCGCGCCCGTGGTCATGTTCACCGCGCCGACGAGCAGCTGCACGGAACAGCCCTGCATGTCGGGACTGGCGAGGGTGGCTGCCGCGCTTACATTCGGCGGAAACAGCTTGATGGTGATTTCCGGGGCCTGGTCGCCGATCTCTTCGCTGAGCTCGGATAGTTCGGCAATCGTCCCGAACACATCGTCGCAGCCGACATAGGTTTCGCCGCCGATCTGCAGGGTGCCCGATCCATCGAGCAGCCGGATGGTGTAAGCGGGCAGCGCTATCCTGAGCGCGCCGAAAAGAAGCACGCTGGGCTGCGCCAGCGCACTCTTGAGAGTAGGATCCACGGGAGCCCCCGAAACAGAAAGGGCCGCCGATCGGCAGCCCAGCAGGATGGAACTGGCGCGCGCCTTGAGCGCTACGCGGCTTCGACGATGGTGAAGTCGGGAATCTGAATCATGGGCGTCTGCAGAACGTCCCACCCGAAGGCGCTATCGATCCAGCCTTCGATCATTGGCGTGGCGATCTCCACGACGTCTCCGGTGGAGAGCGCCGTCCGCAGGAGCGGAAAGATCGACGCGCTGATCGCGCCGCCAACGCCGACCGTCACGGTTTCCCTGATCGCATAGACGTATCGACGGCCACCATGGATGATCGACACGAACTGGCCCGCGCGCAGCTGGTAGCCCGGCGTCATGCCCGACAGGGGAAGGACAGAACCGCTTGCCACATTCGCCGAGACGACGGGCGTGCCGGGCGATCCGGTGTCGATGTCCTGCACGATTGGCATGACGGCACCGGCTTCCACGGCCTGCGCGAGCGTGTTCGCCCACACACGGCCATCCGGATCAGCCATCAGCGGCGGCATGGACACCAGCATGGACCAGCGAGTGCCGAGCCGATTGATGCGCTGCGTCGGCCCGCCGAGGAACGGCGTGAGGATGGTGCCGAACGACATGAGGTTCATCTTCGCCGCGCGCGGGCCCGGTGATGTCGGCAACAATATGGACGCCATCAGCCCCTCCCTGGGATGCGGCGGCGGCCCGCTCGCACCGCATCGCTCCTGCTCTGGCCGACCGATGCGGCGACCACAGCTGGTGCGGATTTTTCAACGATGGAAACTGCGGCGTTGCCCGAAATCTGGTGGACGGCCGCCTGCCACATTTCCGTGCTCGCCACTTCGATCCGAACAGCCCCGCCGCCCGATGCCGCCTGCAGTGTGCCAGCGGAGATCCGCGGCGCCCTGAAGCTGCCGTTGCGGATCGCCTCCAGCTGGCCGCGACCGATCCGCTTGACCGCTTCGGCGTCGAAGACGAACTCCTGCCCGTGTACCAGGCCAGCGACCTGGTTGACGGGCATGTTGCCAGTATAGCCGCCAGAGGCGAATCCCGGAGGCAGGCTGGGCAGGGAATATTGCGGGACAGAAGTTGGCATGCTGGCGGCTGCACCGCCCCCGCCGAACAGCCCGCCCAATGCCCTGGTCAGGTTGGCGACGATCGTCTGCTGGATAGCGATCTTGATCAGGTCGCCGACGATGCTGCGGGCGACATTGGAGAACACCTCGCCGAGATCGCCCGCGTTCATGATTGCATCGACGAGGCCGTTGTTCAGATCGTCGAGCGCACTCACCCCGATATTCTCAAAGGCATCGTCGAGGTTGGCACCCGTCTGGGCGATGCTCCGCTGATACTGCTCCAATGGGCTCGCATAGCGAAGGTTGAGCGACGCCTGCTCGGCGGCCTGCTTCGCATCAAGCTGCACCAGCGCGGCCTGGGCGATCTTCTTTTGCGCGGCCGTTGCGGTCTGGCTCGCCAGCACCGCCTCCTGCTCGGCGCGCTCCTGGCTTTGCTTCAGCATCAGGATCCGCCGCTGTATGGCGAGCTCCTCCTTGCGGCCCATGGCGAGATCCAGCTGCGATTCCAGCACATCCTGCATCGCCCTGTTGGCGGCGGTCTCCAGCTCGAACCGTTCCCGGGCGCGATCGTCAGCCGCCTTGCGTTCGGCATTGATCTTTTCCTGCGCAATCACGGCAGCCTGCGCGGCAACCAGTTCGCTGCGCTGGGCGGAGGAGAGGTTTTCGTCCAGATCGAGCCGGCGCTTATAGCTTTCCAGCTGCGCATCAAGTGCCGCCAGTTCCGCCTTCAGCCGATCGTCGATTTCGCCGCTATAGTCGGCCTGGGCGCGCAGACCCGCGACCGCGAAATTATCCTTGTCGTCCTCATAACGCGCATCTGATCGCGCGGCGCGACGGGCCGCCGCACGCTCAGACCGATCGCTTTTGTTGCGCGTTTCCAACACCTTCAGCGAAGCGTCACGCTCTTGTGTCGCACGATTGAGGGCCGCGTCATATGCCCCACGATTGCCCGTGCGATTGAAGGTGCGCCTGGCGGCATCGGCGGCATCTTCATACCGCTGCTCGACCGCCGCGCGGGGATCATTGCGCGCCGTAACATCGCGTTGGGTCAACTGGCCGTAGCCTGTGACCATTGCCTTGCTGCTGTTTAGGATCGCGCCGTTGAGCTTGTCGATCCGATCCCTGATACCCTCATACTGCGCACGAAGAGCGGCATCCTCCTTGCTCAGGACGGTGGTCGCCATCTCATCGCCACTACGCAGAGCGCCGCGCAACTTCTGGTCGGCCTCCAGTTTGGACCTCGCGAGTTCCAGTTCCGCTACAGCGGCCTTGCGCGCATCGACCGCCTGTTGCCGCCGCGCATTGGATAGATTGATGCTGTCGATGATGCCCTGCCGCGTCGTCTCAGACGCGGCGCGTTCAGCGTTATTGAGCCGGTCAACCGCATCGCGCAGATCGTCCGTGGCATTGCTATGCCCCTTCTTCGCCTTCGAAGCATTGTCATCTGCGAGCGCAAGCGAGCCGAGCACAGTGACCGCGCCGAGCATGACCGCGCCCCAAGGCCCAGCGAGAAAACCGATCAGCCCCGAAGCTTCGCCTTTGATCATGCCGATCGCCTGCACCACCTGGGGAGCCTGCGCCGCGAAGATCTGCATGGGCTTCGCACCCATGCCAAATTGCGTGGCCACGTCGCTGATCTGGAACGACAGCTGCTGATAGCCGGCTTTCTGCTCACCCGCGCTCGCAGCCGCTTTGCGGCCCGCGCCCTGGAACTGTCCGGTGGCGGCGGCCGCAAGATTGGCTTCGATCTGGATCCGCTCCAGCGCACCAGCCTGCTCGGTTAGCTGTCGCGCCTGCAGTTCGGCTTGGGCTGCGGCGGCGCGCGCGGCGCGGACCTGCAGATCCGTCGCGCGCGATAGTTCGTTCTCTCCCAGCGCCGCGCGCTCGGCCGCGTCGGCGATCAGCCGCAGGGCGGACGCCTGCTGCTGAGCCGCCGCAGCTGCTGCCTTCGCATCGCCTACGCCCAGGTCGAGCCCGCCACCTTTCAAGCGAGGTGCCTCGATCGCCTGCGCCGCCATCTTCTGGATGTCCGTGAAATTCTTCCGGAAATCCTCCTTGATGGCTCGCAGCGAGTTGGAAAGGCCCGCGCCTTTCAGCTGCGAAAAGCGCTGCTCCACCTTGTCGAGCTCACGCTCCACCACCTTCTCGAAATCGCCGACGACATTCTCTGCGGCGGCCATGTTCTTGCGCAGCAGTTCCGTCGATGCATCGATCCGAAGCAACAAGTCTTTGACGTCGGTTGCCACGCGTCACCCCACAACAAAAAGGCCGCCACGGGGTCGTCCCGGGCGGCCATCCAATTCATGCCGATCAGTGCTCGGCGGCGAAGGCTAAAACTTCTGGTTCACCTTAGGGAAGCCAGAGAACGGCTTCGGCTCGCAAGTGCCTTTACTAACAAGCATGCCGAGCTCTCCCTTTCTCGGGAAATACCCAACATAATACGATCCATCTTTGCGGTTCACTTGCTCTATGGACTTTTCCAGAAGCGGGTTCCCCTCAGCGTTTTTCTCGATGAAGGTGATATGGTCGTCTGCAGAAGAATGGATGTCTCTGACGTATCCGCAATCTTCTTCGCAGTATTTACCCGCCTTCAGGTCAACTCTGTAGGTCCGCCGATCTTCGCTCTTGTCGATCGACAAGGTCGAGAGGTTCGTCATCTCCTGTGTCCCAACACAGACCAGGTCGAACTGATCCGCCGCGTGGCCAACGGTCGGCACGGCAGCGAGCATGATCGCGATCCACTTCATAACCCCTCCATCAATCTCGAGGGGCTTCACCTATCACGATCTTCCACGCAATTCATAGACTTCCATCCCTCCATGGCAGCCCAGAACTCGTGCGGTGTGCTCGCCCACCATTCATGAGGCCGCCATTGAAGGGCAGCAGCCGCAAGGCCCATCAGCCGACGGCGGGGGCTGACTCCGTCGTCTTCTTCGTCGCCGTCGGCTTCAGTTCCCCCGCTGCGGTGTATCCGCCCGTGGTCGCCATCGCCAGCATGCCGGCGATGGTGGAAAGCGACATGGAGAATCCGCCCTCGGCCTCGATCATCAGTTCGGCGATGCGGGTCGGGTTGGATCCAGCATAGCCCTTGTTTTCGGTGGAGCGGCCCCATGCGCGAACGCACTCGCACGCGATGATGGCCGTGTCGCCCGCGCTGAGCGTCCCGGCAAGAGCGGCCTGGGCGAGTTCCATGAGGCCCTTGCCAGTGGCACGCTCAAAGGCATGAATAGCTTCGTAGCTGGGCCGCAGACCCACCGGCTCGCCGTCCAGGGTGAGCGTGAGCTCACCCCTTTCATTGTTAGCCTCCCGGCTCATGCCAGCGCGTCCGTGGTGGGCGCAGCCGCCAGCGTCAGCTGGAAGTCGCACTTCACGACATCATTCTTGCCCATGTCGGTGTTGAAGTTGCCGACATACATGGAGGCTTCAAACACCACGTCCGCTTCCACGCCTTCGGAGCCACCCTTGCGGATCTGGAAACCCACAGGGGCGCTCCCCGCTGCGGCCGTTTCCAGCTTGGTGAAGCCATTCGCGTCGGGCAGGTTCGGGTAGATCTCGCTGTCGATCGTCAGCGCCTTCAGCCCCGGGGCCTGCGTCCCATAGGGGAAGTCGTCCTTCGTCGAGGTGTCGATCAGGTTCGACGTGCGGTTGATCTTGAGCGAGGTACCGCCCTTGATCTCATTATAGGTGCCGGGCGTGGCGCTCTCGATCCACAGCCGGTAGTCATTGCCCAATTTCTTGGCCATCGTTCACTCCTTCAGGTTAGCCCCTGCGGGGACATGCGATCAGGCGCGAAGCGCCAGGATCTGGAACCGGCTTTCGCCGACATAGCCGTCGCCCTCCGCCGTCAGGACAGCGGTCGCACCCAGCAATGAAAAGGACAGCTGCCAGCCATCGTGCTCGGCCTGGACGCCATCCAGCGCCGCCTCCGCCTTGCCCTTGATCTGCAGCAGCGACTTGCGCTCTTCCGCTTCCGTCACGGTCATCACCGACAACGTGGCGCGGCGATCGGGATCATCCTTCCCGCCGAGCGGTACCGTTTCGATGTCGCCGATAATGACGACGGGCGGCGGCGTGTTCTCCGGCACATGCTGGTAAACCGGCGCGCCGAGGCCCGTGACGGCTGACAATAGATCGAACGCGGCCTTCTCGATCGCGTCTTCAGCACTGGTCATCAGTCACCCCCTGCGACGCGGCGCAGGATCCGGTCCCACACGCCCTTCAGCCGATTGTTGAGCACTGCCCGCGCGTCCGAATAGCGACCCGTGACGAAGCGCTTCGCGCCGATCGCCCGCACCCTCATGGTGTAGCGGCTCGTGCCGCCTCCCGGGCTGCGGCGATTGGCGGTCACGGTCTGCCCCTTGCGGCCAAGGTCTAGGATGCGCGCATAAAAGAGCTTGCGCTTTTCCGCCTTCGTGCCCGTGATGCCGATCGACACCGACAGGGAATTGCGGCGGAGCCGGCGTTTGATCCCAGCCTGCAGCGCACCCGTGCGACGTGGCGCGCGAGCGACCATCTGGCGTTCGATCTCACGGCTGCCATCATCCAGCACGGTGGCGATCTCATCGCGGGCAGCATCGGGCAGAGAGCGGAGCAGGCGGCGGATCGACGCGCCACCCTGGACACGACGCGCCATCAGCCGAGGCCCGCCTGCCATTCGCAATCGAGCTCGAGCCGATCGCGGCGGCCGTAGGGATCGTCGATCCGCCGGATATTCCACGGGCCGCCGATAACCTCATAGGCGTCGCCGACCTTCTTCACTTCCACGATCCGATGCTTCGCCGTTACGTCGGAACGATGCCGGATCACGAACCGGGTGACGCTGACCGCGCGCTGGATGCTGTCGCGCGTGATTTCATCCCCGCGCAGCGGCACCTTCTTCGCCCAGATAACGGCCACCGGCGACCAGGCCGTCGTCCATCCGCCTTGTCCGTTGGAAACGCGGCCTTCGATCTCGATCCGGATGCGGGTGCGAAGATCGCCGGCGCGCAGCGGTTGGAACGCCATTATAGCACCGGCATCCGATAGCCGCTGCACAGCAGGCCGAACGCGCTGGGCATGCCGCCGCTCGCCTCGCCCTCCATGGCAACGTCGCGCATGGCGTAGAGATGGCCAAGCGCCAGCTTCGCGGCCGCGATCAGCGGCCGAGGGCAAGCATCGGCAGGATAGCCCGCATCAAATGTCACAGTGACCGGGCCACCTTCCGGCCAGCTGCTTCCCGGCGCAGGCGTGAGCGCACCGTCAACCGACAGCCGCCAGCTGCCAGCGGGCAGATCGACGGAAACCCCGTCGCTCCCGATGTAGCTGACGGCGGTGATGGTGATCGTCGGCACGGGCCCGACGCCCAGATGCATGCCCCGGCCAAAAGCCGGGAACGTCGCCACGATGCCGCTCACCACGCCGAGGCGGACGCTGCAGAACTTCTCGACCAGCTGCAGGGCAGCGTCGCGAAGCACTTCAATAAGATCATCCTCCTCGGCATCATCCACGCGCAGATGCAGCTTGGCCGCATCCAGGCTCAACAGGGCCTCCCCATAGCCGTCGGGCATGGCCATGGGGGTCAGGGTGAACAACATCGCGGCGCGGGCCCCTTACTTGGCTTCGGCCTTGGCGAAGGCGATCGCCTCCTTGTCCGCGTCGGCCCAGCCTTCCTTGACGGCCCGCTTTGCTTCCGCCGGGAGAAGGCGGGCAACGCTGTCGGCCTTGTGCTCGCCGCGATCGACCAGCACGCGCACCTCGACCTTGCTGGCCTCGATCGCCTCAGCGAGTTCGTGCTCGCCATCAGCCAGCGCCTGCGCGGCCTTCGCCAATTCGGCTTTCAGCGCTTCATTTTCGGGGTCACCAGCAAGCGCCTCACGCGCAGCAGTGACGGCGGCCTGCAGGGCCGCGATATTCGGTTTCGACATGGAAGATCCCTAAACCAGAGAAAGGACGAACGGGCCCGGCGATTAGACCGGGCCCCGCATCATCAGGTCGCGCTGTTGCGGTAGCGCTTCACCGCCCCGCCGACGTCCATGAAGTTGCCCCCCGAGCGGAGGAAGGCGAGGAAACCGACCTGGCCCTTCCGCGCATAGGCGCTGTCCGTGAACCGGAACATCTCGATCGCCATGGTATCGCGGATGACATAGTGGCTGAAATCGCCGAACCCGATGGAATAGGCATTCGCTGCCATATCGGCCACGTGCTGGTTCACCTTGATCGGATAGCCGAGCAGCGTGTCGAGCTTGCCATTGTTCGCCAGATCATAGCCGGGGAGGAAGATCGGACGATTCTGGCTGTCCTTCAGCTTCTTCACCACCTTCACCGAACTGTCGTTCATCATGAAGCGGCAATTGCCACCTTCGCGATAGGCCGGATCAACGCTGTGCTCCAGATCAACCAGGTCGTCGTAAATGACCGTGCCGGTCTGTCCCGTCGTGCCCGTCTTGCCGGTGCCCGCCGCGACCATCACACCAGTCGGTTGGCCGGAACCAGTGCCGATCGTGTAATGCTTGTTGGTGACGCGGCCGAGGCGGGTCACCAAGCGAGCGCGGACGAAGGCTTCGATATCAACGCTGCTATCCTGCAGTAGTTCGATCGGCACGGCGACAGTCTTCGAGCTATACTTATAGACTGGCAGATCCTTGGTGCCGAACGTCAGGTCTGCATCCGCAGCGGTGGCGTTCTGGTCGAGGATCTCGCCCTCTTCCGAGGTGCCGTCGCTGGTCGGCCAGTTCATCCCGTTGCCGGAGCCCGTCTGCAGAACGGTCGCCATGCCGGGCGCGCGCATGCCGCCAAATGCCTTCAATGCATCGAGCACCGTCTGCGCGACATCGGTCTGGACGGTATAGCCGCCTTCGCTGCCGGTGGTCGTCGACATGGTGTTCTGCACGGCGGCGAGGTGCGCCTGCCATTCATCGGCCGACAGGGCATTGTCGCCGCCGCGCAGCCACTTGGCGAACAGGCGGCTCGCCTCGCTGTTCTGGTCGCGGCCGACGCGATTGGCGGCATCGATCACGTTGCTGGTGAGCGCGGTTTCGGCGGCCAGCTGGTTCATGCGCTGGTGTCGTTCGATCTTGGCGTCGATATCCTCGATCTCGGCGATGCCGGCATCATAGGCGGCCTGGTTGTCGGTGGTCCACGGACCTTCCTTCTTCACCAGATCCTGCAGCGACTTCGCCTTTGCCGCGCGCTGCTCGCGGAGAGCCTGAATGCTCATGTACGCTTCTCCATCATGAAAATGGGCCGCGAAAGCGGCCCGGGTGGTCTCCCTCGCGCGGCGCGCTCAGGCAGATTGGGTCAGCAGATCGACGGCGAGCCGCCGCTCGCGTGCTGCAATTTCGTCGGGCGCGCTGGGCGCGGGCTCGGGCTCGGGCTCGGGAGCCGGCTCGGGTGCAGGCTCGGGTGCAGGCGCCGGAATCTTGTTCACTGGCGGATGGTCGAAGGCGGACAGGTTCCAGCCACGCTTGCCGGCGTTCGCCGCCTTGCCGCCCTGTTCGGGTAGCACTTCGTCGATCAGGCCGAGCGCGAGGGCCTCGTCGCCGGTGAACCAGCTTTCCTTGTCCATCAGCGCGATCCAGTCGGTCTCGCCACCCGCCTTGGCGGCGTAGCTGGCGGCGATGCTGGCATCGATCTTGTCGAGCAGATCGGCTTCGGCGCGAAAATCCGCGCTGTTGCCGATCATCAGCGTCCAGGCACGATGGATCATCATGAACGCGCCGGGAGCCGCGACGACATGGTCGCCGCTGATCGCGATGTAGCTGGCGGCGCTCGCGGCCAGGCCGTCGATGTGACAGGTGACCTTGCCATCATATTCGCGGATAGCCTGCGCGATCGCGCGGCCACCGAACACATCGCCACCGGGACTGTCGATCCGCACCGACACATCGCCCTCCATCGCCATCAGCTGGCGGGTGAAGCCTTCGGCGCTCACGCCGCCCCACCATTGGGCGTCGGCTTCCGAGCCGGCGATATAGTCATAGAGGTAGATGGTGTTGCCTTCGGCCTTGATCCCCGCGCCGATCTGGGCATTGCGGGAATAGAGGTTAAGCAGCCGGTTGCGCATTGGCGTTGTCCTCGAAGCTGTTGCCGCCGGGAGTGCGGCCATAGTTGATCAGACGCCGCACTTCGTCGCGCGTCAGGATCGGTTTTTCTCCCGCGCGGCCGAGCGCCGAGCGGAAGGTCTCGAACAGGGTTTTCAGGTCCGCGCGTTCCAGCTCGAACGTGTCGAACTCGGCGAGCCGCGAGGCGGTGCGGAAAAACTTGCGGTTGATCTCATTCTGGAAGGCGTTGAGGTGGCGGCGCAGAACGTAGCGCACGAAGGCCGTGCCCATCTCGGCCACACCAGAGCCCCAGCTGGTCGTCTTCTCATTGTGGCCGATCATGAAAGGCGGCACGTTGTAGATGCGCGCGATCTCCTCGATCTGCAGTTGCCGTGTGACGGCGAGCTCCGCATCCTTGTTCGGCAGCGTGATCGTCTTGATGTCCATGCCGCCGGTGAGAAGCATCGGTCGCGACGCTTGCCCATTCCGGAGCGCGTGACGCTCATCGATCTGTGCCCTGAGCGACTCTAGCTTTTCCTTGTCCATTTTCGCTTCAGGAGCCGAGACCAGCGCATAATCGGGACGAGCCTGGTTGGCGAAGAATTGCCCGGCATAATTCTGGGCAGCCAGTGCGACGCCGCCGACATTCTGCAGGGCGTGGCGCAGTGGCGAGAATGACCGCGTGCCGTTAAAGCCGAGGCCGGGAACATGCAGCATGTCGTCCTGGTCGATGACGCGGATTGTCTGGTCGGCGAGATCCGGCTCGGGATAGACGACATAGGCAAGGCGGCTGCCGTCCTTCCAGGGCACCGGCTCCACCCGACGCGGATGCAGCGGCACCAGCCCCGAGACCCTTGGCCCCTTGCGCAGGATTTCAGCATAGGCATCGCCCTCGAACAGGCGCGACAGCACAAGCCATTCCCAACCGGCAGACGCCACCCAGCGCGGGCAGAACTCTTCGTTCAGCACCCACCACAGGTCATCGCTCTCGCGGATCGTGCGCTCGCCATCGCTCGACCGATTGTAGAGGTTCATCGGCAGCGTCGAGATCGCGCCGGCAATCAGCGACACGCATGACCAGATTGCGCTGATCGTCAGGGCGCTCCGATCAGTGACGACAGGCAGGCCAGCGACAGCGGGCGTGCCGGTAAACCATTCAAAGGCTTCCGTGCCGCGCCGGATCGTCGGCAGCGCTACCTCGGCGGCATTGCTGATCGGCGCGTCGGAATCCGCCTGTGCGGCGTCCGTCCCGATCAGCCAGCGGCCGACCTTTTCGCGAAGGCTCATAGGGTGTGGATCTCCGGTTCCGGTGCGTCGTCCTCGGGGGCCATTGCCACCGCTTTCGCCATCACCGCCGCGACGATGCCGTCGATCTTATCCTTCGACCGCTTCTTCGCAGGCATGTAGTTCAGGTTCTCATCGAACCGGACCATCGTGTTCCGCGCCATGTAGCGCAGCAGGGGATGCCCCCCATGGTCCAGCGTGCCGGCATAGACATGCCGCTCGAATTCCTTGGTCGGCTCACCCAGCGAATGGATGCCCTGGCGAACCTGAAGGAGCAGATCGGTATCGATCCCCTCCTTCTGCATGTCGGTGACCAGCTTGACACCGCCCCACGGGTCATAGCCGATGCGCTGCACGTCGAACGCGCCCATGCCAGCTTCCACCGCGCGCAGGACATAGTCCTGATCGACGATATCACCCGGCGTCACCTCCAACGCGCCGGCCTCGCGCCAGCGGTCGAAGGGCACCTTTGTTTCCTTCACGCGCTGGGCGAGCGAAGCTTCGGGCACCCAGAAACGGCAGAGCAGATGCCAGAGCGGGTCGCCCGCGATCGGCGGGAACAGCCACACCAGGGCGGTGATGTCGCGCACCGAAGACAAGTCCCACGCGCCGAAGCAGCGGCGGCCCGCCATGCGTTCGGCCATCGTCATCCAGCCATTGGAGCCGACCTGGCACTTGTCCCACTTCGACATGTTGAGCCAGAGCGCCTGGTCATCGACCCACTGGTTCAAATGATAGCAGCGGAAATGCGCTTCCTTGACCGGGTTTCCCTTCGCAAGGCGCGCCTCACCGCGCAGGAACTGCAATGTCGGCGACAGCCCGAGCGAGGGGTTGGCCGAACGCCAGACCGCCTCATCTTCCCAATCCGCGTCATCCGGCGCGGCGAAGATGACGACCAGCGTGGATGGATCGTCGATCGTGCCGTCGAGGATCTGCTCGCTTTCTTCCCAGATCTCCACGCCGGTCTGGTTCGTCTTCAGGCCAGCGGTGGACGCGAACAGCGCGATCGGCTGCAGGCGAGCACCTTGGCCCTGCCGCAGATCGTTCTCGATCTTGCGGCTCTTCCACTCGTGCATTTCGTCGCCGAGCGTCACGCTGGGCGACTTGCCGTGCTTACCCTGGTCGCTGCCCGTCAGCACCACGAACGACGACGACAGCGGCTTCAACCACATGTGGCTGCTCTGGACCTGAATGTCCCGCGCCAGCACTTCGCTATGCGCCACCATCGCCTTCATCTTGGCGAACGGGATTTCCGCCTGATCCTCGTCACGGGCGAAGGCATACCCTTGCCCGCCCTGCAGCCCCTCGACCGCCCAGAACATGAGGGCGAGCGCCGCCAGGAACTCCGACTTGCCATTCTTGCGCGGGATCCAGAGCCGCAGGATCTGGAAGATGCGCACATGCTCTTCCACTTCCGCGCCCGTCATCGGATCGATGATCTGGATCGGATGCTTCCACCCGAACAGCAGGCGGACGATGATCTCCTGCCACAGGTTGAGCCGGAACGGGACGCCGGCGAAGCGGTCGTCCGTCAGCCGGAAAATGTGCGGCCATAGCGTGACGACATGGTCAGCCTTGGCATGGTCGAACCATGCCCCGGGCTGCGCCGCCGCCTTGTTCCACGCGCCGATCGCCCACGCATAAGCGGGATCATTCTCCACCGACGCCAACCAGGGCGGCAGCGGATCGCCTACCCGCCACCAGGGCGACAGCGTTACCGCTGCCGTCTGGTCGGCCATATCAGTTCGGCCGCTGTCCCGGGGGCGGTGAGTCCATGCCGCCTAGCATGCCGACGCGAGGGCCGACATCAGCGGCAGGCTCGCGCGCCTCTTCTTCCGGCTCGCCCTTCCGCTGCGCCGGTACTGCTAGTGCGCCGCCGAACAGACCCGGGTTGGTCGCGGCCGCGCCCGCCTGATTCTTGAACAGGTCATATTCGTCATGCGGCGTAAGGCCGAACTGCTTCGACAGCGCCATGACGTTGTCGAAGCATTCCTGCCGACGACGCACGGCGGGATGGTCGCGGATCATGAAACCGCCCGCGACTGTCTTCACCCGCTGGGTCATACCTTCCTGCTTCAGCTGATCGTTCAGCGAAACCCAATCGGCATAATAGACGCAGAACATGGCGAAGATCATGCGGTGCTGCTCGGGCAGGCGATGCGTGCGGGCAAGGCGCGGTGCCATCTCCCGCCAGACCGCGACCGCGCCAGCGTAGAGCGGGCCCTGGTCGATCATAGCAGGCGGCTGCAGCACGTCGCCCGATGTGGACGCCATCAGCAGCTGCGCGACGCGCTCGGCTTCTTCCTCACGCTTGCGCGTTGCGGATTTGCGCCGGTTGGGAAAGCCCTTCGCTTCCTGATCGGGGTCGGGCCTACGTCCACGCGCCATACAAAATCACTCCTCGGCCGACCGTCGCGCGGCCCACCTCCTTCGCCAAATCGCGCCCGAATTCAGCGCCTTAAAAAAATATCTGGCGCAGAATTTCGCGCCGATTTTTCCGTGTCTGGACCGCCGGTCATGGGGCCGGGAACGCTAAACTTTGGGCACCCCCCTCCCTTGGAGGGTCAGGTCAGGGGCTCCCGGCCGAGGCGGCGGGCCAGCGCGTCGATCGCGGCCTTGCCCGCAGCCTCGATCGCCTGCTTCATCCCTGAATGGCATGAGGCGCAGCTGGCGACCCACCACTCGACCCGCCAGAACACACCGTCATAGGTGCGATGCGGGTAGAGGTGGTCAACCAGCGTGGACGGTTCCACCCGATCCTCCAACGAGCAATACTCGCAGAGCGGATGCCCCCGCCGGAACGTCGCTGCCGCCTTCGACCATCGGCTTGTATAGCCGCGTGAGGCCGCCGAGCCGCGCCTGTCGTCCTGCTCCTTCCGAGCCTGCGCCTGCGATCGCGCACCCGCTGGTCGTAACCGCTTCGGCATGGTCGGCATAGCGTCACCCAAAATGAAGCGGGGCCAGTGTCGCCACCAGCCCCGCTTCAGTCATCCAAGGAGAGGAATGCTTGGCTCCCCCCAATCCACACGACTGGACCAAGCATATATCTGAAATAGGGTCATTCACTGCGGAAACGGACACCCTTTATTTAGTCCGGAAAAATTCCGGGGGTTGACACATTCCGCAACCGGAAATGCGTCACTTCGGCGCGAATCAGAGCAAATCGTGCGACGAACCGTTGCGGTTGAGGCGCACCGCAATGCCGGTGATGGCACGCGAATAGCGCTTCCGCAGCGCCTCCGCGCCCGCCATCGCGCCTTCCGATTCGGCAACGTCACGCCAATCGAAGCCGACCTTGCGGTTGCGCATGCGCAGCACCGTGGCGACCAGCGACCGATCGCGCGGCACCACGCCCTCGATCCACGCCCCGTTGCCGGTGAGCAGTCGCTCGACCAGATCGACCTGGGCGGAGCGCAGGCCGGGGCGACCGGGGCGGGTCTCCATCCAGTCACCCTTGCGCACGTCACGAATGACGGCGGGCATGGACGACCGCGAGCAGGAGCGCAGCCATGCGGCCTCACCGTCAGGCATCCGCATCAGATAGCCCCAAGCCTCCACCATGCGCTCCTGCACCGCCTCAAACGTCCAATATTGCGAACCTTCCACTGCCGGAACCGTCATGCTCTCACCCTTCCACTACTCAACTCTATGAAAAGCCTATCTAAATTCTTGTATTTGGAAGCTTTGGAAGGGTTGGAATGATTATTGTATATTTTCATCGCGCATGCGCCCGCGCACACGCGCATATGTGACGGAAACATGCGGCCAAACCTTCCAACCCTTCCAAAGGCGCAGAAATCCGCGCTTTCTCCCTTCCAGTGATGCTTCCGCCACCCTTCCAACCCGGAAGCATTTGAACCTGTCGCGCCGCCGCCGCTCAGAAGTCGGGCACGAAGTCGTCATCGTAAGGGGGAGGCGCGGGCGGCATGTCGGGCGACGCATCGGCCGAGCTCGGCGCTGCATCGGGCAGCATCGGCGCATCCTCGCGTGCCCGGCCATGCTCATCGACGAAGTCGGACGCCTCACGTACCAGGCGAATGCCCAGCCACTGGATGCCGTCGCTGGGCTTCTTGACGAAGCCCTTGTCCAGCATCGCCTTGGTGAAGCCCTTGTTCGACCAGTCGCGCTCGCCGGCGACCTTGCACCATGCCAGGAACACCTCGTGCAGCTTCGACGACTGGATGCGGCCTTTCGGATCCTTCTCGACGCAAAGGTTCAGGAATCGACCCAGCGGATCGCTGGCCTCCCGATATTCGGCCGTAGCGTCCTTCACCGCCTGCGGTTCGACCAGTCCGTTATCAAGCCAGTCGAGCAGCCCGCGCACGATATGGTTGAGCACGCCGGCAGCCTCGGCCCGCAGCTTCGCGGGCAGCTGCTCGTCGCGATCGCCATCGGCGACATGCGCGTTCCACGGCACCAGTTTCATGCGTCGCCAGATGCCTTCGTCCGTGCCGGGAATGTCCGGCTTGTAATTGCCGCCGATCGTCAGCTTGAACAGCGGCATCAGGTCGAAGAAGCCGCGATGGAGCGCACGAACCGCCATCGGCTCGCCACCCGTGGCCGCCTTGATCAGCGCCTCATTGAGCTTCGCGCCCCGCTCTGGCTCCGACGCGCGCAACATGCGCACGCCGCCCAAGCGCGCGAGATCCGGCGATGCCTGTTCGCCGCGCTTCTTGATGCCCTGGTCGAGAAAGGTCTCGATCCCGATCGTGCCGCTATAGTCACCCACGACATGGGCCCAGAGATCGATCGTCGTCGATTTGCCGTTCGCGCCAAGCCCATACCAGAAGTGCAGCTTCTGCTCCGATATGTCGCCGCTGGCGCTATACCCGGCCCATTGGTGGAGATAGCGGCGCATGCCGGCGTCGGGCTGGGCCCATGCCAGGAAGTCGTCATAGATCGGGCTCGCTGCGGCCGCGTCATAGGTGACGGGAGCCAGCTTGGTGTTCAGATCCTCGCGGCGGTGCGGCTCGAGCGTGACGGTCGAACCGTTCTCCTTGTCCCGACGGAAGCGCAGCGTGCCGTTCAGCACGTTGATGGCGAGCGGATCTCGATCGAAGTCCTCGATCGGCGCGGTCACCCACCGCTTGGCGAGGCCGGCGATGCATCCGATCCGACCCGACCCTTCCGAGGCGCGCCCCCATTTGGCGATGAGCTCGGACAG
The DNA here is from genome assembly GCF_000412635.1 of Sphingobium bisphenolivorans. Classification (GTDB taxonomy): domain Bacteria; phylum Pseudomonadota; class Alphaproteobacteria; order Sphingomonadales; family Sphingomonadaceae; genus Sphingobium; species Sphingobium bisphenolivorans. Next base: position 77,222 of record NZ_ASTG01000001.1, read on the forward strand.
CAGCACCGGGCCGCCCTTCATGTCGGTCACGCGGTTCATCGCACCGACGCGCTCGCCGCTGTCACGATAGAGCCGCCACTGCGCCACCAGCATCAGGGTCGGCTTTTCGTCCTCGGGCAGCGGTTCGTCAGGCTCGACAAAGCCGGTGGCGGAAACGAAATCCGCCTCGCGCTGGATCGACCGCACCGTGTCGAACACGGCGGCTTGCACTTCCGCCGGCAGCGTATCCTTGTCCTGGTCGAGCACCTTCCAGCGGCGGCCGTCCCATCCCAGCCAGCCCTTGGCTGTGGTAAAGCGGAAGCTGCCGCCGTAGCGGGCGTTGAACCGCTCGGCATTGCCGAGATCCGTGCGCTGGAATCCGGCGCAGCGCATGTCGAGCAGCATGGGCGCGATATCGAAGCCCTTGGCGACGCCGGCGGCGAAGCTGCGCTCGATATCATCGGCGGAAACATCCTCGACATCCCCGGCCACTTCGTCGATCGCGTCATCAGCCATGTCCTGGTCGATCAGGCCCGCACCGACGCGGCGACCCATGCCCCAGGCGAACAGCGTGACGCCATCCTTGGTCCGCTCGGCCGAGGCAATCGCGCCGGGCAGCCGTTTCGCCGCCACCGCCTTCAGCCGCTCCCGCACTTCCTCCGTTTGGTCGGAGAATTTCGCCTCCATGGTTCCAACCGGAAGCTTTTGATCCTCAACCACCCACCGGGGGGCCGGGGGGAACTCGGCGTTGAACAGCGTCCGCCAATAGGACTGGTACTGGAGCCGGGTCTCTTCATGGCCGACGCTCGCCGCCAGGTCGGCCAGTTGCTGCCAGATCGCGGCCCTCCCTTCCGGCGTTTCGCGATCGCCGGCAGCCAGCACGGCCGTCCAGACATAGCTGGAAAGCGACAGCGCCCGATCGACCACATCATCGACCGCCTCGCGGCCGCACTCGCGCACCAGGCTGTCAGGATCATAGCCATCCGGAAGGGTGGCGATCTTCAGCGACCGACCCGGGCCGACCATGGGCAGGGCGCGGATGCAGGCGCGCGAAGCCGCCTTGCGGCCCGCCTCATCGCCATCCATCAAAAGCACCGGGCATTCCGTCACGCGCCATGCCCGCTCCAGCTGCTCGGGCGTGATGGCCGTGCCCATCGGCGCGACCGCCTCGCTAATCCCGGCCTGGTCGAGCGCGATCGCATCGAAATAGCCCTCGACCACCAGCAGGCGGCGGGCGACCCGCGCCGCCGGTGCCGCACGATGAAGGTTGAACAGCACCCGGCCCTTGTCGAAATGCTCCGACTGGTCGCTGTTCAGATATTTGGGCTGGGCTTCGCCGAATGCACGCCCGCCGAAGCCGATCGGCCGACCGCGCGCGTCGTGAATCGGAACGATGATGCGGTGCCGGAAGCGATCGCGACGGCCACTGTCGGTTTCGACGACCAGGCCGGCCGCCATCAGTTGGTCGGCCGCGATGCCGATCGCCGAAACGCCGCCGCGCATAGGAGCGAAACCGAGCCCGAACCGCTCGATCGACGCGGGCGTGATGCCGCGCTCGGCCAGCGCTTCCATGGCCATGCCCGTTGGCTCCAGCTGGCGCGCATACCATGCCGCCGCTTCCCCCAGGACTTCGCCGACATGCTCGGCGCGGCGAGCACGCTCGGCCTGCTCAGGCGTGCGCGCCGGCATCTCCATCCCGGCCGCTTCCGCCAGTTGCTTCACCGCGTCGATGAAGTCCATGCCCTCATGATCGGTGAGCCAGCGCAGCGCGTCGCCGTGCGCGCCGCAGCCGAAGCAGTGATAGAACTCCTTGTCGTCATTGACGGTGAAGCTGGGCGTTTTCTCGCTATGAAAGGGGCAGCAGCCCTTATGCTCCTTGCCCTTTTTCTCCAGCTTCACCTTCTGCCCGATCAGGGCGGACAGCGGCGTGCGGGCGCGGAGTTGGTCCAGAAATGAAGTTGGCAGAGACACAGAAACCCACCCCGAAAAATCAGGTCAAACATTCACATCGATGTCGCGGAAGTTGCGGCCGTCAGGACGGCGGCGCGCTACTCGCCGTCATGTTCGATCGTCATGGCCGTCGGATCGTCACGATCGCCGGCGAGATACATCCAGAAATGCCCCTCGACCGCCTCGATGATCGGCGCCGGCGCAAGATGGAAGGCGAGCGCGGCCGCGCCGACCGTCTGCCCCTCCCACCGCTGATCCTGCAGGGCACTCCACACCTGGAGCGCGGTGCCCAGCGTGCCGATCGCGTGCAGTGCGATGCCCATGCAGTCGCGCGCGAGCTCGATCGGCAGGTTGAAGACGCTTGCCACCATCTCGGCCGTGGGCTCGACCGGCTGCGTGAGGGACCAGCGCGCCACGGCCTGGCCGACCAGCCAGCGGCCCGGCATGCCCGATCCGTCGCTGTCGCCACCTTCCGCGTCCTGCTCCGGATTTTCATCGTCCAGTTCGGTGACGTTCCAGCTGTCCGTTTCCCGGCCCCAGCGGGTCACCCACGGCTCCTTAATGACGGTCGCCATCATTCCTCCCCCAACAGGTCCGGAGCGCGAAAGGGCGTCAGGACATCATAAACACAAAGATTCTCGATCGCGGCCGCGTCCCAGACGCACCAGATCACTTCCATCGTCGGGTTGCCCTTGCCGAGGAAATCCGGCCGCCAGTTCAGCGCGTAGATCCGCGCATGCGTCCGCTGCCGCCACAGGCCCGTGCGCACCTCGGCATGCCAGAAGGACGACTTCAGCAGCATCGCGACATAGGTGCAGCCCAGGTCGTTCAGCAGATGCCGGATCATCTCGGCCGCCAGCGCGAAGGGCGGGTTCGTCACGACGACGGGCGATAGCGCCTGTCGGCAGAGCAGAAGATCTTGCGAGCCGACGCCATGCGCGGGATCCGCGACCAGGTCAGTGGCGATAGTGGAGAAGCCAGCGGCCGCGAGCTCACCCGCGATCGCGCCACCGCGCCCGCAGGGCTCCCACACCGGATTGCCCAGCATCCCGCTGTAATCCTCCAGCGCCCCGCGCTCGGCAGCAATGAATGCACGAGTGACCGTCGCCGGCGTCGGATAATAGTCGTTCCCCTGGCGCGCGACCTTTTCGCCGCCGCCCGTCATCATGCGGCCGAGGCCCTTCGGCGCGGGGCCAGCAATGGGCTGCTCAGGGAAAAGACCTTCAGCCATCAACCGGCACCATGCTCGCGAATGGTGGTCACGCCGTCATGGTAATGGATGGAGGTGCGCACTCCCTCAGCGCCGGGCGTCGGCTCGACCGCTAGGCCGAGCACCTTCATCACATCCAGCATCGGCTTGAACCGCGCCACATAGACATCATAGTCGGCGCGGGTCAGGAGGCTCTCACCGCAGTTCGGGCACGGCCTCCCGATCTGATCCTCGCGGATCTCATCGACCGTTTCGCGGTGGTCACACCCATGGGCGTCACATTGTAGGAAAGCGGACATGATCAGACCCTCAGCGGCATAAGGACATAGAGGCGGGCAGCATCGTCGCTGGTCTGCCAGAGCGAGGGCGCGGCGGGATCGGCCAGCTTCACGCGAGCCCGCTCATTCCCGGAATCGGTGCCCTTCAGGTGCCGCAGCACGTCGAGCAGATAGCTGCCGTTGAAGCCGATGCGCAGCGGCTCGCCTTCATATTCGCAGGGCACTTCCTCGCTGGCCGTGCCATTTTCAGGGCTGGTGACCTCCAGCGTGACGGCCTGCGCGGCGAAGTTGAAGGCGATAGCCTTCGTCTTGTCGCTGCTGATCGTCAGCACCCGCTCCACCGCTTCGGCGAGCACGGCAGGCTCAAACCAGCAGTCCAGACGGTTGGCCGCAGGAATGACGCGGGTGTAATCCGGGAATGTCCCATCGATCAGCTTGCCTGTCAGCACCGTCTTGCCGACCTCGAACCGGAACTTCGTCGTGCTAACCGACACTCCGACCGTGCCGCCTTCTTCGTCGAGCAGCTGGGCCAGCGCGCCGATCGCCTTGCGCGGGATGATGATGCCCGGCATCTCCTCCGCACCCTCTGCGACGTTGCAGTGGAAGCGTGCCAGCCGGTGCCCATCGGTCGCGGCCGCGAACTGGCACTCCGAGCCCGAGGGCACATGGACGTAGATGCCGCCTAGATAATAGCGGGTTTCTTCGGTCGAGATGGCGAAGCGAACGCTCTCGATCATCTGCACCAGCTGCGTTCCGTCCTGCTCCCACTCCGCGTCCCAATCTCGGGCGGCAAGCACCGGGAAATCATCGGTCGGCAGCGTGGGCAGCTTGAACCGCGCCCGACCGCACTTGATCGTGATGCCGGTGTTGCCGTCCGCCTCGATCTTGGCCACGCCTTCCGCTGGCAGCTTGCCCGCGATCGACGCCAACGTCGAGGCATCGACGCAGAAGTTCATGGCGGTGTTCGCGCCGGCGTCCTCCAGATCGACCGTCTTTTCGACCATGATTTCCAGGTCGGTGCCCGTCAGGAACATCTGCCCTGGCGTCGATCGCACCAGCACGGTCGCGCAGATCGGCACGGTCGTCCGCTTCTCGACCACCGCATTGACCGCCTTCAGCGCGGCCCGCAGCACTTTCACATTTACGTTGATCATGCGGCCTGCTCCTCGGGCTCCGCGACATTGTCGCCATGGGGATTATCGGCCCATGCTTCGAGCGAGGGCCAAGTCAGGCCGATGCTCTCGGCATGCTGCAGCAGTTCTTCCAGATCGTCATAGAAGGAGCATTCATCTGCTTCAGGCGTATCTTCCTGCTCATCGGCATAGGCCCCGCTTTCCCAGCGGAAGTGCGTGATGCCATCAACCTGGATGACGATCGGTGCGGGGTCCATGCCCAGAACTTCGGCGCGCCGCGCATCGAGCGCCTCTGCAGCTTCCGCTTTCGCCTTTTCCTCGACCTCGCGGCGGGCAACCTTTTCCGCCTCCTGTCGATCGAATTCGATCTCGGCAGCTTCCAGCTGCGCATCGATCTCCGCTGGCGTCACCAACACGTCGACCAGGATGGGATAGCATTCGCCGACGCCTTCACGGTGCTCCTTGCGCCACAGATCGGGACGCTGCGTCCGCCAGAATTGCCGCCCTTCAACCTTGTCTGTCCGCACCTTTACCGCCGCGAGCAGCGCCGCGACCGAACGAACACTTGCGGCGCGCTGGCGTGCAGCGATCTGCTCCGGCGTTTCTTGCGGCCGATCACTACCCGGAGGCGGGAGCAGTTCCGCGTGGCGATCAGCGGGAACATAGAATTGCTCCTCCATCGCCAGCAGGCCCTCATTGTTGACGCTGGCGATACGCACCATGTCGAGACCCAGCTGGGCAGCTTTCTCGCGTAGCTGGGCATAGGTCGGCTCCGATCGATAGCCCTTGTCCACCAGCTTGTAGCCCTTCGGTGCTTTCGGCGGGGCGCTGCGGCGGATGCCGCCCGGTATCAGGACATCGACGGTGCCGGGATAGACATCCTTCGCTTCCGAGAGCAGGCGGATCTGCTGAAACGCTGCCCGATCCTTAGCGATCGAGAGGATGATGCTGGCGTCCGTGATCTTCCGGCCGCCCCAGCGATCGGCCTCGCCGAACAGGTCGTCTTCATAGCCGCCGCCCTTCTTCTCATAATCCTCAGCGCCGACGAAAAGGAACAGCGCGTCCTTGGTTGTCATCTGGGCATTATGGTAAGCGAGCCCGATCGAATGCGGATCATGCGGCTTCCAGTTGCTCTTCGCCTGAGCGTTGAACACCTTCAGCTGCAGCTTATGATCCTGCGACTGCGCATAGGCCATGGCGGCGTCGATCGTCAGCTTGCCCTCACGCATGGCGTCGAGGATCTCGGGCGCGAGGCCACCCAGCCGCAGCCGCTGCTTCACATACCGTTCGGAAAAGCCGAACCGCTTGGCGATATCAGCAGGCGACATCGTGCCCGGGCGCATCAGCTCCACGAACGCGGCGAATTCATCCGCCGGGTTCATGTCTCGCCGCGCCAGATTTTCCGACAGCGACAGTTCGATCGCTTCGGCCTGGTCGCGGATCAGCACCGAAACCTCATAGCGATCGTCGATAGAGCCGCGCTCGCGCAGCAGCTGCAGCGCCTGCAGGCGACGGCCGCCGCCGATGATGTAGATGGCGGCCGCGTCGATATCGGTGTCGCCGGCATAGCCGATCAGCGACTGGAGCAGCCCGTGCGCGGCGATGTCATCGGCCAGGCTCTCCACATCGGCCGCCTTGTCCGTATGGCGCACATTCTCCGGCGCGCGGACAAGACGGCCGAGCGGCACCGGCTGAATGGCCATGGGCGCGACCCGAAGGCCCTCCGGTGCTGTCGTCTCTTCAGGCGCTGCCTGCGCCGTCGCTTTCTTCGGTCTGGCCATGGAACGTCCTTCTCTCTTGGGCTTGCCGTTGCGGCTTATGGATTGTGGGAGCGGGAAGCGGCGGAGGCGGTGCGCTGTGCAGGCGCGCCCGTCTCCGCCATGCCGCCGCCTGTTAGCGGCCTGCTGACGGCGGCAATCTGCTCATGGGTGTCGCGGTCGATCTCGTCGGCCCAATGCTCGGCCGTGTCGAAGTCGAGCCCGAATATCTCGGCAAGATCGGCCAGCATGCAGCGGCCGACCTGGTTGTAACGGGCCTCGAAATGGCGGCGGGTGATGGTCATATCGACGAAGGTCATTGGCGCGCCTCCACCGTCAGCTGCTCGGCGAGGCCGCGAACCGCCAGCGCCGCCGCGATCGCCGCCACCAGCTGCTCCGCTTCCCGCTCGCTGATCTCTGCCATGCCATCCGCCGTCGCCAGCAGGACCTGCTTCGCCGCCGGGCGATAGAGCGCCATGATGCCGTTCGGGAACCGCCAGCGCGCACGCCGGGGCAGCCCCTGCTGCGCCCGATACTGCTCCATCATGCCGCCATCGACGCACGCGCCGCAGAAGTAGGCGGGTTCAAACCCGGGTATGCGCATCGCGTCCCAGCCGTCAGGCAGAGCAGCTTCCGGCACCCCCTGCTGCATTTCCGCGCAGCCCATGCATGAGATCAGATCGCTCATAGCGCCCCCCGCACGGTAGATTTGCCGCTGGCGACGAAGGTGACGACGCGCCGCTCGCGCGTACCGAAGTTCGTGACGGTCAAGATCTTCTGCTCGACCAGCTGGTTGAACAGGTACCGGGCCGCTTCCGCGTTCTTCAGGCCCATCTCCCGCGCGATCTCGGCATTGGTGCGCGCAGGGAGGCCGAGGCGCAGGCAGCGCTCCATGATGGCGAGCACGCGGCCTGCCGGCGTTTCGGGCGCTGCGTGCAGATGGCGAACCTTCTGCCTGGGCTGCCGGTCGGGATAGCGGCGGACGACGAAATACTCCCATTCGCCGTTGACCTTGCGCTGGTGCGTGCGGACCTCGCCTTCCTGCGCCAGTTCACGGGCGCGGATAACGACATCGCGGCGCTGGTCCAGGACCGCGCCGCGTGCATAGACGAAGTCGGCACCTTCAGGCGCGCCGGCCACCCATTCCTCCAGTTCCCGCACGGAAGTGGAGAGGCAGAGCGGCCCGATCGAGAAGCGCAAGTCGCGTGCATTCGTGGCCATCGTCAGCGCCCCCCGTCCAAGGCCAGCATGCGCTGATCGAGCGCAGCCAGCGTTTCCTGCATTGTCTGGATGTCGGCGCGGATGGCGTCCCGCTCACGCGGCGAGACCGCCTCGCCCTGGTCACCCTGGGCGCTGATCGCCGTCCGGATGCTGTCCGACAGGTCGCCGAGCTCGCCCGCCAGTTCGACCACCGACAGCGTCAACCCATTGGCGTCGTCCTGCGGCTCGGGCATTGGCACGAACACGCCGCCCAGCTGGCGGCAGTAGGCGCGCAGGATGAAGGGCTGCCCCTCCACGCGCGTTCCCAGAAGATCGATGGTGATGGCGTCCCGGATCGTGATGCTGTCGGGCTCATTGACCGAACTGCACCGCGACAACTGGCTCTTTTTGATGGAGGTTTCATCGGCGCAGCGTTCCAGCCCGCCAGCCGCTTCGATGGCGCGTTTGGTCGCCAGCGCAAGCGCCTTCTCCCCCGTAGCAATATCCCCCCGTGGCATCTGTTAGTGGGCCTCCTCAATTTGGGGGGAAACCTTGCCCAAATTTCCCGGTGACGATGCCTGTTCCGTATCCGTATCAACCGGGGGATTGGCAGCCATGAACGTCCGCACCTTGTCTTCAGTGTCGCGGAACGTGCGGCGACCATTGCGAAGTTGGCGGACAAAATGACGGTCGTTCAGAGCACCATCACCAAAGGCGGTAGGAGCCATCCCGGTTTGAGCCAAATAGGCCTCAACGGCTTGGAGCAAGTCATTCATAAAGCGGGCTATAAGTGTGATAGATCACACCGTCAAGGTGTGATGCTTCACTTCTACCCTCGACACGATACTTTGTGTGATACGTCACACATGCAGCACCTATCCGAGCTCGATCGTGTCCGCGAAGCACTGCGTGATTTGATGGAGCGCCGTCAGATCAAGTCGAAGCCCTTGGCCAAGAAAGCTGGCTTGGGAGAGACGTCAGTCCGCGACTTTCTTGATCGAGAAGGGTCCGACGTGAAGCTGGGCACTCTGCGCCGCTTGGCGGATGCGCTGGATGCTCCGCTGGAAGATTTGCTGGGCTTTGAACAGGTGCCTATCACCGGCCGAGTAGGAGCCGGAGGATCTATCATTTTCGACGAGACCACCGGCATCGAGACGGCACCCCGGCCACCGGGAGCCGTGGGCCCGCTCGAAGCGCTGGAGGTGGTAGGAGATTCGATGCTGCCCCGGTATTCTTCCGGGGACATCGTCTATATCAGCCGCCAGCACGACGGCGTGCTCGAACCCTACATCGGGGAATATTGCGCCGTTCGCCTGGCGACGGGAGAGACTTACATAAAGCTGCTTGCGCGCGGAAGCCGGCCGGGGTTTTATACCCTGCGTTCGCTCAACGCCGCTGACATTGAAGACGTTGAGGTATCCTGGGCGACACCCATCATCTTCGTTATGCCGCGCGCTGGGCGGTCGCTTCTCCAGAAGTGACCCAATAGCGGAAGCCGCCCTTCGGCGCTTCTGGCGCTTGGCGATCCGGGAAGTATGACGCGACGATGACCTCGTCGTCACAGATCGCCACGCTTATCGTCACGCCCAGCATGCAGGATCGAGCCATGCCGATACTCGATATCACCCCCGAAACTCCGCGCCCCCGTTCGTGGATCAGCGCTCTCAACCAGCTGGAGCGCGGGATGTAACCGAGGGTGCTTCCAACAGAGTTTTCGACCCTCAGCGCCATCTCGTCATGTGGATTGTCGGGTTCATGAACGAACCGCACAGCCTGACCGGCATAGCTTTCGCTAAGCGCCTGCTGATAGTTCGAGACCCCCACCACACGCACGAAATAGACATCATCCACGACTCACCGTCTCCTCTGCAGCACCGGACCAGATTCCTCAACAACGGGAACATTTCAAGAACCTTGTGATAAATCACACCATATCTTCTTGACGAAGTGTGATCCATCACACTATTTACGCCTCCACCAACAACGGAGGCTCATCATGCTCCAGTGCGAAAACCAGTTCCCTTTCCCCGGCAGCGTTGCGCTCTTTCTTGGCCTGCGCTGGCGCGTTCTTAGCCATGCCGCAGACGGCACGGCCCACATCGCCCGTGAGGGCGTGGCAGCAAGCCTGAGCCGCCGCGCTGACATCAACGAACTGGTCGATCCCAAGATCGCCGACGAAAACGCCATGATCGCGCTCACCGACGCCAGCGAGGCAGGTAAGCGCATCGGCCTCTTCATCGCCCGTCACCTTCGCAACGCGAATGAGGTTGGCCTGCTCCACCTGTCCCGCGACCTGTCGGCCGCAGCGCACGAGGGCCGCATCCCCGCACCGCGCGACAACGTCCAGATTTCGCAGCTGCTCCGCCGCCTGGGCTGGCGCAAGGCCGGTCACACCGGCGAGGGCTATGATCGCACGCCGCTCTACGTGCGCGGAGCCGTGCAGTGAGCGCCGGTGCGGCTGTATTGCTCGCCAGCGTTGGCTGGTTCGCTCTGGCCCTCATCTGCGGGATGCTCGCCGAGTATCGCAGCAAGATCATTGCGGCCTTGCTCTTCGAACCGTTGCCATCAGAGCAGCGCTTTCACGCCGGTGAGCCTGTCAGCACCATAGACGAGCGGCGGCGATCATGAGCGCCTATCTTGGCCGAGACCCCCTACCCCCCGCCGCCTTGGTCACTGCCGCGACGGCAGAGCGCGAACGTCGCCGCGCGGCAACGCAGGCAGCCGTCCAGGCTGGCCAGATCAGCGCCGAGAAGGCGCAGCGGGACGATGTGATCTGGTCCAACATCGTCCACTTCATGCGCGTGCTTGGCGGCGATCGGCGCGAACCTCTTCGCTGGCATCCAGACGACCAGGCGCTCATGGCTCGAAGCGTTCGCTCAACCATGGACCGGATGATCATCGCCCATGATGATGGCAGGGCGGGCATGACGCGCGACCGCATCGAGACGATGCGCCACGTCTGGTACGCGCTCGAATTCACGCTCCTCTATTGCAAGGTGCATCCAATCCCGATCGAGCGGCGGAGGGCGGCAGCATGACCTCCCCGAAGCTCCGGTCTATCTGCCAGGACGCCTGCGCGGAATATGGCGACCCACCCTGCTACGAGGTTCACCAGGATCTGCGTGCAGGCAAGCAACTGAATGCTTGGTCGCCATGCGCCGAGTGCCTCGCCGCCGCCGGCATCGAAACGCCCGAACCGCTCGACCCGAATGCCGTCGTCAGGAAGCTGCTGTGAACGCGCCGCTCGATCCGACCACCCGAGAATTTGTGAAGGCCCTTGCGCGCGCGCAGGTTGCAAGAGACATTGCCGCCCTTCGCGCCGCGCACCAGGGCGGCCACCAGGGAGACAGCCGTGCGCACGGTCATCTACGCACGATTCAGCAGCGATAACCAGAATCCGCGCTCGACTGCGGACCAGATCGCCCTGTGCCGCCAGCGTGCGGATCAGGAAGGCTGGCAAGTCGTTGGCGCGTTCGAGGATGCCGCGATCTCCGGCGCTGCCGGCATCGATGCGCGCCAACGCCCTGGCCTCCATGCGATGCTCCAGCTGGTCGAGGCGGGCGGCGTCGATCAGGTGCTCGCAGAATCAACCGACCGCATCTCGCGCCATGTCGCCGACGCCCACATGATCCGCGAGCGGATCGAGTTCGCAGGCGCGCGCCTCTTCACTCTGTTCGACGGCACCGTCACGCCCATGATCGGCCTGGTCAAAGGCTTCATGGACGCGCAATTCCGCACCGACCTCGCCAAGCGCGTTCGACGGGGCCAGCTGGGCACGCTGAAGCAGGGGCGGATCCCCGGCAGCATCGCCTACGGCTACCGCCACGCCAACCGCCTCGACGACAAAGGGCAGCTGGTGCGTGGCCTGCGCGAGATCGATCCGGATAAGGCCGACATTGTTCGACGGATCTTCGCTGAGTATGCGGCGGGCCGCAGCCCTCGCCAGATCGCCGCCGGGCTCACCGCCGATTGCGTCCCCGCCCCGCAGGGCGCGCTATGGCACGAGACCGCGATCAACGGCGACCTGAAGCACAAGCGAGGCATTCTGCGCAACGAGACCTATATCGGTGTCGTCACCTACGGGCGCAGCCGTCAGGTCGTTAATCCGCAGACCAGACAACGGCTCATGCGCCCCAACCCTAAAGAAGAGGTAGAGCGGCAGGCCTTCCCGCATCTCCGGATCATCGACGACAATCTTTGGCAGCGAGTCCAGGAGCGCCTCGCATCAAACCAGGGCGTCCGCCCTGAGCGCAAGCGCCGGCCTAAGCACGTGCTGTCTGGCCTCGGCTTTTGTGGCGTCTGCGGGACGGCATGGGTGAAAGCCAGCGGCGACTTCTGGCGTTGCAGCAACTACCGCTATCGCCTCGGCTGCTCAAACAATCGGATGATCAACACGCGCCTCTATGAGGAAGGCGTGCTCGCCGATCTGAAGGCCGGACTACTCTCTCCCGAGGCCGTGAGCGAGTATGTGCGCGAATATCACCGCGACTTCGCACGCCAGTCGGCCGACCTCGGCCGAGATCGCGCACGCATAGAGCGCAAGCTCCAGGAAGCCGAGCGGAAGAAGGAGCGCATGCTGAAGGCGTTCGCGGAAGGCGGCAGTGAGTTCGCCGAGATCCGCACTATGCTCGCGACCGCCCGCGACGAAGCCGATCGCCTGCAGCGCGAGCTCGCCAGCATGGATGCCCTGCCGAACGTCCTGGCGCTACACCCGCATGTGGAGGAGCAGTATCGGCGGCAGGTCGAGGATCTGGCCGCAGCGCTGGCAGCCCCAGAAGCCCAGCCCGAAGCGATCGGCCGCTACCGCGCCATGATCGCCCGCGTGATCGTCAGCCCCGATCTCACGAAGCAGCGCGGAGCCGTTGTCCAGGTCGTGCGTCAGATGGATGAAATTCTGTCGATCGCAACTGGCAAGGCGAAGCACGCATGATAGCTATCAGCTGCTGATAGATTGCCCTGGCAGTTCGAGCCGACCTTCTGAAAAGAACGTATAGAGCCGCTCCAGCCGCCGCTTCGATGCAAGTAGCACCTTGCCCGCGACGACAGGATCGTTGCCAGCCATCTTCTTCATCTCGGAATAGCTGGTGATATTAAGAGCACGCGACAGCGCTTGGGCCCGCCGCCCAACTTCCTTCGCTACGTCGGATTTGCGATCCAAGTTTCGCGACGTCGATTTGAGCAACTTAGTCTCCTGGAGGTAGCTCCAGAGATGTTCATATTCCTCAACGATCATCCGGTGATTCCTGCCGAAGTGGGTCAATAGAGCGGTAAGACGATCGAACGACGCCTGATCGCCAACGACGTCGATGTACCCAGGCGAGGCCCACTGGATCGCTTTGATATCGGGCCGGAGATCGCGCCCACCCGCTTTCGAAAGCGAACGGAAGAAGCCGAAGTAACTTCCGCCTCCCTCCCAAGGCTTGACGAAAGACTCCATGACTGTCCGCTTGCGGTCGATTGACGTTTGCTCATCGACGAACAGATCAACGCTACGCGTGAGCGCGTACATGTCGGAAAGGTATGAATGGAATTTCGAGAATTCCTTCATATCCCAGTTCCCATCAACCATAAATCGCTGCGGCGTGCGCACCTCTACAGTCAGCGTTTCATAATCTTCACTGTGATCGCGTGCCCAAAGGCCGTGCTCGGGTAAATACTTTTCGATCCGCTCCTCGGTGAGCTCGACCTCGGTCAGCAGAATTCTCGGGCTGCCATTCTCGGGCAGGTCGAATTCGAACCAGGTGTCGCGCTCTGGATTTGCGAGCATGAACCTAAGATCGAAGCGCTCATTCAGATAATCTGTGAACTGCTGAATGCTGACTTTTGCTCCGAAAAACTGCCTATCGCCAATGCGATCCGTCGCTACGGCTACGATCTTAGACTTGGGCCCCATTTCCAGCAGGATGAGTTGAGGGCCGTCCAAGTAGAACAGCACCTGCTCGAAATTGGCATATTGGTTGCGGGTAGCCATCAGATTTGGACCACTGCCTTAACATGCTGCGCCAAGGCAGTATTATCGTCACACCAGAAGTCGATGTGCGCTCCCTTTGTTTTGTGCGCACCAGTGTTAGCCGGGATGTGCAACTCTGCCGCATGCGACAGATGAGCGAGGTTCTTATATTTTTTCACTACAGACGTGTTAGTGAAAAGCGAGATCGAAACCCAGCGACAGTTACACATTCTCGGGGGAAGGGCTTGCCCTCTCTGTTCATGGGATTGCCAATCGACAGGCGAGGGAGAAGCGCCTGCAAGCACCCTGTAAACCGGCCCCAGCGCATGCGTGTCATGCGGGATCGGCGGGCAATCAACGGGGAAAACGGTAGCGGACATCTGCTCTCTGGGTCACTTTTTTCGCGGCCTGCACTAACTGCAACTCGTTGTCAAAGAGTTAGGGCGGTCGAACAGGGGCAAATGCATGTAGGCAAGAGGACGCAACAGAACGAATTTTTGATGGCTTGAGCAATTACGCTAACGTCCAATTTGGCGAGAGCCACGGCAAATATCTGACGATCCGCGAAGCAATGGGCGCATCGGTTCCGTCGGCTGGCGTCGCCTGCGCATTCGAACGCCAGACGCTCGAAAGTCTTGTAAATCACTCCCAAGGCGGACCCTTCGATCCCGGATCGCTGACGGAAGATTATGAGGTGGGTCTGCGCATCAGTAATATGGGCGGTCGAGGTGTCTTCGTCCGCATGCGCGACGAGAAGGGCGAACTGGTTGCGACCCGGGAGTATTTCCCCGACAGCATCCAGGCTGCGGTAAAACAGAAAGCGCGCTGGATCGTCGGCATATCCCTTGCCGGATGGGATCGCATGGGATGGCATGGCGGCATCGCCGAATGGTGGATGCGCATTCGCGACCGCCGCGCCGCTTTGGCAGCCTTCGTCCTGTTCATGGCTTATCTTGCCCTGCTGCTCTGGGGAGTTCTGCTGACCGCTGCGCTGCTTGGGCTTGGCACGACCCAACTGTCTTCGCCCGTCATCGAAGGGCTGTTGTGGCTGAATTTCGGCTTCATGATCTGGCGCATGGCGATGCGGTTCATCTTCGTTGGGCTGGCCTATGGCTGGGCCTATGGGCTGGGCGCTATCTTCCGGACGATCATTGCCAACATTATCTCGATGATGGCGGCGCGCCGCGCGGTGATGGCATATCTCAAGTCGCTGGTCGGCAAGCCGCTCGTTTGGGACAAAACGCAACACCGCTTTCCGCAGACCGAAGCGGGAGCCCCGCGATGAGCACGGGCGCCGTCAACGGCAGGCCGGTCCGCTTCTTCGCTATCGTCCTGGGCGGCTGGACTTTGATCCGGCTTGCCACGGTCGGCGGCACCATGCTCGCTGAGCCTGCGAGATCGCCGGTGGGGAAGACGCCTCTAGCTGAAGCGTCATCGGCCGCGCGGCCCGCACCCCAAGGAACAGCCCAGCTTGCACATGCGGCTGACGCTCCCACCGCAACGTTTTCGCGGCAACTCATCGAGCACGGCCCCAGAGCGGTGGCGACTGGGGAAGTAGTCGCATCGAGAATAGCGGTTGCGGAGCACGTCGCTCTACCGCCCGAACTCAATCAGCAGCCCGGCGGTGAGCCGGGATCATTTCCGAAGGCCGTCCCAAGCATTAACCCTGCCCCCTCCGTTCCACTTGCAAGTCCCAGTCCGGGGCGAGCCGATCGATGGCGTGGCAGCGCCTGGCTATTATGGCGGGAGGGCAGCGCGTCGAGGGCCGACGCTGTCGCAGGCGGTAGGCTTGGCGGGTCGCAGGCGGGCGTTCGCGTCGACTTCGATTTCGATCCGGACGCGCAAAGCCGCACGGCCGCTTATGCTCGCGCCAGTGCTGCACTGAACCGTCCTGCCTCTCCTGAAGCCGCGGTCGGACTCGCTTATCAACCCTCGCGCGCGGTTCCGGTCAGCATCGCTGCCGAGCGACGGATCGCGCTGGGCGAGGGAGGCCGCAATGCCAATGCTCTTATGATGGTCGGCGGCTTCGGTCCAACCCGCGTAGCGCACGCTATCGAAGCGGAAGCCTACGCCCAGACGGGAATGGTCGGCTTCCATTCACGCGACCTGTTCATCGACGGCAAATTATCGCTCCTGTCCCCAATCAAAGCCACTCCCATCCGACTGGGTGTCAGCGTCTCAGGCGGTGCTCAGCCGGAGGTGGAGCGCCTCGATTTCGGACCAGAACTGCAAGTCCGCCTTCCCCTGGCGCCGGCCGCAGCCCGGCTCTCGATCGAGTGGCGTGAACGGGTTGCCGGGCGGGCTGCCCCGGCTTCCGGGCTCGCGGTAACACTAGCTTCGGATTTTTAGGCCCTTCCATCTTTATCTCTCAACATATTGGGCTTAACCCCGATCTTCCATGGATCTGTACCTGCCCATCGCCAACCTGTCGGTGAACGCGCTGGTCATTATCGCGCTGGGGGGCGTGGTAGGCCTGCTGTCTGGCATGTTCGGGGTCGGGGGCGGGTTTCTGACCACGCCGCTCCTCATCTTCTATGGCATCCCGCCGACCGTCGCCGCGGCATCAGCGGCTTCCCAGGTGACGGGCGCCAGCGTGTCGGGCGTGGTGACCCATCTGTCGCGGGGCACTGTAGACGTGCGCATGGGCGGTGTGCTGATCGGGGGCGGCGTGCTCGGCGCAGGGATCGGCGTGCTGTTGTTCCGCCTGCTGCAAGCGATAGGACAGATCGATACAGTGATCGGCATCCTCTATGTGCTGATGCTAGGCGGCATCGGCCTGTTGATGGCGAAAGAGTCGATCCAGGCCCTCGTCGCGCTCAAGACGGGCAAGCACATCCAGGCCCGCAAGCGTCGGCATCACCCACTGGTCGCCGCCCTTCCCATGCGCTGGCGCTTCTATCGTTCCGGCCTTTACATCTCTCCGCTTGCACCGCTGCTGCTTGGTATGGCGACGGGCATTCTGACGATGTTGCTCGGCGTTGGCGGGGGCTTCATCCTGGTGCCCGCCATGCTCTACCTGCTTGGCATGACTACGCAATCCGTGGTCGGAACCTCGCTGTTCCAGATCCTGTTCGTGACCATGGCGACGACGATGATGCACGCGATGACGACCAAGGCGGTCGATCTCGTCCTGGCGATGCTGCTGCTGATCGGCAGCGTGACAGGCGCTCAGGTCGGAACGCGCATATCCATGACGGTCCGCCCGGAATATCTGCGCATCCTGCTGGCGGCCATCGTTCTGCTGGTCGCCGCGCGCATGGCGCTGGGCCTCGGGTTCCGCCCCGATGAAATCTACACGGTAGAGGTGCGTTGAAGCCCCGCCTCCTCGTCGCCTCGGCCCCTGCCCTGCTGCTGCTCTGTGCGGCGAATGAGCCGATACTGGTTCCAGACGTGTCGCAGCGCGACGTGGAAATCCAGTATAGTTTCACCGGCGCGGATCTCCTGCTGTTCGGCGCGATCGTCTATCCCGACGGCCGCCGCCCGGCAAAGCCAGCCGATATCATGGTCGTGCTGAAGGGCCCAGACCAGTCGATCACCATGCGCGAGAAGCAGAAGGTCGCGGGAATATGGGTCAACGCCGACAGCGCGCGCTTCCGATCCGCGCCCAGTTTTTACGCCATCGCTTCTTCCCGCCCCATCGACCAGGTGGTCGATGAACGGACGGCCGCAATCTATGAAATGGGCGTGGACAAACTCCAGCTCTCACCCTCGTCGCTCAACGAAAGCGCTGAACTGGAACGGTTTCAGAAGGGCCTTATCGATCTTCGGGAGCGCGCCGGCCTTTATGTCGAGCGCTTCGGCACGGTGGAGATCAGCCAGGGCGTGCTGTATCGTGCGCGGCTGCCGCTCTCTGCGCGCGTGATCGTTGGCAATTACACGGCGGAGACATTTCTTGTGCAGGACGGCCGGGTCGTGGCGGCAGCTATACGGGACATCACGATCCGCAAATCGGGCTTTGAGCGGTTCATGGCCGTGGCCGCTGAGCGCTGGTCGTTCCTCTACGGCCTAACCGCCATTGCGCTTGCGGTGAGCATGGGCTGGGCTGCGGGCGCGATCGCCAAGCGCATCTGACGTGCTAGCGCCTCGCTGACCGGCGAGGCCGCAGGGCATCGCGCATTGCGATGCTGGAGTTGATCCGGGTCACGCCGGGCATGCGCGACAATATCTCGCTGTGGATCGCCTCATAGGCGGCCACCGTTTCCGTCTGGACCCGCAGCCAGTAATCGACGCCGCCGGTCATCAGGAAACACTCGCGGATTTCCGGGCATTGACGCACGGCATGTTCAAAGCGCGCAAGATAATCCTCGGTCTGCCGCTCCAACGTGACCTGCACCAGCACGTCGACCGCTCTCGCCTCGCTTTCCAGCGGACCAGTGATGACAGTGTAGCCGCGGATGACCCCTTCATCCTCCAGCATCTTGATCCGGCGGTGGCATGCGGAGGGTGAAAGGCCAACCTCGGTTGCGATTTCCGAATTGGGACGGCGCGCGTTCAGCCGCAACAGACGGATGATAGACCGATCCGTGGAATCCAGTGAAGCCGCCATCTTCGATATCCTTCGCAACATCTTCTATTCTGTGCCAATCCTTAGAACAATCGCACAGCATTTGAGAGCTTATTCTGACGGTCCCGCGATAAGCTTCTGTCGGAAAGGAAGCGTCATGCAGAATGAGCATATGGCGGGAGCCATTTTACGTATCGATCTCGATGCTCTGGCGACCAACTACCACGTCATTCAGCGGCAAGTAGCTCCTGCTCGCGTCGCCGGCGTGATCAAGGCTGACGCTTACGGGCTCGGCGCGGTCCCCGTCGCGAAGGCTCTGTTGCAAGCCGGCTGCCGCCATTTCTTCGTCGCCCATCTCGGCGAAGCAGCTGCCCTGCGACGGGCACTGCCGGCGGGAACACCCGTCTTCGTCCTGAACGGGTTGCACCCCGGCGCGGAACAGGAGTGCGCAGCCATCGGCGCCACTCCGGTGCTAAACTCTCTGGATCAGATCGCCCGTTGGGCTGAATGCGCGCGGAGGCTGGGTCAGAGCTTGCCTGCCGCTCTGCAATTTGACAGCGGCATGTCGCGGCTCGGCCTGCCCTTGCAGGAGGTCGAAACCCTGGTTGCGGAGCGCAGCCGTCTGAGCGGCATCGATCTGACCCTCCTCATGAGCCATCTCGCCTGCGCCGATGATCCCGACGCGCTCTTCAATGCGCAGCAACGGATGAGCTTTCAGACGGTTTCACGCCATTTCCCCGGCGTTCCCCGCTCACTCGACAATAGCGGGGGAAGCTTCCTTGATCGCTGCCATTTCGACGTCGTCCGTGCAGGGATAGGGCTTTATGGCGGCGCGCCACAGAAGGTCGGTAACCCGATGCGCCCGGTGGTGTCGCTCGAGGCGCGGATCATACAGCTGCGTAACGTACCCGCTGGCGCGGCGGTCGGCTATGGCCTCACGCACCGTTGCATCCGGCCGACGCGCATCGCCACCATCCCGGTCGGCTACGCCGATGGCTGGCCGCGGCATCTGAGCAACAAAGGATCGGCTTTCATCGCGGGGCAGCGGGTGCCGATCGCCGGGCGCGTTTCGATGGACAGCATCACCCTGGACGTGACCGATGTGCCGGAAAGGCTGCTTTATCCCGATGCGGCCGTCGAACTGCTCGGCCCGCATCAGAGTGTGGACGATGTCGCCGCCGATGCCGGCACCATTTCCTATGAAATCCTGACCCAACTCGGCCGTCGCTATCATCGTGATTATCACGCAGCGCCCGCCGCCGAGCTTCAACGGAGTATAAGAGCATGAAGGTCGCCATTCTCGGCAGCGGTGTCATCGGCGTCACTTCGGCCTGGTATCTCGCCCAAGCGGGGCATGAAGTCACCGTGATCGACCGTCAGGCGGCTCCCGCACTGGAAACTAGCTTCGCCAATGCGGGGGAGATTTCGCCCGGCTATGCCTCCCCTTGGGCAGCGCCGGGAATACCGATGAAGGCGCTGCGCTGGCTTTTCATGAAGCACGCACCTTTGATCCTGCGGCCGCAGTTCGACATGGCAATGCTGCGCTGGATGGCTGCGATGCTCGGCAACTGCAATGAGCGTGCTTATGTCGTCAACAAGAGCCGGATGGTGAGGTTGGCGGAGTTCAGCCGCGACAGGCTGATCGATTTGCGGCGCGAAACCGGCATCAGCTATGATGAGCGCTCCAAGGGCACGCTTCAATTGTTCCGCGAACAGAAGCAGCTCGCCGGCATCGCCAAGGATATCGCTGTCCTCAAGGCGGATGGCGTGCCCTTCGAAGTGCTCGATCCCGCCGGTTGCATCGCAGCCGAGCCGGGTCTGGAGAATAGCGAGGTGCCTCTGGCCGGCGGGTTGCGGCTTCCCAATGACGAGACAGGGGATTGCTTCAAGTTCACCAACGCACTGGCGGACATGGCGAAGGCCAAGGGGGTATCCTTCATCCACGACAGGACCATCGGGCGGCTTGCCGTCGATCACGGCCGGATCAGTCATATCGAAACCGACAGGGGGCATGTGACGGCGGACGCCTATCTGGTGGCGATGGGCAGCTATTCTCCCTTGCTGCTAAGGCCGATCGGCATCCGTCTGCCTGTCTATCCTGTGAAGGGCTATTCCATCACCGTGCCAATCACGGATGAGGCACGCGCACCCGTTTCGACATTGCTCGACGAAAGCTACAAAGTCGCGATCACCCGCCTGGGCGGCCGCATTCGGGTCGGCGGCATGGCTGAGTTATCCGGCTATTCCAAGGGGCTGCCCAAGGCGCGGCGCGACACGCTGGAATATTCGGTCGGCTCGCTCTTCAAGGGCGCGGGCGATCTCAAGCGCGCGAGCTTCTGGTCAGGGCTGCGGCCCATGACCCCTGACAGCACGCCCGTGCTGGGCGCCACCCGCGTCCCCAACCTCTTCCTCAACACCGGCCATGGCACTCTGGGCTGGACCATGGCGTGCGGCTCAGGGCATGTGATCGCGGACATCATCAGTGGCCGTAAGCCGGCGATCGATGCCCACGACCTGGCGATCAGCCGCTATTCCTGACCTCATGCATATAGGAGCATTGTAATGAGCATCACCCGTATCGATCGCAGCCCCCGCATGAGCGAGGCCGTCATTCACGGCGACACCATCTACCTCGCCGGCCAGATTGGCGCACCGGGCGAAAGCGTGACCGCCCAGACTAAGGCCGTGCTTGCGGAGATTGAATCGCTTTTGGAGCGCACCGGCAGCAGCAAGAACCATATGTTGATGGCCCAGATCTGGCTTGCCGACATGAACGATTTTGCCGAGATGAACGCGGTATGGGACGCCTGGATCGCCGATGCCGAGGCGCCTGCACGGGCCACGGGCGAAGCCAAGCTCGCCAGCCCTGAGTACAAGGTGGAAATCATCGTCACCGCCGCGAAATCCGCCTGACCTGGCGCGCCGCTGTCGTCTGACGGTAGCGGCACAACGCTCAGGCAAGCGTATCGCGGCCCCAATTCACCTTCCCGTCCACACGCTCGCTCAATTGGTGCTTTCCTGGCCCGCCCGTGCTGTTTACCGTGAGGTTCCTTTTCTGGCGCGCGGCCGCGCGTCATCTCACCATGCGAGTAAACCGTCGATGCAATCCATCACCCTTACGCGATTTTTGATCGAGCAGCAGCGAGAGGCGAATGCGCTTCCTTCGGAGTTGCGCCTGCTCATCGAAACTGTGGCACGTGCCTGCAAGACCATCAGCTACTCGGTGGCGAAGGGCGCCCTGGGTGAAGTCCTCGGCAGCCTTGGCAGCGAAAATGTTCAGGGCGAAGTGCAGAAGAAGCTGGACGTCATCGCCAATGAGCTCCTGCTCGACGCCAATGAATGGGGTGGCCATCTCGCCGCCATGGCGTCGGAAGAGATGGAGACGATCCATCGCATACCTAACCGCTATCCCAAGGGCGAGTATCTGCTGCTGTTCGATCCGATCGACGGTTCGAGCAACATCGACGTCGATCTGTCGGTTGGCACCATTTTCTCGGTCCTGAAGGCCCCGGAGGAATGTTCGGGCCGGGAAGTGACCGAACAGGATTTCCTCCAGTCAGGCCGCAACCAGGTCGCGGCGGGCTACGCTATTTACGGGCCGCAAACCTTGCTGGTGCTGACGATCGGCACGGGGGTTTATGAATTTACTCTCGATCGGGAAATCGGCTCTTGGCGCATGACCGACGGTCCGATGCAGATGCCCCAGGGCACCTGCGAGTTCGCGATCAATATGGCACGACGCAAGCAATGGTCGACAGGCGTGGCGCGCTACATCGACGAACGGATCGAAGGGGCAGAAGGCCCGTGCGGCAAGGATTACAACATGCGCTGGACTGCCTCAATGGTCGCGGACGTGCATCGTATCCTGAAGAGGGGCGGCATCTTCATGTATCCCGCCGACGCACGCCATCCGGACAAGGCGCGGCTGCGCCTCATGTATGAGGCGAACCCTATGTCGTTTCTGATCGAGCAGGCCGGCGGAGCCGCAACCAACGGGTTTGGCCCGATCATGGACGTTCAGCCGAACGGCCTTCATCAGCGGGTCGGCGTAGTGCTGGGCGACAGGGCGGAAGTGGAAATCGTCACGGAATACGGGCGGGAGACGGCCTGAGCATGCAATGGCGAGGGGAGCGGACGAGCAACGCTCCCCCGTTTGCTGTCGGTCTTGAGCATCAAGACCTGATTGAGGATGCCCGCGTCGCTTAGGCCAGCTTATCGAGCTTATCTCTTCTTCAGGAGAGGAACAGCCCTCCTCGACAGGCGCAGCGGCGAATGGAGTTACTCCCCTGATCTGGATCCGAGCCGCTGTAGATCAGCGATCGCGCAATTCGTCAGCGGCATTCTTCGCCGCATCGCCCACGACGCGAGCCGCACTATCCGCCGATTCTGCGGCATTCGTGACTGTGTCCGCCCTGTTGTCGCCCCTGTCCTTGGTGACATAGAAAAAGGCGATCGCTAAAATCAGAGCGATCGCCACCAGCGCGAAGATAATACCGCTCCCTCCGCGGCTATTCGCGGGGGCCTTCTCGTCATGGTCCCTGTTGTGGATCGAATATCCGCTGTCCCGATCCTCGACCATCACTTTTCTCCGCCCGCGCCATGTCGATAGCGCGGGATTTGTATGATCTACTCCGATCCGGGCTCGCTCTTTTCCTTTGCCTCCCGGCCGCGGCTGAGCCGATCGACATCGTCCATGATCTCGTCCAGCACCGCCGAGTCCGTTGTTTCCTGAGTTCGGCGGGAAGGCAATTCCCCATTTTCCAGTATTTGTTCCAGCGCGGCACGGCCGCGCGCCACCCGGCTCTTGATCGTACCGACGGCAACACCGCATATTTCGGCGGCTTCCTCATAGGCGAAGCCGCCGGCGCCGACCAGGATCAACGCTTCGCGCTGGGGTTGAGGAAGTTGAAGCAAGGCGCGCTGCATGTCCGACAGTTCCACATGCTTGTCCTGCCCCGCCGGAGCTGCAAGCAGTCGATCCGCCGCCAGATCATCCCAATCGCCCCGGAAGCGCGAGCGACGCATCTGCGACAGATAGTGATTGCGCAGAATGATGAATGTCCATGCGCGCATGTTCGTACCGGCCTGGAAGCGGTTGCGCGCCGCCCATGCCTTCAGCAAGGTTTCCTGCACCAAGTCGTCGGCAACGTCGCGGTTGCCCGACAACGAGCGGCCAAAGGCACGCAGGTGGGGAATGACGGCCGCGAGCTCGCGCTTGAAGTCGGCGTCGGACAGCGTCTCGCGTTCCGCCTCCCGGCTGAAGCCTTCGGTCATGGAAACAACCCCTTCACTGGCTGTCGTCCTCGCCGCATGAACCGAAGTCGTCAAAGCCATAAATGCGTCCGCACCCTATACATAATTCTACCAGGAACCAATCGCTGCAACGCTCAATAGCCCAAAAGCACCACAATCATCGCGATGATCGCTAGAGTGAGCGAGATGCCCAGGACATAGCGCACGATATGAGGGGTCGAACCCGCCCGAGCTTTCTCGGTGGCAACATGCTGTTCCTGCTCTGCCATGGCTTTCTCCCGATCGTTACGCCTAAATAACGCGAGTCGCGGAGCAGGGTTCCCCTTTATCTCAGGCTATTTTCCCCTCGCGATCACTCGGCGGGCGCGGTGGCCTCATCGAAGAAGAGCGCCTGCGAGATCGCCGCCTTCACAGTGGATCGCTGGAACGGCTTGGTGATGAGGAATGTTGGCTCCGGCCGCTCACCGGTCAACAGGCGTTCGGGGAAAGCCGTGATGAAGATGACCGGCACCGAGAATTCGGCGAGAATATCCTTAACCGCGTCGATGCCGCTCGAATCGTCGGCCAGTTGAATATCCGCCAGAACAAGGCCGGGCCGCTCGGCCATAGCCTCTCGCACGGCGTCCTCACGGGTGACTGCGATCGCAGTCACTTCATGGCCGAGGTCGCGCACGATCGTCTCTATGTCCATTGCGATGATCGGCTCATCCTCGATAATCAGCACCTTGGCACGGGTCTGCGCTTCGATCTCGCTTAAGGCTTCCTCCACCAAAGCTTCGACATCCGCCGGGTCGAGAGCCACCAGATAACCCACATCGTCCACGGTAAAGCCTTCAAGCGCCGTCAGCAGCAGCGCCTGGCGCGGCAGCGGGGTTAGCCGGGCAAGCCGCGCCTGCGCGATCGCCTCCTGCCCGTCGGCACCGGTCAGAACCGGCCCATCTTCGAGATGCGAAGACGACCAGATCGCATGGAAGGTCTTATAGAGGCCAAGCCGCGGATCCACGTCCCGGGGAAATTCCTCGGGAGCAGCGACGATGGCCTCCAATGTCGCACGAACATAAGCATCGCCGTGAATCTGACTGCCCGTCAGCGCACGGGCATAACGGCGAAGAAAAGGAAGATGGGGGTGCAGTTGCTGACCAAGCGACATCGGTAAAAATTCTCCCAGGCCCATTGGGCGCAATGTTAAAGCATCCGCCGAGGAGAGGATGGATCGACGATGCCGATGTGGCAAGCCCCCCCCTTCGCAAACGAGGCGCGACCGTCTCGACACCACTGCCAGCCGTTAGCCCCGCCATCAGATAAGGTCATGAACTCTCATGCCCTTTTCCGATCTCGCGAAGCGTTGCCAGACCGTGTCTGAGACGAACGTCAACCCAGTCCTGCCGCCGAGTTATCGACGGCGCAAAAAATGCTTCGAGCGACGGAACCAACAATGAGGCGATTTGTTTCACTGGCGTTCGTTTTTTTCGAATTTCTTTGGAGTTTTGTGCTCTCCTTCCCCCACGTCGAATTGACGTCATGGGGTAAAGCCGCAAGAAGGGCGCGCAGAGCATGATCGCGATGGCTACAGAGGGGCGTGTTTTGGTTGCTTCAACGACGGAACGGGATGTGAAGGGAGGGGACAAAACAGATGTCGGTGCCAGCACTCCCGGAACGGGCGGAAGAAGCCGTGCGCCCCGCAAGAAGCGCAACTCCGCATCAAAGGATGAAGGCCAGGTCGGCAGCGCCCTGCGCTCTGTATATCAGCGCGCGGTCGAAGAAGATATTCCGGCCGAAATGCTCGATCTTCTGAATAAACTGGATTAAGATCGGATCGCGATTGCTTCAGTCCAGGGGGGGGCGAAGCGAGGGGAGGCAATATGTCGCTCATCACGGCCCGGCGCCATAGTGGCTCCCCTGACATCCCAACTGACTATGCTGACCCGCGGCGTCCGCAGCCCACAGTCCACTGAATGGCGAGACGTCCTGAAATGCCGTTGAGCGAGGCGCAAGAGCCTGACGACGCTCTCACGCGTCGGACATTTACCTCCCTTTTCCATTCCACCGGCGTCAAGATGTTCCTCATCCTGACTCTGGCGCTCCTTCCTCTTGGCCTGATTGCGCTAATAGCGTCGCTGCAAGCGATCCGGACGACGGATCTTGAAAAGGAAGCGCTGCTCCGGGTGTCAGTAACCCAGAGTGCACGCAAGCTCTCGACGGATTTATCGTCGGATCGTACCGCGCTGATGCTCACGGCAAACACCTTCGCTGCGGGTGATGCCGATCCGAATATGTGCCGGCGCCTCTCCATCTTCCTCGCTTCGCACGATCGGGGGGGTGGCCATCATTATGTGTACAACCGCACCGGACAACGGCTTTGCGGCTCCCCCACCCCTGAGCCGGCGGGTGTACCCGTTACGAAGCGATTTTCCGGTCAAACCGCTGAGTTGCTTCCGAAATCCGGCTTTCTCGTCAGCCGCGCAGTCAGCGAAAACGGGAAGGTCGTCGCGCTCGCTTATTATTCGCGGGCCTATCTGGAATCCATCGTCAATCCCATTGGCGGCCTCCAGAACCGACAGATCGCCTTGCGCCAAGGCGGCAGGATGATTTTCATCAATGGTCCAGCCGGGGTAGCACGCAGCAACAGCACGAGCCTCTCCGCCCGTCTCGATCCACCGGACATTCTGCTAACGATAACGCTGCGCGACCCGCCGGTTACGCTCGCGAGGATGCTGTCGCTGTTTCTGCCGCTGGTGATGTGGTTCGCCGCTGCAGCGATTGGGTGGTTCGTCGTCAATCGCCTGCTCATCCGTCCGCTGGTCCTGCTGCGGCGTACCGTCGCCGCTTATCAGCCCGGAGAGGTGCTCGAACCTTCGCGCCGCGTCCGGACACCGGCACAGGAAATCGTCGCGCTGGGCGACACGTTTCGGGAGATCAGCGAGGATGTCGCCACCCATGAAGCCGAAATGGCCGAGGGGCTGGAAACTCAGCGCAAACTGACGCGCGAGGTGCATCATCGGGTTAAGAACAACCTGCAGATCATCGCCAGCCTTATCAGCCTGCACGCGCGATCGGCCCATGATGTCGAGGCGGTAGAGGCCTTCGCCACGATCCAGCGCCGCGTCGATGCGCTATCCGTCGTGCACCGCAACCATTACGCCGAGCTGGAGGAACATCGGGGGGTCGGGGTCCGCTCGCTCATCAGCGAACTATCGGCCAGTCTGCGGGGCACTGCCCCCGCTGCGGCGCGGCGCTTTGGCATTCAGATCGACAGTGACAATCTGCACATCAGCCAGGACGTCGCGGTTCCCGTCGCCTTCCTGCTGACGGAGTTGGTCGAACTGGCAATGATTTCCGATCCACGCACCGCCATGCGTATCTCTGTCCAGCTGGAGCAGGATCGAGAGGACCGAGCGGTGGTTCACATCACATCACCCGCCCTGCGCGGATCGCCGGAAATGACGTCGCTCTTGGATGAACGCTATGGGCGGGTGCTCACCGGGCTTTCCCGTCAGTTGCGGGCGCCGCTCGACTTTGATGCCGAGCGCGGAGATTACATGATCACGATCACCGTTATCCCCTGACGAGCTTCAGACCCGCTGATAGTCCCTGCGGAAATCGGCCGCAAAGCGGGCAAAGTGGCCATCCGCGATGCTGCCACGGATCGCCTGCATCAGTTCCTGGTAGAAATGGATGTTGTGCTGGGTCATCAGCATGGCGCCCAGCATCTCACCCGCCTTGACCAGGTGGTGCAGGTAGGCACGGCTCCATGTGGCGCAGACCGGACAACCGCAGCGCGCGTCGAGCGGCGCTTTGTCCTCAGCGAAGCGCGCGTTGCGAATATTGAGCGGTCCTGCCCAGGTGAAAGCCTGTCCATTCCGGCCGCTGCGGGTCGGCAGGACGCAATCGAACATGTCAATGCCCCGCTCCACCGCACCAACGATATCGTCCGGCTTTCCGACCCCCATCAGATAGCGGGGCTTGTCAGCGGGCAGCATGTCCGGAGCGAAGTCCAGCGTGGCGAACATCGCCTCCTGCCCCTCGCCTACTGCCAGGCCGCCAACTGCATAGCCGTCGAAGCCGATCTCCGTCAGCTTTTCCGCCGAAACGCGGCGAAGCGCCTCGTCCAGCGACCCCTGCTGGATGCCGAACAGTGCCGCGCGTGCTGCATGCTCCCCACCGGTGTCGAAGGCATCCCGCGAACGCTTGGCCCAGCGCATCGACCGCTCCATGGATCGCGCAGCCTCATCGTGTGAGCAGCCATTCCTGGTGCATTCGTCAAAAGCCATGACGATATCACTGTCCAGCAGCCGCTGGATCTCCATCGAGCGCTCAGGCGTCAGCATGTGTCGAGAGCCATCGATATGACTGGCGAAAGCGACGCCCTCTTCACTCATTTTGGTGAGCGACGAAAGGCTCATGACCTGATACCCGCCGCTGTCGGTCAAGATCGGCCGGTCCCAACCCATGAATGCGTGCAATCCACCCAGCCTGTCCACCCGCTCCGCCCCCGGCCGGAGCATCAGATGATAAGTATTGCCGAGGATGATGTCCGCGCCAGCCGCGCGTACTTCTGCAGGCCGCATCGCCTTCACGGTTGCCGCAGTTCCCACCGGCATGAAGGCCGGTGTGCGGATTTCTCCGCGCAGCATGCTGATCCGGCCAGCGCGGGCCTTGCCGTCGTGCGCATCGATAGAAAAGGAAAAACGGGGCTGATTCACCCGGCGCGCTGTAGAATTTAACCTCGGCCCAAACAAGGGGCTTGCCGGGCGGGCAGCTCAGCCTGCTTTGCGAAGCCCGTCAAAAGCAATAACGGCTTCCATGTTGAACCCCTTGACCCTCCGGTAATTGCCGATGAAGGGCAGGCAATCCATCGCCAATCGTAAATGCCAACTCTTCCCCTCTTCGTCGTGAAGCATCAGGGTCACAATGTTGGTTTCGGTGCGATGCGTGCTCATGGAGCCGGTCATAATTAATAATGGTTAACAAAGGCCTGCGAGGGCTCGGCGCGGCTATGGTTAACAGCAGACTTGTTGTATTTCCGCAACGGGTTCGCCTTTTCCCCGAATTTTTGGACGCTTGCGGGCCACAGTTGGGACCAAAAATGGTTAACTCGCTGCCCTTTTCGTCTGGATCGTTGCATAGACATCGAAAGGCTGATCTGCTCATCCCAATAGAAGAACGGGGACGCACATGGTTGATTCCGGGCGATTTAATTCCACGCGCGAACAGGCCGACGATTTCAGTCCCGCTCAACTGGGACAGGATGAGGGCGAAGCCATTGCGGCCCTTACGGAAAGCAAGGCTGCGCCGCAGGATGTGGGCCAGTCCATGCTGTTCGACCTCGGGCAGATCGACGTCAACTGGGAGCCCGGTCTGGCAACGTTGTGGGCCTTCATGACGCCTGCGAATCGGCCCAATTATTCCATGCCGATGTTGCGGGACATCCGGCTTTGGCAAACCGAAGCGAAAAGGCTGTTCGAAGAAGGTAGCTTGCCGCTGCAATATATGGTGCTGGGCTCGCGTTTTCCGCGCGTCTTCAACCTGGGCGGCGACCTTGAACTGTTTGCCGCCTGCATTGAACGGGGAGATCTCCCCGCCCTGGTTAAATATGGCCATGCGTGCATCGACGTCGTCCATCGCGCCTGGCGCAATGCGGACATGCCGGTCATTTCCGTCGCGCTCGCACAGGGCGATGCGTTGGGCGGCGGCTTCGAGGCGCTACTCTGCTTCGACGTGATCGTGGCGGAGCGGAGCGCGCGTTTCGGGGTGCCGGAAATGCTCTTCGGCTTGTTCCCCGGCATGGGTGCCTACTCCATCCTCGCCCGCAAGATCGGCCGGCGCATGGCGGAGCGGATGATCCTCTCCGGCAAGGTCTACACGGCCGAGGAAATGTACGACATGGGGGTTGTGACGATCCTGGCCGAGGACGGAGAAGGCGAGGAAGTCGTGCGCGACTATATCGGTAATAACCGTCCCCACCATGCCGGTCATGTCGGCGTTTTCGAAGCCGGCCGTCGGGTTGACCCGCTCGAATATGGCGAGCTCAAGGACATTGTCGAAAACTGGGCGGCGACAGCGATGAAGCTTGATCCCAAGGATCTGCGCATGATGCGGCGGCTGGCCTCTGCGCAGACACGGCTCTCCAAATAAACGGGCGCAACTCGCTCAGGCGCGACGGCGGTCCTGCATCAACAGGACCACGCCGTTCGTTTCGCGTGTCGTCGCATGCATCATCTGCAGCAGTTCATCGGCCGGAATGGGTCGGCTGAGAATGAAGCCCTGCACGTTGGTGAAGCCCATTTCGCGGGCATAACGCAGCTGCTCAGCCGTCTCGATGCCTTCTGCGACGGTTTCGACGTCAAGAGACTGGGCCAAGTTGGCGACGGATTGCGCGATGGCCCGATCCCTTCCCCCTGCCCCGACCCCTTTCATGAAGCTCTGATCGACCTTCAGCGTGTCGAAGATATAGTTGCGCAGATAGCCGAGCGACGAATAGCCGGTGCCGAAATCATCAAGCGCCAGCCGAAGGCCGATACGCCGCAGTTCGGACAGGATCAGGCTAGTGCGGCCGCTATCCTCCAGGAAGATCGATTCGGTAACTTCCAGTTCCAGCCGACGCGCCTTGAGCCCTGATGCGAGCAAGGCTGCTATCACAGCGCGGGGAAGCCCGTCGCTCTTGATGAGCGCGGGCGAAATGTTGACTGCTACGCGGATTTCATCATCCCATTGCATGGCATCGTGGCAGGCCCGCTCCAGCGCCCATGCGGTCATTGAGTCGATGAGCGAGCAGCTTTCCGCAATGGGGATGAACTCGGCCGGAGAGATGCGCCCCAGCGTCGGATGATCCCATCGCATCAACGCCTCGCAGATCGCGATCTTGCCAGTCGCACTTTCAAAAATTGGCTGGTAATGGAGCTTGAGCTCGCCATTGGCGAGCGCGGTGCGAAGGCCCATCTCAAGCTCATAGGTGCGGTTGTGCCGCTCCTTCATCGACCAGTCGAATCGCGCGTGCCGGCTCCGCCCGGCATGCTTGGCCTGATAAAGCGCCATGTCGGCATGCTGCAGCAACTCGTCGCTGCTCTGGCCGTCATCCGGTGCCACCGCAATGCCCATCGATGCGGTGACAGTAAGATGATAGCCGCCTGCCTCGAAATCATGACCGAACTCAGCCATCACATCGTCTGCGATCTGTTGCGCCACGACACCATCGGCAGCCGGGCAGATCAGCACGAATTCGTCGCCGCCGAACCGGGCAACATGGCCGCGGCCGTCCAGAGCGCGGGAAAGCCGTTCCGCCACGCCGCACAATAGCTGGTCGCCGATCATGTGGCCGAGCGAATCGTTAATCTCCTTGAACCGGTCGAGGTCCATCCAGAACACCGCCATGGCGTCCTTGTCAGACAGGCGGCTGTCGAACATCTCTCGCAAGCGCATCTGCATCGCCATGCGATTTTCTACGCCGGTCAGGCTGTCGAAACGCGCCAGGCGCTCAAATTTCGTGGCGAGCTTGGACTTTTCATATTTGCCCTCCAGCGCCTCGACGACGATGCGGTGCGTCGTCCGGGTGATTTCCGCCATGGCGAACACCATCAGGAACAGCATGGTAGAGAGC
The DNA here is from genome assembly GCF_000412635.1 of Sphingobium bisphenolivorans. Taxonomy (GTDB): domain Bacteria; phylum Pseudomonadota; class Alphaproteobacteria; order Sphingomonadales; family Sphingomonadaceae; genus Sphingobium; species Sphingobium bisphenolivorans. The sequence goes on from NZ_ASTG01000001.1 coordinate 108,033, forward strand.
ACCTGATAGCCGAGCCCGCCGGCAATCATCAGGCCAAGGGAAGTCGGCAGCAGCGCAAAGCAGGTCTGGCCGATCGCGACATGCACGCGCCCGGCGTTCCGCCCGGAAATGCCCCCGGAATAGGCCGCGACCAGACAGACGCTGAGGATATGCAGCGAAGCCTCTTCGGTGAGGACCAGTGTGGCGAACGCCAGCGTCCCCAGCAGAGCCGCATAGCCCCACGCACCCAGTTCGTAAGCCAGTCCCCAGACAGGGCGCGTCGGCGCGTCATCCGAGGCGAACTGCCGCAGAAAGTAGATGGCAGAGATCGACCGGCTGAGCGCAACGACGCAGATGAGAGCCGAGATCAGGGTGATTTCGATCAGTTGCGCATAGTAGGCGACGACGATGCTGAGCGAGCCTCCAGCAAGCGCACCGATCATCAGCGAACCTGGCGAGGCATAGAGAGCCTTGACGAGATTCGCCTGCACATCAGCATTTTGCTGAGTGTCGGGAGCAAAGCGCTCGCGCAATGATGCGATCAGGGTTCGACGAAGGCGTGCCACGTTCCGCCACTTTTGGCGAAACATGATTTCCATTTAGTAAATGGCGGGTTCCCGATGTTCATTGAAACAAGGGGCGGAGGAGCCGATCAGGCGTTGCGCCGCGAGCCATATAGCAGCCGCGAAGGATCGCCTCATCACGATCGATCGACAGGCGGTTCGCTGTTCAAAGAGCCAGCGGCAATATAGCCCCGGCCGATGCCTGTAGGACAGGAAAAAGGGCCGGAGTTTGCCTGCCGACCCTTTCCTGTTTTCTCGGAGGTGCGCGGACTTGTTCGTGCACGATCGAACCGCGGGCGGGCCAAATAGCCCACCCGCTACGATCGGTTTAGAAGTCCATGCCGCCCATGCCGCCCATGCCGCCGCCGGGCATGCCCATCGGCGCCTTGTCGTCGGAGGGCAGCTCCGCGATCGTGGCTTCGGTGGTGATCAGCAGGCCGGCGACCGATGCCGCGTCCTGCAGAGCAGCGCGGACGACCTTGGTGGGATCGATGACGCCAGCGGCGACAAGGTTCTCATAGGTGTCGGTCGCGGCGTTGAAGCCCTTCGTCTCGTCATTTTCGCGCAGCAGGTTGCCGGCAACGACTGCGCCGTCGACACCCGCATTCTGGGCGATCTGACGCAGGGGCGCTTCGATAGCCTTGCGGATGATGTCGATGCCGCGGGTCTGGTCGTCGTTGGCGCCCTTGAGGTCCTTAAGGGCCTTGGTCGCGTACAGCAGAGCCGTACCACCACCGGGGACGATGCCTTCTTCGACCGCTGCGCGGGTCGCGTGCAGCGCGTCATCGACGCGATCCTTGCGCTCCTTCACCTCGACTTCGCTCGCGCCGCCGACCTTGATGACGGCCACGCCGCCAGCCAGCTTCGCGAGACGCTCCTGCAGCTTTTCGCGGTCATAGTCGGACGTGGTCGTCTCGATCTGAGCGCGGATCTGCTCGGTGCGGCCCTTGATGGCTTCACCTTCACCAGCGCCATCGACGATGGTGGTGTTGTCCTTGTCGATGGTGACGCGCTTGGCGGTGCCGAGCATGCCGAGCGTGACGTTCTCAAGCTTGATGCCGAGGTCTTCGGAAATGACTTCGCCCTTGGTCAGAACGGCGATGTCTTCCAGCATGGCCTTGCGGCGGTCGCCGAAGCCCGGAGCCTTGACCGCAGCAACCTTCAGGCCGCCGCGCAGCTTGTTGACGACCAGGGTCGCCAGCGCTTCGCCTTCGATGTCTTCCGCGATGATGAGAAGCGGACGGCCCGACTGCACCACGGCTTCGAGGATCGGCAGGATCGACTGCAGGTTCGACAGCTTCTTTTCGTGGATCAGGATGTAGGGGTCGGCCAGTTCGACCTGCATCTTTTCCGGGTTGGTGATGAAGTAGGGCGACAGGTAGCCGCGGTCGAACTGCATGCCTTCGACGACGTCCAGCTCGAAGTCGAGGCCCTTGGCTTCCTCGACGGTGATCACGCCTTCCTTGCCGACGCGGTCCATGGCTTCGGCGATCTTCTGGCCGACTTCGACGTCGCCATTGGCCGAGATGATGCCAACCTGGGCAACTTCGTTCGAACCGGCAACCGGCTTCGAACGAGCCTTGATGTCCTCGACAACCTTGGAGACGGCGAGGTCGATGCCGCGCTTCAGGTCCATCGGGTTGATGCCGGCGGCAACCGACTTCATGCCTTCACGAACGATCGCCTGAGCAAGAACGGTCGCGGTGGTGGTGCCGTCACCGGCAATGTCGTTGGTCTTCGAAGCGACTTCGCGGACCATCTGCGCGCCCATATTCTCGAACTTGTCCTTCAGTTCGATTTCCTTGGCGACGGAAACGCCGTCCTTGGTGATGCGGGGAGCGCCGAAGCTCTTGTCGATGACGACGTTGCGGCCCTTGGGGCCCAGAGTCACCTTGACCGCGTCGGCCAGGATGTCGACGCCGCGCAGGATGCGCTCACGAGCGTCACGCGAAAACTTTACGTCCTTCGCTGCCATGATCTTTTACCTCTCTTGAGAATGCAAAACTTGCGAAGTTCACACCGTTCTTGATGGCGGAAATTCGCGAAAAACGAGAATAGCTCTCCGGTTCGCAGCTTTACGCGACGACGCCGAGGATGTCCGATTCCTTCATGATCAGCAGGTCTTCACCATCGACCTTGACCTCGGTGCCCGACCATTTGCCGAACAGGATGCGGTCGCCGGCCTTGACATCCAGCGGGGTTACCTTGCCATCTTCGGCCTTGGAGCCGGTGCCGACGGCGACGATCTCGCCTTCCTGCGGCTTTTCCTTGGCGGTGTCGGGAATGATGATGCCGCCTGCAGTCTTCTCTTCCGCCTCTACGCGGCGGACGAGAACGCGGTCATGCAACGGACGAAATGCCATGTTGAGTGCCTTTCCCTCTTACGACGTTAAATGGGATCGGATGGATGACGCATGGCGGGACAACCCCTTTTCACCGATGCGAATCCGGCTCCTTCTCCCTACAAAGCTGTTGCTAGCACTCCTCGAAGTAGAGTGCTAGCGGCGTTCATATGGAAGCGGCGTCTGGATGGTCAAGAGGCGTGATGCACAAAAAATTCGGCATGTCGAACGTTAAGGGACCGGCAGACCGGCGCGCAGGGTCAATTGCGGCGGCAGGGTTGCGGCGCCTGTGCCGTGCTCTTACTTCCCGGTTCCATTCTCGACGGCTTTTCACAAGGATCGCGCGCATGACCGACTACACCCCTCCCCGCGTCTGGACCTGGGACAAGGAAAGCGGCGGCGCCTTCGCCAATATCAACCGGCCGATCGCGGGACCCACGCACGACAAGACGCTACCGGTCGGCGAACATCCGCTCCAGCTCTACTCGCTGGCCACACCCAATGGTCAAAAAGTAACCATCCTGCTGGAAGAGTTGCTGGAGGCCGGGAAGGATGCGGAATATGACGCCTGGCTGATCCAAATTAGCGAAGGCGATCAGTTCGGCAGCGGCTTTGTGGACGTGAACCCCAACAGCAAGATCCCGGCGCTGCTGGATCGTGGCGCATCGCCGCCGCAACGCGTGTTCGAGTCCGGTTCAATCCTGCTCTATCTGGCGGAAAAATTCGGTGCATTCCTGCCGACGGAACCAGCCAAGCGGACGGAGACGCTGAATTGGCTGTTCTGGCAGATGGGCGCGGCGCCGCTGCTGGGTGGCGGCTTCGGGCATTTCTACGCCTATGCGCCCGAAAAGTTCGAATATGCGATCAACCGCTACACGATGGAGGTGAAGCGGCAGTTGGACGTGCTGGACCGGCAGCTGGCGACGCACGAGTTCGTAGCGGGCGATGAATATACGATCGCGGACATGGCGATCTGGCCCTGGTATGGCGGGCTGGTGCTGGGCCGCGCCTATGGTGCGGCGGAGTTTCTGGATGCGGGCAGCTACAAGAATGTGGTCCGCTGGGCAGCGCAGATCGACGAACGGCCGGCGGTGAAGCGCGGGCGGATGGTCAATAAGGCGAACGGACCGCTGGAAGAGCAGCTGCGTGAGCGGCACAGCGCGGAAGATTTCCTGACGAAGACGCAGGATAAGCTGGAGGGGGCGGAATAAGTCCCCTCTCTTCCTGCGGGAGAGGGAGGGAGCTGTGCGCAGCAGGGCGGAAGGGTGAGGGGCAGCCAGACCGCACGACGGCCTATAACCGCTCACCCTCATCCAACTCCGCCTAGCTCGCTACGCGAGCAAGGCTGCGTATCCTTCTCCCATCGAGGGAGAAGGAAGCGGAATTAGCCCGCCGCTTTCACGATTTCGGCCCAGGCGGCCTCGTCTATGACCTCGATGCCGAACGCGGCCGCCTGCTTGAGCTTTGAGCCCGCGCCGGGACCGGCGACGACCAGGTCGGTCTTGGCGCTGACCGATCCCGCCGCCTTGGCGCCGAGCCGTTCGGCCTGCGCCTTGGCCTCGTCGCGGCTCATGGTTTCGAGCTTGCCGGTGAAGACGACGGTCTTGCCCGTGACTGCGCTGACCGTTGTTTCCACCACATAAGGCGGCGGCGCGACTTCGCCGAGCAGGTCGTTCCAGACTTCGACATTATGCGGCTCGTGGAAGAAGTCCGCGAGCGCATGGCCGACCGCCGAGCCGACATTTTCGACGCCGATATGCTCGGCGATCGCCTTGTCCAAACGGGTGCGGAAGCGCGTGCCCTCCTCGCCCTCGGTAGGCTGCGCCGTGTCGCGCAGCGCGATGATCTCGCCGGCGAGGGTGCGAATGCCCTCCAGCGTCGTATAGCGTTTCAGCAGATCGCGCGCCGTCACCGCGCCGACATGACGGATGCCAAGGCCGAAGAGCAGCCGCGCGGCGTCGGGCTGCCGCTTCGCCTTGATCGCGTCGAGAAGATTGTCGACCGACTTCTCCTTCCACCCCTCACGGCCGACCAGTTCGGCCCGATGCGATTTCAGGCGGAAGATGTCGGCCGGCTCCTTGATCCAGCCGAGGTCGAGAAATTCCTGAATGCTCTTTTCGCCCAGCCCCTCGATATCGAGCGCGCCGCGGCTGACGAAATGGCGCAGCCGCTCGAAGCGCTGGGCAGCGCAGATGAGGCCGCCCGTGCAGCGGATGTCGACCTCCCCCTCCTCGCGCACGGCTTCGCTGTGGCAGACCGGGCAATGATCGGGGAAAAGGAAGGCTTCACGGACCTCATAGCCAGTGAGGTTTTCAACCACCTGCGGGATGACGTCGCCGGCCCGCTGCACGACGATACGGTCGCCGGGGCGGACGCCGAGGCGCGCGATCTCATCGGCATTGTGCAGCGTTACGTTGGATACGACCACGCCGCCGACCGTCACAGGCGTGAGGCGGCCGACGGGCGTCAGCTTGCCGGTGCGGCCGACCTGGATGTCGATGGCTTCGAGCGTCGTCTGCGCGCGTTCGGCGGGGAATTTGTGGGCAATGGCCCAGCGGGGCGCCTTGGCAACAAAGCCGAGCCGCTGTTGCCAGTCGAGCCGGTCCACCTTGTAGACGACGCCGTCAATGTCGAACGGGAGTTCGGCGCGGGCGGCTTCGATGGCACGATAATGGACGATCAGCGCCTCCAGCGTATCGACGCAGGTGAGCCGGTCGGAGACGGGCAGGCCCCAGCTTTGGATCGCCTGCATGACGCCAAGCTGCGTGTCGGCGGGAAGCGCGCTGACTTCGCCCCAGCCATGAGCGAGGAAGCGTAAGGGGCGGCTGGCGGTGACGGCGGCATCCTTCTGCCGCAGTGAGCCGGCGGCGGCGTTGCGGGGATTGGCGAACTGGCGCGCCTTTTCGGGGTCGTCCGCCTCTTCCAGCAGGCGCGCGTTGAGGGCGACGAAATCGGCCTTCGCCATATAGACTTCGCCGCGCACCTCGAACAGGTCTGGGACATTCTTTCCCGACAGGCGCTGCGCGATGTCGGGTATGGTGCGGACGTTGGCGGTAACGTCCTCGCCCACTGAACGATCACCGCGAGTGGCGGCGAGAACCAGTTCGCCACGTTCATACCGCAGCGAACAGGAGAGACCATCAATCTTAGGTTCGGCGGTGAGCGCTAAAGGTTCATTAACAGATAGAGCAAGATAGCGCCGGACGCGATCAATGAAGTCAGCAACATCTTCGTCAGAGAATCCGTTATTGAGGCTCATCATCCGAACCGAATGAACAACCTTTTTTAAAGGCACATCGGAAATAGACGACGTTATCAATCCTACACTAAATAGATCGTCATCATCTACCTTCAACTGCTTCTGCAGTTCCCATGCCTTTAACTCTAACTTATCAAATTCCGAGTCCGATATCACCGGATCATCGAGAACATCATATCGATATTTATGGTATTCAATTTGTCTTTTTACTTCATCAAGCTCCTCAAGCTTTTTAAGGAGCTCAGCATCCGGCGGCGTTTTGGACATCAGACATTCTCCAGCATCTGCTGGCCTTCATAAGCTAGTTGGCGTGCCGAAATTCACTCACAACGAAGCCACACTTCCTATTTGCTTAATGATAAGCGTACGTCAAAGTTTCTCCAGCAGCCGCTCGGCCTGGGCGCGCGCCTCGGCGGTGATCTCCGCGCCGGAGAGCATGCGGGCGATTTCTTCGCGGCGTTCGCCCTCGCTCAGCGCATGGACGCCGGTGCGGGTGACAGTGCCGTCGCTTGATTTCGCGATCAGCATATGGCCCGCACCCCTCGCGGCGACCTGCGGGCTGTGCGTGACTACCAATATCTGGTTGGTCTGCGACAGGCGCGCCAGGCGGTCACCGATAGCAGAGGCGACCGCGCCGCCGACGCCGCGATCGATCTCATCGAAGATCAGCGTGTCCGCCCCGCCCTGCTCCGCCAGCGCGACCTTGAGCGCGAGGATGAAGCGGGAGAGTTCGCCTCCGCTAGCGATCTTGACCAGCGGCGCGAAGGGCGCGCCGGGGTTGGTGGAGATTTCGAACTCCACCCGATCAAGGCCATGCGCGCCCCACTGCCCTTCATCCTGCGGCGCTACCACGGTGCGGAAGCGGGCGGCATCGAGCTTCAGCGGCGCGAGTTCGGCCGCCACGGCCGCGTCGAGCTTGCCGGCCGCCATCTGCCGTTCTGCGGAGAGGGACTGGGCCGCCTCCCGATAGATAGCGGCGGCGGCCTGCACCTGCTTTTCGAGGGCAGCCAGTTGCTCCTCCCCGCCTTCGATCGCGGCGAGCTTGGCCGCCATGTCGTCGCGCAGGGCGGCCAATTCATCAGGCTGGACCTGATGCTTGCGGCCAAGGCCGCGCAGATCGAACAGGCGGGTTTCGATGCTGTCCAGCCGAGCGGGATCGAAGCTGAGCGCCTCGGCCGCCTCGGCCAGGAGGTCCTCTGCCTCCCCTGCCTCGATCACGGCGCGGTCAAGCGCGGCGAGAACATCGGCCAGTGGAGCATGTTCAGCGACGATGCGGTCCAGCCGCCGGGCCGCCTGCCGCAACTGGGCGAGGCCGCCATCGGAGCCGGTCAGGCATTCGGTGACGGCGGACAGGTCATCGGACAGGCGCGCGCCCTTCTGCATGGTGGCCCGCTCTTCGGCGAGGATCGCTTCCTCGCCCGGCTCGGGGGCGAAGCGCGACAGTTCCTCCACCGCATGGGTCAGATAGTCGCGGTCGCGCGCCGCGCTTTCGACGGCGGCGCGGCTCTCCGCCAGCCGGTCCGCTGCCTCTCGCCAGCCATGATAGGCGCGGGCGACCAGCGCGGTGTCGCAGCGTCCATAGGCATCGAGCAGCGCGCGGTGGCCGCGTGGGTTGAGCAGGCCGCGATCGTCATGCTGGCCGTGGATTTCCACCAGCGCGCTGCCAAGGTCGCGCAGCAGCGCCGCCGAACAGGCCTGGTCGTTGATGAAGGCGCGGCTGCCGCCATCGGCCTTGACCAGGCGGCGGATGATGAGCGGCTCGCCGGGATCGATGTCGATACCGTTGTCGGCGAGCAGAGCGCGCGAGCGGTGATCGGCGCGCGGCGGATCAAACGTCGCGGTGACGCTCGCCTGCGCTTCGCCGGAGCGGACGAGGCCGCTGTCCGCCCGCGCGCCCAGCGCCAGGCCGAGCGAGTCAAGCAGGATCGACTTGCCCGCGCCGGTTTCGCCCGTGAGGACTCCCAGGCCGGACCCGAAGTCCAGGTCCAGCGCCTCGATCAGCACGACATTTCGGATGGAGAGAGCGGTCAGCATGACGACCCTTTACGGTCGTCACCCCAGCGTGTGCTGGGGTCCCGTGCCGCTAGGTCGTGCCCGATGGCCTGAGACCCCAGCCTGCGCCGGGGTGACGAATTCGGGCGCTTAAGCCTTACCGCCATGTTCCCGCATGAGCTTGTAGGACCGCTCATACCATTTGGAGCCGGGATAGTTTTTGCCGAGCACGGCTGCGGCCTTTTGCGCTTCGGCGGGGATGCCGAGCGAGAGATAGGATTCGACCAGCCGCTCCAGCGCCTCGGGCGTGTGCGTGGTCGTCTGATATTTGTCGACCACGGTGCGAAAGCGCAGCGCAGCCGCGAGCCACTGGCCGCGTCGCTGGTAGAAACGGCCAACTTCCATCTCCTTGCCGGCAAGGTGATCGTTGACGAGGTCGAGCTTCAGCCGCGCGTCGGCGGCATAGCGGGTGTCGGGATAGCGGCGGGTCATCTCACCCAGCGCGTCGAGCGCCTGCTGCGTGATCTTCTGGTCGCGGGTGACGTCGGCGATCTGCTCATAATAGCAGAGCGCGATCAGATAATAGGCGTAGGGCGCGTCCTTGTTGCCGGTGTGGATCGACAGGAAGCGCTGCGCGGCGCCGATCGCTTCATTATAGTCGCGATTCATATAGTAGCTGAAGGCCGACATCAGCTGCGCCCGGCGCGCCCAGGGGGAATAGGGATGCTGGCGCTCCACCTCGTCAAACAGCGCGGCGGCGAGCTTGTACTGGCCGCGGTCGAGCCGATATTTGCCCGCATTGTAGAGCGTTGACACGTCGCGCGCTACATATTGGGTGTCGGACTTGTTCTTCGACGTCGCGCAGCCGGAGAGCAGGGCTGCAAGCAGGACCGGAGCGGTGGCCGCGCCGATGCGCGTCATGGTTTTCGTCAGCATGCGCCGGGTCATAGCCGAGCGAGTGGCCCTCGCCAAGCGGCAGAATGCGGCCGCGCGTCACTATGCGCGCGCGGGCAGGTCCAGTTGCGCGATCGCCCCGCCACGGGATGCGGGTTGCAGGGTGAAGCGGCCGTTGAGCTGACTGGCGAGCGCCGTCGCGATCCGCAGGCCAAGGCTCCCCTGCTGCATGTCGAAATCAGGATCGATGCCCTTGCCGTCATCCATCACCTTGAGCGCGAGCCCTTCGTCCGACGCATCCAGCCGAATGAGGATCGTGCCGCCGCGATGGGCGAGGCCGTGCTCGATCGCGTTGCTGACCGCTTCCGTGACGATCAGGGCCAGCGGGACTGCGACATCAGGCTCCAGCATCAGGTCTTCAGGCGCCTCGACCTTCAGCGCGACATCGGTGCGGCCGGAGGCCTCTACCACATCGGCGGTGAGGGTTCGCAGGAAAGCGGGGATATTCTGCCCCTCCCCCGACGGATTGTAGAGCGCGCGGCTGATGCGGCCGACGAGCGCCAGGCGGGCGGACGCGTCGTCGAGCGCCCGGCGCGCCAGATCATGATCGACATGGCGGCGCTGCAGCGAGAGCATGGCCGCGACGACCTGAAGATTGTTCGACACGCGGTGCTGCAACTCGTGGAAAAGCAGTTCCCGATTTTCGGCAAGCGAGCGATTGCGCTCCCGCTCTATCGCGAGATGATAGTTCGCCCGCTGCATGAAGTGGATGAGCGCGATGTCGACGGCCACGACGAAGCTGTAGAAACAGAGCGCGAGCAATACGCCGGGCGTGACCACGAAGCCCATGCGCGGCGGGATGAAGACATACCAGGAGATCAGCCCGCACAGGACGCCCGCATAGATGCCGGGCCGCACGCCGAAGAGAAAGGAGGAGAGGATGACGGCCGGGAAGAAGGAGACGAAGGGATAGCCGACCGGCAGCAAATTCTCGGCGGCGCTGCGTAGCGCAAGCGCGGCCAGGCAGAACAGCGTGGTCAGGACATAGGCATGCCACGGGCGGCGCGGCACGAGCGGCAGACGCTCGACAAACCTCTCGTTCTTGCGCCGCATAGTCCCCCCGCCGCCATCTTGTTACCCTATCACAACTTTTTTGGTAGCCAATTGATTCACATCAACCATCGTCAAAAGGTCAGCAAAAAGGGGCGCCCGGTTCGGACGCCCCCCTTCTGTTTCCATTCAGGACAGAGGATCAATCCTGCGTCAGGAAATCCGGCAGACCGGCGTTGCCGCCATCGTCATCGTTGCCGCCGCCATTGCCACGGCCTTCGCCGCGCGGGCCACGGTCACCGCCACGATCACGACGCGGACCACGATCACCACCCCGGCCGCCACGGTCGCCGCCGTCGCGGCGCGGACCACGGCCGCGGTCGCCGCGATCACCCCGGTCGCCGCGCGGTTCACGCGGCTCGCGGGCGGGACGGGTGTCCTCCAGTTCCTCGCCGGTTTCCTGGTCGACGACGCGCATCGACAGGCGAACCTTGCCGCGCGGGTCGATCTCCAGCACCTTGACCTTCACTTCCTGGCCTTCCGACACGACGTCGGTCGGCTTTTCGACGCGCTCATTCTTCATTTCGGAGACGTGGACTAGGCCGTCCTTGCCACCCATGAAGTTCACGAACGCACCGAAATCGACGATGTTGACGACCTTGCCGGTGTAGATCTTGCCGACTTCCGCTTCCTCGACGATGCCGAGAATCCACTTCTTGGCGGCTTCGATCTGGTTGATGTCGGACGAGCTGATCTTGATGATGCCCTCGTCGTCGATGTCGACCTTGGCGCCGGTTTCCGCGACGATCTCACGGATGACCTTGCCGCCGGTGCCGATGACGTCGCGGATCTTCGACTTGTCGATCTGGATCGTCTCGATGCGCGGGGCGTGGGCCGACAGCTCGGTGCGGGTCGAGGACAGCGCCTTGCTCATCTCACCCAGGATGTGGGCGCGGCCTTCCTTGGCCTGACGCAGCGCGACTTCGAAGATCTCCTGCGTGATGCCGGCAACCTTGATGTCCATCTGCATGGTGGTGATGCCCGCTTCCGTGCCCGCCACCTTGAAGTCCATGTCGCCGAGATGATCCTCGTCGCCCAGAATGTCGCTGAGGACAGCGAAATTCTTGCCTTCGAGGATCAGGCCCATGGCGATGCCCGACACCGGACGCTTGAGCGGAACGCCCGCGTCCATCATCGAGAGCGAACCGCCGCAGACCGTCGCCATGGACGACGAGCCGTTGGACTCGGTGATGTCCGACAGAACGCGGATGGTGTAGGGGAACTCTTCCTTGCTGGGCAGCACGGGGTGCAGCGCACGCCATGCCAGCTTGCCATGGCCGACTTCGCGGCGGCCCGGCGCGCCGAAGCGGCCGACTTCACCGACCGAATAGGGCGGGAAGTTATAGTGCAGCATGAAGTTTTCATAATAGACGCCGTTCAGGCCGTCGATCATCTGCTCGGCATCCTTGGTGCCCAGCGTGGTGGTGCAGATCGCCTGCGTTTCACCGCGAGTGAACAGCGCCGAACCATGGGTACGCGGCAGGAAGCCGACCATCGCCTCGATCGGGCGGATCTGCGTGGTGTTGCGGCCGTCGATGCGCTTGCCGTCCTTCAGGATGGCAGTGCGGACGATCTCGGCCTCCAGCTTCTTGGTCAGCTTGATGCCGGCCATGACGGTCTGGGCGTCCAGGCCCTCTTCGGTGAAGTAAGCCTTCGCCTTGGCACGGGCTTCGTTGATCGCGTTCGAACGCGCCGACTTGTCGGTCAGCTTGTAGGCGGCCGTGATGTCCTTGCCGATCAGCTTCTTGAGCTTCTTCTTGAGGTCATCGAGGTCGTCGCCCTTGGCGACATCCCACGGCTCCTTCGCGGCCTTTTCGGCGAGGTCGATAATCGCGTTGACGACCTTCTTCGAGGCTTCATGGGCGAACAGGACGGCGCCGAGCATGATGTCTTCCGAAAGCTCCTTGGCTTCGGATTCGACCATCATCACGGCATTGCCGGTGGCGGCGACGACCAGATCGAGTTCGCCGGTCTTCACTTCGTCCAGCGAGGGGTTCAGCTGATATTCGCCGTCCTTGTAACCGACGCGGGCAGCGCCGATCGGACCCAGGAAGGGCACGCCCGAAAGCGTCAGCGCGGCCGAAGCGGCGATCATCGCGACGATATCGGGCTCGCTTTCACCATCGAAGCTCAGAACCTGAGCGATGACGTTGATTTCGTTATAAAAACCTTCGGGGAACAGCGGGCGGACCGGGCGGTCGATCAGGCGGGAAACCAGCGTTTCCTTTTCCGTCGCGCCGCGCTCCCGCTTGAAGAAACCTCCGGGGATGCGGCCGGCAGCTGAATATTTTTCCTGATAGTGGACGGTCAGCGGGAAGAAGTCCTGTCCTTCCTTCACCGACTTGGCGGCGGTCACAGCGCACAGCACCACCGTCTCGCCATAAGTCGCCAGCACGGCGGCGTCGGCCTGACGCGCAATACGGCCGGTTTCGAGCGTGAGGGTCTTGCCGCCCAGCTCGATTGATACCTTCTTTACATCGAACATGTGTTTTTCCTTCGCCCACCTGGCCCTATTGCCGGGCGGGGCCTGTCTGCGCGCTATCCGGCGCGCGGCGGTGTCGGAGCATCATTTGGCCCCTGAAATGAAACGGGGCGCCGGATTGCGCCCTATTCCAGAATCGGAAACGGCCCCGCGCGGGGGCCGTCCCTTCTATAGCAGGCTTACTTGCGCAGGCCCAGCTTGGCGATGAGGTCGGTGTACCGCGCCCCATCCTTTTTCTTCAGATAGTCCAGCAGCGAACGGCGCTTGTTGACCAGCATCAGCAGGCCGCGACGGCTGTGGTTATCCTTGTGATGACCCTTGAAATGCTCGGTCAGGTTCGAAATGCGCTCCGAAAGGATCGCAACCTGTACTTCCGGCGAACCGGTATCGCCTTCGGCGCGGGCATGTTCCTTGATCAGCGCTTCCTTGCGCTCAGCAGTAATCGACATCGGCTTCCTTTCATAACATCTAGAGATTGAAGCCGCGCACCACCCTGATTTCAGGGCCACTGGCCTCCACCAGCGCGACGGGCGTGTCGCCCTCCATCGCCAGCATGAGGCCGGTATGCGGTTTCCCGACCAGCACCTTCCCCTGTCGGAGAGCCAGCGCGTCATCGGGGGAGACTGCAAGAGCCGGGATGTCGTCCAGCCCTGCGGTCAACGGCAGCATCAAGCTGCCGAAGCCGCCGCCCCTAGCAGCTTCGTCCAATTTGTCCAGTGAAATCGCGGATTCCAGGGTGAACGGGCCGGCCTTTACACGGCGGAGCATGGTGACGTGGCCGACCGTGCCGAGGGCAAGCGCGATGTCGCGGGCGAGGGAGCGGATATAGGTGCCCTTGGAGACGTGGGCGGTGAGGGTGATGGAGGCGAGAGCGCCCTCCTCCGTTCGGTTCGAGCTTGTCGAGAACGCTGGATGAGAGTTCTCGACAAGCTCAAACCGAACGGAGTTGAGCGCGTGGATCGTCACCTGCCGCGTCTTCATCTCGACGTCTTGACCCGCGCGGGCAAGGTCGTAGGCGCGCTGGCCATCGATCAGGATGGCGGAATAGGCTGGCGGAGCCTGTTCGATGGCACCGGTGAAGCGCGGCAGGATCGCTTCCACCTCGGCGGGCGTCGGGAGGCGGTCGCTGGTGGCGATCACCTTCCCTTCCAGATCCAGCGTGTCCGTCTGCGCGCCGAAAGCGATGGTAAAATCATAAATCTTGTCGCTGTCGAGCATCCTGCCCGCGAGCTTGGTCGCTTCGCCGATCGCGATGGGCAGGACGCCGGTAGCGAGCGGATCGAGCGTGCCGCCATGTCCGACCTTCCACTTGCCCGCCCCGCTCTGCCGCAGCGCGCGCTTCACCGCGCTCACCGCCTGCGTGGAGCCGAGGCCATGCGGTTTGTCGAGGATGAGCCAGCCGTGCATGAGATCAACGCGGCGCGTCAGCCCTCGTCATCCGGCGCTTCAAGGTCACGCGCGACCTTGGGATCACGCAGCAGCTGGTCGATATGGCTGCCTTCATCGAAACTCTCGTCCGCGAGGAACTTGAGTTTTGCCGCATATTTGAGGCGGATGCGATGGGCGACCTCCCGCTGGAGATAGGCGGTGTTGGTGCGCAGCGCCTTCAGCACCGCCTCCTCATCCTGCCCGAGCAGCGACTTGATGAACACCGTCGCGTGGCGCAGGTCCGGCGACATGCGCACTTCGGTGACGCTGACGACATGCCTGGCGAGCACATCGTCATGCACGTCCCCGCGCTGGAGGATGTCGGAGAGGACATGGCGCACCTGCTCGCCCACGCGGAGCAGGCGGACGGAGGGGCCTTCGGGTTGATTGGACATGATCAATCCTCGTCATCCCAACGCAGGCTGGGATCTCAGGCGGCTACGGACGACCAAGAGGCACGACACCCCAGCTTGCGCTGGGGTGACGCACTTTCCTGATCACAGCGTCCGGGCTCGTTCCTCGACCTCGAACAGTTCGAGCGTGTCGCCGACCTTGATGTCGTTCGTGTCCTGAAGCACCGCACCGCACTCCATGCCCGCGCGGACTTCGGAGACGTCGTCCTTGAAGCGGCGGAGCGAGGCGATGTTGGTGCGCGACACGATGACATCGTCGCGGGTAAGGCGCGCGGACAGGCCCTTGCGGATGATGCCGTCGAGGACGAGCAGACCCGCTGCCTTGTCCTTCTTGCCCGCCGGGAACACCTGAAGCACCTCGGCGCGGCCGACGATGGTTTCGATGCGCTCGGGAGCCAGCTGGCCCGCCATTTCGCCGCGAACTTCCTCGAGCAGGTCGTAGATCACGTCATAATAGCGCAGCGAAATCTTCTCGCGCTCCGCCAGCTGACGCGCCTTGGCATTGGGACGCACGTTGAAGCCGATCAGCGGCGCGCGGCTGGCGGCGGCCAGCGTGACGTCGCTTTCGGTGATCGCGCCGACGCCCGAATGGAGAATGCGAACCTTGATCTCGTCGGTCGAGATGCGGTTGAGCGATGACACGATCGCTTCGACCGAACCCTGCACGTCGCCCTTTACCACCACCGGATATTCGATGACCTTCGTATTGAGCGCCGAGAACATATGTTCGAAGCTGGTCGGAGCCGCCGTGGTGCGCTTCTTCGTCGCCTGTTCCTGACGGTAGGCGGCGACTTCGCGGGCGCGGGCTTCATTTTCGACGACGGTGAGTTGATCGCCCGCCATCGGCACACCGGAGAGGCCCAGCACCTCGACCGGAGTCGAGGGACCGGCGACCTTCACTTGCTGACCCTTGTCATTGATCATCGCGCGGACCTTGCCGCTTTCCGAACCGATGACGAAGGTATCGCCGATCTTGAGCGTGCCCTTGCGCACCAGCACGGTCGCGACCGCGCCACGGCCCTTGTCGAGCTGCGCCTCGATCACATTGCCTTCGGCAGCGCGATCGGGATTGGCGGCCAGTTCGAGCAGTTCGGCCTGGAGCAGGATCTTGTCGATCAGCGTGTCGAGGCCGGTCTTCTTGAGCGCCGACACCTCCACGTCCTGAACATCGCCGCCCATGTCTTCGACCACCACCTCTTCGCTCAACAGGCGCTCACGCACCTTCTGCGGATTGGCGTCGGGCTTGTCACACTTGTTGATCGCGACGATCATTGGCACGCCGGCAGCCTTGGTATGGTTGATGGCTTCGATCGTCTGCGGCATCAGGCCGTCGTCTGCCGCCACCACGAGGATGACGATGTCGGTGACGTTGGCGCCGCGCGCGCGCATTTCCGAGAACGCTTCGTGGCCCGGCGTATCGAGGAAGGTGATGGTGTCACCGCCCTTGGTCTTGATCTGATAGGCGCCGATATGCTGGGTGATGCCGCCGCTTTCGCCGGATACCACATTGGTGCCGCGCAGCGCGTCGAGCAGCGAGGTCTTGCCGTGGTCGACATGGCCCATGATCGTGACGACAGGCGCGCGGGGCTGCAGCGTCTCGGGCGCGTCAACCTCGCCATCCATGCCGATTTCGACGTCGGCATCGGACACGCGCTGGATGCGGTGGCCGAATTCCTCGACCAGCAGCTCCGCCGTGTCCTGATCGATCGGCTGGTTGAGCGTGACGGCAGTGCCCATCTTGAACAGGGCCTTCACCAGGTCCGCGCCCTTTTCGGCCATGCGGTTGGCGAGTTCCTGAACGGTGATGCTTTCGGGCACGACGACGTCGCGGCTCTGCTTCTCGCGCGGCTGGGCGCCGCCCGAATAATGGGCGCGGCGTTCCTTCTCGCGGGCGCGCTTCAGCGCGGCAAGGCTGCGCGCACGGGCGCTGTCGTCGTCCGACAGGGCACGCGTGACGGTGAGCTTGCCCGCCTGGCGGCGATTGTCGTCGCCACGCTTGGCGCGGTCCGGCTTGGCCGGCTCGGGACGCTTGACCGGCGCAACCGGGGTAAAGCGGCGCGGCGGCGGCATGGTGGAGGTGGGCGCAGCAGCGGGCTTCTGCTCGGCGGCAGCGGCGGGCGCTGCTTCGGCCGGGGCCGCGGCAGGCGCAGCTTCTGCGGCAGGCGCGGCCGGAGCTTCCGGCGCAGGCTCAGGAGCCTTGACGGCTTCCTCGGCCTGACGCGCAACTTCGACCTCGGCAGCTTCGGCGGCCAAGCGGTTTTCCTCGGCGCGGCGCTTTTCTTCCTCGCTCGCCGCCAGACGCTGGGCGTCCTCGCGGCGGCGCGCTTCCTCCAGCGCGTTCATGCGGGCTTCTTCCGCTTCGCGCAGAAGCTTCGCCTGCAACTCCTGACGCGACATCAGGCTCTGCGGCGGCGCGGGGCGCGCGGGGGCAGCCGGCTGCGGCGCACGGGCCTGGGGCTGCTGCGGCGCGGGCGCCGGAGCGCGCGGCGTGGGATCGGCCTGGGGCTCAACCGCAGGCGCAGCGGCACCGGCTTCACCCGGCTTGCCAAGAATGCGGCGCCGCTTCACCTCAACCACGACCGTATTCTTGCGGCCATGGCTGAACTGCTGCTGCACCTGGCCGGATTCGACGGTCCGCTTGATGCCCAGCGGCTTGCGGCCCAGAACCGGCTTGTCTTCCTTGCTGTCACTCATACGACTGAACTGTACCCTTCACATCATCCCGACCGGCAAGGCCCGTCGGCGCCTTATTCCCAATAACTGCCACCAACAGGCTGCTCAGGCACCCGGCGCATCGGCGGAGTCCTGCTCCCCATGCACCGGCGCTCCGTTAGCGCAACCCAGATAGCTTTCCAAGCGGCCTATGGCCGAACGCAGACGCGACGCCGCACGCGAGTCGGTCACTGCGATATGGACGACATTGTCCCGCCCCATTGCCATAGATAGGGCGTGTCGGTCCACAGGCAAGGTGATGCCGGCCAAATCGGTGCCTTCGGCCTCTTGTCCAACGCGGTATGCTTGGTCGAGCTTGCGATTGCCGTCCGCAGCCGCATCGGCGGCATGGAGCAGCAGCTGGACCTGGCCCTTGCGACAGGCGACGTCGATCTTTTCAGAGCCGGTGAGGACCATGGAAGCCTTCGCTTCCAGTCCGAGGCGGTCGAGCAGCGCCTTGCGCAGCCCGTCCTCTATGAGGGCCGGCAGCGTGTCCGGGATTTGCAGATCACCGGTTTTGAACGCGCGAGCGAGCGCGCCCTTGAGCTTGCCCTTGGCGAGGGCCTGTTCAAGTTCGGCGCGCGACACGCCGATCCAGGCGCCCCGCCCCGGAGCCTTGGCGCGGATGTCGGGCAGAATTTCGCCGTTCGGGCCGCAGGCGAGGCGCACCAGCATGTCCGGATCGGCCCGGTCGCCCGAGAGGATGCATTTGCGTTCGGTCATGCGGCGCCCTCCCCCGACGAATTCCGTATTCCTGCGAAAACAGGGATCCAGTTCCATCGTGGCGAATATGCGCGACCTTTGGACTGGGCTCCTGCTGTCGCAGGAGCACGGCAATCCATGAGCAATATGGGAGCGCTTAGCCTCTCATCGGGAAGTGACCGCAGCATTGGCGTCCTCCCCTGTGTTGGGCGCATCGCGGTCGGCGATGAGCTGTCCAGCCGAGCCGTAATTTTCCGTCGAGACTTCGGAAATCACCACCTGCACGGCAGAGGCCGGCTTCCCCAGCCGCTCTACCAGCGACCGGGTGACGTCGGCGACGATCGCCGCCTTCTGTTCACGGGTGGCGTTTCCGGCCAGACGGATATCGACGAACGGCATCTTGGCTTACGCTTCCTCACCCTCGAACCAGTGAGCACGGGCGGCCATGATGATCTCATTGCCCTGCTCTTCATTGAGGCCATATTCGGCGAGAATCCCGCCCTTGTCCTCTTCCTTGTTCTCGCGACGGCGGCGCTGGTCGACGCGCTTCTTGGCGACCAGTTCGTCGGTGGCGAGGTCGGCGAGGTCGTCCAGCGTCTTGATGCCCGCCTTGCCCAGCGTCACCAGCATGGCTTCGGTGAGGTGCGGCATGTCGGCGAGCGCATCCTCGACGCCGAGCGCCTGACGCTCTTCGCGGGCGGCGGCTTCGCGGCGGTCGAGCGCCTCCTGCGCGCGGCTCTGCAGTTCGGCGGCAAGGTCTTCGTCGAAACCTTCGATCGCGGCCAGTTCCTCGACGCCGACATAGGCGACTTCTTCCAGCTCGCCAAAGCCTTCGGCCACCAGCAGCTGCGATAGCGTCTCATCCACGTCCAGCTCGTTCTGGAACAGTTCGGAACGGGCGACGAATTCCTTCTGGCGCTTCTCGGACGCGTCAGCCTCGGTCATGATGTCGATGGCCTTGCCGGTCAGCTGGCTGGCGAGGCGGACATTCTGGCCGCGACGACCGATGGCGAGGCTGAGCTGATCGTCGGGGACGACCACTTCGATGCGCTCCTCTTCCTCGTCAATGACGACGCGGGCGACCTGCGCGGGCTGCAGCGCGTTGACGACGAAGGTCGCGGTATCTTCCGACCAGGGGATGATGTCGATCTTCTCGCCCTGCATTTCCTGCACGACGGCCTGCACGCGGCTGCCCTTCATGCCGACGCAGGCGCCGACCGGATCGATGCTCGAATCGCGGCTGATGACGCCGATCTTGGCGCGGCTGCCCGGATCGCGGGCGGCGGCCTTGATCTCGATCACGCCGTCATAGATTTCGGGCACTTCCTGCGCGAAGAGCTTCTTCATGAATTCAGGGTGCGCACGGGACAGGAAAATCTGCGGCCCGCGATTTTCGCGGCGAACGTTCAGGATCACCGAGCGGATGCGGTCGCCGACGCGGACGACTTCGCGCGGAATCTGCTGGTCGCGGCGGATGACGCCCTCGGCGCGGCCGAGGTTGACCACGACATGGCCGAACTCGACGGATTTCACGACGCCGGTGATGATCTCGCCCACGCGGTCCTTGAATTCCTCGTGCTGGCGCTCGCGCTCGGCGTCGCGGACCTTCTGGAAGATCACCTGCTTGGCCGACTGGGCGTCGATGCGGCCCAGATCGATCGGGGGCAGCGGGTCGACGATGAAGTCGCCGATCACGGCATCCTTCTTGAGCTTGGCGGCCTGCTTGAGGTCGACCTGCTTGAAATAGTCGTCCACCGCCTCAACTACTTCGACGACGCGCCACAGGCGCAGGTCGCCGGTGTCCGGGTCCAGCTTGGCGCGGATGTCGTTTTCAGCGCCGTAGCGCGCGCGGGCAGCGCGCTGGATCGCGTCTTCCATCGCCTCGATGACGATCGCCTTGTCGATCATCTTCTCGCTGGCGACGCTGTTGGCGATCGCGAGCAGCTCGGCCTTGTTGGCGGAAATGGCGTTGGCCATGATCGTTGAACCCTTATTCTTCGGTTTCGAACTCGTCCGCCCCATCGGAGGAGAGCGGCATACTAGCAGCAATCAATGCGTCGGTCAGTATCAGCTTGGCGTCGCCGACCAGCGCGAAGGGGATGGCGACCTCGCCGGCCTTCGCATCGGTGAAC
Organism: Sphingobium bisphenolivorans; assembly: GCF_000412635.1. Classification (GTDB taxonomy): domain Bacteria; phylum Pseudomonadota; class Alphaproteobacteria; order Sphingomonadales; family Sphingomonadaceae; genus Sphingobium; species Sphingobium bisphenolivorans. Next base: position 128,041 of record NZ_ASTG01000001.1, read on the forward strand.
AGGATATCCTCACCCTCGATCCCGTTCAGGACGCCGCGGAAGCTCTTGCGGCCCGAGACGGTTTCGGTCGCGGCTATCTTCGCCTCATGCCCCGCCCATTCGAGGAAATCGGTGAGGCGGGTCAGCGGGCGGTCGATCCCGGGCGAGCTGACTTCGAGGCGATAGGCTTCCTCGATCGGATCGGCTTCGTCGAGCACGTCGGAGAGGCGGCGGGAGATGGTGGCGCAATCCTCGATGACGAGCTGCTTCGTCTCCGGGCGCTCGGCCATGATCTGGAGCGTATAGTCTTCGCCCGACCCGAACAGCTTGATGCGCACGAGGTCGAAGCCCAAGGCCTTCACCTCCGGTTCGATCAGCGCTGTCAGTTCGGCGATGTCCGCCATGCGTTCTCCAGCAACAAAAAATCATGCAGCTTCCCGATGCCGCAAGCGTTCCTGCTCGCGACCCCGACATGTTTGACGATGTAAGGAAGCAAGGGCGATATAGTCGCGATGCCGAAAAGCTGCAACATTATTCGTGATCGAATATTCCAAGCCTAGAAGGAGACAATATGCGCCATTACGCCCTCACCGCGATGCCGCTGGCGCTTATCGCCTGCTCGGCGGACAATGCCACAGGACAGAATGCCTCGGCCGAGAAGCCGTTCAAGACGTCGGTCATCGCCGATTTCGATTCTCCCTGGGCGATGACCTTCCTGCCGGACGGGCGGATGCTGGTGACGGAGAAGGCGGGCGAGATGATCCTGTTCGATCCGAAGAATGGGACGAAAATCCCGATCGCGGGCATTCCGAAGGTCGACAGCGCAGGCCAGGGGGCGCTGATGGACGTGGTGCTCGCGCCCGACTTCGGGCAGAACAAGACCGTTTATTTCAGCTTTTCCGAGGCAGGGACGGGCGGCAAGGGCGTGGCGCTCGCGACCGGGACGTTCAACCAGGCGAGCGACGGGACCACCAAGCTCGCCGGCGTGAAGGCGATCTTCCGCGCCAGCCCCTATGTCGAAGGTGATGGCCATTATTCCGGACGCATCGCCTTTTCGCCCGACGGCCAATTTCTGTTCTTCACCAATGGCGAGCGGCAGAAGTTCGATCCGGCGCAAGACCCCAAATCCACCCTGGGCAAAGTGTTGCGGCTCAATCTGGACGGCTCGCCCGCAGCGGGCAATCCGCTGGCCGCCAAGGGTTTCCATCCGGCGATCTGGTCCTATGGGCATCGTAACCTGCTGGGGATCGCCTTCGACAAGGAGGGGCGGCTGTGGGAGCAGGAAATGGGGCCAAAGGGCGGGGACGAGGTCAATCTGATCAAGCCCGGCCTCAACTATGGCTATCCCCTCGCCTCCAACGGCAGCCATTATGACGGGCGCGATATTCCCGACCACAAGCCCGGCGACGGATTCGAGGCGCCGAAGGTCTGGTGGAATCCGGTGATCTCGCCGGCTGGGCTTGCCTATTATTCGGGCGACCTGTTCCCGCAGTGGAAAGATTCGCTGTTCATCGGCGGACTATCGAGCGCGTCGCTGATCCGGGTGAAGCTGGACGGGGAAAAGGCGTCCAAGGCCGATCAGTGGGACATGAGCGCGCGGATACGCGACGTCGAACAAGGGCCGGATGGGGCGCTGTGGGTGCTGGAGGACGGCGCCTATGGATCGCAGGGACGATTGCTGAAGCTGACGCCTGCAACATAAGATCATCTCATTCCCGCCTAGGCGGGAATCCATCTCCTGACCTTGCATGAAGGCTTCCCAGCGAGATGGTTTCCCGCCTTCGCGGGAACGACGATAAATGAAAAACGGGGCCATGTCGGCCCCGTTCCTCTTACACCAACCGGCTTTGCTTGACCGCCGCTTCGATGAAGCTGGCGAAGAGCGGATGCGGGTCGAAGGGCTTGGACTTGAGTTCCGGGTGGAACTGCACGCCGACAAACCAGGGGTGGTCGGGCCGCTCCACGATCTCCGGCAGGGTGCCGTCCGGCGACATGCCCGAGAAGATCAGCCCGCCCTTCTCCAGCGGTTCGCGATAGCCGGCGTTCACCTCATAGCGGTGACGGTGACGCTCGCTGATATCGGTCGCGTTGTAGATGCCCGCGACGACGCTGTTGCCGGTGAGCTTGGCGGGATAGGCGCCCAGACGCATGGTGCCGCCCAGATCGGTCTCGGCGGTGCGCTTCTGCAGGCCCTCGCTGCTCATCCATTCGGTGATGAGGCCGACGACCGGCTCACTGGTTTCGCCGAATTCGGTGGTCGAGGCATGCTCGATACCAGCGGTGTTCCGCGCGCCCTCAATGCAGGCCATCTGCATGCCGAGGCAGATGCCGAAGAAGGGCACGTTGCGTTCACGGGCGAAACGGACCGAGGCGATCTTGCCCTCCGAGCCGCGAACGCCGAAGCCGCCGGGGACGAGGATGCCGTGCATCGGCTCCAGGCTGGCGACAAGATCGTCGCCCTTCTCGAACAATTCGGCATCGATCCACTTGATGTTGACCTTCACCCGATTGGCGAGGCCGCCATGGTGCAGCGCCTCGTGGAGCGATTTGTAGGCGTCGAGCAGGCCGACATATTTGCCGACCACGCCGATCGTGACCTCGCCCTCCGGATTGAGCTGGCGGTCCATGATGTCGTCCCAGCGTTCCAGCTCGGGCGCGGGCGCGTCCGTGATGCCGAAGGCGCGCAGGACTTCCTGGTCAAGGCCCTCGTCATGATATTGCTGGGGCACGGCATAGATGCTGCTCGCGTCGAGCGCGGGAATGACCGCTTCGGGGCGGACGTTGCAGAAAAGCGCGATCTTGCGGCGCTCGCTCTCCGGCAGCGGCTTTTCGCAGCGGCAGAGCAGAATGTCGGGCTGGATGCCGAGCGAGGTCAGTTCGCGGACGCTATGCTGGGTCGGCTTGGTCTTAAGCTCGCCCGCCGCCGCGATATAGGGGACCAGCGTCACATGGACGAAGATCGACTGGCCGCGATCGAGGTCGTTATGCAGCTGGCGGATCGCCTCCATGAAGGGGAGCGATTCGATATCCCCGACCGTGCCGCCGATTTCGCACAGGACGAAATCCAGATCCTCGGTGTCGGCGAGCGCGAATGCCTTGATCTCGTCGGTGACGTGCGGGATCACCTGGACTGTCGCGCCGAGATAGTCGCCGCGCCGCTCGCGCTGGATGATGGTTTGATACACCCGGCCCTGCGTCACATTGTCCGACTGACGCGCGGAAACGCCGGTGAAGCGCTCATAATGGCCCAAGTCGAGGTCGGTTTCCGCCCCGTCGTCGGTCACATAGACTTCGCCATGCTGATACGGGCTCATCGTGCCCGGATCGACGTTGAGATAGGGGTCGAATTTCCGAATGCGCACACGGAAACCTCGCGCCTGCAGCAGAGCTGCAAGCGAAGCGGCCATCAGGCCTTTGCCAAGCGAGGAAACCACGCCGCCGGTGATGAAAATATACCGCGCCATGGGAGGGGAGGCTTAGCCTTTTACAAACAAGTTGGGCAAGCGCGCGAATCCACGCGCGAGCAAAAAAAGTGACGAACGGTAAGCCGTTCAGTTGGCGAGCGGAACCGCGCCGTTCGAGGCAGGGGCCTGCGCCGGAGCCTGCGCGTTGCTGCTCGCCGCCCCGGCAGCGCCGGCCAGCGGATCATTGCTGGTCGCCGGTGCCGGCCCCTGTGCCGGAGCCGTCGGCGCCTGCTTCACCAGCGAGGTGTCGATATCGCTCGGCCGGTGCTGAACCGAGGCGATGACCGCGAGAACGATCGAGAGCGAGACGAAGACGGTCGCCAGGATCGTGGTCGAGCGGGTCAGGAAATCCGCCGCGCCGCGCGCCGACATGAAGCCCGCCGGGCTGCCGCCCACGCCCAGACCGCCGCCTTCCGACTTCTGCATCAGGATGACAGTGACCAGCAGCGCGGCGACTATGGCCTGCACAACGAGGATGAAGGTGAACATGCGACGGTTTCAGTCCGGTAGTGGGTGCGTTGCCGCGCACATAGCGAGGAAGGATGCCGGGGGCAACCGGCACGCTTCACCCAAAGAGCCCCCCGTTCGTTTCGAGCGCAGGCGAGAAGCCATTCCTGCGCCAGGCGCGTCTCGACTTCGCTCGAAGCGAACGGCTGTGAACTGACTATCCCGCCGCCGCGATGATCGGCGCAAATTTCTCTGCAGTCAGGCTGGCGCCGCCGACAAGGCCGCCGTCGACATCGGCCAGCGCCATCAGTTCGGCTGCATTGTCGCCATTCATCGATCCCCCATAGAGGATGCGCATCGCGTCCGCCTGTCCGCCGATGCGGCTCGCCAGCGAGGCACGCAAAGCGGCGTGCATCGCAGCCACCGCTTCCATCGTCGGAATGCGGCCCGTGCCGATCGCCCAGATCGGTTCATAGGCGATCGCGAGCCAGTCCGCAGCCGCCCCCTCCGGCAGCGAAGCCAGCAGCTGCGCGGACACGACGCTCTCCGCATCGCCGGCATCGCGCACGTCCAGGCTTTCGCCGACGCAGAGGATGACCTTGAGGCCCGCCGCCTTGGCCGCAAACGCCTTGGCCGCGACATGCTCGTCGGTTTCGCCCTGCGCCTCGCGGCGCTCGCTATGGCCGACGATGATCCATTCCGCGCCTGCTTCCGCCAGCATTTCCGCCGACAGGCAGCCGGTATGAGCGCCGCTCGCATTCATGTGGCAGTCCTGCCCGCCGATGAACGCCGCGCCCTTGCGCTCCGCCGCCGCCATGATGAGCGTCGCGGGAACGCACAGCCCGACTTCCACGGCCGGATGCTCGGCGGCGACACGGCCAATGGCTTCCACCTCAGCCAACTGGGCCTTGAGGCCGTTCATCTTCCAGTTACCGACAACCAGCTTCCGCCTGCTCACCGATGTTTCCCCTTATGCTTATTGCTGCACACATGCCCTCCAGGGCGCCCACGGCCAGAAAGCCGTTCTCCAAGGGCGAACCATCGGGTTGGTCGAGCCGATGGACGGCCCCGGGGCATTTGTCCAGCCTCCCGCCCCTTGCGCCCCTTGCCCGCGCGACAATCCGCCCTTAAAGCGGGCCGCCTCAGAGCGCCTTTACGGACTTTCCTCCATGCTTTCAGTTTTTCGCCGCTTCATCCATTCGAAATTCGGCGCGCTGTTCGCCCTGCTCTTCCTGGGGATCATCGCCGCCGCGTTCATCATGGGCGACATCACGAGCGGGAAGTTCGGCACCTCCATCGGCGCTGGCGAGACGGTGGCGAAAGCAGGCGGTTCGCGCCTGACGCTGAGCGAGTTTCAGGATCGGGTGCAGCGCGTGTTCGAAAATGCGCGGCGTTCCAACCCCGGATTGCAGATCACGGATTTTCTGGCGCAGGGCGGCGCGGCGCAGGTCTATGACCAGCTGGTGGCGGCGATGACGCTGAAGGAATATGCCAAGGATCAGGATGTCCATATTTCGAAGCGGCTGGTCGATGCGCAGATCGCGCAGATCCCCGCCTTCCAGGATGCGGCCGGCAATTTCAGCCAGGAGAGCTTCCGCCAGTTGCTGGCGCGCGAGCGGATCACGGAGCAGGCGCTGCGCGACGATATCAGCCGCGAAATCCTGCAGCGGCAGATGCTGGCCCCGCTCGGGCTTGGCGTGAAGCTGACCGACAGCTTGGTGCTGCCCTATGCCTCGTTGCTGCTGGAGGCTCGGCAGGGCACGATCGCCGCGATCCCGGCGGCCGCGTTCAAGGACATCAAGGACCCGACCGACGCGCAGCTTAGCGATTTCTACAAGAAGAATGCCGCGCGCTACACCATCCCCGAGCAGCGGCGCATCCGCTACGCCGTGATCGATGCGGAGCGCTTCGCGCAGGCCGCGCAGCCGACCGAGGCGGAGATTGCGGCCTATTATAATCAGAACAAGGGCGCCTATGCCGCGAAGGAAAGCCGCAGCTTCGAGCAGTTGATCCTGCCGACGGAGGCGGGCGCCAAGGCGATCGCCGATCAGGTGAAGGGCGGCAAGTCGCTCGCCGCCGCGGCGCAGGGTGCCGGCCTTTCCGCCGCTCAATTGACGGACCAGAGCCGAGACGCGCTGGCATCGGCATCGTCGACCGCTGTCGCCAGTGCAGGCTTCGCCGCCAAGCAGGGTGAGCTGGTCGGGCCGATGCGCGGCTCGCTCGGCTGGGTGCTGCTGCGCGTGACGGCTGTGAAGACCACGCCTGCGCGCGCGCTCGCCGCCGTGCGCGGCGAGATCGTCGAGACGCTGCGCGGGCAGAAGGAGAAGCGGCTGCTGTCCGAATTCACCGGCAAGGTCGAGGATCAGATCGCCAATGGCGGCAGCTTTGAGGAAGTGGTCAAGGACAATGGCCTGAAGCTGGAAACGACGCCCTTCCTCGTCTCGTCCGGCAAGCAGGTCGAGGATGCGGCCTATCAGCTTTCGCCCGATGTCCAGCCGCTGCTCGCCCCCGTCTTCGCGATGAGCCAGGACGACGATGCGCAGCTGATTCCGATCGCCGCCGACAAGCGCTATGCTCTGGCCGCGCCGGGCGACATTCAGCCCGCAGCGCCGCCGCCGCTCGCCAAGGTCAAGCCGCTTGTGGCCATGCAGTACAAGCTCGCTCAGGGTAACGATCGGGCCAGGGCGCTGGCGGAGCAGATCCGCGCCAAGGTCGCCAAGGGCGCGAAGCTGGCGGATGCCATCGCCGCGGCGGGCATTCCCCTGCCTGCGCCGCAGACGGTGGGCGGCCGCCGGGCTGACATCATGCGCGAGGGTCAGCGTCCCCCGGCGGAAGTGGCGATGCTCTTCTCCATGGCTTCGGGCAGCGTGAAGACGGTGCCGATCGGGCAGGATCGCGGTTATTTCGTGGTCCAGCTGAACGGCATCAAGGCGGGCGACGCGGGCAGCGACAAGGCCCTGCTGGGCCAGGTTCGCGACCAGCTGAGCGACGTCGTGGGTCAGGAATATGGCCAGCAGTTCGAGCGCGCGGTGGAGAAGGAACTGGGCGTCAAGCGCAACCCCAATGCCGTCGCCAGCGTGCAGCGCGCGCTGACGAGCGCGAACAATGGCGGCGGGCAGTAAGATGACGACGGCGGGCGCTTCCATCGGTCAGGACGGTATCAGCGGAGCGCGCGCGGCATTGGCAGCGGGCAAGTCCGCGCTGGTGTGGCGGCGCCAGATCGCCGACACCGACACGCCGATCTCCGCCGCGCTCAAGCTGTTCGAGGCGGACCGGGGCGACTTCCTGCTGGAGTCGGTGGAGGGCGGCGCCGTGCGCGGCCGCTACAGCCTGATCGGTTTGTCGCCCGACCTCGTGTTCCGAGCCGAGGGGCAGAAGGCTCAGATCAATCGCCAATGGGCGACGGATCGCACCGCCTTCGCGGCGGAAGAGCGGACCTCGCTCGACGCCCTGCGTGCGTTAGTGGCCGAATGCCGGGCAGAGCTTGACCCCGCGCTACCCCCTGCCCTCGCCTGTCTGGTCGGCTATTTCGGCTATGAGACGGTGGGCCTTGTGGAAAAGCTGCCGCGCCCGCCGGAAAATCCGATCGCCCTGCCCGACATGCTGTTCGTGCGCCCGACCGTCATCCTGGTGTTCGACCGGCTGGCAGACGTGCTTTATCTGGTCGCGCCGGTGTGGAAGGGCAGCTTCACGGACGCCGACCGTGCGGTGGAGCAGGCGCTCGAGCGGATCGATGCCGTGGCCGCGAAGCTGGCCGCGCCGATCCCCGCAGCGAGCCTGCCTGATGAGATCGCCGACGTTGCCGTTACGCCCGTGCTCGAACCCGGCCGCTATGCCGCGATGGTCGAGCGGGCGAAGGACTATATCGTTGCAGGCGACATCTTCCAGGTCGTGCTGGCGCAGCGCTTCACCAGCCCATTCAGCCTGCCGCCGATCGCGTTGTATCGCGCGCTGCGGCGGATCAACCCCTCGCCCTTCCTCTATTATCTCGACCTGCCCGGCTTCGCGTTGATCGGGTCGAGCCCGGAAATATTGGTGCGTGCCCGCGACGGCGAAGTCACCATCCGCCCGATCGCCGGCACCCGCCCGCGCGGCAAGACGGCCGTCGAGGATGCCGCCAATCGCGAGAGCCTGCTCGCCGATCCCAAGGAGCGGGCCGAGCATCTGATGCTGCTGGATCTCGGCCGCAACGATGTTGGCCGGGTGGCGTCGACCGGCAGCGTCACGGTGACGGACAGCTATACGGTCGAATTCTACAGCCACGTCATGCACATCGTGTCGAACGTCGTGGGCCGCCTGTCGCCCGACAAGGACGCGCTCGATGCCTTGTTCGCGGGCTTTCCGGCAGGCACCGTCTCCGGCGCGCCCAAGGTGCGCGCGTGCGAGATCATCGCCGAGCTGGAACCGGAGACGCGCGGCGCATATGCCGGCGGCGTCGGCTATTTCGCGCCGGACGGCAATATGGACAGCTGCATCGTCCTGCGTACTGCGGTGCTCAAGGACGGCATCATGCATGTCCAGGCCGGCGCGGGCATCGTCGCCGACTCCACCGCCGAATATGAGCAGCGCGAGTGCGAGGCGAAGAGCGGCGCGCTGCTCGCCGCCGCGCGCGAGGCGGTGGCGCTGGCGCGGGAATCAGGCTTCGGCCAGTAAGGCTCAGTCAGCGGTCGTCGGATCGATCGTCGCGCGCACCTGCGATATGCTGTTCGCCGGAAAGCCTGCGATCTCCGCATGCTTGCGGATCAGCCCTTCGTCGGGCGCGCGATAGACGCAATAGATTTTGTCGTCGGTGACATAACTGTGCACCCATTGGATGTCGGGGCCAAGCTGGCGCAGCACGTCGCACGACCCTTGCGATGCGCCCTTTAACTGCTCGCCCGTCATCTGGCCGACGCCCGGCATTTCCCGCTCAATCACGAACTGCGGCATATGCGCCTCCTTTTGCGAGGATCGGCAATCTACTCCTTCCGCGCCGCGTGAACCAGCCTCAACGACAGGCGCGCCACCCCGTTGCGCCGCGCTCTGCCTGATCGAGGTGGAGATGATCGCGATGGGCGCGGTTATAGTCGGGCGACAAGGTGGTCGAGAACAGCTGGCACGCGCCATCGCGGACCTCGCGCAGAAAGGCCGCTTTCGGCCCAGGCGCTTTCCAGTCGCCCGCCACGCTGATCCGCCGGCCGTCCGCCAGCGTGAAGGCGGCGACGTCTATGGCATCGGCGGTGGCATGTTCGCTGAAGTCCCCGGCGCTGCGGCCATAGAGGCGCCGGCAGCTATAGGCGCCGAAATGACTGATGCTGCGAACCGGCTGGCCCAGCAGCCTGCGCGCGGCGGGCTGGACGACCTGCCACTCCCATAGTTTGAGCGCCGCGACGACGGGGCAGGACGGCGCCACGTCGGCGGGTTGCAGCCGGATGGCCCCGCCTTGGGGCTTGAGCTTCACCGCGTCCGCATAGACGCACTGCCCCTCTCCTCCCGGCTTGACGGCAACATAGGCGACGCCGGCCCGGCTCAGCAGCGCCCGGCACGTGAGGGGATCGTCGGTCAGGGCGGCGAGCTTCCGGCCGGTGAACAGGCCGACCGGCTGCGCGAGATCGAGCTTCGTCCAGGGCAGGTCCTGCGGCCGGCGGGCAAGAAAGGCATAGCCGACGAGCAACAGGGCAAGCAGGACGCAAAGCGCCACCAGCCGCCGTGCGAGCAGGTGCAGGGTGCGCATCGTTCAGCTGCGCTGCGCCCGCGCGAAAGGCTCCGACGTGACGGGATAGCCAAGATGGGAGGGGATGCAGAGATGCCGCTCGCCATCCCGTTCCTCGATCCAGGGCATGACCTTTTCGACCGGTATGGACGCGGCATGCGCCACCACCTCCTCAAAGCTCGAGAACAGCGCCAGCCGTTCAAGATTTCGGCGGGTCGGAAAGATGATCATCGCCTCTCCGGCATCGCACCGCGCGATCGTGGCGGCGGCCTCGCTCCAGAACAGATGGACATTCTCCGTCGCATCCACGCTGGCGTCCTGCCCTTCGGGCGCGCGGGCGACATAGAAGCGGGTGTCGAAAACCCGCGTCGCGCCCTCGACCGAAGAAGGATGCCAGCGAGCGAAGGGCACCAGATCGTCCAGGGCAAGGGTAAGTCCGTGCGCATCCAATATGTCGGCCAGGAAATCGCCGCGCAGAAGCGACGCGCGCATCGCGTGCGCCTCCGCTGCATCGACCGCTCTCGACATGCCGATCGCGAGGCCGCTTTCCTCCATCGTCTCGCGAATGGCGGCGATCCGGGCCGCCGCTTCATCCAGATCGAACGGGCCGCCTAGTCGCTCGGCGAAAGCGAGGTCGGTCGCATCCACGCCACCGCCGGGAAACACGAGTGCGCCAGCCGCAAAGACCATGCTCGACGCCCGCTCCATCATCAATATTTCCGGCGCTCCGCTTAGCCGGTCCCGCACGATGATGACGGTCGCGGCGGGCCGGGTGGGAAGCTGAACATTTGCCATGGAAGCGACATAGGCAATCGGCGGACCGCCGGAAAGTGCCTTGAGATCAATTCCGCGAGGGGGAATTGGTGGAGCCGAGGGGGATCGAACCCCTGACCTCGTCATTGCGAACGACGCGCTCTCCCAGCTGAGCTACGGCCCCAAGGAGCGCTGCCTATAAGCGAGGGTTTTGATGCTGGCAATGCCCTTTTTTCGGCTGAGGCCGGACCCGTCCGGCGGACGAGACGAGACTGAGAAGAGACATTACTCCCACGAAACGACCGGAACGATGAGCCCCCCTGCTCATTGGTGCGGTGTCGTCGCTTTTCGGGCGACGTGAGCATTTGAGCAAGGAGAAGGACAATGGGTTACCAAGGCGGACGTCGCTATGGTGACAGCGACCGCAGCGGCTGGAACGACTGGGATCGCGGCTCCGAGCGGTATCGGGCTTCACGCGGGCGGGACGATGACCGCAGCTATCGCTATGGCACCCGCGGCCAATTCGGCGGGCAAAGCTCCAGGCGCGCGTCGGAGGATTATGACCCGGATGACCGCGGCTTCTTCGACCGTGCGGGCGACGAAATTCGCAGCTGGTTCGGCGACGAGGAAGCCGAACGGCGCCGCGAATATGACGAATGGTACAACCGTCCCTATGGTGATCCGCGCGATCAGAGCAGCCGCGTGGGCTTCGCCTCCGCTTCCCGCAGCGACCGCTACCTTCCGGGACGGGGCTATGCGCCCTTCACCAACGAACGCAGCGGCTTCGGCAGCGAGGACCATGGCTATCGCATGCGCGCCTTCGGTCCCAATCATGATTATGGCGAGCATCACGACGCCAATTATCATGCCTGGCGGCAGGAGCGGATCAACGAACTGGACCGCGATTATGCCGAATATCAGCGGGAGAACCGTAGCCGCTTCAACAGCGAATTCGGCAGTTGGCGCAACCGCCGTACCGAGCAGCGTCAGGCGATCGGCCAAGTGCGCGAGCATATGGACGTGGTTGGCAGCGACGGCGAGCATGTCGGCACGGTCGATAAACTGCGCGGCGACCGCATCATTCTGACCAAGAATGACCAGGACGCGCATGGCGTGCATCACTCTATCCCGTCTTCCTGGATCAGGTCGGTCGATGCCCAGCGCGTAACGCTGGAAAAGACCGCCGATGAAGCGCAGGCCGCCTGGCGCGCCGAACGGGAGCAGCAGGCGATGTTCGGCAATGACGATCAAAGCGAGACGGCCGATCGCTACTCCGGCAACAGCGCGTGGAACACGACCGGCCGCTACCGCTAAGTCGTCCGCAAGCGCGTAAAAGGGTCCGACCTTCGGGTTGGACCCTTTTGCATGGGCGGCGCCGTAAAGGCGCCAATCGGCGTTCCATGCCTTGCCTTTCGTCGCGCGGCAGTGCCACAGCGCGGAGGAACTCCATCGCCGAGGCATCCATGCCCACCATCCTGCTTCTCCTGATCTCCAACCTGTTCATGACGATTGCCTGGTACTGGCATCTGAAGGGCGGCATGGAAAAGCCGATCCTGCTGGTGATCCTGATCAGCTGGGGCATCGCCTTCATCGAATATTGCTTCGCCGTGCCCGCTAACCGCATCGGCTTTGCCCATGGGTGGAGCGCGGGACAACTCAAGATCGCGCAGGAGGCCATCGCCCTGCTCGTCTTCGGCGGCTTCATGGTGACCGTGCTGGGCGAACCGCTGCACTGGCGTCACCTCGCCGCCTTTCTGTGCATCATGGCCGCAGTGGGCTTCCTGTTCGTGGGTCGCAGTTGAGCAGCGATCCGATTGCACCAGGCGTCGGCTTAGCGGCCGTAGACGATCCGCACCTTAGCCGCAGCTTCCGCCGCCAGCGCGCGTGCCCGATCCGCGCTGTCAGCCAGAGCCAGCGCTACGGCCATTCGCCGATATGGGCGCGTCGTCGGCTTGCCGAAGACGCGCAGGTCCATCTCCCCGCCGGGGGTCGCGAGCGCCTCTGCCAGTCCTTCGAACTGAAAGTCGTCGGACTCACGGTCAGCTAATATCACCGCAGAAGCAGCCGGTCCCCGCAGCGTCACCTCGGGCACCGGCAAACCGAGGATGGCGCGGGCATGCAGGTCGAACTCACTGAAATTCTGCGAGATCAGCGTCACCATGCCGGTGTCGTGCGGCCGGGGCGACAGTTCGGAGAAGATCACATCCTCTCCCCGCACGAAAAATTCGACGCCGAAAATGCCGTAGCCGCCGAGATTGTCGACGACCTTGCGCGCCATGTCCTGCGCCGCGGCAAGCGCGGCGTTGGACATGGGGGTGGGTTGCCAGCTTTCCTGATAGTCGCCGCGCTCCTGCCGATGACCGATGGGCGGGCAGAAGCTGACCCCTTCGCGGCTACGGACGGTCAGCAGGGTGATTTCATAGTCGAAGGCGATGAACTCCTCGACGATAACCCGGCTGCGGTCACCGCGCATATTCGCGACGGCGTAGTTCCACGCGGCTTCCAGTTCCTCCTGCGTGCGGACGGTGCTCTGCCCCTTGCCGGAGGAAGACATGACCGGCTTGATGACGCATGGCAGCCCTGTATGCGCGGCGCCGGCCAGTACCTCGGCGAGGCTTTCGGCATAGCGGTAGCGTGATGTGCGCAGGCCAAGCTCGACCGCCGCGACTTCGCGGATGCGGTCGCGGTTCATGGTCATGATCGTGGCACGGGCAGAGGGGACGACGGTCACGCCGCGCGCCTCGAAATCGGCGAGGACTTCGGTGCGGATCGCCTCCACCTCGGGCACGACCAGATCAGGCTGATGCTTCTCGATCGCCTTGGCCAGCAGGTCGGCGTCGAGCATCGAGAAGATTTCAAACCCGTCCGCCACCTGCATGGCGGGCGCCCCGGCATAGCTGTCGCAGGCGATGACCTGCGCGCCGAGGCGCTTGGCGGAGATGGTGAATTCCCGCCCCAGTTCGCCAGAGCCGAGAAGGAGGATCTTGGCGGTGAAGGGCATGGGGAACTCCTGCAAGATGAGAAAACGCCTCCCGCATGAGGGGCGAACGATCTCCTTCCGTCATCCCGGGCTTTGACCCGGGTTCCCGCTCCAGCCCTTCACCGTCGCGAAGGCAGCGGGACCCCGGCTCGGGGCCGGGCTGACGGCAGAATTACAGTTCGCTGTCCATCAGCGCGGGGAAGAAGCCTTCATGTGCGGTGCGAAGATCGGACAGCGCCACGCCGGCGACCGTGGCGCCACCGGTGGTGCCGATCTTCACCGCGCCGGGAATGTCGACGCCCTGCGCGGCTGTCACCACATAGCGGCCCTGATCCTCGCCGAACGCGGCAGCGGTCGTCAGAGTGGTGTCCAGCGTTGCACCGATCCTGCCGGCCAGCGCCATTTCCGTGATCGCGACCAGCAGGCCGCCGTCGGCAATGTCATGCACCGCATTGACCTTGCCTTCCGCAATCAAGGCACGGACCGCTTCGGCATTGGCGCGCTCGGCAGCCAGGTCGACCTTGGGCGCCTCGCCCGCTTCGCGGCCGGCGATTTCGCGCAGCCAGATCGACTGGCCGAGATGCGTGCCCCAGGAATCCTGGGCGGCGCCGATGACCCAAATGGCGTCGCCTTCCTTCTTGAAGGCCACGGTCGCCATCACATCGACGTCCTTGAGTAGACCGATGCCGCCGATCGCGGGCGTGGGCAGGATCGCCGAACCGCCGCCGGTCGCCTTCGATTCATTGTAGAGCGAGACGTTCCCCGACACGATCGGGAAGTCGAGCGCGCGGCAGGCGTCGCCCATGCCCTCAAGGCAGCCGGTGAACTGCGCCATGATTTCGGGCCGCTGCGGGTTGGCGAAGTTGAGGCAGTTGGTGACCGCGAGCGGCGTCGCGCCGACGGCACTGATGTTGCGATAGCATTCCGCGATCGCCTGCTTGCCGCCCTCATAGGGATCGGCATAGCAATAGCGCGGCGTGCAGTCGGTGCTGATCGCAATGCCCTTCTGCGTGCCGTGAACGCGGACCACCGCGGCGTCGCCGCCGGGGCGCTGCACCGTGTCGGCGCCGACCATATGGTCATACTGCTCCCAGATCCAACGGCGCGAGGCAATGTCGGGAGAGCCCATCAGCTTGACGAGATCGGCACCGATGTCCGCGCTTTCGGCGATCTCTCCGAGCGGCTGGACGCCGGACCACGCCTTATACTCGTCCTTCGGCATGGCGGGGCGGTCGTAGAGCGGCGCGTCGTCGGCGAGCGGAGCGAGCGGAATGTCGCACACCGTCTCGCCCTTGTGCACCAGCACCATGCGGCCGGTGTCGGTCACATGGCCGATCACCGCGAAGTCCAATTCCCACTTGCGGAAAATGGCCTCGGCAAAGGCTTCCTTGCCGGGCTGGAGCACCATCAGCATGCGCTCCTGGCTTTCCGACAACATCATTTCATAGGCCGTCATTCCGGTTTCGCGCTGCGGCACCTTGTCCATGTCGAGCTGGATGCCGACGCCGCCTTTGGACGCCATCTCGACCGAGGAAGAGGTCAGGCCGGCCGCCCCCATGTCCTGAATGGCGACGATCGCGTCGGAGGCCATCAGTTCAAGGCAGGCTTCGATCAGCAGCTTTTCGGTGAAGGGGTCGCCGACCTGCACGGTGGGACGCTTCTCTTCCGAATCCTCGCCGAAGTCGGCGGACGCCATGGTCGCGCCATGGATGCCGTCGCGCCCGGTCTTCGAGCCGACATAGACGATCGGATTGCCGACGCCCGACGCGGCCGAGTAGAAGATCTTGTCCGTGTCCGCGACGCCCACGGTCATGGCGTTGACCAGGATGTTGCCGTCATAGGCGGGGTGGAAATTCACTTCGCCGCCCACCGTCGGCACGCCCACGCAATTGCCATAGCCGCCGATCCCGTGCACCACGCCGCTGATCAGATGCTTCATCTTGGGGTGATCGGGCCGGCCGAAGCGCAGCGCGTTCATGTTCGCCACCGGCCGCGCGCCCATGGTGAAGACGTCGCGCAGGATGCCGCCGACGCCCGTCGCCGCGCCCTGATAGGGTTCGATGTAGCTCGGGTGGTTGTGGCTCTCCATCTTGAAGATCGCCGCCTGCCCGTCGCCGATATCGACGACGCCGGCATTCTCGCCGGGTCCGCAAATCACCTGCGGCCCCTCCGTCGGCAGCTTCTTCAAATGGATTCGCGAGCTTTTGTAAGAGCAATGCTCCGACCACATCACCGAGAAAATGCCGAGTTCGGTGAGGTTGGGCTCCCGGCCGAGCGCGTTCAGGACGCGATCATATTCTTCCGGGGAAAGGCCATGCTCGGCGACGACCTGGGGCGTGATCTGGGATGCGGTGCTGGACATGAGCGCGCCTTTAGCGATGCCGGGCCCGATAGACAATGGCGAGGCTCGCCACCCCATGAAAACATGATAGCTTCGCCACGTTCTTGCAGACGAAAGGGGAAAGCCATGGAATGGATGCTGTTGCCGCTGCGGCGCTATGCCCGTTTTTCGGGGCGGGCGCGGCCGAAGGAATATTGGATGTTCATCCTGTTCCTCTTCCTCTGCCTCCTGATCCTGACGGTCGTTGAGGGGATGCTGGGGCTCAGCACGACCCGGCACTGGCTGCAACGGGGACCGTGGTGGGCGAGCGCGGGTTACAGCACGCATGGCGGACCCCTGACCGGCATCTTCATGCTGGCGATGCTGATCCCCTATCTCGCCGTCGCGGTCCGCCGCCTGCACGATGGCGACCGCAGCGGATGGTGGCTGCTGATCGCCTTCTTCCCCATCATCGGCAGCATCGTGCTGCTGATCTTCTTCATCATGGGCGGCACGCGAGGGCCCAACCGCTTCGGCCCCGACCCGGTCGAGGTTGGGGAGCCGGAGTTGCGTTAGGCACTCATGCTCCTGCGAAATCCGGAATCCCGTTCGGATGGGGCGCGTTGATGCAAGTAGGGGGCCGGGTTCCTGCCTTCGCAGGAGCACTTGGCGCCAAGTTCGCATCACAAGAAAAAGGCCGGCCTCCCGAGGAGCGCCGGCCCGTTGTGCAGGAAAAATCGTTGCGGCTCAGGCCTTGCAGCTGAGCGCGCCCTTGCCGGGAACAGTAGCCGTGATCTGCTTGCCCGAACCCTCGACCTTGTAGCCGTCCGCTTCGAAGGGCTTGCCGGCTTCGGCGGCGGTCAGCTTGGTGGGCGCGCCGTTCTTTTCGGTGCGCAGGTTCGCCGTCTTGTCGTCGCTCAGGAAGTCGACGAACAGCAGGCTGTTGTCCTTGCAGCGGAACTGGTAGCTGGCCTTCACTGAAGGCGGCAGCTCCACAGGAGCGGCATTGGCAAGCTTTTCAGCCATAGGATCGGCCGGACCGCCGACCACTTCAGGCTCGTCATTCTTGTTGCAGGCAGACAGCAGCGTCAACGCCGCGACGGAGATCAGGGGGAGATAATATTTCATAGCGGTCCTTCTATGTGCACTTGCCACCGTGGGCGTCAACGCAAAACTGCCTCATTTCCGCCACCCCCTGTCTGGACGGCATGACAGCATGATGACGGCGCGCCGGAATTGGAGGGTACCGCCGCCCAAGCGCTTGTTGCGCACTTGACCGCGCGTGCACTGCCCGCCAATGCAGGCACATGGCTGAGGAAAGCATGACGCAGCAGGGCGATCTGTCGCAATTGTCGTTCGAGGACGCATTGCGCGCGCTCGAATCCATCGTCCGGCGTCTGGAAAGCGGTGACGTTCCGCTGGACGAGTCGATTTCACTCTATGCCCAGGGTGAGGAATTGCGGAAGCGTTGCCTGGAACGGCTGCAGGCGGCGGAAGCGCGGATCAGCAAGCTGACGCTGGACGCCGGGGGCGCGGTAACCGGCGCGCAGCCCTTCGGCGCGGACTGAGCACGGCTACGGCCCGCCGCCATGTCCGACACATCCCCATCGGCGCTGATCGCCACCCGTTCCGCAGCGATTGCAGGAGAGATCGACCGGCTGTTCGATTCGCTGCTGCTGGTGCCGGACGATGCGCGCCGACGGCTGTATCAAGCTATGCGCCATGCCGCGATCGGCGGCGGCAAGCGGCTGCGCCCGCTGCTGGTGCAGGCCGCGAGCGACCTCTTCAACATCTCGCGGGATTCGGTGCTGCGGGTCGGCGTGGCCGTCGAGTGCATCCACGTCTATTCGCTGATCCATGACGATCTGCCCGCGATGGACGACGACGACCTGCGGCGGGGAAAGCCCACGGTCCACAAGGCCTTTGATGAGGCGACGGCGATCCTCGCGGGGGATTGCCTCCACGACCTCGCCTTCGAGGTGCTGGCGGACGAGGAAACCCACCCCGATCCCTTCGTGCGCGTCGAACTGGTGAAAGCGCTCGCCATTGCCAGCGGGACCAGCGGCATGGCCGGCGGGCAGATGATGGACCTCGCAGCAGAGCATGCGAGCTTCGACCTTGCCACCGTCACCCGGCTTCAGCAGCTCAAGACCGGCGCGCTGATCGCCTTCTGCGTCGATGCAGCCGCGATCATGGCGCGCTTGCCGCAGGAGGCACGCACCCGGCTGCACGCCTATGCCCGCGACATCGGTCTTGCCTTCCAGATCGCCGATGATCTGCTGGACGTGGAAGGCGACGCGCAGCTTGCCGGAAAGGCGCTGGGCAAGGATGCTGCGGCCGGCAAGGAAACATTTGTGTCGCTGCTGGGCGCCGACAGGGCGCGGGAACAGGCGAGAATGCTGGTCGATCAGGCCAAGGCACATCTGCACGGCTATGGGGCGCAGGCCGAATTGCTGTGCGCGATTGCGGACTTCATCGTGGAAAGGGATCGCTAAGACATGAGCAGGCAGCGGGTGGGGGTTTATCCGGGCACGTTCGATCCGATCACATTGGGACATATGGACATCATCCGTCGCGGCGCGAAGCTGGTCGACAAGCTGGTGATCGGTGTGACCACCAATATTTCCAAGTCGCCGATGTTCTCCGACGAGGAGCGGTTGGAAATGGTGCGCCGCGAATGTGCCGACATCGACACGGAGATCGTCGTCACCGGCTTCAACTCGCTGCTGATGGACTTCGCCGAATCGCAGGGCGCCAGCGTGATCGTCCGCGGGCTGCGCGCCGTGGCGGACTTCGAATATGAATATCAGATGGCGGGCATGAACCAGCAGATCAACTGCCGCGTCGAGACGGTTTTCCTGATGGCCGACGTTTCGCTGCAGCCCATTGCATCGCGCCTGGTCAAGGAAATCGCGCTCTACGGAGGGCCGATCCACAAGTTCGTCAGCCCCGCTGTTCGCACGGAAGTGGAGGCGCGTGTCGCTGCCATTGGCCTCAAGGGCGGCAACTGAGCCTCCGCTCAGCCTTCGTTCAGTTGCCAATCGCGATGAGGACGCTATCAGGGCGTCTCGCTTAAGGCCCACTCAAGGAAAGCTTCATTCATGCGGTTCACTTCGGCGCTCAAGACCGTGGCGATCGGTTTCGCTCTTTATGCATCGAGCGGAGCAGCGCTTGCGCAGGGCGGGCGCGGTGCTGAGGAAACGAAGAAGGCGGAGGCTGCGGCCCGCGCGGAGCAGACGGCCAAGCAGCTCGGCACCGACCCTGCGGCCAAGCTGCCGCCCGCCAGCGTCCCTGTCGATCCGCAGAATGTCTGGGATCTGGACCTGTCCACCGGCGGCCGGGTGCGCATTCAGCTGCGCCCAGACATCGCCCCTGCCCATGTCGAACGGATCAAGGAACTGACGCGGCAGGGCTTCTACAATGGCCTGAAATTCCATCGCGTTATTCCCGGCTTCATGGCGCAGGGCGGCGATCCGAAGGGTGACGGCACCGGTGGATCGACGCTGCCGGACCTGAAGGCCGAGTTCAACCCGATGCCCCATCTGCGCGGCACGGTGTCAATGGCGCGCGCCCAATCGGAAGACAGCGCCAACAGCCAGTTCTTCATCCTCTTCCTGCCGCGCATGCAGCTGGACAAGAAATATACCGTGTTCGGCCGCGTGATCGAGGGCATGCAATATGTCGATGCGATCCATGAGGGCGAGCCGCCGGCCGACCCCTCGACCATCCTCCAGGCTTCGATCGAGAGCGATGGCAAGCCGCCGGTAACCGCGCTGCCCACGCCCCCTGCCCCGCCCGCTCCGTCGATCATCCCGACGCCCGCGAAGAAGGCGGTGGCGAAGAAAGTGCCCGCGGCGAAGAAATAGGATGGCGTGCTCCTGCGAGGGCGGGAGCACCTTGTTGCTGTTCCAGAGCATCCAGCCATGCGCGTAGACCTGTTCGACTTCGACCTGCCGCCCGAGTGCATCGCGCTGCGGCCCGCCTCGCCTCGCGACGCCGCGCGGCTGATGCTGGTCGCGGGCGAGGCGCCGATCGAGGATCATGTCGTCCGCGACCTGCCGGGCCTGCTGCGTGCCGGCGACGCGCTGGTCTTCAATGATACCAAGGTAATTCCCGCCCAGTTGGAAGGCATGCGCGGAGAAGCGCGAATCGGCGCCACGCTGCACAAGCGGCTAGGGCTGCGCCAGTGGCAGGCATTCCTGCGTAACGCCAAGCGGGTTCGCGAGGGCGACCGCATCGACTTCGGCGCAGGGGTGACGGCGTTGGCCGGTGCGCGCGACGAGGATGGCGGCGTAACGCTGAGCTTCGAAGGCGAGGAGCCGGTGGAAGTGCTGCTGGAGCGCGCCGGGCGGATGCCGCTGCCGCCCTATATCGCCAGCAAGCGCCCCACGGATGAGCGCGACCGTAGCGACTATCAGACGATGTTCGCGCGCGAAGAGGGGGCCGTGGCCGCGCCGACCGCCGCGCTGCACTTCACGCCGGAGTTGATGGAGGCGATCGCCACTGCGGGAATCGCGACCGAGACGCTGACGCTGCATGTCGGCGCCGGGACTTTCCTGCCAGTCAAGGCCGAGGACACCGACGACCATCGCATGCATGCCGAATGGGGCCGGATCGATCAGGCTTCGGCGGACCGGCTGAACGCCGCGCGGCGGTCAGGCGGGCGCCTGATCGCGGTTGGCACGACGAGCCTGCGCCTGCTGGAAAGCGCCTGCGGCGAAGATGGCGTGATCCGCCCATTTTCTGATGAGACGCGCATCTTCATCACGCCGGGCTATCGCTTCCGCGCGATCGACGGGCTGATGACCAATTTCCATTTGCCCAAGTCGACGCTTTTCATGCTGGTAAGTGCGCTCATGGGCCGCGAGCGCATGCAGGCCGCCTACGCCCATGCCATCGCGAACGGCTATCGCTTCTATTCCTATGGAGATTCGTCGCTGCTGCTGCCATGAGCGGCGGGACGAGGTGATATCCTTCTTCCTTAAGCGAAAAGGATTTCAGGTAGCCATTTACCGACCCGCCCGCGTCACGCGGCCGAACAGCACCTGGTAGATATCGTCGCCGCCGCTTTCCTCGAAAGCGGCCATGACCCGGCGGAGTTCGCGCGGCGGCAGCGGCTTGCGCCCATCGCTCGGCACCACCGCGCCGATGCCCTTCAGATGTGCGATAAGCCCCTTGGCGCCACCGCACCCCAGGGCATATTCCTCGTCAAAGGCGAAGGCATCGTCATAGCGCGACAACAGGCTGCGAAGGCCATCGAGAGAGGGGTAATCGGGAATGCCAGCCGCCAGCCCGTTCGCCTCGTGCGCCGCGCGCCAGCGCGTAAAGCTCCCCTGCCCCATGGTCGAGAAGATCATGCTGCCACCTGGTCGCAGCAGCGCGGCCAGCCGGTCGAGCGCTCCGGCCAGATCATCGAACCACTGGAACGCAAGGCTGGAAAGGATGAGGTCGAACCATTCTCCGTCGAAAATCGGCGCCTCGCCATCCATCGTCAGGAATATCCCCGCGACCAGCCCATCCTTGGCGGTTCGCGCGAGCATGTCGGGCGACAGGTCGGTCACGACCAGTTCCGCGCCCGGCCAGCGGGCATGAATGTCCCGCGTCAGGAAGCCGGTGCCGCAGCCGATTTCCAGGATGCGACGCACGCCGTCAGGCTTCTGCCGGTGAGCGAGGCCAGCGACCAGCGCGGCCGCCATCCGCTGCGGCCCGGCATGATCGTCATAATGCGCCGCCGCCGCGCCGAAGGCATCGCTTATCCGTTGCTTGCGGCCGCTGTTCATGGCTAGTCGCATGGCAGACCGGCGCCCGCTTTGCCAGTATCTTCAAGGACGACCTGCCCCATGACTGCCCCATCCTCCCGGATTCCCGCCATGGACGTGCTGCGCGGCTGCGCGGTGATGGGCATCCTCTGGATGAACATCGCGGCCTTTGCGCTGCCGGAACAGGCCTATTTCAGTCCTGCGGCGGCGGGGCCGCTTTCGGGCGGCGACATCGCCTTCTGGACGGTCAGCTTTCTGTTCTTCGACGGCAAGATGCGCGCGCTCTTCTCGATGCTGTTCGGCGCGTCGATGCTGCTGCTGATCGACCGCGAGGAGATGGCCGGACGCGACGGGACGCGATCGCAGCTGGTGCGTTCGGCCTGGCTGCTGCTGTTCGGCCTGGCCCATTATGTACTGCTCTGGTGGGGCGACATATTGATGATCTACGCGCTGGTCGGCTGCGCCGCGCTGTTCTTCGTGCGCCAGGAGCCGCTGTCGCTCGTCAAATGGGCGTTCCTCGCCTTCCTCCTGCATTTTCTGATCAGTGCCGGCTTCATCGCATCGCTTTACAGCTGGGCGCATGCCGCTGCTGCCCCAGGCGCGGGGACCAGCGTGAGGCAAGGATATGAGGCTTTCATCGCGTCCATTTCCAATCCGGCAGATCCTGCTCTTCGCGGCGAGATCGCCACCTATCGCAGCGGCTTCTTGCCCATCGTCCTGCATCATCTGCATCTGCTCACCAGCCAATGGCCGTCCACCCTGCCCTTCGTCATCTTCGACACGCTGGGATTCATGCTGCTGGGCATGGCGATGCTGAAAGGCGGTTTCCTGACCGGACGCTGGGACGCCGAGCAATATTGGCGCACGGCGCGCCATTGCTTCCTGATCGGGCTGGTACCGATGGCCGCGCTGGCGGTGTGGGTGATCGGCCGGGGCTTCGCTCCGCTTCCGACGCTTGGCACGGTGGTCGCATGGTCCTTCCCCTTTCGCATTCCGCTGGCGGTCGGCTGGGCGGCGCTTATCCTGTGGCTGTTCGCGCGGCATCGGAACCACGCCCTCGTCGCACCCATTGCCGCGGCGGGGAGGATGGCGCTCAGCAACTATCTCGGCAGCAGCCTTGTCATGTGTGCGATCTTCTACGGCTGGGGGCTTGGGCTGTTCGGGCATGTGGCGCATGCCGCCATGCCGATCTTCGTAATCTGCGGCTGGATCGTGATGATGGTCTGGTCCGCCCTCTGGCAGCGGCGATTCGCGCTGGGTCCAGCGGAATGGCTGTGGCGCAGCCTTGCGCGAGGCGAGACGCAAAAGATTCGCAACAGCAGCTGAAATACTATTGCGACCTATTATCATCTAGGCTATCTCGATTGCAGGAGATGCCCATGGTCGTTTGTGTCTGCAATGCCATCCGCGAAAAGGATTTGAAGGAAGCGGCGCGCGAAGGCTGCGCGACGCCCTGCAGTGCTTATGCCCGCCTCGGCCGCCGGCCCAAATGCGGACAATGCGTGCCGTTCGCGCGCACGATCATCGCGGCCGAGCGCGCTTCCATATGAAGCCATTGCAAATCAGCCGCAGCCGATATCCGCGAACTCGACGCAATAGCGCGAGCGAAAAGCCCGGATTTCCAAGGCTTTCCGGATTAACAAACGGATCCGAAACGCTTATACTCCGCAGCACTTTCTGACAGCCGGAGTAATAACGATGAAGGGCGATGCCAAGGTCATCGAATATTTGAACGAGGTGCTCAAAAACGAGCTGACCGCGATCAACCAATATTTCCTGCACTATCGGATGCTCAACCATTGGGGCATCGAGAAGCTCGCTAAGTTCGAGTATGAAGAGTCCATCGACGAGATGAAGCATGCCGACAAGGTGGCGGAGCGCATCCTGTTCCTTGACGGCTTGCCCAATTTCCAGCTGCTCGGCCGCCTGAAGATCGGCGAGACGGTGGAGGAGGTGCTTAAGGCCGACCTCGAGCTGGAATATGAGGCGCTGCCGGTACTGAAGGACGCCATCGCCTATTGCGAGTCGGTCGGCGATTTCGTGAGCCGCGACCTGTTCCAGTCCATCCTCGAGAGCGAGGAAGAACATATCGACACGCTGGAAACCCAGTTCGAGATGATCGACCGCATGGGCATCCAGAATTATGTCCAGCTGCAAAGCGAAGCCGCCGAAGGCTGATCGCTCTCGCGTGGGCGGCCCATCCGGCGCGCCGCCCCGCTCCTCTCCCCCTCAGATCAGCGCATCCAGCAGCCCGATGAGCGGCAGGTCCGCTGGCGGCATCTCCAGCGCATACATCTGCGCCGGCCGCACCCATTTGAGCGCGGTCGCATGCCGCGCCTCCGGCACCCCCTGCCACTTGCGGCAGACATAGAGCAGCAGCAACAGGTGCCGATCGCCCAGCGGCTCGCTGGCGAAGGCGGCGGGCGCGAGGCAACTCGCATGCGTGCGGATGCCCAATTCCTCCTCAAGCTCCCGGATCAGCGCGGTTTCGGGCGCCTCACCCGACTCGACCTTTCCACCGGGAAATTCCCACAGATCCGCCATCGGCTTGCCCGGGGGCCGCTGCTGCAACAGCACGCGGCCGTCGGCGTCGACCAGGGCAGCGGCCACGACCAGTAGGGGAGAATTTGTCGTCATATCGGTCCAGGGCAAGGGGTTTGTTAACTCTGCGCCTTTTACAAGGCCGAGAGGGACTGTCTGCAAAAATGGGGTGCTTGCATGGTCAGGTGGGCGAAAATGTTCGGGCGGCTTGCGCTCCCGCGATGCGAGCGTGGCGCGACAGCTGTTGAATATGGGCTGATCCTGGCGCTCCTCGTCCTTGCGATCCTGAGCGCCGTCAGCAGCTTCGGCACCAAGACCAGCGGCATGTGGAACAACGTCGCCACAAATGTTCTCGCTCATTAACCATCAATTTTTGACAGTCGGTTTCGGCATTAAATCTTTATCAACCCCCAGCATCTAGACAAGCCGAAGCTGACCTAATTCGCAAGCGGGGCGGCCGGGTAGTTAAACGTAGAGCTCAAGTCAAGGAGACTTTCCATGAAGTTCATCCGTAAGATGCAGAAGAATGAAAAGGGTGCAACGGCCATCGAATACGGCCTGATCGCAGCTCTGATCGCTGTCGCCGCCATCGGCGCCATGAGCAGCCTCGGCACCAAGCTGAGCGGCACCTTCAACAATGTCTCGGGCAACCTGAAGTAAGCCCGACACCATTGTCATGAAAAGGGCGGCGGGAGCGATCCCGGCGCCCTTTTTCATTGGGCCTTACCAGGTGACGAGCTTCACCCGCTGGCCGGGACGCAGCACGCTTTGCGCGGTGAGTGCGTTGATCGTGAGGAAGCGTTCCAGCGGATAGTCGCTATAAGCCATGCGGCGGCTGAGCGACTGGACGGTGTCGCCAGATTTTACAGTCACCATGCTGACCCGGCGCGGCTTGATGGCGGCGGCGTCCTGCGTGGAGAGGCGCTGGACCGACTGCACCATGGACGCGAAAGGGCCAACGCCCTGCCCCGCCGCCGTCAGCAGCAGGAAGTGATAGGCCTTGCCGCCGCCGAAATCATAGGCGAAGACCGTAGCATCCACCTGGCCGGACTGGGTGTTGGCACGCACCGTGCGCCATGCTGCGGGCAAGCCATTGACGGTGGTGCGGCTCACCTCACCCGTCGGCGGCGCGCCGTTATTGCCGCCGAGCTTGGCGAACACCGAGTTGATATACTCGGGCAAGCTGCCGCCATAGCTGGCTCCGCTGAACTGCGCCTGCCCGCCCGATCCGGCGACGGTGACCGCGTTCGCACCATTTTCCATGCCGAAACCCGAAGGCACGGTGAATGCCAGCCTCAGTTCGGGATGGCGGAAGCGGTTGCCCTCGATCACGCCCTGTTTGGGATCATCGCCATAAAGCACGCCGTCGAGTGCGTTCAGGAAAGCGTCGCGATTCCGAACGGTGCTGGTCGAGCCAGTCGCCGCCGCATTGCGGGCTGCCCGTCCAACGCGCGACGCAGGGTCCGGGTGTGTGCTGGCCCATTCGGGCATGGAGCGGGCATTGCCGGAGACCCGCGCATCAAGGTTGCTTTGCGCAGCCAGCGAAGCGAGCATCGACGACAAGGCACGCGGATCATAGCCGCCCGAGGCGAGATAGCGGATGCCAAGATCGTCCGCCTCATATTCCTGGCTACGTGAGAATTTGAGCGTCAGCAGCTGGCTCCCCGTGCCGATCCCCTTCTGCAGCAGCCCGCCAATCGCCGAATCGCCCAGCAATGCACCGGTCAGCACCTGCAACAATGTGCCGCCGATGGCGTTGCGCTGCGCCGCCTGTTGCCGGCGCTGGCCGTGCTTGGCCGCGACATGGCCGATCTCATGACCGAGCACGCCGGCCAGTTCAGCCTCGTCGTTCATCAGCGCCATCAGCTGGCGCGTCACATAGACATAGCCGCCGGGGATGGCGAAGGCGTTGTTGACCGGCGAATTGAGCAGCGTGACCGTGAAATCACTCTGCGCGTTGGAAAGGCCCGACTGCACCGCGATGCGGCGGCCTACGCTCTCCACATATTTGGCTTGAGGCCCCGCATAGGCACCGCCAAATTCATTGAGCAGCTGCGGATGCTGCTTGGCACCGGCCTGCTTGTCCTGCGCGCTGATCGAGGAAACGGTGCGGATTGCCCGCTGCTGCCCGATGACGGCAGGCGCGGCGGCCAAGGCCGCGAAACCCAGTCCCGCCGATGCCAGAAATAGCTTACCCCTCACGCTGCTTCCTCCACCTTTGCTGTTACCCTCACGTAACGAGCAATAGCGACAGCTGTTCCCAACGGGGAGGTCAGACGCCGATGGCGAGGAACTTGTCGGCGCGGTCCGTCCGCAGCGCATCGGGGCTCATGCCGGTTAGCGCATCCAGCTCCTGACCGATCGCCGCGCCCAGATTAGCGATCGCCTGCACCGGCTCGCGGTGAGCGCCGCCGATCGGCTCCGGCACGATGCGGTCGATGACGCCGAGCGACTTCAGATGCTGCGCCGTCACCTGCATGGCGGTCGCCGCGTCGCTTGCCTTGTCGGCGGTGCGCCACAGGATCGAGGCGCAGCCTTCAGGCGAGATGACCGAATAGACGGCATGTTCGAACATCAGCACGCGGTTGGCGGCGGCGAGCGCCACCGCGCCGCCGGAGCCGCCCTCTCCCACCACGGCGGCGACCATCGGCACGCCGAGCGCAAGGCATTGCTCCGTCGATCGGGCGATCGCCTCGGCCTGGCCGCGTTCCTCCGCCTGCACGCCAGGAAAAGCGCCCGACGTATCGACCAGCGTCACCACCGGCAGGCCGAAACGGTCGGCGAGCTGCATCAGGCGGATCGCCTTGCGATAGCCCTCCGGCTTCGCCATGCCGAAATTGTGACGGACGCGGCTGGCCGTGTCGTCGCCCTTCTCATGGCCGATCACCACCACCCGGCGCTCGTCCAACATGGCGAAGCCGCCGATGATCGCCTGATCGTCGGAAAAGGCGCGGTCCCCGGCAAGCGGCATGAAATTGTCGAACATGCCCGCGACATAATCCTTGAAGTGCGGGCGGTCGGGATGGCGGGCCACCTGAGTCTTCTGCCAGGGCGACAGCTTGGCATAGGTGTCGACCAGCATCTTGGCAGCGCGCTGCTCAAGCTTTTCGATCTCGCCGCCGATGTCGATATCGCCCACATCGGCGGTCGCGCGCAATTCGATGATGCGCGCCTCCAGCTCGGCGATAGGCTTTTCAAATTCCAGAAAGCTAACCATGGCGGATGGCGTTAGGGTGCAGATGCGTCGCCGTCAACGCGCCGATGCGTCATCGTGGCAAGGGGATGGCGGCTGTTGACCAGTTCGACCAGTCGCCGGCTGTCGACATGGGTATAGATCTGCGTCGTGCCGATATCGGCATGGCCCAGCATCGACTGCAAGGCGCGCAGGTCCGCTCCCCCCTCCAGCAGATGGGTGGCAAAGGCGTGACGCAGCACATGGGGGCTGACCCGCTCGGGCGCGATGCCTGCTGCGGCGGCGAGCGCCTTCACCATCTGATAGAGGCGGATGCGGCTGAGATGGCTCTTGCCCGACGGGAACAGCCAGGCGCTGTCGGCGGGTACATGCGGCAGCCAGGCAGCGACGGCGGCCCGAGCGCGGTCGGAGATAGGCACGAGCCGCTCGCGCGCACCCTTGCCCTTCAGGATCAGGAAGGGACGGTCAGCTGCCAGCGCGCGGCGGGGCAAGGACACGAGCTCGCTGGCGCGCAGGCCTGAGCCATAGAGCAGCTCGATCAGGGCGGACAGGCGCAGGTCGAGCCGCGCAGGATGGTCCGCCGCCAGCCTCAGTTCGATTTGCGCGAACAGCGAATCGACTTCCCTTGTCGACAATATTTTCGGCAGCGGTCGGCGCGTCACCGGGCGGGGCAGGGCTGATGACGGATTGTCGGGGCGCAACCCCTCTTCTTCAAGAAAGGCGTAGAAGGCCCGCAAAGCCGACGATTTCCGCGCGACCGACGATGCCGCAAGGGTCGCCCATGCCGCGGCAAGCTCCGCCACCGCCGCCTTGGTGGCCATCGCAAGGCCGCCCATGATCTGCGCGGCGCCCATCAGGTCCGCGCGATAAGCCAGCAGCGTATTGCGCGATGCGCCGCGTTCCGCCGCCATCATCTCCAGAAAGCGGTCGATCAGCGCTGCGTCCTCACTCATCGTCAGAGCCGCGTCATCGCCTCCGCAGCGATCATCCGCGCTTCGGGATCGAACCCGACGCGGTGCAGCGCAGCGACAATATGATAGAGATGCACGGGCGGCAGGTTGTTCCAGTCGGCAGCCTGCATGCCGACGGCCGCCAGCAGCGCGACGCTCGCCTTCTCGCCACGCGCGGCAGCCGCATCGATCGCGCGCGACCATTGGCTGGTCACGCCGAGGTTCAAGCCATTGTCCTGCGCCAGCGACGCGCCATCCTTCGCGCTGATGCGCGACAGGCCGGCAAGCGCGGCGATCAGCATCTGCCCCTTTCGCGGCTCCGCATCCCCGGCGAAGGACGAGACGCGGCTGGAATTGATCTCCACGATCGGACTTGGCGCACCCACGGCGAGCAATGCCCACAAATCGCCGGCCCCGTCGCCCTCCGCCTGCTTCGCCGCTCCTACCCATTGCGCGGCGCTGCGGTCATAACCGGCGGTCAGCATCGCAGCCACGAGATTGGTAAGGTCGCGCGTCTCCACCTGCGACACCGGCAGCGCGGCGGCAGCACGGGCCGTGGCGATCAGCCCGACATAGTCCGGCTTGCCCTCATTCTGCCACAGCGTCCGCATGCCCTGCAGCCGATTGGCAACATTCACACCGGCATAGGCAGCACGCAGCGCGTCGATCCGGTCCGCCGCGCTGTCGGGAACATCGCCGTCAGCCTGAAGCTGGCTGTAGAAGCCGACCAAAGCCTTGGAAGAGAAAACGCCAAGCCGTGCCGCCGCTTCGGCGCCCGGCAAGCGGCGCACGGCGGACAAAGCCGGCGCCCGCGCTTCCCATGCGCGCACATGCGGCCCAACCGTGCCGTACAGCGCGTCCGGAATTTCCACATTGAGCGCCGTTGCAAGGCCAAAGCGCCAGGCGGTCAGCCGATCCACGGCGTCCCATTCGATCTTGACCGAGCGGCGGGCATTGAAGCCGGTGCCGACTACCTTCTCGGCGAGCCGATAGTCGATGCCCCGCACTACACCGCGCCGCTGCGCCTGGTTAAGCGCGCCGCTGGCCGTGCCCTGATCACCCGACAGGGCGGCGCAGATGGCGCGCGTCATGTCCCAGCCCGGTTCCTTGCTGAAGCGCAGCGCGCCGGCCGACAGCGGGCACAAGCCGGCGGGGTCGGCGTTCGCCAGATAGGTCTGCATGGCAACGGCATAGAGGCGCGGCGTGTAGCGGTCCGCATCGACGCTCTGGATGAGCAGGCGGGCGCTGTCGGCCTCCCCCATGCGCAGCAGCAGCCAGGCGCGCTCGGCAACCCAATCCGCGCCGTCGATCCCGCGCGGTGTATCCGTCGCGGACAGCAGCGCGCGCCGGAGCAGGATCGACGCCCAGCGCGAGGTGATCGGCGCTCGCGTCTCGCGCATCAGGGTGGCAAGGAACGGGCCGGACTGGCCGCCAAAAGCATCCGGCGCCATGCCGAGCCGTTCGGGCGTCAGCGGGCCGACCCGATCAAGCGACCGACGGGCCGCTTCGGGCAGGTCCTGCTTGGCCCGCTCGGCCGCGATCTCCTCATCGCTCAGATCATCGGCCGCGGCTGCATTCCCCAACGCCTCCGACTCGGTCGAGCTGGGCGGGAGGATCGGCGTAGTGGGCACCGCAACCGTCGGCGGCGGCGCTGATCCGGGTACAGGCGAAGCGGGTCGACCGGGCTGCGTAGAGGGCGGCGCTTGAGGCGCATCGCCAAAGCCGGGCGGCAGAAGCGATTCAGGTGTTTCCTGCGCGATGACCGGAAGCGCCAGAGCGAGCGCAAGCGTGCCCACGGCCCATTTCGCATTGACCCGCCGCTGGCGCATGCCTGTTATTGGCCCAGCTTTTCGGCGGGGATTGCCTTTTCGACGCGGGCCTGCGGCCGCTCTCCGCCGCGCGACCAAAGCAGGGCGACGAGCGCGACCAGCACGGCCACGGCGACGATGGGGATGATCGGAAGAGAGGCGCGCCGACGGCGCGAGCCACCTTCGAAACTGCTAAAGGAACGATTGCGCTTCATGGGTCCTTTTCGGCCGGGCCAGAAGGGAGGGAAAGTTGCGATTTGCCTTGTTGACGCGGGGTTGTATAGCCCCGCTCGCCATGCAGCGAAACAGCAAATCCGATCATCCGTCCGCGAAGCGCGGCCCTATCGTCCTGATCGGGATGATGGGCGTCGGCAAATCGACGGTCGGGCGGCGGCTGGCGGCGCGGCTGGGCCTCCATTTCGTCGATGCCGATGAGGAGATCGAGAAAGCCGCTGGCATGACCATCACGGAAATGTTCGAGCGCTATGGCGAATCCTATTTCCGCGACGGCGAGCGGCGCGTGATCGCCCGGCTGATGGATGGCGAGCCCAAGGTGATCGCCACCGGCGGGGGCGCTTTCATGCAGGAGGAGACGCGCGAGCTGATCCTGGAGCATGCGACCGCCATCTGGCTCGATGCCGACGTCGATACGCTGGTCGATCGCGTTTCCCGCCGCGAAGGGCGGCCGCTGCTGAAGGGCAAGGATCCGCGCGTAGTGCTCACCGAACTGGCGGCCATCCGCAACCCCGTCTACGCGCTCGCGCCCATCCATGTGAAGAGCGCCGCCGCACCGCACGACGTTGCGGTCGATAATATCCTGGAGCAACTTGGCCCATGGCAATAGTTCGCGTCGCGCTCGATGCGCGCAGTTACGACATAATGATCGAGCAAGGCGCGCTGGACCGCGCTGGCGACCATCTGGCGCGCTATGCGCGCAAGGGCCGGCTGGTCGTCGTCACCGACGAGCATGTCGCGCGGGCGCAACTGCCCCGGCTGGAGGCGAGCCTGCGTGCCGCCGGCATTGCGGTCGAGCCGATCATCCTGCCCGCCGGCGAGCAGACCAAGAGCTGGCGCCATCTGGAGCAATTGCTCGACGCGTTGCTGGCACTGGAGATCGAGCGCGGCGATCATGTCGTGGCGCTGGGTGGCGGCGTGATCGGCGATCTGGTGGGCTTTGCCGCCTCGATCCTGAAGCGCGGATGTCATTTCGTGCAGGTGCCGACGACGCTGCTGGCGCAGGTCGACAGTTCGGTTGGCGGCAAGACGGCGATCAACGCGGCAGCGGGCAAGAATTTGATCGGCAGCTTTCATCAGCCAAGCTTCGTGCTGATCGATCCCATTACCCTGGACACGTTGCCGGCGCGGGAAACGCGGGCTGGCTATGCCGAGGTCGTCAAATATGGGCTGATCGACGACCCCGATTTCTTCGCCTGGTGCGAGACGGAGGGGCATCGGCTGCTGGCGGGCGATCCGCAGGCGCGGAAATATGCGATCGGGAAGAGTGTCGCGGCCAAGGCGGCGATCGTGGCGGATGACGAACGCGAGACGTCGGGCCGGCGGGCTTTGCTGAACCTTGGGCACACGTTCGGCCATGCGCTGGAAGCGGACACGGGCTTTTCCGACACGCTGCTCCATGGCGAGGCCGTGGCGGCCGGGATGGCGCTGGCCTTCCGCTACTCGGCGCGGCTGAGACTGTGCGCGCAGGAGGATGCGGAGCGGGTGACGGCGCACCTCAAGGCCGTGAAGCTGCCCTATAACCTTGCCACCGCGCATGTGAAGGCGGACGGCGCCGCGCTGGTCGCGCATATGCTGCACGACAAGAAGATGGCGGCGGGCACCCTGCCCTTCCTGCTGGCGCGCGGAATTGGGAAGACTTTCCTGTCGAAGGATGTCGTGTTGAGCGATGTGGCCGCGTTCCTGGATGAAGAACGGGCTGCGGCGGGCTGAGCAACGCTGTCACGTCTGACTTGGGGGGAGAGCGGACATTCTTCTCTTATCCCTCTCCCTTGAGGGAGAGGGCTGCGCAGGCTTGGCAGCTTGCTGCCTAGCCGTAGCTGGGTGAGGGGGTGATCCGGGCTAAAGACTGGCCTGTAGCCGCTCCCCCCCCATCCAACTTCGCCCAGCTTCACTCCGTTCAGCAAGGCTCCGTATCCTTCTCCCCCAAGGGAGAAGGAATGTCTTGCTCTGGCCGATTACAGTCCGTCAGCTTTCTCAACTTCGTTCGTGCTGAGCCCGTCGAAGCACGCGCGCAACGGTGGGCGCAATCGCGTCCTTCTACAAGCTCAGGACGAACGGCAGAATGCGCTTCGGGACATGAGCCTTTACCAGAACACGGCCTCGCGTCCGTCATTCTGCACAAAAAAGGGCGCCTCGCTGGGCGCCCTTCTCATTCGTCCGTCTGGCGGAGCGATTACTTCTTCAGCGTCAGGCCACCGAAACGCTTGTTGAAGCGTGCTACCTGGCCACCCTGCTCCAGCTGGCGCGTGCCGCCGGTCCAGGCCGGGTGCGACTTCGGGTCGATGTCGAGCGCCAGCGTGTCGCCTTCCTTGCCCCAGGTCGAGCGGGTGCGGAAGGTGGTGCCGTCGGTCATCTGGACGGTGATGAAGTGGTAATCGGGATGCGTATCGGCCTTCATGGGTCTGCTCCGTCGATGGGCCGGTTTCCGACCGGCCATGGATGCGAAAAATTGCGAAGGCGCGCGGTTACATGGGATCGCGCGCAAAGGCAAGGGGGAACGGCGGCGCGTTCCCCCTATCCATCAATCGACCGGCGGGTCGGCGATCATTGCGACGAAATTGGCTTCGGCGCAAAGCTTGCCATCGACCATCGCCTTGCCTTCGAACTTGCAGACCCGTCCGCGGATCTGGATTAAGTCGACATGCAGGTCGAGCAGGCAGCCGGGCTCCACAGGGTTGCGGAACTTGGCGCCGTCGATGCTCATGAAATAGACGAGCTTGCCAGATCCGCGCAGCTCCATCGTCTCGACCGTCAGCACGCCGGCGGCCTGCGCCATGGCTTCGACGATCAGCACGCCGGGCATGATCGGACGGCCGGGGAAATGGCCTTGGAAGAAGCTTTCGTTGATCGACACCGCCTTGACGGCGTGGATCGACCCGTTGGGAACGAGCGAGATCACGCGGTCGACAAGCAGCATCGGGTAACGGTGCGGCAGCGCCGCCATGATCCCACGAATATCGATGGGACCGATGGCGGCGGCCGGATCAGCCTGATCCGTCATCGAAGGATCAGCGCGAGGTCGGCTGCTGCGACGGGTTGGCCGGAGCCGCTGCCGCCGGGGCCGGAGCCTGACCCTGACGCGCCGCGCCGCCGGGCTGCCAGCCAGCCGGCGGAGTGATGCCGACGCTCGGCACCAGCGCGTTCAGCTGGGTCACGACCTGCTGCGTGATATCAACGGTCGGCTGGTAGGACACGGTCGCGTCGGGCGACAGGATCAGATCGACCTTCGCCTGGGTCATGGCCGCCTTCAGCGCGTCCGACAGCTTGGCCGAAATCTGCTCCTCGACATAGGCGTTGGCGAGCGCGATCGGCTGGCCGAGGCGCTGCAGTTCGGCCTGACCGTTCTGGCCGGCCTTCTGATAGGCCTCATACTGGGTCTGGATTGCCGGGGTCGGCTTGTTGCCGGCCGCCTTCATCGCGGCTTCCAGAGCGGTGCCCTTGGCCTTGAGGTCGGCGTCGATGGCGTTCTTGCGCGCGGTAAAGCTGTCGATCTGCGCCTTGTAGGTCGTCTGGATCTGCGTGCGGGCGGTGCTGTAGGCCGAGCTGGTGGCGACGGCGCGCTGCAGATCGACGACGGCGACGCCGGTTTTCGACTGCGCGGCGGCAGGCGTGCTGGCGAGCGCGATGGCAGTCATGGGCGCCAGGGCAAGCGCCGCGGCCTTGAAAATGGTCTTCATCAGAATTGAGTCCCTACGTTGAAGCTGATCAGCTGAGTGTCGTCCCCTGGTTCCTTGAGCAGGGCCTTGGCGACATCGATGCGGAACGGGCCGAAGGGCGAGTTCCAGTTGACGCCAAAGCCCACAGCGACGCGCGGCTTGAGCGTGTCGCCGAGATATCGTTCTTCAAAGCCGGTGCCGCTCAGGTGCGTACCGCCACTTGGACAAGTCGGAGCTTGAGGCGTGCCACCGGCGCCGACCGTCGTCGTGGTCGTGCCGCTTGTCACCGAACAATATCCCGCGAACGGTGCCGTCACCGGGTCGCGCAGTCCGCCAACTGCACCCGCATCTACGAAGATAGATGGCCGCAGCCCCATTTCCCGGGCGCCCGAACCCAGCGGAATTTCCACTTCCGCACGGGCGAGATAATAGATCTTCCCACCCAAGGCATCGTCGCGCCTGTTGTTGTTATTGTCCGTAGCGAGCACACCCGTGATCGCGCCCGTAGTCGTATCCGTCGTCGTTGTATAGTAACGACGGACCACGCGCGGCCCGACCCCGCGAATGTCAAACCCACGGATTTGCGGGTTACCGAGGAAGAAGCGGTCGGTCAGGCGAACCTTGTCAACCAGATTGCCAGAAGCATCACGCCGCTCGCCTTCAAGGCTGTGGATATAGCCACCTTCACCCGAAAGCGAGAAGATGAAGCCACCGCCTAGCGGCCAATATTTTGCGGCATTGATGCGCGTGCGGATATATTTGACGCTGCCACCAAGACCCGCAAAGTCCTGGCTGAGCGAAATATTGTGGCCGCGTGTGGCGCGGATACGATTATCACGATTGTCGTAGATCAACGAGTAGCCGAGCGAGGATGTGGTCCGCTTACCGATCGCATCACAAAGATAACGACCGGCAATAACAGGATCGCATTCGGTAGTGCCGTCACCATTGAGGTCGCGATAATAAGTATCCTTGTCGAGCGTAACATCGTCTAGGTTCAGGCTGTAGCGCAGCGCCAGCGACATATATTCGGTGATCGGCACGCCCGCCCGGATCTGGAAGCCCGTCGTGGTCTGCTTGTACGTTGTGTCGCGGTCGTTGCCGCTGCCCGTGAAACGGAAGCTGTTCAAGTCGCGGCGGTAGATGTCGCCGCCCAGAGCGATATTCTTATCCATGAAATAGGGCTCGGTGAAGCCCAGCTCGACGGACTTGGAATAGGCCGAATAGTTGACGCTCGCGCGCAGTTCCTGGCCCTTGCCGCGGAAGTTGCGCTGCGTGATCGACGCCGCGACGATGAAGCGCTCCAACGACGAGAAGCCGGCCGACAGCGACAGTTCGCCGGTCGATTTTTCCTGCACGTTGGTTTCGAGCACGATGCGGTCGGGGGCGGACCCGGGCTTCTGCTCGATGTCCAGCTTTTCCTGGAAGAAGCCGAGCGAATTGATGCGGTCCTTCGAACGCTTGACGAGGAAGCTGTTGAACGCGTCCCCTTCGGCCAGACGGAATTCGCGGCGGACGACCTTGTCCTGCGTCAGCGTGTTGCCGTTGATGTCGACCCGCTCGACATAGACGCGCGGCGCGTTGGCGATGCGGAAATTGATCCCCATCGTCAGGCTGTCCTTGTCGCGGTTGAAGTCCGGCGACACGTCGGCAAAGGCATAGCCGAACAGACCGGCCGTCTCGCTCAGCGTATCGACGGTGTCTTCGACCTGCTTGGCGTTGTACCAGTCGCCCTTCTTCATCGGCAGCATCTTGGTCAACGAGCTTCCCGACAGATCGCGAATGTCGGATTCGACCTTCACGTCGCCGAATTTGTATCGCTGCCCTTCCTCGACCACATAGGTGATGATGAAGTCCTGCTTGTTCGGCGTCAGTTCCGCCACGGCGGAAATCACACGGAAGTCGGCATAGCCCTCGGTCAGATAGAATTGGCGCAGCTTCTGCTGGTCATAGGCGAGACGGTCGGGATCATAGCTGGTGCCCGAGGAGAAGAGGCGGAACCAGCGCGACTGCTTCGTCACCATCTGGCTGCGCAGTTCGCCGTCGCCGAATTTCTCGTTGCCGATGATGTTGATCTGGCGGACCTTGGACTTGGGCCCTTCCGAAATCTCGAACACGATGTCGACGCGGTTCTGGTCGAGTTGGACCATCTTCGGCTCGACCGTCGCGGCAAAGCGGCCCTGGCGGCGATAGAGTTCGATGATGCGGGCGACGTCGGCGCGAACCTTCGAGCGGGTATAGATCTGGCGCGGGGCGAGCTTGATCTCCGGCCGGATCTTGTCTTCCTTCAGGCGCTTACTGCCTTCCAAGACGATGCGGTTGATGACCGGGTTTTCCTTCACCTCGATCGTCAGCGCGCCATTGGCGTTGCGGATCTGGACGTCGGCGAACAGCTCCGTCTCATAGAGGTCGCGCAGCGCCTGATCGAGCGTCTCCTGCGTGAAGGGCTGGCCGGCGCGCAGCTTGGTGTAGGAAAGGACGGTGTCCGGCTCCAGACGCTGCGTGCCCACGACCGAAATGGCGCTGATCGTACCGGCGGCGGGGGCCACGGCCGGGATCGGGGCAGCGGACGGTGGCGGGGTCTGCGCCGCAGCCGGAAGCGCCGACAGACCGGCGATCATCGTCGTCGCCAACAGAGCCACGACGACCGGGCGCTGCCTGTTGCTGCTCATCATCGCTGTCACCCGCTCCACCTTTACCAAATAAGCAATATTCGTTCACGCCGCAGAAAGACGGCGCGAAATGGCGCCTCCCTGCCCGATACGGCTCAGCCGATCAAGCCGGACAGGCGCTCCCACAGTCCGAAAGAAGACAAATCGTTGAATGTCACCAGCATCATCATCGCCAGCAGCACGGCCATTCCCGAACGATAGGCCCATTCCTGCACCTGCGGGCTGACCGGCCGGCGCTGGATCGCCTCCACCCCGTAGAACAGCAAATGGCCGCCATCCAACATCGGAATTGGCAACAGGTTGATGAACCCCAAGTTAATCGAGATGAGCGCCATGAAGAAGACGAAGCTTTCAATCCCAAGCGTGGCCGCCTGCCCCGACACCTCGGCGATCTTGAGCGGACCGCCCAGTTCCTTGACTGATCGACCGCCGCCGATGATCTGGCCCAGCGTCTCGACCATGGTGCGGATGATATCGCCTGTGCGTTCGATCGCCACGACAGGCGCCCGCAACAGGCTGACCGGCTCGATCACCGGTTCGCCGGGCGCTATGCCCAGCCGGCCGATGCGGAATTTGTTGCCGAAGCCGTCATCCTCCTCGACGGATCCGACCTGCCCCTGTTTCTCGATCTGCTTGCCGTTGCGCTCGATCACCACGGTGACGGGCTCGCCGGGCCGGATCTGTGCGAAGAGGCGAATATCGTCGAAAGTGCTCATCTCGCGGCCATTGAGCGAGACGATGCGGTCGCCCGCCACAATGCCGGCCGCAGCCGCTGCGCTGCCGGGCTGCACCTGGCCCGCGACGGCCGGCGTGCGGCTCTCGCCATGGACGAAGGCAAAAGTGGCGAGGATCAGAATTGCGAAGATGAAGTTGATCGCCGGCCCTGCGCCGACGATGGCGGCGCGCTGCCACAGCGGCTTGGCCGGGAAGCTCTCCGCCCGCTCGGACGCGGGCAGTTCCAGCCAGGCGGGGTCGGCCTGGCTGGCGACGTTCATGTCGCCCTTGAACTTGACATAGCCGCCGAGCGGCAGCGCGCCCAGGCGCCAGCGGGTGCCGCGCTTGTCGACCCAGGCGGCGATCTCCGGCCCGAAGCCGATCGAGAAGGCCTCCGCCTTCACCCCGCACCAGCGGCCGACCACATAATGGCCAAGCTCATGCACGAAGACGAGCGGCCCGATGACTGCCACGAAAGCGATCACAGTCAGCAGGAAACCGGGGTTCTGGATCAAGCGGTCAATCTTTCCATCACTTGGCCTGCCATCGCGCGCGCCTGCTTGTCCGCTTCCAGCACGTCGTCGATCTGGCGAGGCACAGGCGCGCTATAGCGGTTCAAGACATCCTCCACAATCATGGCGATATCAAGGAAGCGGATGGCGCCCGCCAAGAAAGCCGCGACCGCCACTTCATTGGCGGCGTTAAGGATGGCCGGAGCAGCCCCGCCCGCCTGCGCCGCCTGCCGCGTGAGGCGCAGCGCGGGGAAGCGCTGCTCATCGGGCGCCTCGAAGTCCAGCCGGCCGATCCGCGCGAGGTCGAGCGGCTGGCATGGCGTGGCGGTGCGCTCCGGCCAGGCAAGCGCGTGGGCGATCGGTATCCGCATGTCCGGCGAGCCAAGCTGCGCCAGCGTCGAGCGGTCGCGAAACTCGACCATGGAATGGATCACCGACTGCGGGTGGACAAGTATCTCGATTCGCTCGAGGCCGACCGGGAAGAGATGCGCAGCCTCGATCAGTTCGAGGCCCTTGTTCATCATCGTCGCGCTGTCGACGCTGATCTTCGCGCCCATCGACCAGTTGGGATGCGCCACCGCCTGCGCCGGGGTGATGCCGCGCATGTCCTCCAGGCTGCGGGTGCGGAACGGCCCGCCGCTGGCGGTCAGGATGATCCTTGCCACATCTTCCATACGACTACCGGCAAGGCACTGGAATATCGCATTATGTTCGCTGTCGACCGGGAGCAGCGTCGCGCCCGAGGCACTCACCGCGTCCATCATCAGCGCGCCCGCCGACACGAGCGATTCCTTGTTCGCGAGCGCGACCGTGCCGCCCGCCTTGAGCGCTGCCATGGTGGGACGCAGGCCGGCACAGCCGACGATGGCGGCCATGCTCCAGTCCGCCCCGGCCCGCGCCGCTTCGACCAGCGCTCCCTCGCCTGCGGCGACTTCAACGCCAGAGCCAGCAAGGGCTTGCTTGAGCGCGTCATAACGGGCTTCGTTGCCGATCACGGCGAGCTTCGCCCCGGTGCGGCGCGCAGCAGCGGCGAGCCCTTCGACATCGCCGTGGGCGGTGAGCGCGATCACCTCATAAGCATCGGGGTCGCGCTGAACGAGGTCGAGCGTCGACATGCCGACCGAGCCGGTCGCGCCGAAGATGGAGAGCTTGCGCTTCACGGTTGCACCAGCAGCAGATAGGCGGCCGCCGCGAGCGGAGCAGCCGCAACCACGCCATCCAGCCGGTCCATCACCCCGCCATGGCCGGGCAGCAGCGTCCCACTGTCCTTGACGCCCGCGCGCCGTTTCATCCAGCTTTCGAGCAGGTCGCCCAGCTGCGCCGCGACGGCCAGCAATCCGCTGGCGGCGGCAAGCTGGACCGGGAGCCCGGCGAAACGGTAGAGCAGGAAACCGGTAAGCAGCGCGGCAAGGACGCCCCCGCCCAGCCCCGCCCAGGTCTTGGACGGGCTCACACGCGGCGCGAGCTTGGGCCCGCCGATCGAGCGGCCCGCGAAATAGGCACCGATATCCGTCGCCCACACAAGCGCCAGCGCCCATAGCGTCAGCAGCAGCCCATAATGGTCCGGCGTCTGGTCGCGCAGGAACAGCAGAGCCATGATTGGCACGCAGATATAGGGGATGCCAAGCGCCAGCTTGCCCGACCGGCACACCAGCGCGACGAAGAAAAATGCCGCCGCCATGAGCGTGAACGCCACCCAGGACACGCCGGCCGCAAGCGGACAGAGGATCGCAAGCGGTACCGACACCGCGAACATCGCCAGCTTGCGGTGTTCCGGCGAGGCGCCGACCAGATCGCCCCATTCGCCCTGCATCAGCACGCCCGCGACGACCAGCAGCAGCCAGAACAGGAAACCGCCCCAGACCAAGGCAGCCAACGCCACCAGGATGAGCAGCACACCGACGATCGCGCGCGTGCGGAATTCGCTGGACATGCTGGTCACAGCCCGCCGAACCGGCGATCCCTCAT
This sequence comes from Sphingobium bisphenolivorans, assembly GCF_000412635.1. Taxonomy (GTDB): domain Bacteria; phylum Pseudomonadota; class Alphaproteobacteria; order Sphingomonadales; family Sphingomonadaceae; genus Sphingobium; species Sphingobium bisphenolivorans. The sequence goes on from NZ_ASTG01000001.1 coordinate 167,686, forward strand.
GCGAAAGGCATCCAACGCCATCTCCAGCGCACGCGCGTCGAAATCAGGCCAGAGCATGTCGGTGAAATAGAGTTCGGCATAAGCCGCCTGCCACAGCATGAAATTGCTGAGCCGCTGTTCCCCCGATGTGCGGATCAACAGGTCGAGTGGCGGCAGCCCGGCGGTGTAGAGCGCATCATCGACATCGCCGATGCCGATCTCCTCTGCCGTCACCTCACCTGCGGCGACGCGGCGAGCGAGTGTCTGGGCCATGCGCACCAGCTCATCCTGGGCGCCATAATTGAGGGCGATGGCGATGACCGGGCCGCTATTGCCGGCGGTCCGCGCCATGGCACCTTCGATCAGGTCGACCAGCGACGCGTCCAGCGCGCGATAATTGCCGATGACGCGCAGCCGCACGCCATTGGCATGGAACTCGTCCAGGTCCGACTGGATGAAATGGCGCAGCAGGGCCATCAGGTCGGCGACCTCGGTCGCCGGGCGCTTCCAGTTTTCGGATGAAAAGGCGTAGAGCGTCAGGCATTCAAGCCCGAGATCGCGCGCCGCGCGGGCGACGCGGCGAACCGCCTCCACCCCTGCCCGATGGCCAGCGAGGCGCGGCAGGAACCGCTTCTTCGCCCAGCGTCCGTTGCCGTCCATGATGATGGCAACGTGGCGGGCGCCATGGACCGGCGCGGCGCTGGGGAGATCGGGCTTTGCTTTGCTGGCCATCAGAGGGGAATGTGCGCCATCAGGAGGATCAAGGGCCCGGCTCAGTGGCCGAGAATTTCCTTCTCCTTCGCTGCGGCGGCGGCGTCAATATCCGCGATGGTGCTGTCGGTTAGCTTCTGAACCTCGGTTTCCAGCCGCTTGCGCTCGTCCTCGCTGATCTCGCCCTTCTTCTCGTCGGCCTTGAGACTGTCCATGCCGTCGCGGCGGACATTGCGCACGGCGACCCGAGCGCCCTCGGCATATTTGCTGGCGAGCTTCGCCAGTTCCTTGCGGCGCTCCTCGGTAAGGTCGGGGATCGGCAGACGCAGCGTCTGGCCGTCAACGATGGGGTTGAGGCCAAGACCGGCCGAGCGGATCGCCTTGTCGCACGGCCCCACATTGCTCTTGTCCCACACCTGGACCGACAGCATGCGCGGTTCGGGCGCGGAGACGGTCGCAACCTGGTTGAGCGGCATATGCGCGCCATAAACCTCAACCGTCACCGGATCGAGCAGCTGGATATTGGCGCGGCCGGTGCGCAGGCCCGCCAGATCGCCCTTCAGCGATTCGATGGCGCCGTGCATGCGGCGTTCCAGATCAGCCTTGTCATATTGAGCCATTTTGTTTCAGCGCTCCTGATTCTGCACGATCGTCGCGACACCGTCACCCGCCAGGACCTTTGCAAGGTTGCCGGTTTCGCGAATGTTGAACACGACGATGGGAATATTGTTTTCGCGGCAAAGGGCAATGGCACTTGCGTCCATAACCTTAAGATTATCGTTCAGCACCTGATCGAAGCTGATCTCATCATAGCGTGCGGCGTCGGGCACCTTCTTGGGATCGGCATTGTAGATGCCGTCGACGCTGGTGCCCTTGAACAGTGCGTTGCAGTCCATTTCGGCCGCACGCAGCGCGGCGGTGGTGTCGGTCGTGAAGAAGGGGCTGCCGGTACCCGCCGCGAAAATCACGATGCGGCCCTTCTCCATGTGCCGAACGGCCTTGCGCCGGATATAGGGTTCGCAGACCGAGGCCATCGGAATCGCGGACTGGACGCGCGTGTCGTAGCCGAGCTTCTCCAGCGCATTCTGTACAGCCAACGCATTCATGACGGTGGCGAGCATGCCCATATAGTCCGCACTGGCCCGGTCAAAGCCCTTCGCGGCACCGGCAAGGCCCCGGAAGATGTTGCCGCCGCCCACGACGACGCAGAGCTCGAAGCCCGCGTCCTTAGCCGCCGCGATCTCGCCCGCGACGCGGTTCACCGTTTCGGGCTCGATTCCGAACTGCCCCTGCCCCATCAGCACTTCGCCCGAAAGTTTCAGCAGGATACGCTTGAAGGCTGGGCGAGACATGCGGGGCAATATTCCTGTTATCATTGGGCAAGGAAATGGCGCGCACCTTAAGCAGTGCGCGCCATCCTGTGAAGTCATTAGCGTGCCGGGCGGACTTGTCGAGAAGCCTCAGCTTCCCGACATCGTTCGCATCGCACGGCCTGTCAGATGATCAGGCGACGCCTGCGGCCGCAGCCACTTCAGCGGCGAAGTCGCTCGTTTCCTTCTCGATGCCTTCACCGAGCTGGAAGCGGACATAGTTCTTCAGCGAGATCGAAGCACCGGCATCTTTGGCAGCCTTGGCGACGACGTCGGCGATCGGGGTCTTGTTGTCCATCACGAACAGCTGGCTGAGCAGCGCATTCTCCTTGGCGTACTTCGCGACCGCGCCATCGACCATCTTGGCGACGATCTCGGCGGGCTTGCCCGACTCGGCGGCCTTTTCAGCGGCAATGGCACGCTCGCGCTCCAGCAGGGCCGGATCGATGTCGGCCGAGGACAGCGCCAGCGGGAAGGCAGCGGCGATGTGCATCGCGATCTGCTTGCCCAGCGGTTCCAGAACGTCAGCCGGCGCGTCGCCTTCCAGAGCGACCAGAACGCCGATCTTGCCGAGGCCCGGAGCAGCGGCGTTGTGGACGTAGGGAACGACGATGCCCTGGCTGACTTCCACGCGGCCGACGCGACGCAAGGTCTGGTTTTCGCCGATAGTGGCGATGTTCGACACCAGCTTTTCCGAGATGGTGCCGCCAGCCGGGTGCGCCTGACCCGAAAGAGCTTCGGCATCAGCGGCGCCGCTTTCCAGAGCTACCTGCGCAACGGTGCGGACGAAATCCTGGAACTGGTCGTTCTTGGCGACGAAGTCGGTTTCGCTGTTCACTTCGACTGCGACACCCCTGGTGCCGGCAACGGCGACGCCGACCAGACCTTCGGCGGCGGTGCGGCTCGACTTCTTCTGCGCGGCGGCCAGGCCCTTGGCGCGCAGCCAGTCGGTCGCGGCTTCGATGTCGCCATTGGCTTCGGTGAGCGCCTTCTTGCAGTCCATCATGCCCGCGCCCGAACGGTCGCGCAGTTCCTTGACGGCGGCAGCGGTAATCTCGGCCATGTTTCGGCTCCTAAATGTTCGAAGGTTTGTAAATGCGGGAGGGCGCGGTCGTGAGAGCGCGCCCTACTCCGGAAATCTTGCAGTTCGAAGTAGGCCTTCACCCGTCCGGTTCGAGCAGCTTCGAGCGAAGTCGAGAACTCCCGACGTTCGAACCGAACGGAGTGAATTTACTTCAGAATTACGCCTGAGCGAGAGCCTCTTCGGCTTCCGGCTCGTCCAACGCACCGATGTCGACGCCCGAAGCCTGCTGCGCACCACGGTTGCCCTTGGTGGCGGCGGCGGCGACGGCTTCGCAGTAAAGGCGGATGGCGCGGCTCGCGTCGTCGTTCGCCGGAACCGGGAAAGCGATGCCGTCGGGCGAGACGTTCGAATCGAGGATCGCGACGACCGGGATACCCAGCGTGTTGGCTTCCTTGATCGCCAGCTCTTCCTTGTTGGCGTCGATCACGAACATGACATCGGGGATGCCGTTCATGTCGCGGATGCCGCCCAGCGAAAGCTCAAGCTTCTCTCGCTCGCGGGTCATCTGAAGCACTTCCTTCTTGGTGAAGCCGTGGGTGTCGCCCGACAGCTTCTCTTCAAGGGTCTTCAGGCGCTTGATCGAGCCCGAGATGGTCTTCCAGTTGGTGAGCATGCCGCCCAGCCAGCGATGGTTGACGAAGTGCTGGCCGGACTTGCGAGCAGCTTCAGCGATCGGGTCCTGCGCCTGGCGCTTGGTGCCGACGAACAGCACCTTGCCACCGGCGGCGACGGTCGCCGATACGAAGTCCAGCGCGCGGCCGAAGAGCGGCACGGTCTGCGACAGGTCAAGGATGTGGATGCCGTTGCGCTCGCCGAAGATGTACGGCTTCATGCGCGGGTTCCAGCGGTGCGTCTGGTGGCCGAAGTGGGCGCCGGCCTCGATCAATTGGTGCATGGTGACGACAGGTGCCGCCATAATCATTCTCCTTCCGGTTTGACCTCTGGGAATCAGGAACTGAACGTCACGCGCAGCACCGGATATGTCGATTCCCATGTGGAATGGGCGCGCCTTTAGCCGCGCGGGAAAGCTTATGCAAGGGGTTGACTGTCTGTTCCGGATAGAACATAAAGAGAACATCGGGAACAAAGAACGGATTTCCGCCGTTCGCCTCCCAATAGTGGATCAAGCCGTGCAAATGGCAAGATAGAAAGTGAGCGTCGATGTTCACCGTAATCGCCGGAATTGTTTTCGTAGGAGCCTTTCTGCTCGCGGTAGGCACCATCATCGGCATGTTCGCGCTTTATCGGGACAAGATGATAGCTGCCCTGCTGTTCGAGCCGATCCCGCAGGAGCTTCCGACCTATCGCTTGCAGATCAGCCGCCGCCGCGTGATGGCCGCGCCGAAGCGGCCAGTTGCGCCTCTTACACGCGGAGCGCTTGCGGCCTGATCCTTAGACTGATGGTTCGGAGCGCTGCCGCCTCACTTTGGCGTAGGACAGAATGCCAAAGGGAATGGTCACCAGATAGAGAGCGCAGATCAACAGCAGCGTGAGCCAGGGGTCAGTGATCAGCAAGGCCCCCAGCAGCCCTGCAAAGGCGATCGCTTCCAACCTGATCCGCTTGCGCAGTCGCAGTGCCGACCAACTGTAGGTCGCGATGCTGGAAATCATCAAAAATGCGACGAAGGCGGTCCAGGGCGCGACGATATACCATTGGCGGAAGATATCTTCTCCCGTCACCAGCCAAAGATAGAGCGGCACGAAGGTCAGCCCTGCCCCGGCCGGCGCGGGCACGCCTGTCAGAAAGCCCGCCGATTTGTGCGGCTGGATATCGGCGTCGATATTGGCGTTGAAGCGGGCCAGCCGCAGCGCACAGGAAAGCGCATGGGCCAGCGCGAAGATCCAGCCGAATTTCGGCATCGCATGCAGCGACCAGAGGTAGAGGATCAGCGCGGGAGCAACGCCAAAAGCGATCGAATCGGAAAGTGAGTCGAGTTCCGCGCCGAAGCGGCTTTCCCCGCGCAACAACCGCGCGATGCGGCCGTCCAGACCGTCGAGGACGCCCGCAATCAAGATGGAGAGAACAGCCCTCTCCCACTCGCCGGAAATGCCGTAGCGCACGCCTGTCAGGCCGAAGCAGAGCGCCATCGCCGTGACGGCATTGGGCGCCACCATCCGCAGGGTGATCCCTCGGCGCAAGCCTCTCGGAATGGCGCGCCGCTGCCTCATTGCTGAATTCCGGAAATGACGCGCATGTCGCCCATCTGGCCCAGGATCGTCTCGCCGGCGACGGTCCGCTGCCCCAACACGACGCGAGGCGCCGTGCCCGCGGGCAGATAGACGTCGACGCGGCTGCCGAAGCGAATGAGGCCGATACGCTGGCCAGCCGCCACCATGTCGCCGGGCTTCACGAAGGGCACGATGCGCCGCGCTACCAGTCCCGCAATCTGGGTGAAGCCGACGCGCACCCCGTCATGGCGTTCCACCAATATGTGCTGGCGCTCATTATCCTCGCTCGCCTTGTCGAGGTCGGCATTGAGGAACTTGCCCGAAATATAGACGACGGACTTCACCGCGCCGCCGATCGGCGTGCGGTTGATGTGCACATCGAACACGCTCATGAAGATCGACACGCGGATCATCGGCTGGTCGCCCAGTCCGTCGATGCCCGCCATTTCACGTGGCGGGGGAACGCGCTGGATCAGCGTCACCAGCCCGTCGGCGGGGGCGACGATGGCCCGCTCATCCTGCGGAACGGCACGCACCGGATCGCGGAAGAAGGCAAAGACCCAGATCGTCACCATCACCATCAGCCAGCCGGGGATTTCCCACCCCACCAGGAACAACACTGCGGTGATGGCCGCGGCGATTAGCCCAAATTTCATGCCCTCCGGATGAACGGAGGGGAATCGCCATTTCACATTGCCGCCCAGCGCGACCGTCAGTTCGTCATTTTCCATGGGCACCGTCTTTAGGCACAGTCACTTGCACTGACAACGTCCGATCCCGTCCGAGGACCCATCAAATGATGCGGCTTCCCAGCCCCATTGGATGGTTGATCATTGCAGCCGCTTTCCCTAGGGCCTGTCCCAAATTCCACCCGAACGAGAGGCAAACAGGCGCATGGCTAAGATCAAGGTGAAAAATCCGGTCGTGGAGATCGACGGCGACGAGATGACGCGGATCATTTGGCAGTGGATCCGCGAGCGTCTGATCCTCCCCTATCTCGACGTCGATCTGAAATATTATGATCTCGGTGTCGAAAAGCGCGACGAAACCAACGACCAGATCACCATCGATTCCGCCAACGCGATCAAGGAATATGGCGTCGGCGTGAAGTGCGCCACCATCACCCCCGACGAAGCCCGCGTCGAGGAATTCGGCCTCAAGGAAATGTGGAAGTCGCCCAACGGCACGATCCGCAACATCCTGGGGGGCGTCGTCTTCCGCGAGCCGATCGTGATCCGCAACGTGCCGCGCCTGGTTCCCGGCTGGACCGATCCGATCGTCATCGGCCGTCACGCCTTCGGCGACCAGTATCGCGCCACCGACTTCCTTGTCCCCGGCCCCGGCAAGCTGCGTCTGTCCTGGGACGGCGACAATGGCGAGAAGATCGAGAAGGACGTCTTCAACTTCCCCGGCTCGGGCGTTGCCATGGCGATGTACAATCTGGACGATTCGATCCGCGACTTCGCCCGCGCCAGCATGAACTATGCGCTCGGCCGCAGCTGGCCGCTGTACCTGTCGACCAAGAACACCATCCTCAAGGCTTATGACGGCCGTTTCAAGGATCTGTTCCAGGAAGTGTTCGACAAGGAATTCGCCGACCAGTTCAAGGCTGCCGGGGTCGTCTATGAGCACCGCCTGATCGACGACATGGTTGCCTCTGCCCTGAAGTGGAGCGGCAAGTTCGTCTGGGCGTGCAAGAATTATGACGGTGACGTCCAGTCGGACACCGTCGCGCAGGGCTTCGGCTCGCTCGGCCTCATGACCTCCGTGCTGCTCTCGCCCGACGGCAAGACCGTCGAAGCCGAAGCCGCGCACGGCACGGTCACGCGCCACTATCGCCAGCACCAGCAGGGCAAGCAGACGTCGACCAACCCGATCGCGTCGATCTTCGCCTGGACGCAGGGCCTCAGCTATCGCGGCAAGTTCGACGAGACGCCGGAAGTGACCCGCTTCGCCGAAACGCTGGAGCGCGTCTGCGTCGAAACCGTCGAAGGCGGCGCGATGACCAAGGACCTCGCGCTGCTGATCGGTCCGGATCAGGCATGGATGACCACGGAACAGTTCTTCGAGGCGATCCGCGTCAACCTTGAAAAGGCGATGGGCGAGTGGAAGTAAGGCGGAACTGATCCGCTTTTCCAAGGGTTCAATACGCAAACGGAACGAGGCGGCGCCGCATCCCGGCGCCGCCTTTTCCATGAGGTACGCCGCACGGGAGCATGGGATGACGACCACCACGAAGAAACGCCTGGAAGTTCGCGCGGCGGTGCCGTCCGACGTGCGCGGCATCCAGCGGCTGGTCGCCCGCGTCTATCCCGGGATGCCCAATTATTCGCTCGCCACCATTCGCGGGCAGATCAACAATTTCCCCGACGGCTGCTTCGTCGCGCTCTATGACAGCCGGATCGTCGGTTATTGCGCGACCATGCGCGTCAGCAAGACAATGGCCTTCTCCGCCCACGATTGGGAGGAAATCACGGCCAATGGCTTCGGCACACGGCACAGCGCGGCGGGCGAATGGCTCTATGGCTATGAAATGGCGGTCGACCCCAAGCTGCGGGGGCTTCGCATCGGCCAGCGCCTCTATGACGAACGCAAGGAACTGGCCGAGCAGCTCGACCTGCACGGCATCGTCATCGCCGGCCGCATGCCAGGCTATGCCCGCGCCAAGCGCCGGGTGGACGGGCCTGCGGACTATCTGGAGCGAGTGGTCCACGGCAAGCTGCGCGATCAGGTGATCAGCTTTCAGCTCAAGAACCAGTTCGAGCCGCTCGGCGTGCTGCAAAATTATTTGCCGGAGGACAAGCAGTCGGACGGCCATGCCGCGCATCTTGTGTGGCGCAACCCCTATGTCGACCCCGATGAAGCGCCCGAAATGCGGGTTCCGCGCGGGGTTGAGAGCGTCCGGCTCGCCACCTGCCAGCTTCAGGCGCGCGCGGTGAAGGACTTTGATGAATTCGTCCGCAACATCGAATATTTCGTCGATGTGGCGGCGGATTATCGCTCCGACTTCATTGTCTTCCCCGAACTCTTCACGCTTCCCCTGCTCTCGTTCGAGACGAAGAAACTGACGCCCCTGGAGGCAATCGACCGGCTCACCAGCTACACGCCGCGCCTTACCAAGGAACTGACGCGGATGGCCCTGGAATATAATATCAACATCATCGGCGGGTCCCACCCCACGCGCGCGGACGATGGGGACATCCAGAATATCGCCTATGTCGCCCTGCGCGACGGGTCGGTCCATACGCAGGAAAAAATCCACCCGACGCCCAACGAAGCCTTTTGGTGGAACATCAAGGGCGGCGATTCGCTGGACGTTATCCAGACCGACTGCGGCCCGATCGGCGTCCTCATCTGCTATGACAGCGAATTTCCCGAACTCGCCCGCAGGCTGGTGGACCAGGGCGCGCGGATCATCTTCGTGCCCTTCTGCACCGACTCCCGCCTCGGTTATATGCGCGTGCGTTATTGCGCGCAGGCGCGGGCGATCGAAAACCAATGCTATGTCGTCATGTCGGGCAATGTCGGCAACCTGCCCAATGTCGATAATATGGACATTCAATATGCGCAGAGCGCGATACTGACGCCCTGTGATCTTCCCTTCGCGCGCGACGGCATTGCCGCGGAGTCGACGGAGAATGTCGAGACGCTGACGATGGCGGACGTGAACCTCGCCGACCTCAGCTGGGCGCGGGCGGAAGGCACGGTTCGAAACCTGCGCGACAGGCGCTTCGACCTTTATCACATCGAATGGGACAGCAATCCGGACCACGCCCATGCGCCAAGCGGCGGACCAGTGCCGGCAGGCGGCCACAACGCGCCGGGCGGCGGGTGACGACGGGATGAGGGTGGACGGAGGACAGCCCCCTGCCGTCATTCCGGCGCAGGCCGGAATCTTGCAAGGCTTGGTCGGGCCCTATTGATGGAGATGCCAGCATTCGCTGGCATGACGGCAAGGGTGAGCCGACACTTCCTATTTCGTCACCCCGGACCTGCTCCGGGGTCCCGCTTCTTAGGCGAGGGCAGAATTTTTGAAGACTAGCGGGACCCCGGCTCGGGGCCCGGGGTGACGTGCTTGGTGGTGGCAATGTCTCGAGGCTTCCAGACCGCTTCCGGATGTTCGGAAACATCGTCCACCGCCGATCATTACAGCCTTCATGCCTTCGACGGTCATCCAACGCTTCGACTATGATCGCGCCGAGCACCGGCTGGACGTGCAGTTCGTCAGCGGCAAGCGGTACAGCTATTTCGACGTGCCGGAGAAGCTGGTCGCGGACATGCAGCAGGCATCATCCAAGGGCAGCTTCTTCAACCGCCGTATCCGCGACCATTATCGCTTCATTCGCCTGTGATCACTCTACGGTGACGGACTTGGCGAGATTCCGCGGCTGGTCGACGTCCGTGCCCTTCGCGACCGCCACATGATAGGCGAGCAGTTGCACCGGCACGGCATAGACCATCGGCGCGATCAGCGGGTGCACCTTGGGCATGGTGATGGTGGCGATGCAGCCCTCGCCCGCCGCCTGCACCCCGTCATAGTCGGAGATCAGCACCACCTTGCCGCCGCGCGCCTGCACTTCCTGCATGTTGCTGACGGTCTTCTCGAACAGCGGGCCGCTCGGCGCCAGCACGATCACCGGCACCTTGTCGTCGATCAGCGCGATCGGACCATGCTTCATCTCGCCAGCGGCATAGCCCTCCGCATGGATATAGCTGATCTCCTTGAGCTTGAGCGCTCCTTCGAGCGCCAGCGGATAGTCCGGCCCGCGCCCCAGATAGAGCACGTCGCGCGCGCCCGCGATCAGATGCGCCATGCCCTCGATCGACTCGTCATAGGCGAGCGCGCCGTTCAATGCGGCGGGCGCTTCGGCGAGGTGGCGGACCAGTTCCTTTTCCGCCTTCTCGTCGAGCCGCCCCTTGGCCCGCGCGATGTTCGCGGCGAAGGCCGCAAGGACCGCGAGCTGGCAGGTGAAGGCCTTGGTCGAGGCGACGCCGATCTCCGGCCCGGCATGGGTGGGGAGCAGCAGGTCCGCCTCGCGCGCCATGGTGCTGGTGGGGACGTTGACCACGGCGGCGATCTTCTGCCCCTCGGCTCGAGCATGGCGCAGCGCCGCCAGCGTATCCGCCGTCTCGCCGGACTGGCTGATAACGATCATCAACCCGCCATCTTCCATCACCGGCGCGCGGTAGCGGAACTCGCTCGCCACATCGATATCAACGGGGACGCGCGCGAACTGCTCGACCCAATATTTGGCGACCATGCCGGCATAATAGCTGGTGCCGCAGGCGACGATGGTGATGCGGCGGATGGCGCTGAGGTCAAAGTCGGGCACCGGCAGCGACACCCGATCCTCCATCCGCTGGAGGTAGGAGCGCAACGTCTGCGCCACGACCACGGGCTGCTCGTAAATCTCCTTGAGCATATAGTGGCGGTGATTGCCCTTGGAGATCAGCTCGCCGGTCACGCCGGAGATGGTGATGGGGCGCTCGACCGGATTGTTGTCCTTGTCGAAAATCTCCGCACCCTCCCCCGTGATGACGACCCAGTCGCCCTCCTCCAGATAAGCGATTCGCTGGGTGAGCGGGGCCAGAGCGAGCGCGTCGGAGCCAAGATAGGTTTCCCCCTCGCCATAGCCGACGACCAAGGGCGACCCCAGCCGCGCGCCGATCAGCATGTCCGGATGGCTGCGGAACAGGATGGCAAGCGCAAAGGCGCCATGCAGGCGCGGCAGCACCTTCTCGACCGCTTCCCGAGGGGATGCGCCCTGCTCCACCAGTTCGCTCACCAGATGGGCGACGACTTCCGTATCGGTCTGACTGTCGAAGCTGCGGCCGCGCGCGATCAGTTCCTCGCGCAGCGGCTTGAAATTCTCGATGATGCCATTGTGGACCAGCGCCACTTCGCGCGTCGCATGGGGATGTGCATTGCTGGTCGTCGGCGCGCCATGGGTGGCCCAGCGGGTGTGCGCGATGCCGGTGGTGCCGGGCAGCGGTGCCGCGACCAGTTCCTTCACCAGATTGGCGAGCTTGCCCTCGGCCCGGCGGCGGTCGATCGCGCCGTCATGGATGGTCGCAACGCCGGCGCTGTCATAGCCGCGATATTCCAGCCGCTTGAGGCCCTCGACCAGCCGCTCCGCAACGTCGTCCCGCCCTACGATCCCGATGATGCCGCACATGGATTGTCTGCCCCAAAGCCGTGAAAAATAATGTTTTGCCGCCTATGCCACGTTCAACCCGCGCGCGCCAAGCGCCGCTTCAACGTGGACGAATTGTAACCAGCCAGATATCCGGCGACGCGAGCATCCTGAATGGCAGACCGCTGGTGCCCACGCCCCCCGACACGACCATCGTGCGCGCGCCTTCCCGATAAATTCCGCAGGCATAACGCGTTCCATAGCGCGATGGCACATAGACAATCCCGATGAAGGGAAAGGCGATCTGACCGCAATGCGTGTGGCCGACGAGCGCCAGCAGCGGCTGATCGGGCAGCAGCGGGAAGGTATCAGGCCCGTGCGACAGCAAGACCGGCGCACCTCCCAGCCCGCGCATTTTCTCCAGCGTAGCCGGAATGTCGGGCTGGCTGCTGTAAATGTCCTTCAAACCGCCGATCACCAGCGGTCCCCGGCGCACCGCCTTGTCGTCGAGCAGTTGGATGCCGATGCGGGCGAACAGCGCGCGCCACTGCTTGCGGCGGATACCCGAATGCTTGCGTGCGTCATGGTTGCCGAGCACCGCCAACACGCCAAGCGGCGCATGCAGTCCGGCAAATGGCGCGATGCTCGGCTCCGGCCCATAGGTTGCCCCGCCCTTGGGATCACCGATATAATCGCCGCCGAGGAGAATGAGATCCGGCCTCAAGCCATTGATCTGCGCGACGATCCGCGACATCCGATCAGGACTGTTGTCCGGCCCTGACAGATGGCTGTCCGTCAGCAGCGCGACGGTGACAGGCCGAGGGGGAGCGCTCGCGGGAAAGGGCAAGGCGATGTCCATCCGCCGAACGACGGGCATCGCCCTGGCGTTCATCAGCATCCAGCCGGCCAGCCCGAGTGTAAGAGCCAGCAGCAGCACAAGGATTTTCAGCCACCGCCAGCGGCCGGAGAGCAAAGTCACTTTGCCGCTTTACGCGCCTGCATCCTGGCCCTGAAGGCCGCAGCCCAGCCGGGCTTGCCCTGCTGCTCTGGACGGACGAGGCAAAGTGCGTCGGCCGGCACCTCCTTGGTGACGACGCTGCCGGCGGCGACGATCGCACCGTCACCGATCTTCACCGGGGCGACCAGCGCACTGTTCGATCCCACGAAAGCGCCCGCGCCGATCTCCGTCCTATATTTGAAGAAGCCGTCATAATTGCAGGTGATGGTGCCCGCGCCGATATTCGCGCCCGGCCCCACGATCGCATCACCGATATAGGAGAGGTGATTGGCCTTCGCGCCCTCGCCCAGCTCGGCTTTCTTGACCTCAACGAAATTGCCGACCTTGGCCCTGGCGCCAATCTGCGCGCCGGGGCGGAGGCGCGCATAGGGGCCGATCTCCGCACCGGAGCCGATTGTCGCGCCTTCGATATGACAAAAGGCACGGATCGCCACATCATCGGCCACGGTCACTCCAGGGCCGAATACGACATTAGGCTCAATCACGACATCGCGGCCAATCACAGTGTCATGGGCGAAAAACACCGTTTCTGGCGCGATCAGCGTCGCCCCGTCGCGCATCGCTTCGGCGCGGCGGCGCTCCTGCCAGACGGCCTCCACCGCAGCCAGTTCGGCGCGGCTGTTGACGCCCGCTACTTCCCATTCCTCCGCCTCGATCACGGCGCTGCGAGAACCCGGGAGCATCACAATGTCAGGCAGATAATATTCTCCCGCCACATTGTCGTTGCCGATCTTGTCCAGCAGCACGAATAGGTCGGTCGAGCGTACCGCCATCAGGCCGGAATTGCACAGCGTCACCGCACGCTCGGCGGCGTCCGCGTCCTTATACTCGACCATCTTGTCGATCAGACCCTGACCATCCGCGACGATCCGCCCGTAAGCGGCGGCGTCCTCCGGCCGGAAGCCCAACACCACCGCGCGAAGCTCGTCGCCCTGATTGAGCCTTTCAAGCATGGACCGCATGGTTTCCGCCCGCACCAGCGGCACGTCGCCGTAGAGGATCAATATGTCGCCAGCAAATCCCGCCAGCGCGTCATGTGCCTGCGCTACGGCATGGCCTGTGCCATGCTGCTTCTCCTGCACGGCGATGGCGATATTGCCACCCGCAACCGCCTTTTCCACCTGCTCGCGGCCGGCGCCGACCACCACCACCTGCCGCTCCGGCTGCAACTCGGCCACGCTGGCGAGCAGATGGAGCAGCATCGGACGGCCGGCGACCGGATGCAGCACCTTGTGCTTGCCCGATTTCATGCGCGTGCCCTGCCCGGCGGCGAGGATGATGACGGCTAAGGGGCGGCTGAGGGTCACGGTGGGGCATCCTTCCGACAGAGGGGGCCAAGAATCTCAGCGCTCTCTGCCACGTTTGACTTGCCTTGGCCACCGCGCAGGCGGCATGAGCCGGCCATGGCAAGCATCCCCTTCGACATAGTCGGCTTCGACCTCGACGGCACCCTGCTCGATACCAGCGGCGACCTTGCCGCGGCGGTGAACTATGCGCTTGGTACGCTGGGGCGGGCTAGCTTCCCCGTCGAGGAAATAAAGCCCTTCGTCGGCAAGGGCGCCAAGGTGATGCTGACCCGCGCGCTCGATGCATCCGGCGGTTATGACGAGGCGACGCTGGCGAAGACGCTGCCCGTGCTGCTCGATTATTATGAGCAGAATCTCGCCATTCACTCCCGGCCGTATCCCGGCCTGATCGAAATGATGGACGCGCTGCAAGCAGCCAGCGTCAAGCTCGCCATCTGCACCAACAAGGCGGAGCGCTTCACCATTCCGCTGATGCACCAGATCGGCCTGTCGGATCGGTTCGCCAGCATCGTGGGCGGCGATACGGTGGGTGTCGCAAAGCCCGACCCCGCTCCGATCCACGCCATGATCGAGCGAGCCGGCGGCGGCAGGGCGATCTTCCTCGGCGACACGATCAACGACATTGCCGGCGCGCGCAATGCGGGCATCCCCAGTATCGCGGTCAGCTTCGGCTTTCTCGACGGGCCGGTCGAGCAATTGGAGGCGGACGCGATCATCCACCATTTCGATGAACTGCTCCCTCTGCTCGAAGGCTGGCCGGCACGCTGATCCGCCGACCGCCACAGGAACGCCGCTTCAGTTCATCCGTTCCGGATGAACATTTCATCCAATCCGGAAGCTTTTGTTAAGGACGGCGCCTTACCCGTCGCCTCACGACAGGCGGACGGTCCCGTCGCATTTTTTTCAGATGAGGAAACATCGCCAGGATGGGAGAAAATTTCGCCTTCTTTCTCCCCATCATGATGGCGAGTTTCGGCTTCATGTTCCTCCTCCTCTGGAGTTCGCGGGTGCGCGCTGCGGGTTATTGGAGCGCGGCCTTCTTCTGCATCGCGGGCGGTTTTGCGGTGCCGGCGGGCTACGCCGCTTTCCCCTCCGTATTGTGGAGCCTGCTGGCCGATATGCTATTCGCCACCGGCTTCCTGCTGTTCAGCGAGGCGCTGCTGCAGCGCTGGCGGCCGCGTTGGCTGGCGGGAACGAGATTGGCGATCTGGGGCGGCTCGATCCTGCTGTGCTGGGCTGCGATCGTCCGCGGCAATCTTCAACTCGAACTGGTGGCGTCGGATTTCGGCTGCTTCCTGCTGATCGGCGTGCCGCTGGTTGCGGGCAAGGATCATCTGGCGCGTTGGCCGGACCGGGTGCTGTTCGGGGCCGCTTTTCTGGTGGCGCTCGACAATCTGGCGCGCGGCAGCACCGTGCCGCTGACGCTGACCAGCGGAGCTGATTTCTCCAGCAGCCAATATGCCTTCCTGATGCAGGCGCTTGCCTGCGTCTTCGGCCTCTTCCTCGCGCTGGCAGCGCTCTGCGCCAATGTCATCGACCTGCTCGCCCGATATCAGCGGGAGGCATGGATCGACCCGCTGTCGGGCTTGCTCAACCGGCGCGGCCTGGATGCCGCGCTTGCCAAGCTGCCCGGCAGTGCCGTGCCCGACGGCAGCGTCATCGTCTGCGATATCGATCATTTCAAGGCGGTCAACGACGCGTTCGGGCACGCGCAGGGCGATCAGGTGATCGCTGCTTTGGCCGCGCTATTGCATCGGGCCGCTCCACAAGGCGCCATCGTCGCACGACTTGGCGGCGAGGAATTTTTGTTGTTCCTGCCCGGCATGAACGCCGCGCAGGCCGCACATGTCGCGAACGATGTCCGGGAAAGCTTCGCCGAAGATGTCAGCGCGGAGCTGGCGCTGGACCGCCGCCTGACGGCCAGCTTCGGCCTGTCCACCGTCCAGCGCGGCGACGCTTCCATCGACGAGGCTATCAGGCGCGCGGACGAGGCCCTGTACGACGCCAAGGCGCGCGGGCGAAACCGGCTGAGCGTTCGGCGGGCCCTTGCTTCATCCGACCTGGCGGCGATCGGTATGGGACGGGCGATCAACGGCTGACATGAAAAAAGCCGCCCCGAGGAGCGGCTTGTTTCTTTGCACGGCAGAGCCGATCACATGTGGATCGGCTTGCCCGTGACGGCCATCGCCGCTTCCTTGATCGCTTCGCTGTGCGTCGGGTGCGCGTGGCAGGTATAGGCGATATCCTCGCTCGACGCGCCGAACTCCATCGCCTGTGCGACCTGCCCGATCATCGTGCCGGCCACCGAAGCGATGATCCAGACGCCCAGCACCTTGTCGGTTTCGGCATCAGCGATCACCTTCACGAAGCCGTCCGGCTCATGATTGGTCTTCGCGCGGCTGTTCGCCATCATCGGGAATTTGCCGACCTTGACCGCGCCCTTTTCCTTGGCCGCTTCCTCGGTCAGGCCCACGCCCGCGATCTCGGGCTTGGTGTAGACGACCGAGGGGATCACGTCATGGTTCACGATGCCGGTGAGGCCCGCGATATTTTCGGCGACGGCGATGCCCTCATCCTCGGCCTTGTGCGCCAGCATCGGACCCGGGATCACGTCACCGATCGCCCAGACCCCCGGAACCTTCGTCGCGAAGTCATGATCGGTTTCGATCTGGCCACGCGCATTCAGTTCCAGACCGATCTTGTCGAGGCCGAGGCCCTCGGTATTGGGACGACGGCCGATCGAGACCAGCACGACATCGGCCTCGATCTTCTCGGCCTCGCCACCGGCGGCAGGCTCGACCGTCAGGGTCACGCCCTTCTTGCCGACTTCCGCGCCCGTAACCTTGGTGCCAAGCCGGTAGTCGAAGCCCTGCTTCTTGAAGATCTTGTTCGCTTCCTTGCGAACTTCGCCGTCCATGCCGGGCAGGATCTGGTCGAGAAACTCGACCACGGTCACCTTCGCCCCGACGCGGCGCCACACCGAACCCAGTTCCAGGCCGATGACGCCACCGCCGACGACAACCAGATGATCGGGAACCTTGTCCAGCTCCAGCGCACCGGTCGAATCGACGATCTTGCCACCTTCATTGTCGACCTGCACGCCCGGAAGCGGCGTCACCGACGAGCCGGTGGCGATGACGATATTCTTCGCCGTGACCGTCTTGCCGGCTACCTCGACAGTGTTGGCGCCGGCGAAGGTGGCAAGGCCCTTCAGCCAATCGACCTTGTTCTTCTTGAACAGAAATTCGATGCCGCCGGTCAGACCCTTGACCGCATCCTTGCGCTGGCCCTGCATGGTGTCGAGGTCCAGGCTCATCTTGTCGATCTTGACGCCCAGCTTGGCGAGCGAGCCGTTCGCGGCTTCCTCATAAAGCTCCGACGCATGCAGCAGCGCCTTGGACGGAATGCAGCCGACGTTGAGGCAGGTGCCGCCCAGCGTCTCGCGGCTTTCGGCACAGGCGGTCTTCAGCCCCAACTGCGCCGCGCGGATCGCGGCCACATAACCGCCGGGACCCGCGCCGATCACCAGAACGTCATAGTCGAATTCAGCCATCGTATTCATCCTCTGACGTGATGTCTTACAGGTCGATCAGCAGGCGGGTTGGATCCTCGATCGCATTCTTCACAGCGACGAGGAAGGTGACTGCTTCGCGGCCGTCGATCAGGCGATGGTCATAGCTGAGCGCCAGATACATCATCGGGCGGATGACGATCTGGCCGTCGCGGACGACCGGGCGATCCTCGATGCGGTGCAGGCCCAGCACAGCTGACTGCGGCGGGTTGATGATCGGGCTGGACAGCAGCGATCCAAACACGCCGCCGTTGGAGATGGTGAAGGTGCCGCCCTTCATATCCTCCATGGTGAGCGTGCCTTCCTTAGCCTTCTTGCCAAAGCTGCCGATCGTCTTTTCGATGTCGGCGACGCTCAGCGACTCCGCATTGCGGATCACCGGCACGACCAAGCCGTTCGGGGCCGACACGGCGACCGATATGTCGGCAAAGTCGTTATAGACGATCTCGTCGCCCTCGATCTGCGCGTTGACGCCCGGAATGTCGCGGAGCGCCATGCAGACGGCCTTGGTGAAGAAGCCCATGAAGCCCAGACGGACGCCATGCTTCTTCTCGAACAGGTCCTTGTACTTCGCGCGCGCCTCAATGACGTTGGTCATGTCGACGTCATTATAGGTGGTGAGCAGCGCCGCATTGTTCTGCGCTTCCTTGAGGCGCTTCGCCACCGTCTGGCGCAGGCGAGTCATCTTGACCCGCTCCTGGGCGCGGCTGGGGCCAGCGGCGGGCGCAGGAGCCGCAGGCGCGGTGACCGGAGCCGAAGCAGCGGCCTTGGCCGTGCCGGCGGCGACAGCGGCAAGCACGTCGTCCTTGGTCAGGCGGCCGTCCTTGCCCGTGCCCTTGATCTTGCTAGGGTCGAGGCCATGTTCCAGCACCAGGCGGCGCACGGCGGGCGACAGAGTCAGGCTGCCGCCTTCATCCTCGTCCGCCGGTGCGGACGCGGCCGGTGCGGGTGCAGCCGCTTCCGCCTTCGCGGCGGGTGCGGGGGCAGCCGCAGGCGCAGCAGCGGCCGCGCCGCCTTCATTCACATAGGCCAGCAGAGCGCCGACATTGACCGTATCGCCTTCCTTGGCGACGATATCGCCCAGCACGCCGGCGGCAGGCGCCGGCACGTCCACCGCGACCTTGTCGGTTTCGAGGGAAACGATGGGCTCGTCAGCCTTCACGGCCTCGCCCGGCTTCTTCAGCCACTGGCCGACGGTTGCTTCGGTAACGGATTCGCCCAACGTGGGGACCTTAACTTCGGTTGCCATGAGCTGTCTCAGCCTTTCTTCTGGCGACGGATTTCTTCACGAACGCTGTGACCTAGCGCATCGGCGACGAGGGCGCCCTGTTCGGCG
Source organism: Sphingobium bisphenolivorans (assembly GCF_000412635.1). Lineage (GTDB taxonomy): Bacteria > Pseudomonadota > Alphaproteobacteria > Sphingomonadales > Sphingomonadaceae > Sphingobium > Sphingobium bisphenolivorans. The sequence continues at coordinate 186,365 of NZ_ASTG01000001.1, forward strand.
ACATGCCGCTTGGCAAGGCCGGTGGCTGGCGAGGCAGCCGCCTTGCGGCCCGCATAGCGCGCGCGCATCGGTGCCTTGCCGGCCTGCGCCAGAGCTTCCTCGATATAGGGTTCCACGAAGAACCAGGCACCGTTGTTGCGCGGTTCTTCCTGACACCAGACCACTTCCTCCAGGTTGGTCATGCGCTCGATGCGCTTGCCCAGAGCCTCGGTCGCGAACGGATAGATCTGCTCTACGCGAACGATCTGCACATCCGTGTCCCCGGCCGCATCGCGCGCTTCGAGAAGGTCGTAGAAGACTTTGCCCGAACACAGGACCAGACGACGCGTATCCTTGTCGGCGGCCCCATGGGGGTCCGACAGAATCCGCTTGAAATGCGTCGCGCCCAGGAAGTCCTCCGCCTTGCTGACGGCCAGCTTGTGGCGCAGCAGCGACTTGGGCGCCATGATGATCAGCGGCTTGCGGAACGGCCGCAGCATCTGACGACGCAGGACGTGGAAATAATTGGCGGGCGTCGTGATATTCGCGACCTGGATATTCCCTTCGGCGCACAGCTGAAGGAAGCGCTCCAGACGAGCCGAGCTATGCTCGGGGCCCTGCCCTTCATAACCATGCGGCAGCAGGCAGACCAGGCCGTTGGAGCGTAGCCACTTGGTTTCCGACGACGCGATATACTGATCGAACACGATCTGCGCGCCGTTGGCGAAGTCGCCGAACTGCGCTTCCCAAAGCACGAGGCTCTTCGGGTCAGCAAGCGCATAGCCATATTCGAAACCGAGCACGCCATATTCGGAGAGCGGGCTGTCCAGCACCTCGAACCGGCCGTGCGGCACGGTCGAGAGCGGGATATATTTATTCTCGGTATCCTGGTCGACCCAGACCGCATGCCGCTGGCTGAAGGTGCCGCGACCCGAATCCTGACCCGAAAGACGAACGCCATAGCCCTCCGACAGCAGCGAGCCGAAAGCCAGCGCCTCGCCGGTCGCCCAGTCGAAATTCTCACCGGTCCTGAACATCTCCGCCTTGGCGTCGATCACGCGCTTCAGCGTCTTATGGACATTATGGCCTTCAGGAACGGTCGTCAGCGTCTTGCCGAGGCTGTCGAAAAGCTTCTGGCTGATCGCGGAGTCGACACTCTGCCGGGCGGTTTCGGCGTCGGCCGGCTTGTGCAGGCCCGACCAGCGGCCGGCGAACCAGTCGGCCTTGTTGGCCTTGTAGCTCTTCGCCGCCTCGAACTCTTCCTCCAGGTGATTGACGAAATCGCCGGTTACGCCGTTAACGAAATCATCGTCGACCACGCCTTCGGCCTTCAGCCGCGCCGAATAGACGTCGCTGACGGGCGGATGCTGGCGGATGCGTGCATACATTTGCGGCTGGGTGAAGCTCGGCTCGTCGCCTTCATTATGGCCGAAGCGGCGGTAGCACCACATGTCGATCACAATGTCGCGGTGGAAGGTCTGGCGATATTCGACCGCCAGCTTGCACGCGAAGGTGACGGCCTCCGGATCGTCGCCGTTAACGTGCAGGATCGGCGCCTGAACCCCCTTCGCCACGTCGCTCGGATAAGGCGAGCCGCGCGAGAATTGGGGCGAGGTCGTGAAGCCGATCTGGTTGTTCACAACGAAATGGATGCAGCCGCCGGTATTATAGCCCGAAACGCCCGAGAAGCCGAAGCATTCCCAGACAATGCCCTGGCCGGCGAAGGCGGCGTCACCATGGATCAGCACCGGCAGAACCTGCTGATGCTTGCCCAGGTCGTCGCGGAAGGTCTGCTGCGCGCGCACCTTGCCCAGCACCACCGGATCGACCGTCTCAAGGTGCGAAGGGTTGGGAACCAGCGACATATGGACCTTGGCGCCGTCGAACTCGCGGTCGGTGGAGGTGCCGAGGTGATATTTGACGTCGCCCGAACCTCCGACATCCTCGGGATTGGCGGTGCCGCCCGAAAATTCGTGGAAGATGACGCGGAAGCCCTTGGCCAGGACGTTGGCGAGCACATTCAGGCGGCCGCGATGGGCCATCCCGTAAACGATCTCGCGAATGCCCTGCGCGCCGCCATATTTGATGATTGCTTCAAGCGCCGGGATCATCGACTCGCCACCGTCGAGCCCGAAGCGCTTCGTGCCTACATATTTGCGGCCCAGGAACTTCTCATACTGCTCGGCCTGGATGACCTTGGACAGGATCGCCTTCTTGCCCTCGGGCGTGAAGTGGATTTCCTTGTCCTTGCCTTCCATCCGATCCTGCAGGAACACGCGTTCCTCGACATCGGCGATGTGCATGTACTCAAGGCCGACATTGCCGCAATAATTGGCGCGCAGAATGGCGACGATCTCGCGCACCGTGCCATATTGCAGGCCCAGCGTACCGCCGAGATAGATCTTCTTCTCAAGGTCCGTCAGGCCATGATATTCGGGCGTCAGGTCCGCCGGAAGCTCACGATGGGTCAACCCCAGCGGGTCAAGATTGGCAGCCAGGTGACCACGCACGCGATATGTACGGATCAACAGCTGCGCCCGGATTGCATCATCGGCCGCGCTGACGGCGTCAGCGTCCGAAACCGCCTTGCCTGAAGCCTTGGCGGCGGCCTTCACGGCCACCTGCATCTGTGTCGGATCAAGCGCGCCCGTCAGGTCGTCGGTTTCGACCGGCGGCCAGTTGGTGCGCGCCCAGCTCGGTCCGCGCTCGATCTCGAAATCCTGATTTTCGTAACCCATCGTCTTCCGTCCCATCCGTCGCGTGCAGTCGCGAAGCGGGGTAGCAGGCGGCCGGGGTGCAGCCCGGCCGCTTCACCTGTCGGCTCTAGTTCAGCCCTTCAGCACTTCGAGCAGGGTCGTGCCCAGCTCCGACGGGCTGGCAGCGACCTTGATGCCCGCTGCTTCCATCGCAGCGATCTTGCTCTCGGCGTCGCCCTTGCCACCCGACACGATCGCGCCGGCATGGCCCATGCGACGGCCCGGAGGCGCCGTGCGACCCGCGATGAAGCCGGCCATCGGCTTCTTGCGGCCCTTCTTGGCTTCGTCGATCAGGAACTGGGCAGCCTGTTCTTCCGCGTCGCCGCCGATTTCACCGATCATGATGATCGATTCGGTGGCATCGTCGGCCAGGAACAGTTCCAGCACGTCGATGAAGTTGGTGCCGTTCACCGGGTCGCCGCCGATGCCGACAGCGGTGGTCTGGCCCAGGCCCGCATTGGTGGTCTGGAACACGGCTTCATAGGTGAGCGTGCCCGAACGCGACACCACGCCGACGCTGCCCTTCGAGAAGATGTTGCCGGGCATGATGCCGATCTTGCACTCACCCGGGGTCAGCAGGCCGGGGCAGTTCGGCCCGATCAGGCGCGACTTGCTGCCGGACAGGGCGCGCTTCACGCGAACCATGTCGAGCACCGGAATACCCTCCGTGATGCAGACGATCAGCGGGATTTCGGCGTCGATCGCTTCCAGGATCGAATCGGCCGCGAACGGCGGCGGCACGTAGATCACCGATGCGTCGGCGCCGGTCTTCGACTTGGCCTCGGCGACGGTGTCGAACATGGGCAGGCCGATATGGGTCGTGCCGCCCTTGCCGGGGGTGACGCCGCCGACCATCTGCGTGCCATAGGCCAGCGCAGTCTCGGTGTGGAAGGTACCGGTGGCACCGGTCATACCCTGGGTGATGACCTTGGTGTTCTTGTTCACCAGAATGGACATGTTAGTCCCTTTACATTCTGTGGACGTGGCACTTTGGGTCGAAGCGGCCTGCCCAAGGCTGCGCACTCACCTGGGACAGACCGGTGCAGCTCTTGAAATCAGGCGAGGGAGGAATCGATGCCCTTGCAGGCTTCGAGCAGTTCCTTGACCGCGTCGACCGACACCTGAAGGTTCGCCTTGGCTTCGTCGTTGAGGTCGATCTCGACGATCTGCTCGACGCCGTCCTTGCCGATGATCACGGGCACGCCGACATAGAGATTGTCGACGCCATACTGGCCGGTCAGGTTCGCTGCGCAGGGCAGCAGGCGCTTCTGGTCGAACAGATAGGCTTCAGCCATGGCGATGCCGCTGGTGGCAGGCGCATAGAAGGCCGAACCGGTCTTGAGCAGTGCGACGATCTCGCCGCCGCCCGAACGGGTGCGCTGGACGATGGCGTCGATGCGCTCCTTGGTGGAGCGGCCCTGCTTGATGAGGTCGGGGATGGGGATGCCGGCGACGGTCGAATATTCGACGACCGGAACCATCGTGTCGCCATGGCCGCCGAGCACGAAGCTGTTTACTTCCTTCGCCGACACCTGGAATTCTTCGGCCAGGAAGTGGCTGAAGCGGGCGGAGTCGAGCACGCCCGCCATGCCGACGACCTTATTGTGCGGCAGGCCGGAAAATTCGCGCAGCGCCCATACCATCGCGTCGAGCGGGTTAGTGATGCAGATGACGAAGGCATCGGGAGCGTTGTTCTTGATGCCTTCGCCCACAGCCTTCATGACCTTGAGGTTGATGCCCAGCAGGTCGTCGCGGCTCATGCCCGGCTTGCGGGCGACACCGGCGGTGACGATGATGACGTCGGCGTCCTTGATGTCGGCATAGTCGTTGGTGCCGATGATCTTCGCGTCGAAGCCTTCGACCGGGCCGCACTGCGACAGGTCGAGCGCCTTGCCCTGCGGCACGCCTTCCACGACGTCGAACAGGACGATATCGCCCAGACCCTTGAGGGCTGCGAGATGCGCGAGCGTGCCGCCGATATTGCCAGCGCCGATGAGCGCGATCTTCTTACGGGCCATATGCAATCCTCCAAGCTCGAATATTGGAATTGCCGCCCGCTTAGGCCGATATGGCCGAGGTTTCAACCTGCGAAACAATCAAGATGCGATTTATCTTTGCAATTCATTCGCAGTTGCATTAATGAGCTTTTCAGCCCTGTCGCTCACGCGCTCCTACCCTGGCGCATGATCCTCTCCCCACAGCGGCCAATTGCCGGACGCTTCCCGGGCGGAGGCGTCCGGGCATTTTTGCCGACGATGATGAACAACCGATGAGCGCCACGATTAAGCGCGACAGTCCGGACGAGGCGCCCGAAGAAAAGGCAGCGGTTTAATCCGCTATTTGGGGCCGTGGCCCAGAGCCAGATAATCGTCCGACTGCATCTCGATCAGGCGGGATACCGTACGCTCGAATTCGAAAGCGCCGTCGCCTTCGGGATAAAGGCGTGCCGGCTCCGCATCGGCCGAGGCGAGCAGCTTCACCTTATATTCGTAGAGCGCGTCGATCAGCGTGACGAAGCGAGCCGCCTCATTGCGCTTTTCCGGGCCGAGGATCGGAATGCCGACGATGATCACCGTGTGATATTTGCGCGCAATGGCGAGATAGTCGGGCGCGCCCCGCGCTTCCACGCACAGCCGCTTGAAGGAGAAGACCGCGACACCCTTGAGGCTTTTGGGCACGTGGAGCGTGCGGCCGCCCTGCACGGCGATCTCTTCCATCGGCACCTTGGCACGATCCTCGACCGGATAGTCGGTCAGGCGGAAAAAAGCCGCCGACAGCGCCTCGGTCGCGGCGGGGCCGTTCGGGGAATGCCAGAGCTTCGCGTCGCCCAGGCGATCGCGCCGATAGTCGGTCGGCCCGTTCAGCGTCATGACATCGAGCTTCGCCTTGATAAGGTCGATGAAGGGCAGGAAAAGCTGGCGATTGAGGCCGTTCTTGTAGAGTTCGTCGGGCTCGCGGTTGGAGGTGGTGACGATCGTCACCCGCTGCTCCATCAATCCGGTGAACAGCCGCGACATGATCGCGGCGTCCGCCATATTGTTGACCACCATCTCGTCGAAACAGAGCAGCCGCGCCTCTTCGGCAAGCGACTCGACGACGGGGGGGATCGGATCGCCCGTTTCCGACTTGCGCGCCTCCGCCAAACGGGCGTGCACGTCGAGCATGAATTCATGGAAATGCGCGCGCTTCTTGCGCTGGACCTTCACCGTATCGAAGAAGAGATCCATCAGCATCGACTTGCCCCGGCCGACGCCGCCCCACATGTAGAGGCCGCGCGGCGGTTCGGGCGGCTTTCGCAGCAGCCGCCACAGAGTCGAACCGCGCGGCGGAACCGCTTCCAACTGCTGCTGCAACTGATCGAGGCGCAGCGCGGCGGCCTCCTGGTCTGGATCGGCGCGCAATTCGCCGGCGGCGACCAGCGCCCTGTACCTGTCGATGACAGCGGTCATTTACGCTCGGCAGCCTTCCGCACGGTCGCGCTGGTAGCCGCGATCAGCACATCTTCCTGAGAGATGGTCATCCGCAAGAACATCAGGCGGCCGGTTTCCCGAAGCAGGTCGACATCGGCCTGCAGATTGGGCCCGACCCGCCCCGCGCCGCAATATTGCATGTTAAGATTGACCGTCACCGCCGCCATCTGCTCAGGCCGCCCCATCGCGGCCAGTGCAGCAAACAGAGCATGGTCGGCGAAGCCGGACAGGAACCCGCCATGCAATGCATTCAGCCGGTTGGCATGATCCGGCCGGGTTTCCAGCATGACTATCGCCCTCCCCTCCCCCGCCGGGCGTGAATAGCTGGTGCCGATCGCCGCTTCCAGAAAGGTGCCAGCCACCGGATCGGACCAGGCCAGCCAGCCCGCCCAGGGTCCGTCGAGAAGCGGCCTTAAAGGTTGCGGCGCCCGGGCCACGGCATCAAAGCTGCCGTTCGACCATCATCTTCTTGGTTTCGGCGATCGCCTTGGCGGGGCTGAGGCCCTTCGGGCAGACATTCGCGCAGTTCATGATGGTGTGGCAGCGGTACAGGCGGAACGGATCTTCCAGCTCGTCAAGACGCTCGCCGGTATATTCGTCGCGGCTGTCCGCCAGCCAGCGATAGGCCTGAAGCAGGATCGCGGGACCCAGGAACTTGTCGCTGTTCCACCAGTAGCTCGGGCAGCTGGTCGAGCAGCAGGCGCACAGGATGCACTCGTAAAGCCCGTCCAGCTTTTCGCGGTCGGCGGGCGATTGCAGCCGCTCCTTGCCGCTCGGCGCGGGGCTGACGGTTTGCAGCCAGGGCTTGATGCTGTTGTACTGCGCATAGAAGTGCGTGAAGTCGGGGACCAGGTCCTTGATCACGTCCATATGCGGCAGCGGCGTGACGCGCACTTCCTTGCCCGCGCATTCCTCGATCGAGGTGGTGCAGGCGAGGCCATTCTTGCCGTTCATGTTCATCGAGCAGGAACCGCAGATGCCCTCGCGGCAGGAGCGGCGGAAGGTCAGCGTCGGATCATATTCATTCTTGATCTTCAGCAGCGCGTCCAGAACCATCGGCCCGCAATTATCCAGGTCGATCTCGAACGTGTCATAGCGCGGGTTCTGACCCGAATCCGGATCATAGCGATAGACCTTGAAGCTCTTGACGTTCTTGGCGCTGTCAGGCGCCCTGTGGTTCACGCCCTTGCCAGTGATCTTGCTGTTCTTGGGCAGGGAGAATTCGGCCATGTTATTCGCTACCTCGCAGATGTCGTGATGCGCAGCTGGGTTGCAATGGCTCGGCGCAATAGCAAAGATCAGGAAAAGGTCCAGCCCTTAGGTGGAGCGAGTTGCCAAAGCTCGCGCCGCCCCCCATGGGCTAAATTCATCTCACCGTCAGGAGCATGCATTGGCGAAGATCGCTTTCCTAGCCATTTCGGAAGCGCACCAAATTTTTCATTGGCTCCCCGGGGCGCTCCGATTGGCGCGCACCTACCCGGTCGAAGTTTCAGTCCTTTCACCTTCGCGCCATATGCTCGAATTTATCAGCAGCTTCGACCCTGAACAGTCACTCATTCTCCGGACACTTCGACAGCCGCCTTTCTCGCCCGATTCCCTGTTCCGGCTTCCCTCGCGTCTGGCGGTGCTCCTGATGAACTATGACCGCCTTTTGACTTTCCCCTATATTGCCACCACAGAAGTGTCTTCCGCACACCTGCGTCGGGTCCCCGGCTTTTCCGCGCGGATGATCCACTTGAAACATGGCGCCGGCGACCGGGAAGGCGGCTATAATCCACGGCACGCCGCATATGACCTGACCCTAGTCATGGGGGAAAAGGACCGCGAACGCCTGATCGCCAGAGGCCTCGCCACGCCTGACAACTGCAAGGTCACCGGCTACTCTAAATTTGAATTAATGGGCAGCCCGCAGCGCTTCTTTCCAAATGACAATCCCGTGATACTCTACAATCCCCATTTCGACCCAGCGCTATCCCCATGGCACGACCATGCCGAAGAAATCCTGCGACATCTGGAGAGTTTAAGGAGCTTCAACTTCATTATAGCACCACATGTTAAAAGCAGGGCGGGCCGTTTCCTTAGTTCCTCAGCGGAGACGATCCGTATCGACCGCGGTAGCCGCTATTCGATCGACATGACCTACGCGAACAGCGCGGACATCTATCTTGGTGATATATCTAGTCAGGTTTATGAGTTCATCCGGCAGCCCCGACCATGCGTGTTCACTAATTTCACCAATATCGATTGGCATCGACGGGAACAGTTTGCGCACTGGCACATGGGCCAAGTAGTGGACAGGCTGGCCGATCTGGAAACAGCTCTTGCTAGGGCCAGGATGCGTCAGCCGGAATTCGCAAAGCTTCAAAAAGAGCGCTTCGCATTGTCTGCGAGCATCGGAGACCGCCCTGCATCCGAACGGCAAGCAGAGGCGATAGCCCGCTTCATGTCGATTAATCGAGAATAGCCATCCGGGCCGAAGCCTTCGCCTCGCTCTGCATCGACCTCACCAGCGCCAGCCACTGAGACCCCACGGCATCGGCACCATAAAGAGAAGCGATATGCTCTCGCGCAGCCTGACAACCGGCATCGTCGCGAGGATGCGTCGTGCAGTACCGGTGCAATCCTTGCTGCCAATCATCGAGCACGATGAAAGGACGCAGTTCCTCGTAGGCGGGGATAGCATCGGCAATCACGCCGAGGCCCGCGCGCAGCGCAGTAGCAGGCCGATTGATCGTCTTGCCCACGGTATAGTCGTTCTTCTCCACAGGCACGATGGCCACATTGTGCATCTTCATCGCCGGCGAGAAGCTGCTGAGGGTCCATGGGAGATAGAAATGCGGAATATCCCATTTGCGAGCCGCACTCCAATAGCGCGTCCGCTGATCTCCGATAATGGTCAGCGTCACTTTGTGGGAGCGGGAAAACAGCTCCAACTCTCTTACTGCTGCGTGAACATGGACGAGCCCTGACTTGCTTCCTTGACACTTGCCGAACCACACACAGTGCAGCGCACCGGCATGGGTCCGATGAAAGCGGGCCAATCGCGTCAGGTCGAATCGCTCCTTAAGCGAGAGGCGTCCGCCCAGCTTCTCCAGTTCCTCTAGCATATCGGGTATGACGAGCTGTAACGCTCCTATCCGAGGAACCCGACTGCTGATCTGCTCCTTTAGGGCAGGAGTGGCATAGATGATGATATCGGCAAGCGATAAGATTTGTCGCAACCGTTCAACCTTGCGCGCCTTAGCGGGAGTGTCCTTGGCTTCGAAGATATTGTCGCAAATGTCGAAAATGACCCGAGTTCCGGCCGCCTTGGCTTCTCGCGCTAAGGTCAGGGTGGCGGACTGAAGCGATTTGGAAAAGAGGATAGCTTCATATGCACCCACCCCCTTTTTCCGATCGAACAACTCCGTATCGATACCTTTTTCCCTCAGATACGCCATTGGCTGAAGCAGGCGAAGCCTAATGCTCGCTTTTGCAGGATTGAAGCTGGTTGCGTACCATCCAATCAAAAGATGTTCCTTCCCGACTGTGGCGCGACATTCCAGCCGTGTCGCTCGCCTGGCGCCCCTCTAAATTTCGCGGCGCCCATTGCAAGCTGGAATATCGGTGCGCTTCTGGCTAGCGCAGCAGTCGGGTGCACTCTCCCGCCCGCCTGGAGGAATGATGGCTTTCGACGACCAAGTGGAGTTCTTGAATGATAACCAGACACGTATCTGGGGTGTGCCCAATGCGGAAAGATGCCGTCGACTAACGGCAAGCGTCGTCGGCGAAAAGCCTATTGCCCCGGGTCACCGACTGATCTTCAATCTTCGCTACGTATTCGATCCCCTGCTTCTCCGACTGGTGTTGGCCGAACCAGGCGCCGCATTCGCCTGGGACGGTGAATTGATCGTTGGTCAGGTAGCTGCTGGCGAAGATCCCTTGTGCGCCACCCATATCACTGACCTTTCCGACGGCCGAAAGCTCTACAACCGCCAACTCCGCAAGCTGGAGCAGCCATTCGTCCGGGAGCTCACACCTGCAACCCGGCGCGAAATCGAGCGGCGCAGCTATTTCGGCGCCTATAAGGGCGTTACCGACCTTCTCACCAAATATCTCTGGCCCGAACTGGCGCTGTGGCTGACGCGGGGGGCGGCGGCGATCGGCATGACGCCCAATATGGTGACCGCGGTCGGGGCAACGCTGTGCGTCCTTGCGACCTATCTCTTTGCGCAGGGTCTTTACTGGAGCGGGATGCTGGCCGGCTTCATCTTCATGGTGCTGGATACCGTGGACGGAAAGCTGGCCCGCTGCACCATCACCTCGTCCAAATGGGGCAATGTCGCCGATCATGGCGTCGATCTGATCCACCCGCCCTTCTGGTGGTATTTCTGGGGCGTGGGCCTGTCAGCTTGGGGGCTGGCGCTCTCTCCGCAGAAGTTCATGCTGATCATGGGGGCGATTGTCGGAGGCTATGTGCTCCAACGGCTGATCGAAGGCTTGTTCATCAAGGATTTCGGCATGGACATCCATGTCTGGGGCAGGTTCGACACGTGGTTCCGGCTGATCACGGCCCGGCGCAACCCCAATATGGTGATCCTCTTTTTCGCCCTGCTGGCCGGGCGGCCGGACGTCGGACTGATCGCGGTCGCCTGGTGGACTATGATTTCGCTGCTGGTGCACGCGGTCCGGCTGGCGCAGGCTTATGCCACGCGGCGCTCGGGTCGGCCGATCGTCAGTTGGATGGAGGCAAAGGCGTGAACGAGACGATCGAGAGGTTCGGCTTTCCCGAAACGCTGATCGCCGATTTCGAGCATTGGGTGGTGCTGCTGCGCCCGGCGCAACCCACGCTGGGCTCGCTGGTGCTGGCGGCGAAATCCGATGCGACCGCCTTCGGTGACCTGCCCGCCGCGGCACATGCGGAACTGGCGGTCATCACCAAGGCGATCGAGAGCGGGCTGGCGGAGGCCGTGCAATTCCAGAAGATCAACTATCTGATGCTGATGATGGTCGACCCCCACGTCCATTTCCACGTCGTGCCGCGATATGAGGGCAGCCGTGAACATGCGGGCATCGCCCTCAATGACGCCGGTTGGCCGGGGCAACCTGACCTCGGAAGCGCAACGAAGCTAGACGCCGGGCAGATCGCCACCTTATCCGCCTGGCTCAAAGCCTATTTCGCGTAGCGACCCTCCGCCAGCCAGCGGGCGGTAAGCGTCTTCGCCGCCTCGACATCCTGCGGGAAATCAACTTCCTGCCAGTCTAGTCCCTCGATCGACACGGTGCCGACGCGGTTGCCCTTTGCTATGATGTCGATGGCGCGCAGATACCAGCGCTCGACGCCTTCGGGCGTGCGCATCATCTGGTCGATCTGGTTGCGGAATATCGCCGGTCCCTCACCAGTGAAGGCGAGCATGCCGATGGATTCGGCATTGGTGTCGGGCGGCAGCAACCGCTTGCCGATAGCGAGCAGCCGCCCGCTGCCATCGCGGTTCACCTTCATGTCGTCATCGTCATAGTCACCCGCCTTGACATCGACTGTGACGGTAATGGCATCCTGCGCCCCGCCGATCAGGCGGGCGACGATCTCATCCGAGATGATGGTGTCCCCGTTCAGGATGATGAAGTCGCGGTCCATCTCTTCCCGCGCGATCCAGCAGGTGCCCAGATTGTCCGCCACCTGGAAGAAGGGGTTGAACAGCGTGCGGATGCGCGCGCCGGTGTCGCGATAGAGTTGCAGGGCGTGATCCTCGACCCGCTCCGTTCGAAAGCCCGTGACGACGACGATGTCGGTCACGCCGTTCGCCACCAGCGCGGCGACCTGCCAACTGATCAGCGTGCGGCCATTGAAGTCGATCATGCACTTGGGCACGTCACGCGTCAGCGGAAGAAGGCGCGAACCCTGCCCTGCGGAAAGGATGATGGCTTTGGTGATGCTCATGGCGCCGCGCTTTAGAGCAAAGCGCCGGTCAGGGACAGCCATGTTGCATCACTCGCTCCCCAAACATAGATAGGCGCACGCCGGTCCCTCGGCATTGCAGTGAAAGGCCGGAACGTCAGTGATGAACAAGCGCGGGTCGGGAGGCGCTCAGGAAGGCTTCGCCCGCATATTGGCGAATACCGGCTGGCTGCTGGGCGGCAAGGGCGTGGGCGCGGTGCTGAGCCTTGCCTATCTGGCGATCGTCACGCGCACGTTGGGCGTTTCCGACTTCGGCCGCTTCGCCCTGGTGCTGAGCGCCGCCAATGTCATCAAGGCACTGGTCGGCTTCGACAGCTGGCAGATCGTCGTCCGCTACGGCCAGCGCCACCTGACGGCTGGCGATCATGACGCACTCAACCGCGTGCTGCGCTTTTGCATCCTGATCGACCTCGCATCGGCAGCCGCAGGCGGTCTGATCGCGGCCGTCATCATCCTGGCGTTCGGGCCGCTGATGGAGCTGTCCCCCGGCATGGGATGGCAAACATGGCTGTTCTGCATGGTCATGATGATCACGATCCGTTCGAGCCCCACGGGCATCCTGCGACTCTTCGATCGCTTCGATTCCGGCGCGATCGCCGATACCATGGTGCCGGTGGGCCGGATGATCGGCGCGGGCACAGCCTGGGTTATGAGGCCTGACATCACGGGCTTCCTGATCGCCTGGGCCGCTGCCGAACTACTCTGCGCGATCACCTATTGGGCGCTGGCGCTGCGCGTCGGCGGCGTCCGGCTGGGAAGCTGGAGCGCCGGGAAAGCGCATCACGCGGCGAGGGAAAATCCCGGCATCGTCGGCTTCCTGACGGCGACCAACCTGCAAACCACGCTCTCCTCCGTGGGGCAGCAGGTCGCCGTTCTGGTGGTCGGGCTGTTCGTGGGGCCAGTGGGCGCCGGCCTGTACCGGCTCGCCAACCAGCTTGCGAATGCGCTGACGAAAATTTCCGGCATGCTCTCCCGCAGTATCTTCGTCGAACTGAGCCGCACCCATTCCAGTCACGGAGCGGAGGCGTTGGGCACATTGTTCAGGAGGACGAACCGATTGGCGCTGCTGGCAGGGGGCGTCATCATCGCGTTGATCCTGTTCATCGGGCATCCGCTGCTGGGATTGATCGCCGGCAAGGACTTCCTGCCCGCCTACCCGCTGCTCCTGCTGCTGGGCGTGGCGGCTTGCATCGATCTGGTGGGAGTCAGCTACAGGCCGTTGCTGATGGCGACCGATCGCGCCAGCCTCTCCTTGCGGATCACCTTCGCGGCGACGGCTTTGCTGCTGGGGCTGCAAGCGGCGCTGCTGCCGATTTATGGCACGACCGGCGCGGCGGTGGCGAATGTCGCAGCGTCAGCCGTCGCTTTCGTATTGATGGGTTTGGCAAGCCGGCGCGCGGTCAGCGGTGGCAGCGATATGGCGCGCTGAGGGAGCAGCAGCTACTCCTCAGCCCTTGCGCACAAAGGCGCCCAATGCCCGATCCTTCACGACCTGGTCTGCGCGGAAGACCGATCCGCTCATCGTGATGTAGACGCCCGGCTGCGCGAGCTGCACCGTGGCGAACGCCATGCCGAGGTTGAAGCTCGCGTCACTCTCGCCAAAGCGTGCTGGGGCAAGAGCGCCCACCAGCACCACGGTCTTTTCCGGGATGGCGGCGAGCAGCTTGGCTGTCTCCGTCATCGTGTCGGTGCCATGCGTGATGATGATATGGCTTTCCGGGGCGGCGGCGACCCTGTCACGGATCAGCGCCCGGTCCGCATCGCTGAGGTCCAGACTATCCTTCCGGACCACTTCCTCGATCCTGAAAGGGCGCTTGACGCGCGCGATGTCGAGCAGCTTCGCCATCACCGTCTCCCCAACCTGATAATCGGACAGCGCGTCGAAATAGATTTTGTCGATGGTGCCGCCGGTGGTGAGGATCAGGATCGGCGTTTCGGCAGAGAACATCGCGGAACTCCGGGCTATGGACCTATTGGCCCTTCGCCATCGCCTGGCCCCTGTCGCGCGCGGCGAGCAGCGTATCGGTGAGAAGCTTCAGCAAACGGTCGTTTGCGTCCAGGATATTGAGGCCCTCGCGCGTCATTCCGCCGGGGCTGGCAACGCGATCGGCAAGAATAGCGGGGCTCTCGCTCGCCTTCGCGGCCATGCTGGCCGAGCCGTGCACCGTCGCCATCGCCATGCGGGCCGATTTGTCCGCGGGCAGGCCGATCGCCTCGCCAGCACGCGCGAACGCGTCGATGAAGCGGAACAGAAAGGCCGGGCCGCACCCCGAAAGCGCCGTGACCTCGTTGAATTGCGCTTCGTCAGCGATCCATTCGGCCAGACCAAGCGGCGCGACCAGCGCCTCCACCTCGGTACGGCTTGTCGCAGGAACCGCCGCTTCGGCATGAAGCGCGGTCACCCCCTCCCCGATCCCGACCGGCAGGTTCGGCATGGCCCGCACAATCTCTCCCGCGTCGGGAAAATGCGCGCGCAGGTCGGCAAGCGGCGTGCCCGCAAGGATCGAGAGGATGCGTGTCCGGCTACCACAAAGCGGCGCTAGCAAGCCGGCGATATCGGCCAATTGATAGGGCTTCATGCCCAGCAGGATCGTCGTCTGGGCGGCCAGTGATGCCGGATATTCGGTGACCACCTGAACGCCATCCGCAACCGGCCTGCCGCTCGGGCGCAGCACGGTCACGCGGGAGGGATCGAGGCCGCAGTCCAGCCAACGGGCAAGCATCTGCCCGGCCATATTGCCGCAGCCGACAAGGAACAAATGGGCGGGCCAGATGTCGGTCATGGACGTGGCTCAGGCTTCGCCGCGCGTTTCGATGAGGCTGGCCGAAATGGCTTCGGTCGGCGACTTGCCGCCCCAGAGGACGAACTGGAAAACGGGGTAGAAGCGCTCGCATTCGTCGATCGCGGTTTCCACCAGTATCTGCGCCTGATCCAGCGTCAGCGTGCCGCCCGCGCCCAGCAGAGCGCCATGGCGGAAAAGCACGATCCCGCTCGATGACCAGAGCTCGAAATGGCCGAGCCAGAGCTGCTCGTTGATGAGGCCCAGCGTCTCATAGATGGCCGGGCGCTTCTCCTCCGTGACGCGGATGTCGGGCATTGCCAGCATCTGCAGCACCTGGTCCTCATCCCGCCAGATGCCGCGCAACTCATATTGCGCCCAGGACCCCTGTGTGCTCGCGACGATCTCGTCCTCGCCGACCTGATCGAAACTCCAGCCATGCGCTTCGAAATAGGCGGCCAGCATTTCGATCGGCGCGGCTTCCTGACCGCCATGTTCAAATTCGTCGCTGTCCATCATCTGCGCGCTTTAGATCATTTTGATGTGAGCGGAAACAGCTGACGGGCCGCGAAAGGCGATCCTGCGGAAGAATGAGCTCAATTTCTCCGCCCTTCCGGGACCGGACGGGCTATTCCGCGTCCGTGCCCGGCGCATTGCTGGAGCGCACGGTCTTGGCGAGCGGCTCGGGGGTCCGTCCCTCCAGCGCGTCGATCCGGGCCTTCAGCAGTTCCACTTCCTCGCGCGCCGCGGCGGCCAAGGCCTTGAGCGCATCAAATTCGTCGCGGCTGACGAAGTCCATGCCGCCGATCCACTGCTTCGCCTTTTCCCGGGCATTCGTCTCAAATTCCCGGCTCATGCCCGCGACCGTGCCAGCCGCACCATTCACCAGCTTGGCGAGGTCGTCGAAAAAGCGGTTTTCGCTCTGCATGATGTCCTATCCTTCCATCGGCGCATTCGCGCCAAAACTCATATCTGGGTTTGCAGAGCCGGCACTGCAAGGCTCCCCGCCTCGGGATTGAGGCGGCGGATCTCGTAGTTCAGGTGGGAGGCGAAGGCCAGCCAGCAGAGATAGGGGATCAGCATCAGCCCCGCGCTGCGCCGGATGCGCCAGAACAAGAGGGTCGTGAACGCGACGAGCAGGAACAGGGCAAGGATCAGGATCAGGGCGTCGCTTACCTGATGCGCCCTGAAGAAGAGCGGCGACCAGGCGAGGTTGAGCACCAGTTGCGCCAGAAAGGCAGTGATCGCGACACCTCGCCCCCGCGCGCCGCGGGCATGCAGGATGATCGCGAAAGCCAGCGCCATCAGGATATAGAGAATCGTCCAGGCGACGCCGAACGCCCATCCGGGGGGCATCGTCTCAGGTTTTACCAGCGCGTCGAACCAGCGATTGCCATAACCGCTGTTCGCGAGCTTGCCGGACAGGAATCCGAGGAAGACGATCGCCGGCACGGTGACGAGCGCCCATCGCAGATAGGCGAGGCGCAACTGACCAGGGGACGCGATTTCATGCATTCGACGCAGCTCCACCTTTCATTCAGCGGCGTCGGGCGAATCCTTCAAAGCCGAGTCAAGCCGCCGACTCACGGTTTGCGGTGAAACGGTTCGTCCCGCAACCCGCGAATAGAGTAGGGGGATCAGGAAGAGCGTTATCAGCGTGGCGAGCGACACGCCGAACACCACCACCACGCCGATCGAATGGCGGGCAGCCGCCCCTGCCCCACCCCGGATCACCAGCGGCACGGCGCCGATCACCGTCGCGATCGAGGTCATGAGGATCGGCCGCAGACGGCGCGTAGCGGCCTGCCGGATCGCCTGCGCGATCTCCAGCCCCTCATCGCGCAACTGATTGGCGAACTCGACGATCAGGATGCCGTTCTTGGCAGCGAGGCCGACCAGCATGACGATGCCGATCTGAGAATAGAGGTTGATCGAGCCACCCATCATCGCAAGCCCGATAACCCCGCCCGCAACGGCCAGCGGCACCGTGGCGATAATCACACCGGGATGAACGAAGCTTTCAAATTGGGCGGCGAGCAGCAAATAGACGATCAGGATGGTAAGGCCGAAGACCAGCCAGATCGAGCCGCCCGTTTCACGCAGTGACTGGCTTTCCCCGCGATAGCCGATGGCGAGCACCTCCGGCGACTGGCGCGCCTGACCCTCCAGGAAATCAAGCGCCTCACCCAGCGAATAGCCGGGGGCAAGCCCCGCCGACAGCGTGACGGCGCGCAGCTTATTGTAACGATTAAGCTGGCGGGGTCCCGCGACCTCCCGCACCGTGACGAGCGAGGACAAGGGCACAAGCGCACCAGTGCGGCTGCGCACGTTGATCCGTTCCAGATCGGCCTGCGTCTCCCGCCCCTCCCGCTCGGCCTGCACGAGCACGCGATATTCCTCGCCGCGATCGACATAGGTGGTGACGCGTCGCGACCCCAGAAGCGTCTGCAGCGCCTGGCTGATGTCGCTCGCCGACACACCCAGATCGCCCGCGCGCTGCTGGTCCACCTCGATCCGCATCTGCGGCTTGGTTTCCTTATAGTCGCTGTCGAGGTTGATGAGCCCGGGGTTTGCCGCCGCGGCGGCCATGATCCGGTCGCGGGCGGCGACCAGCCCCTCATAGGTCGCGCCAGCCAGTACGATATTGACCGGCAGGCCGCGCCCTCGCCCAAGGCCAGAGCGCGGCGCGACATTGCCGCGCACCCCGGTCTGACCGGCGAGTATCTTGTTGATCGTGTCGGCCACTTCCGCCGTCGTCACCTTGCGATCCTCCCACGGGCGCAGAAAGGCGATAATGTTGCCGCTGTTGAAATCATCGCCGCCGCCGAACCCTGCCGGTGCCCGGACGTTCAGCACCTGGAGCTGGCCCTCGTCCCGCAGAGGCTGAAGATCCTTCTCGATCTTCTGCATATAGGCCTTCATCCGGTCAAAGCCGGTTCCTTCCGGTGCGAGCACCTGACCCTCGACCACGCCCGTATCCTCCGCGGGGGCGAGCTCGGTTGGCAAGATGGTGAACAGGGCCACAGCGACGGCAAGGAAGATGCCGACAGCCACCACTGCGGCGGCAGGGCGGTTCAGCACGCGCTCGAGAAGGCGTGAATAGCCATTTTCCAGCCGCGAAAAATGTCTGTCCACCCAGCGCGACAGCCTCGACCGCTCCGAATGCCGCAGCAGCTTGGAACAGAGCATCGGTGCCAGGCTCAGGGAGATGAAGCCGGAAAAGGCGATGGCAGCGATCATCGCGATCGCCAGTTCGCGGAACAACAGCCCCGTCTGCCCGGCCAGAAACATGACGGGCACGAACACGGCGCAGACCACCAGCGTCGTGGAAATGATGGCAAAACCCACCTGCCGCGTGCCGAGATAGGATGCGAGCAGCGGATCCTCCCCCTGCTCGATCCGGTGATAGACATTTTCCAGCACGACGATTGCATCATCCACCACCAGGCCGATCGCCAGCACGAACGCCAGCAGCGTCAGCAGATTGATCGAAAGGCCCATCAGCCACATCACCGCGCATGTCGCCAGCAGGCAGATCGGCACCGTGATCGAGGGGATGATCGTCGCCCGCAGCGAGCCTAAGAACAAGAAAATCACCAGGATGACGAGGATGGCCGCTTCGATCAGCGTGTCATAGACATTCTCGATCGCCCGGCTGATGAACAGCGACTCATCCGAGCCGATGGTGACTTTCATGCCGGGGGGAAGATTGGGGCGCAGTTCCTCGATCAGAGCCTTGGCCTTCTCCGCCACCTCCAGCGTATTGGCGCCGGACTGGCGCACGATGCCGACGCCTATGCCCGTGCCGCCGTTGGACCGGAAGGAGGTGTAGGGATTTTCAGCGCCCTGCTCGATCCGGGCGACATCGCCCAGCTTCACCTGATAGCCGTCCGCCCCGCGCCCGACGACGAGTTGCGCAAACTCCTCCGGCGTGGAGAAGGCCCGCTCGACGCGAAGGGTCTGGTTCTGGTCCTTCGATTCGAAGCGCCCGGCAGGCAGTTCCACATTCTGCGCCCGCAGCGCCGCCTCGATGTCTCCCGGTGTGATGCCAAAGGCCGCCAGCTTCTCCGCGTTCAGCCAGATCCGGGTCGACGGCCTTTCATCGCCGCCGCCATTGACCCGCGCCACCCCGTCGATCGCCGAAAAACGGTCGATCACATTGCGGTCGAGATAGTCGGCGATCTGCGTCGGCGTCCAACCAGGCCGGGCGAACACCATGAACAGGATCGCCCGGGCATCGGCATCCACCTTGCGGATTTCGGGAGCCAAAGCGTCTTCGGGCAAGTCTTCGGTAATGGCGCCCACCCGGTCGCGGACGTCGTTGGCGGCAGAATCGATGTCGCGCGACGGGTCGAACTCGATGCTGATGGCCGACGTGCCGTCGCGCGAGGTCGAGGTGATCGTTCGGATACCCTGAACGCCCGCAACCGAGTCCTCGATGATCTGGGTAATGCGCGTTTCGACCACCGAAGCGGCCGCACCGGTATAGCCGGTTTCCACCGAGACGATGGGCGGGTCGGTATCCGGATATTCCCGGATCGACAGGCTGAGATAACCGACGATGCCGACGATGCAGAGCAGCACGGCGATAACCGCCGCGAAGACCGGGCGACGGACGGAAATATCAGACAGCTGCATCGCCGCGATCCTAGCCGGCTGCTCGCGCCGCCTGGGCGCTCTTCGCCTCCGGCCTCTCGCCGGGCAGCCGAACAGGCACACCGTCCGTCAGCTTGACCACGCCTTCCGTAACCACCCGCTCGCCGCCCTTGAGCCCGTCCAGCACCTCCACAAGCCCGTTCTGCCGGACGCCGGTGGCGACCTTGACCCGTTTGGCCTTGCCGTCCTGCACGATGAAGACGAAGCGCTCCTCCCCGTCGCCGATCACCGCCAGTTCCGGCACGCCGAGCGAGCGGCGCTCCCGGGCCATGACATTGACGGTCAGCAGCATGCCGGGTTTCAGCGCCCGGTCGGGATTGGGCAGGATGGCGCGTACGCGAACTGCACGGGTGGCGGGATCGATTACCGGGTCGATGGTGGCGATGGTCCCGGCAAACGGCTTGTCGGGCCAGGCGGCAGACACCGCCTTGATCGGCTGACCTGCCCGGATCAGCGACAGGCGAGTCTCCGGAATGGTGAAGTCCAGCTTGATACGCGAGATGTCGCTGACCGTGGCAATGGGCG
This sequence comes from Sphingobium bisphenolivorans, assembly GCF_000412635.1. Taxonomy (GTDB): domain Bacteria; phylum Pseudomonadota; class Alphaproteobacteria; order Sphingomonadales; family Sphingomonadaceae; genus Sphingobium; species Sphingobium bisphenolivorans. Next base: position 206,469 of record NZ_ASTG01000001.1, read on the forward strand.
TGCCCGCCGATATGATGGCGCCAGGTGAAACGGTGCGAAGGCTGACCCAGCCGGCAAAAGGCGCCCGAATGACGCGGTCGCCGATCGACGCACGGGCGAGTTCGGCATTGGCCTTGGCCGAGCTCGCAAGTGCGACCTGCTGATCCAGGCTGGCCGTGGTCGCGAAGCCGCGCTGCTTGAGCGCCTGGATGCGTTCAAGCTGCTGCTGCGCTTGGCGCGATTGCGCCTGTGCCGCCGCCAGTTCCGCCCTTTCCTGCCCAACCGCAAGGGTTGCGATCACCTGCCCGCGCGCGACATAGCCGCCGTCCGCGAAGTTCAGCGAGGTGATGCGTTCCGTCACCGGCGCGGACAGGATCACCTGTTCGTTGGCGAGCGCGGTGCCCACCGCGCTGACATCATCCGTGAAGGTCCGCGGCCCGACTTGAGAGGCATCCACCAAGGCGGCAGGGCGCGCCTTTTTCTCTTCTCCGCCACCGCAAGCAGCGAGCGTGAGCGTTACCAAAAATGAGGGCAGGAGGATACGCATGGGGAAAATTAGCCGGACTTTCCAAGCGACTCAACCGAGGCATTTGTCGCTAAATGTAACTGCGGGAATGGACGAACGACGCGGCATTATCCGCCAGATGTTGCATAGAGTAGAAACTCCACATTGCCTTGCGGACCAGTGATCGGGCTGGTGGTGATCCCTTCGACGCGCCAGCCCTTCGACACCGCCCATTGCGCCGCTTCGTCACAGACGCGCTGGTGGATGACGGGATCGCGCACGACGCCGCCTTTCCCCACCTCCTCGCGGCCGGCCTCGAACTGGGGCTTGATCAGGGCGACCAGTTTCGCGCCGGGACGCGCGAAGGTCAGCGGCCTCTCCAGCACCTTGGCGAGCGAGATGAAGCTCGCGTCGCAGACGATGATATCCACCGCTTCGGGCACATGATCAGCCGTGAGGATGCGGGCGCTCGTCTGTTCATGGACGATGACGCGCGGGTCGGAGCGCAGCTTCCAGGCAAGCTGGTTCGTCCCGCTGTCCACCGCATAGACCCGTTCCGCGCCCTTGGTGAGCAGCACATCGGTGAAGCCGCCGGTCGAACTGCCGACATCGATCGCCACCGCGCCCGCCACATCGATCTGGAAATGATCCAGCGCATGGGCGAGCTTGATCCCGCCGCGTGACACCCAGGGATGATCGCGGCCTCTGACGTCCAGTTCGGCATCCTCGGCGATCTGTTGGCCGGCCTTGTCGATCTTCCGGTCGCCAAGGAACACATGGCCCGCGAGGATGAGCGCCTGCGCGCGTGCCCGGCTTTCCGCAAGACCACGATCGACGAGCAGTTGGTCCGCACGAATCTTCGCCATCAGGGTATTAGCGCTATGAGGGTTGCAGGTGTCAGTATCTGCGGCAGGACCTGCGCCTCCTTGCCCGGTGCATACCAGAGGTAGAGCGGAACGCCCGAGCGGCCCTGCGCTTCGAGGAAGCGGGTGATCGCCGGGTCGGCATTGGTCCAGTCGCCCACCATCACGGTGACGCTGCCTTTCTCGAAGGCGGCGCGCGTCTCGCTGCGATCGATGGCGGCGGCTTCATTGGCTTTGCAAGTGAGGCACCAGTCGGCGGTGAAATAGAGGAAGACCGGCTTGCCCGATTGGCGAAGACTGGCGAGCCGCGCCTCATCGAACGCCAGCGTGTCGGCAGTCCGTGACTGCGCCGGAGCACGGACAGGCAGCAAGGTCGCGGCTCCACTGAAGAGGAGAATGGCCAGCAGGGCCGTTGCAAGCCCGCCGCGCCGCCCGGACCGCTGCTGCCGTCCAAGCCAGAATAGGAGCAGCGCCAGCGCCGTCGCCGCAACAATGCCCAGGATCATGGCCGACGTGCCACGCTGCTGCCCCAGCAGCCAGAGCAGCCCAAGCGCCGTCACGAGCATCGGAATGGCGAGGATTTTCTGCAACCGGCTCATCCACGGACCTGGCTTGGGCAGGCGGGTCCGCAACGGCGGCACGAAGGCCAGCAGCAGGAACGGCAGCGCGAGCCCTAGCCCGAGCCCCGCGAAGATAGCCAGCGCTGCTGCAATGGGCAGCACCAGCGCGGCACCCATCGCTGCCCCCATGAACGGCCCGGTGCAGGGCGTCGCGACAAACGCGACCAGCACGCCAGTCCAGAACGCGCCCGCAGTACCTGCCTTCCCGGCCAGCCTGTCTCCGCCGCCGAATGCGGTCAGTTCGAACAGTCCTGCGAGATTGAGCGCGATCGCCGTGACCAGCAGCAGCAGCAGCAGAATGATGCGTGGATCCTGCAACTGGAAAGCCCAGCCTACCGCCGCACCTGCCGCTCGCAGCCCCAGCAGCGCGCCGCCAAGCAGAAGGCAGGTAAGGACGATGCCGGCCGCGTAGGCCACCGCTTCACGGCGGACGGCCCGCTCGTCACCGCCGGCACGAGCGAGCTTCATTGCCTTCAGTCCAAGGATCGGAAACACACAGGGCATGACGTTGAGCAGAAGTCCGCCCAGCAGCGCGCCGCCGAGAGCGATCAGCGCTGTCCGAACTGTTCCCGATTGAGGGAGGCTCTCGACAATGCCCGGCGCGGCCTCGATCGAGAAGCCCATATGGTCGCCGGCGCGCAGGATTCCGACAAGCTTGCCGCCGGAGAAGCCCTGCGCTGCTTCGGTTTCGATCATCAGCCGGTCGCCCTGGCGGCTCACCACCTGCGGGGCGGCGTAGCGCAGCACCTTGTCGGCCAGCGGGAAAAGATGAACGTCGGCCGCATCGGCACCCGCCGGGAAGGGCACGGACAGGCGAAGACGGCCATTGTCGATCGCATAGCTCGCCCGACTGCCCAGCGGACGCGGCAGATGACTCCGCCAGGTGTCGAATTGCGCGCGCACCGGCTGCTGCACCGCTCCATCGCCCGCGATCAGCTCAAGCGCCAGGTCACCGCCTTCGGGAACGCAGACCTTGTCGGTGCAGGCGAGCCAGTCGGCGCGCACCCGGATAGGCAGACGCGTGCCCGCCGGCACATCAGGGGCGACCGTCAGCTTCGCCAGAACGCCATAAGGCCCCTCATAGACATGGTTCATCAGGCCAGCGATCAGCAGGGTTTCAGGCACCGGATAGCGAAGCGGCCCTGCGGTCACGCCCTTCGGCAGCGTCCATTTGACCGTCATGCCAAGGCCGGCGTCGCCGGGATTTTCCCAATAGCCGTGCCAGCCCGGCTCCGGCCTCATCGAAAAGGCGATCGCAGTGCCCTGTCCAGGCCTGGGCGACGCGCTTTCCGCCACAAGGATCGCGGCGATGTGCGGAGCGCCGCCGCCGAAAGCACCTTGCACATCTGTCTGTGCTTGCGCCACCGTTGGCACAAACATCAGCATCATTGTCATCAGAAGGACATGAAAAATCCGCATCGGGCCTCTGTTCGCCTGAATGTCAGCGGGCTAGGTCCCCAAACAATCGCCGTCAAGGCATGAGGAAATATCCTGCCATGAAGAAAGCCGCCACCGCCGCCCTGCTCCTTGCCTGCTCGCTGCCAGCCGTGGCGCAGGAGCCGAGTGCGCCCGCCCCCCCGTCGGCCGCTCCAGCCGCGGCGCCCAAGCTGATCGTCGCGATCGCGGTCGATCAGTTTTCCGCCGACCTGTTCAGCGAATATCGGCAATATTATACCGGTGGCCTAAAGCGCATGACGGAGCAGGGCATCGTCTTCCCGCGCGGCTATCAAAGCCATGCCGCCACGGAAACCTGCCCCGGCCACAGCACCATCCTGACTGGCGGCCGTCCCTCGCGCACCGGCATCATCGCCAACAACTGGATCGACCAGAGCGCCGCCCGCGCGGACAAGACCATCTATTGCGCGGAAGATGAAACGCGGGCCGGCAGCGACAGCGACAATTATACGGCCTCGCCTTTACATCTTAAGGTTCCGACGCTGGGCGGCCGGATGAAGATAGCCAACCCGGCGACGCGCGTGGTTTCAATCGCGGGGAAGGACCGCGCAGCGATCATGATGGCCGGCCCGACCGCCGATCAAGTCTGGTGGCTGAGCGCAAAGGGCTTCGTCAGCTACAAGGGCACGGCTACACCGCCGCTGGTGGCGAAGGTCAATGAGGTCTTCATCCAGCGCCTAGCCCAGCCCAACCCGGGCTTCGAACTGCCGCAACAATGCGCGGCAAAGAATTTCCCGGTGCAGGCCGGCAACCGAACGGTGGGCACCGGTCGCTTCGTACGGGAAGCCGGCAACTATAACGGTTTCCGTATCTCACCGGAAAATGACGCCATGACGCTCGCCTTCGCCGCGGCTGCGGTCGAAAGCATGTCGCTCGGCAAGCAGGCGCAAACCGACATCCTCTCCATCGGCCTTTCGGCAACGGATTATATCGGCCACAGCTACGGCACCGAGGGCACGGAAAGCTGCATCCAGATCGACCGCCTCGACCGCGAACTGAGCGCCTTCTTCGACCGGCTGGACAAGGACGGGATAGACTATGTCGTGGTGCTGACCGCCGATCATGGCGGCCATGACCTGCCCGAGCGGCACCGCATGAACGCGATGCCGATGGAGCAGCGCGTGGACAAGGACTTGGCCCCCAAGGCGCTTTCGGAAGCGGTGGCTAAACGGACGGGGATCACCGGCAAGACCCTGATCCTCGGCGACGGGCCTTCGGGCGACCTCTATCTCGACCGCAGCCTGACGCCCGCGCAACGCGCGAAGGCGGAGGCAGCCGCCCTCTCCATCCTGCGCGCGCATCCGCAGGTACAGAGCGTCTTCACCAAGGCCGAGATTGCCGCGACACCCTCCCCTTCCGGGCCGCCGGAAAGCTGGAGCCTGATCCAGGAAGCACGCGCCAGCTTCGATCCGGCGCGCTCGGGTGATCTGCTGCTGCTCTTGAAGCCGCGCGTCATGTCCATTCCGGAGCAAGCGGCGATGGGTTCGGTCGCGACCCATGGCTCGCCCTGGGACACGGATCGCCGCGTGCCGATCCTCTTCTGGCGCAAGGGCCTGACCCATTTCGAGCAGCCGCTCGGTGTGGAGACGGTCGACATCATGCCGACGCTGGCCGCGCTGATCGGCCTGTCCGTCCCCCGTACCGAGATTGACGGCCGTTGCCTCGACCTGATCGCAGGGCCAGCGGACAGCTGCCCCGCGCAGTGAGGGAAAGTTCGGGTGGGCCGGTCGGCCCACCCGGACGCTTTCAGATATTCTCGCCGACGCCGTCGCGATCCTCTCCCAGCAGCGCGTGAACGCGGTGCGGAGCCGACACCTCGACGCGGCTCGTCACCTCATAATGGGCCTTAGCCTGGCGGACATTGCTGTCGGCCGGCACGCTGTCGGTCACCCACACATTGCCGCCAATGATCGAACGACTGCCGATTATGACCCGCCCCAGGATCGTCGCCCCGGCATAGATCACCACATCATCCTCGATGATCGGATGACGCGGCAGCGCCTTTGCGAGGCCCCCCTTCTCATCGGCTGGGAAGCTGCGCGCGCCCAGCGTCACGCCCTGGTAGATCCGCACGCGGTCACCGACGATCGCCGTCTCGCCGATCACCACGCCCGTGCCATGATCGATGAAGAAGCTGTGGCCGATCTTCGCGCCGGGATGGATGTCGATGCCGGTCAGCGAGTGCGCGATCTCCGAAATGACGCGGGCCACCAGCGGCGCACCGAGTTCATAGAGCCGATGTGCAAGCCGGTGATGGATAATGGCGAGCATCGAGGGATAGCAGATCAGCACTTCATCGACGCTGCGCGCCGCCGGATCGCCCAGGAACGCCGCGTCGACATCCGTGTCGAGAAGTTGCCGAAGGCCTGGAAGGCTCTGAGCGAACCCGCCGATGATCCGCGCCGCCTCTCCATCCACAGCCGAGGCGGACTCGTCCGCCATGGCATAGAGCAGTTCAAGCCGGATCTGCCCGTAGAGACGGCTCAGCACCGTCTGGAGCGTTTCCGCGACATAGGCGTCCTCATTATGGATGCGCACGAAGCTGGGACCCAGGCGAAGCGGGAACAGCGCGCCGCAAAGCGAGGACATGATCTTCGCGAGGTTCGCGCGGGAGGGGAAGGCTTCCGCGCCATATTCGGCGTGATGCTTCTGCTCCTGCCGCCAGCGCGCGCGTATCGTTCCCAGTTCGGACACCAGCCAGTTGAGGTCCCAATAGCCCCCCTGAAGCCGATCCTTCTCTACTCCGTCTGCCGTCATATGTGCCTCTTGCTCGATGCAGCCGGCATAACCTGATGGCAGGCGAAGCGATAAATGAGTTTTGCTTGCCCCCCCGAAGCTTCTCTTTTGTCAGCGTCTTTGCCGGGCAGCGGGCACCGGCAGGCAGATTTCCGCGCGCAGCCCGCCCTCCGGCCGGTTGGCAAGGATGAGCTGCCCCCCTTCCCGCTCGACCGCGCGGGCGACGATCGCGAGGCCGAGGCCCAGGCCGCGCGTGTTACGCTGCCGCGCTTCATCCAGCCGGGCGAAGGGTTTGAGCACCTCGTCCAGCTTGTCGCGCGGGATGCCGGGACCATCATCATCGACGCGGATCAGCACCTCGGCATCCTTGCGCAGCAGGCTGACGCGGGCGCGCTGGCCGTAATGCAGCGCATTGTCGATCAGATTGCCGACCGCCCGCCGCAGCGAGAGCGAACGCACTTCCATCTCCAGATGGTCAGGACCGTCATAGCTCACATCCTTGCCATGGTCCTGAAAGGCATCGACCACGGTCGCGATCATTACGGCGACGTCGGTGCGAACGGGCGGCTCGCCATTCTTCTCCCCGCCAAGGAAGGCCAGGAGGGAGTCGATCATCTCCCCCATTTCTTCCAGATCCGCGCCCATCGCCTCCCGCGCGTCGCTTTCGGACAGGTTTTCCAGCCGCAATTGCAGTCGGGCTAGCGGCGTGCGCAGGTCATGGCCGACGGCCGCCAACGTTTCCGTGCGTTCGGTGATGAGGCGATGAATCCGCTTCTGCATCGCATTGAAGGCGCGGATGAGGTTGCGGACGTCGTTCGACCCCGCCTCCTCCACCGTCACCTCCTCACTCAGGCCGATGCGCTCGGTCGCGCGGGTGAGGTCGCGCAGCGGGCCGAGCGTCCGCCTGATCATGATGCCGCCGACGATCAGCACCGCCAGCACGGGAATGAGGGCAAGCCCCATGCGGCCTAGGGTGAAGGTCCACTTGCCCCCATTGTGGCGCATACCGAAATAGAGCCAGCTGCCGTCAGCCAGGCGAAGTCCGCCATTAATCTCAGACACGCGCCCCGGCGAGGCGAGCCGAAGCCACAGGTTCGCCTGCTCCAGCGTCGGTTCCCAGGTCACGATCTGCCGGCGCATCCGCTCCAGGCCCGGCGCCAGCGGCGGCGGCGGCGGCGAAGCAGGTGTCCAATGGACATCGTAGCGATCGGTAGTCAGCTGAAGCGCCAGCGCGTGCCGCTCTTCGGCGGGTTGTTCCGTCAGCAGCTTGCGGGCGATCACCAGATGCTCGGCCAGGCGGCGGGCCTCGTCATCCTGCAGCGAAAGATGGCTCGCCCGCTCATAGATCAGTGTGCCGACCGCAAATTCCAGCGTGACCGTCAGCAGCAGGATCGCGAAGATGCGCCCGACAAGGCTGACGGAGCGGCTGACATTTTTTTTCAAGCGCGGCTGACTTCCGCATTGAACATATAGCCGACGCCGCGAACCGTGGTGATCGGGGCGGCCCGGTCCTCCGTCGACAATTTTCGGCGCAGGCGGCTGACCAGTACGTCGATGCTGCGGTCCGAACTGTCGCCCATGCGGGTGCGCGACAGTTCGATCAGCCGTTCACGCGCGATCACACGCTGGGGGTGGCTGAGGAAGCTGCCGAGCAGGTCGAACTCGGCACCGGTCAGGTCGACCACGGCCCCGGTCGGCGAACGCAGCTCCCGGCGAGGAAAGTTGACGATCCATCCATCGAACCGGGCTTCATTCTCGCGATGCTCTTCCGGCCCGCGCTCGACACCGACGCGGCGCAGGATTGCCCGGATGCGGGCTATCAGTTCCCGCGTTCCGAACGGCTTGGGCAGATAATCGTCCGCGCCCAGTTCAAGGCCAACGATGCGGTCCGTCTCGCTGCCCTTGGCGCTGATGAAGATGATGGGGACGTCGCTCTTCCGACGGATCTGCCGGCAAAGATCGATGCCGTTGGTGCCTGGCAGCATGACGTCCAGCACGACGAGATCGACCGGTCCTGCCTCGAATGCGACCCACATTTCGGGGCCCGACGAAGCGGGACGAACCTGATAGCCATGCTCCTGCAGCGCGCGCGCTGTCAGCGTGCGTAGCGGCGGATCATCCTCTACCAAAATGATGGTGGGCGCGGTCATGCCGTGCGGTTCGCACAAAGGGGTAGGATCATGACCGAAGGCATAAGTGCGCCGCTTCCGACGGTCAACCAAAGCTGGCGTGGGGGCCGACAAGGGCGACGGTAGAAACATTTTGTCACGCGATCCGTACTAAACGGCGGCTCGCGATTGTGATGCCGGGCCTCTTGAACAAGGCCCGGCAACTCGCAGTTTTCAGAAGGCTGCAGTTACGGAGAAGACCACCGTGCTGCGCGCGATCGACTTACCGATGTCCTTGCTATCGTTGACCATGAAGTTCGGACGGAGATATTCTTCCTCAACGCGTGCGATGTCGGTGTCGACATAGGCGACGCCAACGGTCAGAGGCGTGCCGGGAACAGCGACGTCAGCACCGACCAGCCAGTCGAGATACTTGCCGGTGGGCGCGATGGAAGTGCCGTTGGGACCAAGGCCCGGATTGCCATCCGACCAGCCCAGATGCGCCTTCAGGGTGACCGAGGTATTCGGAACGCCGGCGTTGAGATCGCCCCAGACGTAGAGATTGTCTTCCTTGTCACCTGGATTGTCGATGCCGCTAGTGGCGCTGCTCTGCCAATTTCCAAGCGCTTGCTGCTTGGGCGCATAGGCGACGCCGACCAGGCCCTTGACGGGGCCGAACTGGTGCGAGAGCTTAACATAGGGCTCTGCGAAGTCCGTCTTGTCGGCGCCGGAGGGATACATGTACCAAGTCAGCCCGACATCGACGGTCGTGCCCTCACCCAACGAAGCGGAATAGCCGCCGATCAGATCGAGTTCCATGTTAGCGCCGCCGAATCGACCCCAGCCGCCGAGGTTCGAACCCCAGGCGCCGACATAGAAGCCGCTTTCGTGGGTGGCCGTAATGCCTCCTTGAACAGCCATGCCGCGGTCGCTCTGCGACACGCCACGGAAGCGATAGTCGGACACCAGCGCGACGCTACCCGAAACGGTGACGGGGCCTGCGGGCTCTTCCTGAGCGAAAGCCGGAGCGCTGGAGAGCAGCGCAAGCGCGGCACAGGCAATCTGATACTTCATGAACATTCCCCTTGACGTAAGAATGTTCCGTCCTGCGTCCGCCCCGCCCGATAGTCTGTTTTGATCGCTATCGGTGCCAACGGATCGACGCCAAAATATGAAACTGGATCAATTTACGAAACAGTTTTTTTCGCATCTGCGAAAAGCTACTCGCCTACTGTGCTGTTTCCGCCACAGTTTGTGTAAGCAGGCCGACAATCCTAAAAGGCGAAAAGCCGCCGCGTCGGAGGGGGGTGACGCGACGGCTTCCCGAACCGGCTCATGCCGGGTTTCAGGCGACGAGCTGGCGTATCCGGCCAGTCGCGCCGAACAGTTCGACGGGTGCACCGGAGCCGCGGCGCCGATCGATCCACTCCCGCACCATCTCGGCGCAGGTATGGTCGATATGCGCCAGACGCTCGACATTCAGGATGACGAGCTGGCCCGCGGGCACCGATTCCAGCCGGGCCGAGAGCTTAGGCAGGCTGAGGAAGGTGGCGGTACCGTGCAGCGCCACCTCATGCGCGTCCTCGCGGCTCTCTTCATCCACGCCCAGACGGAGGCGACGGGCATGGGGCAGCAGTTCCAGCATCGAAAGACCGATGCCGACCAGCACGCCGGTAAGCAGATCGGTCGCGACGACGCAGATCAGCGTGGCGGCCCAGACGATCGCCGGCAGCGGGCCGTAGCGATGGAGGAGATGCTTCACATGATCCACGCTGACCAACCGGACGCCGGTGACGACCAGGATGCCTGCCAGCGCCGCCATCGGGATTTCCCGCAGCAGCCACGGCAGCAGAGCGACGAAGCCGAGAATCCAGATGCCGTGCAGGATGGTCGAGAGACGAGTCTTGGCGCCGGCCTGGACGTTGGCCGAGCTGCGGACGATCACGCCGGTCATCGGCAGCGCGCCCGCCACGCCGCAGAGCAGATTGCCGACGCCCTGCGCGCTCAGTTCGCGGTTATAGTTGGTGCGCACGCCATCGTGCATCCGGTCCACCGCTGCGGCAGAGAGAAGCGTCTCGGCACTGGCGATGAAGGCGATCGCGACCGCCGTGGTGATGATCGTCGGGTTCATGAGCTGCGCCAGCAACCCCTCGCCTGGCAGCGAGATCGCCGACACGATCGACTCAGGCACCACCACGCGCGCCACCGGCAGGCCGAGGAAGAAGGCGACCAGCGTTGCCGCCACCACGCCGACGAGCGCACCGGGCAGAAGCTTCATCGATGCAGGGCGCAGCTTTTCCCAGCCCAGCATGCCGCCGATCGTAACGAGGCCCACGGCAAAGGCCGTCGCGGCGTCCTGATTGGTGAGGCCGAAGACCTGCCCCGGCATGGCGATGAGGTTGGCAAGCCCGCTGGACAGCGGCTTGTCATCGAACAGGACGTGGAACTGGCCGACGACGATCAGCACGCCGATGCCGGCCAGCATCCCATGCACCACCGCCGGAGAAATGGCGCGGAACCAGCCGCCCACCCGCAAGAGCCCCGCGATCACCTGAATGGCGCCGGCAAGGATCAGGATGGGGCCGAGGGCGGACAGCCCCTGCTTCTGCACGATCTCGAAGACGATGACCGCGAGCCCGGCCGCCGGGCCGCTGACCTGCAACGGCGAACCCGCCAACAGGCCGACGATGAGCCCGCCGATCATGCCGGTGATAAGGCCCTTTTCCGGCGGCACGCCCGACGCAACGGCGATGCCCATGCAGAGGGGCATCGCGACGAGGAAGACAACGATCGACGCCGTGAAGTCGCGGCTGAAGGTGCCGCCGGAGAAAGCCTTGAGCATGATTTACTCCGCGGCCTGGGCGTAAACCGCTTCGGCGGCGAGGCGCTTGGCATGCGGCAGGGCGACGGGCAGCGGCTGGCCTTCGCGCAGCGGCAGGAAGCGGCCGGTTTCGCCATCCAGGCCGAGCACCTGGCCCGCATGGATATCGACATACCAACCGTGCAGCGCGATCTCGCCGCGGGCGATGCCCGAAGCGACGGAAGGATGCGTGCGCAGATGGGCAAGCTGCACCACCACATTCTCCAGCGCCATGTTCCGCAGCTTGTCCGCATCGCTCAGATCGTCGGGATAGCTTTCACGGCAGACCTTCTGCGCGGCGTGGCTGTGGCGCAGCCAGGCAGCCACATTGGGCATCGCCGTCAGGTCGGCATTGGTGGAGAGCGCCTTCATCGCGCCGCAGTCGCTGTGCCCGCACACGATGATGTCGCGCACGCCGAGCACCATGACGGCATATTCGACGGTGGAGGTCACGCCGCCATTCTGCGTCGCGTGGGGCGGCACGATATTGCCCGCATTACGGCAGACGAACAGATCACCCGGATCGGCCTGCATGATATGTTCCGGGACGATGCGCGAATCCGCGCAGGAGATCATCAGCGCCTTGGGGCTCTGCCCGTCGCTCGCAAGCTTGTTGTAAAGCGCGCTCTGGTTCGGGAAAACCTGGCTCTCAAAGCTGAAGACGCGCCCGATAAGATCGTTCATGCGACTCATTCCTTCTGGTTCCTGCCGGTCACGAGGAGGACCGGCTTGATGATGAAGGATAAGTTCGGCCTTTTGCTGCGGCGCAGCGGCTTTGTTAAAAACTATGTCTGGTGAACAAAGGAATAGGTGACCCGAAAAAAGACTTATAGATCAGTGCTCTCGCTCCACAGCCCTGTCTACCGATCTCGGCTGATCCCGGCACTGAACATATATCCGCCGCCCCGCACTGTAACGATGGGAGCAGTTCTCTCCCCATGTGTGAGCTTTCTGCGCAGGCGGCTGACCAGCACGTCGACGCTGCGGTCGGAGGGCAGCGGGCTGCGCATGCCGACCAACTCCATCAGCCTTGCACGGGAGATCACCATCCGGGGATGATCCACGAACACCAGCAGGAGCGAAAACTCCGCCGCGGTCAGCCGGACCGCCGCGCCGTCCGGGTCGAGAAGTTCGCGCCGCGCCGGATTCACTGTCCATCCATCAAAACGCGCTTGGCTCAGTTCCTGGCCACCAGGCATCCGCTCGGCCCGGCTGCGCCTCAGCAGCGCCCGCAGTCTCGCCGCGACCTCTCGGCCTGAATAGGGCTTGTTCATATAATCGTCCGCCCCAAGCTCGAGTCCGACTATCCGATCCACCTCGCTGCTGTTGGCGCCGACCAGCAGGATCGGCACATCGCTGCGCTCCCTCACCTCCTGGCAGAGGTCGCGCCCGTGTCGACCCCGGAGCGCCACGTCGAGCACCAGCGCGCCCACGGGCATGCTGCCGATCACGCTCCACAGGTCGCCGGCCGTCTCTGCAGGCAGGGCGCGAAAGCCGTTCTGCTCCAGCGACAGGCGCAGTTCATGGCGAAGGTCCGGCTGGCTCTCCGCAATTACGACAAGGGGCGAGCTCATCGAGCTTGAGGAGCAGGCTTCGCTTGGGGGCACATACCGCAACTCCTGCTGCCGCCAGGGGAAAGCGGGATGTAGCCTTGCCAAATGTCCTTGAAGTTTGCCGAAGGTAACAAACTGTTGCTGATGTAAATGCGGCGTCAGGCCAGGGCGGGCCGCCCTGCCTCCACCCGGTTCGTGACATGGTCCAGCAAGGACGATAGCCACAGGGCGTCGCCGGCGGCACGGTGCCGCCTGGGACAAAGCGAATTCGCATGGGCGATCGCCGCAGTAATGCGCCGCTCACCCGCCCGATATTCATCGAGCAGCAGGGAAACATGGTCGATCATGAAAGGAGCCGGCGCGCCGGCCGCCGCCGCCAATGTTTGCAGCCAATATTGATCGATGACGCTGTCGGCAACGATGCGGCAGCCCTCAGCCGCATAGATCAGTTCCGCCAGCACCTGCTCCGCTGGTAGCCCCTCCCGCATGACCTGATCCCGGGTGAGGCCGTGCAACGCCTCGGCCTCGGCCGTCCAGTTCCAGTCCGACCAGTCATCATGCGGCTGGATCACCAGCTTTGGGCTTTGCCGTTCCGCGCGACGCCGACTTCAATCGGGAATGACCGGCCGTGCCGGGGCAGGCATGACGCTTCGAAATCGATCGCCAGGATGGTCAAGCTACTCTCCATCGTTCGTAACCGTCCCCGCTCCATCAGAGGGAGCGGCCAGCTCTTTCGATGCCGCGCCTTTGCGCTCCGACTGTTTCAGTCCGAAGTAATGGAGAATGAATTTCATCCCACGAACCCGAGTTCGCGGTGAGCCGAACGGGGCGGCATCGGGGCTCTGCTAAATTAACATATATGAAACCAGCGCGCGCTTTGTGCTTTTAACGGGTGCGTCCGTCACCGGAAAAAGGAGATGGGCGATTTCAGGAGAGCATAGCGCCATGAAAATTGCCCAGATCGCACCCCTGGCGGAAAGTGTGCCGCCCCGGCTCTACGGCGGGACGGAACGCATCGTATCCTATCTGACCGAAGAACTGGTTCGGCAGGGCCATGACGTGACGCTATTCGCTAGCGGGGATTCTGTGACCAGTGCCGAACTGGTGCCGATTACCGACACGGCGCTGCGCCTCAACCCCGATGTGCGCGATCCCATTCCTTACCATATGATCCTGCTGGATGCGGTGAGGCGCCGGGCCGATGAGTTCGATGCGCTCCATTTCCACATCGACCTGCTGCACATGCCGATGGTGCAGGATTTCGTCGGGCGCACGGTCACGACGCTGCACGGGCGGCTCGACCTGCCGGACCTGCCCGCCTTCTACCGCGCCTTCCCCGATCATAGCCTGGTGTCGATCTCCGATCACCAGCGGCTGCCCATGCCCCCGGTAAATTGGGCCGGGACGATCTATCATGGTCTGCCCGCCGACCTTTTGCCGGGCCGGCCGCAGACGAGCGATGGCTATCTCGCATTTCTGGGGCGCATCTCGCCCGAAAAACGCCCCGACCGCGCGATCCGGATCGCGGCGGCGGCTGGCATGCCGCTGCGCATCGCGGCCAAGATCGATCAGGTGGACCGGCTTTATTGGGAGCGGGAGATCGCGCCGCTGGTAGAGCGCTATCCCAACATCCATTTCGTCGGGGAGATCAACGAGGCGCAGAAAGCGGAATTTCTCGGCAAGGCGAGCGCGCTGCTCTTCCCCATCGACTGGCCCGAGCCTTTCGGCCTGGTGATGATCGAAGCGATGGCCTGCGCGACGCCGGTCATCGCCTTCCGCTGCGGGTCCGTGCCGGAGATCATCGATCATGGGCAGTCGGGCTTCATCGTGGACGATGAGGATCAGGCTGTCGATGCGGTGCGCCGCCTGCCTCAGCTTGACCGGCACATGGTGCGCGCCGCCTTTGACGCACGCTTCACGGCAGAGCGGATGGCGGCGGATTATGTGAAGCTTTATCATGACTTGGCAGGCGCACGGACCCAGGCGGCTATGCTGCGCCGTCTCCGAGGCGAAGGTCCCGAACTGCAGGTCGTCGGGTAAGGCAGACAACAGATAAAGGAGGGTGGCATGACGGCCAGCCAGTTGGAGCCGCAAGCTCCCGGCATCGAACCGGGGCAAGCTTTGTCGCAGGCGCAGACCCAGTTCTTCATTCCGGCGACGGCCTCGCTGCATGAGCGCCGGCCGAGGACGCTCAAACATGGCGACAGCTTCGCCGTCTTCGATCATAGCGGCGACGCCATTTCCGGGCCAGGCAGTCCGGAGGGGCTGTATCATCGCGACACGCGCCACCTCTCCCATCTTTATCTGACGATCAACGGCACGCGGCCGATCCTGCTGAGCTCTGGCCTGCGCGACGACAATGCGATGCTGACCTGCGACCTTACCAATCCCGATTTCGCGGGGGATGACGGCCGGGTTGCGGTGGAGCATGACCTCATCCATTTGCGGCGGACGCGCTTCCTGTGGAACGCCGCGGTGCATGAGCGCATCACGATACGCAACTTCGATACGGAGGCGCGGACCGTGACCGTCGATATCGGCTTCGCCGCCGACTTCGCGGACCTGTTCGAGATACGGGGCATGACCCGGCTGCGGCGCGGCACGATGCGCGAGCCGCTCATCGGTCAGTCCGACGTGCTGCTGAGCTATGAGGGGCGCGATGCCAAGGTGCGCGCCACGCATCTGCGCTTCGACCCCGCGCCCAAGGAACTGGGCGAGAACCATGTCCGGTTCGAGGTGACAGTCCCTCCCGCCGAGCGCCGGACGCTCTACATCCTGATCTGCTGCCAACCCATCGAGCAGCCGTCCGGTGACCTGTCGAAGCATTTTCTCAAGACACTGCGCGAATCCATGCAGTCGCTGAAGCAGGCGCGCAGCCGCGCCGCGACGGTGCGGTCCTCCAACCAACTGTTCAATGAGGTGACGCGACGCTCCGTAGCCGACATCACCATGCTGTCGACCGACACTGAATACGGCCCCTACCCCTATGCCGGCATCCCCTGGTTCAGCACCGTTTTCGGGCGCGATGCGATTATCACGGCGCTTGAGACATTGTGGATGGACCCGGCGATCAGCCGGGGCGTGCTGGGCTATCTGGCGGCGCATCAGGCCGACACCTTCGATGCCGACGCGGATGCCGAACCGGGCAAGATCCTGCACGAAGTCCGGCACGGCGAAATGGCGGAATTGGGCGAGGTCCCCTTCCGCCATTATTATGGGAGCATCGATTCCACGCCGCTGTTCGTGATGCTGGCCGGCGCCTATCTGGAGCGGACCGCTGACCTGGCGTTCCTCGCGTCGATTCGGCCGCATATGGAGGCCGCACTCGCCTGGATCGACAATCATGGCGACCGCGATGGCGACGGCTTCGTCGAATATGGCCGGTTCACCGAACAGGGACTCGTCAACCAGGGATGGAAGGACAGCCATGATTCGGTCTTCCATGCCGACGGCTCGATCGCCAAGGGACCGATCGCCCTCGCTGAAGTTCAGGCCTATGTCTTTGGCGCATGGAAGGCCGCCGAAGCGATCTTCACGGCGTTGGGCGATGCCGAGAAGGGAGAGCTCTACGCCCGGCGCGCGGAACAGCTGTGTGATCATTTCGATGCGGCCTTCTTCGACGAAGCGCTTGGCACCTATGTGCTGGCGCTGGACGGAGACAAATGCCCGTGCCGGGTACGCTCCTCCAACGCAGGCCATGTGCTTTTCACCGGCCTTGCCAAGCAGGAGCGCGTCGCGTCCGTCGTGCGCACGCTGATGGCGCCGGCCTCCTTCTCAGGATGGGGGGTGCGGACGATCGCGTCGACCGAGGCGCGCTACAATCCGATGAGCTACCATAATGGCTCGATCTGGCCGCACGACAATGCGCTGATCGCGGCCGGCTTCTCGCGCTACGGTTATCGGCGCGAGGCAGCCCAGATTTTCGAGGGGCTGTTCGCGGCGGCCAGCTATGTCGACCTGATGCGGCTCCCTGAACTTTTCTGCGGCTTCCCCCGGCGCAGGGCGCAAGGCCCGACCTTCTACCCCGTCGCGTGCAGCCCGCAGGCCTGGTCGGCGGCCGCGCCGCTCTCGCTCATCCAGTCCAGCCTTGGGCTTGGCTTTGATGTCGCCCAATCGGAGATATCTCTCCGCGAGCCGACCTTGCCACGCTTTGTGGATGAGTTGACGCTCTACGGCTTGAATGTGGGTAACGCCTCGGTGAACATCGCTTTCGACCGGATGGGAGACAAGGTGGTGGTGAAGCCGCTCGACAAGACCGGTGCCGCACGCGTGGTAACCGTCGCCTGATGGCGTCCAGCCGGTCAAGGAACATCGGCAAAGACAAGGAGGCACGCGATGCGCGTGATGGTTCTCGTGAAAGCCACCGAAGACAGCGAAAAGGGCTTTGAGCCGACGGCGGAGGCGCTCGCATCCTTCGAGGCGATGGGCAAATATAATGACGAACTCGCCGAAGCGGGCATCCTGATCACCGCCGACGGCCTCGCCCCCTCCTCAAAGGGCAAGCGGATTGCCTTCGACGGGGACAGCCGCACGGTGATCGACGGGCCGTTCGCCCAGCCACGCGAACTGGTGGCGGGCTTCTGGCTTTGGGAAGTCAAGGACATGGACGAGGCGGTCGCCTGGGTGAAGCGCTGTCCCAATCCCATGCCCGGGCCTAGCGAGATCGAGATTCGCCCGATCTATGAAATGAGCGATCTGGGGCTGGAGTCCGATTAAGCCGCAAGCCGCAGGAAAGGCACGGGCTCGGTCGAACGCAGTACGATGGGGCTGCCTTCGCTGGCCTCGAACAATTCGCCGTCCAGAATGACGCTGCTATGGTCGCCCTCGATCCGGATCACGTCGCCCTGTTCCAGGTGAATGCCCTGCATCTGCGCCTTGCCGACGCGGCGGGTAACGCTGGCCCAGAACAGCCGCAGCAGCGCGGGCAGGTTCTGATCCACGGCCATCAACTTCATATTGCCGCGGCGGCTGTCGCCCGGCTGCACGCCCAGCAGCAACCGTTCCAATGTCGTCACGATCAGGACAGCGAACTTGCCGGCCAGTTCGCCATCACGGATCAGCGAGATACGCACCGGATGGCTCGATTGCGGCAGGAAGCGGGCGCGAATGCCGAAGATCAGCGACACGAGCACAGCGATGACCGTCAGGAAATGGCTGAGCCCATTGGAAAGGCCCAGCGGATAAATCTGGTTGCGGCAATAGAGCATGTAATCGGCCAAGCCCGCACCGCCCAGGAACATGCCCAGCACCGGCCGCGAATCAGCCCTGCCGTCCGACAAGGCGATCAGTTCGCGCGCCACGACATGGTCATCGACGCCCGCCTTCGCAATCTGGACGATCTTTTCGAGCGCCTTGATCGGATCGCCATGGATGCCAAGATCGAGTGCGATCAGATTGGTCTTTCCGTTCGGCAGCACCGCAATCGGCGGCACCCGGCCCTTGAAATGCTCGCCCTGGTAAAGCTCCGTCAGCGCCGCCTGCACCGTGCCGTCGCCGCCATTGATGACGATGACGACCGGATCGACCCGGGCGATGGTCTGCAACGCCCGGCCGATCTGTTCGACATGCTCCACCTCATAGTGAAAAATGTCGGCATTATTGGCGCAATAGCTGCGCACGCGCGGAAGCGTCTGCCGGTTGCCCGTGGATTTCGGATTGGACAATAAGGCGACGCGAACCATGGCGATCACATATATTTCAGGTTGATGGTGATCTTCGTCACGCCCGCCCCGGCATAGAAGGCCGCCTTTTCGACGCCCGGCTTGCCCAGGTTGAAGATGCTGATGGCAGGATTGTTCGAAAAGCCGCCGCCATCGCGTGAGATATCGGTCTTGCCATTGCCGTCGCGATCATGCCGCACGGCGATGCCATATTTGCCGGCCTCCGGTACGGGCATGCAGAAGCGCATCGCGCCGTTGCTGGCACGCACGGGCACATCGATGCGGTTGAGCCAAGCGCCCTTCGCCAACCAGGCGCCACGCGTCGCGGGATAGGATTGCACCCTGACCTTGCCCGTAGCGGCTGCGAAACCGCGCACATCGACCAGTACCGCCGGCCCCTTCGCAGATGCGGCGCAACGGCTGAGATCGTTACCGATTTCCGCACCATGGGCCAGCGCCGGGGCGACGGCGAACAATGCCGCCACCGGCAAAAGGCCCATTGTAACTTTCAACATGACCATCCAACTCCGTGAAGCTATAGCCGCCCGGCAAGACGGCGAGCCCCTGTTCGCCCCGCAAACTTACTTTCTTCATATGAGTAGGGTTTGCGGCCAAATCATGGTGATGGGACGACCACATAGAGAAATGCTGACCGCCACCGATCGATATATCGCCCGTCTGATCGCGCTGCCCATGCTGGGAACGCTGGTCATCTCCGCGATGCTGCTGGTGCTGGACAAGATGCTCAGCCTCTTCGACTTCGTCGCGGCGGAGGGCGGCCCGGTCAGCGTCGTCTGGCGGATGCTGGCGAACATGATGCCGGAATATCTCTCGCTCGGCATCCCAATCGGGCTGATGCTGGGCATCCTGCTCGCCTTCCGCAAGCTGGCCATGTCGTCCGAGCTGGACGTGATGCGAGCGGTCGGCCTCTCCTACGGCCGGCTGCTGCGCGTACCCTATATGTATGCGATCGCGCTCGCCCTGCTGAATTTCGGCATTGTCGGCTTCGTCCAGCCGCTCTCTCGCCATGCCTATGAAGCGCTTAGGTTCGAACTGCGATCCGGCGCGCTGGGTGCATCGATCAAGGTCGGGGAGTTCACCAACCTGGGCAAGCGCATGACGCTGCGGATCGAGCGCAGCCTTGATGAGGGCCGCAACCTACAGGGCATCTTCGTGCGGGCGGAGGGGAAAAACGGTCAGACCGTGGCGGTGACCGCAGCGCAGGGCATGTTCCTGGCGACCGACGATCCGGACGTCATCATCTTCCGCCTGCGCGACGGCGTGCTGGTCAATGATGCGCCCGCCTATAAGTCGCCGCGCATTCTCTCCTTCTCCAGTCACGACCTGCCGATCGACCTGCCGCAGATCGAGCGATTTCGTGGCCGCGATGTCGATCGGGAAAAGACGATCCCGGAGCTTGCGGTGATGGGCCATGATCCGGCCACGCCGGAAAAGCTGCGCAATGAAATCCGCGCCAATTTTCATTTCCGCATGGTGGAAGTGGCGATGATGATGCTGCTGCCGCTCGCCGCGCTCGCCTTCGCCATTCCGCCCAAGCGATCGACCTCCGCGCTCGGGGTCTTCCTGTCGATCGTCTTCATCGTGACCTATCATAAGGTCAATGAATATGGGCAGGGCGTGGGATCGCTGGGCAAGGTCGATCCGATCATCGCGCTGTGGGGGCCGTTCCTGCTGTTCGCGGGGCTGATCCTGTGGATGTATCATGTGATTGCGCACCGGCCCGGCGGCCAGCCGATCGCGGCGCTCGAATATGCCTTTGCCAAGGTGGCCAAGCAGATCCCAAGGCTGCTGCGGCTGCTGCGACGGCGCCAGCCCTCGGCGGAAGGAGCCGCCTGATCCATGCAGCAGTTCAACTTCTTCCCTTCGCGCCAGCTCAGCTGGTACATGGCCCGGCTGTTCCTGACCCGTACCTTCGCGGTGCTGGCGCTGTTGGTGGTGGTATTGCAGACGCTCGACCTGCTGGGCGAGTCGGGCGACGTGCTCGCCTATGCAGGCAATGGCGACGCGCAACTGTGGCATTATGTCTCGCTCCGCGCGCCGCAGATCGTCGCGCGCTTCCTGCCCTTTTCGGTGCTGCTCGGCACCTTGATCATGCTGGCGACGCTGAACCAGAACAGCGAAATCATCTCGATGAAGGCGGCGGGTCTGTCGGCACATCAGATATTGGCGCCGCTGATTGCCACGGCGCTGGGGGTCGCGATTATCAGCTATGCCTTCAATGAACGGATCGTGGCGCGATCCACAGCGCGGCTGTCGGCCTGGCAGGCGGTGGAATATGGCCCCCTGCCACCCGACAGCGGGATCAAGAGCAATCCTTGGGTGCGCGACGGCAATAATCTGGTTACCGCCGCGATCGTGGCAGGGCGCGGAACAGCGGTTCAATTGCGCAAGGTCGAGATTTTCAACCGCGTCAACAACAGCCTCACCACTATCGTCCAGGCCCCCAGGGGCCATTATGACGCGGCGAGCAAAAGCTGGCTGTTGGAAAATGCCCGCCGATTCGATGTCGCGCGCGGGACCGAGAAGCAGGTCGGGACGGTGCGCTTCGGCCGCGATATCCGGCCCGACCAGTTCACGCTGGCGAAGGTCGATCCTGACGCTCTGACCTTCAGCCAGTTGCAGGCGGCAATCGGCGACCTGCGCGATGCCGGACGGCCTACGGCGGAACTGGAAGGAAGCTTGTGGCACAAGCTGTCGGGACCGCTTTCGGCGCTGCTGATGCCGATCCTGGGGTCGGTCGCCGCCTTTGGCCTTGCGCGGTCGGGGCAGTTGTTCGTACGCGCCGTGATCGGCATGGCATTGGGCTTTGCCTATTTCGTGGCGGACAATTTCTCGCTCGCCATGGGCAATCTGGGCGCTTACCCGCCCTTCCTCGCCGCATGGGCGCCGTTCCTGCTGTTCCTGCTGGTCGGCGAAACGGTGCTGTTCCGGACCGAGGAATAAGCGCTTTCCCGGCCCGGCCTTCGCAGGGGCACCACCTGGACCCAGCTCAGCGCTTCGCCATCGTGCTGCGCGCGATCTTGCCGACCAGCGGCCACATGCCCGTATAATTGCCCTTATGATAGGGCGACTCTGCACCAAGCGTCGCGATCAGGCGGGCATGCGCCCTGCCCAGCGCATGGTAGGGCACGCTGGGCAACAGATGGTGCAAGGCATGGTAGCGCAACCCGACCGGAGCCCAGATCGCGGCGAGAGGCGACGGCGGCGGCACGTTGACGGAGTCCAGATATTGAGCGGTGACCGTCATCGCATCGCCCTCATTTTCCCAAAGGTGCGCCACCAGCGTGCGCAACTGGTTGATCACCGTCATCGTCGAATGCACGGCCATATAGGTCAGCAGCGGCTTCCATCCGAAGGCGAACACGCTGCCGGCCAGCGCCAGCGCAAAGGCGCTCGTCGCCACCTCCTGCCACAGCCACTGCCGCGCGAAAGCCCCTTCCGGCGGGCGGCGGCGATAGGCGGGATTGATCGACAGAGCGGAAAATTCGGCAACCACCTTGCGGCGTAGCGGCGGAAATATGGCGCTCAGCGGCGTCAGCAGGCCGAAACGCAGGATCAGTCCGATCGGCGCCAGCGCGGCGACAAGGATGAACAGCGGCAGCGACCAGGGTTTCATCAGCGCCAGCGGCAGATATTCAGGATCGTTCGCCGTGCCATAGCGGGTGCGCGCATGATGCTGGGTATGCACCTCCTCATACATGAAGGAGGGGATCATCAGCGGAACGCCGACAATCAGGTTCCAGCCAAGCCGAAAGCCGGGCAGCGCCCCCTTGCGGATATGCGTCAGCTCATGGATGAAGCTCGCCGCGCGATACAGCGCCAGCATCGCTACGACACCGCACAATAGGGCAACTTCGGTCCGGTCCGCCAAAATGGCGCCGGCGAGCGCGGCATAGCCGACCAGAGCGGAGGCCAGCATGTCGGGCCAATAAATGGAAGGCTTGGCGGCCGAAAACTCCCGCGTCAAATCAGCGGCCGCGCGCAGCATGGCGGCGTCGTCGGGGATCGCGCTCCGCGTCCGGGCAGCAGCCGCGATCTTGGGATCATGCACAGTCATGACGTGGTTCCTAAAGGATAAATGCGCTGAGATCGTGGCAGCAAGATGACGGCTTGCCCCTGTTGAGGCCTACCGCTCATGTCCCGATTGACAATCGGAAAACAAGCGCCGAACTGCTGCACCACCTCTCAATCCGAAAGCTCTGCCGTGGCACATTCCGATCTGGTGATCACTCCCGTCACTTCCAAGGCCGACCGCAAGGCCTTTGTCGATCTGCCATGGCGGCTCTATGCTAACGACCCCAACTGGGTGCCGCCGCTCAAGAGCGAGGTGTATGAGATAATCACGCCAGGCAAAAACCCGTTTTTCGGCCATGCCGAAGCGCAATATTTCCTCGCTCGGCGCGGCAAGCAGGTCGTTGGGCGCGTGTCGGCCCATATCGACCATCTCGCGCTCTCTCAGCCAGCCGAGCAGGGCATGGGTCCGGGTACCGGTAATTTCGGCCTGTTCGAGGCTGAAGACGCTGAGGTCGGCGCCGCGTTGATCGCGGCGGCGGAAGGCTGGCTGCGCGCCAAGGGGATGACGCGGGTGCTGGGGCCGATCTCCCTCTCCATCTGGGAGGAGCCGGGCCTGCTGATCGAGGGCCACGATCATCCGCCGACGGTGATGATGGGGCACAACAGTCCCGCCTATCAATCGGTCATCGAAGGTGCGGGCTATCGGCCGGTCAAGCAGCTCAAAACCTATGAGCTGGACATTACCCAGCAGTTCCCGCCGCTGATTCAGCGCATCGTCGCCTCCGGCGAGAAGAATGCGCGCATCCGCATCCGAAAGGTCGACAAGTCAAAATTCGAAGCCGAAGCCGCGATCATCCTTGGCATCCTCAACGATGCCTGGGGCAAGAATTGGGGCTTCGTGCCGATCACCGACGCTGAGGTCGCGCATACCGGCAAGAAGCTGAAGCCGATCGTGTTCGAGGACCTGATCATGATCGCGGAACTGGATGGGGAGCCGGTCGCGTTCATGATGACGCTGCCGGACCTCAATGAAGCGATCAAGCCGCTCAACGGCTCGCTTCTCCCCTTCGGCTGGGTGAAGCTGCTCCGCTGGTTGCGGAAGCCTCAGTGCCGCACGATGCGCGTGCCGCTGATGGGTGTGGTGCAGCGCCTGCAATCCTCCCGCATGGCGAGCCAGCTGGCCTTCATGATGATCGAATATATCCGCCGCAACGCGACCGCTCATTATGGCGCGACACGCGGTGAAATCGGCTGGGTGCTGGACGATAATCAGGGCATGAATGCCATCGCCGACGCGCTCCAGAGCCAGATGAACAAGGTGTATCAGATCTACGAAAAGGATCTTTGAGGGGGCACGGTCAAGCGTCGGCCGGGACCGCCACCTCCACCGCGCCCGGTGCGATCCGTGCCAAGGCGGGCGTCGCCGCGACAACTTCGCCATCGATCGAGATATGCTGGCGCGGCTTCGTCTCGATGCGAAAGGATTTGCCGCGCAGTTCCAGCGTATGCGAGTCCCGGTCGCGCAGCTTGAAGAATTTGGCGTACCAATCCCACGCAAGCCGCGCATGACTGCGGCCGACCACCGCCTGGATCACCAGCTCGCCCGTATCGACATCAGCGTTCTCCGATAGCTCCACACCGCCATGATAGGGGCCGTTCAGGATGCGCACCTCCGTAGACCATAGGCGCTGCTCGCCCTTGCCATCGTCCAGCATGAGGCGAAATGCACGGAACTTGGCCGAGCATTTGACCGCCCAGACCAGATAGCCCAGCCGCCCCAGATAGCGTTTCAGCTTGTGCGGAACGGTTTGCCCGATCATCGGCGACAGGCCGAGGGAGGCGGCGTTCACGAAATAATCATTGCCGATCATGCCAAGGTCGATCCGGCGGCGGCGCCCGCTTACAATCGCGGCGACCGCGCCATCCAGATCGAGCGGAATGCCAAGCGTGCGCGCGAAGCTGTTCGCGGTACCGAGTGGCAGCACGCCGAAAACACATTCCTTTCCGACCAGCTCATCGACCGTGCCGGAGAGTGAGCCATCCCCTCCCCCCACGATCACCATTGGCGCGCCCGTCCCGACCGCACCGCGCACCGTATCCTGAAGCCGCTCCGGGTCTTTCACCGGAAGCGCGTCTATCAAGCGCAGGCCCGCCTGCTCCAGCTTCGCCTTCGCGTCGGTGAACAGCGCTTCCCCGCGGCGGGAATGGACGTTGACGATCAGAACCGCTTCCCGCGGCAGCGATTTTGTTTCCATGCCCCAACAACACGCAAGCGCCGCTTCGGCTCCGGCCGAAACATTTTGCGCTCTGCACTCGTTGAACCGCCATGGCCCGTATCGCTCATCTGTCCGACATTCACTTTGGCGCGAACGACCCCAAGATCGTCGCCGCCACCGAAGCCTGGCTACACCAGCAGCAGCCCGATCTCGTCATCATCAGCGGCGACCTGACGCAGCGTGCACGGCAGGAGCAGTTCAGGGAGGCGTCCGCCTGGGTCAACCGGCTGCGCGCGGCGGGCCTGAAGCTGCTGGTAATCCCCGGCAATCATGATGTGCCGCTTTACGATATCTTCCGCCGCTTCGGCGCGCCCTTGCGGCGCTACAAACGCTATATCAGCAACGACCTCTGCCCCTTCTACGAGGATGATGAGGTCGCGATCCTCGGCCTCAACACCGCGCGGTCACTGACGATCAAGGACGGGCGGCTCAATCATGAGCAGATGCGGATGATGCGTGAGCGCTTCGCCCCCGTGGCGGCGGCGAAAACGCGCATCCTCGTGACTCACCACCCGCTGTTCGCCATGCCGATCGGCAAGGGCGGCGAACTGAGCGAGGCCGTCGGCCGCCATGACGATGCGGTGAAGGCCGCTCGGGACGCGGGGATCCACATCGCGTTAGCGGGGCACTTTCACCGCACCTATGCGGAGGCCGCGCAGAAGATGGTCGCGGACGCCGGCGGAGCGCTGGTGATCCAGGCAGGGACGGCGACATCGACCCGGCTGCGCAACGCCGAGCCGCAAAGCTTCAACTGGCTTCATGTCCGCCATTTCGACGATATAGAGCTGCAGGTGGTGGTGTGGGACGGGGCGAGCTTTCAGCGCGGCCATCATGTCGCCTATAGGCAGCAGGACGGCGCCTGGACCGCTCGCGAGATCAGCGACGCGCGGGCAGCCCAGGGCATGAAGGTGGCTGTCGCGGCGCGGGCCTGATCCCAAAACTATTCCGCGAGTTCGACCCAGGTCGGCGCGTGATCGCTCGCCTTCTCCCGCCCACGAAAGTCCTTGTCGACCTGCGCGTCCAGCAGCCGATCGGCGGCGGCTGGGCTGAGCAGCAGATGATCGATGCGGAAGCCCGCGTCGCGCGGCCAGGCGTTCATCTGATAATCCCAATAGGTCCACACGCCCCCGGCCGGATGGCGGCTGGCGATCGCATCGGTCCAGCCGTCGCCCAGAAGCCGGCGGTAAGCGGCGCGGCTTTCCGGCTGCATCAGCGCATCGGTGGCCATCGCCTTCACCGAATAAACATCCTTGTCGCGGGGAATGACATTATAGTCGCCAGCGAGGACCGCCGGCACTTCCTGCGCCCAGATTTCCGTAGCGCGGTCGCGCAGCCGCTTCATCCAGCGAAGCTTATAGTCGAACTTCGGGCCGGGCTGCGGGTTCCCGTTGGGAAGGTAGATGCTGGCGACGCGCACACCCTTCACGTCTGCCTCAATGTAACGGCTATGCTCGTCCTCGGGCTCGCCCTCAAGGCCCCGGCGCACCTCTACCGGCGTTTCGCCCCGCGCCAGGATGGCGACGCCATTGAACCCCTTCTGCCCATGCCAGATCGCGCCATAGCCGACCTCCTCAATATCCTTCAGCGGGAAGGTGTCGTCGGAGGTCTTGATTTCCTGAAGGCAGGCGATGTCGGGCTGCGTCTCGTTCAGCCATTCCAGCAGGCGCGGCAGGCGGGCCTTGATGCCGTTGATGTTGAAGGTGGCGATGCGCATGCTGGCTCCGTTCGTCCCCGTGTTGCGCTCTCGCTCGACACGAACGGAGGAATAAAGTCAATCAGACGGAAAAGCTGGTTCCACAGCCGCAGCCGGCCGTCGCGTTGGGATTGGTCACCTTGAACGCCGCTCCGCCCAGGTCCGACACGAAATCGACCGCCGATCCGCGAACAAGGTCAAGGCTGACATCATCGACAACCAGAGTCACGCCATCGCGTTCGACGGCGACATCGTCCGCCTCGACCGCATCGGCCAGGCCGAACCGATATTGGAAGCCCGAACATCCGCCGCCTTCCACGGCAAGGCGCAGGATCGCAGGCTTGCCCTGCTTGGCGGCGATCGTCGCCACGCGGGCGGCGGCAGAAGGGGTAAGGTCTATTTCAGCCATGGCGCCTAGATAGGGTGAAGCAAAAGGCCCGGCAAGATCGCTCTCGCCGGGCCCTTGTAACTGCTGGGAGAACCGCCGCTTACTCGGCAGCCTTTTCCTGAGCCTTGGTGGGACCGCCCATCGCGACGGGCGGCTTGGTGTTCATCGCCACCATATAGTCGGGACCGGAGACGAACGGGATCGGATTGATCGCCTGGCCATCGACGCGCACCTCATAATGAAGGTGGCTGCCGGTCGAGCGGCCGGTCGAACCCATCAGGCCGATCAACTGGCCGCGATGCACATAGCTGTTCGCCGCGACCAGCAGCTTCGACATGTGGCCGTAGCGCGTCTCCATGCCGGCACCGTGGGAAATCTGGACCAGATTGCCATAGCCGCTGGCCCAGCCGGCGCGGCTGACGATGCCATCAGCGGTCGCGTAAATCTTGGTGCCCTGCGGCCCCGGAATATCGATGCCCTTGTGCATGCGCGCGCCGCCGTTGAACGGGTCGGACCGAACGCCGAAGTTCGAGGTCATGGACAGTCGTTCGACCGGACGACCCGAGGGGATGTTGTTGCTCGCCTTGGTCGTGCCATCCAGACGCTGCAGGCTGGAAAAGAGGTTGGCAAAGCCGACATCCTGCGGCCCAAGCGGGCTGCTGTTGATCTCCGATGCATCGCCATAGGGATCATCGGCATCCACTTTAGCGCTGGCGGGCGCGGCGGCGCAGAGCGCTCCTGCCACACTCGCCGCTCCGACGAAGTTGAGCGCACAACGGAACCATCGCGCAACGCGCGCATTATCAGAACGAGAAACCAACATGCCGACCCCGACTTATTCTACCGGAGGCTATTGCCTTCCGGCACTCCCCGTGTTGACCAAAATGCGATCGAAATCGCCACCCGCATCATTAAAAGGACATGCGCAGGCTCATTCTGCAAGCGCAGCATAAAATTCACGCGTTAAACCGGCTTTCGCGCGCGCCGAGTCGTTGAACGGAGGCTTCAGCGCGCCACGAAAATGCCGTTTCACAAGGATTTGGTAATGATTTGCGGGGTCCACGCCCGCTCGGTTCGTCGCATGGCCGAACCAGATCGTCCCTGCCGCGACGTGCCGGATTTCGTCCGTCATGATCCGCTGCAGCATGAAGGCGGACCGCTTGTCTCCGGCGCCCTCGAACCGCTCGATCGTCGCCGGCGTGATGTCGAGCGCCCGCGCCTCCAGCACCATCGGAACGATCGCCAGCCGCGCCATGGCGTCATGGGCTGTCTCTCCCGCCGCCTGCCACAGCCCGTCATGCGCAGGCAGCGCGCCATAATGGCTGCCCAGCTGCTTCAGCCGCCGGTCCAGCAAGGCGAAATGCATCGCCTCGTCAGCGCCGACGCGCATCCAGTCATCGACAAAGGCCCGGGGAAATTCCGCCCCGAAACGGCCGATCAGGTCGAAGGCGAGATCGATCGCGACGAATTCGATGTGTGCCAGCGCATGGAGCATGGCGATGCGGGCCCGTTCGGAGCCGATCTTCCCGCGCTTTGGCATCTGATTGGGCGGCAGGAGCAGCGGCGTTTCCGGCCGCGCGGGCCGATCCGGCATGACCGCATCGAACCGCCGGGCAAGCTTTCCCAGCCGCCAGGTGCGCGCGGCCGCTCGCGCAGCCATCAGCTTGGCCGTCGGATCGGCGGTCATGAGCACATGGGCACAGGCAGCGCCCACGCTGTCAACGACAGGCGGCAGGATCAAAGCGACTTCGCCGCCTCCAGCACCTCGGCGGCATGGCCCTTGACCTTCACCTTGGGCCAGACCCGCACGACCTTGCCGTCTCCGTCGATCAGGAAGGTCGCGCGCTCTATCCCCATATATTTGCGGCCATAGAGCGATTTTTCGACCCAGGTGCCGAAAGCCTCGCATGCGTCGCCCGGCTCGTCAGAGGCAAGCGTCACTTGCAGGCCATATTTATCGGCGAATTTCTGGAGCTTGGCCGGCTTGTCCTTGGAAATGCCGACCACCGGCACGCCGAGCGCCGCAAACTCGCCTGCCAATTCGGTGAAATCCTTCGCCTCATTGGTGCAGCCGGGCGTGTCGGCCCTCGGATAAAAATAGACGACGAGCGGCTTGCCGCGATAACGCGACAGGGTGAAGTCCGCGCCGTCAGCGCCCTTCAAAGCCACGTCGGGAACAGCATCGCCCGCTTCCAACATCGTCATTCTTCCTCATAAGGCGCCGCAAGCGCCAGCCATGCCTCGCGCACCCTTTGGCGCGCTTCCCCATAGCTTTCAAGCAGCGCTTCCCAGCTGTCGACGCCGCAGGCCCGTGCCACAAGCGGGCGCGTCGCATCGGGCGGCTCGGTTGACTTGGGTGAAACGAGCCGTGAAACGATCAGGAACCGGGTGATAAGGTCATGCGCGGCCACCAGTTCGCGCGGCAGATGCCCCCCCGCGACCAACTGCTCGAGCGCGGCGCGAAGGTCCGGGTCGAACGCTATATTATGGCGGAACTGGGTCACATGGATCAGGAACTCGAGGTCTACCAGCCCGCCCGGCACCAGCTTGACGTCCAGATCACCGGCTGGCGGCTTATGCTTGGCGATATCTCCGCGCATCTTCACCGCCTGACGGGCGAGCTCTTCATAATCGCGCGGCCGCTCCAGCGTGTCAGTGAGGATCGCACCCAGCGCCGCGCGGGCCTGCGGCGATCCGAACACCGGCCGGGCGCGGGTCAGGGCGAGATGTTCCCAGGTCCATGCTTCCTCCCGCTGGTACCGCGCGAAGCTGTCGAGGCTAACGGCGAGCAGCCCCTGCGCCCCGGAGGGACGAAGCCGCGTATCGACCTCGTAAAGCGCGCCCCCGGCCGTCTGGACGGAGAGCGCGTTGGTGATCCGCTGGCCGAGACGGTTGAAATATTGGGTTGCGCCGAGCGGCCTGGGGCCATCGGACTCAGCCAGAAAATCGCCGGTGAAGAGGTAGACCAGGTCAAGGTCCGACGCATGGGTGAGGACCCCACCGCCCAACCGGCCGAGCGCCAGGATCACCATCTCGCCGCCAGGCACCTTGCCATGCGCAGCTTCGAACTCGGCGATGGTGGCGGCGGTCAGCGCCTCGATCGCGGCTTCTGCGACGCGGCTGTAGCCCCTTCCCGCCTCCAGCGGATCGCCGCCCCGGATGATCTGCGCCCCCAGCGCAAAGCGGCGGTCGTTGACGCGCTCCCGTACCCGGTCGAGCAGGAACTGATAATCCTCCCCCTGCTCCAGCCGGGCGAACTGCGCGGCGAGCTGCTCCACCGGCGGCGGCGGATCGAAGGCCGACGTGTCGATCAACCCGTCGAGCAGTTCCGCTCGCCGGCCGAGCGCATCGGCCAGTGTCGGCGCGTGGCTCAGCAGTTCGGCGAGCAGTTCGGCCAGGCCCGGCCGGGCGGAGAGCAGCTTGAAGAAGTTGATCGCGCTCGGCAGGCGGCCGATCAGATCGTCCAGCCGGTTCAGCGCGCGCGCCGGGTCGGGCGCATGCGCGAGCGTGCGCATCAGCCCCGGCAGCAGTTCCTCCAGCGCCTCCCGCGACGGCGCGCTGCGCAGCGCGCGCACCGTGCCGGATCGCCAGCGGGTAATGCGCGCCAGCGGCGTGTCAGGATCGGCGAAACCCAGATCGCCCAGTTGAACCCTCAGCCGCTCCTCGTCATGCGAGAGCGACTCGTCGGCCCCGACCGGGCTCAGCTGGTCATAATTGCTGCCGACCCACTGAACCTGCGGGCGCAGCAGGTTGAGCAGCGCCGCACCATCTTCCAGTCCGTGCAGGCGCGCGACATTATCCATCGCCTCCGCGCCTTTGGGCAGCTCATGGGTCTGCCGGTCCTCCACCATCTGCAGGCGGTGCTCGATTGTACGGAAAAGCACATAGGCTTCGTCCAGCCGGGCCGAGACGTCCGCACCGAACACGCCGGCCTGCGCCAGCGCGCGCAGCGCCTCCCGCGTGTTGCCCGATCGCAGCGACGGATCGCGACCGCCATGGATCAGCTGATGAACCTGCGCGAAAAATTCGATCTCGCGAATGCCGCCGCGCCCGCGCTTGAGGTCATAGCCCGGCCCGAAGGCCTGCCCCTGCGAATAATGGTCGCGAATACGGCGGCTGATGTCGGTAATCGCATCGATCGCGCCGAAATCAAGGTTGCGACGCCAGACAAAGGGCCGGATCGCCTGCATGAAATATTCGCCGAGGGCCAGATCGCCCGCTGCCGGCCGAGCACGGATGAACGCCGCCTGCTCCCAGCCGAGCGCGGTCGATTCATAATAGCCGATGGCAGCTTCCACCGGGAGCGCGATCGGCGTCGCTTCGGGCGAGGGACGCAGGCGCAGATCGACGCGAAAGACATAACCGTCGCCGTCTCGCGCGCTCAGCAGCTCGCTCACCCGGCGGCCGATCCGCACCGCCGCATCGGCAGGGTCTTCCCGCTCGCCATGCGGCAGCGTACGCGGGTCGTAGAGCAGGATCGGATCGATATCGGACGAGTAATTCAGCTCCCGGCTGCCATGCTTGCCAAGCGCCAGCACGACAAAGCCCCGATGCGGCGCGTCCGGGTAACGTTCCGCCATGGCGGCGGCTAGCGCCTCCTCCAGCGCCTGGTCGGCAAAGTCGGACAGGGTGCGCGTGACGCGATCGAGATCCCATGCGCCGGCAAGGTCGGCACAGGCGGTGACCAGCGCCACCGCGCCCCGCCGCCGCCGGAGCGACCGGGCCACCCCATCTTCCGCTGCGGCAACATTGTACGCGGTGTTCAGGGCTGCATCGAAATCCCCGGCTTCGAGCAGCGCCGCCAACTCGGGAAAACGGTCCATCTGCCGGGACAAAAAGGGCGAATGCGCCCTCATCCGTGCCGCAGCCGCCAACCATATGTTCGCATTTTCGCTCGTCATGATCGCGCTGATATCGCGCTGCTTTGCGACGAACGCCAGAAACTTTTGCGGGGCAGTTACGTTACAAAGATATGGAAATGCAGCGCAAACCCATGGTCAGGACGGCAAAAGCCTCGGAAGGAGCGATCCGCCGCGTCCTGACGATCGGCTTGCCGCAGCCCTATGAGGGGATCGGCAATGCGCTGAGATCGACCTTTCGGGCCGGCCGGGAATCGCTGCCCGAGGATATGGTGGACCTGCTTGCGGAACTGGACCGGCATTAGAGCATCGATCCTGTTTGAATGACCGCCACCCCCGGCTGGACCTAGGCTACAGCAAAGGAGCCTTGCTTCGGGGTGTTCCCGTGTAAGAAGATCACGCGTAGCAGCGATTTATTTACCCTGATCTGGCATGGTTGCGCCTGATTTTCAGGACGCTGCCATGATCTACAAATCTTTCGCCCTGGTGACGCTCGTAGCGGCGCCCTTGCTGGTGCTTGTCGCGGAAAATTTCGTGCCGCATGCCAGCCATCCAGCGCCAACCCCCGTGCCTGAACCTGCTCCTGCCGCGGCGCTGCCCGAAACGCTCGTCCCTGAAGCCGTTCCTCCCGCTGCGACGGATGAGGCGTCCAACTTCGGTCAGCCTATGGCGGAGGCGGGCAAACCCTTTCTCGCGCCCGGCGCAGGGCTGCCGTCGGTTTCATCCGCACCAGCCCCCGTCGGTGAAATGTCTCCTCCTCCCGCACCGGATACAGTGCCGGAATAAGCCTTACATCGCCTTGAACGTATCGCATTGCGCCGGGTCGCCACTCTGCAGGCCCCGCCGCAGCCACTCCATGCGCTGGGCGCTGGTGCCGTGGGTGAAGCTTTCCGGCACGGGGCGGCGTCCTGCGGACTTCTGCAAGGTATCGTCGCCGATCGCCTCTGCCGCGCGCATCCCTTCTTCCAGGTCGCCCGCCTCCATAAGGCCCGTGCGCTTGGCCCAGACGCCGGCGTAGCAGTCGGCCTGCAGTTCCACCCTGACCTGAAGCGCGTTGCCCTCGGCCTCTCCGCTGGATCGCTGCGCCTTGTTCACCTGACCCAGCGTTCCTTCCAGGTCCTGGACATGATGCCCGACCTCGTGCGCGATGACATAGGCCTGCGCGAAGTCGCCCGGCGCGCCGAAGCGCTGGCGCAGCTCGTTGAAAAACTCGGTGTCGAGATAGACCTTCTTGTCGTTCGGACAATAGAAGGGACCCATGGCGCTCTGCGCAGCGCCGCAGCCCGACGTCCCCGCCTGCGAGTAGAAGGAGAGAACCGTCGGCTGATATTGTACGCCGGATTCCTGGAAAACCTGACCCCAGACCCGCTCGGTCGACCCCAGAACGCGCAGCGACCAATGCTGGATGTCGTTAAGCTTGGCGGGATCTCGGCTCACCGACGTGCTCTGGGGCGCCTGGCCGCCGCCGCCGCTCAAAAGACTGAGCGGATTGACGCCCATGACGGCCATGATGATCAGGACGACGACGATACCGCCGCAGCCGAACCGGCTGCCGATAAAGGGCAGCAACATGCCAAGACCGCCGCCAAGGCCTCCGCCAAAACCGCCGCCACGACCGTCCTGAACCTCGAAATTGCTGCTTTCCCTCTCATCGTCCAGCCGCATCGCCCTGTCTCCTCTCACCCTGTGCTAACTTATTCCGAACCCCGTTGGAACGGTCAGGAAGCTTCGCAGTTGCAGCACCGAACGAACTTCCGTTAGATTGGAGGCTGCATTGGCTGTATTGGGACGCGCATGGCCGACATAGAACCCCAGCCCAAGCGGCGCGCTGCGACGCCCCTGTCCCTGCCGCAACAAGTGGCGCTGCTGCTGCAGGGCGGCGGCGCGCTGGGATCGTTTCAGGCGGGCGTTTACGAGCGGCTGGACGATCTGGGCATCGACGTCAGCTGGGTCGCAGGCATCTCCATAGGCGCGGTTAATGCAGCCATCATCGCGGGCAACCCTCCTCACAAACGGCGCAGCCGGCTCAAGAAATTCTGGCTCACCGTCTCTGGCGGCATGCCCAATATCGTGCTGCCGGAGATCGACCATATTCGCGAAGCCGCGCATCTGATGGCGGCGGGCGTCGTGGCGACCTTCGGCGTGCCGGGCATGTTTCGGCCCCGGCTTTGGCCCGCGCCCCTGATGCCCGAAGGTACAGCGGGCGCGATCAGTTTCTATGACAGCGCCCCGCTCAAGGGCACGCTCGACGCCTGCGTGGACTGGGATCTGCTCAATGACGGGCCGGTGCGGCTGTCGGTCGGAGCGGTTGATGTCGAAAGCGGCAACTTTGCCTATTGGGACACGCGCGGCCCGGACGGCAACACGCGGATCGACGCGCGGCACATCATGGCCTCGGGCGCGCTGCCGCCAGGCCTGCCGCCCGTGGAGATCGACGGGCGCTGCTATTGGGACGGCGGCATGGTATCCAACACGCCGCTCGCCCATGTGCTCGACCATCAGACCGACGACATGCTGGTGTTTCAGGTCGATCTGTTTCCCGCCGAAGGTCCGATGCCGCGCCAGATGACGGACGTCTACTCGCGCAGCAAGGACATCCAATATTCCAGCCGCACCCGGCAGGTGACGGACCAATATCTCCGTCTGCGGCGGGAGCATAAGGCGATCCAATCCTTGCTGGACAAGTTGCCTCCTGACCTGCGCGACGATCCGGACGCCCAGCGACTGCGCCAATATATGGACCGCGGTTCGGTCAACATCGTCCATCTCATCTACCGCAGCCGCGCATGGGAAAGCGGCGCGCGCGACTTCGAATTCTCCCGCTCCACCATGCTTGACCATTGGAACCAGGGCCGCGAAGCGGTGGAGGAAGTCATGCACAAGGGCGACCTCATCGCCCGCAACATCGTCAATGGTAAAAGCTCCACATTCGACCTCGACGCCCCCGATCATCTCAAGGAGAAACAGGCATGAGCCAATCGCTGGCTGGCAAGACCGCTCTCATCACCGGATCGACCTCGGGCATCGGCCTCGCCTATGCCAAGGCACTGGCCGGCGAAGGAGCGAATGTCGTCATCAACGGCTTTGGCGACGCGGCCGCGATCGAGCAGGAACGGCAGGGGCTTGAGGCACTGGGCGGCGCAAAGGCGCTCTACAGCGGCCATGACCTGACGAAGGCCGACCAGATCGAGGCCATGATGAAGGAGGCCGCCGATGCCTTTGGCGGCGTCGATATCCTCATCAACAATGCCGGCATGCAGCACGTCGCGCCGGTAGAGGATTTCCCGGTCGAGAAATGGGACCTCATCATCGCGCTCAATCTCACCAGCGCGTTCCACACATCGCGGCTCGCCATCCCCTATATGAAGTCGAAAAAGTGGGGCCGCATCATCCAGACAGCGAGCGCCCATTCGCTGACCGCTTCCCCTTTCAAGAGCGCCTATGTCACCGCCAAGCACGGCCTTGCCGGATTCACCAAGACTTTGGCGCTGGAGTTGGCAACCTTCGGCATCACGGCAAACTGCATTTCGCCGGGCTATGTCTGGACGCCGCTGGTGGAGAACCAGATCCCCGACACGATGAAGGCGCGCAATATGACGCGGGAGCAGGTGATGAACGATGTTCTGCTAGCCGGCCAGCCGACAAAGCAGTTCGTGACGGTCGAGCAGGTCGCGGCGATGGCGCTGTTTCTCTGCGGCGACGCGGCCGCGAACATCACTGGCGCGAACATGAGCATCGATGGCGGGTGGACCGCGCAGTGATGCTGCGCCGCAGAAGGAAAGCACATCAATCCCGCCAACCTGAACTGTTGCAATTGAGCGACAGGTTCGGGTGATTATCAATACTGAAGAAACCCTGCGCCGATCAGGTGGTTATCTGATCCGGAACCGAACACCGACAGGCTAAAGGGAAACTTCAATGAAAAAATATCTGTTCGCAGCCGCACTCGTTGCGGCGCTGCCTTCTGTCGCCTCCGCTCAGGAGGAAACCGCTCCCGACGGCACGCCGGCCTTCGGCATTGAGCCCTATGTCGGCATTCTCGGCGGCTGGCACAGCTTCGACCGGAGAACCGAGTTCGGCAGCGTGCCCGGCGAAACCATCATGAGCGGCGCGATCCTGAGCGGCGTTGCAGGCGTCAACGTGCCGCTGGGCCCTGTCTTCGTCGGCGTCGAGGGCAATGCCACCAAGGGCTGGTCCGACATCGACTGGGAATATGGCGTCAAGGGCCGTTTCGGCGCGCGCGCGGGTGAGAGCGGCATGATCTTCGCCTCCGCGGGCTATCAGTGGGTCCACGGCAAGCAGGGCTGGCCCGACCGCAAGGACTGGATGTACGGCGCGGGTGTGGAAGTCGGACCCAAGGACATCGGTCTGGGCGGCATCACCGGCAACAGCGGCATCCGTTTTCGCTTCCAGACCGAAACCTATGATTTCGACAGCTTCCGTCCGACGGCGGGCGTGATCTTCCACTTCTGATCGCGCTCCCATCGATCAGCGGCAGCGCCCGTCGGCAACGGCGGGCGTTTCTGCGTCTGGCGGCTGAGTGAAAATCTCCTATGCTGCGGCAAGTTCAAGGGAGACAAGAAATCCATGCCCCACCTGCTGACGGCTATCGCAGCCGCCGCCAGTCTTTCGTCGATCGCCAGCGCTCAAACGGCCAGTACGGCGCCTGCTCCAGGCGGCGAGATCACCGCGACGATCGGCAGTGACATGGACGGGCTGATGACGCTGTACCGCGACCTTCATGCCAATCCGGAACTGTCCGACCGGGAAAGCGCCACAGCTGCGAAGCTCGCGCGCCGTTTGAAGGCGATGAAGTTCGACGTGACCGACCGAGTGGGCGGAACGGGCGTGGTGGCGGTGATGAAAAATGGCAGTGGCCCCGTCCTGCTGATCCGCGCGGACATGGACGCGCTGCCGGTGACGGAGCAAACGGGCCTGCCCTTTGCCTCGAAGGTTAAGGCCAAGACGGCGGACGGGATCGAGACCGGCGTCATGCACGCTTGCGGCCATGACACGCACATGACCGCCTTTATCGAGACGGCTCGGCTGCTGTCCTCGATGAAGGACAGGTGGAAAGGCACGCTGGTCATGATCCTCCAGCCGGCCGAGGAAATCGGGCATGGCGCGCGCGCGATGCTGGAGGATGGGCTATATACCCGCTTCCCGCGCCCGACCCATGCCCTCGCCTTCCACAATACGGCTGAGTTGGAGGCGGGGAAGATCGGCTATACGCCGGGCTATGCACTCGCCAATGTGGACAGTATCGACCTGCTGGTGCGCGGCTCGGGCGGACATGGCGCCTACCCGCAGGCGAGCCGCGATCCCATCGTACTGGGCGCGCGCATCGTCGGCTCGCTCCAGACGCTCATCAGCCGGGAACAGGACCCGTTCGATCCGGCCGTGGTGACGGTGGGCAGCTTCGTGGGTGGCGCCAAGCATAATATCATCCCGGATGAGGCGAAGCTGCTGCTCACCGTGCGCAGCTATTCCGACGAAACGCGCGAGAAGCTGATCCGCGGCATCGACCGGATCGCGCGCGGAGAAGCGATCGCCGCCGGGGTGCCCGACGATCGCATGCCGGTCATGTCAGTGAAGGATGAGTTCACCCCCTCCACCTACAACCCGCCCGCCTTCGCCAATCAGATGGCGGACGTGCTGAAGGGACATTTCGCGCAAGGCACCGTTGCCGAGACGCGACCTTCCATGGCGGGTGAGGATTTCGGCCGCTACTATCGCGCCGACAAGAGCATCAACAGCTTCATCTTCTGGGTAGGCGGGGTGCGGGCCGATCAGATGGTGAAGGCGCAGGCGAAGGAAATTCGCCTGCCGTCGCTGCACAGCCCCTTCTGGGCGCCGGATGCAGAGAAGGTGGTCGCCACCGCCAGCGAGGCGATGACGGTGCTGGCGATGCACATATTGAAGCGCGATTAGGCGGGACGGTGTCCCTTGCGCCATTTGGTCCACAAATGGCGGGCAAGCATCGCAGGCGGCATGCGCAGCCAATGGGATCGCAGATAGAAGCCGAAACGGAGCAGCTTGTGCGTTTCCCGGCCCCAGCCATCGCGTGCGAGCAATCTGGCACGGACAAGGCGATCCCAAGGGGTCAGCCGCGCGCCCGCGCCATAAAGTGCTTCCGCCAGCCGTCGCGCCTGCCGGACATGAGGCAGGAGGCCATGGCGGCGGGCCCGCTCTTCAAGCCCCTCGGCATCTACATCCTTGAGCAAGCAGTGAATGTCCCACAGGTTGCGGAGCCCTCCAGCGAGGTCGCCGTCCGCCAGCAGATGCGCGGCCGCGTGGCAGATGCGGTCCTCAGCCGAGAGCATGGATAACTGACCGGTAATCGGAACAGCTTCCGCCATTATCGCCTCCGCATCAGGCCGTTGGCGCGCAGTCAGCGGCAAAATCGTATGGTGGACATCAATCATCCGATCACGACTGCTATGGATCAGCGGAGGCAGCTCATGCATCCATTGCCGGTAATAGGCGTCGTCATAGGGATCGGACTTCACCCATTCCCAGCCCGCGTCGAGCAGGGAGCGCTCGACCGCAGGCATGGACGCGCGCGGCACGAGAATATCGAGATCGCCGATGAAGCGCCCTTCACCCGCCTTCAGCCCGGCGGCCGCGTAGGCCGTGCCCTTCAGCAGCAGCAGCGGCAGGCCCAACGGCTTTATCGCCTCGGCTGCGCGGTCCGCCTCCCATAGCGCCTGCCGCGACTCCCGCTCCGCATCGATCCGCGCATCCGCGAGGATCGGCTGCATCGCGGGGGGCAGGGGCTGGTCGGCGAGCCGAAATGCCAGCGTTCCGATGAGCCGCTCGGCACGCGCCATCGCGATCAGCGCGTTCCAGCCGGGAACGTCGAGCGTGGCCGCGGACGCCGGCTCCCGCAACGCCCTGACCAGGGGCAGAGCATTCATTCGCGCATCGCCCAAAGCCGTTCGACCATGTCGATCGCCTCCTCGCCCGACCTGAAGTCGAGGGCATGGGACGGCACCGCCTGCACGAAGCGGGTCAGCGCCGCAAAACCCGGTTCGCCCAAGGCCACATAATTGGTGGACGCCTGCG
Organism: Sphingobium bisphenolivorans; assembly: GCF_000412635.1. Classification (GTDB taxonomy): domain Bacteria; phylum Pseudomonadota; class Alphaproteobacteria; order Sphingomonadales; family Sphingomonadaceae; genus Sphingobium; species Sphingobium bisphenolivorans. The sequence continues at coordinate 245,124 of NZ_ASTG01000001.1, forward strand.
TCAACCGCATGAAGACCTCGCCCTGTCCGACCGGCCGCACAGCGGCTTCATGGCCGAAGCGGGGAAAGAGCAGCATCGAGGGCCGTGCACGCTCCCCCATCCGCACGATCGCATCGGCGCGGGGAACAAGATGGCAGATGTCGCCCTTGGCTGTGCCCGTCAGCAGCGGGCCGAGACGCGCACTCGGCGCTTCCGCGGCAAGTACCCCGATGGCACCATTTTTGAGCGAGACGAGGCGCGGAAAGGGAAGTAGCTCACCGGTCAACAGGTCGAGCAGGGCGAACTCGTCGCCCATCAGCCTCCATCCCCGCTCGCCCAGTTGCGCCGCCAGCGTCGACTTGCCCGATCCCGATTCGCCCGTCATCACCAGCGCCCTGCCGTCCTTCTCGACACTGGAGGCGTGGAGCAGCAGGTGCCGTCGCCAGCCCAGCGCCATCTGCAGGTTCATGCCCATTTCGGCGGCGAGCAGGCCATGGTCCAGGCTCATCGGCGCGGCATCGGCCAGGCCATGGTCGCCCGTGATGAAGATGGAAGGCCGCACCCAGCGCCGCAGGAAGGCCGACGGCTCCAGGCGAACGGTGAAGTCGGTGATGCCGCCGTCTGCGGCGGGGTAATCGGCATAAAGCGTCTTCAGATGATCGAGCGGCTGCCGCCATGCAGAGCCGATGCGGAAAGTCGCCGGCCCGATCTTGAGGAACAGACTATGCCTCACGCCGCGCGCACCAGCCCCAGGGCCGTCATTTCGGCAAGGTGCGCCTCCACTGCGCCGACCGCCTGATCCCGTGCGCCAAGCTCATAACGCTGCGCCAATCGATCGACGATCTCCCCAGCCGCCAGAGGGCCGGCGGTCAGCTCTCCCAATATCTCGGGAACGGGACTGATCACCATATGCGTCTGTCCCGATGGCCGATGATAGAGGAGCAGCATTTCCTCCAGCGCGCAGGCGACAAGAGCGTCCGGCCCATCCTGACGATAATAGAGCGATACGGTCACGACCTGTTCCCCGGAAAGACATCCGGCCTTACAGCAGAAGGGTAATCAGGTCGCTAACGCTCAGGACGGCCCTAGCGCGGCATTTGCAGGGACGCGTAGCAGGTAAAGCCGCTCGTTCCCGACTGAAGGCGACGGATATAGTTCAGATAAGCCTGGTTCTGCTCATAGCTGGTGCCCGGCAACCGGCCGCCGCGCATTGCCTGTTTCACCTGCTCGCCGGTGAAGCCCTTGCCGACGCCGGGAAAGGCACCCGGTGTTCCAGCGGGAACCAGCTGCCCGTTGGGCGCGATATAATTTGCGGCGCGACCCTGATCGGGCACCTGGATCGTGCAATTCAGCACCGACGCGGCGGTGCTCGCCAATGCGGGGCGGATCGAGACGATCGCCGATGCGGCAACGGCGCCGCCCATCAGCAACTGGCGGCGCGATGGGGTAACAGCATCCAGCGCATCCGTATCCTGCGGGGTCGGACCATGCTGCGGGGGCAATTGCTCGCTCATACCGTCCTGTTCCGCTATCGCCCTTGCCAAAGTGTAAAAATTGCACGCTATTACGGCGTCTTTGCAGCAAATGCGTCAAAGAATCCAGCTTGGTAACCATGAATCGACTGACCACCTCCCAGATCATGAGCGCGCTTGCCGTCCTGCTGCTGGCGACCGGCGGCGCGCTCATCATCGGCGCGGACCTGGTCGAGATCGCCTTGCCCGTGGCAGCGGGGCTGGCGGTGCTGGTCATCGCGGCGCGCGGCCCCCTGCCCGCTCCGCCCATCGACACGGCGGAGTCGGACGAACTGGACGAAGCGGCGCCCCCCGATCTTCGAAGTTTGCTGGAGGGCATCGCCGATCCGCTGATGCTGACCGAGCGCGGGCGGATCATCTGCGCCAACCGCGCGGCGCAGCGGCTGCTGGGCGCGCATATCGAGGGGGAGGACGCCCGCATCGCCATCCGCCATCCGGCCGCGGCTGAGCGGCTCGCAAGTCAGGCGCCGATGGCCGAACCGGTGATGGTGGAGCTGGTGGGCCTTGGCGGACGGGAACAACGCTGGCAAATGCGGATCGCGCCGGTCGGCGACGATGATCCCGCCACGCACCGCGTGCGGCGCCTCGTTCATCTGGCCGATCATAGCGGCACCCATGCTGCCGAGAAGATGCGCGTCGATTTCGTCGCCAATGCGAGCCATGAGCTGCGCACCCCGCTGGCCGGCATTTTGGGCTTCATCGAAACGCTGGCCGACCCCGATCTTGGACGCGACACGGAAACGCGACAGCGCTTCCTGACGATCATGGACGGTGAAGCGCGGCGAATGCAGCGACTGATCGACGATCTCATTTCCCTCTCGCGCATCGAGGCGGAGAAATATCGGGTGCCCGAAACGGCGGTGGATATGGCCGGGCTGGTAGCCGAGGTGGTCGGGGTGTTCCGCACCAGCCACGGCGAGCGCGGGCGGGAAGTGGAGATGGAGATCGACCCTGCCCTGCCCCCGGTGCAGGGTGACCGAGCCCAGCTGTCGCAGCTACTGCATAATCTGGTGGGCAATTCGGTCAAATATGGCCGGGCCGGCACGCCGATCCGCGTCTCGCTGGCAGGGGGACCGGCCGGCATGATGCGCCTGACCGTCGCCGACGAAGGCGAAGGCATCGGCCCCGATCATCTGCCGCGCCTGACGGAGCGCTTTTATCGCGTCGATTCCGGCCGAAGCCGCGCGATCGGCGGGACCGGCCTCGGCCTCGCGATCGTCAAGCATATCGTGGAACGGCATCGCGCCCGGCTCGACATCGCGAGCGTCGTGGGCAAGGGAACGACCATCACCATCCTCCTCCCCGGCATGGTGGCCGAAGAAAAGCCCGCGACGGCAAAGCTTTGATCCAAAATCAATCTCGACAGCCGGGCGATCGGAGCCAATGTCATAAAAGTGCAATCCGATTGTCACAAAGGCGCGATGGTCCGCGACTAGGGAGCGGCTCCATGGGGGGCGGCGAGGTGCGAATCGCGGCCTGTATGACGGAGGTTTTCGTGAAGCATATCGCCTTGTTCGCTGCGACCGCTGCGGCCGCGCTCTCTCTTGCCGGCTGCGGCGATCAGTCCGCCGGCGGCGGCGCTGGGGGCGCCCGCGACCAGATCCGCGCGGTTGGCTCCTCGACCGTCTATCCTTTTGCCACGGCGGTTGCCGAACTGTTCGTTCAGGGCAATCCTGGCATGAAGTCACCGATCATCGAATCGACCGGCACTGGCGGCGGCATGAAGCTTTTCTGTCAGGGCGTGGGCGCGCAATATCCCGACATCGAAAACGCCTCCCGCCGGATCAAGAAGTCGGAGTTCGAGGATTGCCAGAAGAACGGCGTCAAGGACATCATCGAAGTGCAGGTGGGCGTCGACGGCCTTGCCTTTGCCGAAGCGAAGAACGGCCCGGGCCTCAAGCTGACGCCCAAGATCGTCTATGAGGCGCTCGCCGCAAACCCCTATGGCAAGGGCGCGAACAAGGCGCAAACATGGAAGGATGTGGACCCCAGCCTGCCGCCCATCGCCATCTCCGTCTTCGGCCCGCCCTCGACCAGCGGCACCCGCGATTCGCTCGCCGAACTGATCCTGGAAAAGGGCTGCCAGTCCGATCCGGCCATGAAGGCGCTGAAGGAGAAGAATGAGGACGAATATAAGGCCACCTGCACCCGTGTGCGGGAGGATGGCAAATATGTGGACTCGGGCGAAAACGACAATCTGATCGTGCAGAAGCTCGGCGCAAATCCGAATGCCATCGGCATTTTCGGCTACAGCTTCCTTGAAGAGAATAAGGACACGCTCAAGGACGTTTCGATCAACGGCGTCGAAGCCACCTATGAAACCGTTTCTACCGGCAAATATCCCGGTGCGCGGCCTCTCTACATCTATGTGAAGAAGGCGCATATGCAGGCGATCCCTGGCCTTCAGGCCTATCTCAACGCTTTTGCTGCCAACTGGAACCCCGACGGCGTGCTCACCAAGCGCGGCATGGTCGCGGCCCCCGATGACGTCCGCAAGGCGAGCGCCGAAACGGTCAAGTCGCTGGCCGTCCTCGACGGTTCGCAGCTCAAGTAAGACGGGAAAATGACGGGTCCTGCAATCCTCCTGCTGCTGGCTGGCCTGGGCGCGATCGCCTGGGTCAGCGCCCGCGCCCGCGCGCTGCGGCTCCAAACCGCAGCCCGCGCCTCGGGCCGCCGCGATGCCGTGCACAGCCTTCCCGGCTATCACGGCTGGTACGTGGCGCTGTGGACGCTTGTCCCCGCTGCGATATTCCTGGCCGTCTGGGCCAATGTCGCGCCCGGCCTTGTCACGCAGGATGTTCTAAGCAGCCCGGCGGCGCAGAGCCTGCCCGCGGACGATTTCTCCCGCTCCGCAGTCTTGAGCGAAGCGCGGGCGATCGCCACGGGCCGACAGGCGGGAGCATTCAATCCGTTCTCGCAGGGCCTCGTCGAACCCTATCGGAATGCCATCAGCAAATATGGCCTGGCCGGCGCGGCGCTCGCGCTCGTCCTTGCCTTTGCCGGCGGTGCCTATGCCTTCACCCGCGTGCGCCCCGATTTCCGGGCGCGCACACGGGTCGAGCGGTTGGTGATGGCCGTGCTGCTCATCGCCTCGCTTCTGGCGATCGTCACGACCGTCGGCATCGTCGCCTCGCTGCTGTGGGAAAGTTTCCGCTTCTTCTCGATGGTCAATCCCATCGACTTCCTGTTCGGCACCAAATGGAGCCCGCAGTCCGCGGCCATGGGCTATGGCAATGACGATGCGTTCGGCGCGGTGCCGCTCTTCTGGGGCACGATCTTCATCGGCGCGATCATCGCCATGGCGGTCGCGATCCCCCTTGGCCTCATGAGCGCCATCTATCTCACCCAATATGCGCGGCCCCAGGTTCGCAAATGGATGAAGCCGATGCTGGAGGTGCTGGCCGGCGTGCCGACGGTGGTTTACGGCTATTTCGCCGCGCTCACCATCGCCCCGGCCTTGCGCGACTTCGCCGTCGCCATCGGCATCCATAGCGCTTCATCGGAAAGCGCCCTCGCCGCCGGCCTCGTCATGGGGGTGATGATCATCCCCTTCGTCTCCTCGATGGCCGACGACAGCATCGCCGCGGTGCCGCAATCGATGCGCGACGGCAGCCTCGCCATGGGAGCGACCACCAGCGAGACGATTCGCCGCGTGCTGATCCCTGCCGCCCTTCCCGGCGTCGTCGGCGGCGTGCTGCTCGCCGTCAGCCGCGCGATCGGCGAAACCATGATCGTGGTGATGGCAGCGGGCCTCTCCGCCAATCTCACCCTCAACCCCTTCGCCAGCGTGACGACGGTGACGACGCAGATCGTCCAGCTGCTGACCGGCGACCAGGAGTTCGACAGCGCCAAGACGCTTGCCGCCTTCGCCCTCGGCCTGGTCCTGTTCGTCGTCACCCTGCTGCTCAACATCGTGGCCCTGCGGGTCGTGAAGAAATATCGCGAGGCCTACGAATGAGCCGCTATTTGCAACATCCGTTCGGGCTGAGCTTTTCGAAGCCATTCACTGGGCGCAGCGAATCGGCTTTGCTCAAAGCGAACGGGGAATGATGTAATGACCATCGAACGCCTCCCCACCGACTGGAAGTCGGACGCGATGCGCAAGCGGATCGCGCGGCGCTATGCGTCGGAGCGCCGCTTCAAGGCGGCCGGACTGTTTGCCGTGCTGCTTTCCGCCGCCTTCCTCGCCTTCTTGCTCTTCACCATGCTTGGCAACGGCCTGCGCGGCTTCACCCGCACGGAAATCGCGGTGAAGATCGACTTCCCCGCATCCCCCCTGCTACTCGACCCCAACGCCATCACCGACCAGGCGCTCGCCAATGCGAACCTGCCGATGGTGACAGGCGAGGTCGTGAAGAAGGCGCTGGGGCCCGACTCGGAAGAGTGGATTTCGCCCAACGCTTGGACGGTTCTGCGCGATGCGATCAAGGCGGACCCGAAGATCCTTGGCCGGACCGAGACGATCAGGCTGCCGGCTTCCACCGCTGTTGATCTTGCAGCCAAGAGCGACGGATCGCCCGAGGCCGAAGCCGCGGTCGCGAGGCTTCAAAAGGCCGATCTGATCTCGACCGGCTTCAACGGCAACTTCCTGAGCGCCAGCGACGGCACCGATCCGACGCAGGTCGGCATCTGGGGTGCGTTCAAGGGTTCGCTGCTGACAATGCTCGTGACGCTCGCCCTGAGCTTCCCGATCGGCGTCGCGACCGCCCTCTATCTGGAGGAATATGCGCGCAAGAACTGGCTGACCGACATTATCGAAGTGTCGATCAACAATCTCGCCGCCGTCCCCTCGATCATCTTCGGCTTGCTCGGCCTGTCGATCTTCCTGAACTTCCTCCACCTGCCGCGGTCGGCGGCGCTGGTCGGCGGCATGACGCTGGCGCTGATGACCATGCCCGTCATCGTCATCGCCGGTCGCAATGCGATCAAGTCCGTCCCGCCCAGCATCCGCGACGCCGCGCTCGGCATCGGCGCTTCGCCGGTGCAGGTGGTGTTCCATCATGTCCTGCCGCTCGCGCTGCCGGGCATCCTCACCGGCACGATCATCGGCATGGCGCGTGCGCTGGGTGAGACAGCGCCGTTGCTGATGATCGGCATGCGCGCCTTCATCGCCACTCCACCGGGCGGCGTCACGGACCCGGCGACCGTGCTGCCGGTCCAGATATTCCTCTGGTCCGATGAAGTCTCGAAAGGCTTTGTCGAAAAGACCTCCGCCGCGATCATCGTCCTGCTGGTCTTCCTGCTCGCGATGAACGGCCTCGCCATCTACCTGCGCAACAAGTTCGAAAAACGGTGGTAACGATGATGCACGAACCGCAAACACTGGTGCCCGCCACCGAAACCAAGATGACCGCGCGCGACGTGAAGGTCTTCTATGGCGAGAAACAGGCGATCAAGGGCGTCTCCATCGACGTCGACATGGACAATGTCACCGCCTTCATCGGCCCGTCGGGCTGCGGCAAGTCGACCTTCCTGCGGACGCTGAACCGGATGAACGACACGGTCGCCTCCGCCCGCGTCGAAGGCACGATCACGCTCGACGGAGAAGACATCTACGCCCCCTCGATGGACGTGGTGCAGTTGCGCGCTCGGGTCGGCATGGTGTTCCAGAAGCCCAACCCCTTCCCCAAGTCGATCTACGAGAACATCGCTTACGGCCCGCGCATCCACGGCCTGGCGCATGGCAAGGCGGACCTTGACGTCATCGTCGAAAAGTCGCTGCGCCGCGCGGGTTTGTGGGACGAGGTGAAGGACCGGCTGCACGACAGCGGCACCGCGCTTTCGGGCGGTCAGCAGCAGCGCCTCTGCATCGGCCGCGCCATCGCGGTCGAGCCCGAAGTCATCCTGATGGACGAGCCCTGCTCGGCGCTCGATCCCATCGCGACCGCCAAGATCGAGGAGCTGATCCACGAATTGCGCGGCCGCTACGCCATCGTGATCGTGACGCACAATATGCAGCAGGCCGCCCGCGTATCCCAGCGGACCGCCTTTTTCCACCTGGGCGAACTGGTCGAATATGGCGTGACTTCGGACATCTTCACCAATCCGCGCCAGGAACGGACCAAGGATTACATCACCGGACGCTACGGCTGAACCGGGGGAGACAAGACATGGCTGAACATACGATCAAGGCGTTCGACGAGGAAATCGACAAGCTGCGCGGCCTTATCGCCGAAATGGGCGGGCGCGCGGAGGCGGCGATCGAGAACGCGATGCTCGCCCTCCAGCGCCAGGACAAGTCGCTCGCCGCCGAAGTCGTCGCCGACGACAAGCGCATCGACGCGATCGAGGCGGAGGTCGAAAAGCTGGTCGTCCAGATCATCGCCCTGCGCGCCCCCATGGCGAACGACCTGCGCGACGTAATCGCCGCGCTCAAGATCGTGAGCGTGGTCGAACGCATCGGCGACTATGCCAAGAATATCGCCAAGCGCGTGCCCAGCATCGCCGCCAACCAGCGCACGCTGGAGCCGGTGTCGCTCCTCCCCTCCATGGGCCAGGTCGCGGGCGAGATGGTGCATGACGCGCTGAACGCCTTCGCCGCGCGCGACGCCGATCTGGCGCTGGCGGTGATCGAGCGCGACACGGTGGTCGATGATTTCTACAACAGCGTCTTCCGCACGCTGGTCACCTATATGGTCGAAAATCCTAAGACGATCAGCGAATGTGCGCATCTGCTGTTCATCGCCAAGAATATCGAGCGGATCGGCGATCACGCGACCAACGTCGCGGAAATGGTCCACTATGCCGCGACCGGCGTGACCCCGCCCGAGCGCGAGCGCGGCGGCTCCGCCCCGCAGGAGGTCTGAGCATGGCGAGAGCCAGGATGCTGCTGGTCGAGGATGACGCGGCGCTCGCCGAATTGCTCATCTGGCACTTCAAGCGCGAGGATTTCGACGTCGCCCACACCGTGGACGGTGAGGAAGCGCTGCTGCTGGCGCAGGAAAATGCACCGGACATCGTGCTCCTCGACTGGATGGTGGAAAGCCTGTCGGGCATCGAGGTCTGCCGCCGTCTGCGCCGCATGAATGGCACGGCGAACGTGCCTATCATCATGCTGACCGCGCGCGGCGAGGAAGAGGATCGCGTCCGCGGCCTGGAAACCGGCGCGGATGACTATGTGACCAAGCCCTTCTCCCCCCGCGAACTGGTCGCCCGCGTCGGCGCGGTGCTTCGCCGGGTGCGCCCCGCTCTGGCGGGTGAGTCGCTGTCCTTCAGCGATGTCGAGATGGACACGGTCGGCCACAAGGTCCGTCGCGGCGGCCAGGTGATCCCGCTCGGCCCCACCGAGTTCCGCTTGCTCAAGCATTTCCTTGAGCATCCCGGCTGGGTCTTCTCGCGCGAGCGACTGCTCGACAGCGTCTGGGGTCAGGACAGCGACATCGAACTGCGCACCGTCGACGTCCATATCCGCCGCCTGCGCAAGGCGATCAACGCCGACGGCAAATATCGCGACATCATCCGCACCGTGCGGTCCGCGGGCTACGCACTCGATACGGATGGGGTGGGCTGAACTTCGCCACGCATTTAAGGGGTGATAGGGCCAATCGGGGTGGAAGGCGGATATACTTGTTACCTGGCGTCACCCCCCGCGGAAGCGGGGATCCATCGCCCCAGCGCCGTTCTGGACGCGACATCGGGAGATGGGTTCCCGCCTTTGCGGGAATGGCGGAAAGGGGTGGAGAGCGGACATTCTTCTCTTATCCCTCTCCCTTGAGGGAGAGGGCTGCGCAGGCTTGGCAGCTTGCTGCCTAGCCGTAGCTGGGTGAGGGGGTGATCCGGGCTAAAGACTGGCCTGTAGCCGCTCCCCTCATCCAACTTCGCCTAGCTTCACTCCGTTCAGCAAGGCTCCGTATCCTTCTCCCTCCAAGGGAGAAGGAGTGTCAGCAAATGATCGTCAGCAGACATTCCTTAAAAAACGCCCCACCTTCACAAGCCGGAGCGCCTTCTTCAAATCTCAGCCTGCTATCAAGCCGCCTTGCGCGCCTTGCTCAGCTTCTTGAGCAGCATGTCGCGCTTCAGCCGCGACAGGTGGTCCACGAACAGCACGCCCTGCAGATGGTCCATCTCATGCTGCAGGCAGGTTGCAAGCAGCCCTTCCAGCTGCTCCTCATGGATGCGGCCTTCCCGGTCCATCCAGCTGGCCCGGATCGTCGCGGGGCGCTCCACCTCGGCATATTGGTCGGGCACCGACAGGCAGCCCTCATTATAGACCGACAGGTCCTCGGACGTTTCGAGGATTTCCGGATTGATGAACACCAACGGCTTCTTCACCGCCGGTGCGCCTTCCTCGTCCGATTCGGGTTCCTGAAGGTCGATCACCAGCACCCGCTTGGGCACGCCGACCTGGATCGCCGCCAGGCCGATGCCGGGAGCGCCGTACATCGTCTCGAACATATCATCGATCAGACGCTGCAAATCATCATCGATCGCCTCCACCGGAGACGAGATGGTACGCAGGCGCGGGTCGGGCGCCTCTAGGATCGGAAGAATGGCCATAGGCCCAAAATAGCCGCTCGGCCGGCGAAATTCAAGCGACCGGCCGCCGCGCGCGCAGAGCCTGCGCCAGCGTGCCCTCATCCAGATAGTCCAGCTCGCCGCCGACCGGCACGCCATGGGCCAGCTGGGTCAGGCGAACCGGAAATTGCTCCAGCCGCTCGGCCAGATAATGGGCGGTCGTCTGCCCCTCCAGCGTCGCATTCATCGCCAGCACCACCTCGTCGATACCTCCCGCCTCGACCCTCCCCACGAGCGCATCGATACTGAGGTCCTCCGGGCGAACACCCTCCAGCGCCGACAGCCGCCCGCCCAGCACATGGAAGCGCCCGGGGAACAGGCGCGACTTGTCCAGCGCCCAAAGGTCCGCCACATCTTCGACCACGCAGAGCGCTCGCGCGTCGCGGCGCGGATCGGCGCAGATGCCGCAGGGATCGACCGTATCGACATTGCCGCATATACCGCATGTCACGAGCCGGTCATTCACCGCGTCCAGTGCGCGCAGCAGCGGCTCCAGCGCACTTTCCCGCTTCTTGAGCAGATGCAGCACCGCGCGCCGTGCCGATCGGGGGCCGAGGCCGGGCAGTCGGGACAGCGCCTGCGTCAGCGCATCGATTTCGGGAGAAGCCATGGAACCGAGATAGGGGCTTGCAAGTCCGGGGTCAAAAGAGTTGAGAGGCGTTCTCGTAAATGCGCCTTCAACGCATTCCGATGCGGCACCGGGCTGGTGCCGGAACCGACCAAAGGGCCCGCCATGCGCATCATCTATATGGGAACCCCCGACTTCGCCGTGCCGGCGCTCGACGCCCTCCGCGCGGCGGGGCATGCAATCGCCGCCGTCTACAGTCAGCCGCCCCGGCCGGCGGGGCGCGGCAAGGCGCTGCGCCCCTCCCCGGTGCATGCGCGGGCCGAGCAGCTGGGGATAGAGGTGCGCACGCCCCTCTCGCTCAAGGACGAAGCGGTGCAGGATGCCTTTCGCGCCCTCAACGCCGACGTGGCGGTGGTCGCCGCCTATGGCCTGATCCTGCCGCGCCCGATCCTCGCCGCGCCGCGCTTCGGCTGCCTCAACATCCACGCCTCGCTCCTGCCCCGCTGGCGTGGTGCAGCGCCGATCCAGCGCGCCATCCTGGCGGGCGACAATCTGACCGGCGTCACGATCATGGACATGGAGGCGGGCCTCGACACCGGCCCAATGCGCGCAAAGCATGTGACGCCGATCGAGGACAAGACGGCAGGCGCCCTGACGCATGAACTGGCGCAAGCGGGCGCGGAGCTGATGGTCGAAGTGCTGGACGATCTCGACCAGCATCCGCCGCTGCCTCAGCCGGAAGAGGGCGTCACCTATGCCGCCAAGATCGACAAGAGCGAATCCCGCATCGACTTCTCCCGCGACGCGCATCAGATCGAACGGCAGATCAGGGCGTTCAATCCCTTCCCCGGCGCGTTCTTCGAATATCGCGGCGAACGCTTCCGCATCCTCGCCGCCCAAGTCGAGGATCATCACGGTCCGGCCGGGGAACTGCTCGACAACAGCCTGCTGCTCGGCTGCGGCCACGGGGCGCTCCGCCCCACCCTGATCCAGCGCGCGGGCAAGGGCGCGATGTCGGCAGGCGAATTACTGCGCGGTTATGAAATACCGGCCGGCAGCCGCGTCGATGGGTGAGGTCCTTACATTCCCTCAACCAGCCCGTCATTCCCGTCACCCCCGCCTTGAGCCGGGGTCCCGCTTTTTCGTCTCAACAGGGTGCAGCTTAAATCCATGACCCGCTTCGCCTTCACCGTCGAATTTGACGGCCGCCCCTTCATGGGCTGGCAGCGGCAGGCGCATGGCCCGAGCGTGCAGCAGGCGATCGAGGATGCCATTCATGCGGTCACCGGAGAGCGCGCCGTCATCCACGCCGCCGGCCGCACCGATGCAGGGGTCCACGGCCTTGCCATGCGCGCGCATGCGGACATAGCGAAGGATATCGCACCCTTCCGGCTGATGGAGGCGCTCAACGCCCGCCTGCGCCCTCACCCCGTCGCAATCCTGAATTGTCGGGAGGTGGCGCAGGATTGGCATGCGCGCTTCTCCTGCCTCGGCCGCTCCTATGTCTATCGGATCGCCAACCGCCGCGCGCCGCTGACGTGGGAAAGCGGCCTTTGCTGGCGGGTGATCCAGCCGCTGGACGAGCACGCCATGAACGAGGCCGCGCAACTGCTGGTCGGGCGCCACGATTTCACCACCTTCCGCTCGGCCCATTGCCAAGCGGAAAGCCCGGTGAAGACGCTCGACCGTCTGGAGGTCTGCCGCGAGGGCGACCGGCTCGCAATCCATGCGGAGGCCCGCTCCTTCCTCCATCATCAGGTGCGCTCGATGGTCGGCTGCCTCGCGATGGTGGGAATGGGCCGCTGGAGCGTTGGCGATCTGGAAGCCGCCCGCAACGCGAAAGAGCGCGCCGCGCTCGGCCTCAATGCGCCGCCGGACGGCCTTTATTTCGTCGCAGCCCGCTATCCGGAAGTTTGATCGGACAAGCTCATGCGGAAGGGCGTGAAGTCGGTGCCCTCGTCATATACGTCCAGCCCCTCGGCCCGCTTCAGGTTGCCGACCACCACATAGGTCACCGGCGTGAGCACCGCTTCCCACGTCACCTTCATCAGCCAGTTCGTGACCATGACCGTCAGCACCTGCGCATTGGTCCAGTCGCCGTAGAAAGCCAGCGGATAGAAGAAGAGGCTGTCGACACCCTGCCCGACGATGGTCGACCCGATCGTCCGCATCCACAAATGCTTGCCCTGCGTCAGCAGCTTCATCTTCGCGAGGACGAAGCTGTTGGCGAATTCGCCGGCCCAAAAGGCGGTCACCGACGCGAAGACGATCCGCCACGTGCTGCCGAACACCGCCTCATAGGCCTTCTGATCCGGCCAGCCCTCTGCCGGGGGAAGCTGAACCACGACCCAGCTCATCAGGGCCATGAACAGCATCGCGCCGAAGCCCGCCCACACGCAGCGCCGCGCGCGGGCATAGCCATAGACCTCCGTCAGCACATCGCCCAGCACATAGCCGAGCGGGAAGAAGAGGATGCCCGCGCCGAAGGTAATCCCGCCCAGCGTCGAAAGCTTGGCCGCGCCGATCAGGTTGGACAGCAGCAAAATGGCGACAAACGCCGCCATGAAGAAATCGAAATAGCCCAGCGGACGCGCGCCAAGCGCCCCGGCATCGATTTTCCTTACCCCCTGATCGGTCATGGCCCCTTGCATAAATGCCGGATCGCCAAATGCAATGCCACGCATGATTGCACCGGCGACGAAGCCCGGCTATCGAGCCGCTGACGGCCCCGTAGCTCAGCTGGATAGAGCATTCGCCTTCTAAGCGAATGGTCACAGGTTCGAATCCTGTCGGGGTCGCCATCACCGCCGCTCGGCGTTGCGCTATTCGCCGTCCAGCGCGCTGTCGAACGGCCGCGCCCGCAGCAGCAGGTCATCGGTCACGATCATGGTGAAGATGGGGTCCGCATCGGGCGGCACTTCAGCGATCGCATCGACGAAGGCGGCGCGCGTCTCGGGTTCGTCATAGACCATCTTCTGGTCGAACGCCGCGCGCCAGGTCGCCTCGTCCGGCCACTCGGCATAGCCCACGAACCGGCCGTCCGCATCGCGATGCAGGCGCGAGCCATAGCTGCCATATTTCTCGCGGATCAGGTCCGTTCCGCGCCGCCACGCCGCGCGGAACTGCTCCTCCTTGCCGGGATAAACCCGCCACCAATAGACCGCGATGAACATCGGCTCTCTCCTTCACCGGAGAGAATGATGCGCAGCGCGAGAGGTTGCGACACCCCTTTTCACCGTTCGTATCGAGCGAAATCGAGACACGTCATGCGCGGCTTCTCGACTACGCTCGAAGCGAACTGGAATATTGCGGTTACAGAACCGACTGACCCGTCTTCTCCCAATCCGCCAGGAAGCCCGCGATGCCCTTCTCGGTCAGCACATGGTTGAACAGCGCCTTGATGACCGAAGGCGGCGCAGTCATCACGTCGGCGCCGATCTTGGCGCTTTCCAGTACGTGGATGGGATGGCGCACGCTCGCGACCAGGATTTCCGTGTCGAAGGCATAATTGTCATAGATGAGGCGGATATCCTCGATCAGCTTCATGCCGTCGAAGCCATTATCGTCATGACGGCCGACGAAGGGCGAGATGAAGCTCGCGCCCGCCTTCGCCGCGAGCAGCGCCTGATTGGCCGAGAAGCAGAGGGTGACGTTGACCAGCACGCCTTCGCTCGTCAGCGCCTTGCAGGTCTTGAGGCCGTCGATCGTCAGCGGCACCTTGATGCACACATTGTCGGCAATCTTCCGCAGGACGGCGGCTTCCTTCATCATCGTCTCATGATCAAGCGCGACCACCTCCGCCGACACAGGACCATCCACCAGGCCGCAGATTTCCTCGACGACTTCCAGGAACTTGCGGCCAGACTTGTGGATCAGCGATGGGTTGGTGGTGACGCCATCCAGCAGGCCGGTCGCGGCCAGATCGCGGATTTCATTGGTGTCAGCGGTGTCGACGAAGAATTTCATAAGTAGCGCTCCGAAAGGAGGGGGTCAGCGAATCGCGTTCCCTTTAGCGGCTGGCAGGCAGATTAGCCATTATTGCCGCAGCATGGCCGTTGCGTTTGGGCATAGCGACATTATCAGGGCGGCACCTTACCAAAGGACCGAACATGCTCCGCACCTTGCGCCCACGCCACATATCGGGCGCGCTTCTGGCCTATGCGCTTCTGAGGCCGCTTTCCGCCGCCGCTGCGGACGACGAAACCCAGGCGTGGCTCACCGAATCGGTCGTTATCCGGGCGAGCGCCGCCGATACCATCGGCATCGACTCCAGCCAGCGCTTCCGCAGCGGCCGGGCTAATGGCGAACAGCAGACGGTGCGGGTGCTGCTCGATCATGGCGTTGCTCCAGGCCTGCTGATCGGCGGCGGCCTTGCCTATTTTCGATCTGCGGCCGAACAGGAACTGCGCTTCTTCGAGCAGGCGACGTTCACGCGCGGCGTCTTCCTCGCCCGCGCCCGGCTGGAGCAGCGCTATTTCGACACGGCGGAGCGGCCCGGATGGCGGTTGCGCCAGCGCCTCCAGGCAGCGATCCCGCTCGGCTCTCGGAAGGCGCCCACCCTCATCGCCGCAACCGAATTCTTCTTCCAGCTGAACCGCGCACGCCCAAGCGACAAGACGGGCCTCGCCACGATGCGCCAGCAGATCGGTCTGCGCCAGCCGCTGAGCAAAGCGCTTGACCTGCAATTCCTCTATATGCGGCAGCAGACATTCCGCGATCGGCGCCCCGATACCGTCTCCCATATCCCCTGGGCGACGCTGACCTGGAAAATCTGAACGGCGTGCCTTGCCTCCCCCGTCCGGCCCGGTAGGGAGGGGCAGATGAGTTCACGCGCCCGCGTCATCCTGCTGAACGCTGCCCTGGGGCCGCTCGATTATCGCGTGCCGCAGGGCATGAGCGTCGGGCCGGGAAGCATCGTCGTCGCCCCCCTCGGGCCGCGCCAGATCGTCGGCGTCGTGTGGGATGAAGGCAGCTTTCCCGACATCGAGACGGTCGGCGACAATCGCCTGCGCAACCTTGCCGGGGTGATCGATGCCCCGCCTGTGCCGGAAACGGTGCGCCGCCTGATCGAGTGGACGGCCGATTATTATCTTGCTCCGGTTGCGGGCGTGCTGCGCATGACGCTTGCCTCCATGGCCGCGCTGGAAGGGGCGCGCACCGTGATCGAATATCGCGCGACGGGCGACCTGCCCGACCGCATGACTGAACAGCGCGCACAGGCGATGGAGCGGATCGGCGAGCGGCAGGGGCTGATCCGCGAACTGGCGATGATCGGGGGCGTCAGCGACGCTGTGATCCGCGGGCTGGTGAAGGCCGGCGCGCTGGATGCGGTGGAGGTCAGCATCGACACCCCCTTCCCCGCGCCCGATCCCAACCATGCGCCACCCGCCCTTTCCGACGGTCAGGCCACCGCCGCCGCACAATTTGTCAGCGCTGTAGAAAGCCGGGCCTTTGCGCCCTTCCTGCTCGACGGCGTCACCGGATCGGGCAAGACGGAGGTATATTTCGAAGCCATCGCCGCCGCCGTCCGCGCCGGGCGGCAAGTGCTCGTCCTGCTCCCCGAAATCGCCCTGACCGAGCCCTTTCTCGAGCGCTTCGAAAAGCGCTTCGGCACCGTGCCCGTCAGCTGGCACAGCGGCCTGCGCCAGTCGGAGCGCCGCCGCGCCTGGCGCGCCATCGCTGCCGGCGAAGCCGCCGTCGTGGTCGGCGCCCGGTCCGCCCTGTTCATGCCCTACCCCAATCTCGGCCTCATCGTCGTCGATGAAGCGCATGAGGCAAGCTTCAAGCAGGAGGACGGCGTCCACTATCATGCCCGCGATGTGGCGGTGATGCGCGGCCTGATCGAGAAATTCCCCGTCATCCTCGCCTCCGCCACGCCCGCCATCGAAACCCGGCATCAGGTCGACCTTGGCCGTTATACCGAGATCAAGCTGCCCTCGCGCTTCGGCGGGGCGGAGATGCCGGGGATAGAGGGCGTCAATCTGCTCACCGATCCGCCCGAGCGCGGCCGCTGGATCGCCCCGCCGCTGGTCCGCGCGATCGACGAGACGTTGGAAAAGGGCGAGCAAAGCCTGCTCTTCCTCAACCGGCGCGGCTATGCGCCGCTGACCCTCTGCCGCCATTGCGGTTACCGTTTCCAGTGCCCCAACTGCACCGCCTGGATGGTCGAGCACCGGCTGACGAAGCGCCTCGCCTGCCATCATTGCGGCCATGTCGTGCCCTCCCCCCGTTTCTGCCCGGACTGCAAGGAGGAGGACAGCCTGGTCGCCTGCGGCCCCGGGGTCGAGCGAATCGCCGACGAGGTAAAGGCGCTCTGGCCGCAGGCGCGCACCGCCATCGTCACCTCCGACACCCTCTGGTCGCCCGCCAAAGTCGCCGAGTTCGTGAAGTCGGTGGAGGCAGGCGCGGTCGACATCATTATCGGCACACAGTTGGTGACGAAGGGCTATCATTTCCCCAACCTGACCCTTGTGGGCGTGATCGACGCGGACCTCGGCCTTGAAGGCGGCGACCTGCGCGCGGCGGAGCGCACCTTCCAGCAGATCGTGCAGGTCGCCGGACGAGCCGGGCGCGGTCAAAAGCCCGGCCGCGTCTTCATCCAGACCCGCATGCCCGAAGCGGAAGTGATCCAGGCGCTCATCGCGGGGGACACGGAGCGCTTCTATGACGTGGAGACGGAGAACCGACGCCGCGCCAACGCCCCGCCCTTCGGCCGCTTTGCCGCGATCATCGTGTCGAGCGAGGATGCCGACGAAGCTGCGCAGGTCGCGCGACTGATCGGCAAGTCCGCCCCGCTGATCGACGGCATGCGCGTCTATGGCCCTGCCCCCGCGCCGCTCTCCGTCCTGCGTGGCCGCCATCGCCATCGGCTGCTCATTCACGCAACCAGGGCGACAGACGTGCAGGGCGCGATCCGCGAGTGGCTTGGCAACCTCAGCTGGAAGTCGAATACGCGGGTAGCGGTGGACGTCGATCCCTACAGCTTCATGTGATGGAAAGCCCCTGCGTCAACATTTGCCGCCTCGACAAGGCGAAACGCGTCTGCACCGGCTGCGGCCGCACCACCGATGAGATCGCCCGCTGGCGCGGCATGAGCAAGGCGCAGCGACGTGCGATCATGGAGCGGCTGAAGCCCTGCTAACCGCGCCCTTCCCGCTCCAGCAGCGCCTTCTTCCGTTCAAGGCCATAGGCATAGCCGCCAAGGCTTCCATCGCTCCGCAACACCCGATGGCATGGGATCAGCACCGCAAGCCCGTTGTCGCCGCACGCCGTCCCCGCTGCCCTGACCGCACTCGGCCTGCCGATCGACGCGGCAATCTGGCCGTAGGTGCGCGTCTCGCCGGGAGGAATGGCGCGCAAAGCCGTCCAGACCGCCTGCTGAAACGCCGTCCCGCTGACGTCCATCGGCAGGTCGATCGGCTGGGAAGGATCATCGATCAGCCGCGCCACCTGGTTCCCCAGCGCTTCCAGCGCTTCATCGGCAGGGAGTAGCTCGGCCCTGGGAAAGCGGGCGCGCAAGTCCGATTCGTTCTCGTCAAAGCTGATCCGGCAAAGCCCCTTGCGCGTCGCGGCGATCAGGGCGGGGCCGAGGTTCGTCTCCACCACCATATGGCGGATGGCGACGCCTTGCCCGCCATTCTTCCATGCGCTCGGCGGCATGCCGAGGTGCCGATCGGCATCGGCATAGGCACGGCTCGGCGCATTATAGCCGGCTCCATAAATCGCATCCGTCACACTTCCGTCCTCCGCCAAGGCCGCCTTCAACCGTTCCGTGCGTACGCTGCGGGCATAAGCCGCAGGCGTCAGCCCCATTTCGCGCTTGAACAGCCTATGGAAATGATGCGGCGCATAGCCGGCACGGGCGGCAATCTCCTCCAGCGTCGGAGGCGCCTCAGCCGCCACAATGAACGCTTGGGCAGCCTCCACCGCGAGCCGATCGCGCCCGACCTCGTCGGGCCGGCACCGCAAGCAGGCGCGAAAACCCGCCGCCTGCGCCGCCGCAGGATCGGCGAAGAAGATCATATTCTCGCGCCGGGGATGCCGCGCCGCGCAGCTTGGCTTGCAGTAAATGCCCGTGGTGCGCACCGCGCCAACGAAGCGGCCATCCATGCTCCTGTCGCGCCGCAGGAAGGCTCGCCAGCAGCTTTCGTCATCCGGTTTCGGGGCCTGGAGGTGGGTCATCTCGTTCATAGATTAGAACATAGCCCACCCTTCGTCGCCAAGCTTCCCGTCCCTTGCGCTCAAAACCGGCGATTCGCGCATTTCCGATTGCCTCAGATCAACCATCGCATATGAATGCGCGAAATATGGTCGTTCTTTTCCGCCTCTTGCTGCTTCTGTTCGCCACCGCCCTGCCGCTGACGGCGCGGGCCGAACAGCAGGACATTGCCGCCGCCGCGCGCGGCGTGGTCCGGGTGGTGCTGGTCGCGACCAACGGCAATGACGCCTATTTCGTCGGCCATGGCAGCGGTTTTGCCGTTGCGCCCGACAAGATCATCACCAATGCCCATGTGGTCGAGCTGACCCGCGAGGAGAAGAATCTCGTCATCGGCGTCATCCCCTCGGAGGGGACGAAAACCTACGGCGGGCGGATCATCGCCTTTTCTCCGGGCAATGACCTTGCCCTCATCCAGCTGGAAGAAGGCCGGTTGCCCGTCAGCACCTTCTACGCCGGGGCGGTCAGCGACGGACAGCATGTCACCGCGATCGGCTATCCCGGCACAGTCGACCGCGCGCAGGGGCTTGGCCTGCGACAGATGGTCGAGCCGCTTGGCACGGTGAAGACCACTGGCACCGTCTCCTCCGGCCGCTCCAGTCGGAGTTTCGATACGCTGCTGCACACCGCGCCTCTCGCCGCTGGCAACAGCGGAGGGCCGCTGGTCGATGATTGCGGCCGCGTGCTCGGCGTCAACAGCTTTGGATCAGTGTCCGACGGCAATGACGCGGAATTCGGATTCGCCGTATCCTGGCGAGAGATCGCCTCCTTCCTGCGGCAGGCGGGCGTCTCCTCCCTCCACACCGTCGCCCCGTGCCGCTCCATGGCCGAAGCCGACGCGGCACAAGCGACACTCGACCAGCGCGAGGCGCAGCGGACGGAACAATCCGAACGCTCCCGCAACGATGCGCGCGAAGCCGCGATGGACAAGGCTCGCGACACCGCCGAACGGGAAGTCATCTCCGCGCGCGAAAACGCGATGGCGGGCGCGGCGGTGCTGCTCGCGCTTTCCGTGCTGGGGCTGGGTGCCGGCGGCCTGTTCTACAGCCAAGGCCGCGAAAGGCGCGCGACCTGGTTCCTGGCCGGCGGCGGCATTCTGCTCTTGGCGGCTCTCGGCCTCTTCTTGCTGCGTCCAAGCTTCTCGACCATCGATGAGCGCATCAGATTGCCCGAGGACCGGAGCGTCACGGGCAACGGCGCTTATGCCTGGGCGGGCGACAATATATGCCGCATCGACCTGGATCGCAGCCGGATCACCGTGTCGCAGCCCAATGACCTCGCCTTCAACTGGGCCGAAGGCGGCTGCGTCGATGGGGCCACGCAATATGTCTCGTCCGGCACCGGGTGGCAGCGGGCCAGCATTCCCGGTGAAGGCAATTATGTAACCCTCAGCCGCTTCGAGCCCGCGACCGGCACGCTTAGCGTCCAGCGCTGGCTGCCCGACATCGACACGATGGCCAAGGTGCGCGCCCTGGCCGGCAAGCGCGAGGTGAAGGGCTGCGGCAGCGATGCTGGACGGCTCGCTTCCATCGCCTCGATTCAGACCGACCTGCGGACAATTTTGCCGGCCCAGGCCAATGAGCGGCTCGTCTATCATTGCCAGAAGGGCCGGCTCAGCCCGCCTTGACCTTCCGCATGGCGGGAGTCGCGGCCTGTAAAAACTCAGGCAAATCGCGATGTTTCCATCCCGCCACATGAATCGTGTTCCATGACTTGCATAGTCATAATCCCGCTGCTAACCGGCCCCCCAACAGGGGAACGGGACGGCAAGCCGCGCCCCTCTTTTTGCACGACCGGCAAATCTAGTGGAGGACGGTAAGCGCGTGGAGACTACCGGCGGTATTCAGGCTAGCCTCAGCGGCCGCTATGCGGTGGCGCTGTTTGATCTGGCCCGCGACGGCAAGACGCTCGACACCGTCGCAGCGAGCCTGGCCGCGCTCAAGAAAGCAATCGCAGAATCGGCTGAATTCAAGGGGCTGATCAACAGCCCCGTGCTCAGCCGCGACGTATCGGGCAAGACGATCGCAGCAGTCGCATCCTCCATCGGGATCGATCCGCTGACGACGAAATTCCTCGGCGTACTGGCGGAGAACCGCCGGCTGTCGCAGCTTCCCGCGATCATCCGCGCCTATGAGACGCTGCTGTCGAATCACAAGGGTGAGGTTCGCGCCGAAGTGACGAGCGCCCATCCGCTCGACGCCGGCCAGTTGGCCTCGCTGCAGCAAAATCTCCGCACCCGCGTCGGCCGCGAAGTCGCGCTCGACACGAAGGTCGATCCCGCGATCCTGGGCGGGCTGGTCGTCAAGATCGGCAGCCAGATGATCGATTCCTCCATCCGCACCCGTTTGAATAGTCTCGCCCAGGCGATGAAAGGCTGAACATGGATATCAACGCCGCAGAAATTTCGAAGGTCATCAAGGACCAGATCGCCAATTTCGGCACCGAAGCGCAGGTGAGCGAAGTCGGTTCCGTGCTGACCGTGGGTGACGGCATCGCCCGCGTCCATGGCCTCGACAACGTCCAGGCGGGCGAAATGGTCGAGTTCGCCAATGGCGTGCAGGGCATGGCGCTGAACCTGGAAGCCGACAATGTCGGCGTCGTGATCTTCGGCTCCGACGCCGAGATTAAGGAAGGCGACACCGTCAAGCGCACCGGGACCATCGTGGACGTTCCGGTCGGCAAGGGCCTGCTCGGCCGCGTGGTCGACGGCCTCGGCAATCCGATCGACGGCAAGGGCCCGATCCAGTACACCGAGCGCAAGCGCGTTGAAGTCAAGGCGCCGGGCATCATCCCCCGCAAGTCGGTGCACGAGCCCGTGCAGACCGGCCTGAAGGCGATCGACGCCCTCGTCCCCGTCGGCCGTGGCCAGCGCGAGCTGATCATCGGCGACCGTCAGACCGGCAAGACCGCCGTCGCGATCGATACCTTCATCAACCAGAAGGGCATCAACGCGGGCGATGACGAGGGCAAGAAGCTCTACTGCATCTACGTCGCCATCGGCCAGAAGCGCTCGACCGTCGCGCAGATTGTCAAGCAGCTCGAAGAAAATGGCGCGATGGAATATTCCATCGTCGTCGCCGCGACCGCTTCGGAACCCGCCCCGCTCCAGTATCTGGCCCCGTACACCGGCGTCACCATGGGCGAATTCTTCCGCGACAACGGCATGCACGCTGTGATCGTCTATGACGACCTTTCCAAGCAGGCCGTCGCCTATCGTCAGATGTCACTGCTGCTGCGCCGTCCTCCGGGCCGCGAAGCTTATCCCGGCGACGTTTTCTACCTGCACAGCCGCCTGCTGGAGCGCGCTGCGAAGATGAACGACGCCAACGGCGCCGGCTCGCTGACCGCGCTGCCGATCATCGAAACGCAGGCAGGCGACGTGTCGGCCTACATTCCGACCAACGTGATCTCGATCACCGACGGCCAGATTTTCCTCGAAACCAACCTCTTCTACCAGGGTATCCGCCCGGCCATTAACGTGGGCCTGTCGGTGTCGCGCGTCGGCTCCGCCGCGCAGACCAAGGCGATGAAGAAGGTTTCCGGCTCGATCAAGCTGGAGCTGGCCCAGTATCGCGAAATGGCGGCCTTCGCCCAGTTCGGTTCGGACCTCGACGCGTCGACCCAGAAGCTGCTGAACCGCGGCGCGCGCCTGACCGAGCTGCTCAAGCAGGCCCAGTTCTCGCCGCTGCCCTTCGAAGAGCAGACCGCGTCGATCTTCGCCGGCACCAACGGCTATCTCGACAGCGTGCCGGTCAAGGACGTGACGCGCTATGAAGAGCTGATGCTCGCCTATCTGCGCCACGACCATGCCGACGTACTCGCCGCGATCCGCGACAGCAAGGATCTGGGCGACGATGCCAAGGGCAAGCTGAAGGCGGCGCTGGACTCGTTCGGCAAGACCTTCGCGTAAGCAAAGCACCGTCATCCCGGCGCAAGCTGGGATCTCAGGCCGGATAGGACGACCCTGAAGGCACGAGATGCCAGCTTTCGCTGGCATGACGGAACAGAGGAAGAGAACCGCTAGTTCGAGATGCTCACCGCCCATTCCCTCCTTGCCTGGACGATCATGGCGATCGGTCTGGTGCTGCTGCCGGGACCGGACACCATGCTGGTGGCCGGCCACGCGGCGCGGCGCGGGCTCAAGGCAGGCATGGCGGCGATTGGCGGTATCCAGCTCGGCGGGCTCTTCTACATGGCGCTGTGCGGCTTTGGCTTCCTCAGCGTCCTGAATGCAGTGCCCGGCCTGTTCATGGCGGTGAAGATTGCAGGCGCGATCTACCTCGCGTGGCTTGGCCTTTCGATGCTGCGCGGCGCGGTGAAGCCCTCGACGGCGTCGGAAATGCCCAAGCTGCGGATCGGCGGATCGCCCTTCATGCAGGGTTTCATCAGCACCGTGCTGAACCCGAAGGTCGCGATCTTCTTCCTCGCCGCCCTGCCGCAGTTTGTCGGCACCGGCCCGGAAGCGCCCATCCAGGGCATGGCGCTGATCGCGATCGTCTATGCGCTGGGCTTCTTCTGGTGCGCCCTTCTCGCCGCTCTTGCCGTGAAGGCAGGGCGCAAGGTCGGGCAGAGCAGCGCGATGCGCTGGTTCGAAGGCGCCATGGGCGTCGGTTTCTTTGGTCTTGCGGGCCGTCTGGCCCTTGCTCGGAATATTTGAACTATGGCTAGCCTCAAGGAACTGAAGCTGCGTATCGGGTCGGTGAAGTCGACCCAGAAGATCACGAAGGCCAAGCAGATGGTCGCTGCCGCGAAACTGCGCAAGGCGCAGGCCGCTGCCGAAGCCGCGCGTCCCTATTCCAGCCGCCTGGAAGCGGTCGTCGCGTCGCTGGCGTCGAAGATCGCTGGCGGTTCTGGGGAAGGTGCCTCCCCGCTGCTGGCGGGCACCGGCAAGGATGACGTCCATCTGCTGGTCGTCGCCAACTCCGACCGTGGTCTTGCCGGCGCGTTCAACGCCAACATCGTCAAGGCTGCCCGCGCCAAGGCCGAAGAGCTGATCCAGGCCGGCAAGACCGTCCGCTTCTACCTCATCGGGCGCAAGGGCCGTCCGGTCATCAACCGCACCTTCCCCGGCATGATCGTCGCGCAGTACGACACGACGGGCGTAAAGGAGCCGGGCTATGACCAGGCCGAAGCGATCGCGCACGAATTGACCGACATGTATCTGAACGGCAAGTTCGACGTCGCGCACCTCTTCTATTCGCGCTTCAAGTCCGCGCTCGCGCAGATCCCGACCGAACAGCAGATCATCCCGGTCAAGATTCCGGCCGATGCCGACCGCGACGCCATTGGCGCGACCGTCGAATATGAACCGAGCGAGGAAGCGATCCTCGACGACCTGCTGCCGCGCAACGTCACGGTGCAGATCTTCAAGGCGCTGCTGGAAAACAACGCGTCCGAACAGGGCGCGTCGATGACGGCCATGGACAATGCGACCCGCAACGCCGGCGACCTCATCAACAAGCTGACCATCCAGTATAACCGCAGCCGCCAGGCCGCGATCACCACCGAACTGGTCGAAATCATCTCGGGCGCCGAAGCCCTCTAAGATCACGCACGCAAGGAAGCAGTCATGGCAACCACCAACAATGTAGGCCGCATCTCGCAGGTCATCGGCGCTGTCGTCGACGTGACCTTCCCCGATGCTCTCCCCGCCATTCTCTCGGCGCTGGAAACCACCAACAACGGCCAGCGGCTGGTGCTGGAAGTCGCTCAGCATCTGGGTGAGAACACCGTCCGCACCATCGCGATGGACTCCACCGACGGTCTGACCCGCGGCCAGGAAGTGACCGACACCGGCGCGCAGATCAGCGTTCCCGTGGGTCCCGCGACGCTCGGCCGCATCCTGAACGTTGTCGGCGAGCCGATCGACGAGCGCGGCCCGGTCGCCACCACCGTTACCGCCCCGATCCACGCCAAGGCTCCCGAGTTCGTCGACCAGTCGACCGACGCGTCGATCCTGGTCACCGGCATCAAGGTCATCGACCTCCTCGCCCCCTACGCGAAGGGCGGCAAGATCGGCCTGTTCGGCGGCGCGGGCGTGGGCAAGACCGTGCTCATTCAGGAGCTGATCAACAACATCGCGAAGGGCCATGGCGGCACCTCCGTCTTCGCGGGCGTCGGTGAGCGTACCCGCGAAGGTAACGACCTTTATCACGAATTCCTCGACGCCGGCGTTATCGCCAAGGATGCCGACGGCAATGCGATCAGCGAAGGCTCCAAGGTGGCGCTGGTTTACGGCCAGATGAACGAGCCCCCGGGCGCCCGCGCGCGCGTGGCCCTGTCGGGCCTCACCATCGCGGAATATTTCCGCGATCAGGAAGGCCAGGACGTGCTGTTCTTCGTAGACAACATCTTCCGCTTCACCCAGGCGGGTGCGGAAGTGTCAGCTCTGCTCGGCCGTATTCCTTCGGCCGTGGGCTATCAGCCGACCCTGTCGACTGACATGGGCGCGCTGCAGGAGCGTATCACCTCGACCAACAAGGGGTCGATCACCTCGGTGCAGGCCGTGTACGTCCCCGCGGACGACTTGACCGACCCGGCGCCTGCGACCTCCTTCGCGCACTTGGACGCCACCACCGTTCTCAACCGCGCCATTTCGGAACTGGGCATCTATCCGGCGGTCGACCCGCTGGACTCGACCAGCCGCGTTCTTGAACCCCGCGTCGTTGGCCAGGAACATTATGAAACCGCCCGCGCGGTTCAGGCGATCCTGCAGAAGTACAAGTCGCTTCAGGACATCATCGCGATCCTCGGCATGGACGAGCTGTCGGAAGAAGATAAGCTGACCGTCGCCCGCGCCCGCAAGATCCAGAAGTTCCTGTCGCAGCCCTTCCACGTCGCCGAAGTCTTCACCGGCATTTCGGGCAAGTTCGTCCAGATCGAAGACACGGTGAAGTCGTTCAAGGCCGTGGTCGAAGGCGAATATGACCATCTGCCCGAAAACGCCTTTTACATGGTTGGCGGCATCGACGAAGCCATCGAAAAGGCGAAGAAGCTGGCTGCCGAAGCGGCGTAAGCTGACATCCTTCTCCCGCCGGGAGAAGGATACGCAGACTTGCCGGCCTGCCGGCTAGTCGGAGTTGGATGAGGGCGTACCAGCCGCTGCCGGTCGCCCTCCCCCTCCCACCGCTTCGCGGCGGCCCCCTCCCTCTCCCATCGGCGGAGAGGGGTTCAGAGGACTAGAGAATGGCACTGCATTTCGAACTCGTGACCCCGGAAAAGCTCATCCGCTCGGAGGAGGTCTATCAGGTGGTCGTTCCCGGCACCGACGGCGACTTCGGCGTGCTGGAGGGTCACGCGCCCTTCATGTCCACCGTTCGCGACGGCGCGATCCAGATTTTCGCGGCGGCCGGTAGCGCGCCCGAAGTGATTCCCGTCCGTGGCGGCTTCGCCGAGGTGAACGAGAAGGGCCTCACCGTTTTGGCGGAGCATGCCGGCTGATCCAGCCGCTCCCTGATCGAGACATCAAGGCCGCGCTCCTCTTCAGGACCGCGGCCTTTCTTATGGCAAGCAGCCGCTCGCCGCGCCCATGTCCAGCGAAGCGGCCCGCTCTCAGCACTTCATTAGCCATTTATCAAAGTTTCCGGCCTATTCACCTTTTCCAGACACAGCTGAACAAGGTCGTCGGCGGAGACATATGAGCGCTTTTGGACGGAAAAACGGACCCGCCGGGATCAAGCCCGGCTTTGGCATCGCCCGGCCGATGCAGGGAGGCGCTCCGCGTGATGAGGCAAGCGGCGGCGACCAGTTCCCGCCGCTCGACATGGCATCCCTGAGTTCCGATGCCCCGGCCGATCCGCTCTCTGCGCCGACCAGCCAGATGCAGCGCAATGCCGACGCGATGCAGCGCCTCTCCGACCGCGCCAATGCCGAACATGCGCCTGATGCCGGGCCGCAGGGCTTCGAAGCGTCGGTCCACAAGATCAAGGAACAGGTGCTCCCCCGCCTGCTGGAGCGTGTCGATCCGGAAGCCGCCGCCACCCTCACCAAGGATGAACTGGCCGAGGAATTTCGGCCGATCATCATGGAAGTGCTGGCGGAACTGAAGCTCACGCTCAACCGCCGTGAACAATTCGCGCTGGAAAAGGTGCTGGTCGACGAGCTGCTCGGCCTAGGCCCGCTGGAGGAACTGCTCGCCGACCCGGACGTCAGCGACATCATGGTGAACGGCCCGGAGCAGACCTATATCGAAAAGAAGGGCAAGCTTCAGATCGCGCCGATCAAGTTCCGCGATGAGGAGCATCTGTTCCAGATCGCCCAGCGCATCGTCAACAAGGTCGGCCGCCGCGTCGACCAGACCACGCCACTCGCCGACGCCCGCCTCCCCGATGGCTCGCGCGTCAACGTCATCGTGCCGCCGCTCTCGCTGCGTGGCACCGCCATCTCGATCCGTAAATTCTCCGCCAAGCCCATCACCATCGACATGCTCGCCCAATGGGGTGCGATGAGTCAGAAGATGGCGACCGCGCTCAAGATCGCAGGCGCGTGCCGCTTCAATATCGTGATCTCGGGCGGCACCGGTTCGGGCAAGACCACGATGCTCAATGCCCTGTCGAAGATGATCGACCCGGGCGAGCGCGTGCTGACGATCGAGGACGCCGCCGAACTCCGCCTGCAGCAGCCGCACTGGCTGCCGCTGGAAACCCGTCCGCCGAACCTGGAAGGGCAGGGCGCGATCACCATCGGTGATCTCGTCAAGAACGCCCTTCGTATGCGCCCGGACCGCATCATCCTGGGCGAAATTCGTGGCGCGGAATGTTTCGACCTGCTCGCCGCGATGAACACCGGCCATGACGGCTCCATGTGCACGCTCCACAGCAACTCGCCTCGCGAGTGCCTTGGCCGTATGGAAAATATGATCCTGATGGGCGACATCAAGATCCCGAAGGAGGCCATTTCCAAGCAGATCGCCGACTCGGTCGATCTCATCGTGCAGGTAAAGCGCCTGCGCGACGGTTCGCGCCGCGTCACCAACGTGACCGAGGTGATCGGCATGGAAGGCGAAGTGATCGTCACGCAGGAACTGTTCAAGTTCGAATATCATGACGAGGACGAGAACGGCCGCATCATCGGCGAATATCGTTCAATGGGTCTTCGCCCCTACACGCTGGAAAAGGCCAAGATGTTCGGCTTCGACCAGCCTTTCCTGGAAGCCTGCCTGTAAGCTTTTGTTGCCGGCCGCTATTTCGGCCGGCCCGGCTTGCATCGCGGGTGCGGGCGCGGCAAACCGGAGCATCTCATTCAAGAGAGAGGAGCTCCGATGATCCGCCTCCCGCGCGCCGGCCTGCTGCTGGCCGGCCTGATACTCCCCCTTACTCCAACCGCTGCGCAACATGGCAGCCATGACGGTCACGCCACGCATCAGACGGTCGAACCGATCGCCGCGGCCGTGGCGGCGTCCAGCCGGACCGCTGCCAACGTCGCACGCGACCAATATCGCCATCCTGCCGAGACGCTCGCCTTCTTTGGTGTCACGCCGGAACAGACGGTGGTGGAGTATGCGCCGGGCGGCGGCTGGTACACGGAAATCCTGGCCCCGCTCCTGCGCGAGAAGGGCACATTCTACGCGCTTCAGCCCGGCGGCCGCGGCTTTGACCGCTACAAGGAATTTCTGGCCGCGAAGCCCCCCGTCTATGACAAGGTCAAGCTGGTCGCCTTCCCCGACCAGACCAGCCTCATTCCTGCGAACAGCGTGGATACGCTGCTGACCTTCCGCAACGTCCATAATATGGTAATGGCGGGCAGCGAGGCCGCGACTTTCAAGGCGTTTTACGATCTGCTGAAGCCTGGTGGTGCGCTCGGCATCGTCGATCACCGCCTGCCCGAAAGCCGCGACAGCGCGCTGGAGAAGAGCAGCGGCTATCTCAAGGTATCGACCATCCGCCGCCTCGCCGAAGCGGCCGGCTTCGAATATGCCGGGTCGTCCGAGATCAACGCCAATGCGAAGGACAGCGCCGATTGGCCCAAGGGCGTATGGACCCTGCCGCCGACGCTCACCAATGGCGAGGTGGACAAGGCGAAATATCTGGCGGTGGGCGAAAGCGACCGGATGACGCTCAAATTCCGCAAGCCGCTGAAATAAGGCAGCCGCATCCCGGTTGCGTCATCGCGCAACCGGTTTAAGGCGGGCGCGTGTCTGCCGATCCCCTCGCCTCCCCATCCCGTCCGCATCACCCCTTGCTCGCCATCGGGCTGCGGCTGATCGCCGTGCTGTGCCTGTCCATCATGTTCGTGACGGTGAGGCTCGCGGACTCCC
The DNA here is from genome assembly GCF_000412635.1 of Sphingobium bisphenolivorans. GTDB lineage: Bacteria > Pseudomonadota > Alphaproteobacteria > Sphingomonadales > Sphingomonadaceae > Sphingobium > Sphingobium bisphenolivorans. The sequence goes on from NZ_ASTG01000001.1 coordinate 274,187, forward strand.
ACGGCGTTCATGTCGTCGAATCGATCTTCTATCGGCAGGCGCTCGCGCTGCCGGTGGTGTTCGCATGGGTCGCGATGACGGGAGGAATGGGCTCGCTCCGGACCCGCAGGATCCGCGCCCACGCCACGCGGATGGTGATCGGCCTCACCGGCATGATATTGAACTTCCTTTCCTACATCCTGCTGCCGCCCGCCGAAGCCGCCACCATCGGTTTCACCATGCCGATCTTCGGTACGATCCTGTCGGCGCTGGTCCTGCGTGAAGCGACCGGCATTCATCGCTGGGGCGCCGTCATCATCGGCTTTCTGGGCGTACTCATCATGATCCGGCCGGATGCGGCGCATTTCCCGCCGATCGGCCTTGCAGTGGCGATCGCCGCCGCATGCGTGACGGCCATCGTCAGTCTGATCCTGCGCGAACTCGGCCGAACGGAAAATAGCGGCGTGATCGTCTTCTGGTTCACGCTCCTATCCCTGCCGCCGCTTGGGACAGCCATGCTTTTCTACGGCCAGTCGCACGACCTCGCCACCTGGGGGCTGCTGCTGCTGATCGGCGTGGTCGGCGGCATCGCGCAGATTTGCCTCACCGCCGCGCTGCGGTGGGGGCCGGTGTCGGTGGTGCTGCCGATGGATTACAGCACGATCATCTGGACGACGCTGCTAGGCTGGGCGATCTGGGGCGACTGGCCGATGAGCACGACGTGGGTCGGCGCCGCGCTCATCACCGCCAGCGGCCTCTATATCGCCTGGCGCGAGCATGTTCGCGCCAGGCGCGGGCCGTCAGCCTAGCAGTTCCGCATCCAGGCTGATGTCCGCCTTCAGCAGCTTGGAGATGGGGCAGTTGGCCTTCGCCTTGGCGGCGAGGTCCTGAAACGTCTCGTCATCGGCGCCCGGAATGGTCGCTTTAAGCGTCAGCTTGCTCGCAGTCACCGCAAAGCCGCCATCCTGCTGCTCCAGCGTGACGACGGCGTTCGTCTCCATCTTCTCGGCGGTGAGTCCCGCCTCTCCCAAAATCATCGACAGCGCCATGGTGAAGCAGGAGGCATGGGCCGCCGCGATCAATTCTTCGGGATTGGTGCCCGGCACCCCCTCGAACCGCGCCGCAAAGCCATAGGGCTGCGCGTCGAGCGCGCCGCTCTGCGTGGAAATCGCGCCCTTGCCGTCTTTCAGGCCACCGCTCCACACTGCCGAACCGCTGCGATTGATCTTCATCTTCGTTCCTCCTGTTCGCGCTAGGAACCCCGCCGCTCCGCCTTGGTTTCCATAATAGAATGATTCTGCGCAGGAGAGTAAGATGGTTGAGCCCGTGACGGAAAATCATGGCGACCTGATCGCGTCCGATCGCGTCGAAGGCACGGCGGTCTACAATCGCGAAGGGGAGAAGCTTGGCCGCATCTCCAACTTCATGGTCGACAAGCGAAGCGGCCAGGTGCGTTATGCCGTGCTGTCGTTCGGCGGGTTCCTGGGCATGGGGCACGACCATTATCCGCTCCCCTGGTCGATGCTGAGCTACGACACCGATCTTGGCGGCTATGTGGTTGATCTCAGCAAGGAAATGCTGGACGATGCGCCACGTCACCTGCCTCATGAACAGCCCGATTATGATGAGGCCTATGGCCGCAACGTGTTCCAATATTATGGCTTGATCTACCCTTGGTAGACGGCGTGAAGAGGTGCGCCCGGCACCCTTCGCCAGGTGATTTTCCTGAACGCCAGATGAATCGGGCTGCCCAAATTGTGACACATTCCGTCGCTCGCCCATTGTCTATCTTTAAAATAGAATTATCTCTGAACTGACATTGGACGAGGATTGCACCATGGACCGATTCGGACATTCAGGGGACGCGCGACAGCCCGTCGTGCTGACGATTCCCGGCCTCAACAATAGCGGGCCCGGCCATTGGCAGACGCTTTGGGAAGAGACACGGGGCGATTGCGCCCGCGTCGATCTGGGCAGCTGGGCCAGCCCCAATCGCAACAGTTGGGTCACTCGCCTCGACGCAGCCATTCGGCAGGTGAATGGGCCGATCATCCTGGCCGCGCACAGCCTGGGCTGCCTGGCCGTCGCCTGGTGGGGCGCGTTGCAAAGCCAGGCCTATGGCTGGCCGGTGACGGGCGCCCTGCTGGTGGCACCCCCCGATTGCGACCGGATGGAAACGCCCGAGACGATCGGCGGCTTTGGCCCCACCCCGCGCGCACAACTACCCTTCCCCTCGATCGTCGTGGCAAGCCGCAACGACCCCTATATCTTCTTTGAACGCGCTCACAGCATCGGGAAGAATTGGGGCAGCAGCTTCATCGACGCAGGCTTTTGCGGCCATATCAACGCCGACTCCGGCCTTGGCGAATGGCGCTTCGGCCAGGCGCTGCTCGAAGGGCTGATCGACAGTGCCCAGGAACAGGCCTCCGCGATGCGGCAGCTGAAACCTGCTATCCCGTTGGCACATCAGGAAAGACGGCTGGCTGCGCTAAGGGTCAGCGGCTGACTATTATGGGGCGTGACAAGAGAAACTTGAGCGCCCCCTATTTTTGCTATTTTGTCTATTAATTGAGTTGAGATAAGGAGGGGCAAGAGGTGCTTATGAGTGAACATCGACCGATTGAAGTGGCCCGAAACGGGCGCGGCGACGGCCAGCGCTACGACATTTCCGCCAGCATCGACAAGGTGCGCGGCGTACTTGAAGACCTGCGTTTCGGCTCCATCACCCTGACCGTGCATGATGCGCGGGTGGTGCAAATCGACGTAACAGAAAAGACTCGCCTGACAGCCTGAACGACGTTTGGGGGGGCGAATACAGGGTTGCAAAAAAAGGCTGCCACCAAGGCAGTTGAATATAGCAGCGGCAGGGGGTGGGCCGCATTTACCATTCCCAGACCTGCGGCTTTGACCGGATCTCCGGAAATGCCGTGATCAACATTCACCGGACATCCGGAAGGGGAATTATTATGATTGCGCGTTTTCTGTGGCTCGCCGGCGTGGCGAGCGCATCCATTGTCGCGTCCAGCGCACATGCGCAGAGCGCGGCTGAGCCGGCCGCTCCCGCTGCGGACGAGGCCCAACAGACCAGCCCTCGCGGCGACGTCATCATCGTCACGGCCCGCCGTCGCGCTGAAACGGCGCAGGAAGTGCCGCTGGCCATCTCCGTCATTCGCGGCGACAGCATAGAGGCAACCGGCAACTTCAACGTCGTGAAGCTTCAGCAGCTCGCCCCGACGCTTCAGGTCTACACGACCAACCCGCGTAACACGTCGGTCAACATTCGTGGCCTCGGCGTGCCGTTCGGCCTCACCAGCGACGGCTTCGAACAGGGTGTCGGCATCTATGTCGATGACGTCTACAACTCCCGCGTCGCCGCCGCGACCTTCGACTTCCTGGACGTCGCCCAGGTCGAGGTTCTGCGCGGCCCGCAGGGCACGCTCTACGGCAAGAACACCACGGCCGGCGCGATCAATATCACGACGAACCAGCCGACCTTCAATTTCGAAGGGCGCGCCGAACTCACCGTCGGCAACCTCAACTACCGGCAGGCGAAGGCGGCCGTGTCCGGCCCGCTGTCGGAAACGGTCGCAGCCCGCATCGCCGTCGCTGCGACCAGCCGTCGCGGCACGCTGTACAATGTCACCACCAACCGCTGGATCAACGAGCAGGACAATCTGGGCCTTCGCGGCCAGCTGCTGTTCCAGCCCAACGACGATGTCAGCATCACCCTGTCGGGCGACTATAGCAAGCAGGACCCGGAATGCTGCGGCACCACCTTCGTTCGCGTGGGCCGGACGCAGCGTCCGCTCAACCGCCAGTATGACGCGCTTGCCGCTGCGCAGAATTATGTCGTGCCCAGCCGCAATCCCTATGACCGCCTGACCGACCTCGACAGCAACCTGAACGCTGGCAACAAGATCGGCGGCGCATCGGCGCGGATCAAGTGGAATGTCGGCCCCGGAACGCTCACCTCGGTCACCGCCTGGCGCTTCTGGGACTGGAAGCCGGAGAATGACCGCGACTTCACCGGCCTGCCGATCGTGTCGAGGTCGCAGAACCCCTCGCAGCAGGACCAGTATAGCCAGGAATTCCGCTATAATTACGAAAGCCAGAAGATCGACTTCGTCGTCGGCCTGTTCGGCTTCAAGCAGCGGATCGACACGCAGGGCACCGAACAGCAGGGCAGCGCAGCTGCTCGCTGGAGCCTTGCGCCCTCGACCTCGCCGACCAACCCCGCCAACATCCCCGCGACGCTGGCCGGCCTGACCGCAAGCAACACGCAATATCTCAAGAGCGAGAGCGCGGCGCTGTTCGGCCAGCTCAGCTGGAAGGTCACGGACTCGCTGACGATCCAGCCAGGCGCGCGCCTCAACTATGACAAGAAGTCTGGCTTCTACCAGCGCGTCGTGACCAATGCGGCGGGTCAGGCAATCAGCTGCACCACGCCGCCGGCCCCCGGCACGATCGCCGGAACGTCTCAGCAGTGCGGCGTTTACCAGCCGCAGATCAGTTCCCCGTCGGACAGCGCGTGGAACTTCACCTATGACTTCAACGTCAACTATAAGATCGCGCCCGACATTCTGGCCTATGCGACCTACGCCAAGAGCTTCAAGACGCTGGGCATCAACCAGAACGGCCTGCCGCTGAACGCCGATAACACGGTGAACTATGACGCCAGCACGGTGAAGCCGGAGTCGGTCAATCACTTTGAAGTCGGCCTGAAGACCCAGTTCTGGAACCGTCGTGCGACGTTCAACCTCACCGCTTTCCGTACGGAGATCAAGGATTTCCAGGCGACGGTGAACGGCGGCCAGTTCGGCACTGTGCGCGGCTATCTTGCCAATGCGGACAAGGTTCGCTCGCAGGGCATCGAGGCAGACTTCAAGGTCGTCGCCAGCGATCGCTTCACGGCCTATGCCAACGGCGCTTATACCGACGCCAAATATGTGAAGTTCGTGGACGCACCCTGCCCGCCTGAACTCTCGGGCGGCACGTTCCAGCCTGCAGGCGCTACGCCTGATTATTCCCAGCCGGGCGTTCCGGGTGCGCTCAGCCCGCGAGCTTGCGACATCTCCGGCTCACGCCTTCCCGGCGTCTCGAAATGGGCCTTCTCCTACGGCGCGGAATATAACATTCCCGTCAATCTGCTGGCGAAGGAAGGGCAGATCTACCTTGGCGTAGACGGCAATTACCGCTCGCACTGGAATTCGAACGCTTCGCCATCGATCTACACGGAAGTGAAGGGCTATGCCCTCACCAACTTCCGCGCCGGCTTCCGTGGCGAAGGGTTGGATATTTTCGGCTGGGTCCGCAATGCCTTCGACGTCAACTATATCGAGAATCTTCAGGTTGCCCCCGGCAACACCGGCCTGATCGCCGGTCAGGTGGGCGACCCGCGCACCTGGGGCGGAACGATCAAATTCTCCTTCTGATCCTGCCGAGGTTCGCCCCGGGAGGGCCGGAGCGCGCATCATGCCGCTCCGGCCCTTCTGGCATTTGCGCGCCTGCGCCCCGTCATGTAGAGCGCACCCATGTCCACGACCTTCACGCTCGACACTTCGACCAGCCGCGCCAATCCGACGCCCGCGCCGATGAAGCGGCTGACGGTGCCCGCCATCCAGCGCCGCAAGTTCGAAGGAAAGACGCAGGAGCCGCTGGTGATGCTGACCGCCTATACGGCGCGGCAGGCGCAGTTGCTCGACCCGCATTGCGACATGCTGCTGGTCGGGGATTCGCTCGGCCAGGTGATCTACGGCCTGCCCTCGACCCTGCCCGTTACGCTCGACATGATGATCGCCCATGGCGCCGCCGTGGTGCGCGGCAGCTATCATAGCGTCGTGCTGGTCGACATGCCCTTCGGCAGCTACGAAGCCTCTCCGCAGCAGGCCTTCGCCAGCGCCAGCCGCGTCATGGCCGAAACGGGCTGCGCGGCCGTCAAGCTGGAGGGCGGCGTGGCGATGGCGGAAACCATCAGCTTCCTAAGCCAGCGCGGCATTCCGGTGATGGCGCATATCGGCCTCACCCCCCAGGCCGTGAATGCGCTGGGCGGCTATGGCGCGCGCGGCAAGAGCCAGGAAGAGCATGCCAAGATCGTCACCGACGCCACCGCCGTCGCGCAAGCCGGCGCCTTCGCCATGGTGATCGAAGGGGTGATGGAGGATATTGCCGTCGCCGTCACCGCCAGCGTGGACATCCCCGTGATCGGCATCGGCGCCTCTGCCCAATGCGACGGGCAAGTCCTGGTGGCGGAGGACATGCTGGGCATGTTCGAGCGCGTGCCCCGCTTCGTGAAGCGCTATGAGAATATCGCCGAAACCATCAGCAAGGCCGCCGCTCAATATGCCGCCGACGTCCGCAACCGCAGCTTCCCCACGGAAGATCAGGTATATCGGCCCAAAAAGTAATTTGCGTAAGGACTTTGCGCCGCTAATGATCCCGGCTTCCGCGTGCCTGCGTAAGACGAATTTCTGGAGACACACTTGGCTCTGACGCCGCAAAACAGCGAAGCTTTCATGCGCGAGGTGGATGAGGCCGTTCGCCAGGATCAGCTGCTGACATTCTGGGAGCGCTTCGGCCGCTGGATCGTCGCGCTGGTGCTGCTGGGCCTCGCGGCCTTCGCCGGCTGGCTCTATTGGCAGCACCATAGCACGACGGCGTCGCAGGCCGTGTCCGAAGACATGGACAAGGTCCTCACCGCCTCGGCCGGTGGCGGCACGCCCGATCCGAAGCAGCTAGAAGCGCTGACCAATGCCAGCCAGCCCGGCTTCCGCGCGTCCGCGCTGCTGGTGAAGGCGGGCGACGCCGCTCGCAAGGGCGACAACGAGGCCGCGATCGCCGCCTATCGGGCCATCGCGAACGATGGCTCGCTCGATCAGCCTTATCGCGATCTGGGGTTGATCCGGCAAACGACGCTGGAATTTGAAAGCCTCAAACCCCAGCAGGTGGTCGACCGGCTGAAGCCGCTCGCGGTGGAGGGTGCGCCCTGGTTCGGCAGCGCCGGCGAACTGGTGGCGATCGCTTATATGAAGATGCGCAAGCCCGATCTTGCCGGACCGCTATTCGCGGCCATGGCGAAGGACAGCAATGTGCCGCAATCAATCCGTTCACGCGCGCGACAGATGGCCGGCCTATTGGATGTTGACGCGGTAGAAACGCCGGCCGAGCCGGCACAGCAGTAATGGGTCGCATGGGGATGCACAGCATGACGAAGTTGGCAGGCGCGCAGCGCGCCGTGACCGTGGCCCTGATGGTCGCGATGCTCGCCGGGTGCGGCATTGTGGGCGGCAAGAAGGGCGGGCCCAAGACGCCCGTCGTAGGCAAGCGCACCTCCATCCTCAGCAATGAGCAGGGCGTGGAGGTCGATCCGACGCTGGCGGACGTGCCCGTCGCGCTGCCGGAACCCTATGCCAACGATCAGTGGTCGCAGCCTGGCGGCAGCCCGGCCAAGACGATGGGCAATCTGGCGCTGAGCGGCTCGCCTTCGCAGGCCTGGTCGACGTCGATCGAAGGCAGCACACCCCGTGCCCGCCTCGCCTCCTCTCCGGTCGTCGCCAATGGCAAGCTCTATGTCATCGACGCGGGCGCCCATGTCGTCGCGTTCGACGCGGCAAGCGGCGCGAAGCTGTGGCAGACCTCGCTTCCTGCCGAGGGCAGCGGCCGCGCCCTGTTCGGCGGCGGCGTCAGCATCGTCGACGACAAACTTTATGCCAGCACCGGTATCGGCGATGTCGCGGCGCTCAACGCTGCGAATGGATCGATCATCTGGAAGAAGCGGCCCGGCGGACCGCTGCGCGGCGCCCCGACCCTCGCCAACGGCCATGTCTATGTGATGGGCCAGGACAATCAGATTTTCGCGCTGAACCAGAGCGATGGCGAGATACAGTGGACCGATAGCGGCACGCTTCAGGTCACCGGGATTTTCGGCGTCGCCGCCCCGGCCGCGGCGCAGGGTACGGTGGTCGCCGGCTACAGTTCGGGCGAACTGACCGCCTATCGTTATGAAAATGGCCGCACACTTTGGGGCGACGCCCTCTCGCGCACCAGCATCTCGACGGCAGTGGCGACGCTGACCGACATCGATGCCAATCCGGTGATCGACCGCGGCCGCGTGTTCGCCATCGGTCAGGGCGGCCGCATGGCCTCCTATGAGTTGGTGAGCGGCCAGCGCCTTTGGGAAATCAACATTGCCGGCATCTCCACCCCATGGGTGGTGGGCGAATGGGTGTTTGCCGTCACGAGCGACGCGAAGCTGCTCTGCGTCGCCCGCGCCACCGGCAAGATCCGCTGGATCAGCCAGCTACGCCGCTGGGAAAAGGAAAAGAAGAAGGACAAGGCGATCCGCTGGACCGGCCCGGTCCTGGCCGGCGGCCGCCTGGTGCTGGTCTCGACGCATGGCGACCTCAACTATGTCGATCCCACGACAGGCCAGATCCAGGCGCAGGTCGACATCGGCCGCTCCATGTCGTTGTCACCGGTGGTCGCGAACAGCACGCTCTACATCCTTGCCGATGACGGGAAGCTGACGGCGTTTCGCTGACACGACCCACGATATAAGCTAAGCGTGCTCCTGCGAAGGCCGGAGCCCAGTTCCACCCTCTGGACTGGGCTCCGGCCTTCGCAGGAGCACTGACATTTTCAGGCCCGGCCTTTGAAACGGGCGTTTTTTAAAGGAAACGGGCTGATCATGCTGCCCATAGTTGCCATTGTCGGCCGTCCCAACGTGGGCAAGTCCACCCTCTTCAACCGTCTCGTCGGCAAGAAGCTGGCGCTGGTGGACGATCAACCCGGTGTCACCCGCGACCGGCGGGAGGGGCAGGCGAACCTGCTCGGGGTCGATTTCACCGTCATCGACACCGCCGGATACGAGGATGAGGATCCGCAGACGCTCCCCGGCCGCATGCGGCTCCAGACGCAGGCAGCGGTGGAGAATGCCGACGTCGCGCTGTTCGTCGTCGACGCCCGCGCCGGCATCACCCCGCTGGACGAGGAAATCGCCCGCTGGCTGCGCGAGGGTGAGGCGCCTGTGGTCCTGATGGCGAACAAGGCTGAAGGGCGGGCCGGCGACGATGGCGTCATGGAGGCGTTCAGCCTTGGCCTCGGCGATCCCGTGCCCTTTTCCGCCGAACATGGTCAGGGGCTGGCCGACCTGTTTCAGGCGCTGCTGCCCTTTATCGACCGCGAGGCTGAGGAAGAGGAGGAGGGCGAACTGTCGGAGGAGGATCTGGAATCCGCCCCGCTGAAGCTCGCCATCGTCGGCCGTCCCAATGCGGGCAAATCGACCCTCATCAATCGGTTGCTGGGCGAAAACCGCCTGCTGACCGGTCCCGAAGCGGGCATCACGCGCGACAGCATCGCCGTGGACTGGCAATGGACCGACCCGCGCGATGAGGATGCCGAACCCCGCCCCGTCCGCCTGATCGACACTGCCGGCATGCGCAAGCGCGCCAAGGTTCAGGACAAGCTGGAAAAGCTTGCCGTTTCTGACGGCCTGAACGCCGTGAACTTCGCCGAAGTCGTCGTGCTGCTGCTCGATTCCACCCGCGGTCTGGAGGCGCAGGACCTGCGCATCGCCGACAAGGTGCTGGAGGAAGGCCGCGCCCTGGTCGTCGCACTCAACAAATGGGACACGGTGGAACACGGCTCGGCGCTCTACCAGGGGATCAAGCAGGCCCTCTCCGACGGCCTCGCCCAGATACGCGGCGTGCCGATCATGACCGTCTCGGGCGCGACTGGCAAAGGGCTGGACGACCTCATCCGCGTCGCCTTCGAAACCCGCACCGCCTGGTCGCAGCGCGTGTCGACCGGCATCCTCAACCGCTGGTTCGAGCGCGCGCTGGAAGCCAATCCCCCACCCGCCCCCGGCGGCAAGCGCATCAAGCTGCGCTACATCACCCAGAACAAGACCCGCCCCCCGACCTTCGTGCTGTTCGGGACGCGGCTGGACGAGCTGCCGGAGAGCTACCGCCGCTATCTCGTCAACGGCATTCGCAAGGAACTGGGCTTCGGCGCCGTGCCGGTTCGCCTGACGCTGCGCAGCGCCAAAAATCCCTATGCCAGCAAGTGAGCCGGTCCATATCGACGCCAGAGGCATGAAGTGCCCCTGGCCCGCACTGCGCGTGGCGCGGGCGATGCGGGCGGCCGATGCCGTGACGATCGAGGCTGACGACCCGGTCGCCCCCAGCGAACTGGCGGCGCTCGCCCGCCAGCAGGGCTGGTCCTTCGTCGCCGACGAAGGACATGTCTTCGCCTTCCGCCGCGGCTAAGATGGTCCATTCCGTAAAGGCGGCTTAACCGGCTGTTTACGCACGGCTTCTATGATGTGCCGGCAGAACAGGGAGTGTCGCCAGGTGTCATATCAAGAGGCTGAGCTGGTCAACTGGACCGACCTTGCCAAGAGCAGGGCGGAACTGGGCAGCGCCTTCCTCCGGATTCTCGGCTATTTTCGGGAAGATGGGGTGAAGGCGATCACTGCCATCGAAGATGCGATTCGCGCGAGCAACGCGATCGCTTTGGTGACGCCTGCCCACACGCTCAAGGGCGAATCGGCGCAGTTCGGCGCCTACCGCCTCAGCAGCATGGCCGAGACGATCGAGATGGTCGCGCGGCGCTGCGTCGAAACCCGCGAGGGTCCGGACGAATTGATCGAAGTGGTCGTGGCGCTGCGTCCCTGCTTCACGGAAACCTTGGCGCTTCTGGAGCGCGACTCCAACCCCTTGGTGGCACGCCGCCCGACTTCTTTCGGCCGCCGTGCCGACGCGCCGGCACAAGGATTTGGCCGAGCGGTATAATCGCACAACTTCGTATTGAAATGAAACGGGTCGTTCCCCCATATGGCGGGCATGACCCATTTTTCCGTTCTGGACCTCGTCCCCGTCGTTGAAGGCAGCACCGCGCGCGAGGCTCTCGCCCGATCAGTCGATTTCGCGGCGCATGCCGAAGCCTTGGGCTTTCACCGCTACTGGGTAGCGGAGCATCATGGCATGCCGGGGATCGCCTCCGCCGCTACCGCTGTCGTGCTCGCCCATATCGGCCAGGCAACCAGCAGCATTCGTATCGGCGCAGGCGGCATCATGCTGCCAAATCATGCGCCGCTGCTGATCGCTGAGCAGTTCGGCACGTTGGCGGCGCTGTTCCCGGGCCGCGTCGATCTGGGCCTTGGCCGTGCGCCTGGTTCCGATCAACGCGTGGCACAGGCGATGCGCCGCACGCTGGCGAGCGGGCCGGACGAATTTCCGCGCGATGTCATGGAACTTCAAGCCTATTTCGCGGGCGACGAGCGCCTCGGCTTTCAGGCGACACCGGCGGCAGGGGAAGATGTGCCGCTGTGGATTCTCGGCTCCAGCCTTTATGGCGCCCAGTTGGCGGCGGCTCTCGGCCTGCCCTATGCCTTCGCTTCCCATTTCGCGCCCGCCGCGCTGGAGGATGCGATCGCCATCTATCGCCGTGACTTTCGGCCGTCGGCACAGCTCGATCGCCCCTATGTCATGGCCGGCTTCAACGTCTTCGCGGCCGATAGCGCTGAGGAGGCCCTCCTGCTCGCGACATCGATGCAGCAGGCCTTCGTGCGCCTGCGCACGGGTCAGCCCGGCAAGCTGCGCCCACCCGTGCCCGGCTATTTCGAGAGCCTGCCGCCGCAGTTTCAGGCGATGCTGCGCGATGTGCTGAGCGCATCGAGCATCGGCACGCAGGATGATGTCGCGCGCGACCTGTCGGCCTTTATCGAGCGGACCGGCGTGGACGAGCTGATCCTCGGGGGCCAGATCTATGATTTCGAGGCCCGCAAGCGCAGCCTGGAAATCGCGATGGCGGCTGCACGCACGCTCTGAAGCGGCCTCACACCCTCGCGAGCCGCCCGCCGCTCAGTAGCCGTGCCGCACCCGGCGCCGTGCGGTTGAGCAGCGAGCCCAGCAGGACGACGGCGAACAGCACGAGCAGCGGCTGCACGAGCAGATAGGCAGGATAAAGCGGCGACCCCAGCTTTCCGAACACCGTGCCCAACAGTGGCCCGCCGAGCCAGATCAGGATAAGGTGCGAGCAGAAGAACAGAAAGGCATAGGGCTCTATGCGCAGCAACATGCCGCGCGCCGGACTGCCCGCCAAACCCCATGCCAGGCGCCAGAAGAAGAGCGCGGCGGAGACACGCACTGCCAGATCCAGCGCGGCGGCTCCTATGCTCGGCGGTCCGGGCACGGGATGCATCGAGAGGTAAAGCTGCACCGGCATGAGCAGCAGAAACGGCATCGCGGCGGCGAGCCGAGGCAGGGCGATGACCCGGTCGGCCAGCCCCTCCCGCCTTGCGATGATGCCCATGACAAAGAAGAAGAGAATCGACGCGCGCATCAGCACCGGCGGCCCCCAGCCTAGCAGGTGGGAGAGCGCCGCGCCCAGCGCGATCAGCGCCAGCGCGCGCCCCGGCAGCCGGACGAACAGCGGCGCCGCGACCATGCACAGGAACAGGTCGCGCAGGAACGGCATCTGGACGTTGATGTCTGGATTGCGGCTGACGATGAACAGTTCCTCGAACATCCAGTCCGTCGATTGCGGCACTGGGGCCGACAGGCCCAGCGCCCAGGCGGCGCCCGACACGAACAGGATCGCCAGCGCATTCCACAGGATCATCGGCAGCAATATGGTGCGCATCTTGCGGCCGACATGGCGCACCCAATGCTGGGTGTGGGACGAAGCCTCGACCAGCCAGCCCGAAATCAGGCCGAGCAGCGGCACGGCGCTGCGGCCGAAAACCTCCATCAGGCCCCAGCGCAGGCTGTCCTGCGGCGTGCCGCGCAGCACTTCCAGATCATGACCGTTAAGGCCGGTCCAGGCATGGACATAGACCACGCCGACGATGCAGATGACACGGGCTATAGCGATGGCATCGGATCGCCGTGCCGCATCGGCCGTCATAGTCTCTAGCAAACGAGCATCCTGAAATTGTTGATCCTCAACGGCCAAGGTCCGCAAAGGCTCCGCCGCTGATCCCTGACCACGCCGCGCGCGGAAAATCCAGCGCCGAGCGCGGGCACGATAAGCCAAATCTTTACCAGTCGGCTGATATTTCGTTCCATCGTGCCGGAAGCGGGTCCGGCCGAGGGGGACAGGAAGGCTTATGACCCATATGCACGGGGCGGATCATTTCACCGGCGCGGCGCCCGCGATCACCCACGGTGCGGCAGGCGCGATGGGCATGGTGTTCCAGATCGCGGGCTCCAGTTCCCAGCTGATCATCGATGCCAGCCGATCCGCGATCCTCGCACAGGATCCCGACCCCTGCATCGCGATGGCCGGCCAGGTCGGCAGCCAGGTCAAGATGCGCGTCGGCAATGTCTGGCTGATCGCCAGCGTGCGCGCCATGGCGCTCGATCGTCAGGATAGCGCCAGCATCATCGCCGACATCGACTTTCTGGGCGAGGGCGACGAGGAAAAGCTGACCGGCCGCATCTACCGCTTCCGCCGCGGCGTCACCCGCTATCCCTCGCCGGGCACCGAAGTCTATCCGGTTTCCAGCGCCGACATGCAGCAAATCTATTCGGCCGACGATCGCCCGCATGTGCAGATCGGTACGGTCTATCCCACCGCCGACACCCGCGCGGCGCTCTATGTCGATTCCATGCTGGGCAAGCATTTCGCGCTGCTGGGGTCCACGGGCACCGGCAAATCGACCAGCGCGGCACTGATCCTGCACCGCATCTGCGACCTGTCGCCGCAGGGGCATATCGTGATGATCGATCCGCACGGCGAATATGGCGCGGCCTTTCAACAGAATGGCGCGGTATTCGACGTCAACAATCTTGCCCTTCCCTATTGGCTGATGAATTTCGAGGAACATTGCGAGGTGTTCGTCACCTCCGAGGGTTCCGAACGCACAGTCGATAGCGACATTCTCGCCAAATGCCTGCTCGCCGCGCGGTCGAAGAACCGCCTGGCTGAAAGCTTCGGCCGGTTGACGGTGGATTCGCCCATTCCCTATCTGCTGTCCGACCTCACCAACATTCTTCAAAATGAGATGGGCAAGCTCGACAAGGGCACCGGATCGCTGCCCTATATGCGGCTCAAGACCAAGATCGACGAGATCAAGAGCGACCCGCGCTACAGCTTCATGTTCTCCGGCATGTTGGTCGCCGATTCGATGCAGGAATTTCTCGCCAAGATTTTCCGCCTGCCCTCGGGCGGCAAGCCGATCTCGATCATCGATGTGTCTTCCATGCCGTCCGACATCACCTCAGTCGTCGTGTCGGTGCTCTCGCGGCTAGTGTTCGACTATGCGCTTTGGGCGCGCGACGAACCGCAGCGGCCGATCCTGCTCGTCTGCGAGGAAGCGCATCGCTATATCCCCGCGAGCACGAGTGGCGGCGGTCAGGCGGTGCGGCGCATTCTGGAGCGGATCGCGAAGGAAGGCCGCAAATATGGCGTATCGCTGGGTCTCATCACGCAGCGGCCATCGGACCTGGCCGAAGGCGTGCTGTCACAATGCGGCACGATCATTTCGATGCGGCTCAACAACGATCGCGACCAGGCCTTCGTGAAGGCCGCGATGCCGGAAGGGGCGCGCGGCTTCCTCGACTCGATCCCCGCTCTACGCAATCGCGAGGCGATCATCTGCGGCGAAGGCGTCGCCGTGCCGATCCGCGTCGCGCTCGACAATCTGGAGGAAGCGCGTCGCCCAGCGTCGGGCGACCCGAGCTTCACCCAATTGTGGCGCGAGTCAGGCGGAGAGCATGACATACTCGACCGCACCATCACCCGCTGGCGTAATCAGGGGCGGTAAGGGGCGCGACTTTCAACCGGGCAGGCTGTGTTGGAACTGGGCGCCTGCCTCCGCAGGAGCGCCGCATCCCCCAAGGTCAGGCCAACCGCTCAAACGCCGCGTTCAACCTCTCCGCTTCGGCAGCCTTCTCGGCATGATCCTCCCGCGCCTTCGCCACGGCTTCAGGCTTGGCCTTCTCCACAAAGCTGGGGTTCGACAGCCGCCCGGATAGCGAGTCCCGCTCCTTCTCAGCCGCCGCAAGCGCCTTCGCAAGCCGCGCCTTTTCCGCCGCGATGTCGATCACGCCTTCCAGCGGCAGGATGAAGGTCGCTTCATCCACCACAATCTGCGCCGCGCCGCCCTCTACCGTGTCGCCGAAGGAGAGGCTTTCCACCCGCCCCAGCCGCGCGAGCGCCCCGCCTTGGCGATCGATGCGGCGGTGGGTTTCGTCCGCAGCATCCTGCACCACCACCGCCAGCTTCGCGCCCGGGGGCACGTTCAGCTCCGTGCGCGCGGTCCGCATCGCGCTGATCAGGCGGATCAGCCAGTCGATCTCAGCCTGCGCCTCTTGATCGACGGCATAGAGCGCCTGCGGCCAGCGGGCGACGATCAGTTCGCCCGACCGCGTGCCGGTGAGATTCCACAGCTCTTCGGTGATGAACGGCATGAAGGGATGCAGCATGACGAGGATCTGGTCGAACGCCCAGCCGGCAACCGCCTTCGTCTCCTCATCCATCTGGCCCTTGGTCAGTTCGATATACCAGTCGCAAAACTGGTCCCAAACGAAATGGTAAATCGCGTTCGCTGCCGCATCGAAGCGCAGCTCGGTCATGGCGGTGTCGATCGCCTGCACGGTCGCGACCGTCTCGGCGATGATCCAGCGGTTGACCGGCGCCTGCGCATGCGGCGCCTCATGCTGGGTCGAGGCGGTGACGCCGTTCGCTTGCAGGAAGCGCGCCGCGTTCCACAGCTTGGTCGCGAAGTTGCGATAGCCCTCGACGCGCTTCTCATCCATCTTCACGTCGCGGCCCTGGCTCTCCATCGCCGCCATGAAGAAGCGCAGCGCATCCGCGCCGAACTTGTCGATCAGGCCGAGCGGATCGACGACATTGCCCTTCGACTTGGACATTTTCTGCCCATCCGCAGCGCGCACGAGCCCATGCAGGTAGAGCTTGCGCCAGGGCACGTCGCCCATGAACTCCAGCCCCTGCATCGCCATCCGCGCATCCCAGAAGAACAGGATGTCGAAGCCGGAAATCAGCAGGTCATTGGGATAGTGGCGGTCGAGTGTCGCGCTCTGCTCCGGCCAGCCGAGCGTGCCGAAAGGCCATAGCGCGGACGAGAACCAGGTGTCGAGCACGTCGGGGTCGCGGCTCAGCTTCTTGTTACCGGCAAGGGCCTGCGCTTCCTCCTCGCTCTCCGCAACATAGGGATTGCCGTCCTCATCATACCAGGCCGGGATCTGATGCCCCCACCAGAGCTGGCGGGAGACGCACCAGGGCTGGATATTCTCCATCCAGTTGAAGAAGGTCTTTTCCCACGTCTTGGGCACGATTTCGATCCGCCCGTCGCGCACCGCCTGCATCGGTGCCACCGCCAGCTTGGCGGCATCGACATACCATTGGTCGGTGAGCCAGGGCTCGATCACCACGCCCGAACGGTCGCCGAAAGGCGTCTGGATGGTGCGCGGCTCGGCGTCGGAGAAGACCTCCTCACCCTCCTTGTTCTTGGTGACGTGCGGCACCAGCAGGCCAAGCGCCTTCATCTCGGCCACGACCAGCTCGCGCGCGCCGTCCACGCTCTCGCGGCGGAAGCGGTGCAGACCCAGAAAACGGTCGGGGATCAGCCCGTCCGACGTTTGCACCACGTTCGCGTCAGCGTCGAACATGTTGAGCATCTCGGCCGCGCGGAAGCCCGCCCGCTTGCCCACTTCAAAGTCGTTGAAGTCGTGGCCCGGCGTGATCTTGACCGCGCCCGACCCCAGTTCCGGATCGGCATAGTCGTCGCCCACGATCTTGAAGCGGCGCCCGGTGATAGGCTGGAGAATGTCCTTGCCGATCACATCCTTGTAGCGCGGGTCGTCGGGATGCACCGCGACCGCCATGTCGGCCAGCATCGTCTCGGGCCGCGTCGTCGCAACCACGATATGATCCGCCCCGCTTGCCAGGCGAACCCCGTCTGCCAGCGGATAGCGGAAGTGCCAGAAGCCGCCCTTCACTTCCTGCGTCTCGACCTCCAGGTCGGAGATGGCGGAGCGGAAACGCGGGTCCCAGTTCACCAGCCGCTTGTCGCGGTAGAGCAGCCCCCGCTGGTGCAGCTCCACGAACACCTTGATGACCGCGCGCGAAAAGCCCGGGTCCATCGTGAAGCGCTCATTGGCCCAGTCCATCGAGCAACCCAGCCGCCGCAGCTGGCGCGTGATCGCGCCGCCGCTCTCCGCCTTCCATTCCCACACCTTTTCGATGAACTGGTCGCGCGTATAGTTGGTGCGCTTGTCCTGCTGCGCCTCCATCTGCCGCTCGACCACCATCTGCGTGGCGATGCCGGCATGATCGGTGCCGACCACCCACAGCGCATCCTTGCCGCGCAGCCGCTCGTACCGGATCACGATGTCCTGGAGGGTATTGTCCAGCGCATGGCCGATGTGCAGGCTGCCCGTCACGTTCGGCGGCGGGTTCACGATCGTGAAGGGCTCGGCATCCGGCCGTTCCGGGCGGAACAGGCCGTTGCTCTCCCAATGGGCGTACCAGCGGGATTCGATTTCGGCGGGGTCGAAGGTCTTGGGCAGTTCGGTCATGGCAGGGGCCTTAATGCCCCTTCCCCCGCCATTCCAGCGCTTTTACCGCTTCGTCCACCTGTCCAGCCAGCCCAGCGCTTCATCATACCATTGCAGCGAGTTGCGCGGTTTCAAAACCCAGTGATTTTCATCCGGGAAGACCAGCAGCTTGGACGGTATCCCGCGCCGCTGAAGCGCGGTGAACGCCGCCAGCCCCTGCGTATAGGGAATGCGGAAGTCCTTTTCGCTGGTAACGACCAGCATCGGCGTCTTCCATTTCGTCACATGGCTGACCGGGTTCCACTTCTCGAACTCCTGCGCCTGTTCGAAATAAGGACCGCCATGTTCCCATTCGTCGAACCACAGTTCTTCGGTTTCATAGGCCATGGCCCGGGCGTCGAACACGCCGTCATGCTGGACCAGGCATTTGAACCCGTCGGGCCAGTTGCCGGCGATCCAGTTCATCATATAGCCGCCATAACTCGCACCCAGAGCGCAGGCGTTGCCCGCATCGACCTGCGCGTCCTTCGCCGCCGCTGCTGCAAGGCCGAGCTTCAGGTCTTCGAGCGGCTTGCCGCCCCAATCCTTGTTGATGCTGTCGGTGAAGGCCTGCCCGTAGCCGGTGGACCCGTGAAAATCGACCATGACCGCCGCATAGCCATGGGCGGCGAAAGCCTTGGGATTCCACCGATAAGACCAGCTGTCGTTGAAGCTTCCCTGCGGACCGCCATGCACCAGATAGGCGACCGGCAGTCTGCCTGCCCTGCCTCTCGGCTTGACGATCTGCCCCCAAACGGTGTCGCCATTGGCTCCCTTGAAGCTGAAGCGCTGCACCGACACATCATCGACGCCGGCAAGCTTTTCCGCATTGACGCTGGTGAGCCGCTGGGGACGCCCTTTCGAGGGCATCTTCCAGAAATCCGCCGGCGACTGGATATTGTCCAGCGCATAGACGAAGCCGCCCTTGGGCAGCGGCACGACGCCGGCGGCGTGGCCGGTCTGCGTCAGGCGAGTCACCCGGCCCGAGCGCGTATCGATCCGGAAGACGGGGTGATCCAGCACGTCATCCGCCGTGACGAGGATGCTGCCGCCGCCGGCTTCCCACGCGATCGAGCCGATCGACCGATCCCAGCTTTCCGTCAACGCGCGCGTCTCGCCCGTGGCAAGATTGCGCAGCGTCAGCACAAGACGATCGCTCTCATAGCCCGGCCGCTTCATCGCCGCATAGGCCAGCCATTTCCCGTCGGGCGAAACAGAAGGCATCGTGTCGGTCGCATCATTGGCGTCGGTCAGGTTCTGCGGCGGCGCGCTGGCATCTGCCGGAACCGCAAAGATATCAAGATTGGTGGAGAGCGATTCGATCCGGCCCGCCTCGCGCAGAGCGAAGAACAGCGTATTGCCGTCGCTGCTCCAGGCGATCTCCTCCACCCCGCCGAAGGGCTTGGAAGGACTGTCACCGACCAGCGGGCCCATAACGGAAAGGGCAGGTCCGCCACTCAGTGGCATGACGAAAATCTGCGACCGCTGGCCGTCCGCCCATCTGTCCCAGTGCCGCACGAAAAGTTGCTCATAGACGCGGCCGGTCCCGGCACTCGGAGGAGGCGCGGGTTGAACGTCATCCAGGGTCTTGGCGCCGATCGGCCGGTCGGCCCACAGCGCCACGCGCTCGCCGCTTGGGCTCAGCAGAAAACCGGAGATGCCCCCTGGCGGGCGGGTGATCTGCTCAGGGTCGCCTCCCGCCAGCGACACGCGCCAAAGCTGGTCATCGCCGCTGCGGTTCGACAGGAAGTAGAGTGAGGTCCCGTCAGCGGAAAAGGCTGGCGCGCTCTCATTCTTGTCCGGCAGCGAGGCTATCAGACGCGCCTGCTGCCCTGGCTTATCCAGCGCCAGCAGATAAAGATCCGTCCGCCCGCGGTTGCCCGCCAGATCGGTAGTGCGCATCTGATAGGCAAGCCACCGGCCGTCGGGCGACACGGCGGGCGCGGATATGCGGTTGAGGTTGACCATGTCGCTCGGCGTGAATGGCCGGGCCTCCACGGGCATCGCGGAGAGCAGAGCGTGACTGAACGCCGCCGCGCCCAGCCCGATGGACAACAGGAACTTCATGGACCTTCACCCTTAGAAAAGATCGCCCCACGGCTGAACAGCACGGGCAGCATAACGATCAGGGTGTAGGGCCTCGCGCAGCGGCGCGCAAGGATCAACCTCTCCCGCGCAATATTCTAACAAGGAATACGGGGGAGGTTGGTAGCAAGCAGGACAACTCCTGTCCGATAAGCAACAGTCGATAAACCGTCCCGGATCAGACAGGTCCCTCGATCAGCGCCCAGCGATGCGTGAGATTTCCTTCGCCACCATGTCTTCGACCAGCGCCGGCAGGCGAGCGTCGAGCCATTCCTTGAGCATGGGCTTCAGGAGCGAGCGGACAAGGCCGTCCAGCGTGTTATCTTCGCCTTCGCGGGGGGCTACGAGCATGGATGACAGAGCAGACAGAGAGTGCCGTGCAGCGACCTCGCTCTCGACTGACAGGATCGACGTGTCCTCCTCGGCCAACACAGCGCGAGGCGAACGGGATGTCTTGTGCGCGGGCATTGCTTCCTCCACTGCAACCTCGTCTGTCAGTTCCAGAACTTCCTCGGCTGGTGGCTCAGCCGCCGCGTCAGGCTCCACGGGCGTCGCGACGTCCCGTATCGTCTGCGCGACGAAGGCTTTTACGGCAGCCTCGCCACGGGCCCGGCGCGGCTGGGCGGACTGAACGGCTTCCTCGCCTTCTTCGGCGATGATCCGCTTGATGGACGAAAGGATATCTTCCATCGAAGGCTCCTTGCTCATGTCACCCATGATAACCCCAGTTCGAGTTCCCGTTAACACAATCGCCTCACCAAGGAACTCATGCCGAGGTTAACATTGCGTTAAGGCTGCGCCAATGCAGAGTTCACATTGGCATTTTGCGGAGGGGTGTCAACGGTACGCGTGGACTGAAGCTGCGGTGCCGGATCGAAATCCCAGTCGAACCATTTGCCCTTAACCCGCTCATAATTAACCATCGGGTCGTAAAGCGTTCCGTTTTCGAGGTTCAGATCGTCGGCCTCGGCATGGCCCATGGCCGCGAGCAGACTGAAGCCCGCAACATAGGCGTTGCGGCGCGCGGCGACGAGTTGAACCTTCGCGTTCACCGCTTCCTGTTCCGCGTTCAGAATATCCAGGATGGTGCGGCTGCCCACCGAATTTTCCGCGCGCACGCCCTCCAGCGACAGGTTTGCAGCCTCCACCGCGGTCTGGTTAGATTGGATCGTCTGGAGCGACGCCTGCCAGCTTGCATAGGCCGAACGCGTCTGCGCGATCACGCCGCGCTCCACTTCGATCTCCTGCTCCATCGCCTGCGATTCACGCGCCTGGCTTTGCCGCACTTGAGCGGCGGGGCGGCCGCCCTGATAAAGCGGAATTGTCAGCGTCGCGCCAGCTACAGCCTGCTTATTGCTCTGCTCATCATCCTGAACGTCGGGAAGCCCGGCCCCGGGAGAGGTACGCAAGGACCCCAGAAAATGTGTATAACTGCCCTGCGCAAATCCGGAAACCGTGGGCAGCACGCCTGCCTTCGCCACCCGCACGTCATAGCGTGCCGCTTCGCGTCGCTTCTTTGCAGACAGGATGTCGGGATTGTCGGTCAACGCCGTCTGCACTGCCAGCTCAGGGGAGGCCGGCAGGCCCGGCAATGCTGGCGGCGGCTGGAGATCATCGGGCGGCGTTCCGACCAGCGCGACATAATTTTCCCGACTGGCGATCAAGTTCGCCTCCGCCGTCTGGAGATCGGAGCGCGCCAAGGCCAGGCGCGACTGCGACTGAGCGACATCGGTTCGGGTCAGGTCGCCCACCTCGAACCTGTCGTTCGTGGCCTGGAGGTTGACCTCCAGCACATTCACATTCGCCCTGTTCAGCGACACGATCGCGCCGTCACGGATAACGTCCATGTAGGCGGCGACCACCTGCGAGAAGATGGAAGCCTCTGTGCCGCGGAGGTCAGCCCGGCTCGCTTCCGATCGCACCTTGGCGGCCTTCACGCCGTTCCGCACAGCTCCGCCTTGATAGATAGGCACGTTGATTGTCGCGGTGCCGTTGGCCTGCCGGTCCGGGGCCAGAAAAGCGCGCGTTGGCTTTACAAGCTGTTCCTGATACTGCCCCTCGACATTGGCGCTGGGCCGGCCCGCAGCCTTCTGGATCGGCACATTCTCGTCGGTTGCCCGCTGACCCGCGCGGGCGCCCGTCAGCGTGGGGTTGTGGCGATAGGCCT
The DNA here is from genome assembly GCF_000412635.1 of Sphingobium bisphenolivorans. GTDB lineage: Bacteria > Pseudomonadota > Alphaproteobacteria > Sphingomonadales > Sphingomonadaceae > Sphingobium > Sphingobium bisphenolivorans. The sequence goes on from NZ_ASTG01000001.1 coordinate 295,976, forward strand.
TCGCTAGCGCGCCCTGCAACGTTTCCGCAGAGACAGCTCCGCCAAGCGAGGACGACAGCAACAGCAGCACCGTGACGGCGGAGCGCCGAAAAACTCTGTGCCTTGCCGTCATCATCCCCCTCGATCTGCTAGAATGTGAAGCGCTGAGGCGCCGAGAATCCGGGCAGCAGGACCAGTTCCAGATCGGCGAGGCGGGACAGGCCGAGCGCTCCGCCGACCACGCGGCCGCTGCAGAGACGCGTGACGCCACCCTCGACAATACCGGTCACGACCCGTGCTCCATCAACAAGCTGCTGAACGAGCGTGGCGGGAACTTCCTCTATGGCGCCATCGACAAACAGCACGTCGTAGGGCGCCCCTTCGGGAGCACCGGCGCTCAACGGCCCACGCACCAGAGTGGCGTTGGCTCCGACGAGTTCCGGCCCGCCTTCTTCCTCGACAGCCGTGACCTGCGCGCCCATCGCGGAGAGCAGCGCCGCGGCATAGCCCGTCGCCGCGCCGATCAGCAGAACCCGGTCGCCCGGCGCGATCTGCGCTTCCTTGAGCAGGCGTCCTGTGGCGAGCGGCGGATTGAGCGAGCGGCCATTGCCCAAGGGGATGGAGCGATCGACATAGGCCATCGCGCGCCGTTCCGCAGGAACGAAATCCTCCCGCGCCACATGCGCCATCGCGCCGATCACACGACGGTCGTCCACGTCGCTCGTGCGAAGCTGGCTTTCGACCATGGCGGCCCGCATCGATGAAAAATTCTGCTCGGTCACGACAATTCCCCGAATGGCATAGCTGTGTTAAGAAGGCAATACAGCACCAAGATTACCGGACCTCTAAATCAGCCGACCTGCCACGCCAAGCGGCTTTGCGCGCGTGATCGTCAAAATCTTGGGCAGCGAGGCGCAGGCGCGCTTGACTTTGCGCCAAAAGCCGCACATTTGCGGCGTCCCACTTGTCGAGGCCCGATGGCGGAGTGGTGACGCAGAGGACTGCAAATCCTTGCACGCCGGTTCGATTCCGGCTCGGGCCTCCACCTCTCTCCCCGACCGGCGCGGTCACATGATGAGCCGCCATCCCACGACCACCAGCACGGCGGCAAGTAAGGGCTGAAGCAGGCGGTCCGACGCGCGTGTCGCCAGCAGGGAACCGATCAGGATCCCCGGCAGCGATCCCGCCAGCAGATTGGCAAGCAGCAACGGATTGACGTTTCCGATCCACAGATGCCCAAGGCCGGCGACCAGGGTCAGCGGCACGGCATGGACGATATCTGTCGCCACCAGCCGCTGCATCCGCATGCGGAAGGGATAGAGGGCGAGCAGCATGGTCGCGCCGATCGCGCCCGCGCCGATGGAGGTCAACGTCACCATGGCGCCCAGAAGCGCGCCGGCCGCGACGGTCAGGGCCGGCTGCCATCGCGTGAAGCGGCTCGCCGTCTCCACGCGCGCAGTAAGCGCCCACCGATGAAAGCGGCCGCGCAGCAGCGTGGCACCGGCCGTCAGGATCAGCACGACGCCCAAGGCCGTGGTGACGATGCCGCCCTTGATCTGGGTCATGTGCATCTGGGAAACGATCAAGAGCACGATCAGGGCTGCTGGAATGCTGCCCATCAGCAGCCGCTTGATGACCATATAGTCGGGGCCGCCATCCGCTCCGCCCTGATGATGATGCACGGCGCCGCCGACTGCCTTGGTGATGGAGGCGAACCACAGGTCGGTACCGACCGCCGTCGCCGGGGCCACGCCGAACAGCAAAATCAGGATCGGCGCCATCAAGGAACCACCCCCAACCCCGGTCATCCCGACCATCACACCGACAAACAGGCCAGCGACCGCGTGCAACCAATCCATAAACCGCCCCGTCTTCTTCTACCCTGTTAGCAGGGGGGACGTTTAGGGCGCAAAGGGGCCGCCAGCCAGCCCCTCTTTTTGGATTCGCCATTTGACCCAGCCGCACCCCGCTCTAAAGATTGGCGCATGATGAAGCTGTTCATTGGCAACAAAGCCTATTCGAGTTGGTCGCTGCGCGGCTGGCTCGCCTGCAAGCTCAGCGGCCTTCCTTTCGAGGAAGTGGTCGTGCCGCTCTATGACGAAGCGTGGGAAAAACGCCGTGAGGGGGACGAGTTCGCCCCGTCATCGGGGAAGGTGCCAATCCTGTGGGACGGCGACGACGTCGTGGTTTGGGACAGCCTCGCGATCATCGAATATCTGAACGAGAAATGCGGCGGCGACAAATTCTGGCCTGCCGACACCGCGGCGCGCGCCATGGCGCGGTCCATGGCGGCGGAAATGCATTCGAGTTTCGCTGCGCTGCGCCGCGAGCACAGCATGAACATCCGCCAGATCTACGCGCCGGTGCCGCCATCCGAAGCGGTGGCGCAGGATATCGGCCGCATCATGCAACTGTGGGCGGAGGCTCGGGCGCGCCACGGTGGCGACGGAGAATATCTGTTCGGCGAGTTCAACGCCGTCGACGTGATGTTCGCCCCGGTGGTGACGCGCTTCATCACCTATCAGCTGCCGGTCGCCCGCTTCGCCGAAGCCTATATGCATGCCGTCATCAATCATCCCTGGATGCAGGAATGGATCGGCGGTGCACAGGCGGAGGAATGGGTGATCGACCGGTTTGAGGCGCCGCCGCAGACGATTTGACTGTTGAGATAGCGCTTATGGAGCGATGGCCTGAGTGATCGATCCTTTGTGGAAAAAAGAAAAGGCCGGTGGAGCATATGCTCCCCGGCCCCTTTCCATGCTTGGCTTGCGGCAGATCAGCCGACGATTTCTTCGGGCTTGAAGAAATAGGCGATCTCGATCGCGGCATTTTCCTCGCTGTCCGAACCATGGACCGAATTGGCCTCGATCGACTCGGCATAGTCCTTGCGGATCGTGCCCTCGTCCGCATTGGCCGGGTTGGTCGCGCCCATGATGTCGCGGTTGCGCTTGACGGCGTCTTCGCCTTCCAGAACCTGCACGACGACCGGACCGGAGATCATGAAGGCGACCAGGTCGGCGAAGAAGGGGCGTTCCTTGTGAACGGCGTAGAAACCCTCCGCCTGTTCGCGGCTCATGCGGATGCGCTTCGAAGCCACGACCCGCAGGCCCGCCTCCTCCAGCTTCTTGGTCACTGCGCCGGTCAGGTTGCGACGAGTCGCATCGGGCTTGATGATCGAAAAGGTGCGGGTCACGGCCATAAGGCTCAAAAGCTCCAAATTGTTTTGGGATCAAGTGGCGCGGCCTTTAGACCGGGCTCGCCCCCGCTGCAAGGGGGCGTCCGTCGCGGCGCGCTAAGGGCCCTGCACCCATTTGCGGCCTTCCTGCCGCCAAAAGCGCGGGGTCACGCCTTCTCGTCTGGCGAGCGCCCGCCAGCTTTCCCGCGCGCCATCGATGGTGACAGCGTCGAAGAAGTAGAAGGCGCGCTCGAACGCCAGCGCTTCCTCCCGCCATAGCCCATCCGCCAAAGCGACGTGCCGTGCACCGTTGGCGGCAGCGCATTCCTTGGCGAGCAGAACAGGCTGGATCGAACCATCGCCCTCCCCCGCCCGGCCATGCGCCAGAAAACTCTCCGGCGGCCCGGCCCAAAGACCAGCGGAAATGCGGTCCAGCTGCTCGGGCTCGCCGGTCACCACCAGCAACCGCTCGCCCATGTCGAGAATGCGGCCCGCAATCGCGGGCAGCACCTGCTCAACCGGGTCGCGGCTCAACTGGTAGAAATCGACTTGCATCGGCCTGACCGTCAGCCCTCGAACCTGTCGGCGACGAACCGGTCGAGCAGACGCACGCCGTAACCGGTCGCGCCCTTGTCCCAGGTCGCGCCGGGCTTGTCCGCCCACACCATGCCCGCAATGTCGAGATGCGCCCATTTGACGCCCTCATCGACAAAGCGCTTGATGAACTGCGCGGCGGTGATCGACCCGGCAAAGCGCGGGCCGACATTCTTCATGTCGGCGATCGGGCTGTCGATCAGCTTATTATAGGCGTCGGACAGGGGGAAGCGCCACAGCTGCTCGCCAGCAGCCTTGCCCGCCGTCATCAGATCATCGGCAAGCCCGTCATCATTGGAGAAGATACCCGCATATTCGCTACCGAGCGACACGATCATCGCGCCGGTCAGTGTCGCGAGGTCAACGATAACCTCTGGCGCATAGGTCTTCTGCGCCCAGGTAATGACGTCGCACAGGACCAGCCGCCCTTCCGCATCGGTGTTCAGCACCTCGATGGTCTGGCCGGACATCGAGGTCACGATGTCGCCCGGCCGCTGTGCATTGCCGTCGGGCATATTCTCGACCAGGCCGCAGATGCCGACGACGCGCGCCTTCGCCTTGCGCCCGGCCAGCGCCTTCATCGCGCCTGCGACGGCGCCTGCGCCCCCCATGTCCCACTTCATGTCCTCCATGCCGGCGGCAGGCTTGATGGAAATGCCTCCCGTGTCGAAGGTCACGCCCTTGCCGACGAACACCACCGGCTTCTGCTGCGCGCCACCAGTACCGTCCCACTCCATGGCGAGCAGGCGCGGCTCGCGTACCGATCCTTGCGCGACGCCCAGCAGCGCGCCCATGCCAAGCTCAGCCATCGCCGCCTTGTCGAGGACGGTGATCTTGACCCCCAGCTGCTCAAGGTGCCGGCAGCGCTCGACGAAGCTTTCGGGATAGAGAATGTTCGCCGGTTCCGACACCAGCTCGCGCGTCAGGGCGACACCCGAGGCGACCGCCGACTGTGCTTCCCAGGCGGCGGCGCCATCAGCGGAGACGAGCGTAATCTTCGCCAGTGTGGGCTTCGCTTTCTCCGGCTGACGCGTACGATAGGTATCGATCCGCCAGCCACGCAGCAGCGCGCCGAGCGCGAGATGCGCCGCCTGCTCGCCCGTAGCGGGGCCGAAGAATTCGACGGCGGCATGGGTCGCGCCGCTATTCGATAGCCGCGCGGTCAGCGCCGCACCTGCCTTTTCAAAGTCCGTGTCGCTGCCGCTACCTGTCCCGATCAGGACGGCGCGTAGCACCTTGCCGCCTTCCTCGGCGAAGCTTTCGAAACTGGAACCCGCCTCACCGGCAAAGCGGGCGGCGCTCGCGCCAGCCGCCAAAGTGGGCGCGGCAGCGAGCGGCAGGGCGTCGAAGCCCCCCTTCGGCACGGCAAAGACCAAGGTGTCGGCATCGGGACGGATCGGGCTGAACGCGATTTCCATCAAGGGTCCTTCATGTCTGGCAAGACGGTAACAGTCTGGGTGAGATAGTGCGGCTTGGCCCGTCTGGCAAAGCCGTTCGACGGATTTTCGGGCAAAAGACTTGGGGCAGACGATTGCGGCGCAGGCAAAGCAATGCGATAGGCGGGAAACAAAGCGCCCCCCAAAGAGGCACGATCCTTTGCATAATTTCCCTTCGTCCCTGCGTCTGAAATCTGCCCTCGCCGCTGGTGCAGCCTGCCTGTCGCTCGCGGCGGCGTCCGGCGCCAAGGCTCAGCAACTGCAGGAGCCGCAGCCGAGCGTCAGTGCGCCCGACGCCCCGGTGCCGGCAAGCGACGATCAGATCGGCTTCGCCGCCGACGCCCTCTCCTATGACAGCAACAGCGAGGTGGTTACGGCCAGCGGCGATGTGCAGCTGCTGCGTGAGGGCAACCGGCTGCGCGCCGACAAGGTGGTGTGGAACCGCACCAGCGGGAAAGTGGAGGCGACGGGCAATGTGTCCGTCACCGACGCTGAAGGCAACGTCGCCTATGGCGACCGCTTCAACGTCACCGATTCCCTCAAGGATGGGGCGGTCGAGAATATGCTGCTCGTCCTGCAATCGGGCGGGCGTCTGGCGGCGGTGCATGGCGACCGGGTGAATGGCATCTATACGCTGCGGAAGGCCGCCTATACCGGCTGCGCTGTCGAGGACAGCGACGGCTGTCCCAAGGAGCCGAGCTGGCAGATCAAGGCGGTGAAGGTCGTCTATGACCCGGTGAAGGCCCGCGTCTACTACACCAACGCCAGCATCGAACTGTTCGGCCTGCCGCTTATCCCGCTACCCGGCTTTTCCCATCCGGTGGGTGAAGGTGGCGGCAGCGGGCTGCTGGTCCCCAATCTGCGCTATGACCGGACCAACGGGTTCGAGGTGGCGCTGCCCTATTATCTGAAGCTCGCGCCTAATCGCGACCTCACCGTCACACCGCATATCTACACTGACACGCTGCCGATGCTGGAGGCGAACTATCGCCACCTGTGGGATCGGGGCGCCTATCAGGTGACCGGTTTTGGCACCTATGGCAGCCGTGTTGCAACCGGCGGCGCCGCTTCGGCAACGCCTGCGGGTTCGGAAAAGGATTTTCGCGGCTATCTGGACGCCAGCGGCGGATTGCAGCTGACCCCGGAATGGAGCGTCAACGGATCGATCCGGGTGGCGAGCGACCGTACCTTCCTGCGCCGCTACGACATCAGCCGCGACGACCGGCTGCGCTCGACCCTTGGCGCGCAGCGGATCGGGGAGAAGAGCTATTTCTCCATCGCAGGCTGGGCGGTGCAGACGCTCCGCACCGGCGATCCGCAGGGGCAGACGCCGATCGCGCTGCCGGTCATCGACTATCGCCTGCGCCTGGCCGACCCGCTGCTGGGCGGGCGCATCCAGTTGCAGGCCAACACGCTCGCCATCACGCGCACCCATGGACAGGATACGCAGCGTGCCTTTGCCGCGTTCGAATGGAACCTGCGCAAGCTGACCGGCATGGGGCAGGAAGTCTCCTTGACCACCTATCTGCGCGGCGACGTCTATCACAGCAGCGACAATCTGCTGACGCAGGTGGCGAGCTATGCCGGCGATCCGGGCTGGAAGGCGCGCGGCATCGCGGCGGCGGCGATCGACGTGCGCTGGCCCTTCATGGGCGAGGCGTTCGGCGGGCTCCAACGTATCGCGCCGCGCGTGCAAATCGTGGCGGCACCCCGGCTCGCCAACCTGTCGGTACCCAACGAAGACGCCCGCGCGATCGATCTGGAGGACAGTAATCTCTTCGCGCTCAACCGTTTCGCGGGATACGACCGGTTCGAGGATTCGACGCGCATCACCTATGGCCTGGAATATGGCTTGTCATTGCCCAACTTCTCGCTGGAGAGCGTGATCGGCCAAAGCTACCGGCTGAACAATCGCGAGAGCATCCTGCCGGACGGCACCGGCCTTTCCGACCGCATGTCCGACATCGTCGGGCGAACGACCGTGCGGTACAGGGACTTCGTCAGCCTCACCCATCGCTTCCGGCTGGACAAGGACAATCTGGCAGTGCGCCGGAACGAGGTCGATGCCACGATCGGCACGCGCAAGACCTATGCGATGGTCGGCTATCTGCGGCTCAACCGCAATGCGGACCAGAATCTGGAGGACTTGCGCGACCGCGAGGAATTGCGGCTGGGCGGACGCGTCCAGTTCGCGCGCTACTGGTCGGTGTTCGGATCGACCGTCATCGACCTCACCGATGCGAAGGAGGACCCGGTGAGCACGGCCGATGGTTATCAGCCCGTTCGCCACCGGCTCGGCATTGCCTATGAGGATGATTGCGTGGCGCTGGGCCTGACCTGGCGGCGCGACTACCTGGTGATCGGCGACGCACGCAGCGGCAACAGCTTTCAGCTACGGCTGGCTTTTCGTAATATTGGCATATAAGGATCAGCCGGCTCGCCTGCCGCTCAGCCGCGGTTCAGGCGGGCCGGCGCATGTCGTGCCGACCCGAATTGGAGAGTTTTTCCGACGATGCAGCCTGTCGTTTTTCCCTTTTCCCGCATTGGCAGCGCGACCGTAGAGGGCCTGCGCACCCTGCTCCTGTCTTCGGCGCTGCTGGCGACGGGCGTTGCGGGAACCGCCGCCCAGACGGTTGATGACGACGGCTCCGTCGCTACCCAGCAGCTCAACCTGCCCAAGGATGTGACCGTCTTCGGCAAGAGCGACCCCAACGTCCGCAAGGCGACGGCGATCGTCAACGGCCGGATCATCACCGGCACCGACGTCGATCAACGGCTGGCGCTGATCCTGACCGCCAATGGCGGCAAGGTATCGCCGGAGGAAAAGGAACGGCTGCGCGTTCAGGTGCTGCGCAACCTGATCGATGAAACCCTGCAGATCCAGGAAGCCGCCGCCAACGACATCAAGGTCGACAGGGCCGAGATCGACCAGAGCTATGAGAGGGTCGCGGCCAATTTCCGCCAGTCCCCTGCGCAGTTCGAACAGTATCTGCGGACTCAGGGCAGCTCGTCCGCCAGCATCAAGCGCCAGATCGAAGGCGAGCTGGCGTGGAGCCGCCTGCTCCGCCGCAACATCCAGCCTTTCGTCAACGTGTCGGAGGATGAGGTCAAATCGGTCATCGACCGGATGAACGCGGCCAAGGGCAGCGAGGAATATCGCATCGGCGAGATCTACCTGTCGGCCACGCCCGAAAATCAGGCCCAGATCGTCGCCAACGCGCGCAACATCATCGAGCAGATCAAGCAGGGCGGCAGCTTCGCAGCCTATGCCCGGCAATTTTCCGAAGCGTCGACCGCTGCAGTCGGCGGCGATCTGGGCTGGGTGCGCCCGGGCCAGCTGCCCGACGAACTGGCGAAGGCGGCGACTGAAATGCAGGTCGGCCAGATCGCCGGGCCGATCCCGGTGCCGGGCGGCGTCTCGCTCCTCTATGTCATGGACAAGCGCAAGGTGCTGACCGCCGATCCGCGTGACGCGCTGCTCAGCCTCAAGCAGTTGTCGGTCAGCTTCCCGCCCAACACCACCAAGGAACAGGCCAGCGCCAGGGCGGCGGCGTTCGCTGCGCAGACGAAGACGATCAAGGGCTGCGGCGAAGCGAATGCGCTGGGCGCCAGGATCGGCGCCGATGTGGTCGACAACGACAATGTGAAGCTGCGCGACCTGCCGCCGCAGTTGCAGGATATCCTGCTCGGCCTTCAGGTCGGCCAGGCGACGCCGCCCTTCGGCTCCATTTCCGATGGCGTGCGCGTGCTGGTGGTCTGCGGCCGGGATGAGGCTGGCGCAGCCGCTGCGCCGAACCGTGAGCAGATCATGGCGCAGATGGAGGAAGAACGGGTCAACAAGCGCGCGCGTATCTATTTGCGTGACCTTCGCCGCGATGCCGTCATCGACTATAACTGATTCGGCGGAGCCTCGTGCTGCGCTCGCTCCCTTCGCGATATCGCTGGGCGACCCGGCGGGCATTGGGCCTGAAATCGTCGCCAAAAGCTGGGTGATGCGGGAGGCGCGCGGCCTGCCGCCTTTCTTCGCGGTCGGCGATGCGGCGGCGCTGCGGGCGGTATGGCTGGGGCCGATCGCGACCGTCAGCACGCCCGAGGAAGCGCTCGACGCCTTCGAGACGGCTCTGCCCTGCCTGCAGATTGCCGAGGCGGGCGAGATCGTTCCGGGCATGCCCAGCATCGATGGCGCACGCACGGCCTTTCAGGCGCTGGAGGTGGCGGTCGGCCTCGCGCGGACGGGTTCGGCGGCAGGGATCGTGACCGCGCCTGTCGGCAAGGAGCAGTTGTACGGCGTCGGCTTCACCCATCCAGGACAAACCGAATTCATTGCCGAACGCTGCGGCGTGGCTCCCCACAACGCAGTGATGATGCTGGCTGGCCCCTCGCTCAAGGTCGTGCCGATCACCATCCATATCCCGCTCGCTGAAGTGCCTTCCGCGCTGACCGTTGACCTCATTCGCGCCCGTGCGATCACCACCGCCAGGGGATTGCAGCGCAACTTCGGGATCGGCCGGCCGCGCCTGGTGGTCGCCGGGCTCAACCCGCATGCAGGAGAAGGCGGGGCGTTGGGACGGGAGGAGATTGAGATCATCCAGCCTGCCGTCGAATCGTTGCGGGCGGAAGGCTATGACATCAGCGGACCGTTGGCCGCCGACGGCCTGTTTCATGCCCGCGCCCGTGAAACCTACGACGCGGCGCTCTGCATGTATCATGATCAGGCGCTGATCCCGCTCAAGACCCTGCATTTCGATGAGGGCGTGAATATCACGCTGGGGCTGCCGATCGTGCGCACCTCCCCCGATCATGGCACCGCCTTCGGCATCGCGGGCAAGGATAGCGCCAATCCCGGCGCCATGATGGCGGCGCTCAAGATGGCCGCGGAAGCGACGCGTGCCCGCCTAACCCATGGCTGTTGAGGCGCAGCGGAAGCTTCCCCCGCTGCGCGAAGTCATTGCAGCGCACGGGCTTCAGGCGAGCAAGGCGCTCGGGCAGAATTTCCTGCTCGACGAACAACTGCTCGACCGGATCGCCGCCATACCGGGGTCGCTTTCCGGCCAGCCGGCTTTCGAGGTCGGCCCCGGCCCAGGCGGACTGACGCGAGCGATCCTGCGAGCGGGCGCAAACATTGTCGCGGTCGAACGCGACGACCGCTGCCTGCCCGCGCTCGGCGAACTGGCGGAGGCCTTCCCTGGCCAACTGCGCGTCATTTCGGGCGACGCGATGCAGGTCGATGCCCGCGCCGAGGCTGGCGAGGGCGCGCATATCATCGCCAATCTGCCCTATAATGTCGGTACGGCGCTGCTTATCGGCTGGCTCTCCGCGCCATGGACGCCGCTGCCCTGGTGGTCGACGCTGACGCTCATGTTCCAGATGGAGGTGGCCGAGCGGATTGTGGCAAAGCCAGGCGGCGATCATTATGGCCGCCTAGCCGTGCTCGCCCAATGGCGCAGCGAGCCGCGCATCGCGATGAAGGTGCATCGCAGCGCCTTCACCCCGCCGCCCAAGGTGATGTCGGCCGTCGTGCACATCACGCCGACCGAAGCGCCGGAAGGCGTCGAGCTCAAGCATCTGGAGCGCCTGACGGCGGCCGCCTTCGGTCAACGCCGCAAGATGCTGCGCCAGAGCCTCAAGGGCCTGCCCGGTGCGCTGGATGCGTTGGAGGTCGTCGGGATCGACCCGCAAAGGCGCGCGGAGACTGTCAGCGTAGAGGAATTCGTCGCCGTCGCGCGGGTGCTGGGCGGCGCGGCTCAAGCGCGCGGCTAGAATTTGGGAACTCGCCCGATGTCGGTGAAGGGTGGGGAGCAGACTGTCGGCTTTCGTGCGGACTGGTATCGATTGCTGCCGTTATCGTGCTAGCCACATTCCAAAACCCACCGCGTCTTGATAGGTTTTCGGCATGAAGCCGGGGTGGGTGGCTTCATATTCTGCCCGAAGCAGATCATAAGTTCCGTCTCTACGAAGCGAGGCATCACCCACCGAATAGGCGTCATTTCGCAGCTTTTGCGCTTTGATCCGCCATTCCTCCACCTCATTGGGATCATAGCTGTCATATAGAACCGAGAAGTCTATCGGATCGCAGTGTGGCCTTGGCCCCATACGCCTGCGGTGATCATTGTAGTGGACGATTGTGAACACCGCATCTGGCAACGGAAGAGTGAGTGCCTGCTCTAAAAGGCCAGCCTGCTCATCCTTGTAACTCTGCCTGATGCCGTCTTCCATTTCCTTCTCCGATAGAATTTGCCTGCCAGTATTCCACTGCCTGACTGACATAAGCGGAATGTCGGCTTCGAAACAGCCCGACTTCGCGTTTGGATGGCAATTTTTGGTCGATTGCCGCCCTTCCCCTTTCGTCACCCCGGACCTGATCCGGGGCCCCGCTTTCCTTCAAGACCGCGCCTTGTCCAGGATAGTGAGACTCCGGGTCAAGCCGAGGGTGATGCTTGCCCCGTGTATGTTTTTAGCCGTTTTCAGTTAATAAGCTCGCCAGTACCGTTCCAGCTGAGCCCCTCGACAGACCCAAGACCGACCTGTCGAAGCGCGCGCGCAACGACCTATTTCAAGGCCGTTCAGTCGCCGGCACAGTGGGCGCCGGCACCGGGTCCTTCGCGCTCATGACAGTGGCAGGTGGCCCCTTGGCAATGGCGGCAGCCAACTGCCCCACACCCACACAGCTCGTCTTGCACAGGCTCTGCGCCTGAGCCAGATTCTCCTTGGCCTTGGCGACGGCGCCCTTCTCGACCATCGCCTGCCCCTGTCCTACCAGCGCGGCCACATCATTGGGTTCGAGCAGCAGCGCTTCGCGATAGAGACGGATCGCCTTCCCCTGAAGCCCCTGTGCCCGTGCGACCTGCGCCAGTTCGATATAGGCGCCGCGATTGCGAGGATCGACGGCAAGCGCGCTTTCCAGCGCATCCGTCGCGGCCTGATAATTGCCCGCCTTGCGTGCAGCCTCACCCGCCTTCTGCCATTCGACCGACAGCGGCGCTATCTGCGCATCCGGCCGCTGGGTCAGTCCCACGCTGGACACGGTGGTCAGCAGGACGGCCAGGGCGATCGAAGCAGGGGTAAAACGCATGCACAACTCCAGCCATGTTTCAGGCGCTGATTCAGGCGGGCAAGTCTCGCGATTTTGCGGAGGCTTGTCCATGCCCTCTTTCACGCGGGGCGCCGCAGCCGCGCGAAATAGAAGCCGTCGGTGCCATCATGAGCAGGGGTCAGCAGCCGTCCCTGCCCATGAACCCGGCCGCTTTCCTGCTGGATGGGCTCGGCCTGCCAGCCATCATGCCGTTCCAGAAACGCCTGCATCTGATCGCGGCCCTCCTTGTCGGTCAGCGCGCAGGTAGCATAAACCAGGAGGCCGCGCGGCGCCACCAACGGCGCTGCGAAATCCAATATCCTCGCCTGTTCCGCGACCAGCCGGTCGAGCCGCGCCGGGGTCAGCCGCCAGCGCGCCTCGGGATTGCGGCGCCAGGTGCCCGTCCCCGAACAAGGGGCATCGACCAGCACCACGTCGGCGCGATCGTGCAGGCTCTGCAGCGCGCGCGCCTCATGCCCCTGATCCAGCAGCAGCGTTTCGATGAAAGTCGCCCCTGCTCTTTCAGCGCGTGGAGCAAGCCGGCCGAGCCGGGAGCGGATGGTGTCGGCGGCGATCAGCCTCCCCTCACCCCCCATCGCCGCAGCCAGCGCCAGCGTCTTGCCGCCCGCGCCCGCGCAAAGGTCGATGACGGTCATGCCGGGCTGCACGGCGCAAGCTGTGGAGATGAACTGGCTGCCCGCATCCTGAACCTCGGCAAGCCCCTGCTTCCAGGCCTCGCTCTGCTCCACCGGAAATCCCTCGGCCAAGCGCAGAGCGTCGGGCAGCCCGAAGATCGGCACCGCCTCGGGGAAAAGCGGCGCCACCTGCACAGGGTCGGCCTTCAGGCGGTTGACCCGCAAATCGACCGGCGCCCGGCCCAGCAGCGCCTCGCGCTCAACCGGCACCGCCAGCAACGGCTCCAGCCACGCGGGGACAGCGCCGGCAGCAGCACCGCGCTCATCCTGCGCGATCGGTGCAGGTCCGTGCGCCGAACCGTCGAACAGCGCGCCAAGGTCCGGCCGCTCGCGGGCAAGACCCACCATGGCCTCGCGGCCATCAGCAGGCCGCTCCGCCACGCGCCGGATCGCGTCATAAACATGGTCGCGCACCGCGCGCCGGTCGCGGGATCCGGCATAGCGGCGCTCCTTGAAATAGCGGGCGATCAGCGTGTCCGCCGCCGGGCCGCCATCGCGCGCGGATGCGATGATGGCGTCCAGCAGCTCGATCGCGGCCTGGACCCGCGCGGCCGGCGTCATGCCGCGCCGTCCTCAGCGCGTCGGATAGTTCGGCGCTTCGCGGGTGATGGTGACGTCGTGGACATGGCTTTCGGACAGGCCAGCATTGGTGATCTGCACGAAGCGGGCGCGCTCCTGAAGGTCCTTGATCGTGCGGCTGCCGGTATAGCCCATTGCCGCCTTCACGCCGCCGACCAGCTGATGGATGACATCCTTGGCCGGTCCCTTGAACGGCACCTGGCCTTCGATGCCTTCGGGCACCAGCTTCATCTGGTCCTTGATGTCCGCCTGGAAATAGCGGTCGGCCGAGCCGCGCGCCATTGCACCGACGCTGCCCATGCCGCGATAGCTCTTATAGGCGCGGCCCTGATAGAGGAAGGTTTCGCCGGGCGCCTCGGCCGTGCCCGCGAGCAGCGAGCCGACCATCACGCAGCCGGCGCCCGCCGCGAGCGCCTTCGCCACATCGCCGGACGTGCGCAGACCGCCGTCCGCAATCACCGGGATGCCTTGCTTTGCGGCCTCGGCGGCAGCGTCCATCACGGCCGTGAGCTGCGGCACGCCAACGCCCGCGACCACCCGCGTGGTGCAGATCGAGCCGGGGCCGATGCCGACCTTCACACAATCCGCGCCCGCGTCGATCAGGGCCTTGGTCGCTTCGGCGGTGGCGACGTTGCCGGCCACGACCTGGACATGGTTGGACCGCTTCTTCACCGCCTCGACCGCGACGGCGACCTGCTTGCTGTGGCCGTGCGCGGTGTCGATCACGATTAGGTCGCATTCCGCATCGATCAGCGCCTCGCTGCGCTCCAGACCCTTGTCGCCGACCGTGGTGGCAGCGGCGACGCGCAGGCGACCGGAAGCATCCTTCGTCGCCTGCGGATAGGTCACCGCCTTTTCGATATCCTTGACGGTGATGAGGCCGACGCAATGATAGTCGCCATCCACCACCAGCAGCTTTTCGATCCGGCGCTGGTGCAGCAGCCGCATCGCCTCGTCCTGCCCGACGCCCGCCTTCACCGTGGCCAGATTGTCGCGCGTCATCAGTTCGCTCACCGGCTGGGCAGGATTTTCCGCAAAACGCACATCGCGATGCGTCAGGATGCCGACCAGTTTACCCGAGGCTTCCACCACCGGAATTCCGCTGATCTTGTGCCGCGCCATCAGCATTTGGGCGTCGGCGAGGGTCGCATTGGGCGTGATCGTGATCGGGTTTACCACCATGCCGCTCTCGAAGCGCTTGACGGCACGGACTGCGTCGGCCTGCTCCTCTACCGACAGGTTGCGGTGCAGGACGCCGATGCCGCCCAACTGCGCCATGACGATCGCCATGTCGGCTTCGGTCACCGTATCCATGGCGGAGGAAAGGATCGGGATATTGAGCTTGATCGCCTTGGTCACATGGGTGCTGGTGTCGGCCTGGCTGGGCAGCACATCGGATTCGGCGGGCTGCAACAGCACGTCGTCAAAGGTGAGGCCGAGGCGGATATCCATGTGAAAGCCACTTTCTGCTGCGCGGCCCGGGGCAAGACCGCTGGGGATTCGTGGCGGCCCATGTAACCATTAACCAGCGAAACGACCAGTCCTTGCAGCGGATTTTGTTGCCCCCTTTGCTACGCACAAAAAAGGGGAGCGATAACGCTCCCCCTCGGAAGGCTGTACGGAAGACCGATCAGATGCCGGCGGGCGAAGGCTCTCCGAACGGCCCCTTGCGCTTGCGCGTCTTAGGGATGGAGGAGCCAGCGGCCGGGATCACCGACGGCTTGATCGTGGTGCCGTCGTCGCGGGTGATCTCACCCTTGTCGAGCAGCGTCTTGATCTCCTCGCCGGTCAGCGTCTCATATTCCAGCAGCGCATTGGCGAGCAGGTGAAGCTGGCTTTCATGGCCGGTCAGCACATTCTTCGCCCGGTCATAGCCGCCCTCGACGATCGAGCGGATTTCATGATCGATGGCCTGAGCCGTTTCGTTCGACATATGGACGCGCTGGCTCTGCGAATAGCCAAGGAAGGTTTCGCCCTGCTGCTCCTCATATTGGAGCGGGCCGAGCTTGTCCGACATGCCCCACTGGGTGACCATGTCGCGCGCCAGCTTGGTCGCATATTGGATATCGCCCGAAGCGCCCGACGACACCTTGTCATGCCCGAAGATGATCTCTTCGGCCACGCGCCCGCCCATGGCGACGGCCAGGTTGGCATGCATCTTGTCGCGGTGATAGCTGTAGCTGTCACGCTCCGGCAGGCGCATCACCATGCCCAGCGCACGGCCGCGCGGGATGATCGTCGCCTTGTGGATGGGGTCGGATGCCGGCTCATGGACCGCGACGATGGCATGGCCCGCCTCATGATAGGCGGTCATCTTCTTCTCATCGTCCGTCATGACCATGGAGCGGCGCTCGCTGCCCATCATGACCTTGTCCTTGGCCGCCTCGAACTCATCCATGGCGACCAGCCGCTTGCCGCGCCGGGCAGCCATCAGCGCCGCTTCGTTCACGAGGTTCGCCAGATCAGCGCCCGAGAAACCCGGCGTGCCGCGTGCAATGGTGCGCGGGTTGACGTCGGGCGCCAGCGGCACCTTCTTCATGTGCACGGCCAGAATCTTCTCGCGGCCCTCGATATCGGGGCGCGGCACCACGACCTGCCGGTCGAACCGGCCCGGACGCAGCAGCGCAGGATCGAGCACGTCGGGACGGTTGGTCGCCGCGACGATGATGATGCCCTCATTCGCCTCGAAACCGTCCATCTCGACCAGCAGCTGGTTCAGCGTCTGCTCGCGCTCGTCATTGCCATTGCCAAGGCCTGCGCCACGATGACGGCCGACCGCGTCAATTTCGTCGATGAAAACGATACAGGGCGCGTTCTTCTTGGCCTGCTCGAACATGTCGCGCACGCGGCTCGCGCCGACGCCGACGAACATCTCGACGAAGTCCGACCCCGAAATGGTGAAGAAGGGCACGCCCGCCTCACCCGCGATGGCGCGGGCCAGCAGCGTCTTGCCAGTGCCGGGCGAACCG
Source organism: Sphingobium bisphenolivorans (assembly GCF_000412635.1). Classification (GTDB taxonomy): domain Bacteria; phylum Pseudomonadota; class Alphaproteobacteria; order Sphingomonadales; family Sphingomonadaceae; genus Sphingobium; species Sphingobium bisphenolivorans. The sequence goes on from NZ_ASTG01000001.1 coordinate 312,475, forward strand.
ACCAGCAGCGCGCCCTTGGGAATCTTGCCGCCCAGCCGCGCGAACTTGCTCGGGTCCTTCAGAAATTCGACGATTTCCTGCAATTCCTCGCGCGCTTCATCGATGCCAGCGACGTCATCGAACGTGACCTTGCCATGCTTTTCGGTAAGCAGCTTCGCCTTGGACTTGCCGAAGCCCATGGCGCCACCCGCGCCGCCGCCCTTCTGCATCTGGCGCAGCACGAAGAAGGCGATGCCCAGGATCAGTAGGAATGGCAGCGACTGATAGACCAGGATCAGCCAGAAGCTCGGCTGCTCCTCGGCTTGCCCCGAATATTTGACGTTATAATCGTCCAGCAGGCCGGTCAGGCCCGGATCGTTTACCGGCACCGTGCTGAAGCGCTGGCCGCTCGTGAGCGTACCGGAAATCCGGTCCGTGGCGATCGCGACGTCCTTCACCTGCCCTTCCTGCACCTTGGCGCGGAATTCGGAATAGGCGATGCCGCTCCCGGCGGTGGACGCCGTGCGGCTGTCGAACATCGACACGAACAGCAGCAGGGCGACAATCACCCCCGCCCAAATCATGGCGCTCTTGATCCAGGGATTGCCCTGCGGGTCCTTATCGTCGTTCATTCACCACTCTCTTTCACCGGGCAAGATAGGATGCCCCAGCAAAATCGCAAGCGGGACCGACGGCGTGCTTGGGCCCGGTCCCGGACAGGTCAGCCGCCGATGAACTGCGACAGGGCGATATAGCCCAGGATCACGGCGACACCGGCCGACACGCCGCACAGCAGGTAGCCAGTATAGAAGAGCAGCGGCGGATGAGGGCGTGCCAGCTTGTGGTTCCGCCGTGCCGCTGAAAGAATGACACTAGCTAGCAGGCCATAGGTCAGTGCCGCAAATTCCACCATGAATCACCAAATTCCCACGCTCGAACTCGCGGCCCATTAACCACATGAGGCGTTAATGAAAGATCGCCGGAGTCGGATTTATCGACGGAACGTGAGACTCCCAAGCCGGGTCGTGGAACTTTTCCGTAACGATATCACTGCCATCTTCGTCGGGGCGCAAGGAGGACCGTCCACTCCGCGCCTCCTTTGAGCAGGCAATGCCCTACGCTCACCTTCTCCCCCCGCTGAGCCGCCGCGATGGCGCGATCAAGTGCCTCGCCGCGCGGCGGAATTCCCTGCGGGTCCGCACGTTTAAAGAGACGGAGCAGCAATCGCCGCAGCAGTTCGCGCGGAAAGTCGGTCCGGTCCAGGAGCCAGGCCGCTCCCTCGGCCCGCACATGCCGCGTCTCGAACATATCGACCGTCCAGTCCAGCGCCTCTTCTGCCTCGCCTAATGCGGCGGCACTGCGTCCGGCGGCTTCCACCACGATCCACTCCGCGTCTGCCAATGCGCGGCGTAGCACGGCGCGATCGAACCGGGGATCGTGATTGGAGGGATCATCGGCATAGGGCAGCGAGCGATCGGCAGCATAGGCGATCAGCGCAGGCTTGCGCATGCCGAGCAGCGGCCGGAGCACATGGCCCTGCCGCGCCCGCACGCCCGCGAGCCCGTTGACGCCCGCGCCGCGATTGAGCCGCATCAGCAGCGTCTCCAGCTGGTCGTCGGCATGATGCGCCGTGAGCAGCCAGTCGATCCGACGCTCCGCCCGCCACGCCTCCAACAGATGATAACGTTGCCTCCTCGCCCATTGCTGAAGATTCCCGCGCACCGGGTCATCGGGGTGCAGCGTGACATGCGGGACGCTTCTTTCCCGACACCAGTCCGCGACCATGGCGGCTTCCGCAGCGGAGCCCTCTCGCAAGCCATGATCGACGGTCGCCGCTTCAACGCGATCCGGGAAGGCGCGCAACGCCAGGTCGAGCAGCGCCATGCTGTCGGGACCGCCCGACACGGCGACACCGAAGCGGGCATGGCTGGCATCGCCGATTAGTACCGCGATCGATGCGCCAAGCTCCACCAGCAGATCGGCCGCGGCCATATCAAGTCAGGCGCTGCATTTGGCCTTGGCGCGGCCCGCATTCACCAGCCCGCGCAGGCTGCCGGACAGGTTGGCGCCGTAAACCTGCTCGAGTTCCGCATATACCTTGCAGGCGTCCGCCGGCTTCTTGAGCTGGATAAGCGCTTCGCCGAGCCAGGCCAGGCTGTCGGCTGCGCGGTCGCCGCGCGGACGCTTCTGATAATTTTCGTAGAAAGCCACGGATGCCAGCGCCGGCTTGCCATCGTCCAGATAGGCGCGGCCGAGCAGGTTCTGCGCGCGGCTCGCGACCGGGGCGGTACCGAATTTGTCGACGGTCGCCTTCAACTGCGCCTGCGCTTCGGGATAAAATTTGGCGTCCCACAGGCGAAAGCCATAGCTATAGGCATCCTCCGCCTCATTGCCGGTCGCCGGCCGCTCGACCCCGGCCACGGCCAGCTTGCGTGCCTCGCTGGCACCCCCGTTGGTGCCGGCGGGCCGGGTCGCGCCTGGGCCGGGTTCCGTCGGAGCGGTCGGTTTTACAGCAGGCGGCGCAATCACCGGCCCGGCGGCGCGGCTCTCCGCCTCGGCCTTATACTTGTTGAAGGCTTCTTCCAGCTGCTTGAGCTTGAAGCTGTTTTCCTCGACCTGACCGGTGATGGACGCCAGCTGCGATTCCAGTGCCCCCACGCGCGCGGTCAGATCAGCGACCGGCGTGGAGGCGGGCGTGCCGGGTGTCACCGCCGGGGTAGCCGGCCGCGTGATTTCCGCCTCCAGCGGCGTGCCGGCCGGAAACACCTTGCGCTGCACGGCGCGCATTTCCTTTTCCAGCCGGTCGACACGGATGTCGACGCTGACCTTCTCTGCCGCCGCTGCGGGCGCAAGCGCAAGCAGGGCTGGCGCTCCAAGCGCCAGGGCGGTTGTCGCGAAAAAAGCGTTACGCATGATGGTCCCCGACTAAATCTCTGGCCCTATCCATAAGGCGATATTTGGCGTGGTAAAGCGCGACGTTAACCAGTCGCGGCCCCGCGCCTCAGTTGCCACCCACGGGCGCCGGCGTGGGAACCGCCGGGGGCGGTGCAGGTGTCGCCACGCCGGGATTGCCGGCCGGCGCGGCTGCTGCCCCCGCAGGAGCCGCCGGCGCGGCTCGGGCAAGCAGCGCCTCGGCATTGACCGGCACGTCCGAGATGGTGCGGTCCGGCGGTCCGAGCGGCGCAACCGCCTTGCCGCCCACGGTGACCGTCAGAGCCTGCGGCCGGCCGGTCAGAATCATGGGATTGCGGGCATTGGGCGGCAGCGTGAAGCTCTCGCCCTTCTTCATCAGCCCGTCCTTCAGCCGGTCCCCGGCCTCGTCATAGATGCGCAGCCAGACATCGTCATTGGCGGTGAAGACGACCGTCTGAACCACGGGCGCGGGCCGCCGCGCGCCGGCGGCGGGGCGTGTAGCTGCGACAGGAGCGGCCTGCTGCTGCTGCGCGATTTCCTCACCGGTCGGAGGAGTCAGCAATTGCGTACGCCAGACGGCGAACGCCGCGATCAGGATCACGACGATGGCTGCGGCCGTCCAAGCCAGCGCGCGAGATGGCACGCGCGCCGGATCGGCAGGCTCGAACGCTTCGTAGCGGTTGGCGCCGATTTCCGAATTATGCACGGCGTTGCGGACGTCGGCGGCGATCGCAACCTCATCGACGTCGATGGCGCGGGCATAGGCGCGCGCGAAGCCGACCGCATAGGGGATGCCAGGTAAGGCAGCATAATCGTCACGCTCGATCGCCTCCAGCTGGCGCTGAGCGATGCGGGTTCGGGTCGCCACATCCTGTATAGACAGTCCCTGCGCCTCCCGCGCGGCGCGCAGGCGCGCGCCGGGGGTGCCCTGCTGCCGTTCCGACGTGCTGACGCCGGGTTCCAGTTCGGGTTCGTCTGCCATGCTGCTCCGCGATCTTAGAAGCCGGCCTTGTCTCATTCCGGGACGTGGATTGTCAACGCCGCGTCAGCCCTAACGGCCCGGAAACGACGCCTCAATCCCCTTAATTCAATTCGATACCGCGCTCGGCCGCCCAAGTGCTGAGCGCAGAACGAATATCCGTGACGCCGCTGTCCAGCCATGCGCGCATCGTCGCACGCAGTTCGGCCGCATCGGTGGAGCGGATCATCGCCTTGACCGGCCCTACCGAGGCCGGCGTGATCGACAGGCGCCGCACGCCGAGGCCGACCAGGGCCATCGCCTCCATCGTTCGTCCCCCCATCTCGCCGCAAACCCCGACCGGCACTTCATAAGCCTCACAGCCGCGGATCACCCGATCCAGGAAGCGCAATATGGCGATGCTGAGCCAGTCATAGCGCTCCGCCAGCCGGGGATGAGCGCGGTCCGCTGCAAACAGGAATTGCGTCAGGTCATTGGTGCCGATCGACAGGAAGTCGACCCGGGGCAGCAGCAGGTCGAGCACTTCGGCGAGCGCCGGCACCTCCAGCATCGCGCCGTAGCGGATGGCGACCGGCAGCTTCTTCTTCTGCGCCACCAGCCATTCGCGCTGATGCTCGACCAGCGCACGGGCCTGCTCATATTCCCACGGCTCCGAAACCATCGGGAACATGACATGCAGCACCTTCCCCGCCGCAGCCTCCAGCAGCGCACGGGCCTGCGCCTTCATCAGCCCGTCGCGGTCCAGTGCAAGACGCAAGGCCCGCCAGCCCATCGCCGGATTGTCCTCCAGCTCCTCATCCTCGTCGCGCTGCATATAGGGAAGCGCCTTGTCGCCGCCGATATCGACCGTGCGGAAGATGACGGGCCGGTCGCCGGCCGCGTCCAATATGTCGCGGTAAAGACGCTGCTGCTTCTCCCGCTGCGGCAGGGTTGCGGAGACGAGAAACTGGAATTCGGTGCGGAACAGGCCGATGCCGTCGGCGCCCACCAGGTCGAGCGCCTGCGCGTCCTCGCGAAGGCCTGCGTTCACCATCAGCTCGATCCGCTGCCCATCGGTGGTGACGGAGGGCAGATCGCGCATCGCGGCGAACTCCGCCCGGCGCTTCTGCGTGACATGCAGCTTGTTCTCGAACGCCTCGTCCATGTCAGGCGTCGGCCGGATGATCAGCGAATTGTCGGCGACGTCCATCAGGATCAGGTCGCCCTCATTCACCTGATGGCGGATGTCGCGCACGCGCCCCATGACCGGCACGCCCATGGCCCGGGCGACGATCGTAACATGCGCGGTCAGCGATCCTTCCTCCAGGATCACGCCCTTCAGGCGGCGGCGATCATATTCCAGCAGTTCCGCCGGCCCCAGATTGCGCGCGATCAATATCGCGTCCTGCCGCAGGCCAAGCTGCGCCGCGGTGCCCAGCTGCCCCGACACGATGCGCAGCAGGCGGTTCGCCATATCCTCCAGATCGTGCATGCGATCCTGGAGCAGCGGGTCGTCGATCTGGCGCATGCGCATGCGGGTGCGCTGCTGCACGCGCTCGATCGCGGCCTCGGCGGTGAGGCCGCTGTCGATCGCCTCGTTGATCCGCCGGATCCAGCCCTCGTCATAGGCGAACATCTTGTAGGTTTCGAGCACCTCCTGATGCTCGCCCTCGGTGCCGAACTCGGCCGCGCCGGTCATGCGGTCGATCTGTTCGCGCATCTTGGTGAAGGCGGATATGACACGCTGCCGCTCCGCCTCCGTGTCTTCCGCCACGGTATGCTCGATATGGACGCGCGGCTGGTGCAGCACGACATGGCCGCGCGCCATGCCCATAACCAGCTGAAGGCCGTGCAGCACGGAGGGGCCCGTGTCCTGCACCCGCGAGTCCAGCGGGCCGTCATCGGCCAGCTCGGCATGGGCGATCAGCTCGGCCAGCACCATCGCCACGGTCTGCAGCGCTTCGATTTCGACCTCTTCATAGCGACGGGGCTCCACATGCTGCACGCACAGGACGCCGATCGCCCGTTCCCGCCGTACGATCGGCACGCCGGCAAAGCTGTGGAATAGCTCCTCGCCGGTTTCGGGCCGATAGCTATAGTCCGGATGCGCCGCCGCCTCGTCGAGGTTCAGCGTCTCGACATTGGTGGCGATCATGCCGACCAGCCCCTCGCCCATCGCCATGCGGGTGACGTGGACAGCCTCCTGCTTCAGGCCGCGCGTGGCGAAGAGTTCGAGCACGCCCTCCCGCACCAGATAGATGGAACACACTTCGCTCGACAGGGATTCGCCGATAATCTCGACCACCTTGTTGAGCTTCGCCTGCGCGCTGGTGCGCGCGGCCATGACCTCCTGCAGGCTGATGAGGATCTGGCGGGCGGCGGCGGCGGGCGTGCTGGGCATGTCCCAAGCGCTAACAGATCGGGCGCCCGCTTTCCAAGGCGTATTCGCGCGCGAGCGCGCTTTCTTGCCGACCGAACCGCGCCCATCGTATCATGATCTAACAAAGCGGGCGCCCGCCGAATTTTTTACCAAAAATCGGGCCGACACATTGCGGAAACAGGCGGCCCCTTCGTCTCGAACCTTGGAACACTCGCAGTAGGTGAAGCAACAAGGGGAATGACGACATGACCATGATGTTGGAAAAGGACGCCCGCGAAGACCTGATGGAGCGGGGATATTCCCGCCGCACGATCGGCAAGATTTCAGCGCTGATGGCCGCCGGGACCGCAGCCAATTCCCTGCTCATCCACCCGGCCTTCGCGCAGCAGCAGGCGGCTCGCGGCGTTGCTGGAGCGGTGCGCATCGGCTCCAACGAATGCTGGACCGGCCCGTTCGAGCCGGGTGTGCAGGCTGCTGCGAAGGCAGCGGCGCTCGGCAACTGGTATGATCCGGACAATTACAGGGGCGACCTGATCGCGACGGTGGCGAAGGTCGAAGGCATCCCTGAATCGCACGTCATGCTCTGGCCCGGTTCGGGCGGCCCGCTGGTCAGCACCGTCGCGGCCTTCTGCTCGCCGACAAAGGGGCTGGTCAGCGCCGATCCGACCTTCGAAAGCGCGTGGCGCACCGCCGATTATCTGAAGGCGCCGATCGCCAAGGCGCCGCAAGCGCCCGGCAAGGGGCATGATGTAAAGGCGATGCTCGCGGCGAACCCCAACGCCGGACTTTACTATATTTGCACGCCCAACAACCCGACCGGCACGATCACCCCGCTCGCCGACATCGAATGGCTGCTCGCCAACAAGCCCAAGGATTCGGTCCTGCTGGTGGATGAGGCCTATATTCACTTTTCCGAAGCGCCGAGTGCGGCAAAGCTGATCGCGGGCCGCAAGGACCTGATCGTCATGCGGACCTTCTCGAAGCTGTTCGGCATGGCCGGCGTCCGGCTGGGCCTGACCTTCGCCGATCCGGAGGTGCAGAAGCGCATCAGCCTGTTCGGGCCTACCGCCGGCGGTCTGTCCATCACCGCCATGGCGTGCGGCAACGCGGTCTATCCCGAAGCGGCTCTCATCAAGGCGCGGCGCGAGGAGATGATCGCCAACCGAGAGGAAACCATCGCCTGGCTCACGAAGAAGGGCATCCCGGTCCAGTCGGGCAGTCAGGCGAACATGTTCATGATGGATTGGAAAAAACCCGCCAAGGAAATGCAGACCGCCCTGCTAGCCACGCCGGAGAAGGTGCAGATCGGCCGCAACTGGCCGATCTGGCCCACCGTCTCGCGCGTCACCGTGGGCTCGGCAGAGGATATGGCGAAGTTCCGCTCGGCGGTGGAGAAGGTGTATAAAGCGTAACTCCGTCGAATTCCCGCGGTGGAGGTGAACACCCTCCACCGCACTTACCGCCATTTCCGCAGGCGCGGGAACGACGATGTTTCGCAGGTCATTGCTATGCCGTCGCGGCCGACGTCTCGCACAATGTTTTGAATTGCTCCGCCATCTGGTCCCAACCGGGGTGGAAGCCCATTTCCTTATGCTTCTCCAGCGTTTGCGCGTCCCAATGGCGGGCAGTGGCAGTGAAGCGCGTGCCCTCACCTTCGTCGACAAAGCTCCAGATCGCGGTCATGAAGGGCGTCTGCGGAATCCATCCCGCTGCATAAGCATCCGTCGTCACGACCCGCTCCTTGGGCACCACCTCCAATATCACGCCCTCCATCGGGCCGGTGTCCTCGCCGTCGGGGCCGAACATACGCACCGCGCTGCGGCCACCGGGGCGCAGATCCTCCTCGATCACCTCGGCGCGCCAGGGCTTGGGACAGAACCATTCCTGCTTGAGGTCGGTCCACACCTTCCAGACGATCTCCCGCGGCGCGGCGATATGGCAGCTGACCGACAGCTCGAATTCCGCCGCGCTCATGCCGGCTCTCCATCAAATGCCGCTTTCATCCTGCCCGTATCCAGCTTCTGCATAGTCATCATCGCCGCCATCATCCGCTCGATGCCAGGGGCGTTGCCGGTCTTGTAGAGGTCCATGATCTCCTGCGTCACCAGCTGCCATGACAGGCCATATTTGTCCTTCAGCCAGCCGCACGGACCCGCCGATCCGCCGTCAGCGGTCAAGGCGTCGAAATAGCGGTCGATTTCCGCCTGATCCCTGCAGGCGACGGAGAGGGAGACGGCCTCTGTGAACGGAAATTGAGGCCCGCCGTTCAAAGCCTGGTAGCTTTCGCCGAACAGGGTGAACTCCACCAGCAGCACGTCGCCGCCCTTGAACGGGCTGGGGCTGAGATTCTCCTCGGGATAGCGGCTGATGAAATCCACAGATCCCCCGAAGATCGAAACATAGAAGCGCGCAGCTTCCTCGGCCTGCCCATCATACCACAGGCAGGGTGAGATTTTGGACATCGTTCCTCTCCTTTCAGGCGGCGGGGGAGCGCATTCCGACCAGCGCGAACATCGCGCCCTGCGGATCGAGCGCCTGGATGATCCATGCGCCGCCGGGCACTTCCATCGGGCCATTCAGCACCGTACCACCCTTGGCCCTAACCTTCTCCGTCGCGGCATCGATGTCGGGCACGGCGAAGTAGAAGAGCCAGAGCGGAGCCGGCATTTCCTTGGGCAACGCCATCATGCCGCCGCTCATCGTTTCGAAGCTTGTGCTGCCGGACTGGGAAAAGAGCTGGTAACTGCCCATCTCGCCCATATCCATCGCCTCGCCCTGTCCCCAGCCGAACTGCGACGTGTAGAAGGCAAGGTCGGCGTCGAAATCGCCGCTGTAAAGCTCATGCCAGCCGACATGACCGTCCGCCATCGGCGGGGCAGCCTCCATGCCTTCCGGGCTGGAGCCCTTGAGCAGCATGAAAACCGCATTACCCGGGCTGCTCATCACGGCGAAGCGGCCGACGCCCGGAATATCCTCCGGCGCGCGCTTCACGCTGCCGCCCGCCGCGCTCAGCCGCTCCGCATCGGCATCCACATCGGCCGAGCCGATATAGCCGCCCCACCATGGGCTCATGCCGCAATCCTTCGCCTCCGCCGGGATGGCCATGATCCCGCCGAGCGGCCCCGCGCTGCCTGAAACGACATGATAGGGCTCTCCGCTCAGGTCATCGCCGAAAGACGCGGTCGTCCAGCCGACGACATCGCGGTAAAAGGCGATCGCCGCCTCCGGATCGCTGGTCATCAGCTCGTACCAGAAGAATTTTCCATTGAGATCGGTCATGATCCGCCTCCCCGTTCAAGCCTTGGCGTCGAGCAGCACTTCAAAGCCGCCATAGATCAGCCGCGCCCCGGAAAAGGGCATATCCTCGCCTTCCTGGGGCTGCATGCGAGGATCGTTCATCACCTTTTCCGCGCCGGCGTCACGCGTCGCCTTGTCAGGCCACTCGATCCAGGAAAAGACGACCTCCTCGCCCTCCTCCGCAATCACGGCGGTGCGGAAATCATTGACCTTGCCGGCCTTCACATCGTTCGCCCAGCATTCGACAACCCGCAGCGCGCCATGTTCGATGAAGATCGGCGCGGCATAGGCCGCCACTTCCTTGTAGCGGTCCTTGTTGCCCTTCGGCACCGGGATCACGAAACCGTCCATATAGGCCATCGTCTCTCTCCTAAGCTGTCTTCGGCTAGCTTTATGCCGCGGCCTCCTTGTTGGCCGCCAAAGCCGCCTCCACGTCCATCCTCGTCACTTCCCAAATATGGCCGTCAGGATCGGCGAAGCTGCGGCCATACATGAAGCCATAATCCTGACGGGGATTGGGTTCCGTACCGCCCGCCGCCAATGCCTTCTGAGTGACGCTGTCCACATCCGCCCGACTTGCTTCGCTGAGGGCGAGAAGGACCTGCGCAGTCTGCTGCGCGTCGGGAATCTTGCGCGGCGTAAAGCTCGTAAAGCGGTCATGCGTCAGCAGCATGACGTGGATCGTGTCGGAAAAGCTCAGCATTTGGGCGCTGTCATCGGCAAAGTCATTGTTCCGCACAGCGCCGACCGCCTCATAGAAGCCTATCGAGGCCGGCAGGTCCCTCACCGGCAAGTTCACGAAGATCATTTTTGGAGCCGAGGCATTGGACATCGCACATCTCCTCCGAATCTCGCCGACGTCTGCGCAGCGAGCGACTCATCGACTTGAACTTTATGGACCAGAAGTTTATCTTTCACAACTTCAAAGTTAGAAAAGATAACTAGAAGGTCAGGTTGTGAAAAAACGGGCTTATCAGGATGGCTGCGCGGTCGCCCATGCGCTGGATTTGATCGGCGACCGCTGGGCCATGCCGATCATGCGGGAATTGATGCTGGGACCCAAGCGGTTCACCGATCTGCGCGCCAGCCTGCCCGGAATCAGCGCCAATGTGCTGACCCAGCGGTTGGAAGAATTGGAGGCGGCGAGCGTGCTGATCCGCCGCCGCCTGCCCCCGCCCGCCGCCAGCCAGATCTATGAGCTGACCGACTGGGGCCGCGAGTCGGAAATCCTGTTTCAGGTGCTCGGCCGCTGGGCCTGCCGATCGCCCACGATGCAACCCGGCATGCCGATGAGCAACGTGTCGGTGATCCTGTCGATGCGCACGATGATCGATCGCGGCCGGATCGGCGAACTGGATGCGACGATCGGCCTGCGCTTCGGCGAGGAGGAGTTCCGCCTGATCCTGAAGGACGGTGACTTCAGCGCCGATCGCGGGGCGGCCGAGGGAGCGGAGGTCATCCTTTCGGGCGATCAGAATGCCCTCGCGGCGGTGATCTATGGTGGCGCGAGCTTCGATGAAATGGCAGAAAATTTGAAGGTCGAGGGCGACAGGGCGCTGGCTGAACGCTTCACGCGTCTATTCCCCCTGCCGCCGAAGGCTGAAGCCACCTACAATCCCTGAACTGCTCCTGTGAAGGGAGGAGCCCCGTCCTGACTGCCTGGGGACAAAGAGGCTGAGCGGGGGTCCTGCCCGCGCAGGAACAGGGATTACTTCGCGGGCCTGGTAATCGGGAATGTCGGCACGATGACCTGCGGCGGCGGCGCCAGCGGCTGGCCGCTCTCCTCTCGCAGCCTTGGCAGCGTGCTCGGCGGCGGCACGAAGCCAGAGCCGATCTCCTTCGGCGGCAATGGCGGCGGCGGCAGCGGCGTAGGCGACACCACCACGGTCACGGTGCCGCCAAAGCGGGACTGCCACTCCGCCAATCGCCGCAGATAATCGGCATAGGCGGCGTAAAAATCCTGGAACGGCTTTTCCAGCTGCGTCAGCGCTTCGGGTGCGTAGGCCAGCAGCTGTCCCGACGGCATGGCCAAGATCTTCGCGCCCACCTCGATCGCCACCGGGCAGAAGCTTTTCGTGACAGGCGGGAGCGCGAAGAAATTATAGACGACGGTATTCAGAAGCTCCCGCGCCTTGAGGCCGCCCGAGCCGTAGGCCGCCGTATAGTTGCGATCGACCGCCGCATTGGCCTCCCGGAGCGCCGCCTCATGCACATGCAACATCCGATTATATTGGATGCGCGCCGGCTCATTGACGCCATGGCAGGAGAGCGCCGCGACGTTGAGCGCCATACGCACATGCCAGAGCGCGGTGTTCGCCGTCACACCCCGGTTCGGGGTCAGATATTTGCCGTCCTCCGCGACTTCGGGGATGCTCATTTCCTCGACCGCGCCCATGGGCGGCAGCGGCTTGATGGTCGGCACGACAGGAGGCGGGGGCGTCGGCGGCGCCTTCTTCGGCGTGGAACAGCCCGCGATCAGCGCGAGAGCCGCGATGGGTGCAAGACTGCAAAAGCGACGAACAGCGGCACGCAATGGCACCCTTCACCCTCTTCGATCATGATCCGGACAGTCACAACTCATGGCAAAGCCATGCGTTCCTGACGATGGGCGGCAGCGCGCTTCGTCGGACAGTGGATTCGCTTGGCCGCGTTTCAGGCGGCGCGGCGTTCCAGAGCGGCGGCTGCCTCTTCCATCAACTGCGCGATGATCTCGGCGACCGGCTCTTCCTTCGACACCATGCCGACCGACTGCCCGGCCATCAGCGAGCCACCTTCGACATCGCCGTCGATCACCGCGCGGCGCAGCGCCCCCGCCCAATAATGTTCGATCTGAAGCTGCGCCTCGCCCATGTCGACCGCGCCGCTGTCAAGCAGATTGGCGACCTCTCGCTGCTTGACGGTAAAAGCTTCGGTGCCGGCATTCTTGAGCGCGCGGACCGGAATGACGGGAAGGCGCGCGTCGATCTGCACGCTGGCGATGGCATCGCGGGCCGACGCGCGGAAGAAGGCCTTTTTGAAATTGGGATGCGCGATGCTCTCGGTGGCGCAGGCAAAGCGGGTGCCAAGCTGCACGCCGGCCGCGCCCATCTCCAGATAGCCGGCGATCAACTCGCCCCGGCCGATACCGCCCGCCACGAAGACGGGCAGCTGCGACGCCATGTCAGGCAATATCTCCTGCGCGAGGACGCTGGTGGACACCGGCCCGATATGGCCGCCCGCCTCCATCCCCTCGATCACCAGCGCGTCGACACCCGAACGGGCGAGCTTCTTGGCGAGCGCCAGCGCAGGGGCGAAGCAGATGAGCTTTGCGCCCTTCTGCTTGATCGCCTCGATGCTACCCTTGGGCGGCAGACCGCCGGCGAGGACAACATGACCCACCTCATGCCGGGCGCAGACTTCGATCAGATCAAACAGCTGCGGGTGCATGGTGATGAGGTTGACGCCGAACGGCTTTCCCGTCAGCGCCTTGGTCGCGGCGATTTCCGTGTCAAGCAACTCGGGGGTCATCGCCCCGCAGGCGATCACGCCAAAGCCGCCCGCGTTTGAGATGGCGGCGACGAGGTTGCGCTCCGACACCCAACTCATCGCCCCGCACAGGATCGCAACGTCGCAGCCGAGAAACTCGGTGCCGCGGGCCATCAGGGAGGTGAGTTTGGCGTTTGTCATCGATTATATTCCCGTCATCCCCGCGAAGGCGGGGACCATCTCCACCCCATCCCCAGGCGAGAGGCCCGGAGATCAATTCCCGCCTTTGCGGCAATGACGACTGACTAAAAGGTCAAGCGACCGGCGCGTCCAGCCCATAGGCCGTATGCAGCACGCGCACCGCCAGTTCCGTCTCATCCTCGTCGATCAGGACGCTGACCTTGATCTCGCTGGTCGAGATGGCGAGGATGTTGATGCCGCGATCGGCCAGGCTCTTGAACATGGTCGACGCAACGCCCGCATGGCTCTTCATGCCCACGCCGACGACGCTGATCTTCGCGACCTTGGTGTCGGGGATCACGCGGTTGAAGCCGATCGCTTCCTTCTGGCTTTCGAGCACGTCCAGCGCCCGCGCCAGATCCGCGCCCGGCACGGTGAAGGTCACGTCCGTCTCACCCTTGTCGCGGCCGACATTCTGGATGATCATGTCGACGTTGATCGCATTGTCCGCCAAGGGCCCGAAGATGTGCGCCACGGCGCCCGGGCGATCCGGCACGCGGGTCAGGGTGATCTTCGCCTCATTCTTGTCATGGGCGATGCCGGTGATGAGTTGACGTTCCATCTTGTCTTCCTTGAGCTTGGCTTCCAGTTCCTCTTCGCTGACGATCAGCGTGCCGGGGAGGTCCTGCTGGGTGGGATCATCGAAGGAGGAAAGCACCTGCACGACCACGCCTTCCTTCATTGCGAGGCCGACCGAGCGGGTCTGGAGCACCTTGGCCCCGACAGAGGCCAGTTCCAGCATTTCCTCATAGGTGACGAGGTCGAGCTTGCGCGCGCGCGCCACGATGCGCGGGTCGGTAGTATAAACGCCATCCACATCGGTATAGATGTCGCAACGATCCGCCTTCAGTGCCGCCGCGACCGCAACCGCCGAGGTGTCCGAGCCACCTCGGCCCAGAGTGGAGATGCGGCCATCCTCCATCATGCCCTGGAAACCGGGGATCACCGCCACGGTGCCCGAGCGCATCGAGGCGAGCAGATCGATCGTGTCGATCTCGCCGATCCGCGCCTTGGCATGGGCTTCGTTGGTGCGGATCGGCAGCTGCCAGCCGAGCCAGCTGCGCGCGTCGACGCCCATCGCCTTCAAGGTCATGGCGAGCAGACCGCTCGTGACCTGCTCGCCGGACGCGACGACCACGTCATATTCGGCCGGGTCGTAAAGCGGCGAGGCTTCCTTGCAGAAGCCGACCAGCCGGTCCGTCTCGCCCGCCATGGCGGAGACGACGACGGCGACCTCATGCCCCTGCTCGACAACATGTTTGACACGCGCGGCCACGTTGCGAATTCGCTCCATCCCCGCCATGGAGGTGCCGCCGAATTTCATCACGATGCGCGCCATTTGCCTGTCGAGCCTTGTTAGATGTGAGAAAAGAACCTTCCGAACCGTCTGGCCGGAAGCGGCGCTATTAGCATCCGCGGCGAATATGGCAAGCAACGCGAAAGAGTGGCATGCGCGGGCGGAACCGCACGGCCCGCCGCTCATTCCATCCCATGGGGCGAGGAATGGAGGATGCCATGGAAGGCGGCTTATACGCGCTGGTGACGATAGGCGGTCCGATCCTGCTGGCGATCGTGCTGGCCTTCGTCATGCTCAGCAACCGGAGGCATCGGACGCCCGAAGAGATGCGCCGAACCGAGGAAGCGACGCACGATCTCTATGACCGGCTCGATGCGGAGGACAAGGCGCAGGAATATGCGCCGCCGCCAAGCCGCACGAAAGGGCCGTGAAAACAAGCATAGCCTCAGCCGTGGCACGCTGGTAGCAGGGGCGGATGGCTAACCCCGCTTCGAGCACGATCGACCCGCGCGAGGCAGCGCATTTCGGCAGCATGGCCGCCGACTGGTGGAACCCCAACGGGTCCAGCGCGATGCTGCACAAGCTCAATCCGGTGCGGCTGCGTTATATCCGCGATGCCATCGACCAGCATTGGCCGGGTCAGAGCCGCAGTTTCCACCCCTTGAGCGGCAAACATGCGCTGGATGTCGGTTGCGGCGCGGGCCTGCTGGCAGAGCCGCTCTGCCGCATGGGTGCGGCCGTGACCGCGCTGGACGCTGCCGAGGAGAATATCGCTGCAGCCAGAGCCCATGCCGAGCCGCAGGGCCTTGAGATCGATTATCGGGCGACCCCGGTGGAAGAACTGGCGGCGCATGGCTTCGACCTGGTCACGTCGATGGAGGTGATCGAGCATGTGGCCGATCCTGCGGCCTTCGTCCGCGCCCTGGCAGACAGGCTCTCGCCTGATGGGCTGCTCATCATGTCGACGCCCAACCGGACGCCGCTGTCCCGCGTCGCGATGATCAGCATCGGCGAGAGTATCGGCGGCATTCCCAAGGGAACGCATGACTGGGAAAGGTTCCTCACGCCGGAGGAACTGACCGCTCTGATCGAAAGCGCCGGCCTGGAGGTCATGGACGTGACCGGCCTCAGCTTCTCACCCGGAAAAGGCTTTGTCCTTTCGTCCAGCAAGTCCATCAATTATCTGCTGACCGCCCGTCACCGGCATCGCTGAGGCGGACGAGGCATCAGGCGGCGCCGCGCTCCCCAACCGCGCGGCCTGCCTCTACCCCCTTTTGTGCGATACTCACCCGATCGGCTTGGCAACAGCGACGACCGCAGGCTGAGCCTCGGGGATCGCATCCTTCGGAGCCTCGACTGAGGCCGCGGCCTGTGTCTTCAGGCTGGCCGCAGCATTCTGCAACGCGGCTGCCGCAGCCTCCAGAGCCGCCGCTGCCGACTGGGGCGTCGTGGCCGCAGCAAGAGCAGGCGTCTCCACGACAGCCGCCGGAACGGTTGCAGCAGCGACCTCGGTCGGCTGATCGGCCGGTGCTTCGGCTATAGCGGCAGCCTCCGCCGCTGGAGCCGCCGCGACGGTCGCTTCACAGACATTGCCCACGCCCATCGGCCATTCGGAGAAATTGCGCGCCAGCACGGGAAGTTCCGTCTCGTCCGCATTCCCCGCCAATGTCAGTAGCGTGTCGCTCATGTCGCAGAAGCCAGACGACTGAACCGTCGCGGAATGGCCGTTCGCCATCTTCGTCATGAAGTCATCATAGGCATGCTGCCCGTCGGCAATGCCGCTTTGACGCATGAAACGCAGCTTCAATATATTGGTCGAGCCGTTGAGATGAGCCGATCTCTTCTCGGAAAAGAGCCTGTATTTCTCGGCTATCGCAGGGTTCACGGATCGGCACTTCAACGCACCGAGCATCAGGGTCACCTGCAAATCCCTGACCCGGGCGGCCTCAACCTCGTGGGGTTGCCAGCATGCTTCCTCCCCCGCGGCGGCCGCTCCCCCGGAAAAGAGCGCAAGCAAGCAACCGGCGGCACCCGCCGCCAATCGAACATTTTTCGACATGATGGACCTCGCAGAATCGAGCGACCCCGCATGAGCAAATTCTATCATTTTGCCTCAAAAATGCCATCATTTTTAGTTTGACAGTGACCCATTTGCCGCACTGCGGCAACCTTCTGGAAAGAAATGTTTTACAGCCGTACAGTCTTGGGCCGACAAAGTATGTTACACATAAACAACGAGAATTTCTTTCGGTCGGGCTATTCGCCGACTGCTTCGGCACGGGCGATCAGGGCTTTGGCTTCTGCGACATGCATGCTCTCGATCATCCGCCCTTCAAACCGTTCAGCGCCGCCGCGAGCCGCCTCTACCAGCCGCCGTGCGTCCGCCACTGCTTGCGGATCGGGACCAAAGACCTGGTTGGCGACAGGCACCTGACTGGGGTGGATCAGCGTCTTGCCATCAAAGCCCAGCACATGTCCGGCCGCACATTCGCCTTCAAAGCCGGCCTCGTCGTCCAGCCGGTTGAACACGCCATCGAACACCGCGATACGCGCGGCCCGGGCCGCCAGTATCGCCGTTTGCATCGCCAGCAGCAGACCCTCGCGGCCGGCAGAGGGCGGAATGCCAAGATCCTGCCGCAGGTCGTTATTGCCCATGAAGAGGCCCGCACAGCCTTCCCCCGCCGCGATCTCCCGCGCGGCCAGCACGCCGACCGCGCTTTCGATCATGGCGATGACCGGCTTCTGGCAGACGCTGAACACGTCCTTCACCTGTCTGGCGCTTTCCACCTTGGGCAGGACGACATAGTCGGCGGCAGACGCCTTCAGCGCGACCATCTCACGCCCATGCCACGGCGTTCCCTCGACATTGATCCGGATGGCGCACAGCCTGCCGCCGAACCCCTCCGCCGCCGCATCGACGGCGCCTCGGAGCGCCTCTTCCTTGCGGTCGGCGGGCACGGCATCCTCAAGGTCCAGTATCACCATGTCGCAACCCAGGGTCCGGGCCTTCGCGATGGCGCGCGGATTGGACGCCGGCAGGAAAAGCAAAGATCGGGCGTGGCGCAACAACATGATGAAACTCCTCTCGGTTTGCCTTTTCGCGTTAATGATTTCGCGTCATAGTCCAAGCGGATTTGGGGGGAGACGATGATGCTGACGACATTCGCGCTGACGGTCACATTTCTGGTGCTGTTCTATCTTGCGGTGAGCGTCAAGGTGGTCCGGCAAGGCTATCAATATACGATCGAGCGTTTCGGCCGCTTCACGGAGGTGGCCCGGCCCGGGCTCAATTTCTACCCCGCCTTCTTCTATGCGGTGGGTCGCAAGATCAACATGATGGAGCAGGTCGTCGATATTCCGGGGCAGGAGATCATCACCAAGGATAACGCCATGGTGTCGGTCGACGGCGTCGTCTTCTTCCAGGTTCTGGACGCGGCCAAGGCGGCCTATGAAGTCAGCGAACTCTATGTCGCGATCATGCAGCTGGCGACCACCAACCTGCGTACCGTGATGGGGTCTATGGACCTGGATGAAACGCTGTCGAAGCGCGATGAGATCAACGCGCGGCTGCTGTCGGTGGTCGATCACGCGACCAACGCCTGGGGCATCAAGATCACCCGCGTGGAACTCAAGGACATCCGCCCGCCCGCCGACATCGTCAACGCGATGGGCCGCCAGATGAAGGCAGAGCGGGAGAAGCGCGCCCTCATCCTCGAATCCGAAGGACTGCGCGCCTCGGAAATCCTGAAGGCGGAGGGGCAGAAGCAGAGCCAGATCCTGGAGGCCGAAGGCCGGCGCGAAGCCGCGTTCCGCGACGCCGAAGCGCGCGAGCGTGAGGCGGAGGCCGAGGCGAAGGCAACCCAGATGGTGTCGGAGGCGATTGCGTCCGGTAACGCGCAGGCGATCAACTATTTCGTCGCCCAGAAATATGTCGAGGCGGTGAGCCAGTTCGCCACCTCGCCAAATGCCAAGACCATCCTCTTCCCGGTGGAGGCGACGCAGCTGATCGGGACGCTCGGCGGCATCGGCGCGCTGGCGAAGGAAGCGTTGGGGAGCGACGCCGCCACCCCGCCGCCTCCGGCACCCCCGCGCCGCGGTCCCTTCGGGCAGGCACCGGCATGATGGACTGGCTCGCTTTGCTGGACGACCATTGGGGCTGGCTCGTCTTCGCCGCCTTGCTCGGCGTGGGCGAGGTCATCCTGCCCGGCGTGTTCCTGATCTGGGTCGCGCTGGCCGCAGCGGTCACGGGACTTCTCGCGCTCGCCCTTCCCATTGCGCTGCCGGCTCAGTTGCTCATCTTCGCAGGACTGTGCCTGCTCTCCGTCTGGGGCGGGCGCCGCTGGTACAAGGCCAATCCCGTGGACTCGCAGGACCCGATGCTCAACGATCGCACGGCGCGGCTGATCGGCGAGATCGTCACTGTCGTGGAAGCGATCGACGGCGGGCGCGGACGGGTGAAGGTGGGCGACAGCGTCTGGTCCTGTCGCGGCCCCGACGCGCCCGCCGGCAGCCGCGTGCGGATCACCGGCGCGGACGCTTCGGTGCTGAAAGTGGAATTAGCTTGAACGCGAGATCGGGAACAATTTCTCCTTTACCGTCACCCCGGGTTCAAGTCCGGGGTGACGAAAAATAATCGTCTATTCCCAAAGCAAAGGGGCCGGCGTTTCCGCCAGCCCTCTCTCATCTTCCATATGGCCAGCGTCAGCCGACAAAGGCGCGCTCGATCACATAGGCGCCGGGCGCCGCGTTGGAGCCTTCGGGGAAGCCGTTTGCCTCGAAGAAGGCGCCGAACTGCTTGATCATCTCCATGCTGCCGCACATCATGACGCGGTCCGTTTCCGGATTGAACTTCGCCTCGCCCGGAATGCCGGCGAACAGTTCGCCGCTCTCGACCAGCTTGTCGATGCGGACATTGTTGCGGAACGGCTCGCGCGTCACGGTCGGCACATAGTGGAACTGGGCCGCAGCCTGCTCCGACACCAGCGGATCGTCGGCGAGCTTGCCCGACAGTTCGTCATGGAACGCCAGATCGCTCACCCGGCGCACCGAATGGACCACGACGACCTGCTCGTAAAAATCGTAAACGTCCGGATCGCGCGCCAGGCTGAGGAACGGCGCAAGCCCTGTTCCGGTCGACAGCATGAACAACCGCTTGCCCGGCAGCAGCGCGTCGGTCACCAGCGTGCCGGTCGGCTTGCGGCCGAGATAGATTTGGTCACCCGGCTGGATCAGCTGCAATTTGGAGGTCAGCGGACCGTCCTGCACCTTGATCGAAAGGAACTCCAGTTCCTCGTCCCAAGACGGGCTCGCCACCGAATAAGCACGCAGCAGCGGCTTGCCATTGTCCCCAGCCAGGCCGATCATCACAAACTCGCCCGAACGGAAGCGGAAGCTCGCCGGACGGCTGATGCGGAAGCTGAAAAGATGCTCGTTCCAGTGGCGGACCGACAGCACGGTTTCCACGGACAGGGCGCCTGTTGGTTCCAGCGCCGGCTTTTCAATCGTCACGTCGTTCACAACCTTCTCCTGCCAAGGCAAAGCGCAACGCACGAATGTTGTTGTTGCGCGGGCCTCGCAATAAGCTGGCAGGCGAATGCGCTCTGAGCGCCCCGATAGCAAGGCGAAAAAATCTTGGGCGCCCGATAGATCGCCGTCAGTCAAAGACGCGAACGCCAGCCGGCATGGTGATCAGCCGAACAGACCCTTTGCCAGCCCGCCCAGTTCATTGAGCGGATTGCCATCGCCGTCGCGGTCGAAAAATCCGCCGATCTTGCCAAGGATCGCCTCCGGTCCTCCGACGCGCGCGAACAGCTCCTGGAGAGCGTCGGCCGAAACGCCATGTTCCGCCGCCGTCGTCGCCAGCGCCGCGACATCGGTTTCGCCCGCGCCGATCTTGGCGCCGATCTCGGCCATCAGCGCCTGCATCTGCTCAGGCTCCAGCCCGAGTTTGGCCGCGATAGCTTCCAGCCCGCCGAGATTGTTCAGGATGTCGCTGAAATTCGCCATGAGGTGGTTTCCCGTCAGTTTCGTGCAGAATAGCATTCCGCACGGCGAACAAAAAGAAAAAGAGCCGGGAGAAGCCCCCGGCCCTCTATTCTTCAAGCTGAGCGGAGGCTCAAGCGGCGGTCAGCGCAGCCCCGCGCACCGATTCATCGACATGGTCCGCAAACTGCGCGAAGTTGTCGACGAACTGCTTGACCAGCTTGCCCGCGGTTTCGTCATAGGCGGCCTTGTCGCCCCAAGTCGCGCGCGGGTCGAGGATGGTCGCATCGACGCCCGGCACCGCCACCGGCACCTGGAAGCCGAAGTTCGGATCGGTGCGGAACTCGACATTGTTGAGGCTGCCGTCGAGCGCGGCGTTCAGCAGCGCGCGGGTGACCTTGATCGGCATCCGCTTGCCAACGCCGTACTTGCCGCCGGTCCAGCCGGTGTTGACCAGCCAGCAGGTGACGCCGCCCTTGTTGATCCGCTCCTTCAGCAGATTGCCGTAAACGGAGGGGTGACGCGGCATGAACGGCGCACCGAAGCAGGTCGAGAAGGTCGCCGAAGGCTCCGTCACACCGATCTCGGTGCCCGCGACGCGGGCGGTGTAGCCGGACAGGAAGTGATACATCGCCTGATCCGGGGTCAGCCGCGCGATCGGCGGCAGCACGCCATAGGCGTCGGCGGTGAGGAAGATGATGTTCTTCGGCACCGGGCCGAGATTCTTTTCCGACGTGTTCGGGATGAAGTCGATCGGATAGGAACCACGGCTGTTTTCAGCCAGGCTGTTGTCGTCCAGGTCGATCTCGCGGGTTTCTTCGTCGATCACGACATTTTCCAGGACCGTGCCGAAGCGCTTGGTGGTGGCGAAGATCTCCGGCTCGGCCTCGGCCGACAGGTTGATCATCTTGGCATAGCAGCCGCCCTCGAAATTGAAGACGGCGGTATCCGACCAGCCATGCTCATCATCGCCAATCAGCGTGCGGCTGGCGTCGGCCGAAAGCGTGGTCTTGCCGGTGCCCGACAGGCCGAAGAAAACAGCGGTGTCGCCGTTCGAGCCGATATTGGCCGAGCAGTGCATCGGCATCACGCCCTTGGTCGGCAGCAGATAATTGAGGATGCCGAAGACCGACTTCTTCATCTCGCCGGCATATTTGGTGCCGCCGATCAGGATCAGCTTTTCGGTGAAGTTGACCGCGATCACCGTCTCGCTGCGGCTGCCGTGCCGCGCCGGGTCCGCCTTGAAGGTCGGCAGATCGATGATCGTATATTCGGGCGCGAAGCCGGCCAGTTCCTCAGCCTTCGGACGAACCAGCAGGGTGCGGATGAAGAGGTTGTGCCAGGCCAGCTCGTTGATCACGCGCACATTGACGCGGAACTCGGGCTGCGAACCGCCGTACAGATCGGCGACATACAGCTTGTCCTTTTCGCCGAGCGCCTTGAAGAAATCCTCCTTCAGCGCCGCGAAATGCTCCGGCGTCATGGGAACGTTGGTCTTGCCCCACCAGACGGTGGATTCGGTTTCCGCGTCCTTGACGATGAACTTGTCGTTCGCCGAACGGCCGGTATGCTTGCCTGTCTTGACGACCAGAGGACCGTCCTTCGCCAGAATGCCTTCGCGATTCGCCAGCGCGGCTTCGACCAGCGGCGCGGTGCCCAGATTCCAGAACTGCACCGCATTCGTTTTAATACCCTGCTGATCCAGGGTGACCGAAGATTTGGCCTGCACGCCTTGACTCCTAATATATCATCTCGGTTGGCAGCCTATGCTGTTACCCACCGGTCCTCCTGCGACGCCGACGCTCATCCGCTCGACGCCGTCTGCAGCGGACCTCAGCGGCCATAAGCTTTTGCGGCAGATGCGTCAAACACCCCGGCCATCGCCCTTATCCCGAAATATCAGTGCCTCACCGCATAAGCCGCCTGTCCGCCTTCCTTGCGAGCGGCGCGGCCATGGTCTAACGCTTGAAGAGTTACCCCTCCTTCCCCATCCCGAACGCGTGGGACACAGCATGACGGCAACCATCGCCCTGGTTGATGACGACAAGAATATTCTCGCCTCGGTATCGATCGCCCTGCAGGCGGAGGGGTTCATGACGCGCCTCTATTCGGACCCCGAGGCCGCGCTGAAGGCGCTGGGCGAGAACCCGGCCGACCTTGGCGTGTTCGACATCAAGATGCCGCGGATCGATGGCTTGGAACTGCTGCGCCGCCTGCGGGAAAAGACGCAGATGCCGGTCATCTTCCTGACCTCCAAGGCCGACGAACTGGATGAGGCGCTGGGCCTTGCCATGGGCGCCGACGATTATATCTCCAAGCCCTTTTCCCAGCGGCTGCTGATCGCGCGCATCCGGGCCATCCTTCGCCGGGCGGAGGCGAGCCGGGTCAACCCGCCGTCGGACGAACCGGTGGCGGAACCGATCACGCGCGGGCGGCTGGAGATGGACCCCGCGCGTCATCGGGTGAAGTGGAAGGAACGGGACGTGACGCTGACCGTCACCGAATTCCTGATCCTGGAGACGCTGGCCGCTCGCCCCGGCGTCGTCAAGAACCGCAATCAGCTGATGGACGCAGCCTATCAGGACGATGTCTATGTCGATGACCGAACCATCGACAGCCATATCAAGCGGCTTCGTCGCAAATTCCGTGAGGTCGATCCTGAATTCAACGCAATCGATACGCTCTATGGCGCTGGCTACCGTTTTTCGGAGGAGTGAGCACGGCGACATCGCCTCGCGCTGGTCCGGCCGTATCAGCCTGACGCCGCGCATATTGGCGGTTAACGTCTTCGCGCTCGCGCTGCTGGCCGGCGGCTTCTTCTATCTGGACAGCTATCGCACCCGCATTGTCGATACGCGGCTGGAACAGTCGGCGCGCGAGTTGAAGCTGCTCGCCATCGCGCTCGAGAACGCGCCGCAAGACCGGCAGGATGCGCTCATCGCCGCCTATGCCCGGCAGACGCAGGACCGGGTCCGCCGGTACGCGCCGGACGGTCACCTTGTCGCGGACAGCTTCACCATGAACGCGCCGCGCTACCGCCTTCGCCTGCCAGAAGAGGAAGATTGGCAGCGCCACGCCGCGCGCTTTCTCGACAAGGTGGTGGATCGCGTGGTCGATGCCGACCGGCCGCCTGATTTTGAGGAGCCGCGCCTTGATCGCGCGGATGCCTGGCCGGAACTGGTCCTCGCCCGCAAGACGGGAACGATGCAATCCATGAACCGCTACGCGCCCGACCGCACGTTCGTGGTTTCGGCGGCGGTTCCCATGACGGACGGCACCAGCCTGCTTGCCACCGAAAACGCCCGCGACATTACGCGCACCGTGCGGGCCGAGCGATTCAGGCTCGGACTCGTGCTGGGTGCGGCGGTGCTCGCTTCGGTGCTGCTCTCGCTGTTCCTCGCGCGCACCATCGTGCAGCCGCTCCAGCGGCTCGCGCGCGCGGCGGTGCGGGTGCGGCTGGGGCGCGCACGGGAGGTGACGGTGCCGCGCCTGCCCGATCGCCGCGACGAGATCGGCATGCTGGCGCGTGCCCTTTCGGATATGAGCCACGCGCTCCGCCAGCGGATCGACGCGACCGATGCTTTCGCGGCGGATGTGAGCCACGAACTCAAGAACCCCATCGCCTCGCTGCGCTCTGCCCTCGACGCGCTGGACCGCGTGGAAAAGCCCGAGCTTCGCGAGCAATTGCTGGACATCGCCCGCGACGATGTGCGGCGGCTCGACCGGCTTGTCACCGACATAGCCGAAGCGTCCCGCATCGATGCGCAACTCTCGCGCACGAGGTTCGAGCCGATCGACCTCGGCCTGCTGATCGAGAAGATGATCGTCGCCCATGAAGCGCGCGGCGTTCCCAGAGGAGTGCGGCTGGCCTTCGCCCGCCCGCGCAAGGACGTGGCCGTCGTGTTGGGAGAGGAGCAGCGGCTGATCCGGGTGCTCGACAATCTGATCGATAACGCCATCTCCTTCTCTCCCGATGGCGGGCTGGTCCAGATCGTCGCCACCGTTGCCGATGATGAAGTGCTGGTGAGCGTCGAGGACCATGGCCCCGGCGTTCCCGAAAGCGAGCGGGAACATGTCTTTCGCCGCTTCCACAGCGTCCGGCCGGAAAATGAGGCGTTCGGCAAGCATTCCGGTCTTGGCCTCGCGATCGCCCGCTCGATCGTGGAGGGGCATCAGGGCAAGATCAGCATCGCCGGGCGCGGCGATGCGCAGAGCGGCGCCTGCTTCATCGTGCGGCTGCCGATGGCGGTGGAACGCGACCCCGGCATCGTTTCGGAATAGGCTGCCCCCAATCGGGACAGTCCCTCTGTAATTCGTTTCCCACCGGCGCGAACAAGCGATAGACTAGCCTGAATTTACCATGTCGTCGGAACCCTCCCCTTCCCCCCTTCACGCGACCAGCGTCGCAATAGCGGACCGCGCTGTGCTGCTGTGCGGGCCGAGCGGTGTGGGGAAGTCCGACCTGGCGCTCCGCCTGATCGATCGCGGCGCGACGCTCATCAGCGACGATTATACGCGGCTGGTGGAGGTGGAAGGCCGGCTGTTCGCCCGCGCGCCCGACAGGATCGCCGGCATGATGGAAGTGCGGGGCATCGGCCTGATCGAAGTGCCGCATGCCGACAATATCGCCGTGTCTCTGGCGGTGGAATTGTGCGGATCGGTCGAACGTATGCCGGCAGAGGCGATGACCCAGTCGATCGCGGGCGTCCAGATCCCCTGCCTGAAACTGGCGGCGTTCGAAGCCTCCGCCCCGATCAAGGTCGAACTCGCGCTGAAGGCGTTGGGGCTGTCGTGAACGCATCCGCGCCGAAAACCATATTGCTCGTGTCCGGCCTGTCAGGCGCCGGGAAGACGACGGCGCTCAAGACGCTGGAAGATATGGGTTGGGAGGTGGTCGACAACCTGCCCCTCCTCCTTCTCGACCGCCTGCTCGACACGCCCCTGCCTGCGGGTCACGACGAAGTGGACGACCGTCCCATCGCTATCGGTATCGATGCCCGTACCCGTGGCTTCGACGCCGCCGCCATCGTGCAGCGGATCAAGGCGCTGCGGTCCCGCGACGGCCATGATGTCGAGACGCTGTTCCTCGACTGCTCCGGCGCGGAGCTGGAACGCCGCTTCGCCGAGACGCGGCGCCGCCACCCGCTCGCCGCCGACCGCCCCGCCGCCCACGGCATCGCGCGCGAACGCGAACTGACGGAACCGTTGCGCCGCTGGGCCCAGCAGGTGATCGATACCTCCAGCCTCAGCAGCAACGCCTTGCAGCAGGAGATTCGCAACCGCTTCTCGCGCGACGGCCTGTCCGATCCGGTATTGACCATCGTCTCCTTCGGCTACTCTCGCGGCGTGCCGCTCAATGCCGATCTGGTGTTCGACATGCGTTTCCTGCGCAATCCGCATTGGGATGAGGCGCTGCGCCCGAAGACCGGCCTCGATCCCGACGTCGCGGCCTATATCGCCGAAGACCCCGCCTATGAGGAGGCGCTGAGGCGGATCGAGGAATTGCTGTCCCTGCTCCTCCCGCGCTATGCCGGCAGCGGCAAAAGCTACATTACCGTGGCTTTCGGATGCACCGGCGGCCGGCACCGATCGGTGCACGCCGCCGAACGTGTCGCCAAATACTTGCAAGACGCGGGCTTTTCGCCCACGGTTTCGCATCGCAATATGGAATCAGCGCCCCAGGATGCACTGGAGAAGCGCAGACCGGGAGGCCCGAAAGCAACATCATGAAAACAGGTGGGCCCCGTAAGTAGATGATTGGACTCGTACTCGTCACCCATGGGTCGCTGGCGACGGAATTCGTCGTGGCGATGGAACATGTGGTCGGCCCGCAGCAGCAGATCGAAACCATCTGCATCGGTCCCGAGGACGATATGGAGGTGCGGCGCGCCGACATCGCCTCTGCCGTCGCGCGGGTGAATGACGGGTCGGGCGTCATCCTGCTGACGGACCTGTTCGGCGGCACACCGTCGAACCTCGCCATCTCGCTGCTGAAGGCCGGAGAGATCGAGGTGATCGCGGGCATCAACCTGCCCATGCTCATCCGTCTGGAAAGCGCGCGCAAGGTCATGGAAGTGCGGCAGGCCGTCGCCGCCGCCCGGGAAGCGGGGCAGAAATATATCAGCGTGGCATCGGAATTGTTGGGCAGCACGACATGAGCGAAATCAGCCAGGAAGTCAGGATCAGCAACCGACGCGGCCTGCACGCCCGCGCCAGCGCGAAGTTCGTGACGCTGGCGAGCGGCCTGCCCGCGCAGATCACGGTGCGCAAGGATGGCAGTGAAGTGACTGGCACCTCAATCATGGGCTTGATGATGCTGGGCGCGGCGATGGGGGATTCCATCACGATCAGCGCGACCGGTCCTGAAGCGGCGGACTCGCTCGGCAAGCTGGTGTCGCTGGTGGAAGACAAGTTCGGCGAGGACTGATCCCTTCACCCGAGGCGCACGAGCTTGATATCACAGGTTAGCCGCCAATATATTGTTGATATCACACGGCTGCACTCGGATACATCTACTCATGGCCGATGAGAAACTGACGGACGAAGCTGGCCGGCTGGCGGCGCTGAAACGCTATGAGGTGCTCGATACGCCCTCCGAAGCGTCGTTCGACCGGATCACCGATCTGGTCCGCAGCATATTGGGCGTCCCCATCTCCGTTGTGTCCCTGATCGACCAGGACCGCCAGTGGTTCAAGGCGAAGTCGGGGCTGGCCGTCAGCGAGACACCCCGTGAAATCGCCTTTTGTAACCACACCATCCGCCACCGTGCGCCCATGCTGGTACCGGATGCGCAGGAGGACGAGCGCTTCTCCGACAGCCCGCTGGTGACCGGCGACCCCAATATCCGCAGCTATGCCGGCATTCCGCTGGAGACGCCGGACGGCTATAATATCGGTTCCCTCTGCGCGATCGACACCGTCCCGCGCCACTTTGACCCCCACCAGGTCGCGATCCTGAGCAACCTCGCCGCGTTGGTCGTCGAGCAACTGGAGCTGCGCCGCATCGCCGAGCGCGATCATCTGACGGGAGCGCTCACGCGCCGCGCATTCCTGACGGAGATGAACCGCACCATTGCCCTGTTCGAACGCCACCAGCGGCCCGCCAGCGTGCTGCTGTTCGACATCGACCATTTCAAGAACATCAACGACACGCACGGTCACCCGATCGGCGATCAGGTCATCCGGGGCATCGCCGAGCTGTGCGCAGGCCTGCAGCGGCCCAGTGACTCGCTGGGGCGGCTTGGCGGCGAGGAATTTGCCATTCTGCTGCCGGAAACCACGCAGGATGACGCCGCAAAGGCGGCCCAACGCTTCTGCGAGGCCATAGAGGCGGCGCGGCTTACCGCGATCCCCTCGCTGCAGGTCACCGCCAGCTTCGGCGTATCCGAAATTGCCGAGGGCTATGCCAGCAGCGAAATCTGGCTCGCCGCCGCAGACGAGGCTTTGTACGATGCCAAGCGCAGCGGCCGCAACCGGATCGCGGTGGCGCGCCCCGATGCATTCCGCGCCGCCTGAGCAGCGCGAGGCCCCTACCCTTTTCCGCCGTCGCCCTATAGAGAGGCCGCTTCGAGCCGGGTTCAGGGAGGCAGGGCAGCATAGTGGCACGCGAAATCACCGGATTTTCCAACCCGCTGGTGAAGCGCGTCCGCTCCTTGCGCGAAAAGAAGTTCCGCAAGGCGGAAGGGCTGTTCCTGGCCGAAGGGCTGCGCATCCTCACCGAAGCGCGCGAGGAAGGCGTGCTGCCGGAGATGCTGTTCCACGCCGGCTCCACCCACCCGCTCGCAGGCGAATTGATCGCCGCCATGGAGGCTGCGGGCGGCGATGTTATCGAAACCACGCCTGACATTCTTTCCAAGATCAGCGGCAAGGATAATGCGCAGGCGGTGGTCGGCGTTTACCGCGATCGGCTGACGCCGCTGGCGAAGCTCGACCGAGCCAGGGCCGATATCTGGATCGTTGCCCAATCGCTGCGCGATCCCGGCAACCTTGGCACCATCCTTCGCACGGGCGACGCAGTCGGAGCGGGCGGCATCATCCTGATCGATGATTGCGTCGACCCCTTCTCCGTCGAATCCGTGCGCGCCAGCATGGGCGCGCTCTTCACCCAATCCATCACCCAGGCGCGCTGGGGCGAGTTCATGCACTGGCTGCGTCAGGGGCCGGGCGAACTGATCGGCACCAGCCTTAAGGCCACCCAGGATTATCAGCAGCCCCGCTATCAAAGCCCCAGCTTCCTGCTGGTCGGCAATGAGGCGCAGGGGCTGCCCGAAGCCTATGAGGCGGAGTGCGACCTGCTGGTGAAGATGCCGATGCTGGGGAAGGCGGACAGCCTGAACGCTGCCGTTGCTTGCGCCGTGATGGCATATGAGTTGCTGAACCAGAAACGAAAGACGTGAGACGATGGCGCGAGGGGGCGTGCAGGCGATGGAGATGAGCGGGACGGGCGCGATGCTGCGCCACAAACGCGTGCTGGCGGCAAGCCTGATCGGCACCGCGGTCGAATTTTACGACTTCTACATCTATGCAACGGCCGCGAGCCTGATCTTCCCCTCGCTCTTCTTCCCCGCCTCCTCCCCCTCGGCGCAGTTGATGGCCTCCTATGGCAGCCTTGCGCTCGCCTTCTTCGCCCGGCCGCTCGGCGCGGCGGTGTTCGGTCATTATGGCGACCGGATCGGGCGCAAGGCGACACTGGTCACCTCGCTGATGCTGATGGGTGGATCGACGCTGGCCATTGGCTTCCTGCCGACCTATCTGATGATCGGTTGGTGGGCACCGCTGATCCTGTGCATCTTGCGCTTCGGTCAGGGCTTCGGCCTCGGCGGCGAGTGGGGCGGCGCGGCGCTGCTGGCAGTAGAGAACGCCCCTCCCGGATGGCGCGCGCGCTTCGGCATGTTCCCGCAACTTGGCGCACCGGTCGGCTTCCTCGCCGCCAACGGGCTGTTCCTGTTGCTCGGCATGTTCCTGACCGATGCCGACTTCTTCGCCTGGGGCTGGCGCCTGCCCTTCCTCGGCAGCGCGGTGCTGGTCATCCTGGGCCTGTGGATCAGATTGAAGCTCACGGAGACGCCGGAATTCGCCGCTGCGAAGGCCGAGGCGCCACCGCCTGCCGTGCCGCTCGCGACCTTGTTCCAAAGTCATCTCGGCGCCGCGATCGCCGGCACCTTCGCCTGCGCGGCCTGCTTCGCCGTCTACTATATCGCGACCGCCTTTGCACTCGGCTACGGCACGACGACGCTCAAGATCGACCGCGAAACCTTCCTCGCGATCCAACTCGGCGCGATCCTGTTCATGGCGCTCAGCATCCTCGTCGCCGGCTGGTGGTCGGACAAGACCAGCCCGACGCGGGTGCTGGCGATCGGCTGCGTCGGCACGGTGGTCATGGGGGTGATTTTCGGCCCGGCAATCGGCACGGGCCAGTTGCTGCCGATCTTCCTGATCCTCAGCCTGGCGCTGTTCCTGATGGGCTTCGTCTACGGCCCGCTCGGCGCCTATCTGCCGCATCTGTTCCCGGTGCAGCTGCGCTATACCGGTGCCTCCTTCTCCTTCAACCTCGGAGGCATCCTCGGCGGCGCGCTGGCGCCGATCGTCGCGACATGGCTGATCCAGGCGCGGGGCGTGGAACTGGTGGGCCTCTACATGTCGGCGGCGGCGGCGATCAGCCTCGGCGGGCTGTGGTTTACGAGCAGAGCGCCGCGCTGACCTGCTCGACAGCTTCGTGTGGTTTCCCGCCATTCCGACGGTCGTCACCCCGGCCTTGAGCCGGGGACCCGCTGTTCTCTGAACACAGCTGCGGCGATGAAGAAGCGGGACCCCGGATCAAGCCCATCCTGAGCTTGTCGAAGGGGCCGCGGCGGCAACTGATTGATGGCTGATCCTGGTTCCCAGTAGCCCTGAAACAGAAACAGGCGGCGATCCGAAG
>NZ_ASTG01000002.1 GCF_000412635.1 Sphingobium bisphenolivorans
TCCGAAGATCGCCGCCTGTCTGCATTTCGTCAGCGACGGGGCGAGGAAATCAATCCTCGCTGCGCACGTCCCGGCGCTCGGCGATGCGAGCGCGCTTGCCGGTGCGGCCGCGCAGATAATAGAGCTTCGCACGACGCACGACGCCGCGGCGGACCACGGTGATCGAATCGATGTTCGGCGAATAGAGCGGGAACACGCGCTCCACGCCTTCACCGAACGAAATCTTGCGCACGGTGAAGTTGCTGCCCATGCCCTTGTTCGAGCGGGCAATGCAGACGCCTTCATAATTCTGGACGCGGCTGCGGTCGCCTTCGATGACCTTCACGCCGACGCGCAGCGTGTCACCGGGGCGGAATTCCGGAATATCCTTGGCGAGGGCCGCGATGTTCTCGGCCTCGATCTGCTGGATCAAGTTCATGACTTAGGTCCTGTCTTTTCGCGTTGCGCACCAGAGGGCGACTGGTCCCGAACGCCGATATGGCGTTCCCAAAGGTCCGGCCGCCTTAGCCGAGTATCTTCTTCCGCCCTTTGTTTCCGCCAGGCGGCGATCTTCGCATGATCCCCCGATCGCAACACTTCAGGGATCGTGCGCCCTTCCCACAGAGCGGGTCGGGTATAGTGCGGATATTCGAGAAGGCCGCTTTCGAAGCTCTCTTCATCCCCACTGGAAGCGGCGCCCATTACCCCGGGCAGCAGGCGAATGCAAGCATCCAGCAGCAGCAACGCGCCCATCTCTCCGCCAGAGAGGATGATGTCGCCCATGCTGATCTGCTCGACGGCACGAGCCTCGAAAATTCGTTCGTCAAACCCTTCGAAGCGGCCGCAGAGAATGGTGGCGCCGGGGCCGGCGGCGAGTTGGCGGACGCGGGTCTGCGTGATCGGCTTGCCTCGCGGGGTCATGGCGATGACCGGCAGGTCGGGCGCCTTCTCCACCGCATGATCGATCGCGAGCCCGAGAATATCCGCACGCAGCACCATGCCCGCGCCGCCGCCCGCGGGCGTGTCATCCACGGTCCGGTGCTTGTCGGTCGCGAAGTCGCGGATATGGATAGGATCGCACGTCCACTTCCCCTCCGCCAACGCGCGGCCGGCGAGCGACACGCCCAGCGGGCCGGGAAACATCTCCGGATAAAGAGTCAGGATTTGCGCGGCGAAGGTCATGCCTCGCGGGCCCGGAAAGACACTGGCCAAAGGACGTCATGCTGAACTTGTTTCAGCATGACGTTCGAGGAGGAAGTCGACTCCACCCGATCAGACCGCAAAGGGGGCTTCAACGACAGCGCGATCCTCGGCGATCGTCACCGCATGCATAGGCGCCATGAAGCGCTTGCCGGTCGGCCGCTCCACCTCGACAATATCGCCGGCGCCAAAATTCTCGACCGCAACGATCGTGCCCAATCCCTCTCCTTCGTCGGAAAAGCAGGCCAGGCCGATCAGGTCGGCATGATAATATTCGCCCTCCCCCAACGGCGGCAGCGCCGAGCGTGGAACCGTGAGTTCGGTACCCCGCAGCGCCTCGGCTGCGGAGCGGTCGCCGACTTCGGCAAAGCGGGCGACAGCACCGTTCGGTCCCGGCCGGATCGACTTCAACGTGAGCTTACCCAAGCCAGCGTCGAAACTCTGATAGCCCTTGAGCGCTTCCGCGCCCTCGCCGAATATCTTGAGGCGCACCTCGCCCGATACGCCATGTGCGCCGATGATGACGGCCAGGGTCACAGGGCGGTCGGTAGTCATGCGATCCTCATACGACAGAAACAGCAGAAGCGGGCGCTGGAGGCCCGCTTCCTTGGTCAGATGGGCGCGGACAGGCCTTGCCCTCGCCCGATCTGCGACGATCAGCCCTCGGCAGCAGCTTCTTCGGCCGGTGCTTCTTCAGCGGCCGGAGCAGCAGCGGCTTCAGCGGCGGCAGCCTTGGCGGCTTCGGCAGCTTCAGCGGCTTCGGCAGCCTTGGCCGCGCGATCTTCGGCGCGATCCTTGGCCTTCTGACCCGGCTCGGCCTTGTTCGGGTTGTTGCGGGCGGCGCGCTCCTTCACGCCGGCGGCGTCGAGGAAGCGGGCAACGCGGTCGGTCGGCTGCGCGCCAGCGGCAACCCAGTGCTTCGCGCGCTCAACGTCCAGAACGACGCGCTTCTCGTCACCCTTGGGCAGGACGGGGTTGTAGCTGCCGATGCGCTCGATGAACTTGCCGTCACGCGGCGCGCGGCTGTCGGCCACGACGATGCGATAATAAGGACGCTTCTTGGAACCACCGCGCGAAAGACGAATGGACGTTGCCATGACTATTTTTGACCTTTCTACTCTAATCTAAATGCTTGAAACTATTTATTTCTTCATGAAATTCTGAAAGCCGGGCGGCAGGTTCGGCATATTGCCGCCGCCGCCAAGCCCGCCGAGGCCACCGAGCCCGCCAAGGTCGGGGGCGCCGCCCGCGCCACCCATCAGCTTGTCCATGCCGCCGCCGGTGAACATCTTGGCCAGGCCTTTCAGGCCGCCCATCTTGCGGATCTTCTTCATTGCGCTTTCCATCTCCTGATGCATTTTCAGGAGCTTGTTGACTTCCTGCACGGTGCGGCCGGAACCCTTGGCGATGCGGATCTTGCGCTTGGCGTTGATGAGCGCCGGCTTCTCCCGCTCCTTCGGCGTCATCGACCCGATCATCGCGTCCAGATGGATCAGCGTCTTGTCGCTGGCGCCGCTCGCCGCCATCGCCGCCTGCGCCTTTTTGAGGCCCGGCAGCATTCCGGCCAGCGCGCCAAGGCCGCCCATGCGGCGCATCTGATTGAGCTGGGCGCGCAGGTCGTTCATGTCGAACTGACCTTTCGCCATCTTCTTGGCAAGCTTGTCCGCTTCCTCGGCGTCGATCGTCTCGGCCGCGCGCTCGACCAGCGACACGACGTCCCCCATGCCAAGGATGCGCTGCGCCACGCGCGCAGGATGGAAGGGCTCGATCGCGTCAAGCTTTTCGCCCGTGCCCGCAAACTTGATCGGACGGCCCGTGACCGCGCGCATCGACAGCGCCGCACCACCGCGCGCATCGCCGTCCATGCGGGTCAGCACCACGCCGGTCAGCGGAACCTGCTGGGTAAAACTGGTCGCGACATTGACCGCGTCCTGGCCGGTCAGCGAGTCGACCACCAGCAGGATTTCCGCCGGGTTGGAGACTTCGGCCACCGCCTTCATCTCGTCCATCAGAGCCTGGTCGACGTGGAGACGACCCGCCGTGTCGAGCATCACCACGTCGAAGCCCTGAAGCTTCGCGGACTGGAGAGCGCGCTTGGCGATATCTACGGGCTGCTGGCCCGGTACGATCGGCAGGGTCGCGACGTCGGTCTGGGTGCCCAGCACTGCCAGCTGTTCCTGTGCAGCCGGGCGCTGGACGTCGAGCGACGCCATCAGCACCTTCTTGCGCTCTTTTTCCTTCAGGCGCTTGGCGATCTTCGCCGTGGAGGTGGTCTTGCCCGAGCCCTGCAGGCCGACCATCATGATGACGGCGGGCGGCGTGACATCGATCAGCAGGTCGGACGTCTCGGCGCCGAGCGTCTCTGTCAGCGTGTCGGAGACGATCTTGACGACCATCTGCCCCGGCGTGACGGAGCGCAGCACGTCGCTGCCGACAGCCCGCTCCGTTGCCTTCTCGACGAACTCACGAACGACCGGAAGCGCGACGTCGGCTTCCAGCAGCGCGATTCGCACCTCGCGCATCGCGGCGCGGACATCGTCCTCCGTAAGCGCACCGCGCCCACGCAGCTTGTCGAATACCCCACCAAGACGATCGCTGAGCGAATCGAACATCATCACCTCATATGGGCCAAAAAGCCCGGAAAACTGCGCCACCCTGCCAAACGACAAAATCGCCGGCGGGCGAAAACTCGCCGGCCAGCGTCCATCCGGTACTCCTCTTGAGTGCCATGGATCTGTCAGGGTATCGGACAGCTAGCCGCCCGATTGCTGGGGCGCCCTTAGCGCAACGGGCCCATATGCGCAAGCAGCCGGGCTGGTCTTTTGCGCGCGCACCCCTTACATGCGCGGCGCTATGGGCCGTTTTTCGAAAATGCATGGACTGGGCAACGACTTTGTCGTGATCGACGCGCGCGAGCAGGGCCTCGACATGCCCCCGGCGCGCGCGCAAGCCATAGCCGACCGGCACGCCGGCATCGGCTGCGACCAGCTGATCCTGATCGGCGCCTCCGACAGGGCCGACGTGTCGATGCGCATCTTCAACAGCGACGGCAGCGAGGTCGAGGCCTGCGGCAACGCCACCCGCTGCGTGCCGCTGTTCGTCGGCCGCGACGTGCTGATCGAGACGAAGGCGGGGCTGCTGGACGCCAGGAGCGTCGATGGCGGCTCGAGCGTCGATATGGGCGAACCGCGGCTGGAGTGGAATGCGATTCCCCTCGCCTACGCCATGGACACGCTCACCCTGCCGGTCAGCTGGGAAGACCTTCCCGCACCCGCAGCGGTCAATGTCGGCAACCCGCACGTCATTTTCTTCGTGGACGATCTGGACGGTGTGAACTTCGGCCATTTGGGGCCGCTGATCGAGACGGATGCGCTCTTCCCCGAGCGGGTGAACGTGAACTTCGCGCAGGCCGTGGGCGACAATCACATCCGCCTGATCGTCTGGGAACGCGGCGCAGGCCTGACGCGCGCCTGCGGCACCGGCGCCTGCGCGACGGCGGTCGCGGCTGTGCGGCGCAAGCTGGCGAGCGGCGCGGTTCGCGTCACCCTGCCCGGCGGCGACCTCATGATCGACTGGCAGCCGGGTGGCCGCATTCTGATGACCGGGCCGGCCGCCCATGTCTTCGACGGCGAGGCTGACTGGACGCGCTTCTGAAATGGGCGGGCCGCAGATCATCACCATGGGCTGCCGGCTCAACATCGCGGAGAGCGAGGCAATCCGCGAAATTGCGGGCGGACAGGATGACCTGATCGTCGTCAACAGCTGCGCGGTCACGGCAGAAGCCGTGCGTCAGACGCGACAAGCCATTCGCCGGGCACGGCGCGAACGGCCGGACGCACGCATCATGGTGACCGGCTGCGCCGCCCAGACGCAGCCTGAGACGTTCGCCCGCATGACAGAAGTCGATGCGGTGATCGGCAATCGGGAGAAGATGGAGGCGGCATCTTACTCCACCGCCGTTCGTGTCGAGCAAAGTCGAGACACGGACGCACGGCCACTTCGCGACTTTGCTCGAAGCGAAGGGCACTCTGCGGCAGTCCAAGTCTCCGACATCATGGCCGTCCGCGAAAGCGCGCCGCACATGGCGAGCGCCTTTGCCGAACATGCCCGCGCCTTCCTGGAGGTGCAGAATGGCTGCGACCATCGCTGCACCTTCTGCATCATCCCCTACGGGCGAGGAAACAGCCGCTCAGTTCCGGCCGGCGCCGTCATCGACAAAGCGCGCGAACTGGTGGATGCCGGTTACCGGGAGATCGTGCTGACCGGCGTGGACGTCACCAGCTATGGCCCCGACCTGCCCGGCGCGCCGTCGCTCGGCCTGCTGATCGAGCGCATCCTGAACGGCGTGCCCAATCTCACTCGCCTGCGCCTTTCCTCGCTCGACAGCGTGGAGATCGACGACCGCCTGTTCGATCTGCTTGCCCATGAACCGCGCATGATGCCACATCTGCACCTCTCGCTGCAGGCGGGCGACGACATGATCCTCAAGCGCATGAAGCGCCGCCACAGCCGCGCCGAAGCGATCCACACCGTTGAACGGCTGAAGACCGCCCGCCCAGATATCAGCATCGGTGCAGACATCATCGCCGGTTTTCCGACCGAGGATGAGGCGATGTTCGCCAACAGCCTGAAGCTGGTAGACGAGTGCGCGATCGTCCACGGCCACATCTTCCCCTATTCGCCCCGTATCGGAACGCCCGCCGCCCGCATGCCGCAGGTCGACCGCTCCACGATCAAGGCACGCGCCGCCCGCCTTCGCGAAGCGTGCGAGGTGCAGCGGCGATACTGGCTCCGCGGCCTGATCGGCTCCGGCCAGTCGGTGCTGGTCGAGCGCAACGGCACCTCCGGCCACGCGGAAAATTTCGCCCCGGTCCGGTTCGCGGCGCCGCAAACGCCATCCTCGATCGTCCGCGCGACCATCACGGGCCTTGAGAATGGCTCGCTTATCGCGCAAGAGGCGGCGTGATTGGGAAATCTATCTACCTTGTCATCCCCGCGGAGGCGGGGATCCATCTCGAGCGCGAGCATATGTGGATATGGGGGGAGTATGGACTCCCGCCTTCGCGGGAATGACGGTGTCGACTAATGGCTGAAACATCCTGGCGCGATCGCCTCTTCGGCGGCCTCAAGCGTACTTCCGACAAGCTGGGCGAGAATCTCACCGGCCTCTTCACCAAGGCCGCGCTCGATGAGCAGACCCTGGACGAGATCGAGGAGGCGCTGATCGTCAGCGACCTTGGCCCGGCCATGGCCGCCCGCGTGCGCGACCGCCTGTCGGAGGGCCGCTACAATCGCGAACTGACCGAAGAATATCTGCGCGAGATCATCGCCGAGGAAATCGAGAAGACCCTCGCTCCCGTCGCCCGTCCGCTGGAGATCGAGGCTTTTCCACGCCCGCAGGTAATCCTGGTCATCGGCGTCAACGGATCGGGCAAGACCACCACGATTGCCAAGCTCGCCAATAATTTCCTGGAGCAGGATTATGGGGTGATGCTGGCGGCGGGCGATACGTTCCGAGCCGCTGCCATCGGCCAGCTCAAGGTCTGGGCGGAGCGCCTCGGCATTCCGATCGTCGCAGGCAAGGAAGGCGGCGACGCGGCTGGGATCGTCTTCGATGCGGTAAAGCAGGCCACCGCCACCGGCATCGACGTGCTGATCGTCGATACGGCCGGGCGGCTTCAGAACAAGACCGAGCTGATGGATGAACTGGCCAAGGTGCGCCGCGTGCTGGGCCGCCTCAACCCGGCCGCACCGCACGACGTCGTGCTGGTTCTGGACGCCACGACGGGGCAGAATGCATTGAACCAGATCGAGGTGTTCAAGGAAACCGCACAGGTGACCGGCCTTGTCATGACGAAGCTCGACGGCACGGCGCGCGGCGGCGTGCTGGTCGCGGCCGCGGAGAAATTCCGGCTGCCGATCCACGCCATCGGCGTCGGTGAGAAGATCGAGGACCTGCGTCCCTTCGATCCGGGTGACATGGCTCGCGCCATTGCGGGAACGGCTTATGCGCGGTGATTTCCCCCACCTTCTCCAAACCCATCTCGTCCTCCCCGCGGAGGCGGGGATCCATCTCCCAACCTCGCGATTGGGAATATGGCCGGAGATGGATGCCCGCCTTCGCGGGAATGACGAAGGATAATATATGGCTGACGCAAAACCTACCCATGGCGGCAATCTCAGCCTGGCGCTCGATTTCGGGCCGCTCCTCATCTTCTTCCTGACCTACAAGGGCGCGGGTTGGTTGTGGGGTCCGGCCAATCCGATCACTGCCATGACGTTGGGGACCGGCGCCTTCATGGCCTCGATCGTGATCGCCGTCATCGTCTCCAAGGTGAAGCTCGGCCGCGTGTCGCCGATGCTTTGGTTATCGGCGCTGCTCATCCTGTTCTTCGGCGGCCTCACCATCTATTTCCGCGACCAGAGCTTCATCCAGGTGAAGCCGACCATCATCTACGCCTTCTTCGCTCTGATGCTCTTCGGCGGGCTGGCGCGCGGCAAGGCGCTGCTCAAATATCTGCTCCAGGCCGCCTATGACGGGCTAACGGAGGAAGGCTGGCGCAAGCTGTCGCGCAACTGGGCCTTCTTCTTCGTTGCCATGGCGCTCGCCAACGAAGTGATGCGGCGGACCATGAGCTTCGACAGCTGGCTCGCGGTCAAGGTGTGGGGCATCACGATCGTGTCGATCATCTTCGCGGCCGGCAACATCCCCATGCTGATGCGCCATGGTTTGACGCTGGGCGAAAAGCTCGACAGCGACGAAATCGGCGAAACCACTCCGCCCCAAGGCTGATCCGACGGCGAACCGGGGAGCCTAGGCCATCGTTACGTATCTGTCACATGGATATTTTCAGCCCTTCTGACAGAAATATGATGTTTTCTGCGATAGGCCAAGGCTGCTAGGGCCAAGGAGCCTTCCGGCCGCAGCGTCGTTATGCGGCCATCCATCACGAACCCGAGGAGTTCCGACATGGCATTCATTCTGCCCGATCTGCCTTATGCCAAGGATGCATTTGGCGACATTCTTTCCGCCGAGACATTCGACTATCACCATGGCAAGCATCACAATGCCTATGTCGTGAAGGCGAATGAGCTGGTCGCCGCCGATCCTGCCCTGCAGGGCAAGTCGCTGGTCGAGCTGATCAAGTCCAGCAAGGGCGCGCTGTTCAACCAGGTCGGTCAGATCTGGAACCACACCTTCTACTGGCACTCGCTCTCGCCGGAAAAGAAGGCCCCCTCGGGCCAGCTGCTCGACCTCATCAACGAAGGCTTCGGCTCGGTCGATGCGCTGCTCGACAAGCTGAAGGCGGAGGCCGTCGGCCATTTCGCCAGCGGCTGGGCCGCGCTGATCCTGAAGGACGGCAAGCTGGAAGTGACCAGCTATCATGACGCCGACACGCCGGTCGCGCATGACCATGCGCCGCTGCTGATCCTCGATGTGTGGGAACATGCCTATTATATCGATTATCGCAACCTGCGCCCCAACTATGCTGAAAAGCTGCTGAAGGAAGCGATCAACTGGGACTTCGTCGCCCAGAATCTCGACGGTCAGGGTGCCAGCCGCGCCGACCAGCCGGGCTGATCATGGCGCCTCCGCCGCCGGGGACAGGCGGCGGAGGCGACACACCGTTTCTTAACGTCCTTGCCCCACTGTGGTTCGACGGGACGGCAGGGAAACGATCTACATGAATCTCGACGAGTTGCGGCAGCAACATGACACGATCGAGGCTCTTGCCCGCCGATTCCAGCAGGCGGTTGCCGACGAGGGCAGTCCACAGCGGCTGGGTACGCTACGCTGGCAATTCGCCCGCGAGTTGATGGCTCATCTGGCTGTCGAGGACCGGCTTTTCTACCCCAATATCCAGCGGCAAAGCCATGAGGCGCTGCGCACGATGGCGGCGCGCTTGCAGATCGAGATGGCGCCCCTCGCCGACCGTTTCTCCGCTTATCTCGCCCATTGGAGCGACGAGCGGATCGCCGAGAACTGGCCTGCCTTTTGCCGCGAGACACGCAACATGCTGAGCGCCATCCTTGCACGCGTGGAAAAAGAGGAGCGATTGCTGATGCCGCTGCTCCAGGAGGCGGGGCTGAACCCGCTGCTCAAGCGGGCGGGCTGAGCGGCGGCGCCAAATCGAGCGCTTGCGCCAGTTCGTCCAGATCGGCGCCCGGCCGCACCAGCAGCCAGTCGCGTGACCGCGCGCCGTTCACCACCGTCACCGCGCCCTTGGGACAGACGCCTAGGCAATTCACCTCAAGGATACCTGCGGCGGCCTTGCGCCCCTTCTTGAGCGACAGGTGGCGGCGCAGCGCCTTGGCGAGCCGCTCCTCACCATCAGGACCAAAGCCGCCGTCGAGCTTCTTCGAACATTTGCGGCAGATGAGCACCGCATGGTCCCAGTTCGACCTGACGAACTGCTTCAATCCGCCTGCTCCCGCGGCTTCCACGTGCGCCGTTCCTCGGCCGCGCGCAGCACCTCATAGGCGGCCTGGATCGTCTGAAAGCGGACCGCGGCCTGCGCGTCCCCCGGTTTGACATCGGGGTGGTTTTCCTTGGCGAGCCGCCGCCAGCTTTTCTTCACCGCGTCGAAATCGGCATCGTCCTCCAGCTCGAGCGCTTTCAAGGCGTGAAGCTCGTCCCGCGACCGGCTGCCGTCGCCCGGGCCTCCCCAGCCATGATAGGCGCTGTGCTGATAGCCCCCGGCATCGCGCCGCTCGGCATGTTCGCGCTGCTCCCGTTCCTCGCGGTCGAGGCCCTGAAAATAGTCCCAGTTCCGGTTATACTCCGCCGCATGGTCGGTGCAGAAATACCAGCGCTCGCGGCTGTTGGGTGACTTGGGCGCGGGGCAGTCGCCCGGCCGGTCGCAACCGTGCCGATCGCACAGACGCACCTGCTGCGCCTCACGCGATGCGCCATAGCTGCGCCAGCGGGGAAAGCCCCAGTCATTGGATCGGCTGTTTCTTGCCATGGTTCCAAATTAGGCAGGCCGCAGGCGGAACGCCACCCCGGCGGTTGAGGAATTTACGCGGTTCAGGATCGCGATCCTGTGCCAGAGGGCCTGTAAGCCGGGTTCTGTCCTCCCGAAGGAGTGGCGACCATTCCTCTAGGGGACGGATTGCTCCGTCCCTCAAGCAACCAACCCGGGCGATCTCAGTCGAAACAGACCTAGCAGCCAAATTCTCTCGAACAGTCTGCGCGCCGCCCCTATTCGGTCTTGCTCCCGGTGGGGTTTACCGTGCCGCCTTCCGTTGCCGGAGACGCGGTGCGCTCTTACCGCACCCTTTCAATTTCGCGTGGTCGAAACCCCAATGTCCTAAGACAAAACGCGACCTGCTTTCTGTTGCACTGTCCCTTGGATCACTCCAGCCGGCCGTTAGCCGGCACCGTCATTTCGTGGAGCCCGGACTTTCCTCGCCGTGGAAGTTACCCGCCACGCCGCGGCCGCCCGGCCCTCTGGCACGAGCGCCTATACACGGACGATCGGCGTCAGTCATCCCCCTGCGGACGGGGAAGCAACAGCGCGAGCAGGATTGCGCGGCACTCGCCATCGATGATGCCGTCGATCAGTTCGGGGCGGAACCGGCGCTGGAAGGCGACCACCGCCGCCTGCGGGTCGGCAATGTCGTAACCGAACCGTTCCAGCGCGAGCATGAAGCCGCCATCGCTCCACAAGGGGTCCATCAGATTCTTGGTCGGGCGCGGCAACGCCAGCCTGAGCCGGGCAAGCTGCCCCCAGGGGAAAAGTTCGCCCGGGTCCTGCTTGCGCGCCGGGGCCACATCGCTGTGCCCGACGATGTTGCCCCGCGTGATCTTGTGCCGCCGGGTGATGTCGTGGATTAGCGGGATAAGCGATCCCATTTGCGCATCGGGGAAAGGCCGATAGCCCCATTCGTGACCGGGATTGACTATCTCTATGCCGATGCTCGCCGAATTGATGTCATCAATGCCCCGCCAGTGGGAACGGCCCGCATGCCAGGCACGCTTGCTCTCATCGACCATGCGGACCACCTGCCCATCCTCGGTCACGACATAATGAGCGGAAACCTTCGATTCCGGGCTCGCCATCCAATTGATCGCGCTCGCCGCGTCCGGCATGCCGGTATAGTGCAGCACCAGCATGGAGATCGGCAGGCCGCGCTCATCGAAATTGGGCGATGGGGTTTCGATCATCGGAAAATCGGTCATCGCGATAAGGCCAGCACTCGCATTCGTCGATCGTCAAAGCGCAGCGGGGCTGCGCTTGCCCGACAATGGCCGACAGCCTCGCGCCAATCAAGCGCGGCGTAGAAAGACGGCGCTGACGGAAGTGGCGATCAGACTACCTTGCGCAGCGGTTCGCTCCCGGCCGTGGCGATCCGCCGTCCATATCCGCCGCGAAAGTCGGGGTGCGGGATGAAATCTTCGCTATGCCCGATCACCGTCTCCCCCGCCCCTAGCAGCAGGACGGAACGCGGATGGCTGTGCCGCGCCAGCAGGCGAAGCACCGTCTGGCGCCGTTCCGGGGTGAAATAGAGCAGCACGTTGCGGCAGAGCAGCAGGTCATATTCGCCGATGGGTGCTCGCGCATCGAACAGATTGTCGGTCCGAAAGTCGATCATCTGGCGCAGACGGGAATTGGCGCGCCAATCATCGCCCGAAGGCTCGAACCATTTGATGAGATCGCCGACGGCCAGCCCCCTCTGGACATCCATCTGCGAAAAAATTCCCGACTTCGCCTGCTCGATCGCGGCGGAGGAAATGTCTGTCGCCAGTATCTCGATCCGCCAGCCACGCCACCGCGCAACATCATTGCTGAACTGAATCGCGAGCGAATAGACTTCCTGCCCCGTCGAGCAGCCGGCGCTCCAGACGCGCAGGACGCGATTCGAGCGCTCTTCCTGCACGCGCGGCAGGATGTGGCGGCTGATCATGTCGAAAATCTGAAGGTCGCGGAAGAAGCTGCTTTCATTGTTCAGCAGCGCATTCACGACCTCATTTTCAAGGTGGCTGTCCTTGTACCCCACCAGCCGAGTAGCGAGCGCATCCATGTCCGCCAGCCCATGCGCGCGCAGGACCGGCTTCAGCGCCGTTTCCATCCGCCACGCCCGGCTCTCCGACAGGATCTGCCCCGTTCGCGCTTCCAGCAGGCCCGACAGGATGCGGGCCGCACCTCGCGAAGCGGGTCCGGGCGGGGGTGTCAGTTCCATCAGCCTTTGATCTTTCCTCGGTGCGCCACGAAATCCATGATCGCATAGGGTTCCAGCAAGGCACAGCTCAAGCCTTCGCCTGCGACCGATCCGGGCATTCCCCAGACGACGCTGCTGGCTTCATCCTGCGCCACGATCCAGCCATGCGCCGCGACAACATCGCGTGCACCGACAGTGCCGTCGCGGCCCATGCCGGTCAGGACGATCCCTGCCGCGCCCGCGCCATAGGCCTGCGCCATGCTGGAAAACATCGGATCGACGCCCGGCAGGTTACCCGCCGGTGTTCGAGCGGGATCGAGCACGATGTTCACACGACCGTGCAGCCCGGCCCTCACCTGAAGATTGGCGTTGCCGGGCGCGACATAGACGGTGTCGGGAACAACTCTCTCGCCATGCTCGGCCACCTTGACACGCAGCGACGTCATGCGGGTCAGTTGCTCCGCGAAATATTGGGTGAAGCTGGCCGGAAGATGCTGCGTCAACAGGATCGGTACGCCCAGTGGCTCCCGCATGCCCGCGAAAAGCTGGCCCAACGCATGGATGCCGCCCGTGGACGCGCCGATGCCAAGACAGGCCAGCGGCTCGGCTGCGGGTTCGGCCTCCACCCGCAGCGGCGGCGGGTTGGCCACCGCTTGGCCGCTGGTGAACAGGCGTGAGAGCCGCTCGATCAGGGTATGCGGGAATTGTTCGCCGAAGCTGCCGCTGCCGGGCTTGGCGAAAATGTCGCTGGCCCCCAGCGCCAAAGCTTCGATTGCCGGTGCGCTTCCAGCGCGGCAATTGCCGGACAGGATCACCACCTTGGTGCGGGGGTTCGCGCGCAGGATCGCCGGCAGCGCTGCAATACCGCTCTGCCCCGGCAGTTCGATATCGAGCAGCACAAGGTCCACCTCATGCGCGGAGAGATAGTTGAGGGCATGCTCCGCGCTGTTCGTCTTGTGTGTAACGGTAAAGCCGGGGTCCGTGTTCAAGATACGCTCGATCACCGTTCGCACGACCACCGAGTCGTCGACAACCAGCGTCCGCACCGGGGCGGCTTCCTCTTTGCTGCTGGCGATGCTCGGCAGAACGACGCTCATGGGAACAGGACTTTCCGAACGGAAGGTGGGTGGAAGGATGGCGGGGCCAGGTCCGCGCGGGTCAGATCACGCCGACGATCGTCAGCTTGCTCTCCAGCGTTTCGCGGTCGAACGGCTTCATCACATATTCGTCAGCGCCCGCCTCAACCGCCGCACGAATATGGCTGATCCCGTTTTCGGTCGTGCAGAAGATGATCTTGGGCCGGGCAGTCAGCTTGGCGCCCGACAACGCCTGCAGAAACTCCATGCCGCTCATGACCGGCATGTTCCAGTCAAGCAAAACTACGTCCGGGGTCGATTCCTCGCACTGGGTAAGCGCGTCACGGCCATCCACCGCCTCGCTGACCGACAGGTCAAGCGATTCCAGAATATGGCGGGCAACTTTTCGTATGACTTTTGAATCATCAACGACCAGGCAGTTTTTCATGAAGCGTCCCTTTTTTGCTTCTGTTCACGTCAAGCTTTACGTTGCAAAGCCGAGCATTTGGTAAATGCGCGGAAAAAGATATTCAGGCGGCCTGCGGCAAGGCGGTGTTGTCGATAAACCCGGCCAGCGACACGAGCAGATAGGGTTGCCCCTGATGCTCCACCAATCCGCGCACATAGGGGGTCCAGGCCTTGTCCAGCTGGCCACGCAGGGGAAGTTCGCCGTCGGGCAGCTGGCAGATGTCGTGAACGGCATCGACCATCAGCCCATAGCTATGCCCGCTGATATCGGCGATGATGGCAAGACGCTTGTCAGCGGTGGGAGTGGCGTTCCCGCGAATCAGGGCTGCAG
Source organism: Sphingobium bisphenolivorans (assembly GCF_000412635.1). Classification (GTDB taxonomy): domain Bacteria; phylum Pseudomonadota; class Alphaproteobacteria; order Sphingomonadales; family Sphingomonadaceae; genus Sphingobium; species Sphingobium bisphenolivorans. The sequence continues at coordinate 14,218 of NZ_ASTG01000002.1, forward strand.
CATCGATAATCGTCAGCACGCGGCTTCGGAGAGCCGAAAGCCCCGCGATATGCGCGCCCATGCGGGGAACCGACGTGATGTCGGTGAGCTTCACCACCGCTTCGACCTCTGCCGTCTCGACCGCGATGCGGGTGCCCGCCAGCGTCGCGAGCAGATAGAGCTGATTCATCGACCCGTTCTCCTTCAGCGCCGGACGCCGGCAATGGCCGCCATCAACGAGTCCTGGTCATAGCGGTAGATGCTTTCGTCTTGCGGCCCAGTGGGGCGCGGCGTTGCGCGCAACTGGACAACGCGACAACCAAGCATATCGACTGCCTGCGCAGTGTCGCCGTTGCTGAACAGCAGCACATCGTCAGGCTCGATTGGTGCATCGATGGGTAAACCCAGCACGACTTCATGCCCCGCCTGCCGCAGCAGCGGGGCCAGAATCTCGCGGGTCCAGCCATCGTCTCCATCAGCCAGCAGGCAGCGGCCCGACCCCTTCTCCCTTAATGGACCATCCGGCAGTGCCGCGAAGAGCGCGAAGGGATTGATCACTTCCAGATGCTGCCCCTCGACGACGGCAACGCCGCTCAAGATGCCATGCATCGCCACCATGTCAGGCACGGCCGGCATGTCCACAATGTCGAGCACCGCCGCGACGGGGTAGCAGGCCTCGCGGCTGCCGTCGCGCAGGCGCAGTGCTGCCACCTTTTCTGCGGCAAAATCATGCTGCCCGTTCACGACCGGCACCAGCCTTCCGTCCAACCGCACAAAAGCATGACCGCCAGACCGCCCGAACAGATGAGCGTCGATATCCTCCACCCGCTCGATCAGCGACAGTTTCAGCAGGCGGCGTTCGCCTGTCAGTTCCTCAAAGCGCAGGGCCGACACCATCTCAACACCCTGCTCCCTCTCTTGGTCCTCGCTGCTTCGCCTTGCCGCGGGATCATCGATGATGTTGGGCAGCCCCGCCGCGCTCGCGAGGCCGCCTGCATCCAGCAGCAGCATCGGCTTGCCATTGTCGGGCAAGGTCATGCCGGCGTAGACCCCTGCCGCCATGATCAGCGGAGAAGCGGGCCGGATGACCAGCTCCTCATGATTATCGACCGCCGAGACGCCCATGGCGAAGGGAACGCCGGAGGCGGAGCGCACTACCATGATCGCGCGCGGCCCGGCCTGCTCAGGCTTCTCCATGCCCAGTACATGCTCCAGATCGATCATCGAGTGGCGAACCGACCGGATCGTGGCGATTTTCGCGCCGCCGACTTCGGCAATCTGCAGCGTTTCATTATTGTCGTGCAATATCTCGACCACCGCCGAGCGGGGGATGGCGAAGTGCAGCCCGCCCGCCCGGACGATCAGCCCCGGAATGATGGTCAGCGTCAGGGGTACGCGCAGCGTGATGGTCAGCCCGCGGCCCGGTCGGTTTTGCAGCGTGATCGCGCCGCCGATCCGCTCGACATTGGCGCGCACCACATCCATGCCGACGCCGCGTCCGGATATCGCCGTCACCTTGTCTGCTGTCGTGAGGCCGGGCTGGAAGATCAGGTCCAGCTTCTCCGCCTCGCTCATGCGTATGACGGCATCCTTCGTGAGCCGCCCCGCGTCGATCGCCTTCTCGACCAGGTGTGTAGTATCGATGCCCTTTCCGTCGTCGCTGACCTCGATAACGATCTGGTTGCCGGACTGGCGCGCCTGCAAACATAGCTGCCCCACTTCCGGCTTGCCCAGCGCACGGCGTTTATCAGGCGTCTCGATGCCATGGTCGATACTGTTGCGCACGATATGGGTGAGTGGATCGACCACCATCTCCACCATCTCGCGGTCCATCTCGACGTCGCCGCCCTCCAGCTGCAGATCGATGCGCTTGCCAAGGTCGCGGCCAAGGTCGCGCACCATCCGCGGGATAGCGGTGAACAGCCGATCGACGCGCTGCATCCGCGTCTTGGAAATGGCGTCCCGCATGTCGGCAACACAGGTGGACAGCCGCTCGAACGCACTTTCCAGTTCAGGGTCGCCCGACCGCTCCCGAAGCTTGCGCGACAGTTCGTTGCGGGCCAGCACCATGTCCGACACGCCGTTCATCAACTGGTCGATCAGGGCCAAAGGCAGGCGGATCGTGCGCGGTGCGGCCTGGGTTCCCGACGGGCGAGCGACAGCAACCGAGGCTGCTGCTTCCTCAGCTTTTTCCGCTGCCGGAGCACCGGCATCGGCGATAAGGGCGCCGATCAGATATTCGTCATTTTCCTGCGGCAGCGCGGCACCGATCGCCACCGCCTCGGCCAGCTCCGCGATCCGGTCCATGATCGCCAGTACGGCGCTGACCGTCGCGTGATCCGCGGTGCGCGTGCCTGCCCTGATCTCCGACAGCACATCCTCGGCAGCGTGGCTCAGCCGCTCGAAGCGCGGGAGGTTCAGGAAGCCGCAGCTGCCCTTGACTGTGTGGAAAAACCGGAAAATCGCGTCCAGCCGGTCACGATCGGACGGATCAGCCTCCCACGCGACGACCTCCCCCGCCAGGGCCTCCAGCGTTTCCTGTGTCTCGGATATAAATTCCTGAAGTAGTTCGTCCATTCCCAGGCCCCGTGGATCGGCGGACGGACCATGGGCCAGCCGTGGTTAAAGGGCCGTTAAAGACAGGAAATGCATAGTAAAAGGGCGCCGCGACCGTGATCGCGACGCCCTTTGACAGCTCAGAGCTTCAGACCTTAATGATCGGCCTTCTTCTCGGCGGCATCTGCAGCGTTTTCACCAGCCTCGCGGGTCGCATCAGCCTTGTTCTCCAGCGCGTCGGCTGCGTTTTCAGCAGCAGCTTCCGCGTTGCCGCTCAGATTGTCAGCCATGGCTTCCATGTTATCGGCCTGATTGTCGATGGCGTCCGCCTGATTCTCATACGCGTTCTCAACCTTGTTCTCCTGCTTGGAATCGCACGCTGCGAGCGCGATCAAGCTGGCAAGGCCAAGGACAGAGACGATGGTTTTCACGGCGTGTTCTCCTGTTACGCCCCCCTGGGGCTGACGTCGTTCGGCAAGGGCCGGAAATCCCGGAACCCTGACGCCCAACAACTGGTCGCACGCAGGATGGTTCCCGGCGCAGACTCCTTTCGTCGCAGAAATGATTATTTTTTGAGCGAATCGCGAATTTCCCGGAGCAGCATGACCTCTTCCGGAGTGGCGGCCGGTGCTTCCTCCGGCTTTGGCATCAGCCTGTTCACCGCCCTTACCAGCAGGAAAATGATGAAGGCGAGGATGAGGAAATTGACCAGCACGGTCAGAAATTCGCCCCAGCCGAACATCGCGACGCCTGCGGCCTTCAGATCGACATAGCTTTCCGGATTGCCCTTGAAGCCGGCGGGTATGTCGCCCAGCCGGATGAAGTAGCCGGAGAAGTCCGCGCCGCCGAACAGGAAGCCGACTACCGGCATGATCAGGTCGTCGGTCAGCGACCTTGTAATGGTGGCGAAAGCGCCGCCGATGATGACGCCGACAGCGAGGTCCATGACGTTGCCGCGGTTGATGAAAGCCTTGAATTCGGAAATCAGCCCCATGGAGAAACCCTTGCCCTGATTGCGATCATCTTAGCATGAGGCGTTGCGAACGCATCGACAACCACCTATTTCCGTCAGCGAAACAAAGCTTAAGGATGCTCCATGACGATCCTGCGCCGTCTTCATCTTTTCCTGCTGCCGCTGCTGGGGGCCTTCGCCCTTTCCGCGTGCGGCATAAACAGCGTTCCTGCCGCCGAGGAAGTCGCCAAGGCCAAATGGGCCGACGTGCAGGCGCAGTATCAGCGCCGCGCGAACCTGATCGGCAATCTGGTGGCGACGGTGAAAGCCGCGGGCAAGCAGGAGCAGGACACGCTCGTCCGGGTGACGGAGGCCCGTGCCAAGGCGACATCGGTGCAGGTGAATGCGGAGGATCTTTCCGATCCTGCCAAGGTGCAGCAGTTCCAGCAGGCGCAGGCGCAATTAAGCCAGGGGCTCGGCCGCTTGCTCGCTTCGGTCGAGGCTTATCCCGACCTCAAGACCAACCAGAATTTCCTCGACCTGCAATCGCAGCTGGAAGGGACGGAGAACCGCATCGCCGTCTCCATCCGCGACTATAATGAAGCGGTGCGCGCTTATAATACTCGCATCCGCACCTTCCCCGACGCGATCGGCGCCAAGATCATCCACGGGGCCAAGCCGATGACGCCATTCCAGGCAACCACACCGGGCGCCGAGGAAGCGCCGAAGGTCGACTTCGGCAACTGATCGCCATGCTCCGCCGCCTGCTCCTGATCCTTGCGCTGCTGGTCTTCATTCCAGTGGCGCAGGCCCAGACATTCCCTAAGCTGACCGGACGGGTGGTGGACGGCGCGAACCTGCTCTCGCAGGCCCAGGAACAGGCGCTGAGCGACAAGCTCGCCGCGCTGGAAACACAGAGCGGGCGGCAGCTGGTTGTCGCGACCCTGCCCGACCTGCAGGGCTATGACATATCCGATTATGGCTACCGCCTTCTTCGCGCCTGGGGCATCGGCAGCAAGGAGCGCAACGACGGCGCGATCCTGATCGTGGCGCCCAATGAGCGGAAGGTCAGGATAGAGGTAGGCTATGGCCTGGAGGGCATACTGACCGATGCCCTTTCCTCTCAGATCATCCGCAACAGCATCACGCCGCGCTTCAAGGCCGGCGACATGGCGGGCGGCATCGATGCCGGATCGGATGCTCTCATCACGCTGCTCAACCTCCCGCCCGACGAAGCGCGCGCGCGCGCCGTTGCCGCAGAGGAGGAGCAGCGCGCTGCCAGCGATGACGGCGGTTCGGTCATGCTGATCTTCTGGCTGTTCATCGGCTTGTTCGTGATCCTGCCGATGATCTTCGGCCGGCGCGGCGGACGACGTTATCGTGGCGGCGCGGGACCCGTCATCATCTGGGGACCCGGGAGCGGCGGTTCGGGATGGGGGTCCGGCGGAGGCTGGGGCGGCGGCGGCTTCTCCGGCGGCGGCGGTAGCGGCGGGGGCGGCGGCGCCTCCGGAAGCTGGTGATGCGCATGCACTTCAACCAGGCCGATCATGATCGGGTCACAGCAGCGGTTGCGGAAGCGGAGAAGGAAACGAGTGGGGAGATCGTCACCATTGTCGCCCACCGATCCGACCCCTATCATGACGCGGGGCTGCATTGGGCGATCGGCGTCGTCTTCCTCGCGCTCTCCGCCGCAGCAGCCTTTCCCCACTATTTCCGCGCGCTCTGTGCCTGGCTGCTGCAAAGCTGGGAGCATGAGATTGAGGATTGGAAGCTGCTGACGCTGCTTCTTGGTCTGTTGATCCTCAAATTTCTGATCGTCCGCTATGCGCTGGCATGGATGCCCTTGCGCATGGCGCTGACCCCCAAGGGAACGAAAGCGCGCCGCGTAAGGCGACGGGCGATCACCCTGTTCCGCGCCGTCGCGCAGGGCCGCACCCGCGCCCTGACCGGCGTGCTCATCTATCTGTCGCTCGACGAGCATCGCGCCGAAATCGTCGCCGACGCCGCGATCAACGAGAAGGTGACGCCCGAAGTCTGGGGCGAGGCAATGGCAGCGCTGATCGACGGCGTTCGGGAGGGTCGGGCAGCAGACGGCATGGCCGAGGCGGTTCGGCAGGTTGGTGCCGTGCTGGCGCAGCATTTCCCCGCCACGGGCGACAACCCCAATGAACTGCCCGACAGGCTGATCGAACTATGAGTGACCATGACGCCGACTCTCCTGAAGAAACCATGTGGGAGGGCCGCTTCATTACCGCGAAGCGGCGGGGCCGCTGGGAATATGTCAGCCGATCGCGCGGCATCCACGCTGCCGTCATCCTGGCGATCGAAGATGCTGCGGATGGCCGCCATGTCCTTCTGGTCGAACAATATCGCGTGCCGCTGCGCCGCCGCTGCATCGAACTCCCAGCAGGGCTTGTCGGCGACCATGAAGAGGGCGAGGAAGCCATGCTGGCGGCGAGCCGGGAACTGGAAGAGGAAACCGGCTATCGCGCCGGCCATATGGAATCGCTCGGCGATTTCCACAGCTCACCCGGCATGGTGTCGGAAAGCTTCTCCCTCTTCCGCGCCCATGATCTGCGAAAAACCGGCGAAGGCGGCGGCGTGGATGGCGAGGACATCCGCGTTCATCGCGTGCCGCTGGCCTCGCTGTCGCAGCAGGTGGGCGCTTGGCGGGCGGCGGGCTTCGCGATCGACGTGAAGCTGCTGTTGCTGTTGGGTGCGGGAATGGTGGGGTAGAGAAGCCACCCTCCTGACCCTCGTCCCAGCTTCCGCGTGGACGACGCCACTATTTCACCCGATACCATCCCGCCACGCGATCCAGCGCCAGGGTCAGCACCAGCTTGCCCGCACGACTCGGCCATCCCAGCGCCTTTTCCGCCGCGATCAAGCCTTCGCCCGCGCAGACGACCCGCCACAAAATGTCGGCCAGCCCCGGCCCTGCCGCGCGGAGCGCCCCGTCCAAACGCTCCCGCGCGGAAAGCTGGGCATGTGTCGGATCGGCCTTCAGCCCGCTTCCCTTTTGTGACGGCGCGGCGTCCCAGCGCATCGTGACGCGTGCGCCAAGGCCCGCCCTCTCCCAGTCCGCCCTCAGCAAATCGCCCGCGACATAATGGCGCTGCGACACATGACCACGAGCATGCAGCCAAGCCAGGGGCGATTCGCCGATATTGACCGCCACCTTCTGCATCCGCCCGAACGGGTCTTCCACAAGCTGCTCGACAAATTGCGCTGCCATTGCGACCTCCTTAACTTGATCCGCCAAAGAAGGCCTTGCCATGCCGCGCCGATTGTAGGAAAGCAGAAAAACCAAATAGGTAAAATCAGGAAGCTATATGATCACCCGCATCCGGGAGGTACGCAAAGCCAAGGGCCTTACATTGGAGCAGGTGGGCGCCCTGTGTGATCCACCTACAACGGCACAGACCATCGGACGCCTGGAAACCGGCACCCGAACCGTTTCGGTCAACTGGCTCAACCGTATCGCCAAGGCGCTCGGCGTTTCCTCATCGGAACTGGTAGCGCTGCCAGGACAAAGCGTGGTCCCTGTCGCAGCGCTGCTGGGGCCGGAGGGCGCACGCGCGCCGACCCGCCCCCTTTCGCTGCCGCCGCCAGCACCGGCCGACGCGATGGTGGGCGTTCAAGTGTCCGGCAGTATCGGCGATTACCGCAGCGGTGACGAAATCTGGTGCCGCCGCATCACGCCGGATGAATTTGCGAGCGTGATCAATCGCGACCTGCTGCTGCCCCGTCATGCAGGCCGCTTCCTGTTCGGGCGGCTGATCGGTCGGGAGGACGACCGCCTGCATGTTCTTCCGCTCGGGATCGGCACGCGACAGCAGGTGATCACAGACCCACCCTGGGCCGCCGTAGCGGTTCAACTGGTGAGACGGCTGTAGCCAAACGGGCGCTTCATCCTTAACCCGGAAGAAACCATGACGCTGTAGGAAGATGGCATGACGCTGAACGTCCTGATGCTTTCCACCCTGTTTCCGGACATGAGCCGCCCGAATTTCGGCGTTTTCGTGGAGCGGCAAGCGCGGGAGCTGGCGAGCCGGGAAGGCGTCAGGGTAACGGTGGTCGCTCCGCTTGGCGTTCCCCCATGGCCGCTGTCCGCAACCAAACGCTATGCGGCGCTTCGCGCCCTGCCGCGCAAGGAACGATGGCAGGACCTCACCGTCTATCGACCCACCTTTCCGATCATCCCCAAATTCGGCGGGCGTCTCAATGTCGGCAGCATGACGCGGGCGATCCTCCCGCTCGTCAGGCAACTGCATCAGCAGCAGCCATTCGACGTCATCGACGCCAGCTTCTTCTTCCCCGATGGCCCCGTGGCGCAGCGGCTCTCCCGCGCGCTGGGCATCCCCTATTCGGTCAAGGCGCGAGGCGCGGACATTCATTATTGGGGCGCCCGCAACGACACCCGCAAAATGGTCAAGCGCGCCGCGGATGATGCCGTCGGCCTGCTCGCCGTGTCGGGTGCGATGCGCCGGTCGATGACGCGCATGGGCATCGATGAGGAAAAGATACGCGTCCATTATACCGGTGTCGATCTCGACCGGTTCGAGATCGCGGATCGAGCGGCCGCGAAGGAGGCCTTGGGTTTCGAAGGGCCGGTCGTCCTTTGTGTCGGCGCGCTCATTCCGCGCAAGGGGCAGGACCTGCTGGTCCAGGCCCTGCCGCTGCTGCCGGGCGTGACGCTGCTATTTGCGGGACAGGGTCAGTATCGCCGCGCGCTGGAGAAGCTGGCGGCCGACCTCGGCGTCGACCGCCGCATCGGCTTCCTGGGCTCGGTTCCGCACGACCGCCTGCCCCGCATCTACGCTGCCGCTGACGTCATGGCCCTGCCCTCCTCCTCGGAGGGGCTCGCCAATGCTTGGGTGGAGGCGCTGGCCTGCGGCACGCCGATCGTCATCACCGACGTGGGCGGTGCGCGGGAACTGCTCGACAGGCCCGAGGCGGGACAGATCGTCGCCCGCGAGCCTGAAGCGATCGCCGCCGCCATCAGCGACATCCTCATCAATCCGCCGGATCGCGAAGCAGTGCGCGAAACCGCGCTACGCTTCACCTGGGCCACCAATGGCGATACGCTGGTGGAGCATCTGCACGGCATAGCCGCCAAGGGAGCTGGCTAGCTGTCCCAATAGGCCACCAGCCGCGCCTTGCGGTTGCTGGTGGGAAAGCGGCCCTCGTCGAACGGCACCTCGCCCCAGCGCCAAGGGGTCAACTCAGCATAGGCAGGGTTGGAGATCGGCGCGTGCCTTCTGAGGTTCAGCAGGCGCCTATCCTCATTGTAATAAGCCGTCAGTCGCGCATGCTCGCGATAAATTTCCGCCGGCCGTTCATAATGAAAGGCGTCGCCCCAGCCCATGGCGCGGGCGATCTGCGTCACGATCCACCAATCGGGCCTCGCCTCTCCGGCCAGCGGCAAAAGGTGCCGCTGGCGGCTGATGAGACGGTCCGTGCTGGTGAGCGTGCCATCCTTTTCTATCCACGGCGGCGACGGCAGCGCAATTAGTCGGCCTGTCTTCAGTTCCGGCTCGATCCAGGGAGTGGAGAGGATCGCCAGCGGAATGCGGTCAAGCAGGCCGCGCAGCCGATCGGCGGCGGAGGACAGACCGCCCAGCATCAGCATGGCTTTGATGCGCCCACCGGCCACCGCCTCGGTCAGCGCCTCACCCGACAGCCCAGCGCCGCTCACCAAGGCAGGCGCGCCCCAGAAGCGCGCAACATGGGCGGCCCCCGTGCCACAGAAGTCGCGATGCGCCGAAAGCTCGGCCGCCCCGCAACCAACCTCCCGCGCGCCCATGCTGTTGGGAGCGCCGGCGATGGCGAAGGGCGCAGCGCCGGGCTTGCCGACCTGCCCGGTGGCAAGATGCAGGTTGAGGATCGTGCCAGCGAGCCGCACCCCGACATCGCCGGACGCGTCGCTGTCGGGGCTGAACAGCGTCACCAGCCGGCCACTCCCCAGCACCATCTCATAAAGGCTGCGCAATGGTCCTGCATCGAGCCCGCAAAGGCGCGCTACCGACCAAAGGTCATGGCCTCGCTTCAAGCCGGCCCAGAAATCGGGCGGGATGATCAGGCTGCTCGCGATTAACGACTCGTCCAGCGAGCCGCTATCATGAGCATGCAGCAGCAGTCCGGAGAAGAACGCGGCTTCCGAACCCGGGGCGATGGCGACGCGCAGATCGGCATCGATGTCTCCCCCCTCCTCACCGCGCGCAATCAGGACCAGTCGGCTGCCCTGTCCCGCCCGCGCGGCCTTTATGCGCTCATGCAGGATGGGGTGACGGTGAAGCGTTGCAGCGCCCACGACCAGCAACAGGTCGGCCTGCTCCACATCCTCCATCGCGGCGGGCATGACATCTTCACCGAAGGCGGCGCGTTGCGCGGCGGCTACCCCGTCCGTCTCGATGCCGGGCGCGTCGATATGGGCAGAGCCGACAAAGCCCTTCATCAGCTTGTTGGCGACATAATAATCCTCGGTCAGGAGATCGCCGGCAACGTGCAGCGCCACGCTTTCACCGCCATGGCACGCGATGATGTGGGACAGACGCCGCGCCGCGTGAGAAATCGCCCGCGGCCAGCCGACCGGACGTCCATTGATCATTGGCTGCAGCAAGCGGTCGTCCAGCTTCAGTTGCTCGGTCAAGGCGGTGCTTTTCGGGCACAGCCGGCCGCTATTGACGGGATGCGCCGGGTCGCCTGCTATCGATACTTCGCGCGCCTCCCCCACCACGGCGCGAACGCCGCATCCCAGGCTGCACTGACCACAAAGCGAACGGATTACGGGCATGGATCAGGTTGCGACTCTGATCATGTCCTGAAAGCTCGGCACAACTAAGATGGGATCGCAGATCATCTCGCCGCCTTAGCTGATGGTGAGGCGAGACAAAAGTATGGTGCAATGGCAGAAGCAGCGGATGAAGCCGATTCTCCGCGCGCTCGCGCTCGTCGCTATATTCCTCCATATATCGGATACGCCCGCCATGGCAGCCCAGCGGGGACCGCTGGTCCTGGCCGCCGCGAGCATGCAGGAGGCGATGAACGCAGCCGCAGACGCCTGGGCAGCGCAGCGCCATGTCCGGCCGGTCCTCTCCTTTTCCGCATCCTCGGCTCTCGCCCGCCAGATCAGGGCCGGCGCCCCAGCGGACCTGTTCGTCTCGGCGGATGAGGATTGGATGGACGAGGTTGAGAAGGCGGGATTGGTCGCGCGCGGCACCCGCGCCGACGTGGCGGGAAACCAGTTGGTGCTGATCGCACCCGCGCGCTCCTCGCTGCGGTTGAGGATCGGACCCCGCATGCCGATCGCCCGCGCGCTCGGCACCTCGCGCCTTGCCATCGCCAATCCGGACAGCGTGCCGGCGGGCAAATATGGGAAGACGGCGCTGACCCGGCTGGGCGTCTGGCCGCAAGTAGCCGACCGGTTGGCCCGCGGAGACAATGTCCGATCCGCCATGGCCCTGGTGGAACGTGGCGAGGCGCCGCTCGGCATCGTCTACGCGACCGATGCCCGTGCTTCGCCGAAAGTGCGCGTCTTGGGCGTATTCCCGGCCAGCAGTCACGAGCCGATCCGCTATCCGTTGGCGAGGCTGACCGGCAGCCGCCATCCAGAAGCAGAGGGCTTTCGCCGCTTCCTACTGTCAGGTCGGGGCCGACAGATCCTTGCGCGCTATGGCTTCAGCAAGCCCTAGCGCCGGGGATCGCATCGGCGCGGCTCGCTTATTTCTGACAAGCGACGATCGCGTCGATCACCGACAGTGTCTCCTGCGGATCGCGTACCCGCACCGTATCGAGGCCCAGCGTCTTGGCCGGATAGTCGTTGCCGCCGGGGAAGATCGCGTCACCGATGAACAGCATCGCCTCCAACGCGATCCCGCTGGCGTCGCGCAGCTTCTGAAGCCCATAGGCCTTGTCCACCCCCTCCCGCGTGATGTCGATGGAAGTCGCGCCACCCATGTTGATCGACAAACCGGGCAGCCGCGTGCGCAGGTCCGCTTGGATCACCTTGCGCTTGGCAAAATCGGGGTCCCACACTTCCTTGGCATGGATCGGCGCCTGCTGGCCGAGCGCCGAGAAGGTGATCTGGCTCCCACGATCCTCGATCCGCTCGCCCCAGGTTTCTTCCGGAACAAAGCCGGTCGCCTCCAGCGACGCGTCGAATGCAGCGAAAATGGCCTGCTTCTGCGCGTCATCGAACAGTTCGGCATAGACCGGCGTCCAGCCGGCCCCTCCATGGGTGAACAGCTTGGTGCCGGTGGTCGGCATCAGCCACAGGCGCGAAAGGTCCGCGCGCGCCGGCAATCGGCTCGCGACCTGCTTGTCGAACTGCGGCCAGTCCCCGCCGGAGATCACCGCGACGTGCGCCACCGCCAGCAGGTTTGCCAGCGCCTCCCCCATGGCCTCGCCCAGCGGCTGCTTGCTTTCCGCCAGCGTGCCATCAAGGTCGAACGCGATCAGCTCTTTCATTTAACGGGCTCCGGACAGGGTACTCGAACGGCATTGCCTTGTGCATCAACGGGATGCAACCGCGATGACGCCGCTTTGCAATTGACCGCAATCGCGAAGCTGGACGAAAGAGGCGGATGATGCCTGGCCTCTCCCCCGAAGAATGGACGATCCTGTTGCTCTCGCTGAAGGTCAGCCTGGTGGCGGTCGCCGCCATGCTGCCGGTGGCGTTCGCCTTCGCCTGGCTGCTGGCGCGCGTCCGCTTCCCGGGCAAGCTGCTGATCGACGCCTTCGTCCATCTGCCGCTTGTCGTTCCCCCGGTGGTGACAGGATGGCTGCTGCTCATCCTGTTCGGCCAGAACGGCCCCGTCGGGGGCTGGCTGGAGCGAACGATCGGCCTCAGCTTCATGTTCCGCTGGACCGGCGCCGCGCTCGCCTCCGCGATCATGGCGATGCCGCTGATGGTGCGCGCGATGCGCCTCTCGATCGAAGGGATCGACCTGCGGCTGGAGGGCGCCGCCCGCACGCTTGGCGCAGGCCGCTGGCGCGTCTTTCTCACCATCTCGCTGCCGCTCTGCCTGCCCGGCGTCATGGCAGGTCTGGTGCTCGGCTTTGCGCGTTCTATCGGTGAGTTCGGCGCGACGATCACCTTCGTCTCCGACGTTCCGGGCGAAACGCGCACCCTGCCCATCGCCATCTATTCTGCGCTGCAACTGCCCGGCGCGGAAGTCGCCGTCACCCGGCTGGCCATCATCTCCATCCTTCTCTCCCTTGCCGCCCTGGTGGCGTCGGAGGCCCTCGCCCGGCGCGCGAGCGGCGGCAGGACCAACCATGTCCTTTGACATCGACATAGACCATCGCGTCGGCGACAGGCGCATCATCCTCCAGGCGCGGACCGGTCCCGGCCTGGTCGCCCTTTTTGGCACATCGGGCGTGGGCAAGACCAGCATCCTCAACATGGTGGCCGGGCTGATCGCGCCGGGGCGCGGCAGGATCGATGTCGACGGCGAATTGCTGTTCGACAGTGAGGCGGGCATCGACCTGCCCCCCGCGCGGCGCCGCGCGGGCTATATATTCCAGGATGGCCGGCTGTTCCCGCACATGCGGGTGCGCGCAAATCTCCTCTATGGCCGCCATGGCGAGCCGCCCCTGCCCTTTGCCGCCGTGCTCGACTTTCTCGGCATCGGCCATCTGCTCGACCGCTGGCCCTCCACCCTTTCCGGCGGCGAAGCGCAGCGGGTGGCGATCGGCCGCGCCCTTCTGTCCGGCCCCCGCTTCCTGTTGATGGACGAGCCCCTCTCGTCCCTCGACCCCGCGCGGCGCGAGGAAATCCTGCCGGTGATCGAGCGGATGAAGCGCGATCTCGCCATGCCGATCCTCTATGTCAGCCACGACCGAGCGGAGGTCGAGCGGCTCGCCGATCACATCATCTCGATGTGACCACCGGTAGTGGCAGCCCGACCGCTGCCAGCGCCCGATGCAGATAAGCAGTAAAAGCTCGCTGCCGTACTGGCCCGCGTGCGCGCAGCCACGCCAGCGCCACCACCGCTCGCCATTGCGGTTCAAGCGACAGCGGCTCGCCCGCGCAACGTCTATAATGAGTCATATAGCGCCGCGCAGCCCAGTCGCGCGCGTGGTTGGTGAGCCAATCCTGCGGCCCCTCGCCGAAGCGGAGCAGCATCTCGCTACGCAGCACATCGGCCGTCGCTGCCCCATGCGCCGCCTTGGACCAGTCGATCGCTATGGGCCCCTCGGCCGACAGCAGGATATTGCTGATATGGAAGTCCCCGTGCAGCAGGCTTTCGCCCTCCGGCAACTCCTGCAGCAAAGCGAGAGCGGCATCCTGCACCACCGGCTCGGCCGGACCATAGCTGATATCGGTCGCCAGCACCTGCTTCAAGGAGCGCAGGCTTGGCGCGGCGCAGCCGTGGATTTGGCGGTGCAGCAGCGCCATGTCGCGCAATAGGGCGTCGCTTTGCAGCGGCCGCGCGCGCATCTGGCGCATGAGTGTCGGCCCTTGCACTTCTGGATAGAGGATCGCGCGCGCGCCTTCGATCATGTCCTCACGCAAGGGGCGAGCCGTGGGGACGCCGCCCTCCGCCGCCAGCGTCGCGGCGGTGAACTCCCGGGCGATCATCTCATCGGAGACGGCCGCGTGGAAGATCTTGACCACGCGCTCCCCCGGGAGCCGGCAAACACGCGAGCTCGCGCCGGACGCGAGAGGGATCAATTCCGCGCTCAACACCGACCGCCGTACGGCTCAGCGTATCGCTGTGCGTGGCGGGGTCCGGTCATGAACGAGCCGTGGCTCGCGCTTCTGCGACCGAGGCACCTCACGCCGGGTCAGCCGCTCCGCCGCGTTGCGCACCAGCATCTCCAGTCCCTCGTCGCTCAGCAGCCCACCCCGAATGAGGCAGCGGTCGATCAGCACCCGCCGGAACGCCGAATAAAGCGCCATGTCGGGCGCGCCCGGTGCCGGCCAGAACTCATCCAGCGACCGCTTGTGGACGACGCCCGGCACCTTGTAGACGGCGTGCCCCAGCACCACGACCGGCTTGCCCGCGTTCAGCGCCAGCGTGCCCACCGTGCTGTTCACCGTGACGACGCCGAGCGACTTGCCCACGACTTCCCCTATGTCCCAGTCGGCGAGGTAGAAGACACGATCTGACACCCCATATTGTGCAGCGAGCCGGCGCGTCAGCCGCCCCCAGCCGACCAGGCCGGGGTCCAGCGGGTGGCGCTTCACCACCAGCGCGGTGTTCGCCGGAGCATGGGCCGCGAAGCTCTTGATGACGAAGCGCAGCGCCGCGCGCATGTTGCCGAACGGCGAATGGACACGGATCTGGTAATCGGAGTCCAGCTGAAGCGGCAGGGTGAAATAGGGCCGGTCCTTGACCTTGCCCCATTCCTCACGCGACCTGCGGCGCTCGACCTTGCGCAGGTTCAGCTTCTTGAACCAGCCCACCGTCTCCCAGAGAAAGCTGTTCGGCCGATGCGTGCGGTAGAAGGGGAAGGCCGGGCGCAGCAGGGCCGATGCCATGCCGTTGCGGCCGGTGTTCAGCGCGCGCTGGCGGAAGGTGGAGGGAATTTGCGGCTCGCGCGTGCCTTCCTCTTCCGAGGAAAGCGCCTTCGCCTGTTCCAGATACCAGTCGGGGTCGAGTGGCAGGGTGGAATTCCCGTTCACCCCGTCCTCCTGCAAGGTCAGGAAGTCGGGGCGAATATAGCCCTCCTCCACCACATGCACGCGCAGGTTGCGCAACCGCGCCATCTTGTGCGCGGACGCGTGATAAGGGCGGCAATCGCCGTACAGGATCAAGTCGGTCACGCCGTGGTTGACGATGAAATCGTCGAAGAAGAGCGGCCAGTTTTTGAAGGTGCCCCGATAGTCGGTCGCGCCCTCGCCCGGCCAGTCGATCTTGTCGCCGCCATTGATGTTGATGCGCAATGCCACATGACCGCGTTCTCGCAGCGCATCGGCCAGCATCGCGAAATAGGGGCCATGGGGTCCCTGGAGAAAAAGGAAAGTTCTGGCCGCCGCGTCAACCATGCAAATACTCAGCAGACAAGGTCATAAATCGCTGCAACTTTCCCTGTAAAGTCCGCATCCGGCTTAGCCATGACCCTGACGACGGCGCCCCGCTCGCCAAACGTTCGACCATCACTTCTGGTCCGCAAGGCAAGCGCGTCACCGGGTCAAGATATCTTGGATAGAGAATCAAGGCTCCCGCGACAAGCTGATCCAGCGTCAGCACGCGGCCCCTGCGATGAGTGGACGGCGCCAGATCGCGGGTCAGTCCCCAGCCGGCATAGAAGGGCATGCCATGCACCGTCACCGGGCGGCCGCGCATCAGCGCCTCGAACCCGGTGAGGGAGGAAAGGACGTGGACTTCATCGACCGCCTGCACCAGCGCCATCAGCGGCGATCCGGTGTCGATCGCGTCGGCGTGGTCGAGGATTGCCGTGTCGCTCAGATGCCCTCGGCGCAGGCCTGCCTGAACGTCCGGATGAGGGCGATAGATGATATGGGCGTCCGGCTCCGCAACCCGCACCCGCCTCAAAAGGTCAAGATTGCCCGCGCAACCTGCCCCGCCGAAGGCGACCGAGAGATCATCCTCGACCTGACCGATCGCGAGCACCGTGCGGCACTCGGCCGGCAGATCGATCATTCGCCCGGTGTCCGTTCCATATTTGGTTACACCCGACGCGCGTATGAGCGCACGCAGGCGAGCAGCGCGCTGCTCCAGCTCAGCCGAGAAATCATGGGTGGCCAGCAATGTTTCGAGATCGCTGGGGAAGCGGGCGTCATAATAGATGCCCGACCGGTCGATGACAACGGACCCAGGCGGATGCAGCGCCGCGCCCAGCCCCTTGGAGCGCAGGAAGCCATCCTCCACCTTGGCGACGGGCACGCCCTCCTGTCGTGCTCGTTCCATGTCAGCCTGCGCTACACGGGATGGCCAAACAGCTAGCGTGCCGCCCGTCTTCCCGGCCAGCCGCAAGCCCCGCTCAGCGGACAGCAAGGGCGGAGAGCCCAGCCCATCCCACAAAAAGCGGCGGATCGCATCGCGCTTCCAGAAGGCCATGCCGCTCGCCGCGGCAATGCCGCGATTGCCTTCGAAATAGCGGCGCCAGTCAGCCAGTTGCGTGACCGCTTGTTCCGCGCCGATGGGCCTGCCGCTGAAGCAATCCCGATAGTTGGCCGCCGCGATCGCCCGGCGCGCGTTGTCCCGCAGGATATGGGGCGCGATCGGCTGCAAATCGGCCCCCAGGACCGGAATGCCCAGCAATCCCGCGATAATCGCCAGTTCATCCTCCGGCTCGGCATGCACCGATCGGGCGGCGGCAATGATTGCCCACGGATCGCAGGGTGACGGTAGCAATCGGCCCGACACCCCGCTCCGTCGCACATTCGCGCCGCGGACTATGCCAATCTCATCGCGCGACAGCCCTTCAAGCAGCGGCTGCGGCACGGCGACACCCTCGCGTACGACCAGAGTCACGCTCTCCGGCCGATGCCCCCAGAAGGAGGAGCCGACGCGCGCCATGGCAACCATGTCGAGCAGTTTGTCAGAAACTGGCGCGTGCGCCTCACCACCCGCCACACTCACCGCAGCGGTGGCAGGTGCGATGCCCGGAAATGGCGGAGAGCGCAGAAATGGTAGCGCAGTCATGAAAAGCCGTCCCCGCCCCTTCGCCCAATCAGCCTGCAACGCAGAGAAGGGCGCGAAATCGCGGCCTTTCAGCGGCTTCCATGATCGTCCGGAACACAGACGTCAAGCAGGTGCCATCGCCGTCATCTCGTCAAGCATGCCCACGACGATATCGAAATAGGCGCCCCAGGTCGGCGGACGCCATTGCGCGATCCGTGCCAGTTGCGCTTCCCGCTGCGGCGAATCCGGCTGGCTATAGGCTTCGACCGTGCGCAGCCATCCGAGGCCATCGAGCGGATCGAGATAGTCAGGCGCTTGCCCCCCGACCTCGCGATGGGCGACGATGTCGCTGCAGATCACCGGCACGCCGGCCGACAATGTCTCGATCACCGGCATGCCATAGCCTTCCTCGAAAGACGGCATCAGCATCGCGCGGGCGCCCGCCACCAGCGCGTTCATCTCATTGTCGGGTACGCTGCCCGCTTCGATCACATGACCG
Source organism: Sphingobium bisphenolivorans (assembly GCF_000412635.1). Lineage (GTDB taxonomy): Bacteria > Pseudomonadota > Alphaproteobacteria > Sphingomonadales > Sphingomonadaceae > Sphingobium > Sphingobium bisphenolivorans. The sequence continues at coordinate 31,802 of NZ_ASTG01000002.1, forward strand.
CGCAGGATTTCCGCGCGCTCCAGCATGTCGACCACATTCTCATTTTCCCACCCGCGCCTACCGACGAGAACCAGCACGGGGGCCTTATCGCCCAGCCTCTCGACCAGCCGCCGCCAGACATTCAGCAGCAGCAGGTGGTTTTTTCGCGGCTCGATGGTGGAGATATAGACGAAATAGGGCCGCTCCGGCACCGCATGATTGCCGGTGACCACCATGTCGGGCGCGTCCGCACCGAAATGCGCGACCCGGATCACCCGCCCGTCGAGCCCCCGCTCCAGATGCGGCGCAAGGGCATCAATGGTCGCCTGGCTGTTGCCGATGATGCCGTCGGCGAAGCGGTCGATCGTGCGCACCCGCTTCAGATGCTCCTCCGCCCCTTGCGGCCGGGCGAATTCCGGATGGGTAAGCGGGATGACATCATGCACCAGCGTCACGAAGCGTGCGCCCTCCGCCCGCAGGATCGCCTCGACCTGTTCGGCATCGTCCAGATGGTGGGGCGACACCTGCAGATAGATGCGCGGCCCCTGCGCCGCCGGCACGGGGCGCGGCCGCAGCGCGATCAGATGCTTGATCACCGCCGCCTTGCTCGCCCGCTCGTCCACCGGTTCGGTATTGCGCCAGCGCGCGGCGGTGAAGGCCAGGAACTGGCGCACCGCCGCGTCATTCAGCCGGCCATAATAGCCGCCCGCCGGATGAACCGCCGCAAAGGCGAGCCTGCCCGGGATCCGCTCCAGCAGTTCGCGGGCATAGACGAACTCAACCCTGTCGATCCCGGTCGGCGCGGCATGGAAGCTGCGGGAAAGCAGGCGCGAAACGTCGAGGATCACCTCGGCCGGATGCTCGCCGCCGCCCGCGAAGCGCCGGCTTTCCCGCTTCGAGCGCAAAGCAAGCCGCGCACCGGGCGCCTTGAATGGCTTCAGCGCCATGCGACATCCGTTCCAGACTGGAAAGCGTGCATCAGAACTGGGCGCGAATCTCGTCGGCCAGTGCCTGCAACTCGGCAGGATCGGCAAAATGGCCCTGCGCGTGCGCGACGAATGTGCGCGGCTGCCCTTCCCAGCGCGGCACGATGTGGAAATGCAAGTGGAAGACCGTCTGCCAGGCCGGGGTTCCGTTGAACTGCGCGACATGGATGCCGTCGGGATCGAGCGCCCTGCGCGTGGCGGTGGCGACCTTCTTCACCGTCGCCATCACCTGGGCCAGCGCCTCATCCTCGATCTCGAGGATGTTGCGCGCCTTGGACCATTTGGAGATGACCAGGCTGTGCCCCTTCGACTGCGGCTGGATATCGAGGAACGCATAGGTGTGCTCATCCTCGTAGAGTTTGGTCGAAGGGATTTTTCCCTGTAGAATGAGGGCAAAGACATTGCTCTCATCATAAGTTCCATCAAGGCTCATACCGCCGCTTCCTCAGCTGAGATAAGAGGCGCTAGTCTTAGCCGCGACTTCCTCCGCCGTCACGCCCGGAGCGAGTTCGATGAGCCGGAACGGGCTGTCGTGGTCGGGCCGCTGAAAGACGCAGAGGTCGGTGACGATCATGTCGACCACATTCTTGCCGGTCAGGGGCAGCGTGCAGGCCGGGATGAATTTCGGGCTGCCGTCCTTCGACGTATGCTCCATCACCACGATGATCTTCTTGACGCCCGCGACCAGGTCCATCGCGCCGCCCATGCCCTTGATCATCTTGCCCGGGATCATCCAGTTGGCGATGTCGCCATTTTCCGCGACCTCCATCGCGCCCAGCACAGTGAGGTCGATATGCCCACCCCGGATCATCGCGAAGCTGTCGGCGCTGGAAAAATAGGCCGATTGCGGCAGTTCGCTGATCGTCTGCTTGCCCGCATTGATGAGGTCGGCATCCTCCTCGCCCTCATAGGGGAAGGGGCCGATGCCCAGCATGCCGTTTTCCGACTGGAGCGTCACCTCGACGCCCGCCGGGATATGGTTGGCCACCAGCGTCGGAATGCCAATGCCCAGATTGACGTAGAAGCCGTCCTTCAGTTCCTTCGCCGCCCGCGCGGCCATCTCATCACGAGTCCAGGGCATCAGACAGCTTCCTTCTGGCGAACGGTGCGGAATTCGATCTTCTTGTCGTAAGGCGCGCCGACGATCATGCGCTTGACGTAGATGCCCGGCAGGTGGATCGCGTCGGGATCAAGACTACCGGTCGGCACCACTTCCTCGACTTCGGCGACGCAGATTTTCGCCGCGGTCGCCATCGGCTGGTTGAAGTTGCGCGCGGTCTTGCGGAAGATGAGGTTGCCGCTCTCGTCGGCCTTCCAGCCCTTGATGATCGACACGTCAGCGAAGATGCCGCGTTCAAGGATATAATCCTGTCCGTCAAAATTCTTGACTTCCTTGCCCTCGGCCACGGCCGTGCCGACGCCGGTCTTGGTGTAAAAGCCGGGAATGCCCGCGCCGCCGGCCCGGCAGCGTTCGGCCAGCGTCCCCTGGGGGCAGAATTCCACCTCCAGTTCGCCGGCCAGATATTGCCGCTCAAACTCCTTGTTCTCGCCGACATAGGAGGAGATCATCTTCTTGACCTGGCGCGTGCGCAGAAGCTTGCCGAGGCCCTCGCCATCAATTCCAGCGTTATTGGATGCGATGGTCAGGTCCTTGACGCCGCTATCGCGGATCGCGTCGATCAGCCGCTCGGGAATGCCGCACAGGCCAAAACCGCCGGCGCACAGATGCATGCCGTCGAAGAGCAGCCCCTCCAGCGCAGATGCAGCATCGGGGTAGAGTTTCTTCACCATATCCTGTGGACCTCCTCAACGTGGCCTAGCTGATAAGAGCAAGCAGGCGGGGGGTCAATTTGCTGCGTTGGCGAAAGTTGTTTTGCTGGAGAAGCAAAGGAGATGCTCTCCTGCGCCTCCCTCACCTTACCCAGCGGAAGGGAGGAGAATTCCAATCAGGCCTCGCCTATCTAGATCAGCCCCGCCAGCGGGCTCGACGGATCGGCATACAGGCGCTTGCCCATGCGGCCGGCGCGATAGGCCATGCGGCCGGCGTCGACTCCGGCCTTCATCGCAGCGGCCATCAGCACCGGATCCTTGGCCTCGGCGATCGCCGTGTTCATCAGCACCCCGGCGCAGCCCAGTTCCATCGCCTGCGCCGCCTCGGACGCGGTGCCGACACCTGCATCCACCAGCACGGGCAGCTTCGTGCCCTCGACGATCAGCCGGATCGTCACCCGGTTCTGGATGCCGAGGCCCGATCCGATCGGCGCGCCCAGCGGCATGATCGCGACCGCGCCCGCATCCTCCAGCCGCTTGGCCGCGATCGGATCGTCGACGCAATAGACCATCGGCTTGAAGCCTTCTTTCGCCAGCACCTCCGTCGCGCGCAGCGTCTCCACCATGTCGGGATAGAGGGTGCGCGCCTCGCCCAGAACTTCCAGCTTGACGAGGTCCCAGCCGCCCGCCTCGCGCGCCAGCCGCAACGTGCGGATCGCCTCCTCGCCGGTGTAGCAGCCCGCCGTGTTGGGTAGATAGGTGATCTTCTTCGGATCGATGAAGTCGGTCAGCATGGGGGCCTTGGGATCCGACACATTGACGCGCCGAACCGCAACCGTAACGATCTCCGCCCCCGAGGCGGCGACGGCCGCCGCATTCTGCTCGAAATTCTTATATTTGCCGGTGCCCACGATCAGGCGCGATCGAAACGTCTTCCCTGCGACGGTCCAGCTGTCGTCATCGACCGCCGAAACGTCGCCGCCCCCTACAAAGTGCACGATCTCCAGTTCGTCGCCATCCTCCACGCACACCTGCGCGAGGGTCGAGCGCGGCACCACCTCAAGGTTGCGCTCCACCGCGACCTTCTCCGGCACGAAGCCCAGTTCGCTTGCCAGTTCCGCCAGCGTCATGCCGGCGCGGACGCGGCGATGCTCGCCATTGATGGTGATCGATACGGTTCCGTCGACGTGCAATGCTCTGTCCTGTCTCATCAGAAAGAACGTGTCTCGACTTGGCGCGACACGAACGGCTAAAGATCACGGCGCATATAGGGGCGGCGATGCCCCGCTCGCAACTATAAGGGGACCGCCATGACCGATACGCGCAAAATCTATGTGCTGAACGGCCCCAACCTGAACATGCTGGGCACTCGGGAACCGGATATCTACGGCTATGACACGTTGGACGATATAGCCGAGCGGATGGAGGATGCGGCCGGCCGCGCCCATGTGGAAATCGACTTCCGCCAGTCCAACCATGAGGGTCATCTGATCGATTGGCTGCAGGAGGCGCACACTGAGGGTGCGCACGCCGTGATCCTCAACCCCGGCGGCCTTACCCACACATCGATCGCGCTGCACGATGCGATCAAGGGCGTCACCGTGCCGGTGATCGAAGTTCACCTATCCAATCCCCATGCGCGCGAGCCCTTCCGCCACAAAAGCTATGTCGGCATGGCGGCAAAGGGAACGATCGCGGGTTTCGGCGCCATGTCCTATATGCTGGCGCTGGAAGCCGCGCTCGAACTGTAGAAGCCAGGGGATTTTGGCGCACAAAAGTTGCGCTTCGCCCGAAATGCGCATAGGCGCGGGCGTCAGAACGAAAATTTACCGGCCAGGGACATGACATGAACGACAAGGCTGAAAAGGGCGCAATGCAGGTGGACGTGCAACTGGTGCGGGATCTCGCCGCTCTTCTGGACGACACCAATTTGACAGAGATCGAGGTCGAGGACGGCGATCGCAAGATCCGCGTCGCGCGCAAGGTGGGCGGCGGGAATGGCATCGCCTATGCGCCCGCTCCTTTTGCCGCCGCTCCCGTTGCGGCACCCGCCCCGGCCGCGGCCGCCCCGGCCGAAACCGCTGCGCCCGCCGCTGCCGTAAACGCCGTGCGCTCGCCCATCGTGGGCACTGCCTATCTTGCTGCCGAGCCAGGTGCGGCACCCTTCGCGCCGATCGGTTCGACCGTGAAGGCGGGCGACACCGTGCTGATTGTCGAGGCGATGAAGGTGATGAACGCGATTACCGCGCCCAACGCCGGCACGGTCAAGGCTGTGCTGGTCGATAATGGCCAGCCGGTCGAATATGACCAGCCGCTGATCGTCATAGAATAAGGCCGCTTGCATATGGCCATCGAAAAGCTGCTGATCGCCAACCGGGGCGAAATTGCGCTCCGCATTCATCGCGCCTGCCATGAAATGGGCATCAAGACGGTGGCGGTCCACTCCACCGCCGACGCTGACGCCATGCATGTGCGCCTTGCCGACGAAGCGATCTGCATCGGCCCGCCCGCGGCCAAGGACAGCTATCTCAATATCGCCGCGATCATCTCCGCCGCCGAAATCTCCGGCGCGGACGCGATTCACCCGGGCTATGGCTTCCTCTCGGAAAACGCCCAGTTCGCGGAGATCGTGGAGGCGCACAACATCGCCTTCGTCGGTCCGAAGCCCGAACATATCCGCATCATGGGTGACAAGGTGGAGGCGAAGCGCACCGCCGGTGCGCTCGGCCTGCCGCTCGTTCCCGGTTCCGACGGCGCAATCACCTCGATCGAGGAAGCCAAGCAGGTCGCCGCGAAGATCGGCTACCCCGTGCTGATCAAGGCGGCGTCGGGCGGCGGCGGTCGCGGCATGAAGGTCGTGCCGGAAGAATCCCAGCTCGAAACGCTGATGAAGCAGGCCGGCTCCGAAGCCAAGGCCGCGTTTGGCGACGACACCGTCTATATGGAAAAATATCTGGGCAACCCCCGGCATATCGAATTCCAGATCTTCGGCGACGGCAATGGCAAGGCGATCCACCTAGGCGAGCGCGACTGCTCGCTCCAGCGCCGCCACCAGAAGGTGCTGGAGGAAGCCCCCTCCCCCGTCCTCTCCGCCGCCGAGCGTAACCGGATGGGCGAAGTGGTGCGCAAGGCGATGGCCGACATGGGCTATCGTGGCGCGGGTACGATCGAATTCCTCTGGGAAGACGGCGAATTCTACTTCATCGAAATGAACACCCGCCTGCAGGTGGAACATCCGGTGACGGAGATGATCACCGGCGTCGACCTCGTCCGCGAACAGATCCGCGTAGCGGAGGGCAAGCCGCTCTCGGTCGAGCAGGACGATATCGAGTTCCACGGGCATGCCATCGAATGCCGCATCAATGCCGAAGACCCGCGCACCTTCGCGCCTTCGCCCGGCACGGTCACCAGCTATCATGTGCCCGGCGGCATGCATGTCCGCGTCGATAGCGGCCTCTATCAAGGCTATAAGGTGCCGCCTTACTACGACAGCATGATCGGCAAGCTGATCGTCTACGGCCGCACCCGCGAAGGCGCGATCATGCGCCTCAAGCGGGCGCTGGAGGAATATGTGATCGAGGGCATGAAGACCACGATCCCGCTCCACCAGAAGCTGCTGACCGATCCGGACTTCCTCAACGGCGACTATACGATCAAGTGGCTGGAAGATTGGCTGGCGAAGGACGAGGCCCCGTGACCAAGGCGATCATCTGGCATAATCCGCGCTGCTCCAAATCGCGGGCTGCACTCGCGATCCTCGAAGCGGCGCCGGGTGTCGAAGCCGAGGTCGTCGAATATCTGAAGACCCCGCCCAGCCGCGCGGAGATCGAAGCCGTGCTGGCGAAGGCAGGTGTCCGCCCTTCGGAGGCGCTGCGCAAGGGCGAGGCCGTCATGAAGGAGATCGGCCTGGACGTTACTGACGATCAGGCTGTCCTGGACGCGATGGCCGCGCACCCCATCCTGATCGAACGCGCCATCGTCATCACGGACGAGGGTGCGGTGATCGCCCGTCCGCCCGAGCGCGTGAGCGAGTTGCTGAGCGAAGGCAACTGATCTGCGCCCCTAGCGCACCGTCCATCGACATTCCGTGCGTTAAGAGTCCTTTCGTCACCCCGAGCTTGCCCCGGGGTTCCGCTGCCTCGCCAACGGCAAGGAAGCAGCGGAACCCCGGATCAAACCTGTCCTGAACTTGTCGAAGGGCCCCTTGTGACGGTCACTCGAACTGGGTCAGGCCTCAGCGCACCGTCCACCGATAATCCTCTTCCCGCACCTCCGACACGGCATAGCCGTCGGGATCACGGGCGGGGCGGAAGCGGTAGCGTTCCATGATGATGCGGCAGGTCATCGTATCGACTTCCGGATAACCGCTGCCTTCGATTACGTCGCACTGGTCGACGCGGCCTGACGGGTTGATGGCGTAGCGGACGCCGATCTTCACCCGGCCGGCGCCGCGCAGCTCATCGGGAAAATCCGCATTGCGAAAACGTCCGCCTGTCTGGCGGGCGCGGGAAAATTCGCCGCCGCCTCCGCCCGATCCCTCGCCGTCGCCGCCCCCTCCCGCGCCTGACCCTCCAGAGCCGCTCCCGCTCCCGGTTTCACCCTCACCCCCGGACCCGGAGCCGACAGTGAGCGTCGGCGGCGGACTGGCAGCGGCCAAGGGCTGAGCAGGAAGCGTGACAATGGGCGCTGGCGCAACGACAGCTGTTTCCGCCACGACTTCTTTCCGGCTCGGGGGAGAAGGCGCGGCTTGAGCGCTCTCGCGGCCAGCTGCACGCGGCTTTTCCGGTACCGCGGCAGGATGCGGCTTTTCCGCCGGCGGCTTCAGATCGAAGAGCGCCAGCTGCACCTCATCCTTGACGGTTTGCAACAGCGGACCCGCCTGCAATCCGATGATCAGCGCGTAGCCGATGATCGCATTGACAATGAGCGCGGCGATCGCGGGAGCGATCCTTGCCTGCCCCCGCCATCGCTGCGCCCATGGGCCTGTCATCTCGATAAAGGCCGTGCGCCAGGCACGGCGGCTTCGCGTTTAGCGATAAACGCGGTTGCCGTTGCGATCGATATAATAGTCACGACCGCGGCTGTCGCGCCGCCAATTGCGTTCGCCGTCCGACGTCGCTGCGCCGACGACCGCGCCGCCTGCCGCACCTATCGCCGCGCCTTCAGCCACGCCCAGCCCCGGCACGATCGCGCCGGCGACTGCACCGCCTACCGCGCCGATACCCGCGCCGCGCAGGCTGTCGCGCGTCGTTTCACGCGCACAGCCGCCCACCGAGGCGGCGGCCGCCAAACCTGCAATCAACAAGACTGATTTCATCATCGTCCGTCTCCAGATTAACCTGGATGTGAAACGAAGGAGACGGCGTTTGGTTCGATTATTTCCCTTGCTGGCTCGCGGCGCGCGATCGCCGCCTCCAAAAGGGAGAAGACCGGGAACAAACAAGCGGGCTGGAGCCACTCTGCATAACCCGCTATCCCCTGCGCCATGCCCCAGAATCATCTCTATCTCGTCGACGGCAGCGGCTATATCTTCCGCGCCTATCACCAGCTGCCGCCGCTCACCAACCGGCACGGCCAGCCCGTCGGCGCGGTCTATGGCTATACCACGATGCTCTGGAAGCTGGCCGACGAGCTGGGCAAGGCGGAGGGTCCGACCCACCTTGCAGTCGTGCTGGACAAGGGCAGCCACACATTCCGCAACGACATGTATGACGCCTACAAGGCGAACCGTCCGCCGCCGCCGGAGGACCTGGTTCCGCAATTTCCGATGATCCGCGACGCCACCCGCGCATTTTCCCTCCCCTGCATCGAGGAGGCCGGGTTCGAGGCGGACGACATCATCGCCAGCTACACCAAGGCCGCCGTCGCGGCGGGCTGGCACGTCACCATCGTCAGCTCCGACAAGGATTTGATGCAGCTTATCCAGCCCGGTGTCGACATGTACGACACGATGAAGAATGAGCGGCGCGGCGCCGACTATGTCATGACCAAATTCGGCGTGCAGCCCGAGCAGTTGGGCGACGTCCTCGCGCTGATGGGCGACAGCGTCGACAATGTTCCCGGCGTTCCCGGCATCGGCCCCAAGACCGCCGCCAAGCTCATCACAGAATATGGCGGCCTGGAAGCCGCGCTCGACGCTGCGCCGCGCATGAAGAAATCGAAGATGCAGGAAAATCTCATCGCCCATGCCGACATGGCACGGTTGTCGCGCAAGCTGGTGGCGCTGCACGATGGCATGGACCTGCCCGAACCGCTGGAGGAACTCACCCTTAAAGGTCTCCCGACCGAGCCACTGCAGAATTTCCTCGAGCATCACGGCTTCAAGTCGCTGCTGACCCGCCTCGGCGCGCCGGCAGCCGCGGTGGCGATCGCGACCGCTGCCGCTGCCGTTACCGAAGCGGCCGCTCCTTCAGCGCCAGTGCTGGAGGAGGAGCCGCCGATCGACCGAAGCCTCTATGAAACGGTGGTGACGGAAGGGGCGCTCGACCGCTGGATCGCCGCCGCTCACGCGGAAGGCATCGTCGCCGTCGATACCGAGACGGACATGCTCGACTGCGTGTCCTGCGCGCTGGTCGGCATCAGCCTCGCCGTCGGTCCGAATGCGGCCTGCTACATCCCCGTCGGCCATGGCGGCAAGGATATGTTCGCCGAGCGGCCCGAACAGCTGCCCAAGGAGTTGGTCCTCGCAAAGCTCAAGCCGCTGCTGGAGGACGACAGCGTCCTCAAGGTCGGCCAGAATCTCAAATATGACTTGACCGTCATGCGCCGACACGGGATCGAAATCGCGCCCTATGACGACACCATCGTCATGAGCTTCGACCTTGACGCCGGGCAAAGCCTTGCCGGACACGGCATGGACGAGGCGGCGAAGGTCCACCTCAATCACACATGCATCAGCTTCAAGGATGTGTGCGGCACCGGCAAGAGCCAGATCAGCTTTGCGGAAGTGCCGCTCGACAAGGCAACCGAATATGCGGCAGAGGACGCCGACGTCACGCTGCGCCTGTGGAAGCGGTTCAAGAACCGGATCGCCAACGAAGGCGCGAGCCGCGTCTATGAATTGGTCGACCGCCCTCTCGTCTCGGTCATCGCCCGGATGGAGCATGAGGGGATCAAGGTGGATCGCGAGGCCCTCTCCCGCCTCTCCGCCGAGTTTACCGCCGAAATCGCCAAGCTGGAGGGGGAGATTCATGGCATAGCGGGCCAGCCCTTCGTCATCGGCTCGACTCAGCAGCTCGGCGCGATCCTGTTCGACAAGATGGGCTATAAGGGCGGAAAGAAGGGCAAGTCGGGCGCCTATTCGACCGACGTCACCATCCTGGAGCAGTTGAAGGCGCAAGGGGCGGAGATCGCCGGCAAGGTGCTCGACTGGCGCCAGCTTTCTAAGCTCAAATCCACCTATACCGACGCACTTCAGGCGCAGATCAACAGGGATTCGAGCCGCGTCCATACGAGCTACAGCCTGTCGGGCGCGCAGACCGGCCGACTATCCTCGACCGATCCCAACCTCCAGAATATTCCGATCCGCACCGAAGTCGGCCGCCAGATCCGCCACGCCTTCGTTGCGGAACCGGGTAACGTCATCCTGGCGGCGGACTATAGCCAGATCGAACTGCGCCTCGCCGCCCATATCGCCGACGTGCCACAGCTGCGCGAAGCCTTCCTAGCCGGGGAGGATATTCATGCCGCGACCGCCCAGCAATTGTTCGGCGAAGTCAACCGCGACACGCGCGGGCGGGCCAAGACGATCAACTTTGCGATCCTCTACGGCATCTCTCGCTGGGGCCTCGCCGGCCGGCTGGAGATCAGTGCCGACGAGGCGCAGGACATGATCAGCCGCTATTATGAGCGCTTCCCCGGCATCAGTCTCTACATCACCGAGACGATCGAGAAGGCGCGCGCGCAGGGTTACACCGAAACGCTGTTCGGCCGGAAGACCTGGTTCCCACGCATCAAGGCGCCGGTGCAGCATGAACGGCAGGGCGCCGAGCGCGCCGCGATCAACGCGCCGATCCAGGGAACCAGCGCCGACATCATCAAGCGCGCCATGACCCGCATGGGTCCGGCGCTGGCGGCCGAAGGGCTGCATGGTGTGAAGATGCTGCTGCAGGTGCATGACGAGCTGGTGTTCGAACTGCCGGAGGGCGATGTGGAGCAGGCCAGCGCCATCATCCGCCGCGTGATGGAAACGGCCGCCGAGCCGATCGTGAAGCTCAGCGTGCCGCTGGGCGTCGAGATCGGTCATGGCCCAAGCTGGGGCGCGGCGCATTAGCGGCTTTCACCTCATCATCTTGACGCTTGCGGCAATGACTGAGAGGATAGGCGGCGCCTTCACCCCCGCGCGTACCGATCCTCATAGCGCACGATATCATCCTCGCCGACATAGGACCCCGTTTGGACCTCGATGAACACCAGTGGGATGCGGCCGGGATTTTCCATCCGGTGCCGGGTGCCAACGGGAATATAGACGGACTGGTTTTCCGAGAGCAGCTTGATCTCCTCGTCAACGGTCACCTTCGCGGTGCCCTCCACGATGATCCAATGTTCCGACCGATGGAAATGGCTTTGCAAACTGAGCGAGGCGCCCGGCAGGACGGTGATCCGCTTGACCTGGAACCGTCCGCCGACCAACAGGCTCTCATACCAGCCCCAGGGGCGATGATCCTTGGGGAAATTCTCCGCCTGCGCCGCGCCCTTCTTCTTCAGCGCATCAACCGCCAGCCGCACGTCCTGCGATCGCGACTTGTCGGCGATCAGCACAGCGTCGTTCATGGCGATGGCGATCACATTGTCGAGGCCGAGGCCGACCAGCTCCAGCCCCTCGCTGTCCGAGCGCAGCAGCGTGTCGCGGCAATCGATGGCCGTCGCGGCGCCGGATAGCGCGACGCCCTGCTCATCCGGCTGCAAATGGCTCCACACCGCGTCCCAGCCGCCCAGATCGGACCAGTCGCCGCGATAGGGCACGACGGAGAGGTTCGCCGCCCGCTCCATGATCGCATAGTCGATGGAAATGTCGGGGCAGGCTTCCCAAGGCTCGACCGCGAGCCGGCAGAAGCCCAGATCGCCTTCCGCCTGCTCGACAGCCGCCTTTACCGCGCTCAGCACCTCCGGCGCATGCGTTTCAAAGGCGGCGATCAGGTCCTTGGCCGCGAACAGGAAAATCCCGGCATTCCACAGATGGTCGCCGCTTGCGAGCATGGCAGCGGCACGCTCCGCATCGGGCTTCTCCACGAAGCGGGCCAGCTTCACCGGATGGCCGGCGGCATCGGGCTTCGCAACCAGCTGCAAATAGCCATAGCCCGTCTCCGGCCGCGTCGGCGCGATGCCGAAGGTGACGAGATTGCCTTCCAGCGCTGCTGAAACGCCCTGCCCCACCGCCGCGCGAAACGCGTCGGCATCGGGCACGACATGATCGGAGGGCGCCACCAGCATCAAGGCGCCGGGCCGCCGCGTCTGCAGATAGAGCGCTGCCGCCAATATGGCGGGGGCGGTATTGCGCACCGCCGGCTCGATCAGGATCGCTTCGGGGTCCAACCCCTCCTGCGCCAGCTGCTCAGCCACGATAAAGCGGAAGGTGGAGCTGGTCAGTACCAGCGGGCGTGAAAAGGCGAAGCCCTCCCCCGCACCGGTGAGGCGCGCAGCTGCCGACCGGAACAGCGTTCCCTCACCCAGAAGCGGGACAAATTGCTTGGGGTAGGATTTGCGCGACAGGGGCCAAAGCCGCGTGCCGCTGCCGCCAGCCAAGATGACGGGCGTGACATTCTGAACTTCCGACGCGGCAATCTGGGGCATGGCTCGACTTTTCAACAGGAAACGAGCATCGTCTATGCCCGATCGGCTCCGCATTTCAATCCGCGCGCGCACCTAATCGGAAAACAGGAGGCGTGAAAAAGCCGGACCAGCAATGCCGGCCCGGCTCATCCCGTCAGTCGAAAAGCTCTTCGAGAAAGCTCTTCTTCCGCTTCTTCTGATAATATCGCCCATCATCGCGATAGTCGCGATCCGGCCGGTAGCTCGGCTGGACCACCGGAGCGGCGGCGGCAACATCCCGCGTCGAACGCTCGATGATCTTGTCCAACTCGCCCCGGTCCAGCCAGACGCCCCGGCACTGCGGGCAAAAATCGATCTCCACCCCCTGCCGGTCGGTCATGGAGAGGCCCACATGACAGACCGGGCAGAGCATGGCCGACACCGCATGAGCATCCCGCATTATTCGCGCTCGCCCGTCAGGCTCAGCAGCATCTGGAACAGGTTGACGAAGTTCAGGTAGAGCGACAGCGCGCCCATCACCTGCATCTTCTGCGCGACCTCATGGCCGGCATAGGTGAAATATTCCGACTTGATGCGCTGCACGTCCCAGGCGGTAAGGCCGGTGAAGACCACGACACCGATGATCGAGATCACCATCGCCATGGCGGACGAGCCGATGAAGATGTTGATGAGGCTCGCGACCAATATGCCGATCAGGCCCATGATCAGGAACGACCCGAACTTCGACAGGTCACGCCCGGTGGTATAGCCCCACAGCGCCATGGCAAGGAACATGACCGCAGCCGAGAAGAAGGCCTGTGCGATGCTCCCCCCGGTGAAGACCAGGAAGATGCTGGCGAGCGACACGCCCATCACGCCTGAAAAGGCGTAGAAGGCCATACGCGCTCCCGCGGTCGTCATCTTTTCGATGCGGAAGCTGAAGAAGAACACGAAGGCCAGCGGCGCGAAGATCGCCACCCATTTGAGCGGGGTGCCGAAGATCGCGGCAGCCAGCGCCGGCGTGTTGCCGATGAAGGCGGCGACCAGGCCTGTGATGACCAGGCCGATGCCCATATTGCGGAAAACGCCCAGCATGTGCGCGCGCAGCCCGGCATCGGTCTGCGCCGTCTGGCTCGCACCATAGCCCGGCATACGAACGGGATTGTTCACGGCGTTAATACTCCATCCAAACGTCGGTTAGGGATCGAGTGGCCCGGCGCGGTCTTCGTGCACGTCAGAGGGGGGCAAACGCTCACGAACCTGCACCGAGCACACTCGATGCGGTCCGACATCACGGCTGGATCATGTCACATCGATCCAACCGCCAGAGGGGCCCGGCCCGCACAAGCAATATCGGTGGATGAACGCCCAAGTGCAAGGGATCGGCCCGTTGGCAACAATTTGTTACAAATCACGCCAAAGTTGATTCTTGGGCAGAACCGCCGCATGGCTGCGCCAATGAGCGACCAGTTCACCCCCGCCGAGCAGCATGCCGATGCGCCTTTGCGCCTTTTCAACAGCCTGACGCGCACGGTCGAACCCTTCGCGCCCATCGAAGCGAACCGCGCCCGCATCTATAGCTGCGGCCCGACGGTCTATAATTACGCCCATCTCGGCAATCTGCGCGCCTATGTCTTCACCGACACGCTGCGCCGCACCTTGCTGTGGAAAGGCCTGACGGTCACCCACATCATCAACATCACCGATGTCGGCCACCTGACGAGCGATGCCGACGCCGGCGACGACAAGATGGAAGCCGCCGCCCGCGCGCAGGCGAAGAGCATCTGGGACATCGCCGCCCATTATACGCACGCCTTCAAGCAGAATATCGCCGACCTCAACATCATCCCGCCCAGCGAATGGACGGTCGCCACCGACTATGTCCCGCAGATGATCGAATTTGCGCAGAAGATCGCGCCCATCCACTGCTACGAACTGGAAACGGGACTTTATTTCGACAGCAGCACGGTCCCCGATTATGGCGCGCTGGCCGGCGGCCGGGACGACGCAGCCCATGCCCGCATCGATCCGGTCGCGGGCAAGCGCAACGCTTCGGACTTCGCGATCTGGCGCAAATCTCCTCCGGGCGAACAGCGCCAGATGGAATGGGACTCCCCCTGGGGCAAGGGCGCGCCGGGCTGGCATCTGGAATGCTCGGTGATGAGCGAGGCGCGCCTCGGCCATCCGTTCGATATCCACACCGGCGGCATCGATCATCGCGAGATTCATCACCCGAACGAGATCGCGCAGAACCAGGCCTTTCACGCTTGCTGCGATGCGCCGGATGCCGCGAGCGCAAGCTTCACCGGCGCCAAATGGTGGATGCACAATAATTTCCTGGTGGATCGGCAGGGCAAGATGAGCAAGTCGAAGGGGGGCTTCACCACCCTCTTCTCCCTGATCGATGCCGGCGTGCATCCGCTCGCCTATCGCCTGTTGTGCCTGGGCGCCCATTATCGCAGCGAGCTGGAATTCAGCGCGGAGAGCGTCGCCGCTGCCCTTACCCGGCTGAAGCGCCTCGTCATGGGCGTGGAAAGCCTCAAGGCCCGTGCCGAGGGGGTAACATGGCAGTCACCCCGTCTGCACTATCTGCGTGCCAATCTGCACCCCAAGCTCGCGCCCCTGCTCGAACAGTTCGATGCCGCGCTCAGCGACGACCTTATGACGCCGCGCGCGTTGCCGCTGTTGGAGGAGACGATCGCGCTCAAGAAGGTGCCCGTCGATGAAAAGCTCTGCCTGCTCGCCGCTTTCGACCAGGCGCTGGGCCTCAATCTGCTGACGATAGGCCGTGCGGACCTGCGCTTGGCGCCGAAGGATGCGGCGATCACTCCCGAGGAGATCGAGGCCGAGCTCGACCGCCGCCAGACCGCTCGCGCGGAGAAGGACTTCGCCCTGTCCGATGAAATCCGCGACAGCCTGATCGCTCGCGGCGTGGAGGTCATGGACGGCGATCCGCTGCGATGGGACTGGCGTTTGGCCCTGGCCTGAAAGCCACTCTGGCAGGACGCTAAGGCGGCGTTCAGGTGCAGGAACATAGCCTCCTCTTAAAAGTGCGTAATCCTTATCCTCACTGGAGCGCGGCTCGCGCCCGAGGCACTATGGGCGCGGATTAGACCGTCCGCTTTGGGCAGCCTGTCCGCCAAGGGGCAGTCTTTGCAGATGCCAAGATATGCATTCGCCGCGATCCTCGCGCTCGGCAGCCCTGTATCGCTGCCCGTGGCCGCGCATGCGCAAAGCTATATGTTCGAAACCGGCGCGACCCTGCTCGCCAAGTGCCGCAACAAGGCGCCCGAATATGCGCTCGCCTGCACCGCCTATATCGTCGGCGCGGTCGACGGCATCAAGAAGGACGTGTTCATCGGCCGGGCGCGGCCCAATTGCTGGCCGGCCCAGATGGATGCGGAGGAGGTGAGGCGCATCGTCGTTGCCTACATCACCCGCTATCCGGACCAGCGCAAAGGCCCCGCCTCCGTGCTGGTCAGCATCGCCCTCAACGAACGCTACCCCTGCGACAAATAGCTCCTGGGCCGCAAGCTGCCCGCCACCGCTATAAACTTGCGTTAGCCACTGGTTGCGCGTAGGTGCGGCGCCTATTTCATTATCTTTGGGAGACTCAAAGTGGCGGCGAAATGGACGCCGGAAAGCTGGCGGGAGCATAAGGGCATTCAGATGCCCTCCTATCGTGATGCGGAGGCTCTGGCCGCCGTGGAGGGACAGCTCAGTCAGTTTCCCCCGCTCGTCTTTGCCGGCGAAGCGCGGAACCTGAAGCATGATCTTGCCAAGGTCGCGAACGGAGAGGCGTTCCTGCTGCAGGGCGGCGATTGCGCCGAGAGCTTCGCTGAGTTCCACCCGAACAACATCCGCGACACTTTCCGCGTGCTGCTGCAGATGGCGGTGGTGCTGACCTTCGCGTCCAAGCTGCCGATCGTGAAGGTCGGCCGGATGGCGGGTCAGTTCGCCAAGCCGCGCTCGGCCGATACCGAGACGATCGGCGGTGTGGAGCTGCCTAGCTATCGCGGCGACAATGTGAACGACATCGCCTTCACGCCCGAAGCGCGCGAGCCCGATGCGCAGCGCATGATCCGCGCCTACAACCAATCGGCCGCGACCCTCAACCTGCTGCGCGCCTTCTCGACCGGCGGCTATGCGAGCCTCGACCGGGTTCATGGCTGGATGCTCGATTTCATGGGCCGCTCGCCTTGGGCCGCGAAGTTCGATGCCATGGCAGACCAGATCGGCCAGGCGCTCGACTTCATGCGCGCCTGCGGCCTGTCGCCCGACACCGTGCCCCAGCTTGGCGGAACCAGCTTCTACACCAGCCATGAAGCGTTGTTGCTCCCCTATGAGCAGGCGCTGACCCGGCAGGATTCGCTGACCGGTGACTGGTACGACACGTCGGCGCATATGGTCTGGATCGGCGATCGCACGCGGTTCGAAGGCTCGGCCCATATCGAATATCTGCGCGGCATCGGCAATCCGATCGGCATGAAGTGCGGCCCGAGCCTGGAGCCGGATGCGCTCATCCGCCTGCTCGACATCCTGAACCCCTCGCGCGAGGCGGGGCGCATCACGCTCATCTCCCGCTATGGCCATGACAAGATCGAGGCGGGCCTGCCCAAGCTGGTGCGCGCGGTCATGAAGGAAGGCCATCCGGTAGTCTGGTCCTGCGACCCGATGCACGGCAATGTCATCAAGGCGGCCAATGGCTACAAGACGCGCCCGTTCGACCGCATCCTGGCCGAGGTGCGCGGCTTCTTCGCGGTGCACCGCGCGGAAGGCAGCTTCGGCGGCGGCATCCATGCCGAGATGACGGGCCAGAATGTGACGGAGTGCACCGGCGGCGCCATCGCCATCACCGACGAGGGGCTGGCCGATCGCTACCACACCCATTGCGACCCGCGCCTCAACGCGGCGCAGAGCCTGGAACTCGCCTTCCTGCTCGCGGAAATGCTGAACGAGGAACTGAAGGAACGCCGCGCCGCGGCCTGATCCTTCACAACGAACAAAATCGATCCCGCCGCGTGGACACCTCGCGGCGGGATTTTTTATGGCACAATCCCCTGCGCCATGCGGCGGCTTGAGGGGAATATATCGTGCGCGCCCATCTAGATACAGGATCAACTCGGCGAACCTACCCCCTCCCCGTTCGCCCTGAGCTTGTCGAAGGGCTTGCCCATTCCCCAAAGAAAAAGGGGTTCGACTGGCTCAGCCCGAAGGGAGGCACGTGGAAGGAAAGACCATGACCGAAGCATTGGCCGTCGAAACCCGCAGCTTCCGCGATCTGCGCGCCTTTGCGGAAGGCGCGACCATCCCTGCCGACGCACAAGGGGATGCTTTCCTCGCCAGCCGCGCCACGCTCGGCCTGCCGCAAGGCCCTGTCTCCGTCAGCCTGATCGCCCTGCCCCAAGGGCGTGGCCGGGTAGAAACCCTGCCCGACGACGAATTTCTCATCCTTCTCGACGGCGCGCTTACGCTTGAGAGCAGCGACAGCACGACGCAACTCACCGGCAATCAGAGCGCTGTCGTCACCAGGGGGAGCGGCTTCACCTGGTCCTCGCGCGACGGTGCACGCCTGATCGCCATGCGCCGCAACGGCAGCCCCGCCGCCGCGCCGGCGATCATCCCGATCGATGAGAGCGCGCCGCTCGAACCATCTGGCGCGCCGCTTGCCGAACTGCTCGTCGGCCCCACACCCAGCTGCCGCAACTTCACCGATTATCGCTCCGCCGACACGGAGTTCGTGTGCGGCACATGGGATTCCACGCCCTACCACCGCCGCTCCATGCCCTATCGCCATTATGAGCTCATGCACCTGCTGCAAGGCAGCGTGACTTTCGTGGATGGTGAGGGGCGCGAGCAGACATTCCGCGAAGGCGACATCTTCCTGGTCGAACAGGGCGCGCATTGCAGCTGGGAAAGCCGCGAGCACGTCAAGAAAGTGTACGCCATCTACCGTCCTGCCTGAGCAGGCGTCTCCGGCGGGCTGAACGGTCAACCGTCCCTTGGCCGTTCAGCCCGTCACACCGGCGTAACAATGCCGTGATTTCAGCCCTTGCTTTGGCGGCGCAGCAAGATAGCCTCCGCCCATGGCAAAGGAACCGGCATTGGCGACCATCGCCGTCTACAGCCTCAAGGGGGGCGTTGGCAAAACCACCTTCGCGATAAACCTCGCCTGGGCATCGGCCTGCATCTCCAAGCGCCGGACGCTGCTGTGGGATCTCGATCCGCAGGCGGCGTCGAGCTGGCTGATTTCCACTGAGATGGAGAGCCGCGATGCGGCACAGGCGATCTTCAGCAAGGATGTGGAAGTCCGCAGGCTGATCCAGCCGTCAACCGTGCCCGGCCTCGACCTCATCGCCGCCGACACGTCGCTGCGCAGCCTTGATCATCTGTTCCGCGAAATGGACAAGAAGAAGCGGCTTGCCAAGCTGATCGATACGCTGAGCCGCGATTATGACCGCATCATCCTCGATTGCCCACCGGGCCTTACCGAAACAAGCGAGCAGGTGCTGCGCGCCGCCGACATGATCGTGATCCCGGTCATCCCCTCGCCGCTCGCGCAGCGCGCCATGGGGGAAGTCGCCCGCTATCTGGTGCAGCGCGGCGGCAGCCATCCGCCGATCATGCCGGTTTATTCGATGGTCGATCGCCGCCGCAGCCTGCACCGCGCCGCGCTCGACTCGCAGCCCGGCTGGCCCGCCATCCCGATGGCAAGCACGGTCGAACAGATGGCGGTGCGCCGCAAGCCGCTCGGCGCCTTCGCGGCAGCCTCACCCCCGGCGCAGGCGTTCGCGGGGCTGTGGACCTCGATCGAGCGGCAGGTGCAGAGGGTTTAGGCGCTGGCCCTCAACGGGTCGCGCGGGAACAGGGTGAGTGCATCGGCAGCCGACATCGGCCGCCCGAAATAATAGCCCTGCACCTTGCGGCAGCCCAGCCGCCGCACCATCGCCAGTTCGGCTTCCGTCTCCACCCCCTCGGCTGTGGTCGCCATGCCCAGGCTGTCGGCAAGGGTCACGACGGCGCGAATGATCGCCAGGCTCGCCGCCTTGTTGTTAGACGCGCCCACGACGAAGCTGCGGTCGATCTTGATCGTATTGAAGCGCGTGCGGCTAAGATAGCCGAGCGAGGAATAGCCGGTGCCGAAATCATCGAGCGAAAGCTGGACGCCGAGCGCGAGCAGCTGATCGAGAATCTTGAGTGAGCCCGCAGCGGCGTTGACGAACAGGCTTTCGGTCACTTCCAGCTCCAGCCGGTGGGCATCAAGACCGCTTTGGCCCAGCGCGGACACGACCGCCGCGATAAAGCTGGGGTGCGTCAGCTGCTCGGCCGACACATTCACCGCGACCCGCACCGGGTCAGGCCAGCGCGCCGCCTCCATGCACGCGGTCCGCAGCACCCATTCGCCGATCGGACCGATCAGCCGGGCTTCCTCGGCCACCGGCACGAACTTGGCGGGCGAAATCGGCCCCATTTCGGGATGTGTCCAGCGAGCCAGCGCCTCGAACCCGAGAATGGCGGCGCTGTCCGCATCCACGACCGGTTGGTAAAGGACATGCAGTTGATCCTTCTCCAGCGCGTCACGCAGCGCCAGTTCCAGCTTGCGGCGTTCTTCCGCCTGCGCGTGAAGTTGCGGCTCATAGGCGCAATGCATGCCCCCGCCTTCGCTCTTGGCGCGATAGAGCGCCAGGTCGGCGCTGCGGATCAGCGCTTCGGGTTCTACCCCATCCTGCGGCGCGACCGCCGACCCGACCGAGGCGCCGACGAACAGCATGTGCTGATCGACCTGGTAGGGTGTGGACAGGCCGCTGATGATCGCGGCCGCCAGCCGGTCGATCGCGTGTTCGGGGCCGGAGTGCGGAATGACGATGGCGAACTCATCGCCCCCGATGCGGCCGCAGAATTCACTGCCGGAGCAAATATGACGCAGCCGTCGCGCTACCTGGCTCAGCAGCTTGTCGCCGATCTGATGGCCCAACGTATCGTTGACCGCCTTGAACCGGTCGAGATCGATCATCAGGAAGGCGCAATTGGCCGTTCGGCCAACGCCGCCGCCGCTCATCGCCTGGTCGAGAACGTCGCGCAGATGGGCGCGATTGGGCAAGCCGGTCAGCGCATCGAAGCGCGCAAGCTGGGTGATCCGCTCGGCCGACTCCCGCTGTTCCGTGATATCGGAGCCGACGCCCCGAAAGCCGAGGAACGCGCCCGCATCATCATAGCGGGGCGAGGCCGACAATTCCCACCAGCGGGTCAGTCCCTTGACCTCGACCGGCAGCACGACGTTGCTGAAGCTTTCTCGGCGTTTCAGATGGTCGGCAAGCCCATGAAGACCGGCCGGGAACAATCCGCTGTCCCACGCGCTGCCGGCCAGCACCTGGACCAGTAACGCGCCTTCGACGGCGCTTGCCGGCACCCCCAGCATCTCTGCAAGGCGCGGAGATACGCCGTTCAGCCGCCGCGCTGCATCGGTCTGCCACAGCCAGTCCGGCGCGCCCTGGTCATATTCGCGCAGCAGGAGGCTCACGACCTCGCTCTTTTCCTCGAGCTGGACGCTGGCGCTGTGCTGACGGGTGAAGGTCCGCGCATAGATGAAGCAGCCGACCAGCAGCGACAGGGCGTAGCTGGTCGCCAAGGCAAGTAGCGGAAGCTGGCCGCTGGCATTGAACATCCCCGGCAAAGCCGCGACGCAGGGCAGCAGGAAGCCGGTGGCGGCGAGCGGCGTGGCCGCGAAACTGATCGCGCCGCACACCATGACGCAGCTGATCAAGGTCCAGTGCGCGACCAGCTCAGCCGGACCATGCCCGGTCGGCATCGACACCATGCACCCTGCCCAGAGCAGCCCGTGGAGCAATCCGCCAAGGCCCTGCGAGCGCAGATCGGCGACCGTCAGCCCGCCATAGCCTGACGACCGCCGGCGGCTGCAGGATAGGATATTCAAGACAATCGACAGGATCAGCAGGACGCTGAACAGCGACAGGCGCGAACTCGCCCCGTGGCCGCCGAACACCTGCCAGAGGAAGATCAGGCCGAAGAGGTTCATCGCGTGGCGGAGCAGCGCGACATTGTCGCCCGAGCGCAGTTGCGCCGCGAGGACGCGGGCGGCGGCTTCGCCTCGATCGCTGCCGAGCCCCATCATCGCCTTCAGCGAGACGCGCTCCTGCTGTTCCGGTTCAGGGATCGAGTGTTGCCCGCTTCTCACCCCGACGGTTTAGCGACAAGCGGTTAGCAATCCGTAACCCGCGCGCCTGCTCTTAGGGGTTATATCCTTTGACAAGGGGCAGGAAAGCGGCCTCGACTCCGTTCGCTCAGGCCGCGATATCATAAGGGCGGATTTCACCCGTCAGATAGAGGTTGCGCGCCTTCGACCGGCTGAGCTTGCCCGAGCTGGTCCGCGGCAGGGTGCGCGGCGGCACCAGTTCGACGACGCAGTTCATGCCGGTGATCGCCCGCACCCGCTCGCGAATCTGGTCGCGCAACCGGGTGCGCTCGTCATTGTCGGAGGTGCGGCAATGGACCAGCACCGCAGGCGCTTCCTCGCCGCCCGGCGTGGTGATCGCGAAGGCGGCAATGTCGCCCTGCTTGAAGCCGGGCAGCTGCTCCACCGCCCATTCGATATCCTGCGGCCAGTGATTCTTGCCGTTGATGATGATCATGTCCTTGGCGCGGCCGACAATGTAGAGATAGCCGTCGCTCAAATAGCCCATGTCTCCGGTGTCCAGCCAACCACCGGCCATGCAGGCGTCGGTCGCCTCCTGGTCGCGGAAATAGCCAACCATGAGGCTGGGTCCGGTGGTCCACACCTTGCCGATCTGCCGCTCGCCAAGTACCCCGCCATCCTCGTCGCGGATTTCCACGATCATGTCGCGCGCGGGCTTGCCGCAATTGACAATCGAGCGGAAGCGCTGCGGACGTCCTTCGGTTGCGTCGCCGCCGGACAGGTCGGTTTCCTCGACCAGTTCGACGATGATGCCCTCGCCCGGCGGCATGATGGTGACCGCCAGCGTCGCCTCAGCCAGGCCATAGCTCGGCAGGAACGCCCTGGGGCTGAAGCCCGCGTCGCCGAATGCATCGACGAAGCTCTGCATCACGTCGGGGCGGATCATGTCCGCGCCATTGCCCGCCAGCCGCCAGCGTGACAGGTCGAAACGGTCCTGGGCCTTGGTCTGGCTCGACATGCGCCGCGCGCATATGTCATAGCCGAAGGTCGGCGAATAGCTGATCGACGTGCCTTCATTGCGGCTGATGAGATCCAGCCACGCCAGCGGACGGCGGGCAAAATCCTCGGTCTTCATATAATCGGTCGAAACCTGGTTGGCGACGACCGACAGGAAGCAGCCGACCAACCCCATGTCATGATACCAGGGCAGCCAGCTGATGCAGCGGTCGCTGTCCTGCACCTGCATGCCATGGCTGTGGGCGGCGAGGTTGCTTAGCAGCGCGTGGTGGGTCACCGCCACACCGTGAGGGAAGCGGGTCGAGCCGCTCGAATATTGCAGATAGGCGATTTCTTGCGGCTGCGCTTGCGGCAGGTCGCAGGCAACGGCTTCGCGGGCGATAAAATCCTCGAACGCGATGCTCTCGACATTTTTCTGACGGCCGGACTCACCTGCCATCTCTTCCAGCTCCTTGGGGAAGAGGAACAGCATCGGGTCGCAGCTGTCCAACTGCACATTGAGCTGGTCGATATAGCTTTCCTTGCCACCGAAGCTGGTCGGCAGCGGCAGCGGGACCGGCCAGGCGCCGGCATAGACGATGCCGAAGAAGAGCTGCGCGAAATCCGCGCCCGTCTCCGCCACCAGCGCCACGCGATCCTGCGGTTTCACCCCATGGGCGATCAGCCGGTGGGCGCAGGCGATGGCGTCGGCGCGCAATTCGCTGAACGGATAGGGCCGCGCCAGATTGCCGCGTGCGTCATGGAAATTAAGGCCCCGCTGCCCCATCGCAGCATAATCCAGCGCTTCGCCCAGCGTCTCGAAATCCGAGAAGCGGCGGGGCAGATCGTCGGTGGTCGGCGTAGGTGCCATCATGCTTTGCGAACCCGTCATGTTGGTGTCACCCAATGTCATATTTGTCATAATCATATGTCCGGGCGCGCCGCTAACAGCTTTGAAGCGGCTTTGCACCGGATATTGCATTCCAGCTTGGTCTTCTAGCGCATAAGGGGCGGTAAAATTCCGGCCCGACTGTGGCATAATCAAGGCGTTTGCAGCATGGTGCGCGGGCATGAACGGCAAACGACCCCGCCCCCCGCTGGATGAAGAGGGCCTGCGCGAACTGGCGCTCCGCTATGTCAGCCGCTTTGCCACCAGCCGGGCGAAGCTGCTCTCCTACCTCCAGCGCAAATTGCAGGAACGCGGCTGGGGCGGCGAGGGTCCCGCTGATCCAGAGGCGCTGGTGGAACGGTTCACCGACCTGCGCTATGTCGACGACGCGAGCTATGCCGTGATGAAAAGCGCTTCGCTCGCCCGGCGCGGCTATGGCGCGCGCCGTGTCGCTCAGACGCTGCGCGCAGACGGCATTGCTGAGGCTGACCGTGTGCAAGCCCACGCGCAGACCGAGAAGGAGGCCTGGTCTGCCGCCGATCGCTTCGCCCGCCGCAAGCGCCTCGGCCCCTATGCACAGGCTCGCCCGGACCCCAAGCAGCGCGAGAAGGCCATCGCCGCCTTCCTGCGCGCGGGCCACAGCTACGACATGGCGCGGCGCTGGATTGACGCTCCGCCTGGCGAGGTGCCCGAGCCTCAAGAATGAGCGCCTGTGCTCCTGCAAAAAGCGGGAGCCTGGTTCCGCCGCCTCAACTGGCTCTGTCTTCGCAGGGCGCATTGTCTTCCCTATGGCACCCCGCCAGCTGTTGCAGTAACCCGCTCTCCATGAAGCGCTTTTTCCTCATCGCAGCCACCCTCCTCACCGCCTGTTCCCAAAGCGCCCCGAAAGCGGAAAACGCCGCATCCATCGCGAGCACCCAGTCCACAACCCTGCTACCCCTAACCATCCGCACCCCCAGGGCCGAACACCGTTTCAACGTCGAGGTCGCGCTCTCCCCCAAGGAGCAGGAGAATGGCCTGATGTTCCGCAAATCGCTGGCGCCGGACGGCGGCATGCTTTTCCCGATGGACCCGCCGCGGACGGCCAGCTTCTGGATGAAAAACACGCTCATCCCACTCGACATGCTGTTCATTCACACCGACGGCACGATCGCCTTTCTGAAGGCCAATGCCCAACCCTATTCGCGAGAGCCCGTATCGGCCGGCATCCCCGTCATCGCTGTCCTCGAACTTCCGGGAGGGCGCGCGGCAGAATTGGACATCCGGCAGGGTGACCGCGTCCGTTGGGGGAACTGCGCCGCCTTGGCCGCGGACAAGGGACGCATCGCGCTCAACTTCTGCCCCGATTAGCGCTCCGCCCATAGAAGCGCCTTGCCAAGCGCCAGCCGCAGCGGCTAAGCGCTTCGCCCATGGGAATCCTTGGCAAGATCTTCACCTGGTGGGATGGCGCAACCATCGGCACTTCACTCTTCACCTCCCGCAACGGCACGAAGGTCGGGGAGGATCATCAGGGCAATCTCTATTACGAAGGCGGCAAGGACCCGAACGGGCTGACGCGCCGCTGGGTCATATATAACGGAAATAATGACGCGAGCCGCGTGCCTGCCGAATGGCATGGCTGGCTCCATCACACGATTGAAGGCACGCCGGAAAGCTTTTTGCCGCCGCCGCGCATCTGGGAACGGGATTTCACCCCCAACGCCACCGGCACACCCAACGCCTATCGCCCCTCGGGCGCGCTCGAAAAGGGCGGCCAGCGCCAGAAGGCGACCGGCGATTATGAGGCGTGGAGCCCCGACGCATCATGATGCAGCGCCTGGCGGGGCGCTTCCTGCCGATCCTGCCTTGCGCACTGGCACTGATCGTCACCGGCTGCGGCGGGGATGACATGCCCACCAGCAATCAAAGCGGCCCCGTCCGCATAGAGGGACAGAAGATCCGCAACGGCGGTGGTGCGGCGGCACTTCCCGGCACGCCCATGGCGGAGCGGGCCGCGGTGATCGGCCTGCTCAACAAGCGCAACGGCATCACCACAGACCTCACCATGAAACCCGGCGAAGCGCTGCGCGTGGGCGACGCCATCGTTCGGCTACAAGCCTGCGAAACGACCGCACCCTGGGAAAACGTCCAGGAGACCGGCGCCTTCGTGCAATTGGACGTGCGTAGCACCGCCGACAATAAATGGCGCCGCAACTTCTCGGGCTGGCTTTTCAAGGAACGGCCCGACCGCAACGTGGTGCAGCACCCGATCTATGACGTCTGGGTCAGAAGCTGCACAATGGCTTGGCCTGATACCGGGCCTGACACGGTGAAGCTGGGAGATAAGGGCGGCGTATCGTCGGCACGGGGCAGCGATACCGCATCGCCGGCCAGCGGCGAAAATGCCAGCTCTGCCCAGACGCCGGAGCCGCCTGCCAGCACATCGCGTCCCGCCGCCAACGGCACCCCGTCCAACGCTCCTGCCAACGACTGAAGATATTCGCGCTGGCTGATCTCGATCGCGCCGAGCGATCGGAGATGCTCAGTCATGAACTGGCAGTCCAGCAGGGTGAAGCCGCCGAACCGCATCCGCGCCGTCAGCCAGGCGAGCGCCACCTTGGACGCGTCGGTTCGCCGCGACACCATGCTTTCCCCGAAAAAGGCGCGCCCCAGTGCCACGCCGTACAGGCCGCCCACCAGTTCCTCACCCTCCCAGACCTCGACACTATGGGCGAAACCGATCTCGTGCAGATGGCGGTAGGCGCGTTCGATTGGATGATTGATCCAGGTCGATGGCCGATCGACGGCCGCCTCTGCGCATAGCTGGACTATGCCGGCGAAGCTGCGGTTGGCCGTGACACGGAAGCGATCGCGTTTGATCGTCTTGGCCAGCGAATGCGAGATATGGAAGCCGTCGAGCGGCATGACCGCCCGCCGTTTCGGCTCGATCCAATAGACCTCGTCCGCTTCGCGGTCGTCGGACATGGGAAACACGCCGATCGCATAGGCCTGCAACAACACCAGCGGATCAATCGTCATCAGCCAAAGACTTACCCTGTGACACGCAGACATGCCAGAGGGCGTTTGCGGCTTCAGGCGTCAATCATGGATAGGTCGGGAGAGGGCGCGACCGCCCTCCCGCCCAATCTCACGGATAGCGCGTGCTCCAGTCCGCAGGGTAAGGCGCCTGCCAGCGCGACTTGGGCGCCCACGCCGTTCCTCTTGGTGCGAAGCCTTCCTCTACCGTGCCGACGCGCGTCATGGCATCCTTCGTGGCTGCGTCCCGGCAACTCGGAGCGACGGGACTGGCGCTGTCGGACTCGCCCAGACGTCCGCACAGATAGCGGGCGGTCAAGGAGACGCGATGGCGCAATTCGGCTCTCCCTGCCGCTGTGCTGAGGTCCAGATCGGCGTAG
Organism: Sphingobium bisphenolivorans; assembly: GCF_000412635.1. Taxonomy (GTDB): domain Bacteria; phylum Pseudomonadota; class Alphaproteobacteria; order Sphingomonadales; family Sphingomonadaceae; genus Sphingobium; species Sphingobium bisphenolivorans. The sequence continues at coordinate 58,721 of NZ_ASTG01000002.1, forward strand.
CTCACCGCTTGCGACAGCGACTGAACATTGCTCGGTACCTGGCCGTAGCGGCCCATGACGATGATCTCCTCGTCACTCTGCGCCAGAGCCGGGACGGCCGCGGCGAGCATGAAGCCGGCGAGGGCAATCCCCGCCACTGTCAAAGCCGATGTTTTCATGGGGGCATCCTCCTTATATTCCGGAGACGACTGCGACACGCTCAAGCATTGTTCGCCGTCAGATGCCCAACGAGAGGGAAAGAGCTTCGTTCCGCGCCCGGACTTCTTGCGGGCACCCGTATCGCACAAGAAAAAGGGCGGCACCTTGCGGCCCGCCCTCTTCCGGTCAGCTTATGGCAGGACTTAGTAAACGCGTGCCTTGGGCTTGATATATTCTGCCTCGTCGGTGAGCGTATAATCGTGCACCGGGCGGTAATCGAGCGACACCTTGCCGCCCTTGCCGCCCCAGCCATCAAACCAGCTGACGGTGTGCTTCATCCACCGCTCGTCGTCGCGGTTCGGGAAATCCTCATGCGCGTGCGCGCCCCGGCTTTCCTTGCGATTTTCCGCGCTGACCATGGTGCAAACCGCCTGGGACATCAGGTTGTCCAGTTCCAGCGTCTCGATGAGGTCGGTATTCCAGATCAGCGAGCGGTCGGACACGCCGACATCAGCCAAGCTGGCGTTGACCTGCGCCATCTTGGTGACGCCCTCGGCCAGCAGCGCGCTGTCGCGGAACACGGCGGCATGCTTCTGCATGGTGTGCTGCATTTCCAGGCGGATCTTGGCCGTCGGCGAGCCGCCCTTGGCGTTGCGGTAGTGATCGAGCCGCGACAGCGCCAGATCGGCTGCATCCTTGGGCAGCGGACGGTGCGAACCATTCGGCTGGATCGTCTCCTTAAGGTGCAGACCGGTTGCGCGGCCGAACACGACAAGGTCGATCAGCGAGTTGGAGCCAAGGCGGTTCGCACCATGGACCGACACGCAGGCCGCTTCGCCGACAGCGTAGAGGCCCGGCACCACGACTTCGGGATCGGCGCCAACCTTGGTCACCACCTGGCCGTGATAATTGCAGGGGATGCCGCCCATATTGTAGTGGACGGTCGGCGTCACCGGCAGCGGCTGGCGGGTCAAATCGACGCCTGCGAAGATCTTGCCGCTCTCGGTAATGCCCGGCAGGCGCTCCGCCAGCACCTTGGGATCGATATGGTCGAGGTGCAGGAAGATGTGATCCTTGTTCGGACCCACGCCGCGGCCTTCGCGCATTTCCATCGCCATCGAGCGCGACACGACGTCGCGCGACGCCAGATCCTTCGCCGACGGGGCATAGCGTTCCATGAAACGCTCGCCTTCGGAGTTGGTGAGATAGCCGCCCTCGCCGCGCGCGCCTTCGGTGATCAGCACGCCCGCGCCGTAAATGCCAGTCGGGTGGAACTGCACGAACTCCAGATCCTGCAGTGGCAGACCCGCGCGCAGCACCATGCCGCCGCCGTCGCCCGTGCAGCTGTGCGCCGAAGTGGCGGAGAAATAGGCGCGGCCATAGCCGCCCGTCGCCAGCACGACCGCCTTGCTGCGGAAGCGATGGATCGAACCATCCTCCATGCAGATGGCGATGACGCCCCGGCATTCCTTGCCGTTCGGGCCATCTTCCATGATGAGGTCGATGGCGAAATATTCGATGTAGAAGTCCGCGTCATATTTCAGCGACTGCTGATACAAAGCGTGCAACATGGCGTGGCCGGTGCGGTCGGCAGCGGCGCAGGTGCGCTGCACCGGCGGGCCGGCGCCCATATTTTGCATGTGACCGCCGAAGGGACGCTGATAAATCGTCCCATTCTCGTTGCGACTGAACGGCACACCGGCATGTTCCAGCTCGATCACAGCCGCCGGCGCTTCGCGCACCATATATTCGATCGCGTCCTGGTCGCCCAGCCAGTCGGACCCCTTGACGGTGTCGTACATATGCCAGGTCCAGTGGTCGGGCGAATTGTTGCCAAGGCTCGCCGCGATGCCGCCCTGCGCCGCCACGGTGTGGCTGCGGGTCGGGAACAGCTTGGTGATGCAGGCGGTCTTGAGGCCCGCCTCGGCGCTGCCCATGGTCGCGCGCAGGCCGGAGCCGCCCGCGCCTACCACCACCGTGTCATAGGTGTGGTCGATGATCTTGTAGGCTTCGGTCGACATCAGGAAGCGGCCCCCATGAATGCAATCTTCGCGATGGCGAAGATCCCGGCGGCCGCGCCGCCGATGGCGTAGAAGTTCAGCAGCAGGATGCAGAAGAAGTTCAGACCCTTGTCGTGAACATAGTCCTCCAGCATGATCTGCATGCCGAGGCGCAGGTGATAAAAGACACTGACCAGCATGAGCATCAGCGGCACGGCGACCAGCGGATTGGCGATCCAGTTGCGGACGCTTTCATAATCCAGGCCGGGCAGGCTCACCAGGCTGAAGATCAGCCACAGCACCAGCAGCAGGTTGCCAACAGCAGTGTAGCGCTGCGCCAGCCAATGATGCGCGCCATGCTTGGCCGAGCCAAGGCCGCGAACGCGGCCGATTCCGGTTCCGCTACCCATCAGATTTTCCCCGAGAAGATGGTGGCCCATAGCGCCACGGTGGCGAGCGTCGACAGGGCCGGGATCACCATCGACCAGGTCTTGTTGACGTTGAGTTCATAGCCCGCGCCCAGGTCGAGCACGAAGTGGCGCAAGCCCGACATCATATGCTGGAAGAAGAACCAGCTGATGCCGATCATGACCAGATAGCCGATGGGCGAAGTCGCGCAGGCGATGAACCTGGCGTAGGCCTCCGGTCCAGTCGCGGCGGCGAGCAGCCACCACACCACGCCCAGAATGCCGACGGTCGCCAGACCATTGCCGGTGATGCGGTGCAGAATGGAGATCGCCATGTGCGGCCCCCATTTCCAGATCGTCAAATGCGGCGAGAGCGGCCGGCTTTTGGTTCGCGCCATCGTTACTCCGTCCCTGAAGCTTATCCCTGATTCCCGTCCCCTTAAGAGCGAAACCAGTCAAGGGCAACCCGCCCCGACCCTGCGGCGAACAACATGCGGCTAAGAAGTGATTAACCAATGGCCTCTATGACTGAGCAACCAGGTAAGCTGATTTTTCGAGGTTTCGCCGCTCATGACTTCCGCCGCCGCATATAAGAGCAATCTGGCCGAATTGATGAAGGAAGCCGATCCGCACGGCGACGTGGCAAGGGGGATGCGCGAGATCCGCGAGTTGATCGGGGACGGGGCCACGATCGTCGCGCGCACCTTCTTCGATGCCTATATGGAGGAGACGGGCCTGCGCTCCCGGCTCAACCCTTCGACTCTCGCCAAGGTGGAAACCGAGGCGCATGAATATGTGCGCCAGAAGCTCAGCCATTATGAGGCGGCCGAATGGGCGAATAGCGCCACCGCCTGCGTGCGGCACGCCCGCAGCCACGGCTTTTCCGCGACATCGGTGCTGCGGCCGGTCGCAACCGCGAACCAGAAGCTGCTGGATTTGGTCTGGGAACGTGCCGCCGATGAACCAACGCGGCAGAGGCTCATCAAGCTCCTGATGCAAGTCGGCATGGCCGATGCCGGACTGATGGCGAACGTCACCGCAATGGATGAAGCCGAAGCGCAGCGCAGCGAACGCCAGCAGTTCGGACAAATGTTCGAACAACGGATCATGGGCGAGATCGACAGCGCCTCGCAACTGGGCGAATCGCTGCGGGAACAGGCCAAGGACGCGTCTGCCGCCACCCGTGGCATGCTCGGCAAGGCGTCGGAAGTCGCCGCCGCCGCCGAACAGTCCGCCCTCGCGATGCGTGAAGCCGCCCGCACTTCCGCAGGCCTCATCCGCGCGATCGAGGACGCACGCACCGAAGTGGAAACCGCGGCCGACGTGGCCCAGCGCGCTGCGCGCCAGTCCGGCGACGCCGTCGCCATGTCCACTACCCTTTCGGACCATGCCAAGTCGATCGAGTCGATCCTTGGCCTGATCCGCGACATCGCCGGGCAAACCAACCTGCTGGCTCTGAACGCAACGATCGAGGCGGCGCGCGCCGGCGACGCCGGACGGGGCTTCGCGGTCGTCGCGCAGGAGGTGAAAAGCCTCGCCAACCAGACCGCCCGCGCCACCGACGAGATTGCCGGGCGCATCGCCGACATCCAAGCATCTACCCGCCTGTCGGTCGAAACCAACGAACGCATCCGCGATACGGTAGGGGAAGTCCAATCGAGTGCGGAACGCATCCGCCACGCGATGGACGCGCAGGCGCAGACCGTCACGATGATTACCGCCGCCGTCGATGAAACCGCACTCGCGGCGGACTCCATGTCTTCGACCATCTCGGCGATCCGACAGGATACCGAAGTCGTCGCGTCGGAAATCGACCAGCTGGAACGTGGGTTCATGAGCGTCGAGGGCAAGCTCACCAGCCTGCGCCACGCGTCGTCCGACTTCGGCAAGCAGGTGGCTTGAGGAGGTAAGACGCGCTTCCCCTCGCCTGCGCAAGGGGTTAAAGGGCGGCGTCATGAACGATGCCGCTACTCCGCTCGGCCAGAGCTGGAAAGTCACCCTTCCCTGCACCCGCGCCGAAGCGGAGGCGCTGGACGGGGACATCGCCGCCTTCGCACTGATGGATCGCCCGCCGGTGCTGATGACCAGCGAAGCAGAACCCGACAATGAGGACAGCTGGCGGCTGGATGCCTATTTCGAGGGGCAGCCCAGCCCGACGGCGGTCAAGCTGCTTCGCTCGCTAGTCCCCAGCGCCGCCGGCATCACGCCGCAGATCGAGCAGCTGCCCGATGAGGATTGGGTGACGCTGAGCCAGCAGGGACTGGAACCGGTCACCGCCGGCCGTTTCCATGTGCGCAACCTCCCAGCCGACCCGGAGCAGGCTGGCCATGTCAATTTCCTCATTGAGGCCAGCCGCGCCTTCGGGACTGGACAGCATGAGACGACGGCGGGCTGTCTCGCCATGCTGGACCGCATGCGCCGCGTCGGCATGCGGTTCGGCAATGTCGCGGATATCGGCACGGGAACGGGACTGCTCGCCTTCGCCGCGCTCCACCTCTGGCCGCGCGCCTATGCGACAGCCTCTGACATCGATCCCGTCGCCGTCGAAATCAGTGCGCAGAATGCCGCCGCCAACCGCATCACCCTTGGCAAGGGTCAGGGGCAGCTGGCGCTTTATACCGCAGCGGGCGTGGATCACCCGGCCATCGCCGCCCGCGCGCCTTATGACCTGCTGATCGCCAACATCCTGGCCGGGCCGCTGATCGAACTCGCCCCCTCGCTTTGCGCGCGGATCGAGGAAGGCGGCACGATCGTCCTTGCCGGACTGCTGAAGGAACAGGCCGACGGGGTGCTCGCCGCCTATCGCGCACAAGGCATGCGCCTTGCCGAAAGGGCGGACCGAGGCGATTGGCCGACCCTGCGCCTGCGCAAGCGCCCGAAGATCGGATGGAAGCGCCCGCGACGGATCGACGGCACGGCGCGCGGCGAAGCGCCCGGCTTCGGCAGCCTTTGACTTGGCCTTGCCCTGCTCTCACCAGAAGGATCAGCCCATGACCATCACCCGCCAAGTCATCGTTCATGAGGGCCCCGGAGGCACTTTCGAGAGCATGGCCGTCCTGGACGACCGCGCGAGCGCGCCCCGACCCGGCATCCTGCTCTTCCCCAATGTGCTGGGCACCAAGGAGGCGGACTTCGCCTATGCGGAAAAGCTTGCCGCGTTGGGCTATACGGTGCTCGTCGCCGACGTCTTTGGGCAGGGCAAGCGCACAACCCGCGCGGACGCGGATTTCGGCCGCTACATGGCTGAGCTGAACGCCGACAGGGAGCTGCTGCGCGAGCGGGTGCACACCGTCCATGCCGTGCTGAAGTCGCTTGACGAGGTGGATGCGGATCGCACCGCCGCGATCGGCTTCTGCTTCGGCGGGAAATGCGTACTCGATCTGGCACGTTCAGGCGCTGACATTGCCGGCGGCGTCAGCTTCCATGGGGTCTATGACGCCCCTCCTTTCGAAAACGCGCGAATCACCGCCAAGCTGCTGGTCTGCCACGGCTGGGATGACCCGATCGCTCCGCCCGAAGCCACCGTCGCTCTAGCAACTGAACTTACCGAGGCGGGCTGCGACTGGCAGATTCACGCCTACGGCCACACCGGCCACGCTTTCACCGACCACGACGCGAACATGCCGGACATGGGGCTCGCCTACAACCATGCCGCGGATCAGCGCAGCTTCCGCGCGATGACGGATTTCCTCGGCGAGATTTTCTGAAGGCACCCTCTCCGTCATCCCAGCTTTCGTCGGGGATGGCGGCTGTTACTTCAAACTTCGTCGATCATCTCCGCCAGCACTGCCAGGCAATCCTTCGCCAACTGGATCGAACGGGCGGGCGACCAGCCGAAATCGGCGTCGGGCAGGTCGTCATTATCCTTGAACGGCATCTCCAGCGTCATCGCGACCGCACCAAACCGCTCCGCGAGCTGGTTGGTCGACATCGACAGGTTCGCCTTGCCCTCGCCCGCTAAGGGATAGCCCTTCTTCGTCTGGAAATCGGGTGTCCGCGCGGCGAGCGTATCGCGGTAGCGGTGGTAGAGCGCCAGTTGCCGCTCCGTAATGGAGGGAATGCCTTCGAAGCCGGCGAGGAACACGGCCGCGATTGCTTCATCGCCATGCACGTCCATCGCGAAGTCGACGCCGGTCTGCTCCATCGCCGCGCGGATGTGGAAAACCTCCGGGCTGCGCTCCGTCGATGGCTCATGCCATTCGCGATTGAGGTTGATGCCCGCCGCATTGGTGCGCAGATGGCCCCGGCGGCTGCCGTCGGGGTTCATGTTGGGCACGATGTGGAACGTCGCCCGCGCCCGCAGCAGCCGCGCCACGGCATCTTCCTCGTCGCAGAGCCGCTCCAGCGCGCCCTCCATCCACCATTCGGCCATGCTTTCGCCGGGATGCTGGCGCGCGTAGAGCCAGACCTTCTTCGGCCCATCCCCCAGCACCAGAAGGTCGAGCGGCTGCCCGTCGAGCGTCAGCCCCAGCTCGCGATGCTCGACGCCCGGCTGGCTCGCGGCCCAGGCAACCAGATCATGGTGCCGCTCCATCGAGTAAGGCGCGAAATAGGCGAGCCACACAGCATTGCTGTCAGGCGACAGGCGGATCGTCAACGTACCGTCGGCATAGCCGGTGTCGGCGAGCAGCCAGTTCTCCCGATCCTCGCTGTAGCGCGCCTTGTAGCCCGGCCAGCCATCAGGATAGGCCGATGTGCCGCAATTGGTGATCGCCAGCTCCACCTCACGGCCTGCGACACCGGCGACGCGGAAGTGGAACCACTGATAGAATTCGCTCTGCCGGTCGCGCACGATCTCCAACTCGGCGCGGACCCCAGCGGGGGTATCGGTGATGGAGAGGACGCTGATATTGCCGCTGTCGAAGGCGCTTGTGATCGAGATGGTCATTTGACGGTTATAGTGCGCCCGGATTCCCCCGGATAGCCCCCGATCAGCGCGGATGCGAGCTTCTGCGCGGAGACGCCAGGCTGGGCCGCGGGCGATCCCTCCCGCGCCTGGGTCATCGCGCGGCCTTCCCAGATCGTGGTCGAATCGGATCGGCGACGCAGCTGCACCTGCAATTCGGTATAAACGACTCCTTTGGGCTTGCCCGACAGGTTGATCCCCAGACCAAGGCCCACGCCCGAGAAGCCGCCGCTGCCGACCCCTCCACCTACGCCAACGCTCACAGGGCCGCGCCGGGTATCATAAGCGGGATCGCGGAAAGAGCGGCTGAAACCCACCAGCGCGATATAGTCGCTCCCGGCGGCGGGGGCGGAGGTGAAGCCCGCGCGCTGCAATTCCTGCTCCACGGCCGCCGCATAGGTACGAAATTCCAGCCCGACATCAGGATTGCCGGGCATTTCCTGCACCACGACCGTGCCGCTGCGGGCCGGATTGTCGATGTGGAAGCGGGTTACCTCGACAGGCGGAACCGCGGTCGCACAGGCGCCGAGCGACAGGGCGAGGAGCGAAGGAAGAATGATCTGCTTCAACATGGACGCTTATCTCCGAAGATGATGTCCTCTACACGACGCGGCTACGGGATTTCCCTCTAACGCTTGAAACCGCTCCTTCGCTGCATACCGGATCAACGACATGAAAAGCCACGGCGCAGACCCTTGACTTTGGGGCGCCCCGCCCATAGGGGCTGCGCTTCGATTTTCGATCACAAGATTTCAAGGGCCGACCATGAAGATCCGTAATTCGCTCAAGTCGCTCAAGGGCCGTCACCGGGACAACCGCGTGATCCGTCGTCGCGGCCGCACCTACGTCATCAACAAGACCAACCGCCGGTTCAAGGCTCGCCAGGGCTGACCAATGACGGAGGTTGCCGCCGTCATCTTCGACGTCGGCAATGTCCTCTATCATTGGAACCCTCGGGTTCTGTACGAGCGCCTGATCGATGATGATCGGGCGCTCGACGCGTTTCTGCGCGACGTCGTGACGCCGGAATGGCATTTCCAGCATGATGCGGGACGCCCTTTCGCGGAAACCAGTGCTGAGCTGATTGCCCGCCATCCCGAACATGCCGCACTGATACGACATTGGGGCGACAATTTCATCGACAGCGTCGCCCCGGCGATCTCGGGCATGCCGCAGCTGGTGCGCGATCTGCATGAGGCCGACGTGCCGCTCTACGCCATCACCAATTTCAGCGCGGAATTCTGGCCGCTATTCCATGCCCGGGAGCGGGCGCTTTTCGCACCCTTCCGCGACATCGTCGTCTCGGGCGCCGAAGGGCTGGTGAAGCCCGACAGCGCCATCTACCAGCTCGCCCTCGATCGATTCGGCATTCTCCCGAGCCAGGCGCTGTTCGTGGACGACCGGCCCGAGAATATCGCTGCGGCTGAGGCGGCGGGCATGCGCGGCCATCTCTTCATCGACGCGGCGGCGCTGCGCCGGGACCTGGCCGCGCGGGGACTGCTTACGCCCCGTCCCGTCCCCTGAGTTCATCCCCGCGAATCGCGGTGACGTGCAGCACGTTGGTCGATCCGGGCGTGCCGAATGGCACGCCCGCCAGAACCACGATCTTGCCGCCCTTCTCGGTCATATTGTGGCGCAGCGCCATGCGGCGGGCTTTGCCGATCATTTCCTCGAAATTGCCGACATCCTTCGTCCGCACCGCATGCACACCCCAGGTGAGGCCGAGTTTACGCGCGGTGTCGGTGCGCGGCGTCAGCGCCAGAATCGCGGTCATCGGCCGCTCGCGCGCGACGCGGCGCACCGTGCTGCCCGATAAGGTGAAGCAGGTGATCGCGCTTGCGCCGACCACGGACACGATCCCGGCTGCGCCTTCTGCGAGAGCGTCGGCGGTCGTTGCGTCCGGCTTGGTTTCGGTGAAATGCAGCCGCGCAAAATAGCCGGGATCGCGCTCCACGCTGTGGGCGATGCTGTCCATCATCGTCACTGCCTCGACGGGCCAGTCGCCCGCCGCCGTCTCTGCCGACAGCATGATCGCATCGGCGCCGTCATAGACTGCCGTCGCCACGTCCGACACCTCAGCGCGGGTCGGCGTGGGCGCCTTGATCATCGATTCGAGCATCTGCGTCGCCACCACCACGGGCCGCCCCATGCGGCGCGCGGTGGCCACGATCTGCTTCTGCAACGGCGGCACCGCCTGCGGCGGCAGTTCCACCCCCAGATCGCCGCGCGCGACCATCACGCCATCGGCCAGTTCGATAATCTCCTCCAGCCGCTGCACGGCGGAGGGCTTCTCGATCTTCGCCATCAGCGCGCCATGGCCGCCCATCAGCTTGCGCGCCTCCGCCAGATCCTCGGGCCGCTGCACGAAGCTGAGCGCGATCCAGTCGCAGCCCTGTTCGACCGCGAAGCTGAGGTCGCGCCGGTCCTTTTCGGTCAGGGCCGGCACGGGCACCACGACGTCGGGCACATTGACGCCCTTGCGGTTGGACAGCGTGCCGCCCACCTCGACCACCGTGTCGATGCGGCTGTCCGTCACCGCCTTGACGCGCAGCACCAGCTTGCCATCGTCCAGCAGCAGCCGCGTATCGGGCAGCAACGCCCGATAGATTTCCGGATGCGGCAGGTTGACGCGCTGCGCGTCGCCGGGCGCCGGGTCATTGTCGAGTATGAAGGCGGCGCCCGTCTCCAGCACGGCAAGCCCGCTGGCGAAGGTTCCGACGCGAAGCTTCGGCCCCTGAAGATCGCCCAGGATCGTCGTCGGCCGGCTGAATTCCTTTTCCAGCGCGCGGATGGCGGCGATGCGCGCGGCATGATCCTCATGCGCGCCGTGGCTCATGTTGATGCGGAAGGCGTCTGCCCCTGCCACGAAGAGCGCCCGGATCATCTCCGGGCTGTCGCTCGCAGGGCCAAGGGTCGCCAAGATACGGACCTTGCGCGTGCGGGGCGGTAATCTCATCATTCTGTTCAAGCTCCTGACCGTCATGGTCGCCGCTGATTTGCCAGGGCGCGATTTTCGATTATCCGTGCTGCACGACAGGATTATGTAGACAGCGAAAGGGCTTCGCCGTGACCGACACCATACTCAACGACGTCGTTGCCGCAACCGCCTTCCGACGCTTGGTGGCTCATTTGCAGCATCGCACCGACGTTCAGAATATCGATCTCATGGGCACGGCGGGTTTCTGCCGCAACTGCCTGGCCGACTGGATCGCCGAAGCGGACGGCGCGATGAGCAAGGATCAGGCGCGCGAGATCATCCACGGCATGCCCTTTGCCGAATGGAAGGCACGCCACCAGAGCGACGCGACGCCGGAACAGATCGCGCGGATGCAGGAGAGTGTGGCGAAGAACGCCGATACTCATTAGGAGCGTCCGCCAACCGATTCACACATTACCGGAGACTTGAAGGAATGAGCGAGGGCAACGTCGCCGCAGATCAGCTACGCCTGCTGATCGAGCGCATCGAACGGCTTGAGGAAGAAAAGAAGGGGATCGGCGACGACATCAAGGACGTCTATCTGGAAGCCAAGGCGACCGGTTACGACGCCAAGATCATGCGCCAGATCATTCGCTTGCGGAAGATGCCGGCGCACGACCGGCAGGAGATGGAGGCCATTCTCCAGACCTACCTCGCTGCGTTGGGCATGGAATAAGCCGCGTTTCCTTGACTCCGCTCCCGATGCGCCTGACCAATATGGGCCGGCGTATCGGGACCGCTCTGAGGCGCCTTGCCAACCTCTGTCAGGGATCATGACCATGTCCGAGATCATCGTCAGCACCACCAGCCGTCTGGAAGGGCGACCCGCGAAGGAATATCTCGGCATCGTCACCGGCGAGGTGATCGTCGGGGCCAACCTGTTCCGCGACCTGTTCGCCAGCGTGCGCGACATCGTCGGCGGCCGTTCGGGCGCTTATGAGGATGTGCTGCAACGCGCGCGGGAGCAGGCGATCGGGGAGATGCGAATGCGCGCGGCGACGCTGGGCGCAAATGCGGTGGTGGGCGTCGATCTCGACTATGAGGTGCTCGGCGCCAACGGCTCCATGCTCATGGTGTCGGCATCGGGCACGGCGATCCTCGTCTGACGTTGCGCATCCACGGCGTGCTCGCTAGAGAGCGCGCTTCGGACAAACAGACAGTTTAGGAGCAGGCCGTGGCCGGCCATAGCAAATTCAAGAACATCATGCATCGCAAGGGCGCGCAGGACAAGAAGCGCTCCTCGATGTTCTCCAAGCTCAGCCGCGAAATCACCGTGGCGGCGAAGATGGGCATGCCCGATCCGGACATGAACCCGCGCCTGCGCCTGGCGGTCAACGCGGCCAAGGCGCAGTCGATGCCCAAGGACAACATCCAGCGCGCGATCGACAAGGCGATCGGCGGCGACACGGAAAATTACGAGGAAATCCGCTATGAGGGCTATGGCCCCGGCGGCGTCGCCATCATCGTCGAGGCGCTGACCGACAACCGCAACCGCACCGCGACCAACGTGCGCACGGCTTTCTCCAAGAATGGCGGCAATCTCGGCGCGTCGGGTGCGGTGAGCCATGGCTTCGACCGCATGGGCCTCATCACCTATCCGGCGAGCGCCGGCGATGCGGACTTGGTATTCGAAGCGGCGCTGGAAGCGGGCGCGGACGATGTCTCCTCGAACGACGACGAACATGAAATCTGGACCGCCATGGACGCGCTTCACGAAGTCGCCAGGGCGCTGGAAGCCAAGCTCGGCCCGGCAGAAGGCGCCAAGCTCGCCTGGAAGCCGCAGACCACGGTAGAGGTGGACGAAAGCAACGCCGCGACGCTGATGAAGCTGGTCGATACGCTGGAAGAGGATGACGACGTCCAGACCGTCTGGGGCAATTATGAAGTCTCCGACGAGGTCATGGAGAAGCTGGGCTAATCGCATCGAGTCCGTTCGTGTCGAGCGAAGTCGAGACACGGTAGCGCAACCGCTTCTCGACTTCGCTCGAAGCGAACGGAGGTCCATCCATGATCATCCTCGGCCTTGACCCCGGCCTCGGCACGACTGGCTGGGGCCTGATCGCCGCCGACGGCAATCGACTGACCCACATCGCCAATGGCCAGATCAAGACCGATTCCGACATGGCGCTGGCAAGCCGGCTGCTGGTGCTGGATCTGGCGCTCACCGACCTGATCCTCGAACATCAGCCGAGCGGTGCGGCCGTCGAGGAGGTTTTCGTCAACGTAAACCCGCAGTCCACCCTGAAGCTGGGGCAAGCGCGTGGCGTCGTGCTGCTGGCGGCGTCGCGCTCAGGCATGGAAGTCGGCGAATATGCCGCCCGGCTCGTCAAGAAATCCGTCGTTGGCGTGGGCAACGCGTCCAAGGATCAGGTCCATGCGATGGTCGCACGGCTGCTGCCGGGGGCGAAGGTCGTCGGGCCAGATGCGTCGGATGCGCTGGCGGTCGCCATCACCCATGCGCATCATCTGGCGAGTGCCCGGCGCGTCCCGCGCAAATAAAGCTTTGAAATAGCGGCAATTCACTCCGAAGTTCACAGTGTATGCGCGCGCGTGCCTGAGCGCGCGTGTGCGAGGACTCGATCTATCCACTTTTCAAAGAGGATGGCGGGATAGGCTGGTGGCCGCGAAATAGGACAGGGCCAAATCGCGCTTTGGTGGGAATGTAGGATGTTTTTTTGGCAAGCCTGTGGCCGTTGGGTGACGCTGCGCGTTAGCAGGACGGATGACGCGATGGGCCTCGCTGCCCCTCCCTTGAGGGAGAGGGAGGAGGTTAGCGAAGCCGGCTTCCCGCTGTCCCTACTGCCAGTCGAAGGTGAGCGGCGCCTCGCGGAAGGCGAAGCGGTCGAGATGGTCGGCAACGACTTGCTTGAACCGTTCGACATCCGCGCCCTCCGTTGGCTCGATCGTGAGGGTCAGCGCTTCCGCACCCGCCGTCATGCGGATCGGCCCCATCGGAAAGGCAATGCTGCCCTGGCTCGCGTCGAAGCTCGTCTCGAACTTATGGCTCCAATGCTTGCAGAGCTGCTGGAGATAGCGGCTGCCGTTCGTGGTCGGCACATGAGCGGTCAGGGTCATGGGGTTACAGCCTCTCAATCTTGGTCGCAGCCTCGTCGATTAGCGACGCGACATCGAACATGGTCTGGGCATCGGCCCCTTCCTTTTCAAGCCGCGCCCGGACCGCCATGGACAGATTATGCATGGCCCGCCGGATCGGGGCACCGTCGGTACGCTCGGCCCGCTTTGCCAGTGAAGCCAGCCGCTCCAGCGCTTCCGCCGCAGCGGCTGTATTGGTGGAGAGATGAGCGCTCCCCGCCTCGGTGATGGCAAACAGCTTGCGGCTGCCCTTGCCCGGTTGCTCGGCGATCAGACCCATGTCGGCAAGCAGCGTCAGTGTCGGGTAGACGACGCCAGGACTGGGCGCATAGGCCTCTGCCGACAGGCCCTCGATCTCGCGGATAAGGTCATAGCCGTGGCGCGGACTGTCCGCGATCAATTTCAGCAGGATGAGTTTCAGCGCGTCATTGGTGAAGAGCCGCCGGCGACCGCCGCCGCGCCCTCCCCTTCCGCCGGAGGGCCCGCCTTCGAAGCGGCCTCTGCCGAACCCGCCATGGCCGAAGCCCTCCGGACCGAAGAAGCGGTGATGGTTGCGGCCGTCCCGATGCGGAATATGTCCGCGTTGGGCTGAGTGGAAGTGCACGTCTGTATCTCTCAAATATTCCATGATGGATCTAGATATATCTATAACTCGCGATGTCGACCGTTGCGATATATCTTTTGTATCTGACTGACCGGAAAACGCCCTGCTCCGGCAAGCCAGAAGCGCAGTGAAGCGTTTGGACGGTTTTCCCGCCTGCACAGGAGCACGCATCTCGGCAAAGCAAAGGCCCGCCGAACCGGAGTTCGACGGGCCTTCAACATGTCAGCCAAATGTCAGCCGCCGTCAGTCCGGCTTTTTTGCCACGCTCACCAGCGCCGGGCGCAGCAGGCGGTCCTTGATCATGTAGCCGGCTTGCATCTCCACCATGACCGTGCCCGGCTCCACATCGGCGGAAGGCACTTCCATCATCGCCTGATGCTTGTTCGGGTCGAGAGGCTGACCGACCGACTCCAATTTGGAAATGCCGTTGCGGCCGAACACATTGTCCAGCTCGCGACCGGTGGCTTCAAGGCCGGCAACCAGCCCCTTGAACTTCTCATCCTCGCGCAGGTCCGCCGGGATAGCTGCTAGAGCCCGGCCGAGATTGTCCGCGACGGAGAGGATGTCACGGGCGAAGGCAGTCGCCGAATAGGCGCGGGCGTCGGCCAGCTCCTTTTCCAGCCGCCGCCGTACATTCTGCGTTTCGGCATGGGCGTAAAGGACATCCTGCTTTGCGGTCGCCAGCTCATTTTCCAGCGCCGCGATCCGTTCGGCGGCGGCGTCGCCGGCGGGCGCCGCATCCTCGGGCAGTTCGTCGACGACTTCGGTATTCTCGATATTCTGTTTTTCTTCGCTCATCTCATCAATCTCGATAGCGTCTGGGCAGTGAAGTCCACCATGGGGATCACCCGCGCATAGTTCAAGCGTGTGGGGCCGATCACCCCCACCACGCCCACGACGCGGCCGTCCCCGCCGCGATAGGGCGCGGCTATGACCGAAGAACCGGACAGGGAAAAGAGCTTGTTTTCCGAGCCGATGAAGATTTTGGTCGCGCTGCCCGCCAGCGCGCTTTCCAGCAGGCGGGAAATTTCCTGCTTGCCCTCAAGCTGTTCCAGCAGTTGGCGCACCCGCTCCAGATCGGCGGCGGTGCCGTCATCCAGCAGATGCGCCTGCCCCCGCACGATCAGCACCGGCCGATCGTCGGCATCATGCGACCAGACCGCGATGCCGCGCTCCACCAGTTCACGGGCGGCGCCCTGGAGCGCGCTGCGATCGCCATCCACTTCGCGCCGAAGCGTCTCGCCCGCTTCGCTGAGCGTCAGGCCGTGGAAGCGCGCCGACATGAAATTGGCCGCCTCGTTCAGCATCACAGGGGTGACCCCCGCCGGCAGATCGACCACGCGGTTTTCGATGGAACCGTCCTGCCCCACCAGCACCGCAAGCGCTTGCCGTTCGTTCAGCGGCACGAAGCCGAACTGCCGCATCACCGGCTCACGCTTGGGCACCATGACGATCCCCGCGCAGGCCGACAGGCCGGAAAGCGCCGCGGTCGCGGCGGAGAGCGCCTCCTCGATCGGGCCGCCCTCGGCGATCCCCGCCTCGATCGCGCGTCGTTCCTCGATAGAGGGCTCCGCCGCCTGCATCATGCCGTCCACGAACAGGCGAAGCCCGGTTTCGGTCGGCAAGCGGCCTGCCGAAGTATGGGGAGAGGCGAGCAAGCCCAGTTCCTCCAGATCCTGCATCACATTGCGGATCGAGGCGGGAGACAGGCTCAAGGAAGCAAGCTTGCTGATCGTACGCGAGCCGACGGGCAGCCCGGTGCCGAGATAACTCTCAACCACCAGCCGGAAAACGTCGCGGGCGCGCTCGTTAAGTTCGGTGATCGGGGTGACCGCCATGGCGACTATCTAGGCAAGCCCATGCCGTTGCTCAAGCCTATCCGGCCTTGGTCGGCTTCACCATCGGCGCGACGTCGAGCATTTTGGGGATAGAAGCGATCGCCGCCCGGAGCCGGCCATAGCCCGCATCCATGCAGCCCGACTGGAATTCCAGCCGAGTCGCCGGCGCATCTCCCTTGGTCCACTCGATGACATAGCCCGGCATGTCGGTGGCGAAGCGGGTGCAATTCTCCCCCTGGGCGATGCGCTTCACCGTTCCCTCCGCCGGGCGGAAGGGCGCGAGCGCGGCGCGCAGCCGGCGATATTGCGCGGTCGATACGGTGAAGCGGGTCGGCCCGGGAATCGCGGTGAACCGCTCCGGCTCGATCAGGCCCGATCCGTCAGGCGTCACGCGCAGGCTGTAGCTGGGGCAAACACCGAAACAGGGACCAGCGGAAAAGCGAATGATTTCCCCTGCCGCGACCGGCTTTTCCAGTTCCGGCTTTTCCAGCATGCTGCAGCCACTTAGCAGGCCCATCCCGGTCAAAATCATCAAAGTCTTGAGCCGCATCTGCTGTCCCACCCATGTTTCCCATGCATCCACACTGGCATGACGCCGCGTCGGACGCTAAGCCGCACTCCACTAAACGTTTCGGAGAAAAATTGAAATGCGTCCTTCCGGCCGCGCGCCCGACCAGATGCGCGATATCACCATGGAACCCGGCTTCACCATCCATGCCGAGGGCAGCTGCCTCGTCAGCTTCGGCGACACGCGCGTCCTGTGCACGGCCTCGGTCGAGGAGAAGGTGCCCCCCTTCCTGCGCGGCAAGGGATCGGGCTGGGTTACGGCCGAATATGGCATGCTGCCCCGCGCCACCCACACGCGCGGCAGCCGTGAGGCGGCCAAGGGGAAGCAGTCGGGCCGCACGCAGGAAATCCAGCGCCTCATCGGCCGCTCGCTGCGGGCCGTGGTCGACATGCAGAAGCTGGGCGAGCGGCAGATCGTCGTCGATTGCGACGTGATCCAGGCCGATGGCGGCACCCGCACCGCCGCCATTTCCGGCAGCTGGGTCGCGCTGCGTATCGCCATCGACCAGCTGATCGCTTCAGGCGCGCTCAAGGAGGACCCGATCATCCAGAAGGTCGCGGCGATCAGCTGCGGCATCTATGAAGGCACGCCGGTGCTCGACCTCGACTATGCCGAGGACAGCAATGCCGAGACGGACGCCAACCTGATCCTGACCGGCGACGGCAAGTTCGCCGAGGTGCAGGCGACCGCCGAGGGCGCCGCCTATGACGAGGAAGAACTGCTCCGCCTGCTTCGCCTCGCCCGCATCGGCTGCGCGCAGATTTTCGCGGCGCAGGACAAGGCGACCGGGCGGTAAGCGCTGTTTGACGTCACCCGGGCTTGACCCGGGGTCCCGCTTTCTCTTGATTGAGCGTGGATGAAGAAGCGGGATCCCGGCTCAAGGCCGGGATGACGAAAAGTGAAAGCCAAAGATAATAATGAGCGACGATTTCGGACAGGAACAGGCGATCCGCAAACTGGGGCCGGGCAAGCTGGTGATCGCTAGCCACAATCCGGGCAAGGTACGGGAAATTGGCGAGCTGCTGGCGCCCTATGGCATCGAGACGGTTTCGGCGGCCGAGCTTGACCTGCCCGAACCGGAAGAGACGGGCACCACCTTCATCGCCAACGCCGAGCTGAAGGCGATGCAGGCGGCGGACCTTTCCGGCCTGCCCGCGCTCTCCGACGACAGCGGCCTCTGCGTCGAGGCGCTGAACGGCGACCCTGGCATCTTTTCCGCGCGCTGGGCCGGTCCGACCAAGGATTTCGGGCTCGCCATGCAGCTTGTCTGGGACAATATGCAGGCGAAGGGACCCGATGCGGGCCATGACGCGCATTTCATCTGTGCGCTGGCGCTCGCATGGCCGGATGGTCATGTCGAAGCCTTTGAAGGGCGGGTCGATGGTACCATCACCTGGCCGCCGCGCGGCGACCGGGGTTTTGGCTATGACCCGATCTTCCAGCCCAACGGCCATGACGTCAGCTTCGGCGAGATGGACCCGGAGAAGAAACATGCGATGAGCCACCGCGCCGACGCATTCGCGCAGTTGGTGGCGGCGGTTTTCTGAGGTTTAGCTGACAAGAAACCGTGCTCCTGCGCAGGCAGGAACACCGGGTGTGTTTATCAGCCGCCGCTGGCGTAGCGCGGCGGCGCAGCCTCGTCGCGATCGAGCGGGTTGCGGCCAAAGACATTGCCCGCCGGGAAGTAGCGACAGACGAGATAATCATAGCTCTGCCCTTCGGCCAGGGCGCAGCCCACCTTGCGCGTGCCGCGCCAGATGATCTGCGTATAGTGGCCGACATCTTCCCAGCGGCCGCTGGTGCTGATGTCGGGCAGCTTGCCGGTGCGGCGGAACAGTCGGCGCTCATCAAGGAAGGCGTCGACCATTACCTGATAATCATGATGGCCCCGCGATCCCATCCACAGATTCTCGCCGCTGGGGATGGCGCGGCTGGCGCGCGGGGAGTGGCGGAAAATGTCGGTGCGGGCCATCTCCCGGGCGTAGCTGGCCGCGTCCGCCGCCAGTGCGCTGTCCCACGCCAGCGGGGCAAGACCAAGCGCCTCCCGCTCCGCATTGTGCATGCCCAGCACCACCTCGCGCATCAGGCCGTCGTTCCGTTCGGCTTCCTCCATGCCATAATAAGAGGCAGGCATGGTCGTTGGCAGCGCACGCCAGGCGGGTTCGGCCTTCCCCTGCCCCACCCCCCAGATCAGGCCGGCCGCAATTGCTAGCCGGGCAGGCCAAAGCCGTCTAAGAACGCCCCCGCTCATGTCTTCAAACCCCCTTATGCCCGCTTCGCCGTCCGCCGAACCCCTGGCTTTATATGTGCATTGGCCATTTTGCGTTTCGAAATGTCCTTATTGCGACTTTAACAGCCATGTCCGATCGGACATCGATGTGGCTGCATGGCGCGATGCGCTGCTAAAGGATCTGGCGCATGAAGCGGCGCTGAATGGCGGGCGGCGGCTTTCCTCGATCTTTTTCGGCGGGGGCACGCCTTCGCTGATGCCGCCGGCGATCGTCCAGGCACTGATCGACGCCGCGGCAAACTACTGGTCGCCGACCGAGGATATCGAGATCACGCTGGAGGCAAATCCGAGCTCGGTGGAAGCGGCGCGCTTCGCCGATCTCGCGGCAGCGGGCGTGAACCGGGTGTCGCTTGGTCTTCAGGCATTGGAGGATGAAGCGCTGCACTTCCTCGGCCGCGCGCATGATGTGCGGGAGGGGCTGGCGGCGCTCGACATCGCGCAGTCGGTATTCGCGCGCGTGAATTTTGACCTGATTTATGCCCGCCCAGTCCAAAATGAGGCCGATTGGGAGGCGGAGTTGGGACATGCGCTGTCCTTCGGCACCGATCATCTCTCGCTCTATCAGCTGACGATCGAGCCGGGCACGCGCTTCGCTACGCTCGTCGCGCAGGGCAAGCTGACGCCGGCCGATCCCGATCATGCCGCGACTCTCTATGAGCAGACGCAGGCGATGACCGCCGCCGCCGGCATCCCTGCCTATGAGATCAGCAATCATGCCCGTCCGGGGCAGCAGAGCCGGCATAACCTCGCCTACTGGCGCTATGGCGATTATGCCGGTATCGGCCCCGGCGCCCACGGCCGGCGCGGAGGGTTGGCGACGCTGCGGCATCGCAAGCCGGAAAACTGGATGGGCGCCGTCGCGCGCAACGGGCACGGGTTGCAGAGCGAGGAAGCGCTGGACCCGGCCGACCGCGCGCGCGAGGCGCTGCTGATGGGGTTGAGGCTTGCTGAAGGCGTCGATCTGGGCAGGATCGCCCGAATGTCCGGAGTGCCTGCCGCTTCGATGATCGATGAGGATGCCGTTGCGCGGCTAAGTAGGCTCGGGCTGATCGGATGGCAGGGACAGCGGCTTCACGTCGAGCCAGCAGGCATGCTGCTGCTGGACGCCATATTGCCGGAAGTGGTGGCGGTTTGAACGTGACGATGTGAACTCCGCGCCGGTCCTGCGCAGGCAGGAGCGGGCCCGGCTTCGGCAAGCGCTATATCACTCCTCACCCTCCCCCATGCCGGCGATTTCCCTGTCCAGATCGCGCAGCACATCGGCCTTGATCTTTTTTGAGATGCGCACCGCTGCCGCGATCTGGGCGCGGGCGATGATCAGCCCGTCGCGCGCAGCGCGCTCGGCCCTGGCTTCTATCTCTTCCTGACAAACGCGCACGCGGATATGGCGGCGACCCTTGTTATCGACCGTGTCGCGGCGGCTTACGTTGCGCCCCTCCTCGCAGCCATCGGCGATATCTATGCTGGGTATCCGACGAGGAATCACTCCGCCATCCCGGGCATCATGGAATTCAGCCGCGCTGGCCGGTTCTGCCGCGGCTGGAGGCTGTTCGGGCGGAGCCAAAATGGCCAACGCGGCGATGATCCAGACGCTCATGGCTCCAATCCCTTCAGGATCTTCTCAAGATCCCGACTCAGCGCACCATACTCCCTGTGGCCGACAAGCGGGTCACAAAAAAAGCGGCCCGGAAACCAGACCGCTCCTTGTCGACTATCAACGCCAGTTCAGTTGGCCGAGGCAACGCCCTGATCAGCCATCAACTGCTGCAACTCGCCGGCCTCATACATTTCCATCATGATGTCGCTGCCGCCGACAAATTCGCCCTTCACATAGAGCTGCGGAATGGTCGGCCAATCGGAGAAGGCCTTGATCCCCTGCCGCACCGCCTGGTCCTGAAGCACGTCCACCGACTCGTAAGCGACGCCGATATGGTCGAGGATCGCGATCGCGCGGCTCGAGAAGCCGCACTGCGGGAACAGCGGCGTTCCCTTCATGAAAAGCACAACGTCATTGCCGTTGACGATCTCGGCGATGCGCTGATGGACGGCGTCGGTCATTAATAGGTCCATTCCTGTCGGGCGCCGCACAAGGGCGCGATCATAGCTGGCCGTTAATTGGGTACGGCGGTGGTAAGTTGCAAGGCGTGGAGCACGCCGCCCATGCGCCCGCCAAGCGCCGCATAAACGGCGCGCTGCTGGGCGACTCGGCTGAGGCCGCGGAAACTTTCCGATACCACGCGCGCCGCATAATGATCCCCGTCGCCGGCAAGGTCGGTGATCTCGACCTGCGCGTCAGGGATAGCAGCACGGATCATCTCCGCGATTTCATCGGCGGCCATCGGCACGAAAAGCGTTCCTTGTCCTTACTGCGCTTCGATGAACATGCGGCGGGCGACCACCTGCTGCTCATCCAGCGCGGTGCGCACGCCGGCTTCATCGATATCAACGCCGGCCTGAGTCATGTCGCCGACCAGCTTGCGGATCACATCCTCGTCACCCGCTTCCTCGAAATCAGCCTGGACCACCGCCTTGGCATAAGCGTCGGTTTCCTCAGGCGTCAGACCCATCTTGGCCGCAGCCCATTCCCCCAGCAGGCGATTGCGCCGAGCCTGGATACGGAACTGCATTTCCTGATCATGGGCGAACATATTTTCAAAGGCTTTTTCACGGTCGTCGAAAGTCGTCATGCCTGTGCCCTGTAGAAAAACCGGATCCTGTGGTCCGAGATAGGTTGATCGAGACGCTTACGCAACGGCGGGGATCAGCCAAGGGCGCGCGCCTGCATCCTTGGCCTCGAACGCGCCGATCGTGTCAGCCTGCGCCAATGTCAGGCCGACCTCATCCAGCCCGCCGATCAGGCAATCCTTGCGGAACGGATCGATCTCGAACTGGAAACGGTCCTGGAACTGCGTCGTGACCGTCTGATGCTCCAGATCGACATGGATGGGATCAGTCTTCGCCACTTCCATCAGCCGGTCGACCGCTTCCTGCGGCAGCACCACGGTCAGGATGCCGTTCTTGAACGCATTGCCAGAGAAAATGTCGGAGAAGCTGGGCGCGATGACGACGCGAATGCCGAGGTCCGCGAGCGCCCAGGCGGCATGCTCGCGGCTGGAGCCGCAGCCGAAATTGTCGCCCGCGATCAGGATTGGGCTGCCCGCATATTCCGGGTCGTCGAAGACGTTGCCCGGCTCCTTGCGCAGCACCTCGAACGCGCCCTTGCCAAGGCCCGAGCGCGAGATCGTCTTGAGCCAATGCGCCGGGATGACGATGTCGGTGTCGACATTCTTCATCCCGAACGGATAGGCACGGCCATCAACTATATTCAGCTTTTCCATCAATGCGCCCGCTTGATTTCCGCTTTCGCCGTATCCGCCGCCCGGCCAAGTCCTGCTGCCATGGCAGCACTCGCCAGCGCACCCAGCGCAAGAACCCAAAATACCTTCTTCATGCGACCGCCTCCCCTTGTTTTTCGCCCATCAGTTCACGTACGTCGGTCAGATGGCCGGTGATGGCAGCGGCGGCCGCCATGACGGGCGAGACGAGATGCGTCCGCGACCCCGGTCCCTGCCGGCCCATGAAATTGCGGTTGCTGGTCGACGCGCAGCGCTCACCCGCCGGCACCTTGTCCGGGTTCATGCCAAGACAGGCCGAGCAGCCAGGTTCGCGCCATTCAAAGCCCGCTTCGGTGAAGATTCGGTCCAGCCCCTCGGCCTCGGCCTGGCGCT
>NZ_ASTG01000003.1 GCF_000412635.1 Sphingobium bisphenolivorans
CGCATCCTGTCAGTCGCCGCGCAGCCGACTGTGAACTGCCAGTCCGGATCGGACGCATGGACAAGCTCGCCTGAAGGCAGCAGTGCCTCGTCGGCGAGTGCCGGATCGCCGAGCCATACCCAAATCCAGTTCCAATATTCATGAGTCGGATAGGCGATCGTCTTCTGCGCATCCAGGACGCGTTGTTGCGACGGCACATGAACGCAGCGGCCCGAGGCATCGAAGGTGAAGCCGTGATATCCACAGACGATGTTCCCGTTTTCAATCCATCCCTTTGATAGCGGGAAGCGGCGATGTGGGCAGCGGTCATCAAGCGTCGCGACATCGCCATTCGAGTCGCGGAACAGAACGAGTGGCGTGTCGAGCAGCGTGCGTGCAAGAATATTGTCGGTAACCTC
Source organism: Sphingobium bisphenolivorans (assembly GCF_000412635.1). Lineage (GTDB taxonomy): Bacteria > Pseudomonadota > Alphaproteobacteria > Sphingomonadales > Sphingomonadaceae > Sphingobium > Sphingobium bisphenolivorans. Next base: position 399 of record NZ_ASTG01000003.1, read on the forward strand.
CGTGCTCCAAGCAGCTATGTACCACTGATTGCGGGGGTACTCGCGCTCTCGAAACAGCGGATACATGATCTCCTCCCTGGCTTCCGATCGCGGTTCTGTGCCGCCGGATCAAAATCTGATGCGATATTCGCCGAGAGCGGCTGACTAAGTCTAGTTCTAAGTCTTTCTAACGTTATTCCCATAGATTATCAGCAACGATGCGGCCGTGGTCACATGGGTGAGGGGGATAGATAAGGAGAATGACCATCAAGACACATTCCACGCAAAGGATCGATCCTCGACACCTGCGCGCTGTGCACGCGATTGTTGAACATGGCAGCTTCAACCGCGCAGCCAGCGCGCTAGGCCTTTCCCAGCCCGCCTTGTCGAAAAGCGTAGTCCTGCTGGAACATGCGCTCGGCGTAAGGCTGTTCGATCGAGACAGACGAGGCGCTCGCTTGACCGATGCCGGGCGCATCATCGCGCGGTGTGCGCAGAATAGCGACGAGATCTTGAGGCAAGCTTGTGATGAAATCTCTGGGATGGCGGATGGATTAACTGGACCGCTGCGGATTGGCGCCACGCCCAGCCTTCTTCTTGGACTGCTACCTCAAGCCATCGCTAGCCTGTCAGCCAAACACGCATCTGTCCGGATATCCCTTATCGAGGGGTATGATGCGTCGTTGCAATCTGCGCTCCACAGCGGGGAAATTGAAATGCTGGTGGGGCAGGTAGAGTCGCTCGTGCCGATCAGCCGCGACTTCGTTGAACGGCGGCTTTTGCTCGATGACTTCCTGGTTGCGCTGCCACATGGCCACGCCCTCTATGGACAGGAAAAAGTCTGCCTCCAAGAAATCGCGGAGGATGCCTGGGTTCTACCGACCGTCGGCAGCAGTTTCTTCGATCGCCTCCAATCCTTGTTCAGTGCCAGCGGGACGCCCTGGCCGCGAAATTTTATCGCAACCAACTCCGTGAACTTGCAAGAACGGTTTGTGGAGCAAACAGGGCGAACCTGCATCGTGACGGCAACACAGTTACTCGGCCGCAATCCCGCTTTTCATCTCGCAAGACTTGATGGCGCGCCACCACGAGCAATCGGCGCCCGGTACCGCCGCAATCTGGTCCTATCACCGATGGCGTCCGACTTTCTCGAGTGCCTTGCCGATGCAGCGCGCCTACTACGTAAGCACTCGCCTCTGATGGCTTAATCCTAGGCAGATCGATGGAGGGAGAGGTCCAGAGCCGCTTGACGCAAATGCATCAAAAATTCCTCAGTCAGGGACGATTCAACGCTCCGCATGCGCCTTTTCACGCCAATCGAGCGAGGCGGCACGTCCGCCAGCGGTACGGCAACGATCGACCTCTCTTTAGTGAGCAACTGCGCCTTGGTGGCGATACCGACATAGCCGGTACGGGCTATCAGGCGGTCGTGCATCTGCAGAGAGTCGGTGACCAGCGGGTTGCGGGGCCAAGGGAGACCGGCCACGAGGAACATTGCCTCTACCGCCCTGAAAAAGGTGCTGCCCGGACTCGGCAGCAGCCAGGTTTCATCCACTAGATCGAGGAGGCGAAGCGAGGGAGAAGTGGCAAGCGGGTGATCGGGCGCCAGCGTAGCGTAGTAAGGATCCAGTGCCACCTCTATCTCGATGAACTCGGGATCGACAGGATGAAGCCCATTCACTGGTCCGACGAGCAAATCGATCTTGCCGTGCCCAAGGGCTGACGTCAGTTCGTCGTCTAGCCCCTCTACAATGCGGGCGCTGATGTTTGGATGGGCTTCGAAGAGCCGGGCTAGTGCCTCGGGCACCAACCCCAGCATCAAACTTGGCGTCGCACCAATCACCAGCGGGCCTTCTCGATGTTCGCTCGTCTCCTTTATTTCCTCCTTCATCCGAGAGAGAGACTGTTCCATGTTTGTGGCCCAGCGCGCCACCACTTGGCCGACAGGGGTTAGGGTAGACCCTCTGGCGGCACGATCGAATATTTTGGCGCCGATGCTCCGTTCCAGCAGGGCAATGCTTTTCGACAGTGCTGGCTGAGACATGCCCATTGCTTCCGCTGCACGATTAAATGATCCCTCCTGCACGATCGCGAGAACGAGTGTGAGATGTCGGGGATCAACTTTCATATCTGTCTGCACCTGCGAAGCTGGGACGGCTCATTGAAAACAGCTATAACCATCAGCTATACACTGCAACAATCTTAGAACTAGACGGCGATGACCGTCTAAGCCAATTTGGCCTGAGCAGCGGGGGCATGAAAGAACTAACCTGGCAGATCGTGCCAAGGCGCTTCACTGGAGGTTCGGTGTCGAGGTAGAGCATAGGTCGGCAGAATGCCTTGGCATAACTGTCAGGAGCATCCTCGGCCATGCACCTCAGCTGGCTAAACTTAGCCAGAGCTTGGCTCCACTCTGTTTCGCGTGAGCCGAGGCAGCAATGCGTAGTCATGGAAGGGATGCATTTGTCGGTCGAAGCCCACAGCAAGATAGAAAGCGCAGCATCAGGTGTTGGCCCATTTCTGCGTAACAGCTGGTATGTGGCTGGCTACTCGCAGGAGTTGGATATGCAGCCTCTCCTCGCTCGCACGATCCTTTCCAGGCCGGTCGTTTTTTATCGCGATGCCGGAGGCAATGTTGCGGGCATTGCCGATCGGTGTCCTCATCGATTTGTACCGCTGAGCAAGGGAAAGATCGTGGATGGGCAGGTCCGCTGCGGCTATCATGGGCTCGGCTTTGATCGGACCGGCAAATGTGTCCACAATCCCCACGGTCCTACGGGCGCACTGTCGGTTGCGGCGTACCCGGTGCAGGAGAAGCTAAACTTGCTGTGGGTTTGGATGGGCGATGCAGCGCTTGCCGATCCGGCTCTCATTCCAGAGTTTGCTAACCTCGACGAAGGGCATCACCACGTCAGGCGCGGGTATCTGCATGGACGCGCCCATTATGAATTGATGACGGACAATATTCTTGACCTGTCCCACATCGAGTTTCTTCATCCCGGATTGGGAACGGACGCCGTCGGCAGGGCGCGGGTCGATACGACGCAGGATGGCACAATTGTCAGGACCAGCCGCGCGATGAAGGACGAGGTGCTCCCGCCGGGCCTGGCTTACGTATATAAGTCGGGCGATCAGCGGGTGAACCGCACGATGTCAGTCGACTGGTATCCCGCTTCAAACATGGTGCTTCAGGTTCAGGTAGAGCCTGTTGATACGTCGACGTCATGGCGGACAAGCACGCAAACCCTGCATCTTTTTACGCCCGAGGCTGAAGGGAGCACCCACTATTTCTATGTGGGCAGCCTGCCGCGGGCGACCGCAGACGAAGAAACGGCCGACCGCTTCCTCGCGGCGCTCAGCAACGCTTTCGTCACCGAAGACAAACCGATGATCGATGCACAGGCGCAGATGGTGGGAAACCACGACATAATGTCGCTGAAACCCGCCCTTTTGCCGACGGACAAGGCCGCTGTGCTTGCTCGCCGCACGCTTGCAAAGCTTATTGCGGACGAAGTTTGAGGGGCTGGATCAGTCCTGCAGGCAGCCAACTAAAATAAAAAGACAAACGAAAGGGGAGAGGGTGAGATGGTGAAACTGGCACTGACATCGTCCGTAGGGATAGTGGCGCTGAGCTTAGGGGGGACTGTATCTGCTCAGGAGACACCGTCAGCCCCACTGGCAGGGGAAACGCAGTCTGGCACTGCGACGGCAGCAAGCGAAGCACCGGGACTGAGCGACATCATCGTGACGGCGCAACGGCGAAGCGAAAATCTCCAGCGTGCAGCTATTGCGGTTTCTGCTGTTTCGGGCGACGCGCTGCGGAACGCGGGTGTTACTAAGCCAACCGAGCTTACCACTGTCGTACCGGCACTGCAGGTGGGCGCTTCAGCCGGCCCATACAGCTTATTTTACCTGCGAGGCGTTGGGAATTTCAGTTCCAATGCACTCTCCGATCCGGCGGTAGCATTCAATTTCGCTGGCGTTTACATTGGCCGTCCATCAGGCACGACTGGCTTCTTCTACGATGTCGATCGCATTGAGGTGCTGAAAGGCCCGCAGGGGACCCTCTATGGGCGAAATGCTACCGGAGGCGCCATTAACGTCATTCCAGCCGCCCCAAAGCTAGGAGACATGGGCGGAGAGGCGGCGGCTGAATACGGCAATTATGATGCGCTGCGTCTAGACGGCTCGATCAATATTCCGCTTGGTGATCAGGCCGCTCTTCGAGCAGCTGCGACCTATGTCCGACATGACGGTTATATGAACGATGGAACAGACGACCAGAAGGATTTAGGCGGCCGCCTCTCGTTCCTTGCTGAACCCACTGACAACTTCAAGGTTTCCATCGTTGCCGATATTTTCCGCCAGCGCGGTATCGGTGCGGGATCAACGCCCTTGGCCTTAGATCCCGATGATCGGATCGGCCTTCTGTCTCCACAAGGGCAGGCATTCTTTGCAGGGCAGCCCAACATTCTCTTGGGCCGCCCATTCGCCGCCCCCAACCTTGCCCCATTTATGCGCAACAATAGCTGGGGCCTTAGTTCCACGGTCGAATGGCAAACCGATATCGGCACGTTGACGGTGGTCCCTGCATACAGGGAAAATAGTCTCAACTACGTCTCCTTCGTGCCAGGCTTCGCTATTACCCAGAGAGAGAAGGACCGTCAGGGAAGCGTCGAAGCACGCTTTGCGACGGATGATACGCGTCCGATCCGCGCCCTCATCGGCGGCTACTATTATGATGAGACCAACGACGTTCCCTTTGCCCAGTACAATTCGCAGGCGCAAATATCGAACCAGAGGTTTCGTCAGGACACCAATAGCCTCGCTGCCTTTGGCCGCTTGACCTATGCGCCCATACACGAAGTGCGGCTGACGGTCGGTGGGCGCTATACATCGGAAAAGAAGACTTTCGACGGTGTAAACGCGAGCGTGAATCGAATTTGCGTTATACCGACGCAATTTTTCCCCACTTACGTTGCTGGCTGCCCCACAGCGCAACCAATTCCTTATGAAACCATCGAATTACCTCCGCCAAATTTCTTTCCGGGTGCGGACGGCACAATCGCAATTCCCAGCTTAATCGACAATACCGGTGTCAATGCAAAGCGTAACCGTTTCAACAAGTTCACCTACAGACTGGGCGCGGACTGGGATATCACCAGCCGAAACTTGCTATATGCGAGCTACGAAACCGGATTTAAGTCGGGAGGAAATTTTTTCTCGGGTGACACGGGCACATTCCGACCCGAAACGATTGAGGCCTGGACGATCGGCAGCAAAAACCGCTTCCTCGACAATCGCGTGCAGTTGAACCTTGAAGCCTTCTACTGGCGTTACAAGGACCAACAGATCAGCCATCTCGGGCTGGACTCGCAGGGCACCATCATTTTCCCTACCGAGAATGTGGGCCGCGCGACATTCAAGGGGATGGAAGCTGAGCTTCAGTTCCTTCTGACCCCCAATACGCTGTTTACGGCGGACGCACAGTATCTGGATGCGAAGTATGATAACTTCGTCTATAACACGCCGAACAGCAATGGCGGGTTTGACAATGGCACCGGGTGCCCCAGCCTCGCAGTCTCTGCCACCGTTTACACCGTGGACTGCTCTGGCCGCAGGCCGCCAAATGCCCCCAAGTGGACGCTCAACCTTGGTTTGCAGCAGATCATCCCGCTGCCTGGCGACAACAAGATAGTCGCGAATGTTCGCGGACATTATCAGTCCGAGACGCTGACAGGTCTGGAGTTCACTTCAATTGAATATCAGGATGCTTATTGGCTTACCGACGCATCTCTAACCTTCGCTGCGTCAGGCGATCGCTTCTTCGTCGCTGGCTTCATCAATAACATATTCGATGAAGCGGTGGTCAGTTCGACGTTTCCTACCACCTTTTCCTTCTTCACGGTTGGACAGCTCCGTCCACCGCGGACTTACGGTATCCGCGCTGGCATCCGGTTTTAAGCGGATGGCGTAGCGCTTTCAAGGCGTTAGGCGATATGAAATGCCATTGTACTTCATGAGGACATGACCATGCGAAGACTAATTCATAACGTTTCGATCTTCGATGGGTCGGGATCTGCTCGGTTCGAGGGTGCCGTCCTCATTGATGGGGAACGGATCGCGCGCGTCGTGCCCTCAGTAAGCGACTTGGAAGGCGACGAAGTCGATGAAAGGATTGACGGCCATGGCGGCACGTTGATGCCGGGCATGGTCGAGGCTCATGCGCACCTCACATGGGCCTCCTCCATTGAAAAAATCTATCATCAATTTGTTCTGCCGCAGGAAGAACTTAAAGAGGCGGCATGGCGGAACGCGCGCATCTTGCTCGATCAGGGCTTCACCAGTGCCTATTCCGCCGGTGCACTGGCTCCTGGCATCGAACCCGAACTGGCACGTGCCATCGAGGCGGGTGAGACGCCAGGCCCGCGTTTCATTCCTTCCACCATCGAGCGCAGTCCCCAGGGCGAAGCAGGTGTGGAAACCGGCGATATCTTCAACGGCCGCGGTTCCGAAGCGATTCGGAGATTCGTTGCCCACTGCCAGGATGAGGGCGTGAAGTCGCTGAAACTCGTCATTTCCGGTGAAGACGCGCTTAAGCCTGGATCCTCCAAGGACATTCTCTACACCGATGAGGAGATGACGGCCGCGGGCGAAGCGGCCAAGGAGGCCGGCTTGTGGATCGCTGCCCACGCTTACAGTCCGCGCGCTATCGCACTCGCCATCGAAGCAGGGGTCCGTATTCTTTATCACTGTTCTTATGCAGATGACGCCGCGCTGGACATGATGATCGCGAAGAAAGATGAACTCTTCTACGCACCGGGACCGGGGGTGTGCGTGGCCGCGCTCGAAGCCAATCCCCCTCCTCACGTCGATCTGAGCGCCGCGAAGGACTCAGCCGGCAACCGTCTGCGGCACGAGGCAGAGATCGTGCCGAAGCTGAAGCAGCGCGGCATGCGGATTTTGATAGGCGGCGATTACGGTTTTCCGTTCAACCCTAACGGAACGAACGCACGCGATCTGCAGCATTTTGTGGATCATTACGGCTTCACCCCATCGGAGGCCCTACAGGGAGCCACCATGTTCGGCGGGCAGCTAATGGGCAGGGGCGACGAACTGGGTCTGGTAAAGCAAGGTTATATTGCCGACCTGCTGATCGTCGATGGGGACCCGACGCGGGATGTCGCCATTCTTCAGGATGCCAACCGTTTTCGCATGATCATGAAGGGCGGCGCCACCCACAAGCTGATGGCTGATCATGCAGACGCCTGAATAGGAATTTCTGATGGCGGTCTGTTGCTTTGAGTATGATCGCCATCGCAATGGAGACTATATGACGCTTTCTCTCTCTACCGCTCAGAGCATCGTCGCCGGTGCGCTGGAGGCTGCCCGGACGAAACAGGCAAAGCCGCTGGCGGTCGCCGTGGTCGATGCGGGCGGGCATCTCATCGCATTTGCCCGCGAGGACGGCGCCACCATTTTTCGTCACCATATCGCTCTGGCGAAAGCGAGAGGCGTTGTAGGCATGGGCGATGACACGCGCGTTCTGGCGGATCGCGCCAAAAGCAACCCCCTGTTCTTTCAAAGCCTGTCCGGGGCGGTGGATGGGAACATTGCCTTTTCTCCGGGTGGAGTTGCGGTACGCGACGCAGGAGGCTCCTTGCTGGGGGCTGTCGGCATCAGCGGCGATACCGGCGATGTGGACGAGGAGTGCGCGCTGGCGGGGCTGACGCGCGAAGGGTTGCAAGGAGAGGGCCGGTGAAACTCCGCAGCATCGAACTGGCGCTGTCCGATCCTTCTGCAGCGGCGGCATTCATGGTCGAGATCTGGGGCATGGCGCTTGCGGAGGAACGGGGTGGAACATTCTACCTGCGCGGATCGGGCAGCTATCCTTATCTGATCGCGTTTGACAAATCGGATCATGAATTCGTCCGCAGCACGACCTTCGTCTGCGAGGAAGCGGAGCTCGCGGAGGTCAAGCGGAGGGTTTCTGCGGCCGGATGGCCTGCACGGCCGGAGGTGTCGGACGACATAGGCGGCGGTGAGGGAATTTTGGTCGAACTGCCAGAGGGCGAATTGCTCCGTTTTCTGGTTGGCTCTGGCGAAGTGAGGACAATCGAGGGTGATGATCTTCCAGTCAGGCTGACCCATGTCGTTTTCAATTCAGTCGATGCAGAGGCCACGGGACTGGCGGTCGAACAGGTGCTGGGCTTTCATGTGTCCGACCGCACCAAGGGAATGGTGTTCGTGCGTTGCAACGACTCACATCACAGCATCGCCTTCGCTCGCGCTGGCATCGCATCGCTCAACCACATCGCATTCGAGATGAGCTGCATTGATTCCGTTATGCGGGGGATCGGCCGGCTGCGGGACCATGGTCTGGCGCCGTCCTGGGGGCCAGGGCGGCACGGGCCGGGCGCAAACGTCTTCGCCTATTTCATCGCGCCTTTCGGACCGGTGTTTGAATTTTCCACAGCCGTGGAAAAGGTTAGCGAAAATTATAAGGTGGGAACGCCGGAGGACTGGACCTGGCCTGAAAACCGGATCGACCAGTGGGGGATGTCAGACAAGGATTTGGTCGGGCTACGCGCTGCGGAGGAGCGCTTCCGTTTTGTCCGTACGTGGGATGTCCAACCGATTGATAATTGACCGACGAACATTTGGAGCGTTCATGTTCGGCCGATTGCTTGTGCGGGGCCGAGCGCTTGCGGGCGAAAAACCTTATCGTGGAGTGTTTCGAGTGAAGGAATATATCAGCTTCCGCCGTCCTGACGGCACCCCCAGCTTTGGGCGCATCGAGGGTGATACCGTCCATGATCTTGGCGGCCAAGGTGCTGCGGCCTATATGAGGGATGCTCTCGAGCAGGGATTGGGCGGGCTATCGCAAACCGCTGTCTTCCCTCGATCTAACATTGTCCTGTTGCCAGTGATCCCCAATCCCGGCAAGATATTGTGCGTCGGGCTCAACTACGCCACGCACGTCAAAGAGACAGGGCGGGAGCAAAAAGAGCATCCGGCGATCTTTACCCGCTGGGCCGACACGCTGATCGCGGCAGGCGACCCGCTGGTCAGGCCGCGGGAAAGCGTTCGCTTCGATTATGAAGGCGAACTTGCGGTGATCATCCGCAAGGGTGGGCGGCGCATCTCGCGCGAACAGGCCTTCGACCATATTGCGGGCTATTCCATTTTCAATGACGCCTCGGCGCGGGATTGGCAGCGGCACAACATCCAGTTCACTCCTGGCAAGAACTTTCCAGGCACCGGATCGCTCGGTCCCTCACTTATTCCCGCTGGTGAAATCGCGGACATTGGAAGTCAGCGGGTGCAAACACGATTGAATGGTGAGCTGGTTCAGGATCAGCCAGTTTCGGACATGATCTGGAACATAGCCATCATCGTCGAATATTGTTCGACGTTCACCGAACTGCGTCCGGGAGACGTTATCGCGACCGGAACGCCGGGCGGCGTAGGCGACAAGCGGACCCCACCGCTATACATGAAGTCGGGAGATGTCGTGGAGGTATCGGTCGGTGCCATCGGTACCCTCTTCAACCCGGTCGTCGACGAGCGCTGAGCAGGGAGATATCGAAGCCATGCAGTCCAGCTCCGTACGCCAAACGATCGTGGGCATCGGACGGGAGATCGGGCCGTCAGCGATCGAAGCCGTCCTGTCGCTGTTCGACCAGGAACAGCATGAGCTGGCGGAGGCGGTGCCGGTCACTGCGGCTGACCTGGCCTATGGGCCTCATGAGCGGCATCGCCTGGATATCTACGCTCCTGCAACGCGCGATGCGGCCGTTCCCGTGTTGATCTGGGTTCATGGAGGTGGCTTCATGCGAGGTGACAAAGGCGGCAACGGGCGCTGGACCGACGCCAATGCCGGACGCATGGCTGCCGCGGCCGGTTTCCTCGGCGTCGTAATCACATACCGCTTGGCGCCGGACTTTGGATGGCCGGCAGGAGCTGAAGATGTGGCCGCGGTTGTCGATTGGGTGAGGAAGCATGCCTCGACCTGGGGAGGAGATCCGAAGCGGATCGTCGTGGCCGGGACTTCCGCAGGAGCGGTCCACGTAGCGGGATATCTGAAGCTGCGTCCTCATCATGCTGATGAGGTACGCGCCGCGATCATGCTGTCCGGGCTGTATGGTTTCACGCCTCTCTCGGACGTTCGTGACCAGAGCTATTATGGCGAGGATGCAAGCCTTCATCCGGCACGCATTCCGGCCGAAGCCGTGCTATCGACCGATCTCCCGCTGTTTCTGGCCGCCGCGGAGTTCGATCCGCCCCGATTTCAGGCTGAATTCGCGAGCTTACTGCACCATCGGTTAGACCGGCACGGGATATTGCCGCGAAGCTACATTGCTTCGGGCCACAATCATTATTCCCTTCCTTACCACTTGGGAACGTCAGACACCCGGCTGCAGGACGAAATTATAGCCTTTGTAACTGACGTTTGCGGGAAATGAGGGACTTCATGGATCATCTATTTGGAGGATCGGCCAGTCTCACGTTCTACGCGGTGGACGATCGGTTTCATGATGTAGTTGATATGCTGATCGCGCGCGGGATGATTGGTCATTTCAATACCTGCGATGCGACGGGTCACGCCCAAATTGCCGAAGGTTACCAGAGCGGCTCCCACGAAAGTGAAGTAGGCAACCTCCGGCGCTGCACCGAACAATAGGCCTTCAACGTGCAGGCGGTCGAAAACCGGCTTGAGGAGCAGCCATATTGGTTTGCCGAATGTATCCACAAGCCAATCGTGGCGCGGTGAATTGATCGAGAACTCCTGAAGCATCAGGCGGACCAGATGGGGATTGTCGGCGCAGAACTCGAGAAACTCGGGCAGTACAGCCCAAGCCGTGTCGGCGGCGCTAAGACCGTTGCTCCGCTCAAGCGCCTCAGCAAGCCTGGCCTCGGTCCCGGAAGCAAAGGTGATCACGACATCGCGCCACAACAATTCTTTAGTCTTGTAGTAATAGATGAGGTGGCCTTGTTCGATTCCGGCTGCAGCGGCAATCTTGCGAGTGCTGGCCCCTTCATAGCCGTAAAGGCCGAAGATCTCAATCGCCGCGTCCAGGATAGCCCGCCGGTTGTCGTCACCGTCATATCGCCGAGGGCGCACGACGCGCTGGGGCGCTTCACTTCCGCCAAGGCTTCCGCCTGGTTCTGGTCGTCTTCTTGCCATGGCCGCAAATTGACCAACTGAGAACTGAAAGCAAGTTTGTTTGTCGATTGACAAAGAGGTTATGGCATGGAAGGATATTGGCAGTGAAGATGCGTCGTGCCAGGCGTGCAAAGGAGAGAGCAAATGCATCCGTTGAAGGTGGATCAACCCTATCCGTATGAGCAATGGTGGGTGGCTGCCTATTCGAGCGAAGTGGGGCGAGAGCTGCTCGGCCGCACGATCCTTGGCGACCGTGTCATCCTCTACCGTACGGAAGCCGGCGAAGCTGTCGCATTGTCAGGTATCTGCCCCCATCGCTCCTATCCGCTCGCCAAAGGCAAGCTGGTTGGCGACGCCGTCCAGTGTGGGTATCACGGGTTCACCTTCGACAGCGGGGGCAACTGTGTTTTTGTTCCCAACCAAACAGGCGTGCCATCCAATTCCAGTCTGCGGCAATATCCTGTCGTGGAACGCGGCGGTCTGCTGTGGATTTGGACCGGGGAGGTCGGCAATGCGGCCCCCGACCTTGTGCCGCCGGTTGAGCGCTTGGGTCTCAGCCCGGATTGGAAGTCTGATTACTCACCGCCCATAACGACGGTCGGCCGCTATACGTTGCTCATCGATAATCTTCTCGATCTGGGCCATGCAAGCTTCATCCATGCTGATACCATTCCTGGGGGCGAAGCGGTCGCGATGATTCCGGTCACCGTGATCGAAAATGAGGAAAGTCTCAATGTAGAGCGGATCGGTCGCAATCTGCCCATTAATCCATTCATCAAACTTCAATTTCCTGATAATGATGGGCCAGTCGATCAACATTTTGATGCGGAATATTACGCGCCCAGCATCATTCGTACGGGCGGGACGACTTTTCGCTCAGGGCTGACCGAGCCACTCGGCACCCAAAATTTCATTCACTGCATCACGCCCGAGACGCCAACCAGCACTCATTATTTTGTTATCACGACACGAAATTTCGGGCACGACAATGATGTGCTCAGCCAGGTAAATGTCGATATGGGCAGCAGAATTCAGCCGCAGGACGAGGAGGCTATGGCGGCAGTGGAAGAAGTTTTGCAATCGGCGACCGGGCCCATTCGCGAAGTCTCCGCGCGGGTCGATACCGGAGCGCTGAAGGTCAGACATAGGCTTGAAAGCCAGATCAGGGCGGAATGCAAAGCGAAAGATGTACCTGTCGCGGATGTTGCCGTGGGTTTAGACGGCTGAACTGTCTAGTCGGAGATCGCAGCTTAGACATAGTGATGAAGTCGTTTGAATTTCAAGCTCTCGTTTGGTTGCCCTTGGGTGACTGACCGCGCCACGCGCATCGCACTAACTGGCTATTCGGGGGCGGTGTTGCAAGGGGTAACGCCATGCAGATGCTCAAGGCTTTCAGTTTAGCCGACATCTTGTGAGAATTGGTGAGGACAGGACATGTACTCGTTCGAGATGATCAGGCCTTCGTTGAAGTCGGTCAGCAGATGTTGACGCCACCAACGAGGGCAAGGCGGAATGGGGCACACGCTTCGGCGTGACCCATTTCGACAACCCAATAGCAAGAACACGGCGGAAATCGTCGCCGATCTGGTCGCGCTGACCGATGGCGGCCCCGACTATACGTTCGTGCCCAAGATCGTCGATTGGTACATGAACGGCAAGATCGAGATCGACCCGATGATCACGCATGTCCTCACCCTGGAGGAGATCAACAAGGGCTTCGACCTCATGTATGCGGGGACAAACATCCGTTCCGTGGTGGTTTTCTAAAACGGTCTAACACAGCAGGAGAAAGGCAATGGCAGTGATTTCCGGCGACGGAGTGTTTTCGCACGTCTTCATCGGCGCCGCGGATGTCGAGATATCGGCGACCTTCTATGACGCGGTTCTCGGCGCCCTCGGCGTCAAGAATCTGGGGCCGTTCGGCAATGGCTGGATCCTCTATGGCAAGGATAAGCCCGCCTTCATCATCGCCAGACCCGGCAATGGCGAGGCGCCGAGCAGCAATGGCGTGACCATCGGCTTTGCCGCCGCGACGACGGCAGAAGTGGATGCCTTCCACGCGGCGGGCCTCGCCAATGGCGGCTCGGATGAGGGTGCCGCTGGCGCCCGCAGCCATCTGCCCGGCGCCTATGCCGCCTATCTGCGCGATCCGGCGGGTAACAAAATCTGTTCCTACACCTTCAGCGACGGGAACTGATCGATCGCCCGGTGCAGGCGCAGGATGCCGTCATGTTGACTTGGCACCCGGGCTGCGCCGGCGTTGAGATACAACCCCTGGCTGAAGTTGCCGCCGCACAGGAGCCACACCCGCCTGCCGGTGCGGCTGTGCGCCTCCAGCACGGTGACATCGACGCCGCCCGGTTAGGCGATGATCTGGTCCGCCGGAACGGCAGTTTGTACGTTCCAGCGGTCCTGCATCTAGCAGGAGGTTCGATCGGTCGGGTAATCGAATTTGCGTCCTAGATTGAAAAGTGTGACGCATATCTTCAGCGCCGGTTAGCAAAATGTCCGGTGGTCGCCAGTCGGCCGCAGTTTTAAATCGCATTTCATGACTCGTGCACGCGGGAAGCAAGGACTGATAAGGACTCAAGAAATACTCATGAGATTTGGCGACAGGGACGTCCTAATCCATGGTCCATGGCTCTGTTGAGAGTCCGGCATATCAGGAGTATCAACATGTCCACCGCAACCGCCATCCAGCATGCCGATTTGAGCGCAATCGATCGGCGTCCGTTGCAACCCACCATCGGCGCGGAGATCCATGGCGTCGATATCGGCAAACCGCTCACTTCGACGCAGCGCAACGCGATCCGCGCCGCAAAGCTGAAATATAAGGTCGTGTTCTTTGGCGACCAGCAACTCGACAGTGAGAGCCACGCCGCCTTCGCGCGCGAATTTGGCCTCCTCTATACCTATCCCAGCGCCACTCATGATCCGAAGGTCACGCCGATCTACAACATCGCCGCGGGCGACAATGCCAGCGTTGAAAAGCGCCGCGCCGCAGCGATCAAGGCGGGCGACGTCGGCTTTATGCGCCAACGACGAGGCGATCGCCTCCAAGCGCCCGCTGCTCGCCGATTAGTGTCGCCCGTCTCGCCCGCGCGCGCGTCTGGTCGCAGCGCCATCCCGATGATTATGCGCGGGTGCTGGCGAAGGAAACCGGCATCCCGTTCGACGTGGCGCGTTTCACCGTAGCGTCCTACCTGGGAAGCGCCGTTCCGATCGACGCCCAACTCGTGCGCGAGCAGACCAAGATTTTCGAGCGCTATCATCTAGCGGGCATTATCCCTGCGATACCCGATGCCGATGGTGGCACGACGGTTCCTTCAACCCGGACATCATACAATATGTAAATAGAAACCGATGATTTACGGCAATGGACTGCGATCAATATTGATCAATCTGCAATCAAGTGGTGCCGGTAGATGATCGGCGTATTTCCCTCTTTGAAGCAGCCGAGATGGGGCAATGGAATGATTACGACCGCGCTTCTTCACTTTTCCCAATGGCTGGGCGCCAGCCGGCTGTCTTCCGCCGTGGCGGAGCATTTCTGGGTCGTGCCGGCGCTCCAGACGATCCATATTCTGAGCGTCGCCGTGGTGCTGCTGGGCGTTTTGCTCATCAACCTGCGCGTCGTCGGGCTGGTCGAACGCGGGCAGGGGGTCGAAGCGGTGCTCGACCGTTTTCTGCGCCCGGTTGGAATCGCCATTCTGGTCCTGGCGATCAGCGGATTGCTGCTGATCGCGGGAGAACCCTCGCGCGCCATTTTTCGTACGATCTTCTGGATCAAGCTATCCCTGATCGTTGTCGCCGGCCTGCTGACCTGGTCGCATCGCCAGTCGCTGACGGTGGGCTGCGTGGACGGTGCGGCAATCTCGTCCCTGCGCAAGGGCATTGCGGTGCTGGCGCTGCTGCTGTGGCTGGCCGTGGTCGTCGCCGGGCGCTGGATTGCCTATGTCGATGCCTGGCCGGGCGCGCCGGCCTGAACCCCTCCTAGCGATGGAATGCCCCCATGAGCCTTGAGAATTTTGCGATCTGGCTGTCGGAAAGCCCGCTGTCCATCGCGCTGACCGACTTCGAGATCGCCTTTCCCGCGATCGAGTCCCTGCATGTCATCGCATTGACGCTGGTTGTGGGATCGATCGCGCTGGTGGATTTGCATCTGCTCGGCCTTGCGTGGCGTCGGCGCGATGCGAGCGATCTGATGCGGTCGATCCTGCCGATCACCTGGCTCGCCTTCGCCTTTGCGCTTCTGACGGGGCTGTTGCTGTTCGCCGCCAATCCGATCAGCTACAGCGCGAACTTCTACTTTCTTGCCAAGCTCAGCCTGCTGGTACTGGCGGGCGTGAACATGCTGGCCTTCCACCTGTTCAGCCATCGCCACCTTGCGACACCGGGCGCGTTGGCGCCCAAGCTGTCGGGCGCAGCTTCGCTCACCCTGTGGCTGACGATCGTGACCTTCGGCCGTTGGATCGGCTTCACGCTGTAGCGATGGTCCTGGTGTCCTCCCCATGTTGCAATGGGGAGGATTGCGGAGGGCTGGTCAGGGCGCCTTCTTTATGCCGATCGTCTGGCCCTCCCAAAGGTCGATCGAGTAGCCGTGAAAGCTGGGGTCGGGATCTTCGGGCATCGGCCGGCCTTCGGTCCAGATGCGCCGCAAGCGGTTGCCGTCCGACTCGTCGAGAATGGTACCGCGCCCGGGCGTGAACAGCATCTCCAGCGCATTATGCGTGATCAGGATGAAGGTGGGTGTGCCGTGACGCTGGCAGTCGATCAGCAGCCCCTTGGGGCTGCAGGCCTTTTCCTCCGCCGTCCAATGATCGACCTGCTGTTGGATGGCAGGTTTCGATGGCACCGGATTGCCGGCGATCTGCGCATTCTGATCCACGATCGGGCGACCAGCTTCCGCTCCAGTCGGGCAGGGCGGCAATCGCCTGTCAGTCTGCAGCGGTCGGAGCTGGATCGATCGGATACGCGACCGGCTGGGCCATGGCGGGCGCCGCAAGCAGCAGCGTCAGGGCAAAGGGCAGACTGCGCGTGATGCCCCTCATTTCGGCGGCTGCGCGCCCGGGATGGCGCCGACGGTCAATGTCTTGCCTGTGGCGACGATCGTCACCTTCTTGAATTGACCCGCGCGTCGGCCGTCGCGGATCGGGTTGATGTCCACGATGACCTTGTCCCCCGCTTTCAGCGACGCGCGGGACCATCCCATCTTGCTAAGATTGCCGGGGCTGGTCGGCAGTTCCAACGACCACAGGCCAGGCGCATATTTGCCCACCTGCGCGGCCTGAACCCACAATATCGCGTGCGGTGCCGTCCACTGCAGCGTCTTCACCGTGGCTTCGAACGACATGGGTTTCGCTGGATCGAACATCGCGAAACTGTGATGGGCGGACAGCGGCAGGGCAGGGATGGCCAGCAACAGGGTCGAAGCGATGAGGCGGGAAGATAGACCGAGCATGGAGTCCTGTTCCGGTAAGGTTAGGGGTTTGGCGCTTGCGCCTGGTCCGGCGGCACGGGCGCGCCGCCAGCATCCTTGGGGATGGCCGTGAAGACCGCATTGCCTTTCACGTCCACATCATCGAGATAATCCCCCTGCCGACAGGAGGATTCCACCAGATCAAATTTCTGTTCCCGATGGCGGGTGAAGGTACGGCTTGCGTGCCACGGACCCGTCAGCACCCGGGGCGCGTGCACGATCAGATCGACCTGCAGCCTGTCCGGCCCGGTCAGATAGATCCGTTCCTCGACACGCATATCGCCATTGTTGGGCAGGCCCACGCCCTGTCCCATCGGGATGAACACCTGCGGCAGGAAGCCGACTGTATCCACGATTAACACGCCTTTTTCCCATCTACCGATCGAATGACCGCTGAAGGTCGGGTCGGGATCGGCGGGGTGCTGCCGCCCGTCGGTCCAGATGCGCCGCAGACGGTTGCCGTCAAATTCGCCGAGCACCGTGACCCGCCCCGGCGTTACCAGAAACTCCACGGAATTGAGCGTCTGGGTCACCGAGCTCGGCAAGCCTTCTGGCAGGCAGTTCACGTAGATATTGTGCGGATTGCCGTCGTCTTCCTGCTTTTGCAGTGCGGCGATCTGCGCCGCCTGCTCTGGCTTCCAGGGCGGCGCCGTCTTGCTGCCGGGTGGAAAGCGGTCGAGCGGGCCGGGCGACCAGACACCCGAGAGGTCGGGAAGGTTGGCAAGCGCTGCCCAATCCTGAACGGAAGGCGCCTTGTTCACCTGCTCTCCCGGCTCCGCCGCTGCGGCGGGGAAGGTCCAGCCAAGGGCGCAACCGGTGAGCAGCGGCACTAGGATCGGCGAGATTTTCATAAAGATTTGCGTTTCGCGTTTTCTGGAGAAGGTTGATCAGCCTACGACCTTGCTTTTGAAGCGGCTGACGGCTTCCAATATTGTCGGCGCTTCGGTGCGGAGCAGAAGCCGAGCTTGATATGGCGTTGCCGTGACATGGTCGTTCTCGCAAATGAAGATGCTGAACGGTAAAGCCGTGGTCGAACTCCGACCAACGCGCATCGGTCGCCGCCTTATGAGATGATCAAATAGGCGGGCCTGTGGCGCAACTGTTGCAGCCGTTGCAACGGTCATCGGAAATATGCGCGATCATTCCGCTGCCTCCGCATAAGCCCGGCTTTGCGGCCGCGTCCAGACTTCATCAGCCCGCCGGTGAGCAGGCGCGCGCCTGTCGGGCCGCAGGTCGGGCGCGTGGACCCGGACATGGATGCCGCCAGCTCAGGCAACGCCGCCTTCACGCACACGCGACGGGCGATGGGTCACCTGCCATCACGCTTTTTGAAGCGATCGATACAGCGGCCGAAGCTCGTCTGATCTTCGCCGTGCGAGCCTATGACCCAGTCGCCGAAATCAGCGGCGACAGCTTCGGCCACGCCGTGCTCGCCGCCTTTTCATAACTGTCATGCAGCGCCGCGTAATGGCCGCCCTTGGCAATGAGTGCGGCATGCGACCCCGTCTCGATCACCTGTCCATTTTCGATAACCGCTATCCTGTGCGCCGACCGGATTGTTTCCAGTCGATGCGCGATGACCAAGGCTGTTCGCCCTTCGCATAGCACGCGAAGGGCCTGCTGGATCCTGCGCTCGGTACTCACATCGATCGCCGACGTCGCCTCGTCCAGGACCAGTACGGATGGATCGGCCAGATAGGCGCGTACCAGGCACACAAGCTGCCGCTGCCCTTGGCTCAACTGGCTGCCGAGCGGCCCCACCTGCGTCGCATAGCTATGCGGCAAGGCGTTGAGCACGTCATGCGCGCCGATACGCTTTGATGCCGCGATCAGATCTTCGTCGGCCGCATCCGGCTTGGCGAGCCGCAGATTGTCCAGTACCGTGCCGCTGAACAGCACATTGTCCTGCAACACCGCCCCTATGTGGCTGCGCAGGCTCCTTTCTGCGAAGCTGCTGATATCATGACCGTCCAGAAGGACCGCGCCCGCATCGACATCATAGAAGCGGGTGAGCAACTGCACGAGCGCACTCTTGCCATGCCCCGTGGGTCCCACGATCGCGAGCAACTCGCCCGGCTCGATCGTCAGATTGAGGTCGCGGATGACGGGTCGGCCGGGATGATAGCCAAAGCCTACGTCCCGAAACTCGATATGCCCCTGGACGGCGGGCGGGGCCAGGGCGGCGGGACCGTCGGTAATTTCCGGTTCGGTATCCAGTAGCAGGAAGATGCGCTGAGCGCAGGCCGTTCCGTTGGCAAACCGCTCGAACAGGTCGCTGAATTCCTGTAACGGGGCGAGGAACAGGAAGACGTAGAACAGGCTTTGCGTCAGCTCGCCCAGCGTCAGGGTCCCCAAAGCCAGTCCGCGCCCGCCGACGATGAGCGTCATCGCCAGACCGGCGGTCGTCAGCAGGCCGGCAAAGGGGGCAAACCAGCCAGACCGTACAGACCCGAAGATCAGCGATGAATTGAAGTCCTCAAGCAGCCGCTGATATTTGGCCAGATTTTCCCGATCGCGCCCGGATTGCTTGATCAGGCGGACGGCCGCTACTGTTTCGACCAGATGGGCGGTGAAGCGGCTGCGATTTTCCGCAACCTTCGCCCAACTGCGCTGGGCTACGCGCTTGAACAGGACCGTGGCGAGGATCAGCACCGGCACCACCGCGGCGAGCCCCGCCAGAAGCGCTGGCGCGATCAGCCATAGAAGGAGGCCGGAAAGGCAAAGGCGCAGCACGGCCGAGAGAAATTCGGGGGGGCCTGGATCAGCAGCGGCTCCAGCGTGTCGACATCGCGATCAGCGCGAGCGATGATGCGGCCTGCCTTGGTGCGGTCGAAATAGCCGACGCCAAGGCGCTGGACATGGGCGAAGACGCGGGTGCGCAGGTCGTTGAGAACCGGATGGCCGCGGTGCCCGCGCAATATTGCGAGAGGCCGCCGAGCACAAAGCGCAAGCCCCACGTCGCTGCGAGACCAACGCAAGCCCAGAGGATGAGGCGCGCGTCGATCGCCGCCTGTCGCAGCCCCCGATCGATGACCAGCCCTAACAGCAGCGGCCGCGTGAAGATGGCGAGCACCTGCACCAGTTCTATCCCGATCACCGCCGCGATCGGCTGCCATACCGGCGCTATCAGCGGCAGAAGGCGGGAAGTGATGCCTTGGTTGAGGGACCTCTTCGAAAATTTCTCTTCGAGTTCGATGTCGGAAAGGGCGCTGTCGCCGCGGAACGCATTCATGAACTACAGCCCCATCAGAGCGCGATAGGATGCGCTGTTCTTCGCCAGATGCTCAGGCGTCCCCTGCGCCACGATCCGGCCTTCGCCGAGCACGGCAACGCGATCGGCGATCAGGGCGGTGGACAGGGGCTTCGCCGGCGAGAGCGGTGGGTATCTGTCCCGATGTCAGCAAGGCAAAGGCGCTGGCGCCAAATAAGCGGCGGGCTTGGGACGAATGAACAGGTTTGGACAAGGAGGTTCCCCCAATTCCAAAAAACACGTCCGCGGTGCGCGGATCGAACGGGGAATCTGTCGCAAATGCTGTGCCATTTTAGTAAGATGATGATTTTCAAAGAGTTACGTTTCGTCCCCGTTTAGCGCTGGTTGAATCTGCACAGTTGGAGAAACCACCGTCGCTATGACAGCAACAGCTGCGATGAGGCAGGCCGCTGAACGGTATGAGGGCGCTACCCTGCCGTCGCCGACGGCTTGGCGCCGACAGCCGCCAGCAGCGTGCCGCCTGCCCCGCGGAACCGATATGGACAAGCATCTTCGCGGCTGTTCTAAGGGAAGTTGATGAAAACCATTGTCGACCTCGGCAACGCACTGGGCGATGGCCTGGCCGCCATCCGATCTGAATTTCAGATACCCTCAGTCTTTCCTGCCGCAGTGTTGGAGGCCGCAGGGGAGGCTGCGCGGCGCGCGCCGACCGAACATGTTGATCGAACGCAACTTCCCTTTGTCACGCTCGATCCGGCGTCGTCCACCGATCTGGATCAGGCATTCTGGATCGAATCCAGCGGAAATGATCTGCTGCTCCACTATGCGATTGCGGATGTGAGCTGGTTCGTCGACGACGGGAGTCCTATCGACATAGAGGCGTGGCGGCGGGGGGAGACGCTCTATCTTCCCGACCAGAAGGCCAGTCTCTATCCGCCCATCCTCAGCGAACGGGCGGCAAGTCTGCTTCCCGATGGACCTCGGCCGGCGATCGTCCTGTCCGTCCGCGTCGGGACGGACGGCAACGCCCGCCTCGATGGAGCGGAACGCGCTGTCGTACGATCTCGGGCCAAACTCGCCTATGACAGCGTGAAGGCAGCTGATCTGCCGCAGGAGTTTGGCGAGTTCGCCCGCCGCCTACAGGCTGCCGAGGCTTTGCGCGGGGCGGCCCGCGTCGACCCGCCCGAGCAGGAGGTTATCCACTCCCCGCATGGCGGGTTCATGCTGGCGTATCGGCCTCGTTTGGAGTCGGAGGCGGATAATGCCAGCCTGTCGCTGGCAGCCAATCTGGCTGTCGCCAATGCCTTGCAAGCCCATCACACTGGCATTTTTCGCGTTATGGCCGAGCCTGATTCCGAGGCCGTCGAACGCCTGCGCCTGACGGCTCGCGCCTTGGGCGTCCCTTGGCCGGAAAATGTGCCGCTCAAGGAGCTTGAGCAAAGCCTGAAACCGGGCAATCCGGGGGAGGTATCGCTGATGATGGCGATCCGGCGTGCAGGGTCGGGTGCTTCTTACGCGCCTTACCGCAGCGGCGTGACGCCGTGGCATGCGGCAATGGCGGCCACCTATGCGCACGCGACAGCGCCGCTCCGCCGCCTGGCGGACCGCTATGTGTTGCGGGCGGTCCTGGCCATATGCAATGCGCGGCCGGTTCCGGCCGTGGTAGAGGAAGCATTTGAAAAGCTGCCCCAAGTGATGGCGCGCGCCGACATGTCGGCCAGCAAGATCGACCGCGCCGTCGTTGACCTGGCCGAGACGATCCTCCTGAGTGGGCACGAAGGGGAGGCTTTTGACGCGGTGATTACGGACGTCGACGAGCGTGGCGCGAAGGTCCAGCTATGCCATCAACCTGTCGTGGCACGCTTGGCCACAAAAGGCCTGCTGCCCGGAGACTCAATCTCCGTCCGGTTGATGGAGGCGGACAAGGCCCGGCGAACGATCGCCTTCGAACTGGCTCAAGGCACACCCGCGGTTTGATTTCCGTCTTCCTGTGGGAGCGGGACATCGGCTGATGGAATGTCGAATTTCATGACCGAGTGTTTGTATGGCGGCAAGGATGAAACGCCGCTGGAACGACTTGCCTGAACGGCGCATTGTAGGCGGCGTCCAGCAAGCGGACGGGGCGAACTGGATAGTCATGAGCAAGGGAGGGGAGAGTTATGGAGGCACAGGGCCGCGGCGGAAAGGATCTGACGCGAGGGCCGATCGGCTCAACCCTGTTGCTGTTCGCCGCCCCTACTTTGGCGTCCAATATCCTCCAGTCGCTCAACGGGTCGATCAACGCCATCTGGGTCGGGCGTTTTCTAGGTGCGCAGGCACTGGCGGCGACGGCCAATGCCAATATCACCATGTTTCTGATGTTCTCCGTCGTGTTCGGCTTCGGCATGGCATCGACGGTGATGATCGCGCAGGCGGTGGGACGCGACGACCTTGACGGCGCGCGCCGTGCCTTCGGATCGGCGGTGGGGTTCTGCACCTTTTTGGGGATCGTGGTGGCGATGGCGGGCTGGATCGGCGCGCCCGCACTGTTGCGGCTGCTGGCGACTCCGGCCGAGGCGTTCGCCATGGCTCTCACCTATCTGCGGGTGATCTTCATCGCCATGCCTGCGACTCTGCTCAGCGTCATGATGATGATGGGCCTGCGCGGCACTGGCGACGCCCGCACGCCGCTGATCTTCATGTTCGTGAGCGTCGGCGTCGACCTCATCCTCAACCCAGTGCTGATACTGGGATTTGGCCCAATCCCAGCGCTGGGCATCGGCGGATCGGCGGCCGGGACGGCGGCGGCGGGCCTCATCAGCCTGATCGGGCTGATCCTCTATATCTATGCCAAGGATCTGCCGCTGCGCCTGCGCGGCCGGGAGTTCGCCTATCTGCGTCCGGCGCCCGAGCAGATGCGCGTGCTGCTGGGCAAGGGGCTGCCGATGGGCTTGCAGATGATCGTCATGTCGGGGTCTGGCCTGATGATGATCGGCCTCGTCAACCGGGAGGGGTTTCTGCTCACCGCCGCTTACGGCGCCGCGCAGCAGATATGGACCTATCTCCAGATGCCCGCCATGGCGATGGGCGCGGCGGTCAGCGCCATGGCCGCGCAGAATGTCGGTGCGGGCCGGTGGGACAGGATCAGCCGGATCACCGGTTATGGCCTAAGCTATCTACTGCTGATCACCGGGGCGATGGTCGCGGTGATCCTGCTTTTTCACGCTCCTTTGCTATCGCTCTTCCTCGGCAGCAACGCCGCCGCGATGGAGGCGGCCTGGAACATGCAGTTGCTCGCCAGTTGGAGCTTCATGCTGTTCGGCTGCACCATGATCCTGTTCGGGGTGATGCGCGCCAACGGCGTCGTGGTGAAGCCGTTGCTGATCCTCATCTTCACCCTCTTCGCTGTCCGGCTCGGCTTCTATCATCTCGGCTATCCGCGCCTTGGGGAAAATGCGCTGTGGCTCAGTTTGCCGGCAGGGTCGGGCATGGCGCTGCTGTTGGCGGGGGTGGTCTATCTCCAGGGCGGCTGGCGCAAGGCGAAGCTGCTCATCCCGGTGCATGAGGAGGAATGCCGTGAAAGCGTCCATGCCGAGAGCGAGCCGGCCGGACGGATCGCCCCCGCAGGCTGAGGCTTCATCGATCGCGCTGACAGGAGCGGCTCCCCGCCGCCGACGCTGGCGAACAGGACGTCGATCTGGCCATGCTGCTGCAGAACCGCATCATAGCGCCGGTCGGTACCGACAGCTGCGCCATGTCGCCGCGTATGCCGGTGATGAACACCGGTGAGGGTTGGCAGCCGACCTTCGGTATCAGGTGCCAGCATCGTCACTGCGCTCCGTGCGCCAGGCACGCGGAGACTTGCCGGCGTGACGGGCGAAGAAGCGCGAGAAATAGGCTGGATCGTCGAAGCCGAGGGCAAAGGCTATTTCGCTGACGCTCATGTTGGAATAGAGCAGCAGGCGCCGCGCTTCCAGCAGCGCCCGCTCGTCCAATATGGCGGCGGGCGAGCGCGCGGCGATGCGGGCGCAGGCTTGGCGCAGCGCGCTTTCGCTGACGCCCAGCGCGCGGGCGTACATCGCGACAGGCTCCCGCTCGCGAAAACGCTGCTCGACCCGCTCGCGCAGCCGAGCGACAAGGGCAGCGTGGCGCCGGCCACCGACTGGCTGCGTGTCGCTGAGGGTCGAGCGGCGCAGCGCCTGGACCATGATGGAGAGCAGCAGCGCCTCAACCATCGCGCGTTGTCCCGCGTGCGACCAGCCCAGTTCCTGCGCCAGCTGCTCCATGCGCCGCTCGATCGGGGCGCCATCCTCCGGCGGCAGCGGCACCGCGCGCGCCGACCGGAACAGCCGGGCGAGGTCGGGGTCGCGTTCAAGCAGGTGATGAAGATAGTTCTCCGCCATGGTCGCCACCCACCCGCGGGATTCACTGGCCCAGCTAAAGCCGTGCACGACCGTGGCGGGAATCAGCAGCAGGCAGGGCGCCCTGAAATGCGCCGTCTGTCCTTCGGCCCGCATTGACCCGCCGCCCTGCGCGATCAGGATGATATGGTTAAGGTCGCGATGAATATGCGGCTGGATCGTCCATTCGCTGGGGCGCGAGCGATCATCCAGGCTCTCGACATGAACGAAGCCCTCCGCAACCGAGCGTTGCGGCTCTCCATAGAGGTAGAAATTGGGAACGGCGTTGGTGGGGGCGATGGATGACATGGAGGTGAGCAGCCAAAAAACTGTCGGATCGTCCATCTTTTACACCGCTCCCGCCCTGTCCTGCAAGAGCGCGGCGCGGCATGATCCGCGCTCAGAAGGATGCTTTCGAGAGGAATGTCATGAAGGCGCAAGTCGCTATCGTGGGCGCGGGACCGGCGGGTCTGCTGCTGGGCCATCTGCTGAGGGCTGAAGGGTTGGACGTCGTCGTTGTCGAGCGCGCTTCGCCCGATTATGTACTCGGCCGTATCCGCGCCGGAGTGCTGGAACGTACCACGACCGACCTGATGGACCGGCTTGGCCTGGGTGCCCGGATGCATGCCGAGGGGCTGCCGCATGACGGCTTCCATCTGGCGGATGGGGAGCGGTTGATCCGGATCGATATCGCCGCGCTGACCGGGCGGCAGGTGATGGTTTATGGGCAGACCGAATTGACCCGCGACCTGATGGAGGCGGCGCCCGAGCGTGGGCTGTCGATCATCTATGAGGCCGCTGACGTCGCCCTGTTCGATGTGGAGAGCGACGCGCCTTACCTGACCTACAGCAAGGATGGCGCGACCCATCGCGTCGATGCCGAGTTCATCTGCGGCTGCGACGGCTTTCACGGTCCCTCGCGGCGGGCGATCCCGGCGTCGGTCGCGACCGCTTATGAGAAAGTCTATCCGTTCGGCTGGCTCGGCATCCTTGCCGATGTGCCCCCCTGCAACCATGAACTCATCTACGCCAATCACGAGCGGGGCTTTGCACTCGCGTCCATGCGGTCGCAAACGCGCAGCCGCTATTATGTGCAGGTGCCGCTGGACGAGAAGCTGGAGGACTGGCCCGACGACAGGCTTTGGGACGAGCTGGCGACACGGCTGGGTCCGGAGGCCGCCGCGCACATTACGCGCGGTCCGGCGCTGGAAAAGTCCATTGCCCCGCTGCGCTCCTATGTGTTCGAGCCGATGCGCCATGGCCGGCTGATGCTGGCCGGCGACAGCGCGCATATCGTTCCGCCGACCGGGGCCAAAGGCCTCAATCTGGCAGCGTCGGATGTTCATTATCTCTCAGAAGCCCTGATCCGCTATTTCGCCCACCGCGACGCGGATGCCATCGCAGGCTATTCGCAAAAAGCGCTCGCCCGCATCTGGAAGGCGGAGCGTTTTTCCTGGCAGCTGACCAGGCTGATGCATCGCTTCCCCGACAATGACGCGTTCGACCGCCGGATGCAGCTGGCAGACCTGGACTATATCGCGTCCTCCGTCGCGGCGCAGACGACCATCGCGGAAAATTATGTGGGATTGCCGCTTTAGCCGTTGCAAAGACACGCGCGGGCGCAGCCGCCGGTTTGACGCCCACGCGCGCTGCCGCTACCGCCGCGCCGATGATCGCCCTGTTGTCCCCTGCCAAGACGCTCGATTTCGAGCGCACCTTGCCGCCGCTCGAACCCTCCATCCCGCATTTCGCCGAGGAGGCGCAGGGGCTCGCGCGATCAGCGTCGAAGCTAACGCAGAAGCGATTGTCGGAACTGATGCACATCTCGCCCCGGCTCGCCAAGCTCAACGCCGACCGCTTCCGCGATTTTGCCGATCTGCCGGAGCGCCCGGCATTGTTCGCCTTTGCCGGAGACGTGTACACGGGCTTCGGGGTCGATACGCTGGACGAGGCGGGCGTCGCCTTCGCACAGGATCATGTCCGCATGCTGTCGGGCCTCTATGGACTGCTGCGGCCGCTCGACGCCATTCGCCCCTATCGTCTTGAAATGGGCACGCGATGGGCACCGCGCCACAAGAGCCTGACCGACTGGTGGGGCGATCGCATCGCCCAGCATCTGCTCGCCCAGCTTGCCGAGGAAGGATCGGGCGTAGTGCTCAACCTCGCCAGCCTCGAGTATTTCGCCGCGGTGAAGGGCCGCCTGCCCGGCGTGCGCGTGATCGAGGTCGAGTTTCGCGAACCCGGACCGAACGGCCCGCGCTTCGTAAGCTTCAACGCCAAGCGCGCTCGCGGCATGATGGCGCGCTGGATGTGCGAGCATCATGTGTCCGACATAGAGGCGATGCGCGGCTTCGATAGCGACGGCTATAGCTTCGACGCCGAGGAGAGCGACGCAGACCGCTGGCGCTTCAGTCGCACCTGACGCAGCTCTTGGATCCGACCGGCACGCCTCGACGTTGAGCCAGCGTCAAGTGGAGACGATGTGTGGATGCGGATGTGCAAAGCGCTTTATCGGGCGGCGGCGAATGGGCTGAGGGCGGTGCGATAGCCGCGCTGCTCGAGTATCTGAAGGAGCGGGACTATCGGTTCGTCACGCCGACGCCTGCCACTCACGCCCGCATATTGACGAGGGAAGGGGGTCGCCAAGCCGAAAATCTCCGGGACATTTTCGGCTGGTCGCTGCCGTTCGATCCCCGTCAGATCGACCCTGTGCTGTGGCGCATGCTGGAAGAGGGTCGCCTGGTGGAACGGCACAAGGGAGGCGCGAAGAGCAGAGTCCGCGTGTCCTCGCTGGGCGACGATCTTTTCCTCCATTCGGCTTACCCCACTACCGGCCAGGACGCAGTGTTTTTCGGCCCCGACAGCTATCGCTTCGCCCGCCTGATCGCCGATGAGCTTGGCGGCTGTCCGCGGCACGATGGAGGGCGGCTGGTCGACATCGGGACAGGCGCAGGTGTCGGAGCCATTGTCGCGGCGCATCTCCGTCCCTCGCTCCAGATCGCGATGACGGACATCAACCCTGTCGCGCTGCGCCTTGCCGAGGTGAATGCGCGGGCGGCAGGCGTAAAGGCGCGCTTCTTCCAGACGGGGGATATTTCGTCCCTTGAAGGGAATTTCGACCTGATCCTTGCCAACCCGCCCTATATCGCGGACAACGCCGGCAGGAGCTATCGGGACGGCGGCGACTTGCATGGCGGCGAGGTGTCGCTGGAGATGGCTCGGCAGGCAGTGCCGCGCCTTGCGGCCGGCGGACGCTTCATTCTCTATACGGGTAGCGCGATCGTCGCTGGCGAGGATCGCCTGCACCAGCAGTTGGCGAGCCTGGCCCAGGAGAAGGGTTGCCGGCTCCGCTATGCGGAGATCGATCCTGACGTCTTCGGTGAGGAACTGGAAGGCGAAGCGTACAGGCATGTCGAGCGAATTGCGTTGGTTTCGGCGATCATTGGACATCACCCGGATTCGCGATGATAACATACTTTAATTTATCCTGATCCTTATTCGCGGCTGCTAAGCTCAAGAACTGCTAATGTTCGCCCTAAAGAACATTTCACCGCAAAGTTTTGAGACGAGTGGAACCTGCCTCTCCTCGCACTGTTCATCAGCGGCAGTCCAGGAGATGAACTATGCAGACCCAATCCGAAGATCGGGATGACTTGCGCAACGAATTGCGCGACGATGCCCGCAACCTGACCGGCGCGGCCAAGGATCGGCTCCATGATGAGGTCAATACGCGCAAGGCGCCGCTGGCCGATCAGGCCCGATCGGTTTCCTCCGCCATCGACAAGGCGGCTGCGGAACTGGGTGGCGGCAACTCGCCCGCCTGGCTCAAATCGACGCTGGAACAGGGCGCGCAGCAGATTCAGCGGCTCGCCGACAGGATCGAGCAGCAGGATTCGCGCGAACTGGTCGGCAACGTCCGCCAACTGGCGCGGGACAATCCTGTCACCTTCCTGACGGCCTGCGCGGCGGCGGGCTTTGCCGTTAGCCGGATATTCCGCGCAGAGGCGGATGCGGGCAGCAGTGCCGGCTTCGGTAGCACCGCTGTGCCAGCGCCAACCGCATCCTACTATTCGCCCGAAACCGCGCAAGTGCCGCCGAATATCCAGGGGGGAGGCGTGATATGACCGACCCGCAATATGACCGGGTCGTGCCCCCCGGTGCCGGCGTGGGTAGAGAAGAGGATATCGCTTCCCTGCTCCGCTCCCTGATGGGGCAGGGTACCCACCTCGCCGAACAGCAACTCGCGCTTTTGAAGGCAGAGGTGCGGGAGTCCGCGACCGGGGTGAAGGTGGCCGTCGGCGCGATTGCAGGCGCCGCCGTCGTGGGCATCGCCGGATTGGGAGTGCTGCTCATGGGGCTCGCCTATCTACTGGCCGATGCCATCGACCATCTTGGACTTGCCACGCTGATCGTCGGCATCGTCACCCTTATCGTCGCCTTCATCCTCTATCGCAGCGCGATCGAGAAGATGCGTGCGAGTGAACTGACGCCCGAACGCACCCAACACACGCTGGAGCGCACGCCTGCTGCGCTGCGCGGCGACCTCAATCCGGAGCATAGATCATGACCGACACCGTAGAACGGGACCCCGACGCCATCGAGCGCGACATCCGCCGCACGCAGGAGGATATGAGCCGCACCATCGACAGGATCGGCGATCAACTGACGCCGCGCAACCTGTTCAACGCGCTGCTGGACAAGGCCGACGACAATAATGTCGACGCGCGGATGCTGCTGGACGGCGCGCGGCGCAATCCCCTCGCCCTCGGCCTGATCGCGGCCGGGACGATCTGGCTGATCAGCGACAATGACGCGAAATTGCCGAGCTTCCGTTCGAAGGGCGGCGGAAAGAGCGACGGCCATGTCGACCCCCATCATCGCGACTATGTGGAGCATATGTCCGCGGTCGAAATGCGCGATGGCGAGGATGTGGTCGCCTATCAGCGGAGGCGTGATGCCGCGCGTGCCAATTATCTGATGGTGGAACGCCGGCACGACGAGGATGATAATGGCTTCCGCCAGCGGCTGGACGACGTCACCGACAAGTTCCGCGAAAAGCGTCATGCCTGGGCGCAGACGTCGGGGCAGGCATACGACGCCGCAGGGCGCACCGTGTCGCAGGCGAGCCACGCCGCCGGGCGCGCTGCGGCGCAGGCAAGCGACAGGGCCAAAAGTCTCTACGACAGCAACCCCTTCGTCGGCGGGCTGATCGCTGCGGCCGTCGGGGCGGCGCTGGGATCGGTGGTGCCGCTCAGCAGGACCGAGCAGGAAAAGCTGGGACCGTTGGGAGAGAAGGCGCGCGCCGCCGCCAGTGAACAGAAGGACGCGCTGACCGACAAGCTGCGCGAGGCGAAGGATGGGCTGGTCGACAAGGCCGACAGCAGCCTTCAGCAAGGCGGCGAGACCAGTTCATCAGGCCAACAGCCGCAGCCTTTCCAGAGCACCACCCCAGCCTATCAGGACGGCCCGCCCCAGGCTTGAACGATCATCACCAACCAAAAGGAGAGTATATTATGAGCGATAGCGTCATTTCCGCCCTGTTCGACACCCACGCAGAGGCCGAGCGCGCTGTGGCGGAGCTTCGCACCGCCGGTGTCAGCGACAATGCCTTGTCGGTCATCGCTCATCATGGTGGAACCACGACCACCACGAGCGGCGATGGCGAGATTACGGACGAGAGCCATCGCAATATCCTGCGCGGCATTTTGGGCGGAGGAGCTCTTGGTGCGGGCCTTGGCGTTGCTGCGCTGGCGATCCCCGGCGTCGGACCCCTGGCGGCGGCGGGTGCCATCGCTGCATCGGCCGTGCCCGAAGCGCTGGCGATCGGCGCTGCCGCTGGCGCTGCAGCTGGGACGCTGAACGAAACATTGACCAAGCATGGCGTCAGCCGGGAAGATGCCGGCTATTATAATGAGCGGATGAAGGATGGCGCGGTGTTCGTGTCGGTCAACAACAGTGACGGCAATGTCAGTGCGGAAGCCGTGCGCGACATATTGTACCGCAATGGCGGGCATAGCTCGTCACGGAGCAAGTCGACCACCTACTGAGAAGCTGAGGGAGGCGGGTCCGCCCGCCTCCCTCGACCCTTTGCGGCTGACTTCCCTCACGGGGTCGGCCGCATCGGTTCGCCCTCCGGCGGCATCGCGCCCTTTGGCGTGCGGGAAGCAGGGTCGGGCGCTTCGATACTGGAATGGATCATCATCGCGGTGATGGCGAGGACCAACAGGATGATCGCCGCAAGCAATAGGGCCCGGCCAAATTTCCGCGGCCCGTTCTTCATCGTGCTTTGTCACGCCGCTTGAAGTCGATGGACGGTAGTTTGTCTAGCTTGGCAAGCAGGTCCTTGAACTGGTCGTCATCCTGCACGGGAAAATGCCGCCTGAACCCTTGACCCAGGCGCTCAAGATCTTTGGCCGTCAGCAAGCCGATGGAAACGATCTTTTCAGCCACGTTACTCTCCTGGCGAAGGAACTTCGCCCGCTGGTCCCGGTGCCAAGGATTCCGCTTGCGACATGAAAAAACTTTTCGCGGCCGAGGGCCCGCACGAGGCGGCGCTGCGGCAACTTCGCAGGCAGCTTCGCGTTTCCTTCACGGAGGTAGATGATGGAAAGACGAGACGGTCCTGCGGGATGGCTTACGATCCTTGCCCGGCTAGGCTTCGCCGCGCGCGGATTGGTCTATCTGCTGGTCGGCATATTCGCGCTAGATGCAGCGTTGAACGGCGGCAGGCCCAGCGACAATCAGGGCGTCATGGGAACCATGGCCGATGCTCCAGTGGGTCGAGTGCTGCTCTTGCTCTGTGCGCTTGGCTTTGCAGGCTATGCTTTCTGGCGGTTGGCCGAAGCGGCGCTCGATCCCGAACTTCGGCGACAGAATATGAAGGGCAGGTTAGAGCGGGTGGGCTATGCGCTCAGCGGCCTGATCCACATCGGGCTTGCGGTTGCCGCCGTCAAACTCGCCATGCGCCAGCAACCCTCCCCAAATGGCAGCCCCGGCGACCAGACCGCGCAAAGCTGGTCCGCCTGGCTGCTCGACCAGCCGGCAGGGCCAGCGCTGTTGATCGTCGTCGGAATCGGCCTGCTCGCGACCGCAGCGGCGCAGGCGGTGAAGGCCTATAAGGCGAGCTTCGATGAACTGAGCGGTGATGTGCCTGCGCCGCGGCAGGTGCGATGGATGGGCCGCGTCGGCTATGCCGCCCGCGCGCTCGTCTTCGCGATGATGGCCTGGTTCCTCGTAAATGTGGTGGTGCAGCATGACCCGAACGAGGCAGGCGGCATCGGCGCGGCCCTTCGTCAGTTGCGCGAGCAGGAACATGGCGCTCTGCTGCTGTTGATCGTCGCAATCGGCCTGGCGCTGTTCGGCCTGTTCAGCCTGGTGGAGGCGCGCTACCGCCGCCTCCATGTGGCCGTGCCGCGCCTATAGCGGCGCGTTCGCAGACATCCCCCGCTTCCATTCGATGGCACGGGCGCGGGCCAACTCGGCTCGCCGCACCTTGTGACGCGCCTTCAGCAGATCCTGGCGCGACAGGATGCCGATCACGCGGCGGCTGTCATGGTCGACGACCGGGATGCGCCCTATGCCGGACTGCACGATCAGGTCCGCGACGGTGCCGCTGGGGCTGTCGGGGAAGGCGAAGGGCTGCGAAGCGTCGGACAGGCTCTCCGCCAGAGAGGCCGCCGGGTCCACGCCATCGACCTGCCAGCGCAGCGCGTCGCTGCGGGAGACGAGGCCCAGCAGGCGGCCGGCTTCATCCACCACAGGATAGCTTCGATGGCGCGCCTTCCCGGCGAAGAAAGTGATTACGGCGCTGACCGGCATGGTTCCGGGCAGCGTCTGCGGATCGGTGGTCATGAGCTCGCGCACTTGCAGCAGGTCGAGCGCATCAACGCTATATTCCTGGAAGATGTGCCTGCCGCGCCGCGCGATCTTCTCCGTCAGGATCGACCGCCGCATCAGCAGCACGCTGATCGCATAGGCGCCCACCGCGCCTGCGAGGCAGAGCGGCAGCGCGCCGAAGCTGCCGGTCAGCTCGGCGGCGAACAGCGCGCCGGTGAGGGGCGCGCGCATCGCCCCGCTCATGATGCCGGCCATGCCGATCATGGCCCAGACGCCCGCGTCGCCCGGCAGATATTGGCCCGCAAGGCAGCCGAGCGCTCCACCCAGGATCAGCAGCGGCGCAAGGACGCCGCCCGAGGTGCCCGACCCGAGCGCGATCAGCCAGACCAACGCCTTCACCAGCAGCAATGTAACGACCGCGCGAACTTCCAGATCATTGCCGAACAGCGCGTGGATATTGGCATAGCCAGCGCCCAGCACATGCGGGTCGACGAGGCCGCCGACGCCGACCGCCATCGATCCAACTGCAGGCCACCACATCCAGTGAAGGGGCAGCCGGTGGAAGTCGTCTTCGATCCGATAAAGCGCGGTCGACAGCAGCGCCGCTTGCAACCCCGCCAGCAGGCCGAGCCCGATCGCTGCGACCAGCGCCCAACCGCCGCCAGGCGCGTGCAGCTCAGCCGCGAACATTGGCCCGCTGCCGATCAGCATCGGCCGAATGGTGAAGGATATCAGCACCGCCAGCGCGACGGGGACAAAGCTGCGCGGCCTCCATTCGAACAGCAGCACCTCGACCGCGAGCAGGATGGCGGCGAGCGGGGTGCCGAAAATCGCGGTCATGCCGGCGGCTGCGCCCGCCACGAGCAGCGTCTTGCGCTCCGCCGCGCTCAGGTGAAAACATTGGGCGAACAGCGACCCGATCGCTCCGCCGGTCATTATGATCGGCCCTTCGGCGCCGAACGGACCGCCGCTGCCGATCGATATGGCGGAGGAGAGGGGCTTCAGGACGGCGACCCTCAACGACAGGCGGCTTTCACCGAACAGGATCGTCTCAATCGCTTCGGGTATGCCGTGGCCACGTATCTTTTCCGACCCGAAGCGGGCCATGAGGCCGACGATCAGGCTGCCTGCCAGCGGGATCAGCAGCGTGCCCCAGCCGCCCGCCTGGCCGGCCATGTCCAACTCCTGCACGGAGAGGCGGCCGAACCAGAAGAGGTTGGTCGCAATCGCGATCAGCTTGAGCAGCACCCATGCGCCCGCCGCGCCGCCTATGCCAGCCACCAGCGACATGGCGGCCAGCATCACCATGCGTCGATCGGCACTATGATCGCCAAGCGTCGGCGCTTTAACGGAAGCAGAGGCTTCCCGAATCATGCAAATCCCTCTTTGTTGGTGCAGCAGTGCGATTATATCGCAATACGATATAGTTCAAGGTGAAGATGAGCATGAAATCCGACAAGCTGACTGACGAGGATTATGGCGCGCTGGCGGAGTTCCGTTTCGCCCTGCGACAGTTTCAGGCGTTCAGCAGCGAGAAGGCGGCCCAACAGGGGCTGACACCGCAGCAGCATCAGGCGTTGCTTGCCCTGCGCGCCGCGCCGCGCGAAGACGCGACCGTCGGCTATGTGGCGAGGCGGTTGCTGCTCAAGCCCCATAGCGCCACGGGGCTGGTCGACCGCCTGGAGAAGCTGGGGCTGGTGACGCGCCATTCGATGGCGGCCGACCGGCGACGCGCTCAACTCGAGCTGACACCGAGCGCGCTGGAACTGCTCGCCAGCCTGTCGGCCACGCACAAGGAGGAGATCAGGCGGCTGCGGCCCCTGCTGGACGAACTGCTGGCGCGCTTCGCTTGAATAGTTCGCGCTGATCAGCCGAACATATCGTCGATAGCCTTGGCGATATTGTGGGTGGTGTAGGGTTTCTGCACGACGATGCGCGAGCGATGCTCCATCGGCAGGTTCGCCTGCTCGCCATAGCCGGACGCGAAGAAAAAGGGCACGCCCAGTTCCGTCAGGCGATCGGCGATACCAAAGCTCGTCTGATCGCCAAGATTGATGTCGAGAATGGCGAAATCCACCTGGTCGCGGTCGAGAATGTCGTGCGCAGCCTCTGGGGTGGAGGCGGTCGCGACCGAAGCGCCGAAGCGGTCCAATATATCCTCGGCGTCGAGCGCGATGATCAGGCTGTCCTCGACCAGCAGGATGGACTTTCTGTCGAGCAGTTCCGGATCGATCGCCTGCTGGCTGGAAACGGCAGCCCGGGGGATGCGGATTTCTGGGCCCCCGTAGCTTTTCGGTTCGGAAACATGCCGGGCGGGGATGCAGAATTCCGCGCGGACCCCATCGGGCGCATAGTCGATCCGTGCCTTGCCCCCCAGATCATAGGGGACGGAGCGGTTGACGATCGTGGTGCCGAAACCTTTGCGCTTGGGCGGGGAGACAGGCGGGCCGCCGACCTCCTGCCACACCAGCACAAGGTCGCCGGCATGGTCCCGGCGCCAGTTGATGTGCACTTCGCCGTCGCCGGACAGGCTGCCATATTTGGTGGAGTTGGTCACAAGCTCATGGATGACCAGCGCCATGGTGGAATAGGCCTGCGGATTGAGCAGGATCGGGCTGCCGGTCGAGATGATCGCGCTTTGCCGGCTGGCGGCGAAGGCGGCGGCCTCCGCATCGATAAGGGCGGCAAGGGGAGCAGGCCCCCAATGGTCATCGGTGATCTGGTTATGCGCGCGGGCAAGGGCGTGGATGCGGCCGTCGACCAGCTTCACAAACTCCTTGACCTCCTCATTGTCGGGCTGGGACTGGCGGATAAGGCCCCGGATGACGCCCAGGATATTGCGAACCCGGTGGTTGAGTTCCGCGATCAGCATTTCCTGACGGGCGTTGGACTGGCGTCGTTCCGCCGCCGCTTCGTCCGCGAGCCTGAGCACCACCTCGATCAAGGTCGCGCGCAGCGTCTCGGCCACGCGCACCTCCGAAGCGGAGAAGGGCTCGGCATGGCCCTCGACATTCTCCTGCCATTCCGCGAAACTCTCGCGCGGGGTGAGGCGGGGGCCGTTGGGTCCATATTCCACCGGCTTGTGCGGATCGCCCGCCCAGCGCACCGACTGCTTCAACTCGGACCGGAACAGTACCACATAGTCGCGCGGCGAACGGGAGATCGGGATCGCGAGCAAGCCGGCGGCGGCATCGGCAAAGCGGCCCGCATCCTCGATCAGCCCGCCGATATGGTCGGTGGTATAGACGCGCCCGGCCGCAAGCCCGTTCAACGCGCGCACGATCCGCCGGAAATCTTCCGTCGGCGGTGTCGATCCGGAAAAGGCATAATTGCCGTTGATCCAGATGCCAACGCCATCGGCGGGAATCGCGCTCACCAATATGTCGCCCAGCCAGTCGGGATCGTTCAGCAGCGTCTCGTCGGAGGCGACGGCGCCGAGCAGCTGGTCGGAAATGTCGCGCGCACGGCGTTCATAATCGGCGATCTGCCGCCGCTCCCGCGCTTCAAGCCGCATGGAGAACATTTCGGCGAACAGCTCACATACCGATCGCCGCTCGAATGTCGGGGAGCGGGGAGAATAATTATGGCAGGCGAACAGGCCCCAAAGCTCGTCATCCACGACGATGGAGATGGAAAGCGAGGCGGCGACGCCCATATTCTTGAGATATTCGATATGGATCGGCGAGACCGACCGCAGGATGGAGAGCGACAGGTCAAGCCGCTGGCCGGCCGCGTCGATCTCCGGCACGATGCCGATCGGCTGGGAGTTCACGTCGCGAATGACGCGCACCAGATTGCGCTTGTAAAGCTCGCGTGCCTGCCTCGGGATATCGCTGGCCGGATAGTGGAGGCCAAGGAAGCTGCCGATGCCGGGTTTGCACGCTTCGGCGACGACCTCGCCCGCGCCGCTGCCGGCGAATTTGTAGACCATCACCCGGTCATAGCCGAGCAGAGTCCGGACCTGCCGCGCGCCTTCGCGATAGAAGGTCTGGATATCCTTCGTCCGGTCGAGGCGCGACATCATCGCGCGCACGGCGCTCGTCGAATCCCCGCCGGCGGGCATGCCGGGCTCCGCCTCTATGATGATCTGGTTGCCGGAAAAATGGACGGCGACGTCATAGGGCTGGCCCGACGTGCCGATCTGACAGGCGAACAGCCGCTCAACCATGTCGGGTTCCGACAGATAGGAAATTTTGTTGCGCAGATCGTGCAGCAGCCCGGCCGGAATATAGTCGGGCAGGGGAGTGCCGATCAACGCCTCCGGATCATGGCCGAGCAGGTCGCGAATATTTCGCGAAACCCGTGCGATGATCCAGTCGGTGCTGACGGCGATCAGGAAGCCGGGTGACTGGATCGCGCCAAGAAGATGAATCGGTTCACGATCGCAATTCGTAAGATCAACCTTGTCCAGCTCCGCCACTTAAAACCACTTTCCCTAGCTATCGAGACGCCCGGCCCAGCGCTGGCGTGAGTAGGCGGAGAAACGCCGCTTACCCAGGTTAAGTTGCTTAAAGCAGACGCCACCGGGCTTTTTGCACTCCCTAATCCAAAGGGCCGCGGGAACCAAGATCGACATAACGCACTGTGAATAAGAGAGGAAGGAAGCGCCGGGAGAACGTCTTGCAGCAGGGCCTGCGATCATGATCCCCATGCCGATCCAGGCAGGTTTATGGGGGCTGCTGGGCGGCTCCGCACTGCTGCTGGGCGCGGCGATCGGCTATTACATCAACCTGCCGCAGCGCTTGATAGCTGCGGTCATGGCGATCGGCTCGGGCGTGCTGATTTCCGCCGTCGCCTTTGACCTGATGGATGAAGCTTACCGGAGGGGCGGTTTCGACTCCTCGGCGCTCGGCTTTCTGGCGGGCGCCGCCGCCTACACCTTCGCCAATATCCTGGTGAGCAGGCGCGGGGCCAAGCACCGCAAGCGGTCCGGCTCCAATCCCGGTCAGAGCCAGCAGGCGGCGAGCGATGGATCGGGCACGGCGATCGCCGTCGGCGCGCTGCTGGACGGCATACCGGAATCGGTGGTCATCGGGGTCAGCCTGCTCGCGGGCAGCGGGGTCAGCATGGTGGCTGTGGTCGCTGTCTTCCTGTCGAATGTTCCCGAAGGACTGTCCAGCGCGGCCGGCATGAAGAAGGCAGGACGCGGGCCATTCTATATTTTCCTGGTGTGGGGCGGCATTGCGCTCGCCTCAGGCATTGCGGCGGCGTTCGGCAATTTGGCGTTGGCGGGCGCCAGTCCCGACATCATCGCGGCGACCATGGCCGTCGCGGCGGGCGCGATTCTCGCCATGCTGGTCGACACGATGATCCCGGAGGCAACGGAGGAAACACACGAATATTCGGGCCTAATCGCGGTGGCCGGCTTCCTGCTCGCCTTCATCCTGTCGAAGCTTGGAGGGTAGGTGCTGGACCGGACAATGGGGTGCGACCCAAACGAAGATCACCCGGCCCAGCCCCTTTGTCATAGGCTGATCGAACAGTAGTTAGAATAGATCAATCCTGTTCACACTGATCGGTTTCGTTGTTCACGGTTGCTCGTGCGGCAGCCCTTTTCATGAAAAATCCGTAATGCCACGCTCATGCTCCCGTCCGCGAGCGTACTCTATTACAGGCCCCGGTCGCATGATGGCCACGTAAGTGAGAGGCGGCGCTCACCCCTGTTGCGCCGCCTCTCCAGTCAGATGAGTGCCCGATGCAGAGGCCAGTCTTCTATGATGCCAGCGGGCGCCGGCGCCGCCTGACTCTACCCCTCCTGTTCCTGACGCTCCTTTTGATCCTTGGCGCCGGCATGGCTTTCGCCTTCACCATCGTCAACGTGCCGGTGCCCCCGGCGGTCCCTCTGCGCATGGAGCGGCCGAGGCCCGAGGGGATCGGGCAGAAGCTGGGACATATAGGCAGGTCCCTGCGCCACGGGCTCGCCGGGTGGATGCCTCATGCCGGCCACGCGCTGTCCACGCACCCAGTCAGTGTCGCCTTCTACGTGCCATGGGATGACGCCAGCCGGGCCTCGCTGCGCCAGCATGTCGGCGACCTCGACTGGGTAGCACCAGCGCTGCTCTCGATCAGCGGCAGGAACCATGCGCTGCATGTGGCGAACGACGCGCTCTTTGCTTCGACCATCCGCGCCGCGCGGCGTCGGCCCCATGTCATGCCGGTGGTTCAGAATGTCGACGATGGCGTGTGGGACAGCGCTGGAACCGCCGCCCTGCTCCATGATCCGCGCGCGCGGCAGGCTTTGCTGGATCGCTTGTTCCCGGCGCTTGCCGGGCTACACGCGTCCGGGGTGATTTTCGACCTGGAGGCGCTGCCCGCCTCAGCACAAAGGGACTATCTGGCCTTCCTCCGGCAGGCCGCGCCGCAACTGCGCGCCCGTCATCTGCCGCTGATGCTGACGGTCCCGGTGGGCGATGCCAGCTGGAACCTCGCCGCTTTTGGCCGGATGGCCGATCGCGTCTTCCTGATGGATTACGACCAACATTATATCGGAGATACGCCGGGCCCCATCTCGGCGCAGCCATGGTTCGTGCAGCGACTGCATGACGCGCTACGCGTGGTGCCGCCGGCAAAGGCGATCGTCGCCATCGGCAACTATGCCTATGATTGGACCGAAGGCGGGGGCAATGCCGCCGCGCTCTCGATCGAGGATGCCTGGCTGACGGCGCATGATTCCGGCGCGCCGATTCGCTTCGATCCGGCGAGCGGCAATGCCAGCTTTGACTATGCGGAAGGAGGATCGGTCCACCATGTCTGGATGCTCGACGCCGCAAGCGGTTGGAACCAGCTCCGCGCGGCGCGGCAAGCGGGTGCGAGCGGAGTGGCATTGTGGCGACTCGGCTCGGAAGATCCGGGCTACTGGTCCGCGCTGGCGCAGGGGAAGAGGGACGCAATCGCCGGTTTGGGGCGCCTCACAAGCTTCAACTCCGTCGATGTCGATGGCAATGGCGAGATATTGCGGATAGACGACGTGCCCACCATCGGCCGCCGTACCGTGCGCATGGGCAGCGGACCGGCGCGCGGGCTTATTATCGACGAACATTTCGCCAGCCTGCCGACGCCTTACGTGATCCGCCGCACCGGCTACCGCCCGCATCTGGCGGCGCTGACCTTCGACGATGGCCCGGACCCGGTGTGGACGGCGCCGATCCTCGACATATTGCAGCGCGCGCATGTGCCCGCGACCTTTTTCGTCATCGGCGAAAATGCGATGATGCACCCTGGCCTGCTGCGCCGGATCATCGCCCAGGGCAGCGAGATCGGCAGCCACAGCTACACCCACCCCAATCTGGCGCAGGTGTCGGAGCGGGGCGTCTCGCTCGAACTGAACGGCGTACAGCGGCTGGTCGAGGCCTATACCGGTCGGGCGATGCGCCTGTTTCGCGCACCTTATTTCGGTGATGCCGAGCCGACCAGCGCGGACGAGATCGGTCCGGCCTTGCAGGCGCAGCGGGCGGGTTATCTGAATGTCGGCCTGCATGTCGATCCGGGCGACTGGACGCGGCCGGGCGTGGACGCCATCGTCGATCGCACGCTCCGCCAGGTCGAAGGCGGCAATACCGATCGATCGGCGCAGATCGTCCTTCTCCACGACAGCGGCGGCGACCGGGCCCAGACGGTCGCGGCGCTGCCCCGCATCATTCGGGGGCTGGAGGCCAAGGGCTATCGCTTCGTCACCGTATCAGCGCTCGCCGGTCTTACCCCGACGCAGGTGATGCCCCCGATCGGCGGAGCGGACCTCGCCGCGGTGCGAATCGACGTCGGCATCTTCCTTCTGTTCGCGGGAATCGCGGTCGCGCTCAAATGGCTGTTCTTCGTCGTCATCCTGCTCGGCATCGGTCGGGCGGTGATGCTGGCGGCGCTCGCGTTGGGCAGTCGATTGCGCGCCAATCGGATCGAGCCGCCAGCGATGCAGCCCGGCACCTTCGTCTCCGTGATCATCCCCGCGTTCAACGAGGCCAAGGTGATAGAGGCGTCCGTCCGTCGCGTGTTGGCGAGCGAGGGCGTCAAGCTGGAGATCATCGTGGTCGATGACGGTTCGACCGACGCGACCAGCGCCATAGTGGACCGGGCCTTCGCCGCCGACCCGCGCGTCCGCCTGCTCACCCTGGAAAATGGCGGGAAGGCCGCTGCGCTCAACCGCGCGCTTACCATCGCCCATGCGCCCATCATCGTCGCGCTTGATGCCGACACCCAATTCGAGCCGCTGACCATCGCCCGGCTGGCCCGTTGGTTCGCCGACGATCAGGTCGGTGCGGTCGCGGGCAACGCGATGGTGGGCAATCGCGTCAACCTCGTCACCCGCTGGCAGGCGGTCGAATATGTCACCGCTCAGAATCTGGAGCGGCGTGCTCTCGCGCGGTTCGATGCGATCACGGTCGTGCCCGGCGCGGTCGGCGCATGGCGGCGCGCGGCGCTGGATGAGGTCGGCGGCTATCCCGTCGATACGCTGGCGGAGGATCAGGACCTGACCATCGCGGTGCAGCGCGCCGGGTGGCGGGTCGCCTATGACAGCGAGGCAGTCGCTTGGACCGAAGCGCCGGAAAGTTTCCGTACGCTTGCCCGCCAGCGGTTCCGCTGGGCCTATGGCACGCTGCAATGCCTGTGGAAGCACCGCCGAATCTGGCGGGAAGGAAAGCCTGCCGGCCTTTCGTGGGTTGGCCTGCCGCAAGCATGGCTGTTTCAGATCGGCTTCGCGCTTGTTTCACCCATCATCGATCTTGCGCTGGTGGCGAGCGCTATCGACACGATGATCCGCGTGCACCAGCATGGCTGGGCGCAGACACAGAGCGACGTGCTGCGCATGGGCCTTTACTGGCTGGCCTTCACTGCCATCGACGTGTTGTGCGGCGCGGTCGCCTACCGCCTCGAACCGCGCGAGCGGCGCTACCCCGCGCTACTGCTGGTGGCGCAGCGCTTCGTCTATCGGCAAATCATGTATGGCGTCGTCATCCGCGCCGTGGCGACCGCCATCCTCGGGCCGTGGGTGGGCTGGGGGAAGCTGGAGCGGAGCGGCCGGGTGGACGGCCAACCGCTGGCGCAGCCGGAATGGAGCAGCGCTGCATGAAGTCGCTGGCGCGCACCGGGCTGGGCCTTGCAGCCGCAATCCTGCTGGGGCTCTGGTATATCGGCTATATCGGCGGGCACCTGTTCGATGTTCTGCCGGCTAAGTCCGCCCCAGCGCCGGGACAGCGGCGCGCCGTCGCACTTTACCTGTCGGGCGACATGGGCTTCCATGCGGGGCTTGGTCCCGACATAGCCGACCGCCTGACCCGGCATGGCATCGCCGTCGTCGCCGAGAACAGCCTGCATTTCTTCCACGTCCGCCGCACGCCGGAGGAAACCGGCGCGATGATCGCGGAGGGGCTGCACCGCGCGCTCGCCATCGATCCCAAGGCCCGCCTGCTGCTGCTGGGGCAATCCTTCGGCGCCGATGTGATCGCCCCCTCGCTGCCTTATGTATCGACCGACTTGCGCAAGCGGATATCCTTTGTCGGCCTGATCGTGCCGGGCGCCACGAGGGAGTGGCGGGCCTCTCCGTCCGAGATATTCTCGATGGGCGAGCCGGAGGAGGATGCGTCGATGGCCGGCCGGCGGCTGAGTTGGGTGCCGCTGCTCTGCATCCATGGCGCGATGGAGCGGGCGAGCCTTTGCCCCGCGCTGCGCCAGCCTAACGCCACGATCGCCCGGCTGCCGGGCGGCCATGAACTGCACCATGACGCCGATGCCGCCAGCGCCGTCCTGCTGCGCGCGA
Organism: Sphingobium bisphenolivorans; assembly: GCF_000412635.1. Taxonomy (GTDB): domain Bacteria; phylum Pseudomonadota; class Alphaproteobacteria; order Sphingomonadales; family Sphingomonadaceae; genus Sphingobium; species Sphingobium bisphenolivorans. The sequence goes on from NZ_ASTG01000003.1 coordinate 42,201, forward strand.
TCGACGGCGTGCTGGCGTCCTGACGCGCGCCATGTTCGCTATCAGCCCCAACGGCCTCTTCGCCCGCCACCGCCGCAGCTTCATCATCGCCGGACTGCTGCTGGTGACGATGCTGGGCTTCGCGATGGTCGATCATCTTCTGGCCGAAGTCCGCGGCCATGACCTGCGCGGGGCGATCCACGCGATCCCGCCCTCCGCCATATTGGCCGCTCTGCTGTTCACGATCTTCAGCTATCTGTCGCTGACCCTCTACGATCATATGGCGCTGCGCATCATCGGGCGTCCGGTCAGGTGGCGTACCGCTGCGCTTGCATCCTTCTGTAGCTATACGCTCAGCCACAATCTTGGCCTTTCGCTGCTGACCGGGGGATCGGCCAGGTTCCGCATCTACGGCGCGGCGGGCCTTGGGCCGGGAGATATCGCGCGCGTCATCGCCTCGGCCAGCCTCGCCTTCTGGGGTGGCGTCGTCACGCTGGCCGCGCTGGTCATGGCGGTCCATCCGGTGGCGGTGAGGGCGGGCGACATATATGTGCCGACCACCGTGCAGCATGCCCTTGGCCTTGCCCTGCTTGGGTTTATCGCCGCCCTGCTGCTGGCGCTCGGCCGGACCGCGCGCCCGGTTCGCCTGTTCGGCTGGTCGCTCGCCCTTCCTTCGCGAGGGCAGGCGCTGGCGCAGATCGCAGATACGCGAGCGGGCCGACGCCGTGCAGGGAAGGCTGCTCCTTTATCAGCTCAGCCTCGATTCCCTGCCGCTCGCGATCGACCTTGGCCTCTCCATCGTCAAATATGGGGAGGAGGCCCGGATCGACCTTGCCGGCTTCACCACCGAAGGGCCAAGGGGCAAGCCGCTGCGCCACGCCATCCGCAAGGCGGAGAGCGAAGGCGTCAGTTTCGAGATCGTGGCCGCCGCCGACATTCCCCCTCTGCTAGTGGAGATGCAGGCGGTATCGGACCGCTGGCTTCAGGCAAAGGCTGGCAGCGAGAAGGCCTTCAGCGTCGGGCGCTTCGACCCTTGCTATATGCGGCGCTTCGACTGCGTGGTCCTGCGGCGGGAAGGGCACATCATCGCGTTTGCCAACATCTGGTCGACGGCAAACCGCAATGAGCTGTCGGTGGACCTGATGCGCCACGACACGGACGCGCCCGCCTGCATGATGGATTTCCTGTTCTCCCGCCTGATGCTGTGGGGCAAGGAGCAGGGCTATCGCTGGTTCACGCTGGGCATGGCGCCGCTTTCGGGGCTGGAGGCGCGGCGCCTGTCGCCCATTTGGGCCAAGGCGGGCGCGCTGCTGTTTCAGCATGGCGGCAGCTTTTATGGGTTCAAGGGCCTGCGCGCCTATAAGGCGAAGTTCGCTCCCGTGTGGGAGCCGCGCTTCATCGCCGGGCCGCCCGGTTTTTCGATGCTGCGCGCTGTGCTCGACCTTCAGCGGCTGATTGATGGCGGACGAAGGAGCGCTGCGGGCCACGTGCTGCGCTCTGGACGGGAGCAAGCCGATGCTGGATAGAGCGCCTATGAGCTACAAGGTGCTGCTGATCGAGGATGACGCCACCACTGGGGACTATATCGTCAAGGGGCTCGGCGAGGAAGGCTTCATCGTCGATCGGGTGGACAACGGCCGTGACGGCCTGTTCATGGCGACGGAAGCGAGCCACGACGCGATCATCCTGGATCGGATGCTGCCGGGCATGGACGGCATGGCCGTGCTCGCCGCCCTGCGCGCGGCCGGGATCGAGACGCCGGTGATGATACTTTCCGCCCTTGCCACCGCTGATGAGCGGGTGAGGGGACTGACCGGCGGATCGGACGATTATCTCGCCAAGCCCTTCGCCTTTGCAGAACTGCTGGCGCGCCTGCGTATCATGCTGCGCCGGGGGAGCGGCGGGCAGGCAGCGGAGACGCGGCTTGCGTGCGGCGATCTTCAGGTCGATCTGCTTTCGCGCAAGGTCAGGCGCGGCAATCGCCCGATCGAACTTCAGCCGCGCGAGTTCCGCCTGCTGGATTACATGATGCGGCATCAGGATGAGGTCGTGACGCGCACTATGCTGCTGGAGGGCGTATGGGACTATCATTTCGATCCCGGTACGAATGTGATCGACGTCCATATAAGCCGCCTTCGCCGCAAGATCGATGAGGAGGGGGAGGCGCCGCTGATCCACACCGTGCGCGGCGCGGGTTATCGCCTGAGCGCGAAGCCCTGATGCGCTTCATGCGCTGGCGGCTCTCGGTCATCTGGCGCTTCGCCGCGCTCATCTTCCTGATGCAGATCGCCTGCGTTCTCGTGTCGCTGTGGGCGGTGCACAGCTTCACCAGCAAGTCGATGAACCATGCCAGCCGCGAAGTGGCGGTAGGCCTGCGGGACGATATCTCCGCCACCTATGCCGCTGCCGGGCTGGACGCGGCGGGTGCGACGGTTCGCAGCCGCATCCAGGGCGATCCGGGCGCCGACACCGTCCTCCTCCTGATCGGTCCCGATGGCCGCCGCATCGCCGGCAACCTTCAGCGCTGGCCAGCCACGGTGGGAACGGCGGAAAGCTGGCGGCTGCTCAATCTGCACAGCGGCCCGCGTCGAAGCGACCGGCAGATATTGGGCATCGTCAGCACCCGCTTTCCCGATGGCACCCGCCTGCTGGCCGGCCATGTCGTGGAAAGCGATCTGCGCTTCGGAGGCTTTCTGGAGGCGGCGTTGCTGAGCGCGGTATTGCTCGCCATCCCGCTCGCGGCCGGGGCGGCGTGGTTTTCTGCCGCCATCATGCAAAGGCGTCTGCGATCGGTGACGGACACGGCGGCGGCGGTCGGCACAGGCGACATGCAGCGCCGCATCGTCCTGACAGGCAGCGGCGACATGTTCGATGCGCTCGGCCGGGCGATCAACGCCATGCTGGACCGGATCACCGGGCTGGTGGACGAATTGCGGCTCGTCACTGATGGCCTTGCCCATGACCTGCGTTCCCCGCTCACTCGGCTGCGCGCGGTTCTGGAAAATAGTTTGCGGCAAAATCCGGACGAGGCAGGCAGCCGCGCGCTTGAACGCGCGCTGGAGGAAAGCGACACGCTGCTACGCATGCTCGACAGCGCGCTGCTCATCAGCCGGGCGGAGGCGGGGATCGGCCGCGACAGTTTCATGGCCGTGGACGTCGGTGCGATGCTCAACGATTTTCAGGAGATGTACGGTGCGCTTGCGGAAGAGCGCGGCGCGACCATCGGGGTGGATGTGGAGCGCGGCCTGATCGCCCGGGCGAACCGCGAGATCGTCGGGCAGGCGCTCTCCAACCTGGTCGACAATGCCCTGAAATATGGCGGTGACCGCATCACCCTGGCGGCGCACCGCGAGGCGGGAGCGATCCTGATCCAGGTAACCGACAACGGCCCCGGCGTACCGGAGGCGCAGCGCGAACAGGCCTTGAGCCGCTTTGCCCGGCTCGACACGTCACGCCATATCGCGGGGGCGGGCCTTGGTCTTTCGCTCGCCAGCGCCGTGGCGCGCCTGCACGGCGGCACGCTCATCCTGGGCGATGCCGCGCCGGGGTTGCTCGTCACCCTGTCATTGCCGGTCGAGGGAGGCGCCTGATCTAAAAATCTTTATCCCTTCACCTCCTCCAACAGTTCCGCGACGCGCTCCAGCCGCTCCGCCGTGTCCGTCGGCTCGCGCAGCAGCCAGCGCCCATTCTTCGCCTCCAGTCCCGCCTTCGCGCAGCCGGCATGCTTATCGCCGCGTGGGGTGAGGGCGATCGCCGCCTCGCCCGCGTCGATGCGTGCGATTTCCGCCTCCCGCGCGCTCAGCCGCAGCCGCGCCTGCGCCAGCAGCGTCTCCGCCGCATCCGGCAGCGGACCGAAACGGTCGAGCAGCTCCTCTTCGAACGCGTCAATCGCGCTAGCATCACTCAGCCGCGCCAGCCGCACGTAGAGGCCGAGCCGCGTCGGTTCCTCGGGTATCCAGCTCTGCGGCAGGCAACCCTCCGCCCCGCTGTGGATTTCGGGCATCCACCGCTCGCACTCCTCGCCGCGCGCCCTGCGCAGCGCCGCTCCCAGCATATGCTGATAGAGATCGACGCCGATCAGTTTCACATGGCCAGCCTGCGCCTCGCCCAGCAAATCGCCTGCGCCACGCATGTCGAGATCGCGCGCGCTGATGTCGAAGCCCGCACCGAGCCGATCAAACGCCGTAAGCGTGCGGAGCCGCTTCAGCGTTCTTTCCGCAATCTTCGTGCCCGGATCGGTGAGCAACAGCACTTGCCCGCGCCGGTTGCTGCGGCCCACGCGCCCGCGTAGCTGGTGCAACTGCGCTAAGCCGAACCGGTCGGCGCGCCAGACGATCATCGTGTTGGCGCGCGGCACGTCCAGCCCCGCCTCTATGATGTTGGTCGCCAGCAGCACGTCGCCCTTGCCGTCGGCGAAATCCACCATCGTCGCGTCGATCTGCGCGGCGGGCATCTTGCCATGCGCCTCCACCACCGACAGTTCCGGCACCAGTTTCCGCAGCCTTTCGCCGAGCGGCGCCATGTCTTCGATCCGGGGCACGACGACAAAGCTCTGCCCGCGGCGGCCATGTTCGCGGACCAGCGCGGTGCGCACGCGCTGCGCGTCGAAACTGTCGATGCTGGTGCGGATCGGCTGCCGCCGTGCGGGCGGGGTCGCGATGACGGAGATTTCCTGCAGGCCGACTAGCGCAGACTGCAAGGTGCGCGGGATGGGGGTTGCGCTGAGCGCCAGTAGATGGACGCCGCCCGTCCCGCGGAGACGCGCTTTGTCCGCCGCGCCGAACCGCTGCTCTTCATCGATGATGACGAGGCCGAGCCGCTTGTAGCTGACGCCCTTGCCCATGACCGCGCCGGTGCCAATCACGATATCGACGGAGCCATCCGCCAGCGCCACCTTGACCTCCCGCTTTTCGGCTGCGCTCGACAGGCGTGAAAGACCCGCGACCTTCAACCCGAGAGGCACAAAGCGTGCGGCGAAACCTTCCAGATGCTGTCGTACCAGCACCGTGGTCGGTGCGGCCAGCACGACCTGATAGCCGCTGAGCGCGGCGATCGCCGCCGCCCGCATAGCGACCTCCGTCTTGCCGTAGCCGACATCGCCTACAATAAGCCGGTCCATCGGCCGCCCGCTCGCCAGATCGTCGCGCACGGCCGCGATAGCGCGTGCCTGATCCGCCGTCTCGTTGAAGGGAAAGCCGCCGACGAACCGCTCATAGGCGGCCTCGTCCGCAGCCATTTCCGGCGCCTTCGCCTTGGTTCGGATCCGTGCCATCTCGGCCAGACCCTCGGCCGTGGACGCCACGGCTTGCTCGATCGCTTCCCGCCGTTTCTGCCAGGATGAGCTGTCGAGCTTGTCCAGCGTGACTGCATCGGCGTCCCCGCCATAGCGCCAGATCCGGTCAGCTTCGGCCACGCGCACCAGACGGCGAGTGCCGCCCGCATAGCCGAGCGCGATCATCTCCGTCTCGCCGCCATCCTCGCCCGGGACCGTCTCCAAGCCAAGGGCGAGGCCAACGCCATGATCCTCATGCACGATCACATCGCCCAGTTGCACCTCCGACGAGGCGCTGACCCAGATCGACCCGCTACCCGGCGCAGCATCATCGACGATCGCGCGGCTTCCCAGCAGGTCCGCCGCTGCGATGAGCACCAGCCGATCGTCGGTGAAGCCGGCATCGACCGGCAGCTGGATGGTCGCGCCTCGACCAGGCGGCAGGGCGGTGACCGCCTGCCAATCCGCCGCTTCGGCCAGTTCGATGCCGAGCCGCTTCTCCACCTTGCGGCGCAGGAAGCGCAGGTCGCGCTCGCAGCCCGCCAGGATGAGACTGCGTCCTTCCTCCAGCAGCGGCTTTACGAAACGCGCGAAGGATGCCAGCGGCGACCGGCTCTCGGCAAAGCGCGGCACGTCCGCCGCTTGATCCAGCGCCACCGTCTCCCAGGACCGGAGGGTTTCGTCCCACTCCTCCTGCGGTGCACGGTCGTCACGGCCGTGCGCATCGGCAGCGAGCTTCAGAAAGCGCAATCGCCGCTTTTCCGCCTTGGCCGACCAGGTGACCTGCCCTGGTTCGATATGGGAAAGGATGGTGACGGCAGTTTCGGTGGTTGGTTCCAACGCCCTGCCGATCGCGATACCGTCAAGTTCCTCGATGGCGCGCTGGCTGATCGGGTCGTAGGTGCGCAGGCTCGCCACTCGCTTTTCCGCCACCTCGACGCGAACGGGCGTGCCGGCGTCGGCGGGAAAGATGTCCGCGACGTCCCCGCGCACGGCCATTTCGCCCGGCTCATCAACGCGGTCGTCAGCGAAATAGCCAATCTCCGTCAGCCGTTCCGCCAGCTCCGCCAGTACCAGGGGATCGCCCACAGCCAGCGTGGGCGGCGCGCTCTCGAATGCCTCGGGGGCGGGATAGGCGCGCGCAGCCGCTTCACCGCTCATGACCAGCGCCACTTTGCCCTTCGCGCAGCGCAGCCGGTGCAGTGCCGCCACGCGCTGGCCGACATTGGATGGGGAGGCAGGCGCCGTGTCGCCGGGCAATGTGTCGCTCGACGGAAGGAAGATGACCGGATCGCCCGGCATCAGCGCCGCCAGGGCGGCCGCCACTCGCTCCGCCTGCTGGTCGTCGTCGGCGAGATAGAGAATGTTGCCCCGCTCCAGCAGACCCGCCAGCCGTGTCGCGATCCATGCAATGCTCATCGGGCGCTGGTCACGCGGCCGATCGCATTACCGGATCCGCCTTCTGCGGCAACTCGGGCCTTTCGTCCGCCATCGTCGCGATCGACTGCCACCAGTCCTCGACCGGCAGGCGCAGGGGGCTTACGCCCACAATCCGCCGAACGGCGACCCATCGTGTCCCAACCTGATGATATTTCCATGATTGGTGACAGTTTAGCGGCACTTGCTCGAACGTCGCGCCCGCTATGCCGTTCCTTCCTGCGATTTGCTTTAGCTGCGCTGGAACCTGTCTGATCGTGCCGTCGGGGAAATGGACCGGGACCGCCATGAAAATGCCGCTGCCTTCTTGGACTATCGTTCCTGACATAACGCACGAAAAGCGTTTGAGTTCTGTGGCTTCGCGCCCGCAAGCAGTTCGACCGGCGATCGCTCCGATGCCGGCCGAAGCGGCTCAGATCTGGGCGTCGTAGCGGGACATTTCCTCCCGGTAGCGCGCCGTCATCCGGTCCTGATCGGCCGGCGGCAATTCTTCCTTCAAATGGACGAAGCGGTCATTTTCCTCTTCATAGACGTGATGCGCCACCGCGCCGCGAATATGCTCCAGCTTCTCCAGCCAGTCATGGCTGAGCGGGTCGAGGGCTTCGAGCAGCGCCATCTGCACCTTGGCCGCCTGCTGCTCCTCATAGGCCATCGCCATATGCGTTTTGTGATCGTTGGAAAGCTGGGGATAGATCACCGCTTCCTCCGCATTGGAATGACCCGTCAGCAATGCGCCCAGCCTGCGTTGCGCCAGCGTCCGGCTCTGCGCGTCGGTTGCGGCGCGAGCCTCGCCGAAGGCGGCTTCGATCTGCTCATGATGCTGGAGGATCTGGTCCAGCCAGTCGCCGGGAGCGGCGGCAGCCCGCGCCTTCTCACGCGCCTTGGCGCGGTCTTCTTCGGATTCCGGGGGTGTGACTGCTGCAACGATCCTGTCGAGGACGGACATGTCTTGCTCCTGTTTCGCTGGTCACCGGCGGCGCTTGCCGACCGGCTTTGAACGGGCTTTTCAATGGGTACGCAGCCGATGCGGTTCCGGCGCCGCCGTCAAAAGCGAACTTGCGCTAACCCAGATTGCCATGCGCACAGGCGCCAATCCTGGGGACAGGCGTTGAGTGGCGAACGTCTACATGAGGAGAAACGCGTGAATTATCATCGCCATTCGACAATCCCATGCCTGACATTGGCGGCGGCTGCCCTGCTCGGCGGTTGCAGCCCCGCTGCCCAGCAGGAAAATGGCCGTGTGCCCGGCGGCACGAACCAGCAGGAAGCGATCAACCAGGCGGGACCTGCCCACAGTTCCAACGCGATGCCCGGCATCGGTGCACCCGGAACCGGCGGAGAAGGGACACAGCCATGAAGCAGCTTTTCACTCGACCGCGGGCCGCTCTGGCGGCGGCTTGCGCCATGTTCCTGATTGGGGGATGCAGTCAGACCGACGGCGCATCGGAAGAAGGGCAGCCCGCGAACGGCAGCGCAACCGTCGCGAAACATTATGAGGGGCCCAAGCCCGAAGGCGTCTCTAGCCCCAATGACGCGGTAACGACGACCTTCTATATCCCCCAATCCTCGATCAGCGACATGTATGAGATCCAGGCGGGGGAACTCGCCATGGAGCGGGCCCGAGCGCCGGAGGTCAAAGCCTTCGCCAAGATGATGGTTGCCGATCACAAGAAGAGCAGCGAGCAGTTGCGCAAATTTGTCGCCAGTCACCCCGTCAACATCGCGCCTGAGAAGAATCTCGACGCGCGCCGCATGGCAATGCTCAAGAATTTACAGGATGCGAGCGACGCCGAATTCGACTCCGTCTATGTCGGACAGCAGGCCGCCGCACATCAAGAGGCCTTCAACCTGCAAAGCAGCTATGCCAATCGCGGCGACAATGCAGCGCTGAAGCCGCTGGCACAAGCCACGGCCAAGGTCGTCGATCATCACCGGAAGATGGCGCAAGAGCTGGACCATAAATTCGGGCCGTCGCGCGGCGCGAAATGATGCGATGTGCTCCTGCGGCGGCGGGAGCACATCACAGCTGATCGTCGCGAACATCAGGAAGTTGTTTCTGAACCGGTCCTAAATGCTCCCCATTAAATCATGTTAGCGGACCTCCGCTATGGTGGGAACGGATCGCCACGGATCGGCTTCTGCATTGCTCAAGCACTTATGGAGATCATCGTGAGCGTGCGATCAGGTTTCGCCGGCAGGTGCCGCTTGCTTATCGGCCTCTGGATAGCCTTTTCCGGCCTGTCCATACTGATCCTGCACCTGTTGCTTGCTGACAGAGCCGTTGCGGCAGCGGTGCTGCTGCCGGGCATTATCTGCATCGGTGCCGCCACATTTCTGGGAGGCGCGCTGGCGGTCGGCTGCCACAATGCACAAGGCAGGCAGAGCAGGACCACCGGCAAAAAGGGAACGCATATCGGCTGAACCGCAAGATCCCGAGGAGATCTGAATATGTTTATGCATAATAAACGCCTGCAATATACCGTGCGTGTGAGCGAGCCTAATCCTGCTCTGGGGTCTTTGCTGCTGGAACAATTTGGCGGGCCTGACGGAGAATTGGCCGCTGCCATGCGCTACTTCACGCAAGGACTGGCGGAGGATGATCCGGGCCGCAAGGATATGCTGCTGGACATTGCCACGGAAGAACTCAGCCATCTCGAGGTCATCGGCTCCATCGTCGCCATGCTCAACAAGGGCGCCAAGGGTGCTCTCAGCGAGGCGTCACTGGAGGAAGCGGACCTTTATGTGTCGCTGAACCAGGGCGGCGATAGCCACACCCAATCGATTCTCTATGGCGGCGGCCCTGCGCTTACAAACTCCTCGGGCGTGCCGTGGACTGCTGCCTATGTCGACAGCCGCGGCGATCCGACCTGCGACCTGCGGTCCAACATCGCGGCGGAAAGCCGTGCCAAAATCATCTATGAGCGCCTTATCAACATCACCGACGATGCGGGGATCAAGGATGCGCTCGGCTTCCTGATGACGCGTGAAGTGGCGCATCAGAAGAGCTTTGAAAAGGCGCTCTATTCGATCAAGGACAATTTCCCTCCGGGCAAGCTTCCCGGCCTCGCGCCATTCGCCAATCTCTATGTGAACGCCTCGCAAGGAGAGGGGGACACGACCGGCCCCTGGAACAGCGGCGAACAGTGGGAGCGGATGGACGATATCGAAGGTAATCTGCCCGTTGATGGCGGCGACGGCCTTGCGAGTGTGCAACTCGCGGGGCAGGAGATGGAGGATTATACCGCCATGTCCGCGCGTCTCGCCTCCGATCCCGCTGCTGATCCGACCACCGGCGCCGACCTGGGCGGCGGGCCCGGCGCAGGCAAGCTGTCGGATGAGGATCAGGGCGGCGCTGCCGACATGGCCGAAGCCAAGGCCATGGCACGCGCGCAGACCCCGGAATAGAGGCGCTGCGCATGGAGCCGGTCTGGCAGGCACGCCCTTGACCCCCTCGCCCGAAATGGCGGGCGCAGTAGGGAGCCTGCTGGCCGGCATGGCGACGGCGGTCGGTGCCCTGCCGATATTGGGCATCGGCCGATCGGCGCAGCGTTACCAGGGCGTGCTGCTGGGCTTTGCGGCGGGCGTGATGCTCGCCGCATCTTTCTTCTCGCTCATCATCCCTGCACTCGCTCACCTGAAGGCCGACGGAGCAGGCCCTCTGCGCGCCTCGCTGGTCGCGGCGGGCTCCGTCGCCATCGGTGCGGGCATGCTGATGACGCTCGGCCGCCTGCTCCCGGCGGTCGACGCGCCTTGCTTCTCCGGCGATAAAGCAGCGACCCGCTCCATCTGGCTGTTCGTGCTCGCAATCACCCTGCACAATGCGCCCGAGGGCCTTGCCGTGGGCGTGAGCTTCGCCAACGGCGCCTATGCAGAGGGCAGCGCGACCGCCTTCGGCATCGGCATTCAGAATATTCCTGAAGGCATAGCGGTCGGCTGTGCGCTGGCGCTGCGCTATTCGCCGGTCTTCGCCTTCCTTGGCGCTGTCGCCTCCGGCCTGGTCGAGCCTGTCGCGGGCACGGCGGGCGCCGTGCTGGTGGCGGAATTTCGTCCCCTGCTGCCCTGGGCGCTCTGCATCGCGGCGGGCGCGATGATCAGCGTGATCATGAGCCAGATCGCGCCCGCCATCGGACAGGAGCGGTCGGACCGCCCGCACCTCAGCTTCATCATCGGTCTGTGCCTGATGATGGTGCTGGACGTTTCCCTGACCTGAGATGGAGGATGAGATGAAGACCCGCTATGCCCTGTTGCTGCTGCCGTTGCTGGCTGCGGCTGCTTGCTCGCAGAATGAGCGCAACGACCAGAATGCCGCAGTCAACGGTGCTGCGATCAACCGCATGGATGACGCACCCGGCAACGGCATGAGCGCACCCGTCCCGGTCAGCGGATCGGGAGAGACGCCGCCCAATGCGCCCGCTGCTTCCAACGCTGCGGCCGAAATTCAGGGCGGCAACAACAGCGCCGCCCCCTGACCGTCAGGACTTGCTGCCGCCTCCGCTAGAGGCCGCGCCGCTGTTCCCGCCGCTGCCGCTCTTGCTTCCGCCGGAGCGGCCGCCGCCGCCTTTGCCGCCCGTGCTCTTGCTCTCTGTGCCCGAACCCGGATCGCCGCCCTTGTTGGTAATCGCGCCCGGATTACCGCCTGCGCCCTTCTGTGCCATGTTTGCTTCTCCTTCGATGGGACAAGGGTAGAAAGCGGCGGGCCCCCTTTTTGGATCATCGCGGCTGTCCAACGCAGAGTCGCATTATAGCGATGATGCAATGCGCAGCAGGCTGGCGCATACGCGAGGACCTGTCGCTGTGGAGCGGCGCGCTGGCGAGGGCGGGCGATGTCGTCTTCTACGGAACGATGGACGGTTGGTTCAAGGCGGTCGACGCCGCAATGGCAAGTTGCTCTAGCAGCAGAAGCTCGACAGCGGCATCATCGGGATGCCCATGACCTATCGCTATCTTCGCGGGAGTGGGCGGCTGGTCAGGTGCGATCCTCGCTGGGCGCCTCGGCCCTGCGGACCCGACCTCCGCGCTCGGCTTCGTCAACGCGATGCCGGACCTTATCCAGAAGAGCGACGCGGGAGGAAGGCTCTATGTCTTTGCCTTGCCGCACTGCGTGATGCTGCTGCTCGCGCTCGCCGGATGCAGCCGGAGACGCGCGATTATCACAGCCAGGGCGTGAAGAAGGCAGACCGCGCGCGCTTCGTCGCGGAGAACGCGCTCCAGTCCGCCGCGCTCATCGTCTGGCACATGCCCGCCTTGTTCGACCGCGCCATCACCTCCGAAGGATGGCACGTCACACAGCATTTGAGCTTTATGGTCACAGCGCTCCTCTTCTGGTTGGCGATGCTGCCCCGCGGGCAGGGCAGGGCGGACTATCTCACTTCCGCCCTCTGCCTTTTCATCACATCGATGGTCGGCGGCGGCCTTGGCGCGCTGATGGTGCTTTCCGCCATTCCCTGGTACGCCGCCTATGTGCAGATGGGCATGACCCCGTTCGGCCTCAGCCCGGGGGCGCGGCGAAAGAGGAGATCGACGCCGCGCTTGTCTGGGGGCCGCTGGCCGGGTGGGCGGCACGGCGATCCTCTGTACCGCTGTGGCTGGAGCCCGTCACGCCATGGCTGGACGATGCGCAATGGCCGATGATGTTCGATATCTCGATGGGCGTGGCGAAGGATCAGCCGGAACTCAAGGCAGCGATCGATCGGCAGCTTATGCTTAAGGCATGGAAAATCCGCGCGGTGCTGAAGGACTATGGCGTGCCGGTTGTTGATGAAGTCGGGTCAAGCCAAAGCCCATCAGGCCAGCCTCGTTCGCCCTGAGCCGGTCGAAGGGGCACCCCGCACGCAGCGAGATGTTTTCGCCTCCGCTCAGCCGGAAGGGAGCTTGCGGCTGCGTCCGTCTCACCCCCGGTCGATGATCTCCCGCACCCGGCTCGCCAGGGTGCGCAACGTGAACGGCTTGGGCAGCAGGTCCACCCCGTGGTCCAGCCGCCCGTCGCGCATGATGGCATCGCGCGGATAGCCCGACGTATAGAGGATATTCAGCCCCGGCTGCCGCTCGCGCGCGGCGGCGGCAAGCTCGCTGCCCGACATTTGCGGCATGACCACGTCGGTGATCAGCAGCTTGACGGGCTGCTCCTGCTTCTCCAGCAAGGCGAGGGCGGTCGGCCCGTCATGCGCCTCCATCACGCGATAGCCAAGCTCCCGCAAGGTCCCGACCGTGTAGGCGCGCACATCGTCGTCATCCTCGACCACCAGGATCGTCTCCGACGCGCTGCCGGACGGCTCATCGTCGCGCGCCGTATCCATCGGCGCTTCCGTATCCTGGATGCTGCGCGCCAGCAGCAGCGTGACCGTGGTGCCGACGCCCGGCGTCGACTTGATCAGCACGCTACCGCCCGACTGTTTGGCAAAGCCATAGACCATCGACAGGCCAAGGCCGGTGCCCTTGCCCACCTCCTTGGTGGTAAAGAAGGGGTCAAATACTTTGCCCAGCGTCTCGACATCCATGCCGACGCCTTCGTCAATCACCTCGATCGCGACATAATCCCCGGCGACAAGTTGTCCATCGCTGCGCTCGTCGGCGCGAACGCTGCGGTTGCGCGCCGTGATGGTCAGCGATCCGCCTTGCGGCATCGCATCACGGCCGTTGACTGCAAGGTTCAATATCGCATTTTCCAGCTGATGCCGATCGGCCTCGATCGTCCAGACATCGTCGGGCGCATCGATGGCGATCGCCACCGCCTCTGTAATCGTGCGGGTCAGGAGGTCCGACATGCCCGCCAGCAGGCGCGGCACATCCACTGTTCGTGGATCGAGCGGCTGGCGGCGGGAGAAGGCGAGCAGCCGCTGCGTCAGCGCGGCCGCGCGCTCGGCGCCGCGCATCGCATGTTCCAGCGCACGCCCGACGCGCGGGTCTGCCGAACTGTCCAGCCGCCGGGACGCCATGTCGATGCTGCCGGTGATGATCGTCAGCAGATTGTTGAAGTCATGCGCGATGCCGCCGGTCAGCTGCCCGACCGCCTCCATCTTCTGCGCTTGGCGCAGCGTCTCTTCCGTCCGCAGTCTCTCCTCTATCTCCTGCGCGACCCGCTGCTCCAGCGTGTCGTTCAGCTCGCGCAGGCGCATCTCCTGTAGCTTGGAGAGGGTGACGTCGTAGATGACGCCCAGCAGCCGATAACCACTGCCTTCCACATCGCGAATCACCTCGCCGCGTCGGGCAATCCAGCGCTCCGCCTCATCGTCGCTCCGCCGGACCCTGAATTCGCGGTCGAGGCTGACGGGTGCCTTCCCATCCTCCGGGATCAAGAGCTCCTCGCCGTCGCAAACAACCGCATTGATCGTGCGCACCGGCAGCCGCTCGGCGGGATGCAGGCCGAGCAGGCGGCAGAATTCGCCGGATACCGAAACGGTCGCAAAGCCGTCCTGATATTCGAACGTGCCGACGCCGCCCGCACTCTGCGCCACGCGCAGCCGCTCTTCCGTGCGCTTGCGATCGGTGACGTCGACCATCAGGCCGGTGAAGCGCACCGGTTCATCCTGATCGTTGAGGTGGCTCTGCCCGCGCCCATGCATCCAGAGCGTCGATCCGTGGGGGGCGACCACACGGAACTCCTTGGAAAAAAGCTCGGCCCCGGCAAGCAGCCCGGCGACCGCGATGCGGATTCGCGCCCGGTCATCGGGGTGGATGGCCCGGAAGAAAGTCGTCGTCGGCAGCGGCTTGCCTACAAGCTCCTCGCTAAGGCCGTAAAGTTCGGCGAACCGCGCATCGACGGTCAGTTCGTCCCGAACGATGTTCCAGTCCCACGCCCCGCTGGCGCCGGCGGCGGCCATCGCCGCGCGCAGCTGATCGGCGCTGATGGCTTGCGTGTCGTCAGCCATCTTCCCCCACGATGCGCGCGATGAACTCGTCCAGCAGTTCCTTGAGCGTCGAGAGCGAAGGAATATCCATCAGCATCGCGATATAGCCGCGAATGTCCCGCTGGCGCACGGCGAAGTCGATATAGAGGAACAGCACCAGCCCGTCGGCCGCGGCTTCCTCGTCGACTTCGAACAGGAGCGCGCCATTGCCCCGCAGCACTTCGGGGATGGTCATAGATAGCGACCGCTTCAGCATGTTCGCCATCGTCGCAAGGCAGCTGTTGAGGATGACATTGCCCGTTTCGGCAAGCGCCTCCTGTTCCATCTCGACCACTTCCTCGGCCGACAGTTCGCCGCCGGTTACCGCGCGCACCAGTTCGAGGCTGTTCGTTTCGGGGAAGATCAGCAGCGCACGGCCGGAAAAAGGGCCGGAAAAATCCTGCCGCACCGCGACCAGATCGACAACTTCCCGCTCGCTGATCAGCCGGGCGGCACGGCGCTGGTTCACCACTTCGATCGACGGTACGGACAGCAGCACCTGATCGCCGATCATCTTCCTCAAGGAAGACGCCGCACGGCTGACGCCGATATTGACGATTTCCGTCAGCGCATCCCGCTCAAGCTCGCTCAGCGTCACCTGATCGGCTGTCATTCCTTGCTCGACCTCAGCTTGAGCGCAGCGCCGGACAGAAAGCCGGCGAGGCCGTCGCTGGTGACGGGCTTGGGAATGAAAGCGGCGCCGACCTCACGCGCCTGCGCGATGATCTCGTCCTGGATATTGGCGGTGATGATGGCGATCGGCATGTCGGGCCTCAAAGCGCGTATCTCGCGCGCAAGTTCCAACCCGTCCTGCTCCACCATGTTGAAATCGATGAGGGCGATGTCGGCCGGCTCCCTGCCCAGCAGATCGATCGCCTGCGCGCCGCTGCCTGCCTCCACCTTCTGCCATTCGGGATGCAGCTCGGCCACCGCTTTGCCCGCGACGATCCGCGCCAGCTTGCTGTCGTCGACGATCAATACGGTAACGGGCATTTACGACTCCGGAAAACTACGGTGCATCGGGAGCTATAGGGGCGTTCCGGTGAAGCCGGAATCAAAATCGTTACGCGTTGATCTGCATCAGACAGGTGAGTGCGACGTCGCGCAGAAAGGAACCGTCCGGGCTTCCGGTCAGCGGCCGACCGGCGGCATGAAGCAACTGCACCACCGCCAGATGGGCGCGGGTGAAAGCGCTTATGTCGACCGGCAGGGCAGGATGCTCCAGCAATGCCGCGAGCAGCGGCTCGGCGTCCTCCACTCTGGCGGCTCCGATCAGGCGGATGCGGTCCTTGTCGACCATCACGCTCATGCGACCAGCTCCGCAAGGTCCAGGACCAGCAGCACGCTGCCGTCGGCCAAGATGGTCGTGCCCGCCACCGCCGGCATGGCGGCGATCAGCCCGGTGCCCTCGCGCACGACGGCGTCGAACCGCTCGCCGAAATGCGCGACACGAAGTGCCGTGCGGCACGGGCCGGTATCGGTCACGATCAGGCGCGCAATACTGTCTAACGCGGGTGCAAGGCCTAGCACCGAGCCAAGGTCCAGCACCGGCACGGTCTGGTCGCGCCACACACAGGCGCGGGCGTGGCCGACAGGGTGGATCGCCGCCGCCTCGATCCGCGCTGTCTCCGCAATCTGGTCCAGCCGGATGCCCAGTTGCTGATCGCCTGCGCGCACCAGAAGCAAGGGCGTCGTGATCGCGGTCGCCGGGAGCCGCAGCCGCACGCGGGTTCCAATGCCCGCTTCGCTCTCGATGGTGATGGTTCCGGCCAGCCGATCGACCGCAGTCTTCACCGCGTCCATGCCGACCCCGCGCCCGGACAGGCTGGTGGCGCTGTTCGCGGTGGAGAAGCCGGGCAGGAAGACGAGTTGCAAAGCCGCCGCGTCGCTCAGCGAGCCGGCTGCCTCTCCACCGATCAGACCCTTGGCCACGGCGGCTTCCCGCATCCTTGCCGGATCGATCCCCCGCCCATCGTCCGCCAGCAGGATCATGACATACGCGCCATCCTGCTGGACCGAAAGCCTGATCTGGCCCTCGCCCGGCTTGCCAGAAGCCCCCCGCTCCTCAGCCGCTTCTATCCCATGATCGACAGCGTTCCGTACAAGGTGCAGCAGCGGTTCGAACAGTTGGTCGGCCATCTGCTTGTCGGCGCGAACATGCTCTCCCTCCAGCGTGAAGCGGACCGCCTTGCCCAGACCGGCCGCCGCTTCCCGCGCAAGCCGCGGCAAGCGGCGCAGCACCGGCTCCAGCGATACCAGCCGCACCTGAGCGACCGACCGCCGGACTTCATCGGCCACGCGGCTGATCTGTTCTTCCGCCGTGCTCAGCTCGGCGGCGAGGGCCGGATCCAGTGAACGCAGCCGCTCCGCGATCGGTTTCAGGCTGCGGATCGCCACCGCCAGTTCGCCGCTCTGATCGGCCAATTGGTCGAGCCGCGCCGCTTCCACGCGCAATGTAGCGCCGATCTCCGGTTGCGCAGCGGTGTCCGGTGCAAGGGCAGGCCCAATAGCTTCGACCAGCACCTGATCGGGTACCAGCCGAAAGGCGGCGCGCACCGCCGCCTCGTCGGCGCCGCTCAGCCCTTCGATAACCGCCATGCAGCGGAAGGGCTCGCATGTCTCGAGCGCGGGCCACTCCCCGCCGGCCGGCAGCACGGCGAGGGCAAGCAGATCGGGTACGCCGCCTGCCGTCGCGAGCGGGTCCTCCCCCCGGAAGAAACAGTCGGCGTCGGGCATGTAGCGGAATGCGGTTCGAGCAGTTTGAGCATCGATCTGGCGAAATTCCGGCCTTGCCCGCAGGTCGGCGATCCAGTCGCTTTCCTCGGCCGATCGGCCCGGTGCGGCCGCGCGAGCATGTTCCTCGCCCTCAAGCGATCTCGCAAGCCCCGCCGCCCGCTCTGCCGCGTCTTGATCCAGCCTGCCCGCCGTTTCCATGGCGTCGATCCAGCGGTCGGTTTGGTCGATGACCGCCACCAGGGCATCCAGCGCCGCTTCGTCCAACAGGATGTGCCGCTTGCGAGCCGCTTCCAGCCTTGCCTCCGCAGCATGCAGCAGCTGCTCTGCCGGCGCCATGTCGAACAGAGCGACAGAGCCCTTCAATGTATGGGCAGCGCGGAACAGGCTGTCGAGGGCGTCGCGATCTTCGCCTTCGCGCCCAAGCGCGACGAGCGCGGCATGCGCCTGCGCGACCAGATCGCGCCCTTCCAGCAGGAATTGTTCGAGAAGATCGTCCATCATCGGCGACGATAGCCGATTGCCCCGGACAAGCGAACCGGATCGAAACGATCGTCGATCCGGGTCATGGATTCGCTGTGACCAAGGAACAGGTACCCGCCCGGCAGCAGCGCGTCGTGCAGATGCCCGGCCGCCTTCGCCCGCGAAAGATCATCGAAATAGATGAGCAGGTTACGGCAAAGGATGATGTCGAACTGCCCCTGACTCGCGACGGAGGCGGCGTCGTTCAGATTGGCCTGCGTGAACAGCACCGACTCCCG
The DNA here is from genome assembly GCF_000412635.1 of Sphingobium bisphenolivorans. Lineage (GTDB taxonomy): Bacteria > Pseudomonadota > Alphaproteobacteria > Sphingomonadales > Sphingomonadaceae > Sphingobium > Sphingobium bisphenolivorans. Next base: position 60,269 of record NZ_ASTG01000003.1, read on the forward strand.
CAAGTCCGGGACGATGCGCCGGCGATGATGCTGCTCTCGCTCGAAATAGGCGCTCAGGATAGTGCCGGAGAGGCGTGCCAGCGCGCGCGGCCCATAATAGCCTTCGCGCGCGGCATCCAGCGCATGGGTGTCTACGTCCGATCCCACGATTTCGACATGATAGGCATCGACCAACGGCCATTGTTCCAGCAGCCATAGCGCGATCGAATAGGCTTCTTCGCCGGTGGAGCAGGGCAGCGACCATATGCGGATCAGATCGCCCGGCTTTTTCGCGGCGGCGACGGCAGGCAATATCTCTTCCGCCAGCGCGGCGAGTTGATGCTCCTCCCGATAGAAATAGGTTTCGTTGATCGTGACGGCGTTGATCAGCAACTGCCGCTCATGCGGGTCGCGTTCCAGCAGCAGCAGGTAGCGGGCGATATCCGTTACCGCCGTGCGTTTCATCCGCAGCGCGACGCGGCGTTCCAGATAATAGCGTTTCTTCTCCCCGAACCGCATCCCCGTCAGCCGGTAGAGCAACGTGGCGAGTTGCTCCAGCGAGGCGCCGGTCAGCACCGTCTCCGCACTCGCCCCCGTCATCGCGCCGCCCAGGCGAGAAGCTGGGGCGCAAGGTTGTCCAGCGGCAGCACCATGTCGGCGCCGTCCAGCGCGACCAGCGCACCCGGCATCCCCCAGACTACAGAGCTTGCCTCATCCTGCGCCAGCACATGGCCGCCATCGCGCCGCAGTTCGGCCATCGCCTGAGCGCCATCATAGCCCATGCCCGTCATCAGCACGCCGACAAGCGCCTGCGCCGCAAAGACCGTGCGCGCGCTTTCCACCATGCGCTCGGCGCTCGGATGCCAGAGCCGATCGGCCTGGATCGGAGCCGCGAGGACATGGGGAATGCCGGCGCGGCGAGAGAAGAGGAGGTCGGCGTCGCCCCGTCCGATATAAGCGGTGCCGGGTTCGAGAGGAGCGGGATGGCTCACCTCCACTACCCGGATGGCACATGCGCGGTCGAGCCGGCGGGCGAGCGGGCCGGTGAAGCTCGCCGGCATATGCTGAGCGATGATGAGCGGCCAGGGAAAATCCGTCGGCAATGGCCCGAGCAGCGCATCCAGAGCCGGCGGACCGCCGGTCGAGACACCCACCAGCACGGCCTGAACAGCAGGCAGCCCTTCGCCGCTGGGGCGCGGCCGCGCGCTCGCCGCCGCGCTGCGTCGATGTCGGGCAGGCAGCGCAGCAGGAGCAGCGTTGGGCTGAGAACGACCGGCGACCCTCTGCCGGCGAACCCGCTCTGCCAGCCGCGTGCTCCGGGGAATATGGGCGCTCGCAGCCCCGCGCACCTTGGCGATGAGGTCCGACGCGATGTCATCGATCTGGAGCGACAGCGGGCCGCGCGGCTTGGCGATGAAGTCGACCGCCCCCAGTTCCAACGCCTCCAGCGTCTCGTCAGCGCCTTCCTCGGTCAGCGAGGACACCATGACGACGGGCGTCGGCCGCTCGATCATGATGCGGTCGAGGCAGGTCAGCCCGTCCATGCCCGGCATGTGGATGTCGAGCGTGACCACGTCGGGCGAGAAGCTGTCGAGCTTTGCCAGGGCTTCGTCCGCACCGCGCGCGATTTCGATCTCGAAATCTCCGGCCTCGGCGAAGATTTCCGCCAGCAGCTGCCGCATCAGAGGGCTGTCGTCGACGATCAGCAGTCTTGTCATGCGCGCGCCGTCGATGAGCGGCAGGCGACTTCCGCCAGCAATGCCTGCTCCGCTGAGGAAATGAGCGCGGCCGGCTCGATCACGAGCATCGTGTCGGCGCCGGCGTCCTCCGGGCGTTGCAATGCATCACCGAATATGCCCGCCGCCAGGCATTCGGGCACAGGTGCGGGGGCGAGGGCATGCCGGTCGGCTGCAATGATCGCCCGCGCATCGTCGACCAGGAAACCGATACGCTGACCATCCGCGCGCAGCATGACCATGCGTTGCCGCCCGCCGCCGGCGGCGACTCCGGTCAGCCGGCGGACCTGGTCTATGACGGCGAGCGGCTTGCCATCGGACGCGCTGAGGCCGAGCAGCCACTCGGGGGCGCCCGGTACTCGCGTCAGCCGGGCGGGGCAGGGGGCCACTGCCTCCACTGCCTCGACAGGAAAAGCGAGATGATGCGGCCCGATCGCGACTGGCAGCAGGAAGACGCGCTCCGTTACGCCTGATGCCTGGTGGGATCCAACGTCGGCAGGAGCAGCGCTGGCGAGAAGATGGCGTGTGCGTGGTTCGCTGAGCAACTGGTCGGCGGCCAGTATCGATATCAGCCTGCCGCCATCCTGGGGCCGATAAATGGCCCGGATGCGGGCCTCCCCATCCTGTCTCAGGACGGTCGCTGGCACCGGATCGATGCGGACCGCGGGCGCCTGAAAAAGCGCATGGATACGATCCACCAGCAGCCCCAGCGCGTGACTGCCCATCGCGACCACGACGATCCGGCCATGTGAGTCCCCGGATGACACTGCGCGGGTCAGTCCCAGCAAAGCTGCCAGGGACAAGACACCCAAGGTCCTGTCCCGCCAGGCGATCGTTCCGATGACTGCGGCATCGGCGCCCGGCAGGCGTGCGATCGCATCCGGTACGCGCAGAACCTCGACGACCTCTTCGACCGGCAAGGCGAAATTCTGGTCGCCGACCGACATTTGCAGCAGGGCTACACGTTCGTCGGCCACCGCTGCCCGCTCAGCCGACTGGGCACGGGGTCCCGACCGGCGTGCGCTTACGCGCGGCGGAAAAGCTGCGGCGATCATCTGGTCGATCGGCAGGTCGGCAATGTCGTCCGCCGTCGCGGCAAGCCCCTTCGGCCCAGCTTGATCAAGCCGTTCGACGGCATCGACCGCCAGTGCTATCCGGTCGGCGCCTGCGAGGACCAACAATTGACGCGCGGTGTCCGTGTCATCCCCGTTAACCAGCGCCGCCGGGGAAAGGACCGCCAATGTCTCTCCCCGGACATTGCCAAGCCCCAGCAAGCCTGCGGGTGCCAGAGGAACCGGCGTCAGTCGAGGCAGCCGGGTCAGTTCCCGCACCCGCTCCGACGGCAGAGCGTAACGCCGCTTTCCGATCCGGAAGACGAGCCGGGGCGTCGCCGTCATGCCCCCGGCTGCTCGGCGCGGACATGGAGCGACACGGCCAGCGACGCGATGTCTTCGATCGCGGCGGCGAGCAATTCGGTCCCCTTTGCCTGCTGATGAGCCGCAACGCCGGCCTCCCGGGCGGCCTCGGATGCCAGTTCGGCCGCCTTGGCGATCTGCTCGCAACCGGTTCTGACTTCGCTTGCCGCGCGCGCTATCGCTTCGGCGCCCTCCGCGATCGCGCCATTATCGGCACGCGTGGCGTCGAGGTCGGCGGCCATTTCGGCGAAGCGTGCGAGCAGGGCTTCGTTGCGCGCCGCCTCCGCCTCGCCTGCTGCGGCGATCTGATCGAGGTCACGCCGCGCCGACTGTATGCCGTCCTGGATGGCGCGCACCACATCCTTGCCGTCTTCGGCATTGCCGGCGAGGTTGCGCGCGAGCTTCCGAATGTCCGTCGTGACCGTGGCGAAGGCCTGCCCCGCCTCGCCGGCACGCGTCGCCTCCACAGCGCCGCTCACCCCCAGCATGTTGGTCTGAAGCGCGCCGAGCGCCAGCGCGTCGGCGATCTTTTCGGCACGGCGGGCCGTTTCACCCAGCGAAGCGAGCATGTCCAGCACCGCGCGCGTTTCCTCGACAGCATCGCCAACGCCCTTGATGAGAGCGCTGAGGGTCGCACTGCTCTCGCCCACTGTGTCGACAATGGCCGCGAGCCGTTCGAGGGCTACGGTGGCGCGAGCCTTGGCAACGTCCGCGCTGGTTTCGATCTGTCCCATGGCTGTGCTCGCCTGCAGCGTCGCCGCGCTTTGCAACTGCGCACCGCGGGCGATCTGCTCGATGGCGATCTGGATCTGGCTGGACGCGCCCGAGAGCTCCTGGACGGTCGCGGACAATTGTTCGGCAGCGGCGGCCACCTGATCCACGGCGTGCGTTGCGGTGCCGCCGGCGCCCAAGCTGCCGCTCAGCTCCGCCAGCGCTTCCGCGGTCTGCTGGCTCTGCTCCAGCGACACGGCCTGCTGCTCGATCGCCTGCTGCGCCTCTGCCGCCGACGCCGACTGCTCTTCGGCGGCGGAAGCCACCTGTTCGGCGCCTCGCTCAGCCTCCGTCGCCGCAGCCTCCGCCTGCACGGCCGCGCTGGCAATCTCATGCGCGCCGCTCAACACCACGGCGAGAGCCGCGCGCGCCTCCTCAAAGGCGGTACTGATGCGGCTGCCACTCTGGGCCGCCTCGGCAGCGCGTTCGCTTGCCGAGCGGATGCGCGCGGCGACGGCGCGGACCTCCTCCGCGATCCTGGCGGCGAGCCTGCGGACATCGGCTGCGCTGGCTTCGGAGCTTTCGGCGAGTTCGCGCACCTCGTCCGCGACGATGCCGAAGCCCGTACCGCTTTCCCCGGCCCGGGTCGCCTCGATGGAGGCGTTCAGCGCCAGCATGCCCGTTTGCTCGGCGAGGTCACCCACCGTATCGCCGACCGTAGCTATGCGGGCAGCCGCGGTTTCAAGCTGCTCGATCGCTGCGACCGAACCGAGTTGCCGGCGCGCGTTCAACTCGATGGCCGCCATGGAGGCCTCGATATGGCCGGCCATATCCGTGAAGGCGGTTTCCAGCCGCTCGGTCTGGCTGCGCGACGCGGCGGCGCGATTGCTGGCCGCGCGAAAATGCGCGCGAAGATGGCCGACCAGCCCCAGCGACTCCTGGGCGGCACCGGCGGCTTCTTCTGCGCCGCCGGCCATCTGCTCGATATTGACCTGCAGCTCCGCCGCTGCGGATGCGGACTCGCCCAGGCCGCTAGCCAGCGCTTGCGTCGCCTGATCCAGCCGCTCCAGGGCATTGGCCGGCTTCTGCCTGGCGCGGGGCCGCCGACCCTTCGGTGGCTCCGCGATAGACGCAGGCAGGTTCGCGCCGTTCAGGCCTACCGGCTGGCTATCGGTTGCCTCGATCGGCTTGCCGGATAGGCGCTTGCCGAGCGCCGCCTTCTTCACCAGGGCCATCCATGACTCTCTTTTTCTATCACTATGATGACCCGGCATAGGCGAGGCGAGGGGTTGATGCTACCTCTGCTTGCAAGGCTGGGTTGGTGGACAAAGGCGATCGCATCGGCGCACGAAAAAGCGTCCCGCCTTGCCCCAGAAGGCGGGACGGGACGCTCCTACGGTCGCAGGCCGCCCCCGGGGAACCGTGCGCGGGCCGCGTCCACCCTTCTTAACTCACTGTTCTCGCTCGGGTTCCCTTTTTTCGTCAAGCGGACAGCTGGGCCGATCCACGCTCCCACGGTGGGACGGGTGCGAACAGCCGCTTCAGGAAATCCACAAAGGCGGTGATGGCGAGCGGCGGGTTCTTTTGTGGCAACTGAACGGCGTAGAGGCAGACGTCCGTCGATCCCTCAAAATCCGGCAATATCTGCCGCACCGCGCCGCTTTCCAGCGCGTTGCTGACGTCCCAGACCGAACGGAGGGCAATGCCGACGCCTGTCATCGCCAATTCGCGCACCATCTCGCTGCTGTTGGTGCGGACATGGCTGCGCCCTTCGACTGTGGCACTGCCGACAGGACCCATGAGCCGCCAAGGCATCTGCCCCTCTGCCGCCAAAAGCCGATGCCGGGCAAGATCGGCGATGCTGGCGGGCACCCCGAAGCGATCGAGATAGGAGGGTGCCGCACACAATATCCGCCGATTGTCGGCGAGCCGCATAGCATGCAGCCCCGGCCCCGGATCCGCGGTGATGCGGATGGCGAGATCAGCCCGTTTCGCGATCAGGTCGGCATATTCGTCCGAAAGGTCGATCTCTAGGTCGACCTTGGGATGCGCATCGAGGAAGCTTGCGAGATAGGGCGCGACATGCATACGGCCGAAAGAGGTGGGCGCGGTGATCCGCAAGGTGCCCGACGCCTCGGCGGACGCGCCGGACACCCTGCGCTCTGCCTCATCCAGCGCTGCCAGGATGAAGCGCAGATCTTCCCGCAGCCGCTCGCCCGTGGGGGTGAGCGACAGGCGGCGCGTCGTGCGATGGATGAGGCGTGCGCCCAGCCGATCCTCCAGCCGCACCAGCCGCTTCGAAACCATCGCAGGCGAGATATTCAGCCTGCGCCCCGCCGCGGCCATCCCGCCTTCATCGACGATGGTCGCAAACAACTCGTAATCGGGGTCCATCATTGTTTCACCGCAGGTAAGTCTGGCCTTCGATCATATTCTCTAGCGAAAAGAAACGGGCGGGTCGATGATGACCCGCCCGTTTCATGGCTTGGCTGAAAGATGTGGGAATCAGCAGCTGGAATTGCGGTCGATCGCCCGGCCAGCGAGCGCGCCCGCCCCGGCGCCGATGATGGTTCCCGGAGCCCGATCGCCGCGCGTGTCCACCGCACGTCCGAGAAGCGCGCCCGCCACACCGCCGAGCAGCAGGCCGGTGGTCCCGCCCGACTTGCGGCAGCGATAGCGATAGTCGTCGCGATAGCCGCGCCGGTCGACATAGCGGGCGCGATCGTCATGACGTCCATGGCGATGCCAGCCTCGGCCCCCGTCATGGGCGAAGGACGTCGCCGGAACCATGGCGGTGACGGTTGAGGCGGCTAGCGCGATGGCGAGAATGGACTTGCGAATGGTCATTGATGAACTCCTCGACCCGTTATGTTTCGTCTGTGACCACCTCTTTTCCACCCTTCTCCTAGCGGCAAGCTGAACCGCCATGTTATCAACGGTTAAGCTTTGCCGCATGCCCAAACCCGTCACGCTGCGGCTAACGCCTCCTCGATCTGCGGGATGGTATGTCCAGTCAGGTCCTTGCTGACCTCACCCTTCAACCGGTCCACCACTTCCTTGTGATAATGTTTGCGCAGTTCGCCCAGTGTGCGGGGTGGCGCGACGACGATCAGCGACTCATAGGCGCCGGCCAGCGCCTGCTTGTTCAGAAGCTCGGCGATGCTTGTGGCGAACTGGTCTTCCTCCATCTGGTGATAGTCGGTTTCTTCCATGCTGCCCCGGGATGGCGCGAACTGCGCGCCGCCGCCGCGTGCATGCATCGATCCATTCTGCGCAGCCGCCGGTGCGCCGGGCCCCGATTGGGTGGATGACGATTGTCCGGCCCGGTCACTTTTCTGATCGGAGTCCTTGGGACTTTCGTGGATCTTGTGCTGCTCCACCTGAAGGTTCAGCAACTCGCCGTCGCCCTCATTTCTGAGCAGCAGCATCTTCCTGCCATCGGCAACCACGATCCTCGCGTTATGGGGAACCTGCATCTTTTCTCTCCTTATCCGCTTGCGTTCCAACGCGGCGCGGCGAGGTGCGTTGCGTGCCGAACCGGAAGTGATCGACAAATTTGCACTTGCGATCTTCCCCTTTGGAGCCCTTGCCTTTGAAACGAGATCGGGCGAACATCCACGTTCCAAACGGCCGTCTCCGCCAAGAGAGATCGGCGAGATGGAGGAGAGCGTGATGGGCGGTAGCGACATGCGGGCCGTGGCACTCGTCGGCCCTGCTGGTGCGGGCAAGACCAGTCTGGCGGAGGCGATGCTGTTCATCGCCGGAGCCATTCCCCGACAAGGTTCGGTACAGGGGGCAAGCAGCGTGGGGGACGCCAGCGCCGAAGCGCGGGAGCGGGGCAGCTCGACCGAACTCAACCTCATGCATTTCGACTGGATGGGCGATGGCTTCACGCTGATCGACATAGCGGGATCACCCGGCTTTTCGGCCGATGGGGAATTGGCGCTTGCCATTTGCGACCTTGCCATCGTCGTGGTCGATCCGGACCCCGCGCGCGCCGCGCTGGTCGAGCCGACGCTGCGGCGGCTGGAGCGGGCCGGCGTTCCGCACGCGCTGTTCGTCAACAAGATCGATCAGGCGCGGGGTAATATCCAGCAGCTGCTGGAGGCGCTGGCGCCCATGAGCAATGCGGCGCTGGTCGCACGGCAAATCCCGATCCGGGCGGGCGAGCGGGTGGACGGTTTCGTCGACCTTGCGCTGGAGCGGGCCTATCATTATGAGGCGGGGAAGCCCTCGCAGCAGATTGCGCTCGCCCCGGAATTGCAGGCGGATGAGCAGACTGCACGCTTTCATATGCTGGAGCAGCTGGCGGACCATGACGACGCTTTGCTGGAACAGCTGCTCTCCGACGAACATCCAAGTCTGGACATGATCTTCGCCGATCTCGCGCGGGAGACGGCGAGCGGCCGGATCGTGCCGGTGCTGTTCGGATCGGCGCTGAACGGCTTTGGCATCAGGCGCCTCTTGAAGCTGCTGCGCCACGATGCGCCGCATCCTGCCGAAACAGCGGAGCGGCTGGGCGTGGAGGGTGCGGCCGGGTTGGTCTTCAAGATTTCTCATGCCGCGACCGTCGGGCGACTGGCGCTGGCGCGGCTGTTCGGCGGGTCGATGGCCGACGGCGCGGAACTGGTGAACGGCGACGGGCAGTCGGCGCGGGCTGGCGGGCTATTCGCGGTTCAGGGCGCCTCTACCACGAAGATCGCTTCTGCCCCGGCGGGCGCTGTCGTCGGCATCGCCAAGATCGATGCGATTCAGCGGGGTCATGTGATCGGCATCGGAAAGAAGGCGGCAGCGCCCGGCTTCGATATCGAGCAGCCAGTGGCGAACTGTGCCGTCGCGATCGCGACCAAGGACCATAAGGACGAGGTGCGGCTGTCGGCCGCGCTCAACAAGCTGGCGGAGGAGGACCCCGGCCTGCGCTGGGATCAGGATGAAGCGTCGCGGGAAACGCTGCTGCACGGCATGAGCGACGAGCATCTGGCGGTCGCGATCAACCGGCTGAAACGGCGTTATGGCGTGGCGGTATCGGTTCAGGCGCCGACTATTCCCTACAGGGAATCGATCCGCAAGCCGACGACCCAGCGCGGCCGGCACAAGAAGCAGTCGGGCGGTCACGGCCAATATGGCGACGTCGTGCTGGAGATCCGACCGCTCGACCGCGGCGAGGGTATCCAGTTTCAGGAGAAGATCACCGGCGGTGCGGTGCCCAAGCAATGGATTCCCGCGGTGGAGAAGGGCGTGCATGACGCCGTGGCGAAGGGGCCGCTCGGCTTCCCCGTGGTCGATGTCGCGGCCGTGCTGGTCGATGGGTCCTTCCATAGCGTCGACAGTTCGGAACTCGCCTTCCGCACGGCGGCACGGATCGCCATGGCGGATGCGCTGGCGGGCGCCTCCCCCTATCTGCTGGAACCGGTCGCGCATGTGACGATCACCACGCCCGGCAACGCCACATCTCGCATCACCTCCGCCATATCCAGCCGGCGCGGCCAGATGCTACGGATGAGCGCGCGGGAGGGTTGGTCGCATTGGGACGTGATCGAGGTGCTGCTGCCGGAGGCGGGATTGCACGGGCTGGAGGCGGAGGTCCGCTCGCTCAGCCAGGGCATGGCTCATTATGAGGCGCGGTTCGATCATCTGGCGGAGGTCAATCCGAAGCTGGCATCTTCGATCGTGCAGGCGGCGCATAGATCGGCATGACATTGTAGAAAGTGTCGGGTCCTAAATGATTAAAGGGATAAACGACTTCATCTTTGCGTCGCGGCGCGAGAGTTTTCGCCCGGTTTATACTTTAGGGTCATGGGATTCCGGCGCTATTACATATATTATGCAATCAATAATGTGAGCAGCCGGAAGGGGGCGGGCGTCATGCGCATTGGATTTCTGTTCAATCATGATCAGATCCATCAGGTCGCGCACAGCCTGCCCATCGCGATTGCCCTCGCCAAGAGCGGTTTTCCCGGCGAGATACTCGTCGCCACCACCAATGACAGGCTGGCTGCGGAAGTGCGTCGTCTCGCGGGCGAATGTCTGTCGTCCCGCATCCAGCACGTGCAACTGGCGCTGTCTTCCCGATCCGGCACGATCGCACGGCTGCTGGGCAATATCTTGCCCGCCGCCAAGCTGCTCGCATACAGAGACAATCTGGATTTCTTCCGCACCCTGGACATGCTGGTCGTCGCGGAAAAGACGTCTTTGCTGTTGAAGTCGCGTTATGGCCTCACCAACCTCTTCATGGTGCATACCCGCCACGGTGCAGGCGATCGAGCGATCGGCTTCGATGAGGCGAGCGCGGGTTTCGATCACATCCTCTGTTCAGGGGACAAGGTCCGCAGGCGCCTGATCAGCGAGGCGCAGGTTGATCCTGAGAAGATCAGCATCGTCGGCTACCCGAAGTTCGACATGCTCCGCCACGGGGCCAGAACCCGCCGGGCGGGCGCGGAGAGGCCGGTGATCCTGTACAATCCGCACTGCTCACCCCATCTGTCGTCCTGGTACAGGCATGGGCGTGAGGTGCTTGAGCATTTCAGGCACGCCGACAGCCATGAGTTGATCTTTGCTCCGCATGTCATGTTGTTCGAGCGGCCCTTCGTGGTGGCGATCGACAAGCTCAGCGTGCAGCGGCCGGGCACGATCGACGACCGCTATCTGCATGGCGGTAATATTCAGATCGACTTGGGCAGCCGGTCGTCCACCGACATGAGCTACACCATGGCGGCGGACATGTACCTTGGGGATGCTAGCAGCCAGGTCTACGAATTTCTCATGCATCCCCGCCCTTGCATCTTCCTCAACAGCCATGGAATTGCTTGGCGTGGGAACCCGAACTTCGCCCATTGGCAGGCAGGGGAAGTGATTTCCTCGCCCACGGAACTGGACAATGCGCTCGATCGGGCTGGGGAAATGCACCAGAGCTATTACCGGGCGGTACAGGAAAAATTGTTCGCCGACAGTTTCGACCTCGATGGCCGGCCGTCTTCGGAGCGGGCAGCGGAGGTGATAACGGCGCTGGGCGACCGGCTCCGGCCGGCCCGGCGTCCGTTGGCGGTGGTTCGCGCCGCCTGACATGCCTGCTGAAGAGGTGGCTTTCAGTTGGTAATATGGTGGTGCAGAGCGGTGTAGGGAGGCTGGAAATAGTCCAGAACTTCCCCTGCTGCACGGCCCACGCGGCTGCGGGCATTTTTGAAGAAAAGCTCGCGCAGGTTGATGCCGACACCCACGAAGATCCGCCGCTTGGGCTCTATGCCACGAGCGCGATCCTCGTTGGTGAAGTCCTTGCCATAATAGCCCGCATGCAGTTCGAGCAGGCGGAGCGGGCCATTCTCAAAAGCCTCAAAGCCGGCGAGCTTCAAGGCGAAGAAATAGCGCTGCTGTTCGAAATGCCGTTTGCCCGACAGGGTAACGACGTCCTTATTGGGAACGATCATCAGGCGAAAGTCGAGCTTCCGATCAAGGCCGGGCACCGAATTGCGCAGCGCAGACAGCGCAGCGCCCGACGTGTTGAACACAACATCTTCCCACGACCAGCCGCCGTCTGGCTCGATACTGTCCCACAATTCCGTGTAAAGCATCGTGGCTGAGCCAAGCGCTGCGGCGGTCAGCGCTATACCGGGTGCATCGCCGGTCTTGCGCTTCAGCCGCGCATAGAGAAGCTCGGAAATCACATAGGTGCTGTAGGTATGCGCCAGCTTGTCGACGCCCACATTCCTTGTCGATTTACCGAACCAGCCTTCGCTCTGGAAATGCGGCGCCTGCGGATCCTTGAACAGCTTCTGGCCGTTGACCAGCGTGTAATAGCCCAGGACGGCCGCCATTTCCCACTTGATCGCGCCAACCTGACGCCCGAAGCCTTGAAACTGTGCCGGGTCGGGTTCCGCCTTCGTCTCGGATGGTTCGCTCGGTCCATAAGGCTCGGAGGGAGTCTCCGTCTGCGGGTCTGGGACGGGCGACGGGGTGAGCCGGAAGTCGCTGATCGCGGACAGGTCGATCGTGGAAGCCATGACGGCGGAGGGCGCAGCGCCGAGCATCAGACTGACGGCCAATCGCAAGATAGCGCGCAAATGCACCCCCTCTCTGTCAGGCGACGGGTTTGACGCCTTCGTGCTCGCTCTTCAGGCCAGTCACGCAGCCAGCTTAGGAAATCGCGGCATCACGGCAATATCAACATTGCGGTGATCGGCTGCGATTAAGGAGTAGTTGCAAGGTCAAGATTCTGGCGCTGGCAGATAATATGAGCTTAAGTCCCAAAGGTTCGAGCAGGATACGCATCCTACCATCTGCCCGATTCGGAAATCATCGGAACTTCAGAGTGGGGGAGACACCCTCGGTAATTTGCGCCAGCCGCACGTTATGCGCTAAACGGTGCGCCGTCGCTTCGACCGCAGGCGGATCGCGCCATAGATGATGAGGTCGGCGGCCTTTTCGGCCAGCGCGCCGGCGAAGCCGCCCGCCACCACGTCGCCGGGATAATGGGCGCGGCGGGGCACCTGCAATGCGCCCACAACCGCCGCGACGGTGAGCAGCGGCTTGGTGTAGCGCGGATATTCGCGCGAGAAGGCACGCGCCAGCGCCAGCGCGCCGGCGGTATGGCCGGAAGGGAAGGAGCGCAGCCGCGCCGAGCGGGAGGTGCCCGCCTCCATATGATAACTTCCTTCCTTCAACTGTTGGTCCGGCCGGGTACGATCGACATTATTCTTGCCTAATTCCTTAAGGCTGATGGCGATCAGATGGGCAAGGCCCATGCGGAGCCCCGTGCGCTGAAGTTTTGGATTGTGCGACACGACGCCCGCGATCAGGATTGCAGCGGACAGGAGCATCAGTGGCGGTTCATCGGCGACGTTGCCGACTTTGCCCAGCTGCTTGACGGCAGGTTTTTCAAGCCATGGCCGCAGCAGTTCGATGCTCTTCACGTCGAGGCGCTCGGGAAGCGGCAACTGCGCGATGCGGCGCTCTGGCAGCGTTTGGGTCTGGGTCATCTGTGCTCCTCCATCCCCCTTGAGACGTGTGGCGGGCGCTGCGGTTCCTTTTGGGCCGCGAGGCAACCATGGCCCGCGTGCCCGCGTTACCCTTTGATGGGAGAAGAGAAGGACGTGGCGCTGGACAAGGTGCATCCGCTGGCGGGAACGGAACCCATGGAGGCAAAGCTGGTCGATAGCCTGCCTGCCGAGGGGGAATGGCAATATGAGCCCAAATGGGACGGCTTTCGTGCGATCGCCTCACGGGCGGGCGGCGCTGTCGAGATTATGTCCAAGTCCGGCAATTCGCTCGCACGCTTTTTCCCGGAGATCCTCGCAGCGTTGCGCACGACGAAGAGCGATCATTATGTGCTCGACGGCGAACTCATCCTGCCGGTGGGCGATGTCCTTTCCTTTGACGCGTTGCAGGCGCGGCTGCATCCGGCCGAGAGTCGGATCGAGAGATTGTCGCGGGAAACGCCCGCACAGTTGATGCTGTTCGACTGCCTTGCGCTGGAGGAGCGGTCTTTGTTCGACCGGCCGCTGGCCGACAGGCGGGAAGCGCTGGAGCAGTTCCATCGCGGCGAAGGCAGCGGGACGCTGCTGCTGTCCCCCTGCACCCCCCGACGGACACATGCGGAAAAGTGGTTGGCGGCGAGCGGCGGCGCGCTTGACGGGGTGATCGCAAAGCCGCTGGCCGAACCCTATCAGCCCGGCGAACGCGCCATGCGCAAGGTTAAGCAGCATCGCACCGCGGACTGCGTCGTCGGGGGATTTCGGCGCGCGAAGGACGGGGCCCAAGTCGCTTCGCTGTTGCTCGGCCTCTATGATGATGCGGGCCTGCTCAATCATGTCGGCTTCACCTCGGCGCTGGGCAAGGAAGACCGCGCGGTGCTCACTGGCCGCCTCGACCAACTGATCGAGCCGCCCGGCTTCACCGGCAAGGCGCCCGGTGGGCCCAGCCGGTGGAACAATGGGCGCGAGAGTGAATGGTTTCCCATTCGACCCGAACTGGTGGTGGAGGTGCGCTACGATCAGGTGACGGGCGAGCGATTCCGGCACGGGACCGGGCTGCTGCGCTGGCGTCCCGACAAGGCGCCTCGGCAATGCCGGATGGAACAGCTGCAATATGAACTGCGTCGGTCGCAGTTGAACGATCTCGACTGAAGGCGTGGCGAACGGCCAGGAGTGGCAGGATCATGGGACGATCGATCGTAGGATGGAAGGTCGAGCCGGCAGACCGATCCGCCTTGCTGGAGCGGATCGCGGCCCATTATCCTTCTGTCATCGCCGATCATGTGACGCTGCGCTTTGGAACGGACGAGCAAACCCCGCTGCCCAGCGCTTGTGCCGGCGAGGTTGTGGGGGCGGCGGATGACGGAAAGGGCGTGCAGGCGCTCGTCGTTCGGATCGAGGGCACGACCCATCGGGGAGACGGCAGCCATTATCATATCACCTTCTCGCTGGGCGCGGGCCGCAAGGCGAAGGAGAGCAATGACGTCATTCGCGATCATGGCTGGCGGCCGATAGAGCCGCCCATCCCGGTCCGGCTGATCCCCACAAGATGGGACGGCTGAGATGCAGCTCTACCTCGATTGCGACGGCGTGCTTGCCGACTTCGACCGGGGTGCGACGGCCCTGCTGGGCATGCCGCCGCGCGCCTATGAGAAGCGGCACGGGCTGCCCGCCTTCTGGCGGGAGATCGCGCGGCACCCCGACTTCTACGGCAGCCTGCCGCTGATGCCAGATGCGATGGAACTGTTCGCGGCGGTTCGGCATCTTGCGCCGATCATCCTGACGGGCCTGCCTCGCGGCAAATGGGCCGCGCCGCAGAAGCTTCGGTGGGCGGCGCAGCATTTTCCCGGCACGCAGATCATCACGGTGCTGGCCGTGGACAAGCGGAACCATGCCCGCGAGGGCGACATATTGGTCGATGATCAGAAGAAGCACGCGCATCTCTGGGAAGAAGTCGGCGGCATTTTCGTGCATCACCGCTCAGCAAGGGACAGCATCGCGCGCCTGCGCGAACTTATCCCCGCGGAGATGGAGGCAATGTGAATTTTCAGTCGCTTCGATCTACTGAGAAGCCGCGCTGCCCGACGTTATACCCAGTTCCGCCAAAGCCGTGATGATCTTCTGCGCTGAATAGGGCTTGCTGACGGCCCGACAGCGAAGGTCGGGGGTCTGCTCCGCGCTGCCGTCGACAGCGATCACCACCGGCAGATCGGGAAACCGCTCCCGCAAGGTGGGGAGGAACTCGCCATTGCCGTCGAGAATCGCCGCATGATAGCGGCCTTGCGCCGCCGCGATCCTGTCGGCCGCTTCCTCCTCGTCAGCTGCCGCGTCGGTTCGATAGCCCGCCATTGTCAGCGCTTCGCTGGCAAGGATACGGACATTGGGATCGCTGTCGATGAGCAGCAGGCATTTGCCCGATCCGCCGTCCAGCAACGCCTGCACCCGCTCGGCCAGCGCTTCGAAGCTGAAGGGTTTGGGCAGCAATTCCACGCCCGGGTCCAGTCGACCGCCGTGAACGATGGAGTCGCGCGTATAGCCGCTGGTATAGAGAACCTTGAGGTCGGGCCGCAGAGCGCGCGCGGCGGCGCACAGGTCCTTGCCGGACATTCCGGGCATGACCACGTCCGTGAAGAGAAGGTCCACCCGCATGTTGGGTTGTTCGAGCAGGCGGAGCGCCGCGGCTCCATCGACCGCCTCGGCAACCTGGTAGCCAAGGTCGCGCAGGCACTCGGCGGAATAAGATCGCACATCCTCGTCATCCTCGACAACCAGGATGACCTCGCCTCCGCTGCTGCGTTGGGCGACGCCGCTCTCCCTGTCGGGTTCTCCAATCGCCTCGCCGGTGTAACGCGGCAGGTAGAGCTTGACCGTGGTGCCCAGCCCCTCTTCCGAATAAACGTTTACGTGGCCGCCCGACTGTTTGACGAAGCCATAGACCTGGCTGAGGCCAAGACCGGTGCCCCGCCCGATTTCCTTGGTCGTGAAAAAGGGTTCGAACACCCGGCCCAGTACGTCCTTCGGCATGCCGTGTCCGGTATCGCTCACCGCCACCATCACATAGTTGCCTGGGGGCACCTCATTATGTGCCACGCCATAGGTGGCGTCGAGATGGGCGTTGGCTGTCTCGATCGTCAACGTGCCCCCACTGGGCATGGCGTCGCGGGCATTGACCGCGAGGTTGATGAGGGCACTTTCGATTTCGTTGGGATCGGCCTCGACGGTCCAGAGGCCCGGGCTGGTAACGATCTCCAACCGCACGAGTTCGCCCAGCGACCGCCGCAATAGCTCGGCCATGCCGGTCACCAGCTTGTCCAGTTCAAGCGGCTTGGGCGACAGAGGCTGGCGGCGGGAGAAGGCGAGCAGGCGCTGGGTGAGCGCCGCCGCCCGTTCCGCGCCGCGCATCGCGTTGTCAATCGATCGGCGGACGCGCGGACTGGTGTCCGTGTCCGACAGCCAACGCGCCGCCATGTCGATATTGCCGGTGATGATCGTCAGCAGGTTGTTGAAGTCGTGGGCGATCCCGCCGGTCAGCTGGCCCACTGCCTCCATCTTCTGCGACTGGCGCAGCTGTTCCTCGACTGCCCGTTTTTCCGTGAGATCGCGGGTGATCTTGGCAAAGCCCACCAGTTCGCCCGCATCGTCGCGGATCGCATCGAGCACGGCGCTGGCCCAGAATTCGGTGCCGTCCTTGCGAACGCGCCAGCCTTCGGATTCGAACTTGCCCGTCCGCGAAGCCATCTCGAGCGCCTGGGCGGGCTTGCCGGCGTCCCGGTCGGTTTCGGTATAGAAGCGGGAGAAGTGCTGGCCGATAATCTCTTCGGCGCTATAGCCCTTGATCCGCTCCGCGCCCGCATTCCAGTTGGTGATGATTCCCGACGGATCGAGCATGTAGATCGCATAGTCGCTGACGCCATCGACGAGGATGCGGAACCGTCGCTCGCTCTCCCGCAGGCTTTCGAACGCGGCCGTGATTTCACTCGCGCGCGCTTCGATCCGCTGCTCAAGCGTTGCGTTGAGTTCGCGTAGCTTCCCCTCGACGATGCGCTGCTCGGTAATGTCGGTGTGGACGCCGACCCATTGTTCCAGCCGGCCGTCTGCGCCGAAGACCGGCATTGCCCTGATGCTATAGTGGCGCCAGGCACCATCCGCGCGCCGCAGCCTATGTTCGAACAGGAAGGGGGAGCGGTGTCTCACCGCCTCTTCCCACGCCTTTATGGTACCCTGCGCATCGTCAGGATGGACGCACGCCGACCAGCCATAGCCGGAATATTCCTCTTTCGTCTGGCCGGTCAGCGCCGTCCAGCCGGGTTGCTCGCCCTCCATTCGGCCTTCGGGCGTGTTGGTCCACAGCACGCCCTGAACCGCATCGACTGCCGCCCGGAAACGATCATTGCTTTCCCGCAGGCCGTTCTCGGCGGCGCGGCGGGCGTCGATCTCGCGCTCCGACCGCTGGTTGAGCCGGGCATTGTCGATGGCGATGGCAGCGTGGCCGGCGATGCCCTGGACGATACGTTCATGCTCTGCGCTGAAGCGGCCTTCGCGATGGTGGCCGAAGAACAGGCCGCCATGCACCTCGCCGGTCTGCGAAATCACCGGAACCGCAAGATAGCTGGTCACCGGCAGATGCCCTTCCGGCATGCCGCGATGGGGGTCATTATGGCCATAGCGCGGATCAAGCCGGATATTGTCGGACCGTACCACCCCTTCGCCATCGAAGGTTGGCGCGAACACCGCCGTGTTGCGCGGCATGGGAAAGCGGGAGAAGGCTTCGCGCGGCACGCCCGACAGGCTGTAAAGCATGTAGCTTTCGCCCTGCTCGTCGACCAGATTGTAGAAGAAGGCGCCGAACTCCGCGCCAGTCAATTCGACGCCCGCGTCGGTGATGAGTTGCACCGTCCTGTCGAGATCGCGCTCGGCCGCGACTGCCGCGCCGGTGCGATTGAGGATCTCCAGCGAGTTCTGCAAATCGACGTTGTTGATTGCGGCCCCGGCGAAGCGGGCCAGCTTCGAGAGAAGGTCGACCGACTGCGGATCCGGACCCCCCGCCTCCTGCCAATAGGCGCCGATTGCCGCCTCCACCGAGGAGGCGCGCACCGGCATCATCGCCATGCTCCGCACGAAGGTGGCGCGGTAGAGGTCGTGGGGCACGCGATCATCGGCGAAGACGTCCGGGATGATGGCGGCCTCCTGGTGACGCATCACCCAGCCTGAGACGCACTCGGACAGCCTGAAGCGCTTGCCCTCCCACAGCGGGTCGATCGCATCCTCGGCCACATAATGGCATTCATCGCCCTCGCAGGTGACGAAGGTGATGCCTTCCGCGCCGGTGACGCTGCGGGCGGCTGCCCTCACCGTCTCCACCACATCGTCCAGCGACCGCGCGCGGGCGAGCGCCTCCGACGCCGCGAACAGCGCAGTCCATTTGTCTTCCAGCAATCCGGATGCGCTCTTCATGGGACCTTGTGACATGTGTGGTCATCGTTGTTAGCGATGAGGCTCAGGCACGTCCCTAAACCAGATCAATCTTCCTGCGAGAGGCAGGTCTGCTCAGTGGGATGCATCGGGCTGCCGATCGGGATGGGCAGCCTGGAAGGCCGGGAGATGCGCTGCCCGATCGCCTGCCCCGACCAAATGCGGGAATGGGGTCAGGTCGGCCGAAAAACGGCGCGCATTGTAGATTTGCGGCACGATATAGACATCCGCCATGCCCGGCTCGTCGCCGAAAGCGTAGCGTCCGCCATGGCGCTCGACCATCTGCTCCAGCGCCGTGAAGCCCGCCGCGATCCAGCGCTGCGCCCAAGCCTTCACCTGATCCTTGTCCGCGGCGAAATCGGATCTAAGCGCGTTCAGAACACGCAGATTGTTGAGCGGATGCACGTCGCAGCCGATGATCGCGGCCATTGCCCGGACGAGCGCCCGATCGTTGGGATCGGCGGGGAAAAGGGGCGGGGCTGGCCACCGCTCCTCCATCCATTCCAGAATCGCTGGGCTTTCGATCAGCACCGCGTCGCCGGACTGAAGCGCGGGCACAAGCCCGTGCGGCGCTATCGCGCGATACTCCGCCGCCTGCTGCTCGCCGGCGCGCAGGTCGTGGCTCACCTGCCGATACTCGATACCCTTCAGATGAAGTGCGATGCGTACCCGGTAAGCCGCTGAAGAACGCCAATATCCGTGCAGCAGGATGTCGCTCATAAGGCTGGCCTTAGCTTGGCCCGGCATTCTCCAAAGCCAATGGAGACAAAACCCGGCGCGGATGCGGTGGCGCGCAAGATGATCTCGTCGCCGTCCTCCAGGAAGCTGCGGGTTTCGCCATTCGGCAGGACAATGGGCTCTTTGCCCCCCGCAGTCAGCTCGATCATGCTGCCCACCCCTTCACGCGTCGGGGCCGAGATCGTGCCCGTTCCCAACAGATCACCGGGTGAGAGGTTGCAGCCGTTGGAGGCATGATGGGCGACGATCTGATGCACAGTCCAATACATCGCCGCGGTTGACCCGGTGCTCAGTCGGAACGGAGCCGCCCCTTCCTTCGTCATGCGTTCGGTGAGCAGGAAGGCTTCGAGCGTCAGCCCCAGCGCGCCATGCGCCTGGTCCGCCTCATCCAGTAGATAGGGCAGCGGCTGCGGATCGCCTCCGGGCCGCGGAGGCTGAGCCAAGCGGAAGGGCGCCATGGCCTCCGCCGTGACGATCCAGGGTGAGATGGTGGAGTGAAAGCTCTTGGCGAGGAATGGCCCCAGCGGCTGATATTCCCAAGCCTGAAAATCGCGGGCGGACCAATCGTTGAGGAGGCAGAAGCCCGCCACATGCTCCGCCGCTTGCCCGATCGGGATGGGAGCGCCGAGTTCGTTTCCCGGACCGATCCAAACGCCCAGCTCCAGCTCATGGTCGAGCCGCGTCGTTGGGCCGAAGAGCGGTGCTTCCGCATCGGGGGGCTTGCGCTGCCCCACCGGGCGGCGAACCGGAACGCCGGACGAGCGGATGGAGGAGGCGCGGCCATGATAACCGATCGGCACATATTTATAATTGGGGAGAAGCGGATTGTCGGGGCGAAACTGCCGGCCGATATTGGTTGCGTGATGGATGCCGACGTAGAAGTCCGTATAATCGCCGATCCGAGCAGGAACATGCAGCGAGCATTGGGCTGCGGGGAACAACAACCCTTCCATCGCTTTCCTCTCCGCCGGGTCGGACAAGAGGGCGCTGACCCGCCTGCGCAGGTGACGTCTGCTGACCGATGGTAGCGCTAGCAGGCGATTGACAGTTTCTTCCTGGCAGGCCGCCGCGACAATTCCGTCAAGAAGTCCGCGCTCGGCACAGGCACGCAGATCCAGGATCATGTCACCAATCGCCACCCCGATGCGCGCGGGCTCTCCGGGTGGAGAGAATAGCCCCAGTGGCAGATTCTGGATCGGGAAATCGCGATGGCGTTCGGCGCTTTCCACCCAGCTTTTCCGGGACGGATCATGCGTTTCGTCGGTCTGCCACCAGTTCATGCGCCGCGCCCTTCGATGCCGGGCAGCTCGGCCTTCCGAAAGCCGCTCCAGCATGCATCATAGTCGCTCTGCAACAGCGACGTTTCCATCGCCCATTCCGTGGGACGGAAAGCGTATCGGCTTTCGAACATGAAGGCCATGCTTCCCTCGATCTTCTGCGGGTTCAGTTCAGCGCTGACTGCCCTGCGGTAGCTGTCCACATCCGGCCCATGACTCGCCATGCAGTTGTGCAGCGATGCTCCGCCCGGGAGGAAGCCGCCCGCCTTTGCGTCATATTCGCCCTGCACCAGTCCCATGAATTCGCTCATCACGTTGCGGTGGAACCAGGGCGGGCGGAAAGTGTCCTCCGCCACCATCCAGCGCGGCGGGAAGACGACGAAATCGACATTGGCGACGCCGGTGCGATCGCTCGGACTGGTCAGCACCGTGAAGATGGACGGGTCGGGATGGTCGAAGCTTACGGTGTTGATGACGTTGAATCTCGAAAGATCGTAGCGGTAGGGGCTGATATTGCCATGCCACGCCACCACGTCGAACGGGCTTTGCGGCACCATCGTCGCCCATAGCTGGCCCTGAAATTTCTGGATCAGCTCGCAAGGCCGCTCAACATCCTCATAGGAAGCGGCCGGCGCCTCGAAGTCGCGCGGATTGGCAAGCCCGTTGGCGCCGATCGGGCCGAGATCGGGTAAGCGGAAAGGCGCGCCGTAATTCTCGCAGACATAGCCCCGCGCGGCCCCGTCCAGCAGTTCGGCGCGAATGCGGATGCCGCGTGGAATGAGCGCGATGTGCAGCGGCGGGACGATCAGCACCCCCTGTTCTGTGACAATCCGCAGCCTCCCGCTCTGGGGGACGATCAACAACTCGCCATCGGCCGAGAAGAAGGCGCGATCCGTCATCGACCGGTTGGCGGCGTAGAGATGGACGGCGCACCCGAAGCCTGCAGCCACATCGCCGTTCCCGGCATAGCTGACGAGGCCGTCAACGAAGTCGGTCGCCTCTGTCGGCATCTGCAGCGGGTTCCAGCGCAGTCTGTTGGGCGATGCGGGACGTTCGCCGAAGGGAGCGGACCGCAGCCGGCTCTCCCGCGCATAAGGGCGATAGGGCGGATGGTCTGCAGTGGGCCGCAGTCGGTAGAACCAGCTGCGCTGATTTTCGTGACGCGGGGCGGTGAAGGCGGTGGCGGAAAACTGCTCGGCGTAAAGGCCGTAGGGCACCTGCTGCGGGGAGTTGCGCCCGACGGGCAAGGCACCGGCAGCAGCCTCACTCGCGTGATGGTTGCCGAAGCCTGTCAGGACCCGATGATCGCCCTTGCTCATCGCCACCTCACTGCTCGACGTTGACGACGCCGCGCCGGATCTGATCCAGTTCGATGCTTTCGAACAAGGCCTGGAAATTGCCGTTGCCGAAGCCTTCATTCCCCTTGCGCTGGATGATCTCGAAGAAGATCGGCCCGAACATATTCTCGGTGAAAATCTGGAGCAATATGCCCTCATCATCGACATTGCCGTCGATCAGGATGCGGTTCTTCTTCAGCCTTTCCAAGTCCTCGCCATGTCCGGGAACCCGCTTTTCGACCAACTCATAATAGGTTTCCGGCGTGTCCTGCAGCCGGACGCCGCGCGCGCGAAGCCGTTCCACCGTTCGATAGATGTCGCCGGTGGTCAGCGCGAGATGCTGGATGCCCTCGCCACGATATTGGCGGATGAACTCCTCGATCTGGCTGTTTTCGTCCTGGCTTTCGTTCAGCGGGATCCGGATCGCGTGATCCGGCGCGATCATCGCCTGGCTGAAAAGGCCGGTCGCCTTACCCTTGATGTCGAAATATTTCTGCTCCTCGAAGCCGAAGAGCGTGCGGTAGAATTGGCTCCACACCCGCATGTGGCCGCGGCGGACATTGTGCGTGAGATGGTCGAGCAGGTCGAGCCCGACATTGTTACGCGCCTCCGCCTCACGCCACCCCGGGAACTCGGCCCAGTCGGCATACAGGTCTTCGCCGTCCCGGATGAAATAGAGGTAGGAGCCGCCGATCCCCTGAATGACTGTGTCATCCTCGTCCGTCCGCTTGGCGCCGTGGTCCAATGCCCATGCCATCGCGGCCTGCGGGTCGGCAACCCGGAAGGCCATCGCGCTCGCCGAGGGGCCGTGCTCCCCGCGGAAGGCGGCGACGCGGCCAGCATCGTCGCGGTTGAGCATCAGGTTGATGCGGCCCTGCTTGTAGCGGGTGATATTCTTGGTTGGATGGCGGTGACTAGGCACGAAGCCAAGCTGTTCGAACTGCGCGCCCATCGCTTGCGGGTCGGGCGAGGTGAACTCGACAAATTCGAAGCCGTTAAGGCCAAGGGGGTTATCGTCGCGTTCCGCCATCTCATCCTCTCCATTCTTATCCTTGTGCAAGCTTCGCTTGGGCATAGGCCTGCGTCCCGCGATAGAAGACGCGATCGTCCGGCAGAACGGTGACCGGGTCGAGTTCGACCGCCTGCTTCAATTGCCGGTAAAGCGGCGCCAGATCGGCTTCGAGCGTCTGCTTCACAAGCTCCTCGAAGCTGTCGATAACGAAATAGCTCTGCTGATAATCATCGATCCGGTAGCGGGTACGCATGATCCGCTGCAGGTCAAAGCCGATGCGATTGGGCGATGGATCGTCGAGCGCAAAGATCGACTCTCCATAGGAGGAAACGATGCCCGCGCCATAGAGCCGCAGCTTGCCCTCTTGGCGGATCAGTCCGAACTCGACCGTGTACCAGTAAAGCCGCGCGAGATTGTCGATCGCACCGAGGCTGGCGGCGCGCAGCCCGCCCTGGCCATAGGCCTGCATATAATCGGCGAACACCGGGTTGGCGAGCAGGGGGACATGGCCGAAAATGTCGTGAAAAACATCGGGCTCTTCCAGATAATCGACGTGATCGGCGTTGCGGATGAAGCGGCCGGCGACGAAGCGCCGGTTGGCGAGATGCTCGAAGAACAGCTCGTCGGGCACGAGTCCGGGCACCGCGACGACCTGCCACCCGGTGCGCGTCATCAGGCGATCGGACAGTTCTTCGAAATCAGGGATGCCGGGGCGCGTCATTTTCAGGACGTCAAGACCGTCGATAAATTCCGTTACCGCTCGGCCGGGCAGCATCTGCGCCTGGCGGTTGAACAGCCGGTCCCACATCGCATGTTCTGCGGGCGTATAGTCGCTCCAGCGCTGCGGAACTGTCCAGTCAGCGGCGGCACCTTGGGGCGGATGAACGTTCGCGGCAACCATGACGACATTATGCCACGGGCGGGCAAGGAGAAGCTTTCATTTTCGCATGGCTCTCTCCTAAAGGCGAAATTCCATCACCCGAAGTCCTTCGAGGCTGAAACGCCGCTTGCAGCTTTTGGTCGCAGCGCTGCCCCGCAAGGTCGACTTGCAGAGCGGCTTTTTGTCGTTCGTTAACCTCTGCCAGCGATACTCGCCGACGGCGAGCCGCCCTGAAAAGCCGCCAAGCCGCGTTGAACTGGAAAGTTTTTCAGTCTTTTTAGATGGTTGACGTAGAAGACGAGGTAAATCGAAGAGGAAGGGCGCGTGGCGGATATCCTGATTGCCGACGATGACGAACTGCTGGCCGAACTGGTGCGCTTCAAGCTGGAAGGGGCGGGTCATCGGGTGACGATTTCGGGTGACGGCGCGTCCGCGCTGGCCCTCGCCCGGCAGCACAGATATGAACTCGTCGTGCTGGATGCCATGATGCCCGTGATGTCCGGGCTGGACGTGCTGCGAAGCCTGAGCGAGGAGCAGCCGGAGCTGCCCGTGGTGATGCTGACGGCGCGCAAGGCGTCGAGCGATGTCTTGGCCGCCCTGAATGGCGGCGCGCGGGATTACCTCACCAAGCCTTTCATTCCCGACGAACTGGTCGTGCGCGTCAATTCCATCCTGCGTACCCGCGCGCGGGTGGAGTGAGCGTGTCGCTGATCGCGATCATCGCTGCCGCGCCTGCAGCCGCCGTTTCCATGTCCCGCGAGCAGTTGGTCCGCGAGGCGGAGGCGGCGCTCGCGCGAAAGGACAGCAAGGCCGCTGTGGCGCTTCTGGAGCGGGCAGCGGACCGCTTTCCCGGCGATGCCGACATTTTGCGGCGGCTGGGGGCGGCCTATGCCTTTAACGGACGTTACCGCCAGTCCATAGCGACATTGCAGCGGGCGAAGGCAATCGCACCCGACGATCTCGACATTCGGCTCGCCCTGGCGCGCACCTATCTTTGGTCAGGTGACAGGTCATCCGCCTCTCGCGAGGTGAATGCGGTCAAGTCCCGGGATGCTTCCAATGCCGAAGCCGGGCAAATCCTCTCCCAGTTGACCGCTTCACCCTCGCCCGACAGGCCGAGTGGGGCTGGCTTCGGCGTAGCGGTGAACCAGCGGCTCTCGGATGTATCCCTCGAGAGCGGCGCTGACCGGACATGGTCGGAAACCTCACTGGCCGTCTTCGGCCCGCTCGGACGATCGACCAGCTTCTCGCTGGAGGCGGACCGGGAGGATCGCAAGACGGCCGTCGACACCCGGCTGCAGGCAAGGGTTGATCATCGTTTCTCCTCCGCCTGGCGCGGCTATGCGACGGTCGCCGCTACGCCAGACGCGGATTTTCGCGAGAAATGGAGCGTTGGCGGCGGGCTGGAGGGTGACCTGACCTCCGTCGTCACTCTGGTCGCCGATCTTCGGCATGCTGAATATCGCGACGCATCGATCACCATATTCCAGCCCGGCATGCGGCTGAACGATCGCAGCCGCGCGCTGAGCGCCACCGTGCGGATGATCAACCTGTGGGATGAGGAGGGCACGCACCGTGCCGGCGTGTCGGGCCGTATCGACAAGGAATTTGCGGGCGGCGCGCTGGTCTATGCGGGCGCCGCGACCTATCCTGATACCGAAGCCGGCATCACGCGCCAGGTCAATTCCTGGTTCCTCGGCGGCGCGCTCCCGCTGTCGAAGCGCGTGACGCTGCGCGCCGGGATCGATCGCGACCGGCGAGAGAGCAGCTATACCCGCAAGGGCGGGTCGCTCGGCCTCCAATTCCGTTTCTGAGCGATGGAGCAGATGCCCATCGCCGATCATGTCGCGCGGATCGCGGTGCTGATATGCGTTTTCGGCGCGCTGTTCATGGCGGCGGCGCTGCTGTTCATCGTGATGCGGCGCGATCGGCTGGAAAAAGGCCGCCGAAGCCGTGCCGACCTGATGCTTGCCCTGACGCGCGAGATCATGGGCCATCTCCAGGATGGAGAGGCGCGCCCCGTCTTCACCCGCGCGAAGGTCCGCGACAAGCTGAAGGCGGTCAGCCGCATGATCCAACTCGTGCGGGGGGAGGATCAGGCACGGCTCATCGCCTTTGCCGAACGCGAAGGGCTTCTGGACGACGCCATGCGCGCGGTAAAGAAGGCGGGGCCGCGCGAACAGGTGGAGGCTATCCGGCTGCTTGGCAGCGTCGGCGGCGAGCGCGCGGTCGAAACACTGCGCGAAGCCCTGCATCGGGCGAAGTCGTTGGAGGTTCGGCTGGAAGCGGCCGGCTGGCTGGCGCGCCTCGACGCGCTGCCAGATCCGCGCTCGCTGATTTCCGACTTGGCGCTGGAGGAGCAGCAGATCACGCCGCTGCACCGCGCCCTGTTCAGCCTGCTCGCGCGCAACGGGCCGGAGCAGTTGGTCGCGCTGGCGGGGATGCCGCTGCGACCGGCCATAAAGGCGCTCGCGGTTGAGGCGCTGGGCTGGACGGAGGATTATTCGACGCTGAGGATATTGGCGGAGGCATCGACGGACCCGAACCCGCCTGTCCGGCTTGCGTCGATCAACGCCGCCGCGCGCCTCGGGCATCCGGACAGCGCGCGCTGGATATTGCCGATGCTGAATGATCCGGTGCCGCCGGTTCGTTCCCGTGCGATCACCGCCTGCGTCTCCATCGGCATCGCCGAGGGGCTGGAGCCCATCCGCGCGTTGCGGGCCGATCCGTCGCCTTGGGTGCGCCTGCGCGCGCAACAGGCCGAGCAGCTGCTGGCGGCGACGCCGTGACGGGACAGGCGCTGCTCAACATGCTGTCCGATATCGGCGTCACCACGCTGATCGCGATCGGGCTGCTCTGTTTTCTGGTCGTGACGATCCGCAATCTGGTGTCAACGATCCAGCTGATCCTTGCCGCCCGCATCTTTGCGACGCGTATCCGCCCCGCCCGGCGATCCTATGATCTCTGGACGCGCTATGCCGATCTTGCCCTGCCGGTTTCGGTCATCGCGCCCTGCTTCAATGAGGAACTTTCGATCGCGGACAGCGTCCGTGCGTTGCTGGCGCTCGAATATCCCGATCATGAGGTGATCCTGGTCAATGACGGATCGAGCGACGGCACCCTGCAAACCGTCATCGACGAATTCGACATGCGCCCGATCGAGCGGGAGCAACTGGCGGACCTGCAAAGGACGCGGATATTGGGCGTTTACGGATCGGCGCGCTATCCCAATCTGATCCTGATCGACAAGCAGAACGGGCGAAAGGCCGACGCGGTCAATGCCGGCCTGGGCTTCGCGGCGGCGCCATTGGTCTGTGTCATCGATGCCGATTCCATCATCGAGCCTGACGGCCTGCTGCGCGCGGCGGAGCCCTTCATGGCTGATGATGGGCGGCTGATGGCGGTGGGCGGCGCGATCCGCATCGCCAATGGCTCGATCGTCAACGGCGGGCACGTCCGTGAGATAAGGTTGCCGGGACAATGGCTGGCGCGCTTCCAGATCCTTGAATATCTGCGCGCGTTCCTGACGGCCCGGATGGCGAATGCGCGGCTTGGCATGCTGATGCTGATATCGGGCGCGTTCGGCATGTTTCGCCGCGCGGTGCTGGTCGACATCGGCGGCTATCGGCATGACACGGTGGGCGAGGATCTGGAGATCGTGACCCGCATCCACCGTCGCATGCGGGAAGAGGGACGCCCGTATCGCGTCGATTTCTTGCCGGAGATCATCTGCTGGACCGATGCTCCCGCCACATGGACCGGGCTGCGCAACCAGCGGGCAAGGTGGCAGCAGGGCGCGCTGGAGACGATCGGCCGCCATTCGCCGATGCTGTTGCGGCCTCGCTATGGCAGGATCGGCATGGTCGGCCTGCCCCTGCTCATCATAGAGGATGTGCTGGGTCCGCCCTGCGAGCTTTTCGGCTATCTGCTCATCCCCATACTCTATTTCATGGGGGTGGAGTCCGGCATCGTCGTGCTCGCCTTCTTCTCGCTCACCGTGCTGTTCGGTACCGCACTCAGCCTTGCCACCTTGGCGCTGGAGGAGGTGCAGTTGCGGCGCACGCCCAAGGCGAAGGACCTGCTCATGCTGGGCATCGCCGCCATTGTCGAGAATCTGGGCTATCGTCAGGCCAATCTGGCGTTTCGCCTCTATGGCGTGTGGCGGTTCGTGAAGAAGGACGTTCGCTGGGCGAGTGCGGGCCGTGCCGGTTTCACGCGCGCATGAGGCGAGGTCCGGCGGTCGGGATCGTCGTGGCCGCCTGGGCCGCCGCCGCTGGCGCTGCACCTGTCGAGGAACCGATCCTGTGGAAAGGACCCGCGATGCCCGAATGGCGTGATGCCGACCGGCTGATCCTTTCGGGCGTGCTGGAAGATGGGCATTTCAAGCCATCCGCCCTTGCCCCTGAGTTGCCCACCGCCGCGCCGGGGCCGGCGCTGATCCCCTTGGCGGGCAATCTGCTGCCGCTCGCCGACATTCGCCCCTTCGGTGTCGAGGAGCGGATTGCGGTCGAACGCACAGGCGAGGGCATCACGCTCCGCTGCCGTCCGGGGAAAGCTCCGGCGGGTGTGGTGCTGTCATGGCCGGGCAGGCGCTTTCCCCTCATTTATCGGGGCGAGTGGCGCGTGGACGGGGCCAGCAGGCAGCCGTTGCCCATGAGCGTGGTGCTGAGCGGAACAGACGGCAAGCACCGTCCAGAGGTAATGCTGGGACAGGGCGTGATGCGTCTTCCCTATGAGCCGCTCGCAGCGCCCTCTCTGGTGATCGCCTGCCCGCCCGAGGCTGCATCGGGGCGTCTGCATTCGGTCATGATCGAGCCGTTGAAAAGCGATGCGATCCATTCGCGCGGCACATGGGTGTGGAGCGATGCGGCCTGGCGCACCGACCCCGCAGCTTTCGCCCGTCGGGCCGCCGACGCCGGCTGGAACGAGCTTGCGATACAGTTGCCGGCTGAGCCGGACGCCGCCGTACAAGCCCTGATCGCGGCGCTGGCTGAGCGGGGGATCCGCTTCCGCTTCGTCGAGGGCGCGCCTGCTTACGCGACGCCGGGGGGCCTCGATCATGCCCTGCCACAATTCGCCCGATGGCGCCGCTGGTGCGAGGCCAATCTTGTCCGTCTCCCCATGCTGGAACTGGATATAGAGCCCTACACGCTTGCCAGTTCGGGCGCTGACCCTGGCGGCGGTTGGGCAGGCTGGGTGACCGCCATACACGCGATTTCAGCCGCATGGGGCCAGCCCGTGGCGGTGGACGTTCCCTGGTGGATGACGAAGGATCCGGGGGGGAGGGAGGCGCTTTCCCGTGCGGAGGGCGCGATCGCGGAGATCGTCATCATGGCTTACCGCACCGATCCGCAACTCATCCTGGATGCGGTGGAACCCTGGTTCGCGGCGTACGCAAGGCCGATCCGCATCGCGATAGAAAGCGGGCCTGTCGCGACGGAAGTCACCCGCACCTACCAGCGCGCGGGCCGGGGCACGCTTCGGCTGGGCGCGACGGGCACGGTCCTGCTTACGAATGCGCGGGAAGCAGGGGAGGGAGAGGTCATGTTCGCAATGGCGGGGGAGCAGGTTACCAGTCCCGCCCGCGTCAGCTTTCACGGGTCGCCGGATCGTGCGGCAGCAGTGGAGCGGGCCATCGCCCCGCTGCTGCAGGGTTGGCCGCGTTTCGCCGGCTTCCGTGTCCATGGCTGGATGCCAGAGGGAGAGACGAAATGAACTGCCGCGACGCGTCCGAATGGGTTGGCGAGATGCTGGCGCTGCAACAGGCCGTGGCGGAGAGCGGCGCGGATTTCGAACATATCATCAGGGAAGTTACTCAGCGCGCTCTGCGCATCATGCCCTATGCCACCGGCGCGATCGTGGAAATTCGGGAGGGCGACGAAGTCGTGTACCGGGCCGCCAGCGGGCTGGCGGCGCACCAGGTCGGGCTGCGCCTCAAGCTGAACGGCAGCCTGTCGGGCGCCTGCGTCGCGTCGGGCGAGCCGCAAATCTGCGAGGACAGCGAAACCGACCCGCGCGTGGATCGGGCCGCCTGCCGCAGCATCGAACTGCGGTCCATGATGCTGGTGCCGCTACCCTATCATGGGCAGACGGCAGGCGTGCTGAAAGTCTATTCCGATCAGGTCGCGGCATTTTCCAAAGCGGATTTCGACATCGCCCGGCTGACCGCCGGACCCATCATCACCGGCCTGGTCAACGCCGCTCATACCGAAATGTCCCGGCGCTTTGCCGCGACCTTCGAACAGGCGGCGGTGGGTCTGGCCCACGCTTCTCCGGACGGGCGCTTTCTTCAGGTCAATGGCCGCTTCTGCGAGATCGCCGGATACAGCCGCGACGAACTGATGGGGATGCATTATCGGCAGATCACTCATCCCGCCGACATCTATCGCGACCTGGCGGAGGTGGAGAAGCTGCTGAGCGGCGAAAGCGCGTCCTATGCGATCGAGAAACGCTATCTGCGCAAGGACGGCGTGGCGATCTGGATCAACCTCACCGTCTCGCTGGTGCGTGATGCCGAAGGCGCGCCGGATTTCTTCGTCGCCGTGGTGGAGGACGTGTCGACTCGGCGGGCGGCACAGCTGGCAAGCGCAGCCAAGTCCGTTTTCCTCGCCAATATGAGCCATGAGATCCGCACGCCGATGAACGGCATACTGGGCTTTGCGGACCTGCTGCTCGACAGCGATCTCACCGCGCAGCAGCGTCATCAGGCGCGGATGATCGCCGACTCAGGCCGTGCTATGATGCACCTGCTGAACAACATTCTCGACCTGTCCAAGGTCGAGGCGGGGCAGATGGAGATTGCCGACGAGCCATTCGACCTTGTCCATGCGATGGAAGCCTGCCTCAATCTGGTCCGGCCCGTGGCGGAGCAGAAGGGGCTCGACCTTGGCCGGGATTTTTCGGCCGATCTGCCGCCGCTGGTCATGGGGGATGGGCTGCGCGTGCGTCAGATCATCCTGAACCTGCTCGGCAATGCGGTGAAGTTCACCGGGCGCGGCCATGTCACCCTGCGCGCGAGGCTGGAGCAGGACAGGCTGATGATCGCCGTCGCGGACAGCGGCCCCGGCATCCCGCCCGAACGACAGAAGGCGATATTCGATGAATATGCGCAGGCGGACGGATCGGTTGTCGCCCGCCATGGCGGCACCGGCCTTGGCCTGTCGATCAGCGCGCAACTGGCCGTGTTGATGGATGGCGAAATCAGGCTGGAAAGCGTGCCGGGCGAAGGCAGTTGCTTCACCCTTTCGCTGCCCTTCCGTCCGGCGGCCGCCCCGCTGTCCTTCCGGCGCGAGGTGGGGGACGCGGGTCAGCGCGGCACATTCCAAAACGCGCGCATTCTCGTGGCGGAGGATCATGACATCAACCAACAGCTGATCCTGACGATGCTCGACAGGCTTGGCTGCCGGACCGTACTCGCTTCGAACGGGCGGGAAGCGGTCGACCAGGCCGTGCGCGCCCGGACGAGGGGCCAGCCGTTTCAGCTGGTGCTCATGGACCTGCAAATGCCGGTGATGGGCGGGCTCGACGCGGCGCGGGAGATCCGCCAGGCGGGTATCGCGCCCGACGAGCTGCCGATCCTCGCCCTGACGGCCAACGCCTTTGGCGACGACCAGCATCGTTCCGTCGCGGCCGGCATGCAGGCGCATCTTCCCAAGCCCATCCGCTTCAACGACCTCAAAAATGCACTGGCGGCGTGGATCGCCGTCCCGCCGACGCGGGAAGTCCCGGAGGAGCCGGACATCAGCGCCAGCCTGCGCCAGCGCTATGAGGAGCGAAAGCAGGAGGTGGGGGCGGCGCTCAGGCGCCTGGCGGAGGTTGACCAACCGGCGGCGTCGGACCGCGACGCTGCGGCAGGCCTGCTTCACAAACTAGCCGGCAGCGCTGCCATGTTCGGGGAGGCGGAACTGGGCGATCTGGCAGAACAAGGCGAGCATGTCGTGCGCGAAGGGGGCGACGAAGAGAGGAAGGCGATCGTCGCGCGGCTTCTGGAGCGGCTTGGCGGCTAAATTTCCGAGAGGTGCGTGTCCCTGCGAAGGCAGGAACTCAGTCCCAGCGGCAGGTCTGGACTCCTGCTGCGCAGGAGCACTTGTGGCTGAAACTTACGGCTGAACTAGCCTTGTCTGTCCGGGAACGCGCCTTTCCCGCCGCCGGAGCCAATGCTGCACCGGCTGATCCAGCAGAACAAAGGCGAATAGCGCGCCGACAAGCGAGAGCGAGAGCATGGCGGCTCCTAGCGCCAGATCGCTTGCCGCCCCGTGCCCCGCCCAGCGCTCCATGAATGTGATCAACGGCCGATGGATGAGATAGAGTGCAAAGGACGCCTCGCCCATCAATTGCAGGCTGGGATGACGCAGCAGACGCGAGAGCGCGCCCTCGCCATGGGCGAAGATCAAGATGAGCGCCGCCATTGGGGGCAGGAAGGCCAGCTGGTACCGCAACACCAGCGGCAGCGCGAACCACTCCACCGCGACCATTGTCGCAAGCACCGTCATGACCAGCAGCGCCTCGGTCCCGCTGCTCGCCCATCTGCGCCCGGTTCCGGCTCGCCACGCGCGGCAGAGCAGGATGCCCGCCACGAACTCGAAGAGGCGCGTGGGCGGGAAGGCGTAGAACAGCCAGTCGGCGAACGGCGAATAGCCGTCGATGCGCGCCGCCGCGATGCCGCTGGCCGCTATGATCAAGGCGGTGCCGATGCAGAAAAAGCGCAGCAGCGTCGCTTGGGACAGCCTCACCAGCCATGGGAATAATGCGTAGAAGAACAGCTCGTCCGAAAGGCTCCAGGACGGACCGTTCAGCGAATAATGGACGATCGGGTCGGGAAACCAGCTATGCAGCAGCGTCAGATTGAGCATCACTGCGCGCAGTGGCGGCACGTCGGCGCGCCAAGCAAGATAGGCGAGAAACGCCAGCCCCACGATCAGGTGAAGCGGGAAGATCCTTGCCAGCCGGCGATAGAAATAGGTCGATGCGGTGATCTTCTCGTCCACCAGCGCACGCTCATAAGCGTGGGTGAGGATGAAGCCCGAAAGGATGAAGAAGAAGGTGACGCCACAGGCACCTTGCCGGAAGACAAGGTCATAGAGGCGTTCAAGCGCCGGGCTGCCGCTCCGCGCGAAGAACTGGAAGTGGGAGAAGAGGACCAGCAGCGCCGCAAATAGACGCAGCGATGTCAGTTGCGCAAGCGGGGCCTGCTGATCCTGTTTCATCATCTGAGTGCCGGTGTCAGCAGCTCCAGATAGCGGCTGGCGGAGGCTCGGGTGGTGAACTGTTCCAGCCAGCTTTGCGGCACAGGAGCGGGGCGCTTCTGCAAAATCTCCAGCATCGCGTCCGCCAGCATGTCGGCGTCGCCGACCTTCACCAATTTTCCGAACCGGCCGTGGTCGAGCGCCTCCGCGGGGCCGGACGGGCAGTCGGTGGCGATGACCGGCGTGCCCAACGCCATCGCCTCTATGACCACGTTGGCAAGGCTTTCGAAGCGCGAGGACAGGACAAGCAGGCTGGCCTTCGCGGTATAGGCATGGGGGTTCGGCGCGAAGCCCGGCATCGCCACATCGTCCGCAAGGCCGAGCCGGTCGATCAGCGCCGTCAGCATGTCGCGCTCCGTCCCGTCGCCCAGGATCATCAGGCGGCAGCGCAGTTGCTTGCGGACGCGGGCGAAGGCGGTGATGAGCGTCGCAAAGTCCTTTTGATGCTCCAACCGGCCGACCGCGATGACCACGGGTACGCTATCGTCGTGGAACCAGGGATGATCGACCGGCTCGCTGCCCGACTCGATCAGCGCATCGCTGACGATGGGATTGTAGATGCAGGTGATGCTTCGCGGGTCGATGCTGATAACCTTGGCGAGATCATTGGCTGTGCCCTTCGACACAGCGACGATATTGTCGGCAAAGGGATAAAGCAGGTGCGCGAGCCGGAAGAACCAGTAGCGCGACTGCCAGGGCTTGGCCGCGTCATGGTCCACGGACGGAAAGCAATGCTCCGTCAGCATGAGCCGGAACTGGAACCCGGCGATCCACCGCACCAGAATGGCGCAGAGATTGGGAAAGCCGAAGCCGGTGCACATCACAGCCTGCGGCCGCGTCTTGCGCAGGAAGGCACGCAGCTTGGTGACGCGGGCGATCATCCCCTCCGCGTTCAGCACCTCATAGGGGACACCCCCCGGCACCAGGTCCTTGAAGGGCGAATAGGGATTGTGCCGATCGACAAGGATCAGCGGACGTATGCCGCGCGCCAGAAATTCCTCGGCAAGGTTGAAGACAACCCGGTCGACCCCGCCGTTATAGAGGGATCGGGCGTAGAAGACGATGTCGGGTTTGTCGATCTGTTCCATGGTGCCAGCTTTCAGACAGCCTGAGTGAGCGGCGCGTGCTGCGCCACGTTGATGGGTATCGGTGAAGCGCGGCGGGGTACCGCAACCTCCTGTAAAATCTCGGCCACGTCGCGCGCCTTGACGGCCCAGTCATGCCCCTGCTGCTCCAGATGCAGACGGCCGGCTTCGCCGAGGCGGCGGCGAAGCTCCGCATCTTCCGCCAGCCTGCGCATCGCGGCGGTCAGCCCGGCGACAAACTCGGCTTCGGACGTCGGCGGGACAAGGATTGCGCAATCGCGGCTGGCATATTGCGCGGCGCCGCCCCAATCCGTCGCTATGACCGGGACGCCGGTCGCCATCGCCTCCATCATCGCAATCCCGCCGCATTCGCGAAGCGTCGGCGCGACATAGGCGCCCGCGTGATGAAGCATCTCCATATAGCGTTCCAGCGGCACGCGACCATGCATGACCACGCTGTCGCCGATGCCTTCGGCGGCGACGAGCCGCTCGATCTCGCCGACCAGTTCGCCATCGCCGATGAGGTCAAGCCTGACGCCGCCTTCGCGCGCCAGCGGGGCGAAGGCGCGGACCAGATAGCCAATCCCCTTCCAGTCGACGAACCGGCCGCAGAAGATGAAGGACATGGGACCGTTGAGCGCCGGGTCTGCGCTGCGTGGCAGGAAGCGGCCGAGGTCGACGGCACTCTCCATGACCTCGCGCACACAGCCCTTGATGCCGGAGGGCAGGGCAGCCCGGGTCCGCTCGTTCGCGACCAGCAGCATGGCAGCGGCGCGCTTGCCCGGGATCAGGCGGTGGAGCAGTCCGGTGGCGCCGCGCGCGCCCGCTATCGCCAGCCGCACCAGCGGACCGTCCATGCGCCGGAAGGCGGGCGGCAGATCCATGCCGCCGCTCATAGGCCCGATGACCACCGGAGCGCCGAGACGATGCATGCCGCTGACCGCCTTGACCGCGATCGGCGCGGGCTGAAATATGACATCGACCGGCTCACGGGACAGCTGCTCCCTCGCGACGCGCCGCATCCGCAATTGGGTCAGCAACTGAATCAACTGGTTGAAGACTAGGTCATCCACACGATGCGGGAAGGCGCGGCCTATGCGGAACAGAAGCTTTTGCAGCAGGCTGTCTTTGACGAAGGAAAAGCGCGCGAATGTCGCGAAATCGAGCTCCTTCTTGAGCTGGTCGCGCACCCGTTCATGGCAGATCACGCGCACATCGTGGCCCAACGCGAGGAAATGCTGGAGATAATAATAGGGTAGGATCGTCTCGCCGCTCAGATTGCGCGAGACATTCTCCGCGACGAGGAGGATGTTGAGCCTTCCGGCTTCCGGGCGCGCTGCGTCGGTCACGTCTCCGCTACCGCGCAGAAATCCCGGATGGTCGCCACCGCTGTTTCGACGTGGCGAGCGGCAAGGTCGGGGTAGAGCGGCAAGCACAGTATCTGCCGCGCGAAGCGGCGCGCCACGGGCAGTTCCCCCGATGCGGATGGCAGGTCCTGATAGACCGCATGATCGCAGACGAGCGGCCAGAAATAGGGGCGGGCGTGAATACCCGCGGCCAGCAGCCGGGCGCAGAGATCCGCGCGCCGCTCGGCCAGGCCCTCGGCCAGCAGCAGGGGAAAATAGGAATGATTGAGCTGCCATCCCGGTTCGGCCTCGAACAGGGTGAGGCCCTCGGTCGCACGCAATCCCGCCGCATAGCGCGCCGCGATCATGGCTCGTCGCGTTATCGCCTCATCGGCATATTTCAGCTGAAGCAGCCCGAAGGCGGCCTGGAATTCGCTCATCTTGCCGTTGGTTCCCGCCATCCCGACGGAGAAGGCGTCGGTGAAGCCGAAGTTGCGCAGCTGCCCGATGCGCGCCTTCATCATCGCATCGGCGCACACGACCGCGCCCCCCTCGAAGGTGTTGAATACCTTGGTCGCATGAAAGCTGAGGCAGGCTGCGTCACCTGCCCGCAACAAGCTTTCGCCATTCTGCCTTACGTTAAAGGCGTGGGCCGCGTCATAGATGACCTTCAGGCCGTGCCGGCTGGCGACTTCCGCTATGCGGTCCGTCCGGCAGGGATGACCGAAGCAATGCACCGGCATGATCGCGCAGGTGTCGGGGGTGATCGCCCGCTCGATCATCTCCGGATCCAGATTGCCGGTCCTGGGATCGATATCGACGAACACGGGGCGCAGGTTGCAGGACCGCAGCGCATGCGTCGTCGCGACGAAAGTGAAGGGCGTGGTGATGACCTCGCCCTTAACCTCCAGCGCCTGCAAGGCCAGTTGCAGCGCCGCGGTGCCGTTCGAAGTCAGCGCGATATGCTGGACGCCGAGATAAGCGGCGAGCTCTTCCTCCAGCTGCTGGTGAAATGGCCCCGCATTGGTGAGCCAGCGATTGGCCCAGATGCGCTCGAGATAGGGCTGGAATTCCTCCAGCGGGGGCAGAAAAGGCCGCGTGACGGGCGCGTCATCGAGATCAATCGGGGGCGGACGATGCTCCCCCTTGGCTCGCGGCTTCAGGATGACGTCGGCGATGGATGGGTCCGCATAGTCGTCGGCCGAGACGGTTCCGTTGGTTGCGGTGCCTTGCAGCTCCATAGTCGGCCTCCTTGTCGATGATGGTTAATAATATCCTTCTCGCAAGACCGGCGGCAGTCTGGTTTGCAGGCGCGGATTTCTACGTGGTGAATATTGTTCAGACCCGGCTGAATGAAGGGCAGCGTCAGCGCGGCATGACGCAAAGGAACTCGCGCGGCGGCCGGGCATTGAGCCCCTTGTTCCCCTTGCACCCGTGAGGCCCATGAATGCAGGCCCGTCTTCCCCTCCTGCCGCCCGTGCTAGCCCCCCTGCTGGCGTTGTTCCCTCTCGCGAGCGCAGCTGCCGAGGTGAAAGGCGATCATCAGGTCCAGTGCGCGGAAGGCCGCAATTTCCTGCTGCGGATCGACGGTGCGCGGGCGCAGGTTCAGTTGGACGGCGATCGGTTGACCCTGGCACGCGCGCCTTCTTCCTTGGGAGAGCAATTCCGCTCTGCTCAGGCCACGCTGATCATCGACGGCAGCTTCGTCGCCTTCGTGCCAAAGGGCGATATGGGTTGGCGCGATTGCAACTTAGTCGAACCATAACAGGGGGTTGAAACCTGTCTCATCCTACCTAAATAGGATGTGTCGCTCTTTCCCCTTGAGAGTGACACCTCCCTGAACCTTGCCCCGTCGTCGAGCTTGCTCCGGCGGGGTTTTCTTTGGCCGTCACCTGATCGGGATTAGGCAGATTTCCCCACCGGGGAGTCGCCACACACTCCAGAGAATAGCTTCGACCTGGCGAAACTCCGATTGTCATCGCGAGCTTACCTTGAGGGGATAGGCGATGAAATCGCTGTTCATACAAAGGCATCTGCCGCGTCGTTGCGATGGGGTCGGCGAGGCGGACGCACGCCGTCGCCGCTTCCGGCCTGACCGGCCGGAAAGGGGCGCAAGATGACCGACGAAACTGGCTCCGACGGGCCGTTCATCACCATTCCCGAAATCCTCGCCATCGCCTTTCGCAGGCGCTGGTGGCTGATCACCCCGACAGCGCTGGGTATCTTGGCCGCGATCACCGCCATATTGACGATCAGCGCGCAATATCAGTCCACCGCGACCCTGCTGATCGCCTCGCAGGAAGTGCCGACCGCCATGGTCGCCTCTCCGCTCACCACCTATGCGAATGAGCGGATCGCCAAGATCCGGCAGCAGATACTTAGCCGCGCCAATCTCGTGGAGTTGGTCCGCGACATGCGTCTCTATCCCAAGGAGAGCACGCGGCTCACCTCCGACGAGATACAGAATCTCATGCGCCGCGCCATTGGAGTAGAGTTGGTCGGCACCGGCAATGCGACCAATAGCGGCCAGGGCGGTCCGACCATCGCCTTCAGCCTGTCCTTCACCTATCGCGATCCCGTCATCGCGCAGGGCGTGACAAAAAAGCTGACCCGCATGTTCCTGGACGAGGACAAACGGCTACGAACGGAACAGGCCTCCGGCACGGCGGCTTTCCTGTCCCGGCGCGGGAACGAGATCCAGGACCGGCTGATCGAACTTCAGAACCGGCGGCGGGAGATAGAGGCGCGCTATAATGGGGCGTTGCCCGATCAGGTGGCGCTCAGCACTCAGTCGGCCTCCAGCCTGCGCGCTGAAGTGTCGCGGATCGACGCCGAGACGCAGGGTATCGCGCAGCAGAACGGCATATTGGCCGCGCGGAGCCAGGAACTGATATCCGCGCCCAGTCCGCAGGCCGATGCGCTGCGACAGACGCAGAACCGCCTCGCCGCCCTGACCGCGACCTATTCCGACGAGCATCCCGATGTCATCGCCGCACGCGCCGCTATTGCAAACCAGAAGAAGGACATGAGAGAGCCTCGATCCGGCGGGGTGATCGCGGCCGAGATCGCTTCCGGCCGGACCCGCATCGCCATGCTCGCGCAGCGGCGCGCGGAACTGGTGAACGCCATCGCCCAGATGGAGCATCTCGCTGCGCAGGCCCCCCAGGCGAGCTACGAGCTCAACAATCTGGAGCGGGACTATGACAATCTGACGCTGCAATATCAGGACATCCGCGAAAAGCAGATGGAGGCGCAGGTTGCCGCCAATCTTCAGGCGGAAGACAAGGGCGAGCGCTTTACCGTGGTGGATGAAGCCAGCCTGCCGCTCGATCCCGTCTTCCCCCATCGCAAGAAGCTGCTGCTGATGGGTGCCGGTGCAGGGTTGGCACTTGGCCTCATCCTCACGATCACGCTGGAACTGGCGGCGGGCCGCATTCATGGCGGAGCGGCGATCGGACGGGTGACCGGCGTGGCGCCGCTCGCCATCGTGCCTGCGCTTCACCCGTCGGCGGACAGCGTTATCGAATGGGTTCGATCCTTCCTGCCGCGACTGGAATTTCTGAAAGGAGTTGCTCATGGTCACCGGGATTGACGTCGTGGAACGGAACCTCGGTTATCGGCATGTCGCGCCCGTGCTTGAGGTCCGGAAGATGGCGCCGGTCTTGCTCGATCAAGGGCATCTCGCCGCCAGTGGGATTTGCTCGCTCGATCCTCTCGATCCCCGTGCCCGCAGCTTTGCTCTCCTGCGCTCGCAGATCATGAACGGCTTCCATGCGTCGGGCGGACGCATCATGGCGATCACCTCGACCCGCCCCGGCAACGGCAAAAGCTTCGTCGCGGCGAACCTCGCCTTCGCGCTGAGCCGCGTTCAGCCTGTCGTGCTGATCGATCTCGACCTTGCCAAGCCCGTCCTTGCCGATCGGCTCGGCTTAGCGCCGCTTGCAGGAATAGACGATTTCCTCCTCGACGGGGCGCCGCTCGATTTCTGCGGACAGCGCATCGAGAACATGCGGTTGACCGTATATCCGGTCCGTCAGCCCCGGCTCGACACGGGCGCAGCGCTTGCGAGCGAACGGCTGGACGCGATGCTCCGAGGCCTTGCCGATCAGGAAGCAGACCCGATCTTCGTCATCGACACGCCGCCGACACTGGCGATTGAGGAGACATTGTCCATCGCCGCCAAGGTGCAGGGCATGCTCATCGTGGTGGAGGAAGGGGAGACGCCCGCCGACGAATTGAAGGAAGCGATCGACCTGGTCGAACCGACGCCGATTATCGGCACGGTGCTCAACAAGTCGATCGCTTCGCTGTTCCGGCGGCGCCATCAATATCAATATTATGCCGACCGATCGCTCCTGCCGCCGAAAAGCCGGCCGTGAAGGCGAAGGCCGTAGCAACATGGCTTGGCTTCCAGAGAATGCCCGGCTGTGACCCGTCAAGCGAGCGTGAAGGCCGCATCGTACCCTGATCGAAAGACTTGCGCATGAGCGGCCTTCCGCCCTCTCCGACACCCTATATGATCCTGGGCGAAGCGGCGCCCTTGGGTGCCCGGCCGTCGACGCCGTTC
This sequence comes from Sphingobium bisphenolivorans, assembly GCF_000412635.1. Taxonomy (GTDB): domain Bacteria; phylum Pseudomonadota; class Alphaproteobacteria; order Sphingomonadales; family Sphingomonadaceae; genus Sphingobium; species Sphingobium bisphenolivorans. The sequence goes on from NZ_ASTG01000003.1 coordinate 100,035, forward strand.
GCGCAGCCTTCAATGCCGCCGCTCGAAGCCTTCCGGCCCTATCTCGAACAGATATGGAGCAGCGGACGGCTGACCGGGTGCGGCCCTTTTCACGAGCAACTGGAAACTGCACTGGAACATTATCTGGGCGTCGAAAATCTCGCTCTGACGGCGAATGGCACGATCGGGCTTCTGCTGGCCCTCAACGCATTTGACCTGGATGGCGAGGTGATTACCACGCCCTTTTCCTTCGTCTCGACGGTTCATGCGCTGCGCTGGTCGCGGCTGAAGCCGGTCTTTGTCGACATCGATCCGCTCACAGGCAATCTCGACCCCAGCGCCATAGAGGCCGCGATCAGCCCGCGGACCCGCGCCATCCTGCCGGTCCATTGCTTCGGCCACCCTTGCGATACCACAGCCATCAACGAGGTCGCCGACATATACGGCCTCAAGGTCATCTATGATGCCGCTCACGCCTTCGGCGTTTCCGTTTCCGGCCGCTCGATCCTCAGCCACGGAGACGCTTCCGTGCTGAGCTTCCACGCCGCGATGCCGTTCACCTGCGGGGAGGGAGGAGCGGTGGTCTGCGCCGATCCGCGGGTCAAGCGCCGCATAGGGCGGCTCCGCAACTTCGGTCTGGTCGGAACGACCACGGTCGCAGCGGCCGGGATCAACGGTCAGATGAGCGAGATGCACGCCGCCCTTGGGCTACTGCAACTCGCCCAGTTCGACCATGCGATCGTGCGGCGGGAGCAGATCGCCGGGCGCTACAGAGCTGCCCTAGCGGACATCAGGGGCGTGCGCCTGTTCGGCGTAGGACCACAATGGCGCAGCAATCATGGCTTTTTCCCGATCGCCATCAATGACGAGCATCAGGCAGGCCGAAACCAGCTTTATGAGCGGCTGATGGATCAAGGGATAGAAGCGCGGCGCTACGGCTTTCCGCTGGCATCGGAAACGCCAGTCTATCGCGATCTTCCGTCTGCTCGGGCGGAGCTTCCCCACGCTCGCAGCCTCGCGAAACAGATATTGTGCCTGCCCCTTTACCCGTGCTTGCCCGATGCAACAGTCGAACGGATCATCGCGTTGATCTCCGAGGGGTAGGCACCTCGCTGGCGCGCGGCCTGAACTCCAGCCCTACGGGCCGCATGACGCCATCCGGTCTGATCCTGACGCGGACCATCCCCTGAAGCTTCGGATCGGCCAGACGCCGCGACAATTCAATGGCGCTGCCCTGGGAGGCGAAGAAAATCCCGCTCTCCAGGCCGCGCACTTCGCGCCGCGTGCCCGCCGTGGCGCGCACGATGATGGCGCAGCCCTTGCTTTCTTGAGGATCGCGCAGCCCGCTCGAAGCGGGCAGCGCCCGCACCCGATCGATGATCGGTGCGACACCTTCGATGCAGAGCCGCGCGGCATAGGATGGATCGATGGTGGCTGACGCCTGGTCCGGGCGAGCGGTATCGACCGGCCAGTCATAGCGGTACTGGACATAATGCCCGCGCAGCAGATCCCTGGGGTCATAGCCCTGGATGGGGATCAGCCATTCCTCGCCCTGCTGCGCCAGCCGATAGGTTGAAGCCCAGACAATGCCGCACGCGATCAGCGGAAGGACAAGCGCTGCGGTGAGGAGGAGGCGAGCCTTACTCATTCGCCGCCCTCCCGGGCTGGAGCGTAACGCCGCGACACGCGCACCGTGGCCCAGGCGACCGCCATGGCGAACGCGCCCGACAGGATCAGGCCGACCCCGCTTCCCAGCAGATCGTCGCTCAATTCGAAGCTTAGGATGATGATGCGCAGCGCCAGCACGGCCGTTGCGCCCTGGAAGATGCGGCGCCAGCGGGCATAGAGTGCTCCCGCCGCGACGGCACCCCACAGCAGCAGGAACAGCAGCGCGCTGAGCCACGGGCCGTGCAAGGGGCCGTGCAGGTCCAGCAGCAGCGCCTGCGTCAGATGGACAAGCGCCGCTACGACCAGAATACCGGCGGTCGCCGCGCCCGACCGCGTGGGCCGGGCAAGGAAGATCGCCGCCGCCGCGCCGAGCAGCGCCATAGTCTGGATAACGACGCTGCCCAACAGGCCCTGCGAGCCGCTATCCCAACCGCGCGCTATGATGGCGATGCTGAGGCCGGCAAGGATGGTGGCGATGGCGATCTGCTCGACCAGGCGCCAGAATTGCGGTCGGGCGCTGCCTAGGCGCCATTTGGCGGCGAGCGCTGCGATCAGCATGGGTGGGCAGGCGATCAGACCCCAATAGAGCGCAGGGTAGGCAGGGGCCACCCGGCGTCCTCCTTCCCACAGATTGCCATATTCGCTTGCGTGCGACCATGCGGTGCCCAGCACTCCGGCCATCCAGAGCCCGGCGACCGGCCATCCCTGGCCCGACAATAGCAGCAAGGGCGAGAAGATGATGAGCCAGAGCAGCAGGGGCTGCCACAAGGGGGAGGAGGTCTGATAGACCTGTCCCACATGGGCGAAGAAGGTGAGCCCGAGGACCGCCGCCACAAACAGCAGGCTATCGTTGACATAATCAGCCTTCCCCGGCCGGATCAACCGCCACCACAGGAAAGCCGCCAGCAGTGCCATGAGCGCCAAGTGAAGGCCGAGACGCAGTTCACCGGGTATCGCGTTCCAGTTCGCCGCAACCACGGAAAGGATGCCAAGTCCGATGGTCAGCGCGCCGAGGCCGATGATCGCCCAAAGTCCGACCGGCCGGGCATTCTGCGCCTCCCACGCCCGGATTTTCGCCGCCACGTCCGCGTCGATCAGGCCGGCCTGCTGCCAGGCTTTGAGTTTGCGCTCCGACATGCCCCCCTCGTGCCGTTTACGCGCAGATTAGCTGGAGCCATAGGAAGGGCAATGCCGATCTTGCGCTTCTCCTGGTTTCCTCGGTCTTTCACTCAGGTTATCATCGCCGCTCCGGGCGGAGGGAGAGCCTATGATCTACGAAGGACAGCAGCTTTCGGGCAATGTCGAGTTGGATGGAAACCGCTTCATCAAATGCCGCTTCGAACATGCGACGCTGATCTATCGTGGCGGGGAGCCGCCGCAGCTTTCCGAATGCGTCTTCGATCCGGCGCAGATCGAATTTCAGAACGCCGCCGCCAATACCGTTCGCCTGCTCGGCGCCATGGCGCAGCCGAATAGCGGCTTGCGCTATCTCGCCGCGCGGATGTTCTGGCAGATATTGGGCGACGGCAACAAGCCGCAGGGAGTTGCCGGGGCTGCGACGGAAGAGGGCGCTTGAGGCACGACCTTTGTGTCGCTCGTGATCCTTACGACAGCAATTCGATGACTGACGAAAAGTCCCGTCCGCCTTCCCCCTTGTTGGCGAGCAGCTGGTAGAGGCTTTCCGCCTGGCTCCCCATCGGCACGCTGGCGTTGACGGAAGCCGCCGCCTCCAGCGCGAGCTTCAGGTCCTTCAGCATCAGCGCGACCGCGAAGCCGCCCTCATAGCCATTGTCGGCGGGGCTTTGCGGCCCAACGCCCGGCAGCGGGCAATAGCTGGTCATCGACCAGCTTTGCCCCGACGAGACGCTGGAAATATCGTAGAAGGTCTGGGGATCGAGCCCGATCTTCTGCGCCATCGCGAAGGCTTCGCAGGTCGCGATCATGGTGGCGCCCAGCAGCATGTTGTTGCAGATCTTGGCCGCCTGACCATTGCCCGCGCTGCCGGCATGGATCACTGCCTTCCCCATGGCCGACAGAATCGGCTTCGCCCTGCCGAAGGTCGCGTCATCGGCGCCGACCATGAAGGTGAGTGTGCCGCCATTGGCCGCCGCGATTCCGCCGGAGACGGGCGCGTCCACCATCTCGAAGCCACGCTCCGCTGCCGCCGCGCTCACCCGGCGGGCGGTCGCAACATCGATGGTGGAACAGTCAAGAAAGAGCGCGCCCTTCGTGGCTGAGTCGAAAACGGCGTCGTGATAGACGCTTTCGACATGCTTGCCCGCCGGCAGCATCGTGACCACGGCATCGGCGCCCGACGCGGCTTCCGCAGCGCTCGCCACGCGGGTCGCGCCCGCCGCCTCCGCCTTGGCAAGCGCCGCCTCCGCCAGGTCGAATGCCCTGACGGTAAAGCCGTTCCTGACGAGATTGGCAGCCATTCCGCCGCCCATATTGCCAAGGCCGATGAAGGCAATCGTCTGCGACATAAGATGATCCACTCCGTAGATGGGGCGGGTCGCTTGGCCCGCCGCTCGCTTGATTTGCGTGCGCGTGCTGAACTTAGCGGCCGCGCCAGGCTCCCTGCCGCTTTTCGACGAAAGCGGCCATGCCTTCGACCTTGTCCTCTGTGGCCGTCAGGATCTGGAACAGCCGGCGCTCGGTCTGGACGCCTTGCGCCAGCCCGGTTTCGAAGGCGAGATTGACCATTTCCTTGTTCACCATCGCGGCCATCGGCGGCATGGAGGCGATTAGAGCAGCCGACTTCAACGCTTCGTCCAGCAGTGCTGCGGCGGGCACGATGCGGGCGACAAGGCCGCTCCGCTCGGCCTCTTCCGCGTCCATCATCCGCCCCGTCAGGCACATCTCCATCGCCTTGGCCTTGCCCACCGCCCGCGTCAGGCGCTGCGATCCGCCCATGCCCGGCGCTACGCCCAGCTTGATTTCGGGCTGGCCGAACTTTGCCGTCTCGGCGGCGATGATGAAGTCGGCCATCATAGCCAGTTCACAGCCGCCGCCGAGCGCGAAGCCCGCAACCGCCGCGATCCAGGGCTTTCGGGTGGCCGCGACCTTCGACTGCCAGCCGGAGAAGAAATCCTCCAGGAAGAAGTCCGCCGCTGCCTTGTCCGCCATTTCCTTGATGTCAGCACCGGCCGCGAACGCCTTTTCGCCGCTTCCGGTGAGCACGAGGCAGCGCTGGCTCGGGTCCGCATCATAGGCCGCGAAGGCCGCCGACAGATCGGCCAGCACCACGGAGCTGAGCGCATTGAGCGCCTGCGGGCGGTTGATGGTGACCAGCGTCACGGCGTCGCGCTGCTCGACGAGAATGGTTTCGAAGCTCATGACGATCAGGCCTCCAGTTCGGGAAGGGGGGTCCACTCCTTGCCGGCGGGCAAGGGCGCGAAGAGGGACGCGACCAGTTCGTCGGAAACCCGCTGCGGACTATCGGGATTCCAACGCGGCGCATTATCCTTGTCGAAAATCACTGCGCGGACACCCTCGACAAAGTCAGGCCGGCGGATCACGTGACAGGCCAGCCGATATTCGTTGCGCATGTTGTCGGCAAAATCGGTAAAGGCCGCGCCCTCGGCCAGTTGCCGGAGCGCGACCTTGATGGTCTGGGGTGACTTGGTCGCCAGAACCGCCAATTGCTTTTGCGCCCATTCGCACCCGTCAGCGCGCAAGGCGGACAGAATGTCCTCGAAGCGATTGGAGGCGAACAGACGGTCGATGTCGTCGCGTTGCTCCGCCAGCTTCGATGCAGGGGGGACCTCATCGGCCGCATCCAGGATCGCCGCGAGATCGCCCGGCCGCGCCACGATCTTGCTCTTCACGGCGTCGAGCGTGTCGGAGCGCGCATAATGCGTTGCGATGCCGATGAGCCGGCAATCCGCGCCGTCAATACGCGCGCCCGTGGCGGCGAGCCATGTGCCGACCCGACCCGGCAGGCGGGGCAGGAACCAGCCGCCGCCCACATCGGGAAACAGGCCGATCCCCGTTTCCGGCATGGCGAAGGTCGTTCGTTCCGTCGCGACCCGATAGCGGCAGGGCAGGGACAGGCCAACCCCTCCGCCCATGACGACCCCATCGATGAAGGCGACGATCGGCTTTTCATAGACGAACAGCAGATGGTTCATACGATATTCGACGTAGAAGAAGCGCTCCGCCTCCACGCAGTCGGTCTGCGCACTTCTGGCGATGAGGGCGATGTCGCCACCTGCGCAAAAGCCGCGGCCTTCCGCATGGTCGATGATGATCGCCTCGACCGCCGGATCATGGCGCCAGTCGAGCAGCGTGCGGTTGATGGCATCGCACATTTCCGGTGTCAGGGCATGGATCGCCTTGGGGCGATTGAGCCGAATGCGCCCCACGCGTCCTTCCACATAGGTGACCAGCTGATCGGTCATGTCGGCTCCCCTTTTCCTCTTCTTCATTCCCGCAGCATGTCCCGCGCGATGATCATGCGCATGACCTGATTGGTGCCTTCCAGAATCGAATGGACGCGCAGATCGCGCCAAAACCGCTCGATGGGATAGTCCATCAGATATCCGTAGCCGCCATGCAGCTGCAACGCACGGTCCACTACAGAGGAGCCGGTGTCGGTAGCAAGCCGTTTCGCCATCGCAGCGAAGCGGGTTCTGTCGGGCGCACCTTCCGTTACCTTGACCGCCGCGGCATAGAGCAGCATTCGCGCCGCCTCCAGTTCGGTCTGCATGTCGGCGAGCATGAATTGCGTGTTCTGGAAATCGGCGATCGCCTGTCCGAACTGCTTGCGGTCCTTCGTATACCGGACAGCCTCATCGATGCAGCGTTGCGCCCCGCCCAGCGAGCAGGCGCCGATGTTGAGCCGCCCGCCGTCCAAGCCCATCATCGCGATGCGGAAGCCTTCGCCCTCGCTGCCCACCAGATTTTCGACCGGGACACGCACGCCATCGAAATTGACCTGCGCTGTGGGTTGCGAGTGCCAGCCGAGCTTGCGCTCCTGCGCGCCGAAGCTGACCCCGTCCATATCCTTCTCGATGACGAGGCAGCTGATGCCCTTCGGCCCATCCTCCCCGGTGCGGACCATGACGACGTAGACCTCGTTCTCTCCGCCGCCGGAGATGAACTGCTTGGAACCGGTGACCACATAATCGGCGCCATCGCGAACCGCGCGCGTCTTGAGGGCGGCGGCGTCGGAGCCCGCGTGGGCTTCGGTGAGGCAATAGCTCCCCATGCGCGTCATCGGCACCATATCGGGCAGAAATTTGCGCTTCACCGCCTCGGACCCGAAGCGGTCGATCATCCACGCGCTCATATTGTGGATCGAGATGAAGGCGCTGGTGGAGGGACAGCCATAGGCCATCGCCTCCATGATCAGCGCGGATTCCAGGCGGCCAAGACCGATGCCGCCCGACGCCTCCGACACATAGATGCCGCCAAAACCGAGTTCCGCCGCCGCGCGGATCGTGTCGCGGGGGAAGATATACTTCTCGTCCCATTCGGCGGCATTCGGCGTGATCGCGTCGGCCGTGAAGCGGCGGGCAAGCTCCTGAATTTCCAGTTGCTCATCGGTAAGGGCGAATGGATCGGTCATGAACTGCTTACCCTTTCACCCCATGGTCGGGATGATGAATGCGCTGTCACCGGTCGCACCGCCATCGGGCCAACGCTGGGTCACGGTCTTGACCTTCGTCCAGAATTTGACGCCCTCCATGCCGTGCTGGTTGGTGTCACCAAATGCCGACCGCTTCCAGCCGCCGAATGTGTGATAGGCGACCGGCACAGGAATGGGCACATTGATGCCGACCATGCCGACATTCACGCGCGCGGCGAATTCGCGAGCGGCATGGCCGTTGCGCGTGAAGATCGCGACGCCATTGCCATATTGATGCTGGCTGGGCAGTGCCAGCGCCTCCTCGAAGCTTTCCGCCCGCACCATTTGCAGCACCGGCCCGAAAATCTCCTCCTGGTAGGAACGCATCGATGGCTTCACATGGTCGAACAGCGTCGGGCCGACGAAGAAGCCCTGTTCATGGCCCTGAAGCGTGAAGCCGCGGCCGTCAACGACCAGTTCCGCGCCTTCATCGACGCCCATCTGGATGTAGCTTTCGATCTTCGCCTTGTGCGCGGCCGTCACGACCGGGCCGTAATGGGCCTCCGCATCGGTAGACACGCCGACACGCAGCGCCTCGATCGCGGGGATCAGCTTTTGGCGCAGGGCGAGGGCGGTCTTTTCACCCACGGGCACCACGACCGGCAGCGCCATGCAGCGTTCGCCCGCCGAGCCGAACGCCGCGCCGGCCAGATCGTTGACGACCTGATCCAGATCGGCGTCGGGCATGACGACACCGTGATTCTTCGCGCCCCCCATCGCCTGCACGCGCTTGCCGTTATCGACGCCGCGCTTGTAGACATAATGGGCGATGTCGGACGATCCGACGAAGCTGACCGCACCGATATCGGGATGGTCGAGGATCGCGTCCACCATCTCCTTGTCTCCCTGCACGACCTGCAAAATGCCTTCCGGCAGACCCGCTTCCTGAAACAATTCGGCGAGGCGCACCGGCACTGACGGATCGCGCTCTGAAGGCTTCAGGATGAAGGCGTTGCCGGTAGCGATCGCCACGCCCGACATCCAGAGCGGGATCATCGCGGGAAAATTGAACGGGGTGATCCCCGCACCGATGCCGATCGGCTGGCGCATGGAATAGACGTCGATGCCCGGCCCCGCGCCCTGGGTATGTTCGCCCTTCAGCACGTGGGGAATGCCGCAGCAGAATTCGATGACTTCCAGCCCGCGCTGTATGTCGCCCTTGGCGTCGGCGATCACCTTGCCATGTTCGGAACTCAGCAGATGGGCCAGTTCGTCCATATTCTTCTCGACCAGCGCCTTGAAGTTGAACATGACGCGTGCACGCCGTTGCGGATTGACGGCGGCCCAGGCGGGCTGCGCCGCCTTTGCCACTTCGACCGCGCGATCGAGCAGTGCCTTGTCGCCGAGCGCTACGCGCGCCTGGACATGCCCATTATTCGGGTCGAAAACATCGCTGTAGCGAGCGGTCTTGCCGTCATGGGCAAAGGCCAGCTTGTGGGAAATCTCGCGCATGGGAACTTCTCCGCCGAATATTTGCACCATGCATGATCGAATGCGATAGTGCATTCAATATCTCATTTTTGCAGAGTTGATCTGCATTTTTGCAGCAAGGCCGCAAATGTTCGACTGGGACGATCTGCGCATCTTTCTGACGGTGGCCCGTATGCGGCGCATCGCGCCCGCCGCCCGTGCGCTTGGCATGGACGCGACCACTATTGCCCGGCGTCTGGTCAGGCTGGCGGAGGCGTTGGACGCGCAATTGTTCGAGCAGGTGGCCGGCGAGCGCATTCTCACCGAGCGCGGCGCGGCGCTGCTTGCCCATGCCGAGAGCATAGAGGGGGCAGCCTTGTCCGCGCTGGCCGATGTAAAGGGGGAGCGGCACAGCCTGAATGGCCATGTCCGGCTGTCGGTTGCCGAGGGGTTCGGCACCTGGATACTCGCGCCTGCCTTGCCCCAGTTCCATGCGCAGCATCCGGGCATCCGCCTCGATCTCGTGACCGCGTCCGGCTTCCTCAACCCATCCAAGCGGGAGGCGGACATGGCCGTGATGCTGGCTCGGCCGCAGCGAGGCCATCTCACGGTGCAGCGGCTGGCAGACTATCGCCTGCATCTCTATGCCTCCCCTGATTATATCAGGCGGCATGGCGAGCCACGGTCCCGTACCGACCTGCACCGCCATGCGCTCATCGGCTATGTCCCCGAATTCCTCTTCTCTCCCGAACTCGACTATCTGGACGAGGTTCAGGCTGGCCTTCAGGCAACGCTCCGCTCCAGCAGCATCGGCATCCAGCGCCGGCTCGTGCTGGGCGGGGGCGGCGTTGGCGTGCTGCCCGATTTCATGACCTCGAACGAACCGCGCCTTGTCCGCCTGCTGCCCGATGATGTAGAGATCAGCCGCAGCTTCTGGCTCGTCACCCATAGCGACGTCGCGAAGCTGGCTCGGATCAAGGCCGTGTCCGACCTGCTGCGCCGCCGATCGGAAGAAGCGCTGAATGCCCCCGATCTCTAACCCCCGCGGAACCGCTGGCCCGGCGGAGAGTTTCGGTCGATTAGCGACCGTAGTCCGATCGCGAATTGGGTGGGCCACAGGATGAATGCAGCGTGACAATTCCGGACTCCGGCACGGAGAGCTTTTTGCATGATTTCCTGAATGGTGGCGGTGAAATGGGTGACAGGATCGCCCGATTCCACTGGTCCAGCACCAGCATAGGCCCGATCGACAACTGGCCCACCGCGATGAAGAGCATGCTGGGCTTCATCCTGCGTTCGCCTGTGCCCATCGTCACCCTGTGGGGCGACAAGGGCGTGATGATTTATAATGACGGCTATCGAAGCTTCGCGGGAGGCCGCCATCCCGCCTTGCTGGGCACCAATGTGCTGGAAGGCTGGCATGAGGTCGCCGACTTCAACGCCAACGTGATGCAGAAGGTCTATCGCGAAGGCGGCACCCTGTCCTATCAGGATCAGGAACTGACGCTGATCCGCGACGGCACGCCCAAGCTGCTTTGGACGGACCTTGAATATTCCCCTGTGCTGGACGAGGGCGGCACGCCGATCGGCGTCGTGGCCATCGTCATCGAGACGACCGAAAAGGTGCTCGCAACCCGTCGGCTACAGGATGATCGCAACCGTCTCTGGTCGATCTCGCGCGACCTGCTGCTCGTATGCACGCTGGAGGGCGTCATCACGGCGGTCAATCCGTCGGCCACGCGCATGCTGGGTTGGATGGAAATGGAGATGGTGGGGCACTCGCTGTCCGAATTCATCCATCCCGATGATCTCGACCGGACCGCCGCGGAACTGGGCAAGCTGGGCCACGGCATCACCACGCTGGCGTTCGAGAACCGTTATCGGACCAAGGATGGCGATTTCCGGCTGCTCGCATGGACGGCGGTACCTGATGCGGGCCGTATCCATGCGGTGGGCCGCGACATCACGGAGGAGCGGCTGCTCGCGCGCGACCGCGACCGCATCTGGAACCTGTCCCCGGTGCTCAAGGTCGTCACCAATACGCAAGGCTACATCACCGACGTCAATCCATCCTGGAGCCAGCGGCTTGGCTGGTCGCGGGAGGAGACGCTGGGCCGGCGCAGCACGGATTTCATGGTGGATGATGAAGGCGACTGGCATGAACGGGTGCGGACGCTCCGCAGCGGTCAGGCCTTGCTCGATTATCGCACTACGCTGCGGACGAAAGGCGGCGAGCATCGCGTCATCCAATGGACGACGGTGCCGGAAAATGAAACCTTCTATGGCTTCGGCCGTGATGTCACGGCCGAGATCGAGGCCGCGACAGCCCTGGCCGAGACGGAGGCCGCGCTCCGCCAATCGCAGAAAATGGAGGCGGTTGGACAGCTGACCGGCGGTATCGCGCACGACTTCAACAACCTGCTTCAGGGCATCACCGGCAGTCTGGAGATCGTCCAGCGGCGGGTCGCGCAAGGCCGGCTGGATGAACTGGACCGGTTCATCACCGGCGCATCCACGGCAGCCAACCGGGCCGCCGCGCTGACCCACCGGCTGCTCGCCTTCTCCCGCCGGCAGCCGCTCGATCCCAAGCCCGTCCGTGCCAATACCCTCGTTGCCTCCATGGAGGACTTGCTGCGCCGAACCATCGGCGAACGCATTGAATTGGAACTGGTGCTGGGCGGCGGCCTGTGGATCACACAGTGCGACCCCAACCAGTTGGAAAGCGCGATCCTGAACCTGGCGATCAATGCCCGCGACGCCATGCCGGACGGTGGCAAGCTGATCATCGAGACGTGCAACGCCCATCTCGATCGCGCCTATGTCGCGCGCCAACGTGGCGTTCGCCCGGGACAATATGTCTGCCTATGCGTCAGCGATACCGGGACCGGGATGGACGCCGACACGATCAGCAAGGCCTTCGAACCCTTCTTCACCACCAAGCCGATCGGGCAGGGAACCGGCCTTGGCCTCTCCATGATCTACGGATTTGCCCAGCAGTCCGAGGGCTATGCCAAAATCTATAGCGAAGTCGGGCGAGGGACGACCTTCAAGCTCTTTCTGCCGCGTTATCGCGGCGAGGCGGAGGAGGAAGATGCCGCACCCCAGACCGGCACCTTGCATCAGGCGGAAGAAGGGGAGGTCGTTCTCGTCGTGGAAGACGAGTCTGTCGTGCGCGGGCTTATCCTTGAGGAGCTGCATGAACTGGGCTACGCCGCGCTCGAAGCCGTGGACGGGGTCAGCGGCCTGGAAATGCTGCGCTCGAAGCGGCGCATAGACCTGTTGATTACCGACATAGGGCTGCCCGGACTGAATGGCCGTCAACTCGCCGACGCCGGGCGGGATTTGCGCCCCGCGCTCAAGATCCTGTTCATGACGGGCTATGCGGAAAATGCTGCGCTTGCTTCGGGCTTCCTGGAGCCGGGAATGGAAATGATTACCAAGCCTTTCGCGATGGAGGCTCTCGCCACGCGCATTCGATCGATGCTGACCGAACAAAGCTGAGCGCGTTCAGATTTCCACCTGCGAGCCCAGCTCGACCACCCTGTTGGTCGGCAGCTTGAAGAAGGCCATCGGGCTTTCCGCATTGCGCACCATCCACGCGAAGAGCTTCTCGCGCCAGATCGCCATGTCCGGCCGTTCGGACGGGATCAACGTCTGCCGGCTGAGGAAATAGCTGCTGTCCATCACCCCTATGGACCCTCCGCAGCCCTGCACGCTCTTCATGGCGGCGGGAAGATCGACATCCTCCATGAAGCCGTGGCGGACGCTGAGACGGTAGAAGCCTTCGCCATGATCCTCCATATCGACCCTGCCGGTCAGCGGCAGGTGGGGCACATCCTCCGTGACGACGGTCAGGATGATGATACGCTCATGCATCACCTTGTTATGCTTCACATTGTGCAGCAGGGCGGGTGGCACACCGTCCGTCGTGGAGGACAGGAAGATCGCCGTGCCGGGCACCCGTTTGATCGACCGCGCGCTCGATTGGATGAAGAGATCCAGGTCCAGCGTCCCCTCCTGCAGGTAGAAATGCATGATCCGCCGGCCCGTGGACCATGTTGTCAGGATGATGAACACTGCAGCCGCGACCAGCAGGGGGAACCAGCCGCCATCGGGTATCTTCGTGGCGTTGGACAGGAAATAGGCGCCGTCGATGATCAGCAGCAAGCCGGTGACCAGCCCCGCTACTGCCGGCGGCCAACGCCAGACGCTGAAGGTGAGCACCCCCAGCATGCAGGCGGTGATGACCATCGTTCCGGTGACCGCAATGCCGTAGGCCGCAGCGAGATTGCTGGAATTCTTGAACCCCAGCACCAGCATGATGACGAAGGCGAGCAGGGTCCAGTTGACGATCGGCACGTAGATCTGCCCCGCGGCGGACGCGCTGGTATGCAGGATACGCAGGCGCGGCAGGAAGCCCAGCAGTACCGCCTGCCGCGTGACGGAGAAGGCGCCTGAGATAACCGCCTGACTGGCGATGATCGTCGCCAGCGTCGCCAGAATAACCAGCGGTAGCCGCGCCCATTCGGGGGCGAGAAGGAAGAACGGGTTCTGGATCGACCGGCCCCTCCCGACATGATCCTGCTGCCACGAAATGCTCAGTCATCTTCATCGGAAAAAAGCCCCGAGTCTTCAGATGCGCTGCATATGATCCAGCCGTCCGGCCATGGAAAGAAAATTGTTCATGCCGGCTTCGCGAGGCAAAGCATTGATTTCTTCGCCAGCCCGCCTATTGTCGGGGTGCGGACCGGGCCCCTCTGGCGCGCTTGCCCAAAATAAGCGCGTGATGTCGGACCGCATCGGATGATCCGATGCGAACGACGGGCCTGCTGTGGTCGTTCCTCCTTCGCTCCAGATCCTCCGATCGACTTGATGTTGAACAAGAGGAGCATGATCCATGGAGTTTCTCTTCACAGACTGGCTGGGAACGCCAGCCTGGTTCTGGCTGGCGTTCATCGGGCTCGTCATAGCCTTGACCGCTTTCGACCTCGGCTTCCTGCACAAGGAAAACCGGGAGATCGGCATCCGCGAGAGCCTCACCCTGTCAGCCTTCTATATCAGCGTCGCGCTGCTGTTCGGCGCATGGGTGTGGTTCGCGCGCGGACCAGAGCCGGGAATGCAGTATTTTACGGGCTTCTTCATCGAGAAGGCGCTGTCGATCGACAATGTCTTCGTCATCAGCCTGATCTTTTCCTATTTCGCTATTCCCGCGCGGTACCAATATCGCGCGCTGCTTTGGGGCATCGTCGGCGTGATCGTGCTGCGCGGCTTGATGATCGCGGGCGGCGCGATCCTGCTGCATGAGGCCTATTGGGTTCTGTATTTTTTCGCAGCCTTCCTGATCTTCACCGGGATCAAGATGCTATTTTCTGGCGACGAGCCAATGGACATCGGCAAGAACCGGGCGATCCGCTTCATCTCGACCCATCTGCGCGTCACGCCCGACCTGCACGGCGAGCATTTCGTCGTGAAGACGACCAGCGCGAAGACGGGCAAGGTGGTCACGGCCATAACGCCGCTGTTCCTGGCGCTCATCGTCATCAACTTCGCCGACCTTCTGTTCGCCGTGGACAGCGTGCCGGCAATCTTCGCGATCACGACGGACACCTTCATCGTCTACACGTCCAACGTCATGGCGATCCTTGGCCTGCGCGCGCTCTACTTCGCGCTGTCGGCGATGGTGCATCGCTTCCATTATCTGAAATATGCGCTGGCGCTGATCCTCGTTTATATCGGGGCCAAGATTTTCGTCGCCGACTTCCTGCTCGATGGCGGCAAGTTCCCGCCGGTGCTCAGCCTTGGCGTCACCTTCGCCCTGCTCGGCGCCGGTATCGGCTGGTCGCTCTGGAAGACGCGGCAGGAGGAACGCAGCGCCGCATGAGGGTGCGGCCGGTGCCCCTGGAAGGCGCCGGCCGCTCCTCCAAGAAGATCAGATGCTGAAAGAGAAGTGGCGCGATCCCTTTTGCAGCCGTTTCCAGTCCGCCCCGGTCACATGAATGAGCGTGCTGTGATCGCCGCCCTCGAAATAGATGTCGCTGTCGGTCATCATGTCATCGTCGAGTATGGTCCTCAACCCGTAGGCCGCACCAACCGGCGGGATCGCGCCCAGTTCGCAATCCGGGAACAGAGCCGCAGTCGTATGCTCCTCCACCAGATTGACGTCTCGGGCCAGCCACTGGCGGAGGAAGTCGAAGCTCACATGTTTGGATGACGGCAGCACCGTCAGTATATATTCGTCGCCAGCCTGCACCAGCACGGCCTTCGCGACCTGACGCCCCGGAACATGAGCGGCCTGTGCCACGCGGCCCATCTCGACCGCCGGTTCATGCATGACCTCATCGAACCGCGTGCCGCACCGGTCCATATAACCGCGCAATTTGGGTGAGATGCTCATCGCACAACCTCCACGAGTCTGTCGCGGAGGCTCGGCGTGACCGACATATTGCCGCACTGAGCCAGCGCAACCCGATGCTCGTATCATATCAGATGCGCGCACCTCCCGCCAACGGAAGATCGATGCCGGGCATCAGGCCTCTGCGAGACCGCGCATCCGCAGCAGCGCGTCGATCTCCGGCGCGCGGCCCGCGAAGGCACGGAAATTCTCCGCCGCCGAACGGCTTGCGCCGGCCGCCAATATCTCCCGCCGGAAGGCGGTGGCGCCGCCGCCTGGCACATCGGCATGAGCGAATATTTCGAAGGCGTCGGCGGAGAGCAATTCCGCCCAGAGGTAGGAATAATAGCCCGCCGCATAGCCGCCGGCGAAGATATGGCTGAAGGCATGGGCAAAGCGGCTCCACTCCGGCGGCCGCATCACGGCGACCTCCGCGCGCACCTGAGCCAGCACCTCATTGACCCGCGATCCCCGGGACGGATCATAATCGCGATGCAGCAGCAGGTCGAAGGTCGCGAATTCGATCTGGCGCAAGATCGCCAGCCCCGCCTGAAACTGCCGCGCAGCCAGCAGCCGGTCGAACATCGCTTCGGGAAGCGGCTCGCCCGTATCAACATGGCCCGACAGGCCGATCAGCGTGTCCCGTTCCCAGGCGAAGTTCTCCATGAACTGGCTGGGCAGTTCGACAGCATCCCACTCGACGCCGGAAATCCCGCCGATCGAGGGCAGGTCCACCTCCGTCAGCAGATGATGCAGCACATGGCCGAACTCATGGAACAGGGTCACCACGTCATTATGCGTGACCAGCGATGGGCGATCACCGGCAGGCGGCGCGAAATTGGTGGTCAGGTAAGCGACCGGCAAATGGAAGCGGTCGGCGTCACGGAAGCGGGCGCGGCATACATCCATCCACGCGCCGCCGCGCTTGCCCGCGCGGGCGAACAGGTCGAGATAGACGCCAGCGACCGTCGTTCCGCTGGCATCCAGCACGTCGTAGAAGATGACGTCGGGATGCCAGGTCGACACGCCCTCCCGCGCGACGAGGCGGATGCCGAAAAGTCGTTCGAGCAGGGCCTCCGTCCCCGCCAGCACGCGGGGCAGGGGGAAATAGGCCTTCAACGCTTCCTGATCGACCCCGTGCAAGGTGCGGCGCATCGCCTCGGCCACATAGGAAAGGTCCCAGGGCTGCACGTCGTCCAGCCCGAGTTCCGCCGCCGCGAAGGCGCGCGCTTCGGCCAGTTCCCGCTCGGCGACCGGCCGCGCACGGCGAGCGAGGTCGGCCAGGAAGGTCAGCGCCTCGTCCGCGTCGCTCGCCATCTTGGTTTCCAGCGAATGAGCGGCGGCGTCGGCAAAGCCCAATATCTCTGCCGCCTCATGCCGCAGCGCCATGATCCGGTCGATCCGCTCGCTGTTATCGTGCGCCTTGTCGTCCGCCTGTTCGGAGGCGCGGGTGTTGTGGGCGCGATAGACCCGCTCCCGCAAAGCACGATCCTGCGCGTGAAGCAGGATCGCCAGCACGCTCGGCTGACGCAGGGTGATCAGCCAGCCGGTCAGGCCCTTCTCCTGCGCATAGGCAGCGAGGATCGCCCTGTCGCTCTCCGGTACGCCGGCCAGAGCGGCCTCGTCCGTGACATGCTCGCTCCATGCTTCGGTCGCGTCGAGCACGGCATTGCCGAACTTGGTGCCAAGGTCGCTCAGTTCCACCCCGATGTCGAGGAAGCGCTGCCGCGCCTCGCCCTCCAGCGCCACACCGGCCAGGCGGAAGCCGCGCAGGGCGAGGTCGACGGCGCGTCTCTGGGCGACAGGAAGGATGGTGAAATCGGGCCGTGCCGCGACGCGGGCGACTGCGTCATGATGGGCACGGTCCTGTCCCGCCTCCATCAGATAGGCCGTCATCAGCGCCTGCGCCTGTGCATGGGCCTCCCGCAGTTCGGGGGTATCGGCCACGGACGCGAGATGGCCGACCGGCGACCAGACGCGGGACAAGAGGAAATCCGCCCGCTCCGCCGCCAGCACGACGCTGTCGAAATCGTCCGATCCGGCCTTCGTTATCCCGTAGATCGCGGCGCGGTGGGAAGCGATCGCCTCCTGCGTCGCGGGCACCACATGGGCTGCGCTGATAGCGGCGAAATCGGGAAGGTCACTGTCGGCAAGCAGGGGATTGTCGCTGTTCATCATGTCTCGCAAGGCTGTGCCGGTAAGGCGGAAAGGTCACACCTAACTGGTATGTTTCACCCTGCGGTTCAAGCGGCATGAGGGCAGCAAGCTATTCGGCAATTCCCACTTGGTGGATCAGCCGGACTGCGCCAGGGTCACCGCGTCGCTGTCGGCGGACGGAGCCGTGCCATAGGGGAAGGCGAGAAACTGCTCATCTTCCGCGTCATCCCCCTGCGGAGCATCGGCCGCTGCCGCCTCCTCTTCTCCGTCCAGGACCACCAACCCGCACGCCACGGCCTTGGCGACCATGTGGGCGCGGTTGCGGGCCTGCAATTTAAGGCGGATCGTGTCGATATGCCCCTCCACGGTGCGAGGCGCGATCGAAATGGCCTGGGCGACTTCCTTGGCAGAGAAGCCGTACGCGATCAGTTCGAGGATCTGGAGTTCCCGCTGCGTGATCTGCAGCTCATTATAGGTGGTCTTTCGCATTCGCCCTCCTTGCCCCGCTCTTTCGCGAGGTACTCTTGGGAGCGACCCCATTTCATAGGCGGATTTGCCGACCCTGCGACCAGCTTTATCCACCGCTTCACTCACATGATCAGTGAGCCGCGCGTCCGGACGACCAGTGCGCACATCCTCCCCTGATGAGACAAACGATCTATGCTTAACGACATAAGTTTTGGCAAGGCACCGAGAAGATGCGGGTAATTTTACCCAGCCGGTTCTGGTCAGGATCATACTTGCCGCTGGAGAAGAGTGTGAAAGATTGCCGAGAGCCAGGCCGGCCAGCCTTTGCGTGCGATCAGTAACACCAAAGTCGAGCATTCCCGTATATTTACGCTGTGCCAAATCGCACTAGCGACTCCCCCCGACCGCCCATAGCTTATCGTTAACGCCCAAATAGCCGTGAACCACTGCGGTCGCCTCATTCGCGCTCCGGAGCCGGGATACCTTTGTCTGGGCGTTGCCGGCTCCCCGTCGGGAGGACGGGAGCCGGTGACCATCAAACAGGAGGACGTCATGATAAGACATGCTTTGCTACTGACGGCATCGGCAGGCGCGTTGTCGCTTAGCGCGATGGCTGTGCCCGCCTATGCGTACGGGCCGGACCTGGACGTGACGGCGGCGGAAGACGGCAGCAACGCCGTCAATAACGGCAGTGCCAACAATGGAAGCGCGATCAGCAATGACGACTCCTATACGCTGAACGACAGCTCGACCACCACCAACACCACGACCGCGTCGGCGGCGGGTGCGGCGCTGGGCGGCAACGCGGCCAATGGCGGCAGCACGGTCACCAACGATGAATCCGACAACTCGACAAACGCCCTGTCGGCCGCTGGAGCGGCTTATGGCGGGAACGCGGCGAACGGCGGCAGCACCGTGACCAATGACGAGTCCGACAACTCGACCAACGACAATTCGGCGGCGCTCGCGGCGGCTGGCGCCAATGCCGCCAACGGCGGCAGCACCGTCACGAACGACGAGTCGGATAACTCGACGGACGACCATTCCAAGGCCTTTGCGGCTGCGGGTGCCAACGCAGCGAGCGGCGGCAGCACGGTCACGAACGATGAGTCGGACAATTCGACCGACAATTCGATCGAAGCCGAAAAGGGTGGCAAGGTCACGATCGGCAGCAACTTCGCATCGAAGGGCGGCGTCGTCGGCACGAATGACGAGTCGGACAACTCGACCGACAACTCGGTGTCGGCCAGCAAGGGCGGTGAAGTCGCCATCGGCAGCAACATCGCCTCCAACGGCGGTGTAAACGGCACGAGCGATGAATCCGACAACTCCACCAACGCCCATGCGGATGATGGGGCGATCGCGGCCAACGGCAGCACCGTCGGCGTCGACAAGTCGGATAATTCGACCTCGGCTTCTGCCGCGCTCGGCAGCTCGGCCGCCAATAGCGGCGGCACCTCGACCTGGACCTACTCGTCGGCTGCGGTCGTCTCCAAGTCGAAGCTGTCCGGCTATGTCACCGGCAACTATGTCGTCTACAAGCTGCCGTCTAATGGCGGTAACGGCGACAGCGGCAATGCCAACGGCGGCGGCGGCACCAGCACCGGCGGCAATGGCGGCGCAGCTGGCAGCCCGCTGATCGACAACAGCATCACGCTGGATGGCGGTGCGATGGCGAGCTTCGCTGGTCTGAACGCGCAGAACCTGAACACCGGGGTTGGCGCTCAGCAGAATGCGAGCATCAATGTGAGCGCGTCGATCGGCACGCTCAACTTCTAACAGCGCCCGCGACCGAGGGGGCCGGGCGTCCGCAAGGGCACCCGGCCTTCCGGCTCGATCGGTACGCTTGCCTGATGGAGGATGCCGTGCCCAACAGATCGATTTTATCCTTAATGTGCGCCGGCTTCATTATGGTCCTCAGCCCCTGCGCGTCCGCCGACCCCGGCGAGGACGCCGACCAACCTCAGCCAGTGCAAGGCCCTTTCGGTGATACTAAGGCGGTCGACGGACCGGAACTTCAATCCGTGACCGGGATGGCTAATCTTCAACAATATGCGAACGCCAACAATACGAGCGTCGTGAACGGCAACAGCGTCAGCGGAGAGTCGGTCACGGGGCAGATCGCGATTGACGGCCAGTCGTTCCAGAACATGAACGGCCTTTCGATCTTGACCGCAAACACCGGCAATAATGTGTCGATCAACGCGGCGATGAACGTCAATGTCTCAATCCAGCAATAGGCTGAAGGCGCTGGCGCTCGCCCTGTTGCTTGCGGGGTGTGCGGGCGTGCCTGACGGGTCCACCGGCCTGAATGTCGGCCGCACCGACTTCACGATGCCGGTGCGCAGCATGGCCGAACGCCGGTTCCTGACGGTCGTTCGCCAGCAATATGATTTCAGCTGCGGGTCGGCCGCGCTCGCAACGCTGCTGCACTTCCATTATGGCGATAGCCAGACCGAGAAGTCGGTCTTCGTCGGCATGTGGCGCGATGGCGACCGCGAACAGATCCGCAAGCAGGGCTTCTCGCTGCTGGACATGAAACGCTATCTCGCGGCGCGCGGCATCGGCTCCGACGGCTATCAGGTCAGCCTGCAGCAAGTCGCATCGACCCGCATTCCCGGCATCGCCCTCATCAACATGAACGGCTACATGCATTTCGTGGTCGTGAAGGGGATCGAGAAGGGCCAGGTCCTGATCGGCGACCCGTCATTGGGCATCCGCCTGATTCCTGTCCGCAAGTTCCAGGCAATGTGGAACGACATTCTCTTCGTCATCAATGAAAAGCCGGAACTCGCCAAAGCGAGCTTCGGCACGGACAGCGACTGGGCGCTCGTAGCGCGAGCGCGTGCGACGGGCCTGATGGAACCACTGAGCCTTCAGGCGTTGGCGCTTACCCGGCCGCAGGCTTTTCCGCCGGAACTGTAAGGAGGATGACCATGGCCTCCCCGATCACCTATGATGCGCACCGGATGCGGCGGCGCTTGCTCGCTGCTTCGGCGCTGGGGCTGCCGCTCAGCATCTGTTCTCCTGCCGCGGCAAATCCGTTCGGGACGCCGCCGGTCAGCGACCGATCGCTCAGCAGCATGAGGGGCGGTTTTGAATTGCCGAATGGGATGAACGTGGCGGTCGGGGTGCAGATCGACACCTATGTCGACAACAGCCTCGCCCTGCGCACGGTCCTCACCGTCACGGACAAGGTTTCTTCGGCGCTGGAGATCACTGTTCCATCGGCCGTGGCGGCCGTCACGCCTAATCCGATTGCCAACGCCGTTACACCCGTCGCCGTCAACCTGCAGACCGGGCCGTCGCCCTCCGTGCAGGCACCTGCCGTCAATCCTGATGCGCTGGCCGTCTCGGTGCCTATTTCGGCGGCCGGTTCTGCCGCGCCGACGGCGTTGCCGGCCAATATGGAGATCAGGTCCGATCTCGGAACCCTGTCGGTCGCTCAGACCGACAAGGGGCCGGCGGTAATCCTCAAGGGGCAGGACCTGGAAATTCAGCATATGACGGGTAGCTCAACAGGAGTATTGATCGCCAATACCATGGACAACAGGGCAATCGACACGATCGCGACCGTGAATATCTCGCTGAGCGATTCTGCCGTTCCTGTTGGAAATATTATGCTCCGTATCGAGTCCGTGATCTTGGATGCGGTAGGACGAGACGTGTATTGATTATCGGGGATTGTCGTCCGCGAACATGTTTGGGGGGTAAAAGGCTATGGGTTTCCTGTGTCTGAAGGCGTTCACGTCTGTCCTGATGTCCGCCTCTGCAGTTTCCGCGCTGGCAAGTCAGCCCGCGCCCGACAACCCGGCTGATCTGATCGCGCTGCGCGATCAACTGACGCAGGAACGGCAGGAACTTGCGCGTCAGGAGCAGCGTCTGAGCGAGCAGCGCGCGCGCCTTGAGCGGCTGGAGGATCAACTGCTCGGCCGCATGCGGGGCGCGGGCGTCGGATCGGGCGCCGGAGACGCCGTCCAGGCTGCTGCCTCACAGCCTGCAGGCCAAGTTGAAGAGGTCGGCTCAAGGCCGGAGGAGAAGACGAACCCGCCCGAAGTCGCGGTGTTGGCCGATCAGGGCAGCATCATGACGACGGCCGGCCGCATCACCATCGAACCCAGCATCGAATATTCGCATGCGGACCGTAACCGCTTCGTTTTTCGCGGGATTGAAGTTCCTCAGTCGGTGCTGGTCGGCGTGTTCGACATCAACGAAAGCCGGCAGGATATATTGACCGCCGCCATCGCCGGTCGTTTGGGCGTTACCAGTCGATTGGAGATCGGCGCCCGCGTGCCATTCGTCTACCGGAGCGACAAGGCCGTGCTGGTGCCACTGGCGAACGATCAGGTCACTATCGATACCTCTGCGAACGGGACCGGGATCGGCGATATCGAACTGTCGGCCCGCTACCAGCTGACCGACGGATCGGGGGGCTGGCCCTTTCTGATCGCGGGCGTTCAGGCGATCATCCCGACGGGCAAGGACCCCTTCTCCGTACCAAGGGACACGCTCGGCAATGCCACAAAGGCTGCGACCGGCGCGGGCTTCTGGGGCGTTTCGCCCAACGTCACCATGCTCATGCCCAGCGATCCTGCGACCATCTTCGCATCGGTGGGATATACGTTCAATTTCGGCAAGGATGTCGATGAGCGGATCGGCGACATTTTGATCGGGCGGGTGAAGCCCGGCGGCGCGCCCAACGCGACCGTGGGCCTTGGCATCGCGCTCAATCCGGAACTGTCGCTGAGCTTCGCCTATGCGCACACCTGGCAGTTCGGGACGGACACGACGTTCCGGCAATATACGCGGCCCAACAACCTGGGCCCCGAAGTGCTGGGCGCCCCCTTTACGCGCAAGACGAGGGATCAGCAGATCGGGCGCTTCCTCTTCGGCCTCGGCTATCGCGTCAATCCGCGCACGACGATCAACTGGACGGTCGAGATGGGTGCGACGGATGATGCGAGCGACATTCGCACGACCCTGCGCATCCCCTTTACGCTGAACTGAAAACGCTGCCTCACTTACGCCCGCGCACGCAACCTTTTCCGCTGTTGCGTTTTGGGAGTCTCGTCCATGTGCAGGCGCGGGTTGAGCAAGCGGCTCGATCCCGGCTTCGCGAAAATGCAGGGAGCATTCGATGGCGCGTACTCGTGAGCAGCGTGGCGAGCAGGAAACTAAGGCTGCGGTCAAGCAGGTAAAGAAAACCGGAAAGCCGGTGGGGGGCGCACGGGGCGGCATCACGGCGCCCGTTACGCCGTCTGACGAGCTTGCCGAGATCGTTGGCAAGGACAAGCTGCCCCGCAGCGAAGTCGTCAAGAAGGTGTGGGACTATATCAAGGCCAACGACCTGCAAAATCCGAAGGACAAGCGGGAAATCCTGGCCGACGACAAGCTCCAGAAAATCTTTGGCGGCAAGAAGGCGACGATGTTCGAGATGAACAAGCATCTCGCCAAACATTTGAAGGCCTGACTTGCAGCGCCCTGATCGCCAACCTTGCGATCAGGGCGCGGATACGGCTCCCGCCTCGGCAGGCGCCGCCGCAATGCCAGCATAGCTTTTTTCCTCGATCAGGTCGGACCCCAAAATCGCGTTGATACGGCGCTTGATGTCCGCCCGCTCGTCATTCCGCTTATAGACGGACCGTGCGAGCTGGATAAACTCGGCGCCGAAGCGGGCCTGCGCCTCCTGCTCGCGGATCGCATCCTCTATGTCCCACAATGCTTCGTTGACCTGGCGCAGCGCGCCGAGCAGGGGCGCGACCTCGGCGCGCTCTATCGCGCTGCTCCCGATCTCGCCGAGCAGCCGATGCTCCTTTGCCACATTGGCGCGCGCGTCCGGGCGGGCGATGCGGGCGAGCTTGATTTCAAGGATGGTGATCTTGTCGAGCAGTTCGCCCCAGGAAACCGGGACGGCCGGGCTGCCGAGATGCTTCATACACTTGTCTCCATCAGGAAAGTGCGGGCGGCAAGGTCACGCTCGACCTCATCGACGACCGTCTGCCAGTCGCCCGGCCGCGGCTGCACATAGAGGCTGACCGACGGATACCAGGCGCTGGTCTGCTGGGCTGGGTCCCACCGCCAGTCGGGCTCGGCTTTCAGCAGCAGCCAGGTGGGCCTGCCCAGCGCGCCCGCGAGATGCGCGATCATCGTGTCGACGGTGATGACCAGATCGGCGCTTCTCACGAACATGGCGGTCAGACCGATGTCGAGCGGACAACCGTTGGGGTTGAGGACCGCGAGCCTGGTCGGCTCCGGCATCAAGCTGAGGCAAGGCGCGCGGCGGCAGATCGGGCCAAGCAGCGATGTGGGCACCGAGCGCGTCCGGTCCCAGTCACCCGCCCCGTAGCATAGGGCCATGGTCCCCTGTGGCAGCACCGCTCGTGCGGCATTCAAATAGGGCGCGTTCACCTCTTCAGGCGAAATGCGAAGCGCGAAGTCGAGCTCGGTAATCTCGACATCTACCTCTGCCGGACAGAGCGGGTGAGCGGGGTCGAACGGAACCAGCCGGATGCCTTCCGCTATTCCTGTCAGCAGGCCAATCAACCGAGGCTGCACCTCCACGGTCACTGAAGCGGCGCGGGCGGCGAGCAGGGGCAGGAAGCGCGCGAACTGGATGGTGTCTCCCAAGCCATGGTAGCAGCGCACCAGCACGTTGCGGCCCTCGAACGGCCGCCCGTCCCACACCCAACGCAGATGATAGGGGAGCGTCGGATCGTCACGCGTCGAGCGATCGCGCTCCGCCAGTGTCTGTTCTGCGAACGCCCAGGCTTCCGCATAACGGCCCGAGCGCATCGCGGCGGTCCACATCTTCATCCGTTCCGTCATAGACAGGATCAAAGTCACGCCATGCGCAGCTGGTTCCATCGAACCCGCGGGAAGCATGGCAATCGCGCGGAAGGAACGCGAAGCTACTCCGTTCGTTCGGGTAACGAAACCTGTCCGCCGCATGAGGGTGACGCCTCTTCCTGGGCGGCTTTTTCCTGTTCGAACAGAGGGAACGCCTTTGAGACAAGTCGTCAGCAAGGTCGCGGAAGCCGCAGATGCCGAAACGCTCCGTCAACGGATCGAGGCGCTGGCTCCCTGGTTCCACAATATCGACATCGATGGCATCAGCACTGCGCCCGATCATTTTCTGGGCGACTATCCAGCAGGCAAATTCGCCCGGTTCGCTTCGGTCCTCCCAAGCGATCTCAGCGGCAAGACGGTGCTCGACATCGGTTGCAATGCCGGCTTCTATTCCTTTGAAATGAAAAGGCGCGGCGCTTCCCATGTGCTGGGGATCGACAGTGATGAACGCTATCTGGCTCAGGCGCGGCTGGCGACGGAAGCGTTCGGTTTCGATGGAGTCGAATTCGGCAAGCTTTCCGTCTATGACGTCGCGACGCTGGGGCAGAAGTTCGACCTGGTGATCTTCATGGGCGTTTTCTATCACCTGCGCCATCCGCTGCTCGCGCTGGACCTGATCCGCGAGCATGTGGCTGGCGACATGCTGCTCTTCCAGACGATGCAGCAGGGGTCGAGCGACGTGATGGAGGTGCCGGCCGATCATCCCTTCTTCATGCCCGGAACGGCCGAGCCGCCCGCCTATTTCGACGATCCCGCCTATCCCAAGATGCACTTCATCGAGCGGGAGTTCGCGCACGATTGGACCAATTGGTGGGCGCCCAATGCGGCGTGCAGCCAGGCGATGCTGCGCGCGGCGGGCTTCACGGTCGAACGGACGCCGGAGCCGGACGTCTATCTTTGCCGCACCGCGCCGGTGCCCTATGCACAGCATGGGCCGGCCGCTGCCTATCCGACCAAGGGGGCTCCCCGTTGAAGCGATGAAGATCGGTATCCTCACCTTCCATCGCTGCATCAACTATGGATCCTATTGGCAGGCGCGCTGCCTGGTAGAAGGTCTGCGCGGGCAGGGGCACGACGCCGAGCTGCTCGATCATGACGCGCCCGATGTCCGCCTGGCCGAGTGGCGCTGCGCCTTTCAGCCCCAATTGCCCGCACGCACGTTCCGGGCGGACCTGCGGCGTTACGCGGCCAAGACGCGGCGGTTCATGGACGCGTTCGACAAGCTGCCGCAATCGCCACGCTTCGCGCTCGACCGGCCTGAAGAGGCGGGCGCCTACGACACCATCCTGATCGGCAGCGACGAAGTATGGAACTTCCGCCACCCGTGGTATGGCGGCAAGCCTATCTTCTTCGGGGACCGGCTGCGCGCGCGGCGGCTGGCATCCTATGCCGCCAGTTTTGGCAATCACGATGCCGCGCATGGCATCGATCCAGGCTGGGCGACCAAGCTCGGCCGGTTCGAGGCGCTGTCGGTGCGGGATGAGAATAGCCGCAGCCTCGTCCGGCAGGCGCTCGGCCGGGAGCCTGAGCTGGTGCTCGATCCCTGCCTTCAATTCCCGCTGCCTTCGGTCGCCGAGGGGCAAGAGGAGCCCTATCTCGCGCTTTACGGCCATGGCTTCCCCGACTGGTTCGCGGTCGCCGTGCGGGCTTGGGCGGACGAGAATCATGTCCGCATCGTCAGCATCGGCTATCGTACCGAATGGGCGGATGAGCAGAGGATAGAAGCCGGGCCGGAGGAGTTTGCCGCCTTGATGGCTGGCGCGGAGGCGGTCGCCACCAATTTCTTCCATGGCTGCGTCTTCGCGCTCCATTATGGCAGGCCATTCGTATCCGCGCCCTCGGCCTATCGGTTCAACAAGGTGCGCGATCTCACCCGGTCGCTCTCCGCGGAGCGCCATATGGTGAGGAAGGAAACGCCCGCCGGCACCTATGCGCAACTGATGGAAGCGCCGCTGGACCCTGCGATCGGCGCGCGGCTCGAAGAGATGCGGGCGCGCTCCAGCGCCTATCTGGCTTCGGTTCTTGGCTGATAGCAGCCTCACGCCGCAGGACGTCGTCTTGGCGGGGCTGTGCATCGGCTGTGGCGGCTGCGCGGCGGGCAGGGGGGCGATGGAGTGGGACCGTTTCGGACAACTCAAGCCGCAAGGTGATTGGACGAGAGAGGCCGCACCGAGATTTGGGCGCATCTGCCCCTTCTCACCGCATGCCCGCAATGAGGATGAGATTGCCGCAGAGCGCTTCCCTCAGCCGCCCCAGCAGAACGCGCTTATCGGCCGTTTCGAGCGCGCCCATGTCGGCCATGTCGCGGAGGATGAGTTCCGCTCCGGCGGAAGCTCCGGCGGCATGGTCAGCTGGGTGGCGGCCGAACTTTTGCGGCGTGGCCTTGTCGATGGTGTGGCGCATGTCGTGCCGGTCGACCCGGCGCAGGACGGCCGCTTCTTCCGTTACCGCATTTCCCGCGATGTGGCGGAGGTGCAGCAGGGCGCAAGATCGCGCTACTATCCCGTCGAGCTTTCCGGCGTGCTGGAGGAGATACGCGCCCGCCCGGGGCGCTATGCGGTCGTCGGCGTGCCCTGCTTTATCAAGGCGCTGCACCTGCTGCGTGCGGAGGACCCGCTGCTGCGGGAGCGGATTGCTTTCACGCTGGGGCTATTCTGCGGCCATATGAAGAGCGCGCGCCTGGTGGACAGCTTCGCCTGGCAGCTGGGCGCGCCGATGGAGGATGTGCGGGCGGTCGAATATCGGCGCAAGAACCCTGACCGCCCCGCCAACTGGTACACCGCGCATCTGACGCTGGCCGATGGCACGGCGCGCTGGCAGGATTGGTGGCACCTGGTTGATGGCGACTGGGGCGCGGGATTTTTTCAGAACTCGGCCTGCAACTATTGTGACGATGTGGTCGCTGAAACGGCCGACATAGCCTTTGGCGACGCTTGGGTTGAGCCCTATTCATCGGATGGACGCGGCACCAATGTCGTCATCACCCGCAGCAAAAAGGTGCAAGCCTTGGTCGACGCCGCCATTGAAGATGGGCGACTTGCTTTGAAAGAGGTGGATGCCGACTTCATCATAGAGACGCAGGCAGCCGGCCTTCGCCACCGCCGCGAAGGTCTGGCCTACCGCCTGCGCATCGCGCCGCCTGCGCTGCCGCTGCGCAAGCGAGTCGTGCCGGGAGGAGAGGGGCTGCCGTTCCGCCGCAAGCTGGTTTACCGCAGCCGTCGCTGGATCAGCGCCGGCAGCCATCGCGTCCTTGCCTTCGCCCGTCTTTCAGGATGGCGCGGACTCTACCTGCGCTGGGCCAGACTGGCGCTTCGTTGTTATGAGGGGTTCGCCTATCTGCGCGGGCCGGTCGGCAAGATCATGCGGCGTTTCGAACCGGCGGGGACGCGCGATCAGGACTGATCCGGCGGAGCCGATCCGCGTCGGTTGGGCATGCGGACAGGCTCTTCTTCATTGTCCTGTCGCTCCGACCGCTTCATCCGCTTTTCCACCGCCAGCATCACCGTCAGCAGCAGCAGCGCGATGAAGGAGCCGGCCAGCACCAGCACATATTGCCCCGCGCCCGCCGTGATGCCGACGGCCGCGGCCATCCAGAGGCTGGCGGCCGTGGTCATGTTGCGCACGTCGCCGCCGCGCACGAAGATCAGGCCGCCTGCGATAAAGCCGATCGCCTGCGCCAGCCCTTGCACGACGCGGACGGGGTCGCTGTCGGTATAGACTTCCGCCAGTTCCAACGCGGAAAGCGTCAGCATCGCCGAACTCAGCGAAACCAACCCATGGGTGCGCAGCCCCGCATCATGCCCGTTGCGTTCCCGCTCGTAGCCAAGGGCCAGCCCCAGCAAGGTCGCGAGGCCCAGACGGATAAGGGTCGTACTCAGATCATTTGCCAGCATGAAGATATTACCCCTGAGCCGCGGGACCGTTCCCGTGCGCACCCTCTTGCGAAGCGCGGCATCGGCATCTATCAGCGGCGGGCGACAGGTTCCTCGCATGAGGATGAAAAGGGAAGTCGGGCCTATCCCGCGCTGCCCCTGCAACTGTAAGCGGTGAGCCGATCGGTCATGATGCCATTGGGACGCACAGTCCCGAGAAGGCGCCGATGGGCATCGACCCGTGAGCCAGGAGACCTGCCTGCCGCAGTCGTTCTTCGACCGGACAGGGTGTGCCGGCCGAACGGGGCTTTTCCTCGCCGAACGACAGCCATTGCCTTGCCGGTGCGGCCGTGCGGGGGGAGCGTCCTGTCGTGCGCCCTTCTGCTGCTGCCGTCCGGCCAGGCCCTTGTTGTCTGGTCGGAGAATATGGATGACCGCCTTGCCTGCCTGCCTTTCCCGCTTTGAGGAAAGCTGCTGATGCTGCGCCGTGTGGAAGAGGGCGCGGCGGTCGTCGTCTGTTCGACCTGCCGCCTGTCGCCCGAACAACGCGAAGATGCGCAAGGACGGCGCGGCGGCGCTCTTCTGGCAGCCGAAATGCGGGCGGTGAAGGAAAGCGATGCCGCCTATGCCGGCATCTCCGTGCAGGAAATGCCGTGCCTGTTCGCCTGCCAGCGTCATTGCACGGTGCATGTGCGCGGGCCGGGCAAGATCGGCTATGTGCTGGGCGACTTCACTGCCGATGAGGGCGCCGCGCGAGCCGTGCTGGACTATGCGCTGCGCCACGCTGCGAGTGAGGAGGGCGTTGTGCGCTATGCCGACTGGCCGCAGGGGGTGAAGGGTCATTTCATCGTCCGGACGCCACCCGAGGGCTTTGTCTGCTCATGATCAGTTTCGGGAGCGTTCGAGAGTTCGCGGTGCTGCTGCAGGAACTGACGCAGCCCAATGAGGCCAAGGTCCAGGCGGCCGCCGAGCGGCAGGCCCAACTCACCAAGCCGGCGGGATCGCTGGGGCGGCTGGAGGATATCGCGCTGTTCATGGCCGGCTGGCAGGCCCGCGAACGGCCCAAGGTGGAGCGGATCAGGGCGGCGATATTCGCGGGCAATCATGGCGTGGCGGCGCGGGGTGTCAGCGCCTATCCGCCGGACGTGACCATGCAGATGGTGGCGAATTTCCGCTCGGGCGGGGCGGCCATCAACGCCCTTGCCGCCGCGTGCGGGGCCGAGCTGACCGTGGTGCCGCTCGATCTGGACCGGCCGACCGAGGATTTTTGCGAGGCTCCCGCGATGAGCGAGGAGGACTGCTTGCGGGCTTTGAACGCGGGCGCCGCGGTCGTCACGCCCGACCTCGACCTGCTGTTGCTCGGTGAGATGGGCATCGCCAACAGCACCTCCGCAGCGGCGCTCTGTGCGCAGAGCTTTGGCGGAACTGCGGCATCATGGGTCGGCAGGGGCACGGGCGTCGATGCCGAGGGCGTGGCGCGGAAGATCGAGGCTGTCGAACAGGCCATCCAGTGCCACTCGGCCCATTGCCATAACGCGTTCGAGACGCTGCGGCGGCTCGGCGGGCGCGAGATCGCGGCGATGGCTGGGGCCGTTCTGGCCGCACGCGCGCTGCGGGTCCCGGTTCTTCTGGATGGCTTCATCGGCTGCGCCGCGATAGCGCCGCTGGCCAAGGACAATGCCGCCATCACCGGCCATTGCCTCGCCGCCCATTGTTCAGCGGAAGCGGGCCATGCGCCCTTGCTCGACGCACTGGGTCTGGAGCCGCTGCTGCGGCTCGACATGCGGCTCGGCGAGGGGAGTGGCGCGGCGGTGGCGGCGCAGATCGTGCGGTCCGCTCTGGCGGCACATGGGGGAATGGCGACCTTTGCCGAAGCCGCCGTAGCGGGCGCGCTTTGAGCGAAGTCGTCCTTCACCTGATGCGGCATGGGGCGCCGCAACTGCCCGGCTTGCTGTTGGGGCATTTTGACGTGCCCTCCGAAGCGCATGGCGTCGAACAATGTGTGAGACGCGCGCGAACGCTCGAATTCGAGCGGGTTGTGACCTCCGACCTGTCGCGGGCGAGGGCGCCCGGCGCGATCATCGCGGCAGAGCGAAAGGTCGAGCATCATGCCGACGCGCGCTGGCGCGAACTGTACTTCGGCGAGTGGGAGGGCGCCGATCCGGCGACGCTTCCGCCCGAGCCGCTGGGCGCCTTCTGGGATGACCCCGATCGTCATCCTCCTCCTCGGGGAGAGCGGTGGGGAGAGCTGTGCGGGCGGGTCGAGGATGCGCTGCGCACTCTCACCGCACCGACGCTGGTCGTCACCCATGCCGGCGCGATGCGCGCGGCGCTGGCGGCCCTGTGCGGACTGGATGCGCGCCAATGCTGGGCGGTCGATCTGCCCTACGCGGCGGTACTCAGCCTGCGCGTGTGGCCCGGTCCGCAAATGTCCGGACAGATGACGGCGCTGCTGCCGTGAAGCGGCTAATCCTCGCCCTTCAATTGCTGACGCGGCTGCCGTTGCCGCCCGTGCAGGCTGATGATGCGGACTTTGCGGCGGCGATCCGCTGGTTTCCGGCCGCTGGCGTGGTTGTGGGCATCATCGTCGCGGGCGCCGCGGGGCTGGGGGCGCGGACGGACCCCTGGGCAGGGGCGCTTCTGGGCCTCGTCGCCTGGGTTGCAGTGACGGGCGCGCTGCATCTGGACGGCCTCGGCGATATCGCGGACGCAGCTGGGGCCACGCATGCCGATCCGCGCCGGCTGTCCGCCGTGCTGGCTGACCCGCATATCGGCAGCTTCGGCGTTGTCGCGATCGGGCTGCAACTGCTCGCGAAGCTCGTCGTGCTGCGGCTTTGGCTCGAAGCGGCTTCGGTCTGGACGGTGATCCCGATCGCCATCATCGCGCGGATCGGCCCCCTGCTGTGGACCCGCTGGCTGCCGCCACTGCATGAGGGGCTGGGCAGCCGGTTCCGCGAGGGGTGGCGTGCAAGTGCAGCGACAGGATGGTGCGCTGTCGGGCTGCTACTGGCCGTACTGGCGCCGCCCTTGCTGCTTGCCGCCCTGTTCATTCCGCTCTGGGCATGGTGGCTGCGGGCGCGTATCGGCGGCATATCCGGCGATGGGCATGGCGCGGGGATCGAACTGGTCGAGACGGGCCTGCTTGCGGCGATGGTGGTGCTGCGATGAGCGGCTTTACCTGGCATGGCGGGCGGCTGGCGGAGGCGCGCGCGGTCTATGGCGAAGGCGAGTGGATCGACCTATCGACCGGGATTAATCCGATCCCATGGCCCGGCGTGTGCGAGGTGGAGATCGACTGGACAGCCCTGCCCGATCCAGAGGCCCTAATGGCGCTAGAGCAGACGGCGGCGGCCCATTTCGATGTAGATGCGGCGCATGTCTGCGCGATCCCGGGCAGCGAGATTGGCCTTCGGTTGCTCGGTCGGATGCTGGACCTGCCGGCGCGCTTCCTTGTCCCCAGCTACCGCACCCACGGCGAGGTGTTCGCCCGCAGCAGACCGATCAGCGGCGGTGAATACCTCCCCGACGAGCCGACAGCGCTCCTGCTTGCCAATCCGAATAATCCCGACGGTAGAATATTCCCGGCGGAGAGGCTGTTGCACTGGCTCGATGAACTGGAGCGCAGGGAGGGATGGCTGATTGTCGACGAAGCTTATGCCGATGCGGTTCCCGGCAGCAAGCTGGCGGAGGCCGTGGGCGATGACCGACGTCTGATCCTGCTGCGCTCCTTCGGCAAATTCTTCGGCCTGCCCGGCGTTCGGCTAGGCTTCCTGATTGCACCCCGCGCGATCGTGGCGGGGGCACGGCAGATGCTGGGCGAGTGGCCGGTTTCGGCGGCGGCCGTGGCGCTGGGAACGGCGGCCTATCGGGATCGAGGCTGGATCGAAGCAATGACCGCGCGATTGCCTCGGCAAGCGGCGCGGCTGGATGCCCTGCTGGCACAATACGGGTTTGCCGCGCGCGGCAATTGTCCGCTGTTCCGGCTGCTGGAGGTGGAGGATGGCCACGCGCTGTTCGATCGACTCGCGCGCCGCGCGATCCTGACCCGGCCCTTTGCCGATCATCCGCGCTGGCTGCGGATCGGCTTGCCGGGCGATGAAGCCGCGTGGAGCCGCCTCGAAAGCGCGCTTGCCGATGGCTGAGCCGGTCGCCCTGGGTGCGTTGATGCTGGACGCGCTGATCGGCTGGCCCGGCTGGCTGCACACGCGAACGGGTCATCCCGTCGGCGCCTTCGCCCGGATCATCGGAGTGGCAGACCGGCGCTGGAATCGTGGGAGTCCTGTGCTCCGCCGATCGGCAGGCGTCGGGCTGGTGCTGCTGTTGCTCGCCGTAGCAGGCGGCGCTGGCCTGCTGCTTGACCGCGTCATCCGGCTGGTGGCGGGGGAATGGAGCGCCCTGTGGCTGTCCGTCGCCGCCTGGCCTGCCCTGGCGCAGCGCAGCCTCTACGACCATGTCCGACCTGTCGCACAGGCGCTGCGGGACGGAAATCTCAACGAGGCGCGCCGCGCGGTCGGCTGGATCGTGGGGCGCGATACAGCACGCCTTGATAACGCTGGCGTCTCGCGCGCGGGGATCGAGAGCCTGGCAGAGAGCTTCTGCGACGGCGTGGCCGCGCCCTTGTTCTGGCTGCTGCTGCTCGGCCTGCCTGGAGCATGGGCCTATAAGGCGATCAACACTGCCGACAGTCTGGTAGGGCACAAGGAAGAACCCTATGCCGACTTCGGCTGGGCCCCGGCGCGGTTCGATGATCTGCTCAACTGGGTGCCGGCGCGGATCGCGGGCGTGCTGTTGTGCGCTGCCGGGGGCGGGGGGTGGCGCGTGCTCTGGCGTGACCACGGCCGGCACGCGTCGCCCAACGCGGGCTGGCCGGAAGCGGCCATGGCCGGCGCCTTGCAGGTGAGGCTGGCAGGACCCGTCGCCTATGATGGCGTGATGCATGACAAGGCCTGGATTGGCGATGGCGAAGCACCGTCGGAGCGCACTATTCGTGCGGCGTTGCATGTCTACGGCCGCGCCTGCCTTTTATTGTGGGCGTGCGCCCTCGCGACATGGATAGCAGCCCTATGACGAACAGCCACTCGCTGCTGGTGCTTGGCGGCGCCAGATCAGGAAAGAGCAGTTATGCGCAAGCTCGATGTGAAGCGCTGCCCGGCCGGCTCGCCTATATCGCCACAGCGCAGGCCTTCGATACGGAAATGGCGGCGCGGATCGCCCGCCACCGCGCGGAGCGCGGCGAACGCTGGTTCACGCTGGAGGCGCCGACAAATCTGGGTGAAGCCATCGACCAGGCAGCGCAGGATGCGCACGTCATTCTTATCGACTGCCTCACTCTATGGCTCTCGAACCTGTTGCTGGCGGATGCGGACATGGCGGCGGCAACCGGCGAACTATCTGAGCGCGTAGCAAAGGCCAGCGTGCCCGTGATCATGGTCGCCAACGAAGTGGGCCTCAGCATCGTGCCCGACAACGCGCTTGCCCGGCGGTTTCGAGATGAGGCGGGATGGCTCAACCAGAAAATGGCGGCAGTCTGCCGGGAAGTGGTCTTCGTCGCGGCAGGCCTGCCGCTCACCCTCAAATCTTGATATCGTCCCGTCGGGTGTTTCCAGCTTTTCAGAAGTCCGCGCCGATCACCCGATAGAGCGTCAGCCGGTTCTGCACCTGCTTCAGCTGAGTCGCGATAGCGCTGCGCTGAGCACTGTAGAAGGCGCGCTGGTTTACGAGGCTGTTGAGGAAGGTGTCGATGCCTGCGCGATAACGCTCTTGGGACAGGGCGAAAGCGCGCTGGCTCGCCACCACCAGCCGCCGCTGCGCGCCGAGTTGCTCATCGATCGTCCCGGCGCGGGCGAGCGCATCGGAAACCTCCCGGAACGCGGTCTGGATCGCCAGCTCATATTGCGCCAGATAGCGATCGCGCTGCGCCTTGCTGTAATCAAGATTTCCCCGCGCACTGCCGCCGAAGACCGGAACGCTGGCCGATGGTGCGGCCGACCAGGCGAAGGCGCCCCCTGAGAAGAGCGAGGAGAGCGCGGAA
The DNA here is from genome assembly GCF_000412635.1 of Sphingobium bisphenolivorans. Classification (GTDB taxonomy): domain Bacteria; phylum Pseudomonadota; class Alphaproteobacteria; order Sphingomonadales; family Sphingomonadaceae; genus Sphingobium; species Sphingobium bisphenolivorans. Next base: position 134,486 of record NZ_ASTG01000003.1, read on the forward strand.
CTCGCGGCCCCGATCGCGGCGGTAAGGCTGATGCGGGGGAACATGGCCGCGCGCGCCGCGCCGATGTCGGCATTGGCGGCCTTCAACTGATGTTCGGCCTGCAAAACGTCGGGCCGCTGCAGCAGTACGTCGGAAGAAAGGCCGGCGGGCACTCTTGCAACAGTGTCGGCGAGCCCCTGAAGGCTCTGAGGCAGCAGGGTGCTTTCGACCGGCGCACCGACGAGCAGGTCGAGCGCGTTGCGATCCTGCGCCAGCTGCGCCATGCCGCTCGCGACATCGCTGCGCGCCTGCTCGGCTGTCGTTTCCGCCTGGTGCACGTCCAGCTTGTCGGTCAGGCCCGCACGATTGAGCGACCGGATCAGCGCCAGGCTATGTTCGGTACTCGCCAGCGTCTCGCGCGCGACCGCCAGCAATTCCTGGTCGGCCGCGAGGGTCGCATAGGCGTTCGCTGTCTCCGCAACGAGCGCGATCCGCGTTGAGCGCGCGCCTTCCTCGGACGCGAGATAGGTTTGAAGCGCCGCCTCGCTCAGGTTCTTGAGCCGCCCGAACAGGTCTATCTCAAAGGCGCTGAAGCCTACATTGCCGCTGTAGCTATCCCGCACCACCCCATTTTGCCGGGCGATGCTGCTGCCCGCCTCGCCCGTGACGGCAGGAAGCTGGGCGGCGCGCTGGATGCGATATTGCGCGCGTGCGGACAAGACGTTGGCCAGCGCCACACGCAGGTCGCGATTGTCGGAGAGCGCTCGTTCGATGACGGTCTTGAGCTTCGGATCGCCGATGAGAAGCGTCCAGGGAAGGCCCGCCTTCTCAGCGGTGCTGCTGGCTACGTATGGGGTACCTTGGGGCCAGCGGGCTGGTACCGGGGCGGATGGCCGGACGTAAACCGGCGCCATGTTGCAGCCGCAGAGGGCTGCTGCCGGGATGAGAGTCAGCAGGACCCGCCTCATGCCATGACCTCCGTGGTGGAGGGGCTGGGCTTGGTGCCCTTGCGAGAGAAAATGTGCATGATCGTGACGAAAAACAGCGGAACGTAGAAGATGGCCAGAACCGTCGCGGTCAGCATGCCGCCGACCACGGCGGTGCCGATCGCAACCCGGCTTTGCGCACCTGCGCCCGTGGCGATCGCCAGGGGGAGAACGCCCGCGATAAACGCGAGGGATGTCATCAGGATGGGCCGGAAACGCAGCCGCGCCGCCTCCACAGCGGCGACGCCTGCATCCTTCCCCTGCAACCAGGCAAGTTCGGCGAACTCGACGATCAAAATGGCGTTCTTCGCCGCCAGCCCCATTGTGGTGAGCAGCCCGACCTGGAAAAAAATGTTGTTCTCCAGCCCCCGCAGCCAGACCGCCAGCACTGCGCCGATCAGGCCAAGCGGGATCACCAGCAGCACCGCGAGCGGGATCGACCAGCTTTCGTAGAGCGCCGCGAGGCACAGGAACACGACAAGGACCGACAGGCCATAGAGCAACGGCGCCTGCCCGCCCGAAAGCTGTTCCTCAAAGGACAGTCCGCTCCAGGCGAAGCCCGTGCCCGGGGGCAGCTGGCGCTGAAGCCGGACGATTTCATCCATTGCCTCGCCCGAACTCGCGCCCGGCGCCGCTTGCCCCTGAATTTCGTAGGATGGCTGACCGTTGAAGCGCGACAAGGTGCTTGGTCCCATCGTCCAGTGGGTCGTGGCGAAGGCGGAAAAGGGCACCATCTCGCCAGTCACGCTGGAGCGCACCTGCCAGTTGTCGAGGTCGCTCGGCAAGGCGCGGAAGGGAGCGTCGGCCTGCATATAGACGCGCTTCACGCGACCCCGATCGACGAAGTCATTGACGTAGCTGCTACCCCAGGCCGCGCTCAGCACATTGTCGACGCTGCTTTGGGTGAGGCCCAGCACCGCGAGCTTTGCGGAATCGATGTCGACCTTCAGCTGGGGCGTATCCTCCAGCGTGGCGGAGCGGACGCCGGCCAATATCGGACTCTCCTCCGCAGCCTTCAGCAACTGATTGCGCAACTCAAGGAAACGGGCGCGACCAAGGCCACCCGTGTTGAGCAGCTCGAAGGTGAAGCCGCTGGACTGGCCAAGGCCGCGGATCGCCGGTGGCGTCAGCGCGAGCACCTTGGCATCGCGGATCGCCGCCAGCTGCTTGGTCGCGCGCCCGGCGATGGCCAGGGCGCCATTGATGCTGCCCTGCCGTTCTTCCCAGGGTTTGAGGTTGATGAAGCCCTGCGCGGTATTTTCTCCCTGGCCGGCGAAACTGAAGCCCTGGATCAGGTAAACCGCATCGCTATTGTCCTTCTCGTCGTTCAGAAAATAATTCTGCACCTGCTCGAGAGCAGCGCTGGTGCGGGAGGATTTGGCGCCTGCCGGCAGCGTCAGCTGCACCATGACCTGCCCTTGGTCCTCGACCGGCAGGAAGCTGGTGGGCAAGCGGACGAACAACAGGCCGAGCACCAGCAGGATGAGCGCGTAACCGCCCCAGAACAGCTTCCGACGGCCGAAGAAGCGATCCAGATTGCGCATATAGCCGTTAGTGATTCGATCGAACCAGCGGTTGAACTTGCCCGTCCATCCGCGATCGCGATGCTCATGCCCGATGGGCTTGAGCAGGGTGGCGCAGAGCGCCGGGGAAAGGATAAGGGCGACCAGCACCGACAATAGCATCGATGACACGACCGTGATGGAGAACTGGCGATAGATGACGCCTGTCGATCCGCCGAAAAAGGCCATCGGCAGGAGCACGGCGGAAAGAACCAGGGCGATGCCGATCAGCGCGCTGCCGATCTCCTCCATCGACCGGATCGTCGCTTCACGGGCGGGCAGCCCCTCCTGCTCCATGAGGCGCTCGACATTTTCGACTACGACGATGGCATCGTCCACCAGCAGGCCGATGGCGAGCACCATTCCGAACAGCGTGAGCGTGTTGATCGAATAGCCGAACAGCGCCAGCACGCCGAAGGTGCCGAGCAGAACCACGGGAACCGCCACCGCAGGCACGAGGGTCGCGCGCCAGCTTTGCAGGAACAGGAACATCACCACGACAACCAGGCCGACCGCCTCGATCAGCGTCTCGATCACCTCCTCGACAGAGAGTTTGATGAACGGGGTCGTATCGCGCGGAAAGGTGACGACATAACCATGCGGCAGGCCGCTCGACAAGTCCTCGACCTTGGCTTTGATCAGCTCCGCCGTCTTGAGCGCATCGGCGCCCGGCGCGAGCTGAATCGCCATGCCCGACGCAGGATGGCCGTTCAGCCTTGACGCCGAGGTATAGCTTTCATTGCCAAGTTCGACGCGCGCCACGTCGGACAGGCGCACCACCGATCCGTTGCTCTGCGTCTTGACGATGATGTTGCGGAACTGATCGGGCGTCTCCAGGCGCGACCGCGCTGTCACCGTGGCGTTGATCTGTTGCCCCTCCGGCGCCGGATCGGCACCGATCCTCCCGGCCGAAACCTCGACATTCTGGGCCGCAACAGCGCTCTGCACGTCCGATGGCATCAGCTTGACGGTCGCCAGCTTATAGGGGTCCAGCCAGATGCGCATGGCATATTGCGACCCGAAGATCTGCGTCTGCCCCACGCCGTCGATCCGGGCGATCGGGTCCTGGAAGTTGTTGACCAGATAATCGGCGATATCGGTCTGCGTGGCGCTGTTGGTCCGGTCGTAGAGGCTGACCAGCATCAGGAAATCGGTCTGCGACTTGGTAACGGTGACGCCCTGTTGCTGAACCGCGTTGGGCAGGCGGTTCAGCGCCTGCTGCACCTTGTTCTGCACCTGCACCTGGGCCGTGTCGGGATCGGTACCTTTCTTGAAGGTGACAGTGATCCGCGACTGGCCGTTCGCTGTCGAGGACGAGGAAAAATACATGAGGCCATCGATGCCGGTGAGCTGTTGCTCGATCACCTGCGTGACGCTGGATTCCACCGTCTCCGCCGCGGCGCCGGGATAGTTGGCGGAGACGTTGACGGCGGGCGGCGCAATGTCCGGATATTGGGCGATCGGCAGGGTCAGCATCGCGCCCAGCCCAGCCAGCATGATGCCGACAGCGATGACCCATGCGAAAATGGGGCGGTCTATGAAGAAGCGGCTGAGCAAGGTTGCCGCTCCCTTATTTCGCGTTCTGGTTGATGAGCACAGGCTTGACCACGTCGGCGGGCTGCACCTTGTCCGTGCCCTCCACGATCAGCCTGTCGCCTGCCTTAAGTCCGGCCGTGATCAGCCATTTGTCGCCGATCGCCTGGGCGGCGGCGACGGTGCGGCGTTCGACCTTGTTCGCCCTGTTCACAACCAACGCGGTCGCATTGCCCTTGGGATCGCGGTTGATCCCCTGCTGGGGCGCGAGAATGGCGCCGGGCACCACCGACTGGGGCGCGACGACGCGGACGAACATGCCGGGCAGCAAAAGGCTGTCGGGGTTCGGGAATCGCGCGCGGAGCGTGATGGTGCCGCTGTTCGGATCGACGATCGGCTCAGCGAACTCGATGCGGCCCTCCAGCGGATAGTCGGAGCCATCGTCCAGCTTCAGGCGGATCGCTGCGCTGGCGGGCAGCGCCTTGCCGGCGGCGAGTGCGCGGCGCAGTGCCAGCAATTGCGCGCTGGATTGAGTGATATCCACGAAGATCGGGTCCAGCTGCTGAATCGTGGCGAGCGGGTCGGCCTGACTGGCGGTGACCAAGGCACCGGGCGTGAACATGGACCGGCCGATCCGGCCGCTGATGGGGGCGCGGACCTGGGTGAAGTTGAGGTTGATGCCTGCCGTCTGGAGCGTGGCGCGGGCCTGGTTGACGGCGGCGCTCGCCTGCCGGGCGGCGGCGATCACATCGTCGCGATCCTGGGCACTCACCGCCTCGCTTTCGCCGAGGGTGCGGTAGCGATTGGCCTTGGCCTGAGCGGCGGCGGCATTGGCCTGCGCGCTGGCGAGGGTGGCCTGGGCTTCATTCCGCGATGCGCGGTAGAGCGAAGGATCGATCTGATAGAGCGGCTGTCCGGCGCGGACGAAGGACCCTTCGGTGAAGAGGCGCTTCTGGATGACGCCCGCGACCTGGGGCCGGACTTCCGACATCATGGTGGATGCGGTGCGGCCGGGCAGTTCGGTGGACACCGTCACATCCTGCGCGGTCAGGCTGACGACGCCGACCTCGACCGGGCCCTTCCTGGGTGCTTCGCCCTTGCCGCAGGCAGAGACGAGGCAGAGGGCGGCGAGCGGGGCGGCAGACAGGAGGACAGGGCGGAGCGGCATGTGCTGAAACGGTCCCAAGCTTTAGAAGATATCGCTTCGCCCGGCGCAAGGGGGAGGGGAGGGACGCGCCGGGCGAAGGTCGGCCTTTTCCTCGCGCGAATCCAAGAGGGATTGATACGGAAGAAATGCCGACTTCACCTCCTTCGCCTTTCGGAGGCTCCGTTGCTAGAGCGACTTATTTTCAACATGTAGCGGAATGTATCAGAATGTATCGGGCGGCGGAGGGCGCAGACTTTTGGGCGCAGGACGGATAAGGGAAGGCATGCCCGACCTGCCGCCGTCCCATCAGCCCTGTGTCGTCGTCGTCGATGATGATGCGGATATTCGCGGCCTGATCGCCGGGCAACTGGCGCAGGAACATTATGATGTTCTGGAGGCGGGCAGCCTGGCCGAACTGAATGTTGCGATATCGCAACGACATGTCGATCTGATCGTGCTGGACCTCAACCTGCCCGACGGCGACGGCCTGTCGCTGTGCCGGGAATTGCGGGCGAGGGGCGCGCCTGTGCAGATCATCATGGTGACGGCGCGCGGTAGCGCGATCGACCGGGTGCTCGGCCTTGAACTGGGGGCGGACGATTATCTGACCAAGCCGTTCGAGCCGCGCGAGCTGCTGGTGCGGGTACGCAACCTGCTGCGGCGGTCGCGCGCCGATGAGGCCGCGGCGCAGAAGAGCGCCCGCATCGCGTGCTTCGGCGCGTGGCGGCTGGACCTGTTCCAGCGCCGCCTGATCGCCAGCGACGATCGGCTGGTCATGCTCTCCTCCGCCGAATTCCGGCTGCTGTCGCGCTTCATCGAGGAGCCAAACGTGGTGCTGTCGCGCGAGGAACTGGTGCCTGAGCGAAGGGCAACGGCGGCGTTCGACCGGTCGATCGACCTTCAGGTCAGCCGCCTGCGGCAGAAGCTCGCGGATGGCGAAGGCGGAGACGAATTGATCCTGACCGTGCGCGGCGAAGGCTATGTGCTGGCGAGTCCGGTGACATACGAATGATCGGCGCGGCGCTGGCGCGGGGCCGCCGCTTCCTGCGGTCGCTGGCCGGCCAGATTTTCCTGCTGCTGACCGTAGGCATGAGCATTGCCGCGATGCTGGCGTTGCTGGTGGCGGAGAACAGCCGGCATGTCGATTATCGGCGGTATCGGCTGCAGCGCGTCGTGGCGAGCGCGGCCGACATCGCCCAGCGGCTTGCCCATGAACCGGGGCGGGCGGAGCGGATGCTGGCGGCACGGCAGATCGTGGGCGCGACCCTGGCGCCGACCGGCGTGGCGCTGACCGAGCCCGACCCGGCGCTCGCCCAGGCGCTGGCGGAGAAGCTCGGGCAAACATCCCATCCGGAGGCCGGTCAGGTTCCGTTCGGGCTATGCCTCTCGACCGACCGGTTCGACCCGTCGCGCCGGGCGGCGGGACTCGCCGGCTCTCCCTATCCGGACTGCTGGATCGTTCGCTACAGCGATCAACGCGGCGCGCGCCGATCGCTCGCCATCTACCTGCCGCGGCTGGACAAGCCGCCCAGCATCGTCGGCAATCCGCTGTACCTGCTGCTGATCCTGCTGTCTTCAGCGGGCCTGGCGATCATCGTCGCGCGCTTCGTCGCCAAGCCGCTGCGGCGGCTGGCGGTCGCGGCCGAAGCCTTTTCGGTGTCGCTCGATCCCGAGGAGATACCTGAGTCCGGGCCGGAAGAGGTACGCGCGGCGCTATCCACCTTCAACCTGATGCAGCGGCGGGTGCGGGCTGGCTTCGTCGAGCGCACGCAGCTGCTCGCCGCGATCAGCCATGACCTGCAGACGCCGCTCACCCGGCTGCGGCTGCGGCTTGAACTGGTCGAAAATGAGGAACTGCGCGCCCGGCTTTTGCAGGATCATCAGGCGATGCTGACGCTGGTGCGCGAGGGGCTGGACCTCGCCGCGAGCACGGAGTCACAGGAGGAGTGGTCGGTCATCGACATCGACTCGCTGCTCGCCAGCATGGCGGACGATACGCAGGACCTGGGACTGCCGGTCCAGTTCCTGAGCGGCTGCGGCGGAACGGTGCGGGTCAAGGTGAATGCGCTCACGCGCTGCATCAGCAATCTCGTCAGCAATGCCGTCAAATATGGCGGCAGCGCGGATATTCGCTGCGCAAGGGCGAATGGCCGGGTGCTGATCACGGTGCGCGACCAGGGACCGGGGATCGCGGCGGAACAGCTGGACCAGATGTTCGAGCCGTTCACGCGCGGCGCCGCCGGGCAGCCGGGCGGACGGCCGGGAACGGGCATCGGCCTTACCATCGCGCGGTCGCTGGCGCTGAGTTTCGAGGCGTCGGTGCGGCTGAGCAACGCGGCGGGGGGCGGGTTGATCGCGACGGTTGATATGAAGGCTTGAAGGGGCGGCGGATTGGGCTGGTTTGCGCGCCTCCGGGGATAGGAGGGCGTGAGGAGGGATGGATGTTGAACCAAGTTCAGCATGACGAGGGGGCTGGTGTGTTGAACGGCAGGACCCATCATTCGTTTGTGCCTTTTCATCTCCGGTCGCCGAGCATGATCGTCTTCGAGTGGGTCCGTCACTCCGGATCGAGCCGGGGTGACGGAAAAGGAGCCTCGATACCGCGCTCTCGCGTGACGGCAGCTCCTTCATGATCCTTTCCCCCGTCGAAGGGAACTTCCAGCCTTCATGGGAGATTATCTCTTTACCCTCTTTCCTATGAGGGCTTGAGGTGACACTATGTCTCATCGCGGCGGGGGATCGTCGCGCCGAACGGAAGAAGCGGCAAGACGGCGCGGCAAGCTCTGCCCGCCGATGAAGTGCCGATCGCGCAAATACCGGAATGCTTCTGCGTCGCCGGACAGGCATCCTGCGTTTCTACGTCAGAAATGTGCGGATGAATATTTGGACAGAATTGAAATTTTTGACCTAGCCTTGTTGTATTGCACTGTTTTTACAGGCCGCGAGCGTCTATATTGCACTTCACGGCTACTTTAGCGGGAGTCGCCAGTGACAAAGAACGAGCTGTTTTCCAGCTTCACGCAGAAATTCGATGACCGGCGTCAGGCCGAAATGTCCATTGAAGATTATCTGCTGGAATGTCGCAGTGATCCATTGATGCATGCCTCGGCGCCGGAGCGATTGCTGGCGGCGATCGGCGAGCCCGAGATCATCGATACATCGCGTGATGCGCGGCTGGGCCGGATCTTCATGAACCGGACGATCCGGCGCTACCGGAGCTTCGCGAATTTCTACGGCATGGAAGGGACGATCGAGCATATCGTCAGCTTCCTGCGGCATGCGAGCCAAGGGCTGGAGGAGCGCAAGCAGATCCTCTACCTGCTGGGGCCGGTGGGCGGCGGCAAGTCGTCGCTGGCCGAGCGGCTGAAGGCGCTGATGGAGGTGCACCCCATCTATGTGCTGAAGGCCGGAGATGAGATCAGCCCGATCTTCGAAAGCCCCCTGGCGCTGTTCGATGCCGAGACGCATGGCGACTATATCGAGCAGAATTATGCGATACCCCGGCGACGGCTGACCGGCATGATCAGCCCGTGGTGCCGCAAGCGGCTGGACGAATTCGCGGGCGATATCTCGCAATTCAAGGTCGTGCGAATGATGCCATCGCGCATGCGGCAGGTGGCGATCGCCAAGACCGAGCCGGGCGACGAGAATAATCAGGACATCAGCTCGCTGGTCGGCAAGGTCGATATCCGCAAGCTGGAGATGCTGAGCCAGAATGATCCCGATGCCTACAGCTATTCGGGCGGGCTCAACCGGGCGAACCAGGGGATGCTGGAATTCGTCGAGATGTTCAAGGCGCCGATCAAGATGCTCCACCCGTTGCTGACCGCGACGCAGGAAGGCAATTATATCGGCACGGAGAATATCGGCGCGATCCCCTATAATGGGATCATCATGGCGCATTCCAATGAATCGGAATGGGCGAATTTCAAGAATAACAAGAATAACGAAGCTTTCATCGACCGTATCTATGTTATCAAGGTTCCGTATTCTCTGCAGGCGACAGAGGAACGGCAAGTCTATGAAAAGCTGCTGCGGGAATCCGACCTCAGCAAAGCGCCTTGTGCGCCAGGGACATTGGACATGCTGGCGCGTTTCTCCGTGCTGACGCGGCTGCGCGAGCATGAGAACAGCAATCTTTATTCCAAGATGCGCGTCTATGACGGCGAAATGCTGCGGGAGATCGATCCGCGCGCGAAAAGCATCCAGGAATATCGCGATGCCGCCGGCGTCGACGAGGGGATGGCTGGGACATCGACCCGCTTCGCCTTCAAGGCGTTGTCGGCGACCTTCAACCATGACAGCAGCGAGATCGCGGCCGACCCGGTGCACCTCATGTATGTGCTGGAAGGCATGGTGCGGCAGGAGCAGTTCCCCGCCGAGGTCGAGGCCAAATATCTGGAGTTCATCAAGGGCGAGCTTGGGCCGCGCTATGCCGAGTTCATCGGCAATGAAATCCAGAAGGCCTATCTGGAATCCTATAATGATTATGGGCAGAATCTGTTCGACCGCTATGTCGCCTATGCCGACGCGTGGATCGAGGATCTGGACTTCAAGGACCCGGATACCGGGCAGTTGCTGGACCGCGAGGTCATCAACCAGGAATTGTCGAAGACGGAGAAGCCGGCCGGCATCGCCAATCCCAAGGATTTCCGCAACGAGGTCGTGAAGTTCGCGCTGCGCATGCGGGCGAGCAATGACGGGCGGAACCCTTCGTGGACGTCTTATGAGAAAATTCGCGAGGTGATCGAAAAGCGGATGTTCAGCCAGGTCGAGGACCTGTTGCCGGTGATCAGCTTCGGGTCGAAGAAGGATGGCGAGACGGCGACCAAGCATGACGAGTTCGTGTCGCGCATGATCGAGCGCGGCTATACCGAGCGGCAGGTGAGGCGGCTGGTGGAATGGTATATCCGGGTGAAGCAGGCCGGGTGACGGAGGGCTGGTGGTGCCTCGACCCGACGGATCGCATCGAGGCCAGTATTGATGGAGGCGCGCGTCCTGTGAAGGAGTATATCTGGCTGTCATGCACATAGTCGACAGACGGCTTAATCCGGGAGGCAAGAGCCTGGTCAACAGGCAGCGCTTCCTGCGGCGGGCGAGGGCTTATGTCAGCCAGGCGGTGCGCGACAGCCTGAAGGACCGGAGCATCAAGGATCTGGACAAGGAAGGCCAGATCACCATCCAGCGCGACGCCATCCACGAGCCGACGTTGCACAAGGCCGGGCAGGGCGGCAATCGCGAGCGCGTCTTTCCCGGCAACAAGGAATATATGGAGGGCGACCGGATCAAGCGGCCGAACGGCGGCGGCGGATCGGGCAGCCAGGCCGGGCAGGGCGAGGGGAATGACGATTTCCAGTTCGTACTGAGCCGGGAGGAATTTCTGGGACTGTTCCTGGACGATCTGGAGCTGCCCGACCTAGCCAAGCGGCGGCTGATCGGCGGGGCGGTCGACGGCATCAGGCGGGCGGGCTATTCGACGGTGGGAAGCCCGTCGAACCTCTCGGTGCCACGCACGATGCAGAAGGCGATGTCGCGGCGGATCGCGCTGCGGCGGCCGAGCAGCCGCGAACTGCGGGAGATCGAGGAGGAGATCGCCGCGATCGAGGCACGCGACCCTGCGGGAGCGGACGACGCGGTGCGGCTGGAACGGCTGCGCGAGGAGCGGTCGCACATCATTCGGCGGCGGAACCTGATCGCCTATATCGACCCGGTGGACCTGCGCTACCGGCGTTTCGAGAATGTGCCAAAGCCCGTGGCGCAGGCGGTGATGTTCTGCCTGATGGACGTCTCCGGCTCCATGACCGAGCATATGAAGGACCTGGCCAAGCGCTTCTTCGCGCTGCTGCATCTGTTCCTGACGCGCTGCTATGAACATGTCGAGGTGGTGTTCATCCACCATACCGACCGGGCGGCCGAGGTCGATGAGCAGACCTTCTTCTACAGCACGGTGACGGGCGGGACGCTGGTGTCGAGCGCGCTCGACAAGCTGCTGGAGGTGGCGAAGGACCGTTATCCGTCGGATGACTGGAATATCTATGTCGCGCAGGCGTCCGATGGCGACACGATGCAGTCGGACAATGGCAAGGTGGTGAGCCTGATGAACGATGAGATCCTGCCGATGTCACAATATGTCGCCTATCTGGAGGTCGGGCGCGAGGAATTCGCGGACATCGAGGCGGTGGGTACGCGGTCGGGCCTGTGGCAGGCCTATGCGCCGGTGAGCGAGGCGAACCGCAATTTCGTGATGCGCAAGGTGCATCATAGGCGGGAAATATACCCCGTCTTCCGTGAGTTGTTCCAGCGCAAGGGCGTGGCGGAGCGGACGGCATGAGCGTGGCTCTGGCGCCCGAGCCGCTGTTCACCGGGAGCGACTGGGACTTTTCGCTGGTCAACCGCATCTATGAAGTGGTCGAGCCGATCGCGCTTCAGGAAATGAAGCTCAATATCTATCCCAACCAGATAGAGATCATCAGCGCGGAACAGATGCTGGACGCCTATTCGTCCATCGGCATGCCGCTTTTCTACAAGCATTGGTCGTTTGGCAAGCAGTTCGTGACCAATGAAATGATGTATCGCAAGGGGCTGCGTGGCCTTGCCTATGAGCTGGTGATCAACAGCGATCCCTGCATCAACTATCTGATGCAGGAAAATAGCGCAACGATGCAGACTTTGGTCATTTCGCACGCTGCATTCGGTCATAATCATTTCTTCAAGAATAATTATGTCTTCAAGCAGTGGACGGATGCGGAGGGCATCCTCGACTATCTGGAGTTCGCCAAGCGCTATATCGCGCAGTGCGAGGAGCGGCACGGGCAGTTGGCGGTGGAGCGGGTGCTGGACGCCGCGCATGCGCTGATGAACCAGGGCGTGCATCGCTATGCCCGGGTGCGGCCGCGCGACCTGAAGGCGGAGGCCGCGCGGGAGGCGGAGCGGCAGGCCTATCGCGACCGCATCTATGACGATCTGTGGCGCACCGTGCCGACTGGGGCGAAGGCGGACGCGGTGCCCAATGAGGCGCGGCGCGCGGCGCTGGGGCTGCCGCAGGAGAATATCCTCTATTTTCTGGAGAAGACTGGGCCTCGGCTGGAAAGCTGGCAGCGAGAGGTGCTGCGCATTGTGCGGCTGATCGCGCAATATTTCTACCCGCAGCGCCAGACCAAGGTGATGAACGAGGGCGCGGCGACCTATACCCATTATCGGATCATGACGACGCTGCATGAGCGCGGGTGGATCACCGATGGCGCCTTCATGGAATTCCTGCAGTCGCACACCAATGTCGTCTATCAGCCGACCTATGATTCCGGGCAGTTCGGCGGCTTCAACCCCTATGCGTTGGGCTTTGGCGTGATGATGGACATCGAGCGGCTGTGCCTGAAGCCGACGCAGGAGGACCGGGAATGGTTCCCCGACATCGCGGGATCGGGCGATCCGGTGGAGGTGCTGAAGGATATCTGGGCGAACTATCGCGACGAAAGCTTCGTCTCGCAATATCTGAGCCCGCACATGATCCGCCACTGGCGGCTGTTCAACATCGTCGATCGGGCGGCCGAGTCGGAGCTGCGGGTGGAGGCGATCCATGACGAGCGCGGCTATCGGCGCATCCGCCGGGCGCTGGCGCGGGAATATGATATCGGACGGCAGGAGCCCGACATCCAGGTGGTGGACGTCGATCTGGCGGGCGACCGCAAGCTGATCGTCGAGCATGCGGTGCTGGACGGGGTGCAGCTGGACCCCGATGATACCGTCATGGTGCTGCAAAATCTGGCCAATCTGTGGGGCTATGAGGTGCTGCTGAAAGAGGTGGATGCGGAGAGCCGCAGGGAGCTGAAAAGCCATAGCGCGCAACCCCGACTGGCCTGGCTGCGCTGAAGCGGGGGAAGCGAGGGGCGGGCACCTGACGCCTGCGAGATTCCATTTTCATATCCGATGCGAAAAGGGTAGATTGCTGCCGGTTTTCGCGGGAGAGAGGGCGTTGACCAAGGGCGCTTGAGGGTGCCTGCGGATCTGCGTCGATCGATCCCGCGACAGGCAGGAGTTCGATTCATGACGAATGCTCTCAATCGAGAAGAGTGTCTTGAGCGGGCCAGAATGCACGAGCAGCTGGCGCGGGCGACCGACGACGCCACCGCGCGCATGGTGCATCAGGCGATGGCCGCGGAATTCCGCCGCCGGGCCGAGTCCGATCCGCTGGGCGAACTGCGCCCCGTCAACAGACCGGTGATGGAGCTTTGCCCCAATACGCTCTGACGAGCGCCCTGCCTCAGCCTGACCGCCTGCGCAGCAGGTAGATGTCCATGATCCAGCCATGCTCTTCCCGGAGCATGGCTCTTTGCGCCACGATCCGCGCGCCCGTCGAAGACAGCGGGCCGTGGCAGAGCGCCTGATGCGGCATGCCGAGATAGGCGCCCCACCATATATCGATCCCCTCCGGTTTCAGTGTCTGGAAGGCGCAGCCGCCGTCCAGCATGACGACGATGGTGGAGGCGCAGGCGGGCCAGCCCTGTTCGCGCAGCCGCCGTCCGGTGGTGATCAGCACCGGTTCGGCCAGATCGTTGAGGCAGATAGCATGAGCCGCGGTAAGCGCCTGCATGCTGGTGATGCCGGGAATGACGCTGATGTCGAGGCCGGGCAGGCGCGCGGCGATGCGCAGGCTGCTGTCATAGAGAGAGGGATCGCCCCAGACGAGAAGGGCCAGCGTGCCGCCATCGGGGAGATGCTGCCTGATCTGCTCCATCCAGAGGCCCGCAATGGCGTCGTGCCAATCGAGCACGGCATCGACATAGGCGGGCTGGTCGGCGCGCGTCGGCATGTCGAATTCGACGATGCTGACGGGCCGGTCAAGGACTTGCGCGCAGATGGTGCGGCGCAGGTCGATGAGGTCCGACTTCGCGTCGCCCTTGCGCGGCAGCAGGATGAGGTCGGCATCATTCATCGCGCGGATCGCGGCCAGCGTCAGATGATCGGGATTGCCGGTGCCGATGCCGATGAGGGAGAGACGGATCATGAGGTGACTTCCGATGCGGCGGCAATGAGGTGGAAGAAGCTGCCGGTCACCTGACCGCGCCGGGAGCCGGTGGCGGCGACGGCGCGCCCCTCCGCATCGGTGACGGTGGCGAGAGGGCTGTCCGGCTGATCGATGATGGTCGAATAGTGGAATTCATGGCCGTTGAGCAGCGCGCCTTCGGGGAAGCCGGGCATCGGGGCGAGCAGACGGGCGCGGCGGTAGCCAAGGTGCAGGCGGCGGTCGGCGAAGCTGGTGACCAGGCCGAGCAGGCCGGCCATTTCATGGGTGCGGCCATCCGCGTCGATGAGGGCGCTGCCGAGCACCATATAGCCGCCGCACTCGCCATGGATGGGGCGGGTGAGGGCATGGGAGCGCAGTCCGGCGTGGAAGCGGGTGGAGCCAGCGATGCGGCCGGCGTGGAGTTCGGGATAGCCACCGGGTAGCCAGATGGTATCCGCGCCCGGATCGGGTGCTTCGTCGGCGAGCGGTGAGAAAGGGAGGACTTCCGCGCCCGCCGCACGCCAGTCGGCAAGGAGATGGGCGTAGGTGAAGGTGAAGGCGGCGTCGGATGCGAGCGCGATGCGCTGGCCGGGCGGGGGGAGCGCGCCTCTTTCCGAGGGGGCCAGGGCTCCTGCGCAGTTAGGAGGCCCGTTCAGGCGACGGGGCTGGGTTCCTGCCTTCGCAGGAGCACGGTGCGAGGCCTCCAAAATCCTGTTTATATCCACATGCGCGGAAATAATCGCGCCGAAGCGATCGAGCATCGCGTCCAGATCGGCTTGCTCGGCGGCCTGAACGAGGCCGAGATGGCGTTCGGGCAAGGTCAGATCGGCCGAGCGCGGGATGGCGCCGAGGACCGGGATGCCCGCCGCCGCCATCGCGCCGGAGATGAGGTCGCGGTGGCGCTCGCTTGCCACGCGGTTGAGGATGACGCCTGCGATCTGGACGTCCGGGCGCAGGCTGCGGAAGCCCTGCGCGATGGCGGCGGCGGACTGGCTCTGCCCCGACACGTCCATGACGAGCAGCACGGGCCAGCCGAGCGCGGCGGCGATGTCGGCGCTGGAGCCGTTGCCTGCTTCCCCGGGGGTCGCGGCGCCGTCGAACAGGCCCATGACTCCCTCCGCCAGCGCGATGTCGGCGTTCTCCGCCTCAGCGGCGAGGGCGGCGAGGCGGTCGGGCGCCATGCCCCAGCTGTCGAGATTGAAGGAGGGGCGGCGAGCAGCGGCAGACTGAAAGGCGGGGTCGATATAGTCGGGGCCGCTCTTGAACGGCTGGACCGTCATGCCGGCATTGGTAAGCGCGCGCAGCAGGCCGAGCGTCACCGTCGTCTTGCCGGAGCCCGAGCGCGGGGCGGCGATGAGAAGGCCGGGCGTCATTCTCTGCCAATGAATTGCGAGTCGGCCGACGAGGGGCGAAAGCGGCGGTCATAGCCCGGCGCGTAGAGGCTGCTTTCGGCAAAGTCCGCTTCGCCGAGCACCGGGCCGACGAGGATCAGCGCGGTGCGTTCCGGGCCGCCGACGGCGGCTTGCTCTACCGTCGCGAGGGTGGCGCGGACGACCCGCTGGTCGGGCCAGCTCGCGCGCCAGACGATCGCGACCGGGCAGTCGGGACCGTAAAGCGGGCTGAGGTCAGCCACCACGCTCGCCAGATTATGGATCGACAGGTGGATGGCGAGGGTCGCGCCTGTCGCGCCGAAGGCGGTCAGGCTTTCGCGTGGCGGCATGGCGCTGGCGCGGCCCGGGGTGCGCGTGAGGACGAGCGACTGGCCGAGTTCGGGCAGCGTCAGTTCGGTGCCGAGCGCGGCGGCGGCGGCGGCGAAGGAGGGAACGCCGGGGGTGATGCTGAAGGGGATGTCGAGCGCCTTCAGCCGGCGGAGCTGCTCGCCCATCGCAGACCAGACCGAGACATCGCCGCTGTGGAGACGGGCGATATCGTGGCCGGCGACGTGGGCTTCGCTGATCGTGGCGATGATCTCGTCCAGCGTCAGCGGCGCGGTGTTCACGATGGTCGCGCCGGGCGGGCAATGATCGAGGATCGCGGCGGGAACCAGTGAGCCGGCATAGAGGCAGACGGGGCTGGCAGCGATGAGATCGCGGCCGCGCAGGGTGAGGAGGTCGGGCGCGCCGGGGCCTGCGCCGATGAAATGGACGGTCATGCGGGTCTTCCTTCGGCAAGGGCGCAGGTGGCGAGGCGATCGGGCGAGATATGGCGGGGCGCAAGCAGGCGGGCGCCGGGACCTGCGGCGGCGAGGGCGGCGGCTTCCGCGACGCTGCCCGTGTCGTGGGCGGCGAGGCTGGCGGGGGAATGGGTGAGGGTGGTCTGTTGCTCCAGCGCCTGCCCGTCGAGCAGGATAAGCGCGAGGGCGAGCGATTGCGCGAGCGGGGCGAGTTGAGGCGCCTTGGCGCGCAAGGTGGCGAGGGCGTCGGGCATCGGCTGGCCCTGGGTGGCGGCGCTGAGCGCGGCGTGGAGCGAGGCGGGGGTCGCGCCCGCGCGGCAGCCGAAGCCGGCAACGATCACAGGGTGACGCTCCATTGGACGAGCGGATAGGATGCGCGCCAGCCGCGACGGGTGCCGAGCGGGGTGGCTTCGGCCAGTTCGATGCGGAGCAGGTCGCCACCCTTGCGGGCGTGCCATTGGGCGAGCAGTGCTTCGGATTCGAGGGTGACGGCGTTGGCGACGAGGCGGGTGGGGCCGCCGGGGAGGGCGCAGAGCGTTTCGAGCAGCGCTTCGCTGAGCCCGCCACCGATGAAAATGGCTTCGGGCCGGACGCGGCCGGAGAGAATATCGGGAACGCGGCCTTCGATAACGGTCAGACGGTCGACGCCGAGGCGGGCGGCGTTGGCGCGGGCGCGGGCAGCACGGGCGGGGTCGGCTTCGAAGGCGAGGGCCTGGGTCGAGGGGTGGCTGAGCAGCCATTCGATCGCGATCGAGCCGGAGCCGGCGCCGATGTCCCACAGCGTTTCATTGGGGCGGGGGGCAAGCGCGGAGAGGGTGAGGGCGCGGGCGGGACGCTTGGTGATCTGGCCGTCATGGTCGAACCAGTCGTCGGCGATGCCGCTGGCGCGGGGCAGGGTGCGGCCTTCCCCCGCGACGACGAGGCCGACGGCGACGGGATGGGCTATGTCGTCGGGGATAGGGTCGCTGGCCGTGAGGGTGCGGATGCGCTGGCGGGTGCCGCCGAGCGCTTCCATGATGTGCAGGGTCGAGGGGGCGAAGCCGTTGTCGCTGAGATAGCTGGCGAGCGACGCTACGGCGGGGCCGTCGCGCAGGAGGATGAGGAGGCGGGCGCCGGGGGCGAGATGTGGGCGCAGGTGGGTGAGCGGGGCGGCGTGGAGGCCGAGGCATTCGACGCTCTGGAGCGGCCAGCCGAGACGGGCCGCGGCGAGGCTGAAGGTGGAGGGGGTCGGGTGGGCGATCCACTCTGCGGGGTTCAGGTGGCGGGTGACGCTGCTGCCCGCGCCGAACCAGAAGGGGTCGCCGGACGCGAGCATGACGCTGGGCTCCCCGCGCCGGGCGAGCAGGGCCGGGAGGCCTTCGTCGAACGGGACTGGCCAGGGGCTATGGGCCGCTTTAAGGGGGGGCAGCAGCGCGAGGTGGCGGGCGGCTCCGGTAACGAAGCTGGCCTGTTCCAACGCGTTGCGGGCGGTTTCGGAGAGGCCTTCTGCGCCATCCTCGCCGATGCCGATGATCGTCAGCCACGGCCTGTCAGGAGTATCGGGCATGTCCAACATCCTTATCCTGGGCGGGACGACCGAGGCGAGCGCCCTGGCGCGCGCGCTGGCGGAGCGGGGCGCAGACGCGGTGCTGAGCTATGCCGGGCGTACCGACAAGCCGAGGGCGCAGCCGGTGCCGGTGCGGATCGGCGGCTTTGGCGGGGTGGCGGGGCTGGTCGCTTATTTGAGGGAGCGGCAAGTGACGCATCTGGTGGACGCGACCCATCCCTTTGCGGCGCAGATGAGCACCCATGCGGTGGAGGCGGCGCACGAGGCCGGAGTGGCGCATATGGTGCTGAGCCGCCCGGCCTGGGTCGCGGGCGAAGGGGATCGCTGGACACGAGTGGCGGACATTGCCGGTGCGGTAGCCGCGTTGGCGGGCGAGGCGCGGCGTGTGATGCTGGCGCTGGGGCGAATGCATGTCGATGCCTTCGCCGCGCAGCCGCAGCACCATTATCTGCTGCGCTTCGTCGATCGGCCGGAGGAGGCGCCGGCGCTGCCGGATAACCATCTGATTATCGATCGCGGACCGTTCACCGTCGAAGGCGACATGCGGTTGATGCGCGAGCATCGGATCGACGTCGTGGTCGCGAAAAATGCGGGTGGCAGCGGCGCGGCAGCGAAGCTCGCGGCGGCGCGGGCGCTGGGGCTGCCGGTCATCATGATCGACCGGCCGCCCGCGCCGGCCGCTTTGGTCGTGCATGAGGTGGAGGCGGTGCTGGAGTGGCTCGGTCATGCGGCGTGCCGGGGCGTGTAGAGGATCGGCCGGCCGGGGCGGTCGATGAGGCGGGTCTGGCTCGAGCCGATGATCACCATGGTGCGCATGTCGGCCATGTCGGGCGTCGCCTGACCGAGGGTTGTGATGGCGAGTTGTTCCTCGGGCGTGGTCACCGCGCGGGCGAAAAGGATCAGGCGGTCGGGGCCGCATTCCTCGCGCAGGATGTCGAGGGTGCGGGCGAAACCTTCCGCGCGTGACTTCGAGCGGGGGTTGTAGAAGGCCATGGCGAAATCGGCCTGAGCGGCGAGGCGCAGGCGGCGCTCGATCAGCGGCCAGGGCTTGAGATTATCCGACAGGTTGATGGCGCAGAAATCATGACCGAGCGGCGCGCCCGCGCGGGCGGCGGCGGCGAGCATGGCGGTGATGCCGGGGAAGACGCGGAGGTCGAGCGCGCGCCATTCGGGCGGGCCTGCCTCCAGCGCTTCGAACAGGGCCGAGGCCATGGCGAAGACGCCGGGATCGCCAGAGGAGACGATGACGACCCTGGCCCCCTGCGCGGCGAGGGTCAGGGCGTGGGCGGCGCGGTCCAGCTCCACCCGGTTGTCGCTGGGGTGGAGGGTAAGGCCGGGGCGCTGGGCCACGCGGGCGACATAGGGGATGTAGCCGATGACGTCGGTCGCTGCCGCGAGCGCTTCCGACACTTCCGGCGTGATGAGGGCCTGCGCGCCGGGGCCGAGGCCGGCGACGGCGATCCAGCCGCTCACGGCCGGCGGCCCTGTCCGTGGATCAGCAGGATCGAGAAATAGGCGGTGACGCTGTCCGCCTCCATCAGCGGGGTGAGGCGCTGTTTGTCCATGGTCGCATATTCGACGAGCCAGGCGCAGTCCTGCTTGCCGGCGGCCTCGACCGCCCGGCGCAGCTTCGCGAGGTTGCGGCCGATCTTCATGACGACGAGCGCATTGGTGTCGTGGATGCGGCGGGTGAGTTCCTGTTCCGGGAGCGTCGCCATCAGGACGGTGAGCACGTCGTCGCCCCAGCTGATCGGCGTGCCGCTGGCGGTCCAGGCGCCGGACATGCCGGTAATGCCGGGGATGATGCGGACGGGGGCGAGGTCGGCGAGGCGGCTGTGCAGGTGCATGAAGCTGCCGTAGAAAAAAGGGTCGCCTTCGCACAGGACGACGACGTCCTCGCCGGCGGCGGCGAGCCGGTGGAGATGGGCGGTGCAGTCGGCGTAGAAGGCGGACAGCGCTTCATTATAGCGCGGGTCGGTGAAGGGGATTTCGGTCGTGACCGGATATTCCATCGGAAATTCGATCGCGTCGGGACGGAGCATGCCTTCCACGATGCCCCGCGCCTGGCCGGAGCGGCCGGCCTTGCGGAAATAGGCGATGTGGCGGGCGGAGCGGATCAGGCGGTCGGCGCGCACGCTCATCAGGTCCTGCGCGCCGGGGCCGAGGCCCACGCCATGGATGGTGCCGCTCATTCGGCCGCACTCGCCAGCGCGTTGACGGCCGCGACGGTAATCGCGCTGCCGCCGAGCCTGCCCTCTACGATGCAGCAGGGCACGGGCTGCTCCTGCCAGAGCGCGTCCTTCGATTCCGCCGCGCCGACGAAGCCGACGGGGCAGCCGATGATGGCAGCGGGGCGAGGGCAGGCGGGGTCCTCCAGCATGTTGAGCAGGTGGAAGAGGGCGGTCGGCGCGTTGCCGATGGCGACCAGCGCGCCGGCGAGGTGCGGGCGCCAGAGCTCGAGCGCGGCGGCGGAGCGGGTGTTGGACATGGCTTGCGCGAGGGCGGGGACCTGCGGGTCGTTCAGGGTGCAGAGGATCGGATTGGCGGCGGGGAGGCGCTTGACCGTGATCCCCTCCGACACCATGCGCGCGTCGCAGAGGATGGGGGCGCCCGCCTCCAGCGCTGCGATGGCGGCCTGCGCGAAGGTCGGGGAGAAGCGGATGTGCGGAGCGAGGGCGATGAGGCCCGCCGCGTGAATCATGCGGACGGCGACGCGCTCCTCCTCGGGTGAGAAGCGGGCCAGATCGGCTTCGGCCCGGATGGTGCGGAAGGACTGGCGGTAGATCGCCGCGCCGTCGGTTTCGTAGAGATGGGGCATCAGGAGGCTCCGAAAAGCGCGAATATCTGGTCGGGATCGAGGGCGGCTCTGTCGGGAGCCGATCCGGCGCGGGCGCTGCGGGCTAGGTCGAAGCGGCCTTCCCGACCGGTCAGCACGGTGTCTGAGGCGGCAGGGCGGGCGCAGCCCTTGGCGCAGCCCGATACATGGAGTGAGCCCTTGGCGTGAGGCGCCAGCCGGGCGGCGAGGTCGCGGGTGGCGACGCTCGCCTGCGGGCATAGCGGCGCGCCGGGGCAGGCATCTACCCGAAGCAGCGGGTCGTCCGGGCCGTGACGGGGGGCGGCGCTGCTGCCTTCAAGGATCAGGCCGCGCCATGGGGTGAGGCGGATCGCGCTCGCTCCCGTATCCGTGACGAGCGCGGCGAGCGCGTCGGCATGGATCTGGCCGAAGGGAATGCCGTGAAAGGGGCCGGGCGCGCAGGCAAGCGTCCGCATGAGGGGCCGCGGCGGAGCGGGCGCGATGTCGTGGCCCGGCGGCAGGGTGGCGCGGTGGCGGGCCATGCGGCCGGACGCGGCTCCATCGGTGGCGACGAACCAGCGGGTCAGGTCGATCAGGGCGTCTACCGCCTGGGCGGTGGTGGTCGCGATGCCTTTATCGCGGCCGTCCGCGCGCAGGAGCAGGGTTGTGCCGGCGCTGCGTTCGATGCGGAAGTCGGCGGGCGTGCGCGACAGGGCGGGCGCGGGGCCCGCGTCGATGGCTATGCCCATTTTGGCGGGCAGATCGGGAAGCTCATCGATGCGGGCGAGGAGCGCCTTCGCGATAATGTGGCTGTCGTCGCCCGGGGACCAGTCGGGGTTGAGGATGATGTTGCGGCGGGCCTCACATGCAGGGTCGGGGTTGATGAGGCTGAGGGCGATCAACTGTTCGAGCAGCGGCATATGGGATTGATCGCTGACACCCCGCAACTGAAGGGCGGCGCGGTTGGTGAGGTCGATGAGGCCATTGCCATGGTGCGTGGCGGCGTCGCACAGGCCAATCAGCTGGGCAGCCTTCAGTCGGCCGAGCGGCGCGCGCACGCGGACCAGCAGCCCATCGCCTGCCATCATCGGCCGCCATGCCGTGGGGCACCAGCCGCGAATGGCCGGGGCGGAGTCGATGCTCCGGGCGTCTGGCACTGATATCACCTCCCACGTCGCGACGAGGGCCGGGAAGTTCCCCAACCGCTCCTAAACCGTCGCTCACGCGGAAAACCGAGCCGTGACCATCCCCTGGACCAAGGCAAGAGCGACCCTATGCGCCGGCAGGTATCCTGGCTTGCGGGTCACAGCATCGGCAGGGGCCTTCCCGGATCGCTCCAGTGGCTGACCTTGTCGGTCTTCCCAGCTCTGCTCGCCGCTCACAGTTGCAGGGACAGCCACGGATTTGGGAGTTTCCCCCCGCACCGCGTTCCCAATTAAGCCCCCATGCGGGGACACCGACGCGATCGATGGCGCGGGCCAAGCCCGTTCCGGCGCGCTTCATAGGGGCTGCGCGGAGGAAAGGGAAGGGGGTGGATTTTCCCTCTCCCACAAGGGGAGAGGGAACAAGGGTCAACGCGTGACCACCACCGAATGCCAGTCGGTGCGATGTTCCCAGCCGCGGCGTTCGAGTTCGGGCGTGGCTTCCTCGCTGACGGGATAGCCGAGGCAGAGGAGGCCTAGGCAGCGCCAGTTTTCCGGGACCTCCAGCATGGCGTCCACGGTCGGCCGGTCGAGGATCGATACCCAGCCAAGCCCGATGCCGCGCGTGCGGGCGGCGAGCCAGATGGTATGGATCGCCATCACGCAGCTGTAGCGTCGCGCTTCGGGCATGGTGATCGCGCCCAGCTTATGGCCCGTCTCCGTTTCCTCGTCGCAGTAGACGGCGAACAGCACCGGCGCTTCGCGCAGGCCGTGCAGTTTCAGGCTGCGATAGAGTTTTTCCTCTTCCCCCCGATAGATATTGCCGGCCCTTGCGATCTGCTCATCGACGTGGACGGCAAGCTCCTCGCGCAGGGCCGGCGTTTCGATCCGGACGAAGCGCCACGGCTGCGACAGTCCGACCGACGGCGCATTATGGGCGAGTTCGAGCAGATGCTCGACTTCATCCTCCGGCAGCGCATCGGTGCGGAAATGACGCACGTCGCGCCGCGCCCGGATCAGCGCGTCGAAGGCGACCGCGTCGAAGGCGAGGGGGGTGCCGTTGGCTTTCAGAATTCGATCCCTGGCTGGGCCTTCACGCCGCTGCGGAAGGGATGTTTGATGAGCGTCATTTCGGTGACGAGATCGGCCGCCTCGACCAGCGCTTCGGGCGCATTGCGGCCGGTGATGAGGACATGCTTCATCTCCGACCGTCCGTTCACCGCCTCCAGCACTTCCTCGACCGGGAGATAATCATAGCGAAGGACGATGTTGAGTTCATCGGCGAGGACCATGTCATAGGCGGGGTCGGCGATCATGCGTTTGACCTCATCCCACGCTTCGCGGGCCAGGGCAATGTCCCGCGTCTTGTCCTGCGTGTTCCAGGTGAAGCCTTCGCCCATGGGCTTGAACTCGACATTGTCGGGAAACGCATCGAACACGGCTTTTTCTCCCGTGGTCATCGCGCCCTTGACGAACTGGACGACCCCGACCTTCTTGCCGTGGCCGATGGAGCGCACGACCATGCCGAGCGCGGCCGTAGTCTTGCCCTTGCCCTTGCCGGTGTGGACGATCAGCAGGCCCTTTTCCTGGGTCTTGGTCGCCATGATCTTGTCATGGGCGGCCTGCTTCTTCTTCATCTTTTCGGCATGTTGTTCGGGCGTGCGGTCGATCATGGCTGGGCGTCCTTCAGGGTGGAGAGAAGATAGGCGGCGCTGTTGGAGCGCGGCTTCCAGAGGTTCCGGTCGAGCGCTTCGTGCAGGCGCGCGGCGGTTTCGCGCAGGGCGGCGGGGTTCGCCTCCGCCATGAAGGCGCGGACGGCCTCATCCTCGATAAACGCGGCGTGGACGGCGTCGAAATGATGGTCCTGCACCGCGTGGGTGGTGGCGGCGAAGGCGAAGAGATAATCGACCGAGGCGGCGATCTCGAACGCGCCCTTATAGCCGTGGCGCATCATGCCGGCGATCCATTTGGGGTTGGTGACGCGGGCGCGCACGATGCGGCCGATCTCATCCTCCAGCGTGCGGATGACCGGGCGCTCGGGGCGGCTATGGTCGTTATGGTAGCTGAGCGGCTTCCTGCCGGAGAGATGCTCGACGGCAGCGGCGATGCCGCCCTCGAACTGGTAATAATCGTCGCTGTCGAGCAGGTCGTGCTCGCGATTATCCTGATTCTGGATGAGGGCGTCGGCCTCCGTCAGGCGCTGGGCGAAGAGGGCGCGGTCGGCCTCCCCCTCCACCCCGCCGCCATAGCTGTAGCCGCCCCAGTCGAGATAGATGTTCGCAAGGTCCGATCGGTCGTGCCAGAGCTTCTCGTCGATCATGGCTTGCAGGCCTGCGCCATAGGCGCCCGGTTTGGAGCCGAAGACGCGGGCGGCGGCGCGGCGGGTGGCGGACTTTTCGTGGACGCCCTGCGCGATGAGGGCGGCGGTTTCGGCGCGGTGACGGGCAGCGGCGGGATTGTCCTCCTCCGGTTCATCGAGCGCCATGACGGCGCGGGCGGCGCTGTCGATGAGGTCGATCTGTTCGGGGAAGGCGTCGCGGAAGAAGCCCGAGACGCGGAAGGTGACATCGACGCGCGGGCGGTTCAGTTCAGCGAGCTTCATCACCTCGAAGCCGATGACCCGGCCCGATGCCCAGTCCCAGCGGGGGCGGACGCCCATCAGCGCGAGCGCCTGCGCGATGTCGTCGCCACCGGTGCGCATATTGGCGGTGCCCCAGGCGGACAGGGCGATCGCGCGGGGATAGTCGCCCTGCCGTTGGAAATAATCCTGCACGATGAGGTCGGCGGAACGTTGGCCGAGATTCCAGGCGGCGACGGTCGGCACCGAGCGGGTGTCGACCGAATAGAAGTTCCGGCCAGTGGGAAGGACGTCGGGGCGGCCTCGTGTCGGCGCGCCGGAGGGGCCGGGAAGGACGAAGCGGCCGTCGAGCGCGGCCAGCAGGGCGGACCTTTCCGCCGGGCCGCAGGCGGCGACGCGGGGGGCGAGGTCGGTGACGATGGCGTGGAGGACGGCAGTGGTTTGGGGGCCTACGACGACATCGTCATCCCCGTTTTCGCGGGAATGACGGTCGAGGAGGGCGATGGCGTAGAGTTCCAGCCGTTCCACCGTGTCGCCGATGGTGCGCCATGGGCCGGGGACGAGATTGGCCAGTTCCTCCGGACGTGGTCCGGTCCACGGCGTGCCCATATGGCAATCAAGCGGGTCGAAGCCGAGCGCCAGATCATCCGCCAGCGCGCGCAGCAGCGACTGTTGGCCGGCTTCGTCCAGTCCGCGCGGGCAGCGGGCGAGAGCGATCAGCAGGTCGCGGCGGAGCGGACCTTCAGGCGACTGGGTGAAGATGTGGAGGCCATCGCGGATTTGAAGTTCCTTGAGTTCACACAGATAGTTATCGATCGCTGCTAAGGCATCGTCTCCGCTCCCCTGCGCCCCCGCATCCTTGTCCAGGCCCTGCGCGGCAGCGAGCGCGAATATGTCCTTGCGCAGCGTGTCGAGCCGCCGCGGGTCCATGCCGGCGGCGAGATAATATTCGTCGACCAGCGCCTCCAGTTCCTTCAGCGGGCCGTAGGTTTCCGCGCGGGTCAGGGGCGGCGTCAGATGGTCGATGATGCAGGCGCCGATGCGGCGCTTGGCCTGCGTGCCCTCGCCCGGATCGTTGACAATGAAGGGATAGATTTGCGGGATCGGCCCGGCGCAGATTTCCGGGAAGCAGCCTTCGGACAGGGCGATGGCCTTGCCGGGCAGCCATTCGAGATTGCCGTGCTTGCCGACATGGACGACGGCGTGGGCGCCGAATTCCTGGGCGAGCCAGAAGTGGAAGGCGAGATAGGCGTGCGGCGGCGGGAGCGCGGGGTCATGATAGCTGCTCTTCGGGTCGATATCATAGCCGCGCGATGGCTGGACGGCGACGGCGATGTTGCCGAAACGGTGGACGGGGAGGCGGAAGGCGCCTTCGCGGACGAAAGGGTCCGCTTCGGGATCGCCCCAACGAGCGGTGATTATTTCGCGCGCGGATGGAGGAAGGGCGCTGAAGCCTGTCTGATAGGCCGTCAGCGTGAGAGAAGGGCCCGGATCGCAGGAAGTTTGGTTGGCGTCGCCGCCAGTAATCTGGCGCATGAGGGTTGCGCCTTCGGTGGGAGCGTCGGCGGTGGCGTAGCCCGCTTCCGCCAGCGCGTTCAGGATCGCGGCGGCGCTGGCGGGGGTGTCGAGCCCCACGCCATTGCCGATGCGGCCGTCCCTGCTGGGGTAATTGGCAAGGACGAGGACAACGCGCCGATCTGCAACGGGTGTTCGGGCAAGTCTCGCCCAATTTACAGCCAGTTGTGCAACGAAGTTCACGCGGTCCTGGAGCACGCGCGGGACGATGATCCTGCATTCGGTCCGCTGGTCGAAACGGGCCGCGGCCTTGAAGGCGACGGCGCGGGTGAAGAGGCGGCCGTCCACTTCGGGCAGGGCGATGTGCATGGCGAGATCGCGAGGACCAAGGCCGCGCGCGCTGCTCTCCCACGCGCTTTGCTCGGCGCTGGCGAAGACGGTCTGGAGGATCGGGCAGTCCGCTTCCTCAAGGATGGAGGGCGTGCGGGGTTCTCCCGGGGCGCTGGCGGCGAAGGCGGTCGCGTTCAGGATCACGTCCGGCGGGGATTGCGCCATGAGGCTGCGGAGGAAGTCCTGGGCGAAGGGCTCGCGCAGGGCGCGGACATGAACGGGCAGGATGTTGAGGCCGGCGGCTTCGAGGCCCGCGATCATGGCGTCTACGGCTTCGAGCGTGCCGGCGACCAGCAGCGCGCGGTAGAAGACTAAGAGCGCGGTGGGCCGGCCGCGGAGCCAGCGGGCTTTCACCTGCTCGAGCGCGGGGCGGTCGGTGCCGGGAAGGTAGAGGCCCGCGTCGGCGACCGGGACCGGCGCGTCGGGTTCGCCCGCATCAAGGCCGGCGAGACGGGCGGCGGTCTTGAGGAAGGCGACCGCGTTCGCAATGCCGCCCTGCCGCAGATAGTCGCGAAGCCGCGCACAGCTTTCCAGCGCAAGTGTGGAGGCGGCGTGGAGGTCGGGATCGTCTTCGCGCCCGTCGGCTATGGCGGCGAAGGCGATCTTCTTCTCGCGGGCGATATTGGCAATTTCATCAATGCCATAGGGCCAATAGCTCTTGCCGCCTAGGAGGATGACGCAGACGAATTTCGCGTGGGCGATGACCTGCTCGACATAGAGGTCAACGGAATAGGGGTGTTTGAGCTGGAGCAGATTGGCGAGCCGGATGCGGGGCCCGCCGTCGCCGAGCGCCGCGGCGGCGCTGGCGAAGCAGGCGAGTTCGCTGTCCGCCACGGTCAGCAGGACGATGTCGCCCGGCGACTGGCCGAGGTCGATGGCTTCCTCTCCGCTGGAGAGGGTGCCGGGCGTGGCGGTCAGCAGGTGCATCAGGCGGCGACCGTCTGCGCGCCCAGGGCGGCTTCGATCGCGGCGCGGTCGAGGCCATGCTGGCCGATGACGACAAGGCGCGAGGTGCGTTGCTCGTTGGCTTGCCAAGGGCGGTCATAATGGTGCTGGATGCGCGGGCCGACTGCCTGGATGACGAGGCGGGCGGGGCGGCCGGCGACGGCGACGAAGCCCTTGACGCGCAATATGTCGTGCGCGGCGGTCGCCTGGGTCAGCGCGGCGAGCAGCGGCTCCGGATTGCCGAGGACGCCGAGATCGACGATGAAGCTTTCGAAATCGTCATGGTCGTGGTCGTCCTCATCGTCATGATGGGACGGGCGGGCGTCGATCTGGTTTTCGACACCGGCGTCGAGGCCAAGCAGGATGGCCGGGTCGATCTGCCCCCTGGCGGTGCGGATGATGCGGACGCCGGGGCGGATTTCGCCGGCCAGATCCTGCTCCAGCGTAGCGAGCGTGTCGGCGTCCACCAGATCGGTCTTGTTGAGCAGGACGAGGTCGGCGCAGGCCAGCTGATCCTCGAACAGTTCCTCGATCGGGCTGTCATGGTCGAGCGTCGGGTCGGCAGCGCGGGCCGCGGCGAGCGCTTCCTCGTCATGGGCGAAGCGGCCCGCCGCCAGCGCGTCGGCGTCGATCAGCGCGATGACCCCGTCGACCGTGGCCCGGGTGCGGATGTCCGGCCACTGGAAGGCTTTCACCAGCGGCTTGGGCAGGGCGAGGCCGGACGTTTCGATGATGATATGGTCGGGCGGCGTGGGGCGGTCGAGCAGGCGCTGCATGGTGGGCAGGAAGTCGTCCGCGACGGTGCAGCAGATGCAGCCGTTCGCCAGCTCGATAATGTCCTCCTCCGGACAGGCATCGTCACCGCAGCCCTTCACCAGCGCGCCGTCGACGCCGACATCGCCGAATTCGTTGATGATGAGCGCAAGGCGGCGGCCGCCCGCATTTTCGATAAGGTGGCGGATGAGGGTGGTCTTGCCGGCGCCGAGAAAGCCGGTGATGACGGTCGCGGGTATCTTGTTCATTGGACAAATCCTTGTTCGGGCAGGGCGACTTCGATCCGGTCGAAGTCTTTCCAGCGGTAGATGGCCCAGCTCACCAGCCAGCAGGCGGCGAACAGGCCGACGATGAAGAAGCCGAGGCTGTTGAAATGATCGCCCAGATCAGCGGCCACCGCCCAGATGCCGCCCGAAAGGCCGAGCTTTTCGCCCAGCAAGGCGGCGGCCTCGATCCCGCCGATGAGCAGGGCCACCATGGCGGAGACGAGCGTGATGGTGATATTGTAGTAGAGCTTGCGGATGGGCTTCACGAAGGCCCATTGATAGGCGCCCATCATCAGCGCGCCATCGGCGGTGTCGAGCAGCGCCATGCCCGCGGCAAACAGCAGCGGGAAGATGAGGATGGTGGCGATGGAAAGCCCGTTCGCCGCCTGCCCGGCCGAGAGGCCGAGGATCGCCACCTCTGTCGCGGTGTCGAAGCCGAGGCCGAACAGGAAGCCGAGCGGCGCCATGTGCCAGCTGCGCGTGACGAGGCGGAACAGCGGCCGGAAGAGGCGCGCCAAAAGCCCGCGCGAGCCAAGGAGAATGTCCATATCTTCATCGACATAGCGGCCGCCGTTGCGGACATGGTTGAAGGTCTTGAGTACCGATCGCAGGATGAACAGGTTCATCGCCGCGATGGCAAAGAGGAAGGTGGCGGAAACGACCGTGGCGACCGTTCCGCCGACCTCGCCCCACATCTCGACCCGGCTGAGCGCGCTCGCGGCAAAGGCGATGGCGACGGCCGCGATGAGGACAATGGCGCTGTGGCCGATGGCGAACCAGAGGCCGACCGTCAGCGGGCGCTGGCCGTCCTGCATCAGCTTGCGGGTCACATTGTCGATGGCGGCGATATGGTCGGCGTCGACCGCATGGCGCAGCCCAAGGCTCCAGGCGAGCAGCGCGGTGCCGAGCATGACCGTGTCGCCGGCAAAGAGCGCGAAAGCCCAGAGCCAGAGCGCGACATTGACGGCAATGAGCATGGCGAACATGGCTGTCGCGCGGCGGCGCAGCGCATGAGAAAACAGGGTCATTCTTATAGTCCCCGTCGGCGTCAGCGAAACCGGACGGGAGCGCCTGCACACCGGGCGGACACCTTCAAAAAGCGCCCGGCATGCGAAGGTGGCATCGCCCCGTCGCCTGTGGCGTCGCTCAGACGGAGATCCGTGCCGCGGCCATCCCCTGGGCCAAGGCAAGAGCGACCAGACGCAGGCAGGTTTCCTGGCTCGCGGGTCATCGCTCGACACATGGCCTTCCCAGGCCTCGCAGGATTTAGCGTCCGGCCCAGTGGCTGATTGTCCCGGCGGTCGCGGGCAATCGATATGCGTCTCGCTCACCGCTTACAGTTGCAGGGACAGCTGCGGATTGGGACGCCTGAGCGTCCGCACCGCATTCCCTATTAAGCCCCTGGCGGGGCACCGGCGCGATCAGCGAAAGCGGGCCGAAACCCGGCTTTCGCGGCTGTGCATAAAGGCAGTGACGGCGATTGGGAAGGCTCTAATGAAGCTCGGCCTGAAGCCGCTGGGCCAGTTGCTCGATTTCGAAAGGTTCGAGCAGCCAGGTCCGCGTCTTGCGCCCTTCGCGATGCACCGGCTTGGTCAGGAGCACCCTGGCCTGTTCCTTGGCGTGGGGCTTGAAAATCGCGAAATGCTGGGCACAGTCGCGGATCGTGCCGATGATCGGGGCCTTGCCGTCAAGGTCGATCATCGTGGCGGGCTGATCCCAGGGGATCGCAAGCATGAAGTTTTCCTGTGTCATAAAAGGTCCCAGCGCAAAGAGGCCGTTACGGGCCTTAGCTGGCGGCAATAGCGGCCTTGTCCGACTTCCGACAGAAAAACATGCCCCGGAATGATGTGAAGCTCGAATATCATGGAAACGAAGTTCGTCTCATCATGGTCATCCCGAGTTCGACCCGGCATCCCGCTTTTCTTCAGCCTGCGCGAGAGGAAGCGAGACCCCGGTTCGAGCGCGGGGTGACGGAATTTATGAGGAAGACTAAGGATGGAGGTGACTAGCGATTGGGGCGGCGCCAATCTTCTTCGGCGAGATATTGGCTGAGGAAGGTGGACCCCTGCCGCGCCGCCGTCTCGGCGATATGGCGGCGGATGTCATATCGGCTGGACCCCAGCACGGCGCGGAAGGCGTCCATCGCCTTGGCCGTCGGCTCCCGCTTCAGATCGACATAGGGCTGAAAAATATCCTCCAGCGCCTGTTCCCAAGCCTTCTCGATCTGGGTCAACCGATTTTCCATGGCGCGCCTCGCAAAGCGACATAGGTTAGTTTGCGATATGGTGATGGCAGCCGGAGGGAACAAGGCTTTCAGGAGAAGACACGGACGCCGATTCGCGCCCGCGCCGGTCCGGTTTTGCTAATGCCGCTGGAGCCTCAGCGCCTTGGCCTGATAGCGGACTGCCAGTTCGGCATGAAGGGCGATCGTGGCCTTGTTTTCACCGCGCAATTTAGCCTCGGTCGCTTTCCTGATTTCGGCCTTTGCTCGGGCTGCGAAATAGGTCGCGTCGGTCGATTTCGACACGCTTCTCTCTCCTGTGTTTTCTGTGGCCCGGAGCTAGCGCGGATCGTCAGGCCGGACCATCACACAGATTAAAAAGGCGGCAGGCTGTGTAGAAGCAGGGTGGCCGGGGAGAGGGATCAGCCCTGCTTTTTCAGCGCGCCGGGCTTGTGGGCGGCGCGCTTGCCCTCGTCGGTCTGGACGATGAATTCGGGATTGTCGGGGGAGGCGGCGACCTTGTGACCCTTGATCTGCGTCGGGCTGGTCGCTTTCCTGACAACCTTGCCATGCGCTTGCCCGCCATGGCTGTTCCAGCTGACCCGGTCACCCTTCTTCAGTTTCTTGGTCATGATCCGCCTCCCCGCATGCTCATTTGTTGTCCGACAGCGGCTCGCCGCCTTCTTCTTCCTGAAGCAGCACGGCAGCATCGCCATTCGCTGACAGGCGCACCCGCTCGCCCTCTACCGCAGCGACGAGGCCACCGGAAATATAATGGTGATGATCGCCATGCGAGCCGCTGTCGGCCTTGGTCATCTTGATGCGGTCGCCATCGACATGATCGACGGTGCCGATATGCACGCCGTCGGCACCGATGATTTCCATATGTTCCTTGATCTGGCTGAGGTCGGCCATCGCATGTCTCCTGCTCGTGTGAGAGTAAATGAACGCACGCGCGCAGAAGTGGTATGCGTCGGCACGCACCACTGGACGCAAGCACGGCACGGCCGCGCGTGGACCGCTGGCGCGGAGGCGAAGGAGCGGAACGCCGGGCACTCAGCGGATTTGATAGAGGATCGATCGGAAGCGCCCCTCCGATGCGCTGGCTCGATCGGCGGGAGTGCCCGATCATGACTGATTTTGCCCAGTTGCGTGAGCGAATGGTTGAGACGCAGATCGCCCGGCGCGGCGTACGCGACCGGCGCGTGCTGGCCGCGATGCGGTCCGTGCCGCGCGAGCTTTTCGTGCGGGAGGGGCTGAAGGAATTCGCTTATGAGGATTCCGCACTGCCGATCGAGGAGGAGCAGACGATCTCCCAACCCTATATCGTCGCGGCGATGATCGAGGCGGCGGAGATCGAGCCGGGCGACCATGTGCTGGAGGTGGGGGCGGGGTCAGGCTATGCCGCCGCCGTGCTGGCGAAGATCGCCGGCTGGGTGGTGGCGGTCGAGCGGCACGCGCCGCTGGCAGCGCTGGCAAGCGAGCGCATGATCCGGCTGGGCTACGACAATGTCGATATTCGCGTGGGCGACGGGACCGAAGGCGCGCCGGACGAGGCGCCTTTCGACGCGATACTGGTGGCCGCAGCCGGTCCTGCCGTGCCGCCCGCCCTGAAGCAGCAGCTGGCGATTGGCGGGCACCTCATCATCCCGATCGGCGAACCGGGCAACCAGAAGCTGTGCAAGATCAGCCGGCGCGACGAGGACCGCTATGAGGAGGACAGCCTGGGCGCGGTAATGTTCGTGCCGCTGATCGGCGCGCAGGGCTGGCGCGAGGATGGCAGCCGCGCCGCCAGCAGCCATGTGCCGGGTGCGGCGCGCGATCTGACGCTGCCGGAGATGATCGGCGAGGCGGCGGAAGTGCTGCCGGGATTTGACGATCCGAGCTTCGGGCGGCTGTTCGACCGGTTTGCCGATCGACGCGTCGTCATGCTGGGCGAGGCGAGCCACGGGACGAGCGAATTCTATCAGGCCCGGGCGGCGGTAACCCGGCACCTGGTGGCGCATCATGGCTTCACCATCGTGGCGGTGGAGGCGGACTGGCCGGACGCGGCGACGGTCGACCGCTATGTGCGGCACCGGCCCGCGCGAGAGGGAGCGGAGCCGCCCTTCCAGCGCTTCCCGACATGGATGTGGCGCAACAGCGACGTTCATGACCTGATCGAATGGATGCGCGAGCATAATGCGTCGCGGGAGATGGAGGCGCGGGCGGGTTTCTACGGGCTCGACATCTATAATATGTCGGGGTCGATCGGGGCGGTGCTCGACTATCTCGACCGGGTCGATCGGCAGGCGGCGGCGGTGGCGCGGGAACGCTATGGCTGCCTGACACCGTGGCAGAAAGATCCCGCCATCTATGGCCGGGCGGCGCTGTCGCGCGGCTATGCGGAGTGCGAGGCGGCGGTGATCGAGCAATGCCGTGACCTGCTGGGCAAGCGGCTCGACTATGCGCGGGACGATGGCGAGGATTTCATCGACGCAGCGCAGAATGCGCGGCTGATCGCCTCGGCCGAGCGCTATTATCGGATCATGTATTATGGCGGCGCGGAAAGCTGGAACCTGCGCGACACGCATATGTTCGAGACGCTGGAGCATCTGCTCGAAGCCAAGGGACCGGGCGCCAAGGCGATCGTCTGGGCACATAACAGCCATATCGGCGACGCGCGGCATACGGACATGGGCATGACGCGCGAGGAGCTGAACATCGGCCAGCTGACGCGCGAGCGGTTCGCGCGGGACGTGGCGCTGATCGGTTTCGGCACGCACACGGGCACGGTAGCGGCGGCCACGGATTGGGACGGCGATATGGAGGTGAAGCGTGTGAACCCGTCCCGCCGGGACAGCTATGAGCGGCAATTCCATGACAGCGGCAAGGGCCGCTTCCAGCTCGACCTGTCGCCGGGGCGACATGAGGCGCTGCGGCGGCGGCTGGCAGAACCGATGCTGGAGCGCTTCATCGGCGTGATCTATCGGCCCGATACGGAGCTTTGGAGCCATTATAGCCAGGCGATCCTGCCCGAGCAGTTCGACGCCTTCGTCTGGTTCGACGAGACGCGGGCGGTGACGCCGCTGGGGCCGGAGCGGCATCGCGGCATGCCGGAAACTTATCCGTTCGGCGAATGAAGCGGCCTGTACCAAACAGGGAGCATCGGTAACCGCGCCCCTTGCAGTCAGCCAAGGAGGCTGCAATAACGCGCCCGTCGCGGGGGGCGTCGAGTTGAAGAGTAATTATAGGATATGCCGTCCTTGTCGGGGCATGCGCCCGCCCGATACGCCACATTATTGAACGCTGCGCTCATTTTGTTGATGCTGGTTCCGTTCGCGGCGGACCTGTCCTTGCCGCTCGGCATGGCGGTGTGGGTGCTTTACCTGTTCCCGATCGTGCTGTCCTATCTGGCGTCGCGGCCGATCATCCCGCCGGTGCTGGCGGCTTGTTCGACGCTGCTGATGATCGCCGGCTTCCTGCTGGCCGGCAGCGGGATCGACCCCACGGTGGCGCAAATCAACCGGACGCTGGGCGCGATCACCGCCTGGATGTTGGGGGGGATCGGCTATCTCTTCATCCGCAACCGGCTGGCGATCCGACGAGAGGAGTGGCTGCAGATGAGCCAGCTGGGCCTCAGCCGCGCGATGGCGGGGGAGCGCACGATGGACGCGCTGGGGCAGGGGATCATCAGCTATCTGGCGGAGCGGACCGGCGCGCAAGCCGCGGTGCTGTTCGTGGAGGATGGCAAGGCGTTCCGGCGGCAGGCGAGCCATGGCGTGCCGGCGAGCGCGGAGATCATCGCCTCCACCAGCGCGGCGGACGGGCTGCTGGGGGTCGCGATCAGCGAGAACCGCATCATCGAGATCGGGCCGGTGCCCGACAGCTATCTGCACTATGGCTCCAGCCTGGGTTCGGCGGCGCCGCGCATGATGCTGGTCGCGCCCGCGTCCGCTGATGATCATGCGGTAGCGCTGATCGAACTGGGCTTTGCCGCGCCGCCGGACGAGCGCGCCACGGAATTGCTGACGCGCGCGAGCGAGGGCATCGGCAAGGCGATCCGCGCGGCGCGCTATCGCGAGCGCTTGCAGGAGCTACTGGAGGAAACGCAGGCGCAGGCCGAGGAACTGCAGGCGCAGAGCGATGAACTGCGCAGCGCCAACGAGGAGCTGGAGGAGCAGAGCCAGGAGCTGCTGCAATCGCAGGCGGAGCTGGAACGGCAGCAGGCCGAACTGGAGCAGACCAACGCACAGCTGGAGGAGCAGACCCAGCAGCTGGAGATGCAGCGCGACGATCTCGCCCGCGCGCAGACCAGCCTGCAGGCGCAGGCGAGCGACCTTGAACAGGCGAGCCGCTACAAGTCCGAATTCCTCGCCAATATGAGCCATGAGCTGCGCACGCCGCTCAATTCGCTGCTCATCATGGCGCGGCTGCTGGCCGACAATCGGCAGGGCAATCTGTCGGCGGAGCAGGTGCGCCATGCCGAGACGATCGAGACGTCGGGCAACGACCTGCTGCACCTGATCAACGATATCCTCGATATTTCCAAGATCGAGGCGGGGCATGTCGACCTGCAGACGCGGCGGACCCGGATCGCGCCGATGGTCGACAAGCTGCGGACGCTGCTGGAGCCGGGCGCCGCGCAGAAGGGGCTGATGCTGCGCACCCATATCGCGCAGGACGCCCCCGCCGACATCGAGACGGACCCGCACCGGCTGGAGCAGATCCTCAAGAATTTCCTGTCGAACGCGATCAAGTTCACCGGGCAGGGCGAGGTGATGCTGAGCATCGCGGCGGCGAGCGACGATGCCATCGCCTTCACCGTGCGCGATACCGGCATCGGCATCCCGGCGGAACAGCAGCAGTCGATCTTCGAACCGTTTCGGCAGGCGGACGGGTCGGTCAGCCGCAAATATGGCGGCACCGGGCTTGGCCTTTCGATCTCGCGCGAACTGGCGAAGCTGCTGGGCGGCGACATCGCGCTGGTGAGCGCGAGCGGGGAGGGCAGCGCCTTCACGCTGACACTGCCGCGCAATTTCCGCGCCGATCTGCCCGTGGCTCCACTGCCGGCCTATCGGCCCGCCGCGCGAGAAACGGTGCCGGTGATCGCCACCCGCACCGACCTGGGGCCGGTGAGGGCAAGGTCGGTCGAGGACGACCGCGAGGCGTTGACGGGGGACAGCCGCGTCATCCTGTTCGTGGAGGATGATCCGGCCTTCGCCCGCATCCTGCGCGATCTGGCGCGGGAGATGGGGTTCCAGTGTCTGCTCGCCGAGACGGCCGACGAGGGCGTGGTCCTGGCGCGGCAATATATTCCGCAGGCGATCATCCTCGACATGGGGTTGCCCGATCATAGCGGTCTGTCCGTGCTCGACCGGCTGAAGCGCGACGTCAACACGCGGCATATCCCGGTCCATGTCGTATCGGTCGCGGACCACACCCATGCAGCGCTCTCCTATGGCGCGGTCGGCTATATGTTCAAGCCGGTGAAGCGCGAGGAACTGGCCCATGTGCTGGAGGGGCTGGAGCAGCGCTTCGCCCAGCGCATGCGGCGCGTGCTGCTGGTCGAGGATGACGCGACCCAGCGCGAGAGCCTGCGGCTGCTGCTCGCCACCCGCGATGTCGAGGCGGTGGAGGCGAAGAGCGCGGCGAACTGCATGGAGTTGCTGGGGCGCGAGACGTTCGACTGCATGGTGCTCGACCTCAACCTGCCCGATGCGTCCGGGTTCGAACTGCTGGAGAAGCTGAGCGAGGATGAGGCGCTCAGCTTCCCGCCGGTGATCGTCTATACCGGCCGCGACCTGTCGGCGGACGAGGAATTGCGCCTGCGCAAATATAGCAAGTCGATCATCATCAAGGGCGCCAAGTCACCCGAACGGCTGCTGGACGAGGTGACGCTGTTCCTGCACCAGGTCGTGTCCGAACTGCCGGAGCGGCAGCAGGCGATGCTGGCGACCGCGCTCAACCGCGACGCGCTGCTTGAGGGGCGGCATATCCTCGTCGCCGAGGATGATGTGCGCAACATCTATGCGCTGACCAGCCTGTTCGAGCCGCATGGCGCGACCGTCCACATTGCGCGCAACGGGGCCGAGGCGCTGAAGCGGCTGAGGCAGGATGACGGCGCGCCGATCGATCTGGTGCTGATGGACGTGATGATGCCGGAGATGGACGGCCTCACCGCCACGCGGGAGATCCGGGCGAACCCGGCCTGGCGCGACCTGCCGATCATTACCCTGACGGCCAAGGCCACGCCGCAGGATCAGGCGCATTGCATCGCTGCCGGCGCGAACGACTATCTCGCCAAGCCGCTGGATATCGACAAGCTGCTGAGCCTGGTTCGTGTCTGGATGCCGCGCTGATGGCGGTGCCGCTGGATATCGAGATCGGTCCGGAGGACGCGCTGCCAGCGCTGGAACTGGACGGGCTGCTGGAGACGCTCTGGCGCCATTATCAGTTCGACTTTCGCGGCTATTCCCGCGGATCGATCCTGCGCCGGATGCAGCGTGCACAACAGCATTTCGGGTGCGAGAGCCTGTCGATGCTCCAGCACCGGATGCTGCATGAACCGGCGATCCTGCCGGAACTGATGAGCTTCCTCACCATCCATGTCAGCGAGATGTTCCGTGACCCGGCCTATTATCGCGCCCTGCGCGAAACGGTGCTGCCGCATCTGGCGACCTTCCCCTCGCTCAAGGTGTGGGTGGCGGGGTGCAGCACGGGGGAGGAGCTCTATTCGCTCTCCATCCTGTTCCGGGAGGAGGGGCTAGCCAACCGCACGCTCTTCTACGCGACGGACATCAGCCCGGCGGCGCTGCGCAAGGCGGAGGCGGGGATCTACGATCTGGAGCGGATACCGGGCTTTACCGCCAACCATCGGGCGTCGGGTGCGCGATGTTCGCTGAGCGAATATTATGTCGCGGCCTATGGCGCGGCGCGGTTCGACCCGAGCCTGCGCGAGCGCACCCTGTTCGCCGAACATAGCCTGGTCAGCGATCAGGTGTTCGGCGAGATTCACCTGATATCCTGCCGCAACGTGCTGATCTATTTCGACCGGCCGTTGCAGGATCGTGCGATCGGCCTGTTCCGCGACTCTCTGGTGCGCGGCGGCTTTCTGGGGCTGGGATCGAAGGAGACGCTGCGCTTTTCCGCCCATGCCGCGCAGTTTGGCGAATTTGCCCCGCAGGAGCGCATCTATCGAATGAATGTGATGAACAAGATCGGGCAGGAGGCTGCCCATGTCATCTGACGTGACGGTCAAATTCCTGCTGGTCGATGACGTGCCGCAGAATCTGGTGGCGCTGGAAGCGCTGCTGGCGCGCGACGGGCTGATGCTGTTCAAGGCGCGTTCCGGGGCGGAAGCGCTCGAACTGATGCTCGAACATGATTTCGCGCTGGCCCTGCTGGACGTGCAGATGCCTGACATGGACGGCTTCGAACTGGCGGAGATCATGCGCTCGACCGAGCGCACGCGCTCAATCCCGATCATCTTCCTGACGGCCGTTGCGACGGACGAGCAGCGGCGCTTTCGCGGATATGAAACGGGCGCGGTCGACTATCTGTTCAAGCCGATCGACACCCGCATGCTGACCAGCAAGGCGGAGGTGTTCTTCGAACTCAGCCGCCAGCGGCAGATTTTGGCGGAACAGCGCGACGAACTGCGCGAGACGGCGGCGGTGCTTTCTTCCACGCTGGACCGGCTGAACGCCCATCGCGACAATAGCCCGCTTGCCATCGTGGAGTTCGAGCCGGACCTGACGATCATCGGCTGGACCAAGGGCGCGGAACGGCTGTTCGGCTGGCCGGCAGACGAAGTGCTGGGGCGGCGGGCGAGCGAGTTGGGATGGATGGGGCAGCCGGTCGCCGAGGCGGTGGCGCGGCATGTCGCCGCCCTGACGCTTGGCGGCGAACATCGCGATATGCAGGTGCATCAGGTGCTGCGCCGCGAAGGAGCAGCGCTGGAGTGCGAATTTTATTATTCGCTGCTGCTGGATCGTAACAGGCGGCCGGCGTCCGTCACGGTGCAGATCCTCGACATCACCGAACGCAGCCGCGCGGAGGAGACGCAGCATCTGCTGATCGGCGAGCTCAACCATCGGGTGAAGAATACGCTGGCATCAGTGCAGGCGATCGCTTCGCAGACGCTGAAGGGCGCGCCGGACCCGTCGGAGTTCGTGGATACCTTTACCGGGCGGCTGCAGGCGCTGGCCCGCGCCCACTCGCTGCTGAGCAACCAGACCTGGCAGAGCGCCAGCCTGTCGCAGCTGGTGCAGGATCAGTTGGACCTCGGCACGCTGGACGAAGGGCGCTGCACGATTTCGGGACCGCCGATCGAGCTGCCGCCCAATCTGGCGCTGCATCTCGCGCTGATCCTGCATGAACTGGGGACCAACGCCGCCAAATATGGCGCGCTCTCAAATGATGCGGGGCATGTCTATATCGACTGGACCCCGAGCGAGGGGCGGTTGCAGCTGAACTGGCGCGAGAGCGGAGGGCCGGTCGTGACGCCACCCACGCGCAAGGGCTTCGGCACCGTGCTGGTGGAGCGCAGCCTGTCGGCGGAGGGCGGGGTGGTCGCGGCGAGCTATCCGCCCGAAGGGGTGATCTGGCATATGGACCTGCCGCTGACGGAAGCGTCGCGCGCCGTTGCGCCGCGCGTCGAGGCAAGAGACGCGGCCGTGACCAATTTCGTGGGGCAGGCTCTCAGCAGCCACGCGACGCTGGCGGGCCTGGATTTCCTGGTGGTCGAGGATGAGCCGCTGATCGCGTTCGAGGTGTCGGACCTGCTGGAGGATGCAGGCGCACGCGTCGTCGGCACGGCCGGCACCCTGTCGGAGGCGAGGGAGGCGATCGAGACACTGGATTTCGACGTGGCGATCCTGGACGGCAATTTGCAGGGGCAGCCGGTCGATCCGATCGCCGAGGCGCTGGACCGGCGCGGCATCCCCTTCCTGTTCGTGTCGGGCTATGGGCCGGAGCATCTGCCGGCGGATTATTGCGGGCGGCCGCTGCTCAACAAGCCGTTCAACCGGGCGAGCCTGTTGGAACGGGTTTCAGGTTTGCTGGCGGCGCAGGAGGCTGCCGTGCTTAATAGGTCCGCCGGGTGTAGCTCACTGAAACGGGCGGCGTCCTAAACAGCAGGAAGTCGAGCGGCCGCGAATAGGTCATGGTGATTTCCGTATAGGGGATGCCATATTGCGTGCCGTGCGATATCGTCGGATCGTTGACATAGGCGGGGTCGAGGCCAAACTCGCGCGAACTGACGCGGGCGATGATCGCGCTGTCGGTCGGCGTCGGATAGATGGCGGCATAGCGCGCACCCTCGTCCACTGCGTGCTGAAGGCCGGTGCGGGCGCAGGCGACGATGCCAAGCTGGATCGCGCCCATCAGCAGAATGATGAAGGGCGGCAGGGCGAGGCCGAATTCGATCGCGGCCGCGCCGCGCTGGTTGCGCAGAAGGCGCCTCATTGCAGGCGCACCGAAGCGGCGCCGGTCAGCGCGACGCCCTGACCCGAGGACCAGCGGCTGCCCGGCAGCAGGCCGGCGAACATCGGCATGTAGGTGCCGTTGACGGTGATCCCGACATAGCGGCTGATCTGCTGTCCGGCGGCGCACGGGGTGGTCGCCGCCTGCGCGGTGCCATCGCACAACAGCGTGTCCGTGACGGTGACATTGCTGGAGGAGACACCCGCCGCGCTGGCCGCGTCGGCCGCGAGATTTTGATAGGCCGTGCTGTTGTAACCGCCGCTGGTGGCCATCTGGCCCGCGCGTTCGGCGGCGCGTTGCAGCGTGATCTTCGCCTTGAAAGCCATGGCGATGTCCGCCGCGACGAAGGTCAGCATCGCCAGCACCGGCAGGATGAGCGCGAGTTCAAGGACGCTCGTGCCCTTTTGGTCGATCACCAGCTTGCGAAGGAAGAAGAGCAGTCTCATCCCACCAGCCTCACGCGGGTGCCGGTGAAGCCGCCCGCTCCCGAGCCGGGAGGGCAGTTGTTCGTGATGCTGCTGTTGCCGATGAAGGTGATGCGCCGGCTGGCGATCTGGATACAGTCGGTTGTCATGCCCGATGTGCCGCTGAACTGCAGTTCCTGGGACAGGGTGTAGAAGGCGCCCTGGAAAGAGGAGCTGGCGTTGCCGTTCACCTTGTTGATGCCCGAATCCAGCGCGCGGCGGTCCTGATAGAAGAGTATGCCGGCATAGGTGCCGCTGGTGGTGGCGGACAGGTTGACGGTCGCGCCGCCATTCATGTCCAGCGTGGCGATCTGGCTGGGAGTGGTGGCCGCGTTGCTGCTGGTGAGAATGATCGTGACGCCCGTGCCGCTCAGCACCGCCTGCGCGCCGACGCTGAAGCTGCTGCCGTCGACATAATAGATGCCGGGCGCCATGGTGAGCGTGCCCTTGATGTCGAAGCCCTTGTAGCAGCCGGGGCTGACGGTGGCGCTGTTGTTCGAGTTGACGGAGAATTTACCGCCGCAGCCCGTGGGGCTAGGCGTCGGCAGCGCGGCATAGGGGTCGGACTGGGGGAGGCTATAGGGTTGCAGCGTCGTGCCCGACGCATAGTTGCTGCTGGTCTGAAGGCCGCCGACCGCCGCGACCGGCGTCGCCAGGATGCTGCTGCTGCCGCCCGCCGTGACCGCGTTCGCGGCGCGGGAATTGGTGATCATGCCGCAGCCCAGATCGACTGTGGCGTTGCCCTGCATGACGATGCCGGCAGTCGTCGTGCTCTCGCTCGCCCAGGCGCAATAGGTGCCGCCCTGGACCACAGCCGCCGTCGCCTCAGCCGTCAGGACCGGCGCGGTGATGCCCAGCAATTTGGAGAAGGGCAGCGCCTGCGTCGCCTGAAGGACGACGCGCACGGCCTTGTTATTGCCGGCGTAAGAGCCGGTGGTCGGCGCATTTTCAATCACCGGCGTCTGGGAGAGGGTGATGAGCGACAGGCGGCCGATGTCGGCGGTGGCGCTGTCCGATGCGCTGTAGTTCTGCGCGACGGCGTAGGCGCCGGCGAGCGCGGCGGAATCCGCCTCCCGCTGAAGCTGGCGCTTCCACAAGGTCCATTGGACGGTATCGGTGGCAAGACCCGCCGCGCCCATCAGGACCGGCAAGGATGCCCCCGCAAGCATCAGCATGTTGCCGGACTTGTCCCGCAACAGCCGCCAAATCATCCCGCGCCCCATTACAGAAGCCTCCTCCGCTCGGGAGTTCTTCTAAGTTCTCGGGGTTAACGAAAGGATAATTTGCAAGATGATTGCTGAAGGCGGAGGTTATATATCGAATGTTATATCAGTAATCTACCATTTTAGAATAGATAATGTTTGTCCATACGATAAACGCTAGCGCCGCATCTTGATCTGCCATCCAATATTAAGCCGCCACCCGCCAATTTCATCATATGGCTCCTTTATCACTCTTGCCCCTTCGACTGTTAGGGATGCTTGAGAATTATAGGACAGCCTTACGCCTCCGCCTGCCGAAGCGAGGCTATATTCGGCTCCGGCGAAGTTTCTGCGTTCTTTTACATGAACGCTGGCGCCGTCGATAAAGCCATAAATCTCGCTGCCCTTGAACTTGGGCGGCAGCGTCGGCCGGTAGGCAAGTTCCAGCGATCCCGCCGCGCCCTTGTCGCCGCTCAGCAAGGCCGTGTCAAAGGCGCGGCCATATTCCGGACCGCCGATGGGAAGGCGCTCGCTGCCCGAAAGGCGGTCCGCGCTATATTGGCCGGTGACGCGCAGCCGCCCGACAAATTGCTTGCCGAGCATTCGATCATAGCCGGCGCGAGCAGTGAGCTTGGTGAAGACGGTGTCGGTAAAGCCCGGCGTACCGCGCGCGTTCAATATGTCGAGGCCCCGCGCCACGGTCATGCCGGCGCTCAGCACGCTCTTGTCACCGATCATCGAATAGCCGATCGCCGCGCGCGCCGTGCGGATGTGATCGGAGGAAAGCACGGCACCCAGGAAGGCCGCATCGCTGTTCAGCCCGTCCAGAC
The DNA here is from genome assembly GCF_000412635.1 of Sphingobium bisphenolivorans. GTDB lineage: Bacteria > Pseudomonadota > Alphaproteobacteria > Sphingomonadales > Sphingomonadaceae > Sphingobium > Sphingobium bisphenolivorans. The sequence continues at coordinate 177,002 of NZ_ASTG01000003.1, forward strand.
CAGCGCTGATGGTCAGGTTCCGTTTGTAGCCCCGGATGACGGGATAGCTGACCGATGCGCCCAGTGTCTTGGCTTCCCCCTTCACCGGAAAATTCTTGAGCCGCGTCTTCAGCCAGGAAGCGGAGAGGCCGAGCGTCAGCCCATCCGACCCGAGCGGCGTTTGATGGCTGAGGCCTGCATATTGATAGCGTTTGAAGTCGATCGCGCTCAGCAGGACGAGATCGGTGCGGTCGCCGTCGCGCAGCAGGCTGTTCGCCTGCGCGCTCGCCCGCAGCTGCCCGCTGCCAAGGCCGCTCTGGGTGCGATTGTCGATCCCGAAGCTGAAGTCGAACGGCTTGCGCTGCGGCGTGATGGAGAGCCTGACGCCGCCCGGCTTCGTGCCGCGCAGCAGGGCGACGTCGACCTTCGCGCCCGGAATGTCGCGCATCAGCGAGAGATAGCGTTCCAGCGCGCGGCGGGTGAGCGGCCTTTCCGCGCGCATATGTTCGGCATAGGCACGGATCAGCGGGCTGGCGCCATTGGGATAGACGATGTCCTCGACAAAGCCTTCAGCCAGCAGGACCTTCACTTGACCGCCGGACAGATCCTGTTGCGGGATCGCGACCGTGTAGAGCGCGATATCGCTCTGCGCATAGGCTTGGGCGATGGACTTGGCGAGCGCGTCGAGCGTCTGGCGGGAAGCGGGCCTGCCGAGATACTGGCGGGCTGCCTGCGCAACGGGCTCGGGTGCTTCCACCCCGACAAAGTCGATACCGCGAATGGCGACCGCGTTGTTTTCCGCGTCGACGGCGATGGCGGCGTCGGGCGAGGTGCGGGGCGGCGTATTCGCATCGGGCAAGGCGGGGGACTGATCGCGCTGCTCAATCAGGGGCGGGGCCAGCGTGGCGGAAGGGGGTTGCGCCGCCGTCAGGAACGGCAGCGTGGCAAGGGCAAGCAGCATAGGAGCGGGGTTCCCGTCAAGAAGTGGGCCGGGACGCGGACCATTGCCCTTGCGCCCCGGCCCAGTTGGATCAGCGGGTGAGATTAAGCCCGCTGGTCAGGGTATTCAGCGTGCCGCTGACGGTGCCGGTCACGGGGGCCAGCAGGCCGCCGGGGCTGGCGGTGGCGTCCGCGCTCGCCGTCGTGCCGCCGCTGGCGGAGGCGTCAGCACTGACACCGATGGGGGCAAGGGCGCCGCCGGTCACATTCTGGACCGTGGACCCGACCGCATCGACCACTCCACTGACGGGTGCGAGGAGCCCGCCGGTTGTACCGGTTCCTGGCGTGGGGACGCCGGCCGGGAGGATATTGGCATTGACCAGCGCCGGATCGCCGCTCCCCAGCAGCTGATTGCCGCCGAGCGCCACGTTGAGCAGATTGTCCGCAAGCCCGCCGGTCGGGGAGGTCACGTTTGTCACCTGGACATCGGCTATGCCGTTGACGGTCGCGAGCGCTGTATTGCCCGCGTTGAGAACGCCCAGTGTCGCGATGGTTCCTGTCGGCTGGGTATCGCCCAGCACACCAGCGCCAATGGCTCCGGTCGTCCCGTCGAGGCCGGTCGTCACCGTCCGCCCGCCCAGGTCGATCGACACGAGGTCGCCGACCACGCCTTGGGCGCCCTGCAACAGCAGGGTGCGTCCCGCTCCGGCGTCGACCAGCACGGTACCGGTATCGGTCAGCACGCGGGTGATGGTGCCGGTGACCGGCTGTGTCACGGGCAGGGCTGTAGCGATCGGGGTCGTGACATTGCCTTGGGCATCGGCGACGCCGAGGACGGCATTGCCTGCGGTCGTCAGAACCGGAGAAAGCTGCTGAAGTGCCGAGGCGGTCGTCGTGCCGCCTCCTGTGCCGGTGCCCGTCCCGCCGCCGGCACCAGTTCCGCCAGTGCCAGTGCCAGTGCCCGTGCCGCCCGTGCCCGACCCGGCACCGCTGCCGCCGCCGCTGCCTCCGGCCGTTCCGCCGCTGCTTGTACCGCCACCGGTGCCGCCCGTATCGCTGCCGGTGCCGGCGCTGCCTGACCCGCTGCTGCCACTCCCGGCGCCGGGGGTGCCAACGCTGGCGACGCGAAAGCCGCCGCTGCTTTCACAGGCGCTAAGCAGCAGAACAAGCGTGGAGCAGGCTGATAGCGCGAGCAACCTGCCCTGAGATGATTTCTGATTGAACGACATCACTGGCTTTCTCCTGTCATGTCCATGCCCGGAAGCGACAGGAGGGCTGCCCAGCGAGGGCCCGTCCGGGAATGCGCAACATGGCCCAAGGCGACAGGCGCACTCCACAGGAATCTCGGCCCTTCGGCAGCCCCGCTACCTTGCCACCAAGGCCGGAGGCTTTGCGTCCCGGCGTCACCACCGGTTTGCCTTTATCGGGATCGATCCATTTGATCCTTCTGCGCAAACTGACCGGCGCAGGAATCGTTCAATGGAAAACCGCGTTAACCATCAATTTTGTGGTTAGTCTTTGGTAAGTTATGTCGCGGATCTTAAATCGTCCAAAGTCTTGAACGACGATGTCAGCGGCTGAACCAGAACAGGACTGCCAGCAAGGTCACCGAATATTTCCGGCATGGCGACGATCGCCTGCCAATCGTCGCCAGCCGCAAGCAGGCGGTCGGCCAGCGGATCGGTGATCGTCAGATCATGACGCGCCGCATGGGCGATGAAGCGGAGCCAGGCGGCGATCGGCAGGATCAACCGCTGGATCTCGCCGCCGGATGCCAGCCTGTCCCTGATCGTGCCAAGTAGGCGGTAGGGCAGCTTTTGCGATCCGTCCCATGCAATCTGCGACAGCAGGTGCTCGATCGCCGGATTGCGGAAGCGGCGGAGCACGTCCGATATATAGATGTCGAGGTCCAGTCCGGCAGGCGGCTTCAATGTCGGAACGATATCCTCCCGCATCAGCCGTTCCACGAAGCGGGCGAGCCATTCATCGGTCATGGCCTGCGCCACCGTCCGGTGACCGCGCAGCAGGCCGACATAGGCCAGGGTCGAATGCGCGCCGTTCAGCAGCCGCAGCTTGGCCGCTTCGAAAGGGTGCACGTCTTTGGTGAAGGTGACGCCCGCCACGTCGAGCGCCGGCCGCTCGTCGACGAAATCATCCTCGATCACCCACTGGGTGAACCGCTCCCGCTGGATCGGCCATGCGTCGGTCAGGCCGAGTGATTGCGCGACCTTTCGGCGCAAATCCTGATCCGTTGCCGGCGTGATCGAATCCACCATCGCGTTGGGAAAGCGCACATGGTCCTCTATCCAGCGCGCGGTGTCCGGGTCGCGCATCGATGCGAAGTCGATCACCGCCGCACCCAGCTTCCGACCGTTGTCGGTCAGATTGTCGCAGGAAAGGATCGTGGCGCCGGGAAGCCCGCGCCTGCGCCGTTCCGCAAGGCCCGACGCCAGCCAGCCGATGAAGGAGCGGGGAGAAGATAGGTCGGCGAGGTCGCTTCGAATGTCGGGGTGCTGCTCGTCCAGTCGGCCGTCGGGACCGAGGCAATAGCCCTTCTCCGTCACCGTCGAACTGATGATGCGCAACTCGGGCGAGGTCATCGCTTCCATGACCGCCTTCCCCTGCGACCCCGTGAGAATGCGCGTGAGGGAGCCGATGATCTGCAGGCCCGGCTCCTCATCCAGCAACGCGAGGCTGTAGAGTCCGTCCTGTGGGTTCAGGGCTTGCGCAACCTGCGTCGAATGCAGGCTGACACCCGTGATGCCCCAGCGGGGATCATGCGCGAGCAAGGCGTCGAAAGCGGCGGCCTGATGCGCGCGATGAAAGGCACCCGGACCAAAATGAAGCACGCCATTGGCGACGCCCGATCGGTTATAGGCAGGGCGCTTCACTTCCAGAGCGAGGAAGGGAATGGTGGCAGTAGAGAGGCGGGGTGCGGCCTTTTCGCCAGAAGCTGGGTCAAGCGGATTGGGCAGGTCAAGGTCAGGCATCGCAATCTCCTTTGCTCGCTCGTAGCCACTTGTGCCACCGATGGCAATGGCGCTCCGCTTGGGGTTATCCTCACGCGTGCACAGCGGAGCTTGCGAGCGGCCAAGCAAAATTTGCTGTGTCCGTATTTCTCTATCGTCTAAGTAGAGTACGACTGAACGACGCATTGGTCGTGCGTCGGGTGGACCCCACCGGCACAGACCCGCGGCTTTTGATAGGGAAGCAGCTTGCTCCGCGTTACCAACCGCTAAAGCGCACGGTTCAGGGCGACAACGCCGGATCGTGTTCCCCAAGTCGGCGGCTATCGCCGGGAAAGGGGCTGTCATGCCTGGAGAAGTTCTAACTCGCCAACCTGCCGAACGCGGCGCCTATTCCGTGTCGTTGCTGCAAGCCGCAGCGGCGCTTTACGGCATCGATGCAGCGACGGGCCTTTCGCGCCGCCCGGTCGAAGGCAGCAAGTCTCCCATCGGAACCAAGTCTTTCAAATGATCCTGCTCCCGAGCGGAGGAGCCAAAAAGCAGCGCATGCGAATCGCTTGATGGATAGACCGCTATAATACGTTTTCGTCCAATTAAAAAACTTTGGACGTCTGAATCTTATCCACCGACTTCGCAAAGGGCAAGTCGTTGATATTAAGCGAGCAAGAAGAGCTGTAGTGCCTCCCAGCGCGCTACTCCGCGCGTTCGACTTTGACCTCTGTTATTGCGCCGATTTTCTTCCTGTGCGCTATTCGACGTGCGGGCTTTGCCCGCAGTGCGACCCAAACTGGCCCCGCCTCCTTCGCAAGAGGCGGGGCATTTGCCGGGTCACGGCAGCCCTCTACTGCCTTTGTGAGAGATAGTCGGCGACAGCGTTCACGTTGCTGCCGACATGTTCGACCGCCTCCTCCAGCAACGCCCGCGAAGTGTTCAGGCGATGCGACCAATATTGGACTTCTATGTCCCGTTTGAGCGATATCCGCTTGACATTGCTCGGTACCGCAGGACTTGCCGGAGAGCCGGGCACTTGGCGCTCCATCATCATGACATCAACTCCCAGCCTGATTGTTGATTGGCGGCGCGAGGGGATTGACCTTTCGCGGCTGGCCCTTCTCCGTCGCCTGCGTTACTTTTTCATCCTCCGTCCGGCTTTCTTCCTTGTCCGGAGCGGGCGAATTTTCCTGATCCTTGGGCATTAGTGGCCGCCCTTGTCGCCGCCCAGCATCTCGATATGGTGCTTGACCACCGGCACGATCTGCCCGGCCGCGGTCTTCAGCGACGGCACGGTTCCGGTCGAAGCATAGCCCTGATGGAGCGCAAGCGCCTGCCGATGGGCGGCCTTCTGCTGCTCCCAATAAAGCGTGTCGCGTGCCGTGCCGGTCGCCTTCGTCAGCGCGTCTATCTTCATCTGCTGTTCGCCTGCCAGCTTGGGCGGCGCGACCTTGACCTTCGCCTTGGCGGCGGCCGCCTTCAGCATGGCGGTGCTCTTACCATGATCCTGCACCATCATCGTCGCGAAAGAGCGGACCTTCGCATCCTTGGTGCTTTGCAGGACGAGCTTGCTCGACGTCTGCTCGAACAGATCGCTGGCGCCGGCCTTGGCAAGGTAAGCGTTCGGCGCTTCGGCCTGTGCCGCCACCGGCAGCAGCATGGCGAAGCTCGAAATCAGCAGGGATGTTACATATTTCATAGGGGTCGCTCCTCTCGCGATGGAGAGCGATCCGGACGGAAGGATGTTCCGGCATGCCAGCGGATATGGCATAACCTGCATTATTTCCGGCGCCGATCTCTTCGTCGCTTTCTGAACGCCGCCTGACGCAAAATCTTCAGAACAGAACCTATGTGAATTAACCCTGCCGTAAGTTCGTTATCTTGATCGGCCGGGGCATACAGGGAGTCGTCCATGTTCAGCCAGGTCGTGCCGGTTGAAAGCCATGTCCATTTTCGCCCTCACCAGTTTCTGGCGCGGGAGAATGAACAGCCTGAAGCCTTGTTTCAGCTGCAGGAAGGCTGGGCGTGCCGCTATCGCCTCCTGTCCGATGGGCGGCGGCAGATCACCTCGCTGTACCTGCCCGGCGATTATTGCGAGCCGCACTGGCTGCTGGGTAAACTGCCCACCCAGCCGGTGGTGGCGCTGACCAACATCAGGGCGGCAAGGATGCCGTGCCGATCTCCGAGCCATCTCCCTCCGGACCGGCAGCAGCAGTTCTGGAAGATGCTGGGCGACCATATCGAGCGGCAAAGCAACTGGCTGGTTACGCTAGGCCGCAAGACGGCGCTGGAGCGGCTCGCCCATCTGCTGGTCGAACTGTTCGAGCGGATGCGGCACGCGGGCCTGGCCTATGGTCAGCAATGCGCCATGCCGCTGACGCAGATGGAGATTGCCGACATCACCGGCCTGACCCCGGTGCACGTCAACCGCACCTTGCAGACGATGCGGGCCAAGGGGCTGGTGGAGTTGCAGTCCAAATGGCTGCGCATCCCCGACCTTGCCGCCCTGCGGGACGTCGCCGCGGTGACGGTGGGGGAAAGCTTGATCTGACGCTCTCCGGCGGCGAGCCGCTTAGCGCCGATCCGTAGATCGGACGCGCTCGAGCCCGAGCTATTCCGTTCGTTTCGAGCTTGTCGAGAATTGCTTATGCCTTCTCGACGGACACATATCGACTTCGCTCGATGCTGCTCGAAGCGAACGGTGTCGCTTCTGGTATCAGGCCGACAGGCGGGTTTCCTGCACGGGGAGCTCCAGCAGCTGCATGCGCTGCATTTCTTCCGCGAACCATCGTACGGTTTCGGCGAGGCCGGCAGCAAGCGGCACGCGCGGCGCCCAGCCCAGCAGCGCTCTTGCCCGACCGATGTCGGGGCGCCGGCGGCGCGGATCGTCTACGGGCAGGGGATGGTACACGACCTCCGCCGTGGTCGGCACGAGCGCGCGGACCTGCTCCAGCAGCTGGGTGATCGTATATTCTTCCGGATTGCCGAGATTGACCGGGGTGAGCGATACGTCCTTCGCCTCCATCAAGCGGATGAGGCCGTCGACCAGGTCCGACACATAGCAGAAGCTGCGGGTCTGGCTGCCGTCGCCATAGATGGTGATTTCCTGCCCCTCCAGCGCCTGGCAGATGAGGTTCGACACTACGCGGCCATCGCGCGGGTCCATGTGCGGGCCGTAGGTGTTGAAGATGCGCGCGACGCGCACCTCCGCCCGTTGCAGACGCCCGAAGTCGAAGGCCATCGCCTCCGCCGCGCGCTTGCCCTCGTCATAGCAGGCGCGCGGGCCGGTGCAGTTCACCCAGCCGCGATAATCCTCCCGCTGCGGGTGCTGTTCGGGATCGCCATACACCTCGCTGGTGGAGGTGAGGAGGAAGCGGGCGCCGCTCTGTTCCGCGAGCCGCAGCAGGCGGTCCGTGCCGACGACATTGGTGAGCATCGTATGTTCGGGGTCCGACTGATAATGCGGCGGGGACGCGGCGCAGGCGAGATTATAGATGCGCTCGATCCGGTCGGCCTGCTCCACCACCTCGTCGGGCAGCGGATCGGTGATGTCGGCGCGCACGAAGCTGAACCCGGGATGGTTGGTCAGCGCCCGGAGATTGCCGGGCCGCGCCGTCAGCATATTGTCGAGGCACAGCACGTCCCAGCCCTGTTCGAGCAGCCGCGCGCAAAGATGCGAGCCGATGAAACCCGCGCCACCAGCGACCAGTGCTATTTTCTTTTCTTTCATGCGGCATCCTTCCCGATGGTCAAAAGCTGTTCGGCATCGCGGCGCTGCGCGGCCTCTTCGATCAGTTGTTCCAGAAGCTCCGCCCGGCGCGCGCCGCTGTGTTCGGCAAGCACCCGCGCTCTGGCGGCGTGGCCCATGGCGGCGCCGTCCTGGCCGAGCGCCGCGACCACCGCATCGGTGCCCGGGGCGAAGGCGATCTCGCGGCCGGGTTCGAACACTTCCTCAAGGCCCGGCCATATGTCCGTCAGGATTGGCGTGCCGCAGGCAGCGGCCTCGAACAGGCGGACGGAGGGCGACCAGCCCGCAGCGATCATGTCCGCGCGTGTGACGTTCAGCGTGTAGCGCGATGCACAGTAGAAGGCGGGATGATCGGCGGGCGGCAGATGATCGATGCGCTCGACATTCTCCGGCCAGTCGATGTCGGCGGGATATTGGGGGCCGGCGACCACGAAGCATTTGTCGGGCATTCGGCGGGCCGGCTCGATCAGCAGCCGCTCCAGCGTCGGCTGGCGATCGGCGCTGTAGGTGCCGAGATAGGAGAGATCCCAACGCTTCTCCGTTGCGACAGGGCGGTAGTGATCGGTATCGACCGCGCAATAGAGGGCGCGGGCGGCTGGGGCGCCATAGCGTTCCTCGATGAGCCGGAGCGTAGGTCCGCCGGTGAAGGAGAGATAGAGATCGTAACCCGGCATCAGCGCGGGGCTGATATAATCATGCTGCCCGCTTTCCAGCAGCGAGAGGGTAACGGGCGTGTCGATATCGTAGAAGGCGGTGACGTTACGCGCCCAGCTTTGCACCAGCTCCCCCACGCCTACCCCGTCGGGCACGTAGGAGCCGACGATGACCGCATCCGCCCCGGCGATCTCGTCACGCCATTGGGCAAGGCTTTCCAGATCGGCATAAAAGGCGAGCTTGCAGAAATTAGGGTCGGGCATGTCCCGGCTGTTGGCGTACCAGGGCACGTCCCGCTCCAGGAACAGGATGTCGTGCCCGCGCGCGGCGAAGGCGGACAGGAGGGCACGATAGGTTGTGGCGTGACCGTTGCCCCAGGAGGAGGACAGGCTGAGGCCGAGGACGACGAGCTTCATGCCGCCACCACCTTTCTCGCGTGGGCGCGGAGTAGCGCGTCCACCTGTGCTCCGCGCTTCTCATAGACATGGTCGCGCGTGATGCGCAGCCGCGCCGCTTCGCCGATGGCGGCGGCCCGTTCAGGTGTGAGCTCGCGGATAAGGTGGGCCACATCCTGCCCGTCGCGGGCGACCAGCACTTCGCGGCCGGGTTCGAGAAATAGCTCTATGCCCTCCCATGCGTCGGTGATGAGGCAGGCGGCGGCGCCGGCGGCCTCGAACACGCGGGTCGCGGGCGAGAAACCCACGCGCGCCATGCTGTCGCGGGCGATGTTGAGGACAGCGCGGGGCGTGGTGTTGAAAGCGTTATGCTCGGCCGTGTAGACATGGCCGATCGCTTCCACATTGGCGGGCAGAGCGCGCTCCTTCCAGCCATTGCCGCCGATGAGGAAGCGGGCTTCGGGAAGGAGGGAGGCGGCGCGGAGGAAGAACTCCTCGACCCGTGCCTCGCGGTCGGGGAGGCGGTTGCCTAGAAAGGCGAGGTCCGCGCGGAAGCGCTCAACTGGTGGGACCGGATGGTGAGTGTCGGGATCGAGCGCGTTATACACCGCCTCGCACCGCCTCGCGCCGATCGCCCGATAGGCGTCGATCACCGGCGGGCCGCCGCCATAGGTCAGCACCAGGTCGATATCGGGCAGGGCGCGGCGGACGGGGTGATCGGGCGCGGCGGCCATCTCGTCCAGCGTCGCGGCCGCATCCACATCCCAGAAGATGCGCAGCGCGTCCGGGCGAGGCCGCTCCACCAGCGCTTCCGTCAATTCGGTGTCGAACACGCCGACGCCGCTTGCCTTTACCACCACATCGGCATCGCTCATCGCGCCGAGCACGCCTGCAAGGCCATCGGGGGTAGCGGGATAGACGACCACCTTTGCCCATTCAGGCGGATCGATGTCGCGATGCTGCTGGCGGTCGAACGCATCCGGCTCGTAGAAGCTGACCTGGTGCCCCCGTGCGGCAAGCGCCTTCAATATGCCGCGATAATAAGTGGCCGCGCCGTTCCAGTAGGAGGACAGGAGGCTGGAGCCGTAAAAGGCGATCTTCATGCACTGATCCTTTGCTGAACCGTCATCGCGGGGCGGAGCGTATCGACGATGCGCAGCAGCTCGTCGGTGCGGTGGGCGCAGCTGTGCCGCGCCTTGATGGTTTCAAGGCCGTGGCGGGCAAGGCTCTCGCGAAGGGTGGGGTCCGCAGCAAGCGCGCGCAGGTGCGCCGTCATTTCCGCGCCGTTTCGGGCGATCAGATAGTCCTGCCCGCCCCTGAACAGGCCCTCGCTATCCTCCCACGGCGCAGACGCGAGAGGGATGCCGCAAGCCAGCGCCTCGAACATGCGGATCGTCGGAATGCCCGGCAGCTGCGTGGCATAATGGCGACGTGGCACATGAACGGTGGCGAGGTGGCGCGCGAAAATCTCCGGCGCGCGGGCGTTTGCCGCCCAGCCATGATAGCGGATGCCATAGCGGTCGAGCGTGCGCCTTGCCTCCTCCGGGTAGCGGACGCCGTAGATGTCGAGCGGCAGGCCCGCCGACTTTGCGGGGCGGAAGAGGAAATCCTCCAGCTCGGCCGTGCGCTCGCCATCGCCCCAATTGCCGATCCAGACGAGGCCCTCGCGCCGCTGCTCATGGGCGGCGGGGCGGAACAGGCGGAGGTCGGCGGCCTCGTGCCAAGTCCAGACCCGATCGGCCCAGCCCCAGCGGCGATAGACTTCCGACAGTGCCTCACCAAAGGCGAGGATGCCGTCATAATCCTGCAGGTCGAAGGCGCGGATCGCTTGCGGGTCGCTGACAGCGCGATGGTGGGTGTCGTGGAACAGAAGCTGGAAGCGGCCGCCCTGACGGCGCATGCGACCGATCTCCGCAACCAGAGCCGGATCGTTCCATTCATGCACGATCACCAGATCGGCAGCTTCGACCGACGTGCGCCATTCCTCCGACGAGTGGTAGGAAAGGGCGCCAAGTTCCGGATAAGCGCGGCGGAAGGGGATCAAGCCCGCCTCGCCATGATCGGCCAGAAGCTGCGAGAGGCTCCAGCCGTCAGCTTGTTCGCACGCGGTAACGTCATGGCCGCGCGCGATGAGTTCTCGCAGGACGCCGCGCAGGAAATGGGCATTGCCATGGTTCCAGCAGGACAGCAGGCTATGGGTGAAATAGACGATTTTCATGCCGCCCTCCGAGCCGAATTGGGGGTAAGGGCGCCGTAGAGCTGCGCCATTTGGTCGGCCATGTTCTGCGCGCTGTAGCGCTGCGCCCGGATCGCTGCCTCCTCGCCCATTTCGGCGCGCCAGCGTACGTCGCCGATCAGACCCTCGATGACGCGAGCGAAGCCCTTGTCATCGTCAGGCGGGAGGAAGAGCGCGGCGCCGTCCCAGAGTTCGCGGAAGGTCGGTATGTCGGACAGGACGAGCGCGCAGCCCGCCGCTGCCGCCTCCAGCACGGCGAGGCCGAACGGCTCATAGCGCGCGGCGGAAACGAAGACCGGGCGGGCGGAGAGGCATTGCGCCATGCGGTCGCCGTCGACTTGGCCGAGCAGGCACAGATGGCGCGGCTCGACTCTTTCGCCATTGGGGCCGGCGAGTGAGCCGGCTGCCTTGAACGGGATGGCGAGCCGGCCGGCGACCGCATCCATCGTCTGGACATTCTTCGCGCGGTCCCAGAGGCGACCCGCCGTAAAGACGCAATCATGGGGCGCGGAAGGCTGCGGGGGTTTGGTCAGGCGGCCGTTATGCACCGCCATGGGCGCAGTTCCGAGGCCATAGCAGCGGGCGACCGCCTCCCCGAAGGCGGCGGTCGGCACGACGCAGCGGTCGGCCTGCGCCAGCCCCTCGCGCGCGAGGTCGGTTCGCCAGGCGAAATCGGCAGGCATCGGGCCGCTTTCCATCGCGTCCCACCAGGTCGCCATGCAGCTGTGGGTGGCGACGATCAGTGGAATGTCCGGATGACGCGCGCAGGCGAGGGCGGGGGCGTTGACCTGAAATAGATCGGGCCGCAACTCTCCCGCCAATGTCGCCAGCGCCGTCGCCGTCGCCCGCACGCTGGCGGCGTCTGGCGCGGTCCAGTCCAGCGGCAGGCCGGTGTCGATCCATGAGAGCCCCTCTACCCGCTCCATCGCCGCGCGCTGCGCTGCGTCGGGAGAGGGGCCGAGTATCGCAAGCGTCGTGCGGTAGCCGTGCGGAGCCAGTTGCTGCGCCAGGTCCAGCGCATAGGTCCACACACCGCCTACGGCGTCCGCCGTCATAAGCAGGTGGCGCATCGTCATGCCGCCACCTCGCGCACGGCATCAACGCTGTCTCGCCCGAGCCAGTCGATCAGGCGGCCCACGCCCTCCTGCCAGTCGAGCGGGGCGGGCAGGGCCAGCGCCTGGCGGGCCGCGCGGGCATCGGCAACGAACCAGCGCTGATCGCCGGCGCGCCAAGGCGCGGTCTCGATGGTGATGCTGCGGTTCGTCCGCCGTTCGATATAGCCGATCAGGTGGCGCAGGCTGACGGCATTGTCCGGGCCGCCGCCAAGGTTGAAGGCCCGGCCCTTCACGCTCTCGATCCGCTGCCACGCGGCGACATAAGCCTCTACCGCATCGGCCACATAGAGGATGTCGCGCACCTGATGGCCGTCGCCGTAAAGCGTGATCGGCTCGCCCGCGAGCGCCCGTAGCGCGAAATGAGCCACCCAGCCCTGATCCTCCGTCCCGCATTGCAGGGGACCGTAGATGCAGCTCATGCGCAGGACGGCCGTTGGAATGCCGAAGCTGCGCGCATAATCCAGCACATATTGGTCGGCGGCGCCCTTGGAGCAGCCATAGGGGGTGTGGAAGTCGAGCGGCCGCCGCTCATGGACGCCATGCCCCGCCCAAGCCGTATCGACGGGGTGATAACCCCGATCCGTAAGTTGCAGGTCGATATCGCCGAGGTCGCCATAGACCTTGTTGGTCGAGGCGAAGATCAAGGGGATGGAGCGGGCGCGCACCAGTTCGAGCAGGTCGAACGTGCCCATCAGATTGACCTCGAAGTCGCGGCGCGGATCTTCGAGGCTGGTGGTTACCGCCACCTGCGCCGCCAGATGGAAGACGCCGGCCGCAGCGTTCACGCAGTCGCGCAGCATGGCCCGGTCGGCAATATCGGCGATGACCGCCTCCATCCGCTGGCCGTGGCGTTCCTCCAGCCAGCGCAGATTATCCTCGACGCCCGCGCGGGCGAGCGAGTCATAGATGATGACCCGATGGCCCAGGTTCATCAGCCGGTCCGCCAGATTGGCGCCGATGAAGCCCGCGCCGCCGGTGACCAGCAACGGCCGGTCGGATGGCTGCCCGCTCATGCCACCAGTCCTCTGGTTTCCAGCTCGGCGCGCGCTTCGGCGACGCGATCCTCGGCTTCCTGGCAGGCGACCCACTCGGCCAGTTCGGCAAGGCCTGCGTGGAAGTCCTCCTGCGCGGCAAAGCCCAGCCTTTCCATCGCCTGGCTGGTGTCGCAGAAACAGTGGCGGATGTCGCCGATGCGCGCGCGCCCGACGATCTCCGCCTCCAGATCGTTGCGGCCCATGGCGGCGGCGAGGGCGGTTGCAACCTCGCTGATGGATCGGTCGTGGCCCGAGCCGATGTTGAACGTGCCGCCTGCCGCTGCGGGCAGGTCGAGCGCGTCGGCGAAGGCGCGGGCGACGTCGCGGACATGGACGAAGTCGCGGCGCTGCGCGCCATCCTCGAAGATCATCGGGCGCTGCCCATTGAGCAGGCGGGAGGCGAAGATCGCCAGCACGCCGGTATAGGGATTGGAGAGCGCCTGCCCCGGCCCATAGACGTTGAACAGGCGCAGCGTGACGCCCTCCATGCCATAGGGCTCGGTCATGATGTGGGTGACGCGCTCCTGCGCATATTTGCCGAGCGCATAGATGGACGCGAGCGAGGGGCGCTTCCATTCCGGGGTCGGCAGCGGGATCAGGGGATTGCCTTCCGCATCGACCGGGTTCCACTGGCGCAGCCCGTCGCGCACGCCGGAGCGGGCGACTTCCTGGAGCAAATTGCCCTGCTGGTCGCGATAGAGGCCCTCGCCATAAATGCTCATGGAGGAAGCGGTGACGACGCGGCGGACCGGATGATCGATCAGCTTTTCGAACAGCACCGCGGTGCCGACTTCATTGACGGAGGTGTAGCGCTCGACCTCGTACATCGACTGGCCGACGCCGACTTCGGCGGCGAGGTGGATGATGCTGTCGATGCCGACCAGCGCCTTTTCCACGGCCGCGCCATTGCGGATGTCGGCGCGGATCAGCTCAACCTCCGGGGCCAGCGCTTCGGGGCGGCCGGCCGATCCGTGCACCTGTTCGATCAGACTGTCGAGAACGCGGACTTTCTTGCCTCGGCGCAGCAGTTCCTGGCATATGTAACGCCCGATGAACCCCGCTCCGCCTGTTACGAGAACATGCTCCACGCCGACCTCCTCCCGCTGTATGGAATAACGGGGGAAGCAACTTCATCTTCTTCTTCATGTTCCCGACGACCTGTTTGGAAGATAACGCAAGTTATCGCGGTGTAATTCAGGTATTTATCACGGCGGTTAGTTCGTTGCGTTCGGGAACCGAGCATGAAAGGCTGTGGTTAGACAGCATCTATGTTGAAGCTGCTGAATAGCCTGAGATGCTGAACGTCCTTCTTGTCCGTCATGCTGCTCATGACGAGTTGGGACGCGTATTAAGTGGACGTTCCGACCTTCCGCTGAACGCGGCGGGGACTGAACAAGCATTTCGCCTCGCCAAGCATCTCCAACTAGAACCGATTGATTTGGTTGCGACCAGTCCCTGCTTGCGCGCGCGGCAGACCGCTGCGGCAATCGCGCGGGAGCAGGGCGGAGAGCTCGTGATAGAGGACGCGTTGAACGAAATTGATTTTGGAGACTGGACAGGAAGAAGTTTTACAATGTTGGGGAGCGATCCCCTCTGGCACGACTGGAATGAGCGAAGATCGACGGCCCGCCCGCCTGCCGGTGAGAGCATGCGGGAAGCCGTCCACCGTACGGTCGATTATATCGAATGTCGGAAGGAGGACGAGAATGTTCGATCGATCGTCTGTGTCAGCCATGGCGACATCATACGCGGAACGATCGCTCATTATCTCGGCCTCGATCTCAACAATATTCATCGCTTCGATGTCGCCCCGGCGTCGATATCGAAGCTGGAGATAGCTCATGATGATGCTCGCCTCGTCCTGCTCAATCAGCTGGTCGCTTAAGAACAATAAGGAGAAGCAAGGATGATCGAAGCCGCGATGATCTGGAACGAGCCCAACAACAAGTCGCATTGGGACCCGGAACTTGATCCCGACTGGTCGCTCTACGCCGATCTGGTGATACGGGCGGGGGGCGCCATCGCGGATGTCAATCCAGGGCTCACCCGCGTTCTGGGCGGCATGTCACCGATCGATCCCGGCTGGACGCAGCGGATGCGCGAGCATGGTGCCCTCGACGCGGTCGATGTGGTGGCGGTCCACGGCTTCCCGCTCGACTGGAATTTGTGGCCGATCCACGCTTGGCCCGACAAGATCGCGGAGATCGAGGCGGTGGTGCCCGACAAGGAGGTCTGGGTCACGGAGGTCGGCGTCGGCTCCTTCGGCGCGGAGGAAGTGCAGGTCTTCGGCCTCAACCGCACCGCGGAACTGCTGATCGGCCGGGTGCCGCGCATCTACTGGTATTCGCTCTACGACCTGCCACAAAGCTGGGGCGCGACGACGCGGCACCGCGAGGCGGAGGGATCGAGCTATTATCGTCATTTCTACATGGGCCTGATCCGTGAGGATGGCACGCCAAAGCCCGCTCTCGACGATTATGCGAAGGTGGCCGACCGGATGGGCCTGATGCAATGGTTCCATTTCGAGGATCCACGCCTCGATGAAGCGGTCGCGACGATGAAGCGTCTGGGCGTGCGTCACTTGCGCACGGGGCTGAGCTGGGCCGATAGCTTTCGTCCGGGCGCGATCGAATGGTTCGACCGGATGATCGCCGCGCTCGAGCCGTTCGAGGTAACGCTGACCTTCTGCTTCACGCCCGAGCATCTCGGCCTCGCACCGCATCACAGCAGCGCTCCCGTCGATGCTCAGGCCTTCGCCGATTTCTGCGCCTGGGCCATCGAGCGCTACGCACCCGCCATCCCGCAGGCCGCGCAAGCCATCGGCTAATGAAGGAGAGACTTATGCCTGCCATAGCCAATCGGCCGATCCGCCTCGCGATCGTCGGCGTCGGCAATTGCGCCAGCTCGCTGGTGCAGGGGCTTGCCTATTATGCGGAGAAGAACGATGCCTCCGGCCTCATGCATTTCGAGCTCGGCGGCTACAGGCCCGCCGATATCGAGATCGCGGCAGCCTGGGACATCGATGCCCGCAAGGTCGGCCGCGATGTGGCCGAGGCGATTTTCGCGCCGCCCAACTGCACCCAGCGCTTCTGCGACACGGTGCCGCCGAGCGGCGTGCAGGTCGAGATGGGCGCGGTGTTCGACGGCGTCGCCGATCATATGGATGAGGCACCCGAACATCGCACCTTTGTCACCGCCGAAGCCGAGCAGCCCGACCGCCATATGATCGTGAACCGGCTGCGGGAGGTCGGCGCCGATGTGCTTATCAACTATCTGCCCGTCGGGTCACAGGTGGCGAGCGAGTTCTACGCCGGCTGCGCGCTGGAAGCGGGCGTCGCCTTCGTGAACGCGATTCCGGTGTTCATCGCCAGTGAACCGGAATGGGCGGCACGCTTCGAAGCTGCCGGGGTTCCGCTGATCGGCGACGACATCAAGGCGCAGATGGGTGCGACCATCGTCCATCGCGTGCTCACCGACCTGTTCGCACGACGTGGCGTGACTCTGGACCGGACCTATCAACTGAATACCGGCGGCAATACGGATTTCCTCAACATGGCGAACCGGACAAGGCTTCGCTCGAAGAAGATCTCCAAGACCGAAGCGGTTCAGGCCGTTGCCAAGTCCCGGCTGGACGAGGACAATATTCATATCGGGCCATCCGACTATGTGCCGTGGCAGAATGATAACAAGGTCTGCTTCCTGCGCATGGAAGGGAAGTTATTCGGTGACGTGCCCATGAACCTCGAACTGCGCCTGTCGGTCGAGGACAGCCCGAACAGCGCGGGCGTCGCCATCGACATGATCCGTTGCGCGCGCGTGGCGCTGGATCGCGGCATCGGCGGTCCGGTCATTGCGCCATCCGCCTGGCTATGCAAGCACCCGCCCGAGCAGATGAGCGACGATGCCGCACATGCCGCGATGGAGGCCTTTCTGGCGGAAAGGCCGGCCGCACAGCTGCGCGAGGTTCGTGCATGACGGGCCATTCGATGCGCGCCGCCATCGTCACGGGCCCCGGGGTGGTCGAGATCGATCATGTGCCGCTGCCGACGCCCGGAAAGGGACAGGTGCGCGTGAAGCTGGAGGGATGCGGCGTCTGCGCGTCGAACCTCACGCCATGGTCCGGGCCTGAGTGGATGCAGTTTCCGACGGCGGCTGGGTCGCTGGGGCATGAGGGATGGGGGACCATTGACGCACTCGGCGCGGAGGTCACTGATCTGCGCGTGGGCGACCGTGTCGCGGCGCTTTCCTATAACGCCTATGCCGAGCAGGATTTGGTGGATGCGAGCGCCGTCGTGCGCCTGCCCGAAGCGTTGGGCGATCAGCCCTTCCCCGGCGAGCCGCTGGGCTGCGCGATGAATATCCATGCCCGCGCTGATATTCATGCCGGCCAGACGGTGGCGATTATCGGCATCGGCTTTCTGGGCGCCCTGCTGACGCAGCTTGCAGCGAAGGCTGGCGCCCGTGTCATTGCCATCGGGCGCCGGCCGTTCGCGCTTGATCTTGCCCGGCAGTTCGGCGCGGCCGAGACGATCCCGATGGACGATCATTACGCGATCATCGATCAGGTGCGCGAGCTTACCGGCGGTCGCTTCTGCGACCGGGTGATCGAGGCTGTCGGCATGCAATGGCCGCTGGATCTTGCAGCAGAACTGACGGCGGTGCGTGGGCGGTTGATCGTGGCGGGCTATCATCAGGACGGGCCGCGGCAGGTCAATATGCAGCTGTGGAACTGGCGCGGCATCGATGTGGTGAACGCGCATGAGCGCGACCCGCAGGCCTATATCCAGGGCATGAGGGACGCACTGACCGCCGTGGAGGACGGACGGATCGACCCAAGGGCGCTCTACACGCACCGCTATCCGCTCGACCGGCTGGGCGAGGCGCTCGACGCCACCCGCGACCGTCCCGATGGCTTTATGAAGGCCCTGATATGTCTCTGACCTCTGCTCAACCGACCCTCATTACAGAGCCGAAGGCGGCACCTCTCCGCCTCGGTTTTCTCGGCACAGGCTGGATCGGACGGCATCGATTGGGCGCGCTCGCCAGTCTGCCGCATGTGGAGGTCAGCGCCTTGTCCGACCCGGACGCATCCTGTCTTGCCGCCGCTCGCGACCTTGCCGCCGACGCGGAGATCGCCGCCGACCTCGACGCGATGCTCGCGCTTGATCTGGACGGGCTGGTGATCGCGACGCCGAGCGCGCTCCACGCCACGCAGGCCATCCGCGCGCTGAACGCCGGCATCGCCGTATTCTGCCAGAAGCCGCTCGGCCGCAGCGCGAGTGAGGTCAGCGACGTGATCAGTGCCGCCCGGTGCAACGATCGCCTGCTGGGCATCGACATGTCCTACCGCTTTACCGAAGCGGTGCAGGCCGTCCGCCGGCTGCTGGATCAGGGGACGCTGGGTCATGTGCACAGCATCGATCTGACCTTCCACAACGCCTATGGGCCGGACAAGCCGTGGTTCTACGATCCGCTGGAGTCGGGCGGCGGCTGTGTCATGGACCTTGGCATTCACCTGGCCGATCTCGCCCTATGGCTGCTGGATTTTCCCGAGGTGGTGAGCGTCAGCAGCGCGCTCAAGAGCAACGGCCGTCCGCTGCTGGATCGCGGGGCGGCTTGCGAGGATTATGCGACCGCCATGGTCGAACTCGCGAGCGGAGCAACGCTGCGCCTCACCTGTTCGTGGCGGCTTCACGCCGGGCAGGATGCGATCATCTCGGCCGCCTTCTACGGCACCGAGGGCGGCGCGCAGATCCGCAATATGGACGGCTCCTTCTACGACTTCGCTGCAGAGTATATGCGGGGTACGTCCTGCGAGCGCCTGACCTCTCCACCCGATGATTGGGGCGGTCGCGCGATCGTCGACTGGAGTAATCGGCTTGCGGTCGATCGCGGCTTTGACGCCGGTGCGGAACGGCTGCTTGATGTCGCGCGGCTGCTCGACAGGATCTATGCCGGGGCCTGACTCATCCATGTTAACAATGGGATGCTTTGCCCTCTTTTGTCGGTGTGAGGTGGAACGGCACGCGGCGTGAACTGGTTGCTGCCCTACCAATCACAGGAGGGTCGGCATGGAAGAGATCCAGAGCCGGGGCGATGACGCCCCGCTCAGCACGGCGAAGCATGGAGACACGGCAGGTCGGGCGAGCGAAACCCTGGCGGAGGCCAAGGGCGACAGCCTGGTCGGCAAGACGGTAACGATCGATCGTCCTCGGGAGGAGCTTTATTCCTTCTGGCGGGACGTTGGCAATCTTCCCCATTTCATGGAAAATGTCGTCGCGGTGGAGCCGCTTGACGATCGCCGTTCCCGCTGGGAGGTCAAGGCGCCCGGCGGCACGACGGTGGGATGGATTTCCGTGATCACCGAAGACAAGCCGGGCGAGTTGATCGCCTGGGCATCGGAGGAAGGGGCCGATGTGCCCAATAGCGGCCGCGTCGAATTTCGCGATGCGCCGGACGGGCGCGGTACATGGGTGACCGCGACCATCCTCTATGACCCGCCCGCCGGCATCGTCGGCAAAGTCATCGCCAAGATTTTTCAGCGCGAGCCCGCCATTCAGGCCCGCCGCGACCTGCGCCGCTTCAAACAGCTGATGGAAACGGGCGAGGTCGCGACGGCGGCACGCAACCGGCGCGAATATGAGGAGGAACAGCAATAATGCGTGCGCTCACCTGGCATGGCAAGCATGACGTCCGCGTCGAAACCGTCGATGATCCCGAAATCGTCAACCCGCGCGACGCCATCATCCGCATTACCTCGACCGCGATCTGCGGGTCGGACCTGCACCTTTATGACGGCTATATCCCGACGATGCAAAAGGGCGACATCCTCGGCCACGAGTTCATGGGCGAGGTGATCGAGGTGGGATCGGGATCGACGCTGAAGAAAGGTCAGCGCGTCGTCGTTCCCTTCACCATTTCCTGCGGCAACTGCTTCCATTGCGGCAAGCATCAATATTCCGCCTGCGACAATGGCTTGCCTGCCGACAATCAGGATATTGCGCAGTCGATCTACGGCCATCCGATGGCAGGGCTGTTCGGATACAGCCATATGACGGGCGGCTATGCAGGCGGGCAGGCGGAATATGTGCGTGTGCCCTTTTCCGACGTCGGGCCGATCGTCATTCCCGATGGCGTGGACGACGACAAGGTCCTGTTCCTCTCCGACATCCTCCCGACCGGCTGGATGGCTGCGGAAAATGCGGAGATCGAGCCGGGCGACACGGTTGCTGTCTGGGGCTGCGGCCCGGTAGGCCTGTTCGCCGTCCAGTCCGCCTTCCTGATGGGTGCAGAGCGGGTGATCGCCATCGATCACTTCCCGCGCCGCCTGGAACTCGCCCGCCAGTTCGGGGCCGAGACGATCAATTATGAGGAAAGCAAGACCTACGACGCGCTGATGGAGATGACCGGCGGCATCGGCCCAGACGCCTGTATCGATTCCGTGGGGCTGGAGGCGCATGGCGCCTTTGCCGACAATATCTGGGATCAAATCAAGGTATCGACCTTCATGGGCACCGACCGCGCTCATTCGATCCGGCAGGCGATTCTGGCCTGCCGCAAGGGCGGGCGGGTGTCGATGCCGGCAGTCTATGGCGGCTTCGTCGACAAATTCCCCCTCGGCGCCTTCATGCAGAAGGGGCTGACGCTGAAGACCGGGCAAACGCATGTGCAGCATTATATGCCCGCGCTGCTCAACGCCATCATGGAGGACAAGATCGATACGACCTTCCTCATCAGCCACCGCATGCCGCTGGAGGATGCGGCCGAAGGCTATCGCATGTTCCACGACAAGCAGAATGAAGTGACCAAGATCGTGCTGAAGCCGGGCATGCAGCCCGCGGCGGCCTGAACGGAGAAAGACTTATGGCTTCGGACAAGTTCGCCATCGTTACGGGCGCGTCCACAGGGATTGGTTTTGAGCTGGCGCATCTGGCGGCGCAGGACGGCTATGATCTGCTGGTCGTCGCCGACGAGGCGCTGATCCACTCGGCCGCGCAGGATTTCCAGCGGCATGGCACGAATGTGCAGGCGGTGGAGGCCGACCTTTCGACGCTGGAGGGCGTCGACAAGCTGCTTGCCAGCGCCAACGGGCGGCAGATCGATCTGCTGTGCGCTAATGCCGGGGCCGGACTCGGCCACAGCTTCCTTGAGCAGGATGTGGCAGGATGGCGTCACGTCGTCGACACAAACATCACCGGCACGCTCTATCTGCTGCAGAAGGTCCTGCAGCCGATGGTCGGCCGGAATGAGGGCAAGGTGCTGATTACGGGTTCGATCGCGGGTTTCCTTCCCGGCTCCTTCCACGCGGTCTATAATGGTACCAAGGCGTTTATCGACAGTTTCGCCGACGCGATCCGGAACGAGATCAAGGATGCGGACGGGGTCACCGTCACGACGCTGATGCCCGGCGCTACCGACACCGAATTCTTTGAGCGTGCGGACATGCTCGACACGAAGGTCGGCGTTCAGGAGAAGGACGATCCTGCCAAGGTCGCCAAGGATGGCTGGGACGCGCTGATGGACGGGAAGGCGCATATCGTGTCCGGCTGGAAGAACAAGCTTCAGGCCGCCGCCGCCCATGTCACGCCCGCAGCCATATTGGCGGAGCAGCATCGCAAGATGGCCGAACCGGGCACGGCCGAGAAGGTGGAGAAAGACAATGGACAGTGACAAGCACCGCCACGACCCCGACAACGCCGACACGCCTCGGGGCCCGCTGGGCGACGCAATGCCCGGACGGGAGAAGGAAGACCCTCGCACGGTTGGCGGGCAGGGCCAGGAACGGCCGGAAGAACGCCCGATGGTAGGCAGCGTGAAACCGGAGGATTATCCCGAGCAGGACCGCAAGGATTCCGCGCCTTGATCGTTCGTGCTCCTGCGAAGGCAGGAGCAGATGCACTTTAATACCCGCCTGGGCCTCCCTAAATCCCGCTCATGAAAATTTTCACGATCGGCTATGAGGGCGCCACCCAGGCGGACGTCATAGCAGCGCTCCAGGCGGCGGGCATCACCTTGCTCGCCGATGTTCGCGCCGTTCCGCTGTCGCGCAGACCGGGTTTTTCGAAGAACATCCTCGCCGCCGGGCTGAAGGAAGCAGGGATCGATTACGTCGGGCTGAAGGCGCTGGGGACGCCTCCGGCTGGGCGCGATGCGGCGCGCAAGGGTGATCACGCCAAGCTGGCGGAAATCTATGAAAGCCAGCTGGAACTGCCCGAAGCGATGCTTCAGGCAGCCCAATTGATCGATATGGCGGCGGAACGGCCTACCGCCCTGCTGTGCTTCGAGCGGGAGGCGGCGGGATGCCACCGCTCCCTGCTCGTGGAAGCGATCCTCCCGGATGCCGAGAGGATCGATCTTACGCCTTAAGGTCAGGCGGTGACGAGGTGCACGGCGGTCGGTTTTGCGGGCGCCAGTCCGCCAGCCTTGGCTTGAGCCATCAACTCTTCCTTGCGCGCGAGCATCTGGTCACGCAATGCGACCAGGTCCACGTCGGTCTTGCGGCACTGCGCGAACATTCCGTCGGAGCCGCGCTCCTCCTCCTTCACATGATGCTTGATCTCTTCGGAGAGCACCGTGACCTTGGCATCGTAGAAATCATCTTCGGGCGATCCAGCCTCGATATCGTTCACCAGCACCTTGGCGCCGTCATGCTCGACATAGGCTTCATCCAGCGTGTCGTCCTCGATCTTGCCACGGAAGGCCGGGTAAAAAATCTCTTCCTCGATCATCGTATGGATCTTGAGCTCGGTGCAGATCTGGTGCGCGATCTCCTGCTTGCGGTTCGCGGCGCGCGCCTTTTCGAATTGCTCGAAAAGCTCCTCGACCTTGCGATGATCCGCCTTGAGCAAGGCGATTGCGTCAGTGAATTTGTCGGCCATGACTGTTGGTCCTCCTGCTTATGCGTATGAATTGATCGAAGGCGAGTCTCGTTCCCAGCGAACGACTCGCAACAGGGCAATTCGATGGGCAGCGCGGACGTGGGCCGTTCCCAATTCGGTTTGACGCGGGAACCGGACGGACTGTCGCACGGCGCTTCTGCTGGATCAGCGCATCTGCACTGGGAGCGGCTGATCCTGCCCTCCTGCCGAATGTCCTGTGCCATCCCATGAAATTTCCCCGGCTTTTCTCCTCCTCCGCCTGCGACATGGCGATCGACCTTGGCACCGTGAACACGGTAATCTACGTCCGGGATCGGGGCATCGTACTCAATGAACCGTCCGTGATCGCCATCGAGACGCGGGACGGCATCCGCCGCGTCAAGGTTGTGGGCAACGAAGCCAAGCTGATGATGGGCAAGACGCCGAACGGCATCCAGGCGATCCGGCCGCTGCGCGACGGGGTGATCGCCGACATCGACGTGGCCGAGCAGATGATCAAGCATTTCATAGACAAGGCGCTGAATGGCACTCGTTTTGGCCGGCGGCATGAGGTGGTGATCTGCGTGCCCACCGGGTCGACCATGGTCGAGCGGCGCGCGCTGCGCGATGCAACGTCCAATGCGGGCGCCTATCGCGTGCAACTGATCGAGGAGCCGATGGCGGCGGCGATCGGGGCGGAACTCCCTGTGACCGAGCCGCGCGGCGCGATGGTGGTGGACATTGGCGGCGGCACGACGGAGGTGGCGGTGTTGTCGCTGCAGGGGATCGCCTACAGCAATTCCGCGCGCGTCGGGGGCGACCGGCTGGATGACGCCATCGCCTCGCACATCCGGCGCACCCATAATCTGATGATCGGCGAGGCGACTTCAGAACGCGTCAAGTGCCAGATCGGCGCGGCCACGCCGCCCGATGAGGAGGGGCAGCGGATCGTCGTCAAGGGGCGTGACCTCGTCAACGGGCGCCCGGCCGAAATGACGATCAGCGAGGCCGAGATTGCGGACGCGCTCGCCGAGCCGGTCGGGCAGATCAAGATGGCGGTGATGACTGCGCTTGAACAGACCGCGCCGGAACTGTCGGCGGACATCATCGAGGAGGGGATCACCCTCACCGGCGGCGGCGCAATGCTGCGGCGTTTGGACGAAGCACTGGCGGACGCGACCGGCTTGCCCGTCAAGGTGGCGGACAGCCCGCTGATTTGCGTCGCGATGGGCGCGGGCAAGGCGCTGGAGGACCGCAACTATGCAGGCGTGCTGGCGGTTTCCTGATCGCCTCGGCTCAGTCGCCGATCAGGTGAAGCGCCACGGTTCGGCGATGCGGTTGGCGCCGATGCTCGAACAGGTAGATGCCCTGCCAGGTGCCCAGTACCGGTGAGCCCGCCATTACTGGGATGCTTAGCTGCACCTGAGTGAGGGCCGTGCGCAGATGCGCGGGCATGTCGTCGGGTCCTTCATCGTCATGGGCGTAGGCGGCCGGGTCTTCGGGCGCGATGCTGGCAAAATAGGCCTCCAGATCGTCCCGGACTTCAGGCGCCGCATTTTCCTGGATCAGCAGCGAGGCGGAGGTGTGGCGGCAGAAGAGCGTCAGCAGCCCTTGCGCTATGCCGCTTTGCCGCGTCCAGTCGATCACCTCCCGGCTGATCTCGACCAGGCCCTGGCCGCAGGTTTCGATCGTAAGCATGGTCGTGGCCTGGCGCATGGCGGTTCCGTGGCGATGGAGTTGGACAAGGCCGCTATAACGCCTAATGGCCGAAGATCGATTCCGGAGAAGGCATGAATTTCGAAGATCAGCTTCACCGCTATTTCGGCACGGCGGATTTCGACGCGCTGACACCCGACGCGCTGGCCGCGGGGATGGAGCGGATGCGTGTGGATTTCGGGCTGGAAACGGACCGTGGTCGGCGCTTTGCGCTCTGGTCGCTGCTGTTTCTGCTGGGGGACGCACCCGATCTGGACGCGTTCGAGGAGGCGGCCGATCGGGATGCCGCACGCGACTTCATGGATATGATGGACCGGACGGAAGGTGAGGAACCTGCCGGATCAGAATAGCGTCAGCTGCTCGGGCTTTTTGGGCCGACGGGCAGGCGTCGGCTGCGGCTCAGCCTTACCGAGCAGCACGCGAGCGTCGCCGATCAGCGTATAGACGGCCTGCCGCTGCGCGCCGCGATTATGATGGTCGACGCGATAGCCCTGATAATGACGGCGCACCAGCCCGGCGCGCACCAGTTCCGACACGGCGCGGCTGAGGTTGCTCTTGCCCGCTGCACGCGCGCGGGCGCGCACTTCCTCTTCGATCATCGTGGCAGCGTCGGCCTCATGATCGGGCAAGCGCCCTTCGCTGCGCAAATCGTCCCTCACCCGGTCCATCAGCGCCTGACGGCGCGGATCGCGATGGCCCATCGGCGTCAGCGCGTCGCTCAGCCAGTCGCGCAGCGGGATCAGCCGCTCGCCATTTGCCACCATCGGACCCGCCGTGCCATCCGCCCGCGCCGCATCGGCGATCAGCGTCAGCGCCATGAAGGCGTAGCGGGGGCGAGTGCTGCAATGGGCGAGCCGATCGAGCAGCTGGGACAGATCGCCGCTGGTCGAGGGTCCGGGATGGCGGGGCGCGTGAAACATAACAGGGCTGAATCCAGCACAAAGCACGGCCGAAGTGAATCCACTTTCTTCCGCTCTGACCGCTTTTGTCGCTTGTGACACTTTGCCCGGAGGCATTTCACCCGTGACACTTAATCAATCGGCAAAGTGTCACGCTGGGCAGTTTACATGTCGTCAGACGCGCAGTCGCCGGGCGCACAGATGAAAATGGCGGGCGCTCACCCAGGTGAGGCCCGCCATAGGATCTTTTCCCGACAGGGATCATGATGCCAAGCGCTTAGTCTTCGCCATTATCCTTCACGCCGACGGTCGGAACGTCGATCGTTTCCTTCTTCGAGCCGACGACGACGGCCTTCGAATCCACGTCCACGTTCGGCAGTTCGCCGCCCTTGACGCTTACTTCAGGAACATCACCGCCGGAGACATCGGCTTTCCAGAAGCCGGTGGCGAACAGGATGCCGACGATCGCCAGGATGACCACAAGCACGATCGCCAGCGTACGGCCACCATGGGATTTGTGAACGACGACGCGGTCGCCTGAATAGGGATCACGATGAACTTCAGCCATAATATTCCTCCTCCAACAAGGTCCGAAACGGACGTGGGAGGCGAGAGTTCCATTTATCGGCCCGGCAGCGGAGCCGCTCGTTACCGAGCGGCAACTGTGATAAAAGGCAGCAGCGTAGAAAAGAGCGAGAGTCGCACGCGAGATTATTGGTGGAGGGCACCATGTCGGCGACGATTGATCAGGAAAAGCTCCATGCCTTCGTTGGCAAAATGCTGGGCGATCTGGGCGGCGCGTTGAGCGTGCCGACCGCGCGCATCGGCTTCCGCCTGGGATTGTTCGATGCACTGGCGCAAGGTCCGGCGAGCGCGGAGGAACTGGCCACGCGGGCGGGCGGCCTGCACGTCCGCTATGTGCGGGAGTGGGCGTTGGCACAGGCGGCGAACGGCTTTGTCGATTTCGACGCTGGGGCTGACCGCTTCGCGCTGTCACCCGAGCAGGAGATGGTTTTCGTCAACCGCGACAGCCCGGTCTATCTCGCCGGCGCCTTTGAAATGGCTGCCGCCATGATCGAGGCCGAGCCGAAGGTGGAGGAATGTTTCCGCAACGGCCGGGGCGTCCGCTGGGGCGATCATGCCGGATGCCTGTTCTGCGCAACTGGCGCCTTCTTCCGGCCGGGCTATGTCAACAATATCGTACAGTCCTGGATTCCGGCGCTCGACGGGGTAGAGGCCAAGCTCAAAGCAGGGGCGCGGGTCGCCGACGTGGGATGCGGCGTCGGCTTTTCCACGCTGCTGATGGCGCAGGCCTATCCCGAAAGCCGGTTCACCGGCTATGACTTCCACGAACCCTCCATTGAGGACGCGCGGCGCCATGCGAGCGACCACGGGCTTGACGATCGCGTCCGCTTCGAAGTGTCGACGGCGAAGGAGATTCCCGAGGGCAATTATGATCTCGTCACCATGTATGACTGTTTGCACGACATGGGCGATCCGCGGGGCTGCGCGGCTCATATGCGGCGTATCCTGGCGCCCGGCGGCAGCTGGATGATCGTCGAGCCGATCGCGGGCGACAGCGCGCAGGACAATCTGAATCCGGTCGGCAGGCTCTATTATAATGCGTCGACCATGATCTGCGTGCCCACTTCGCTCGATCAGGAGGTTGGGGAAGGTCTTGGCGCGCAGGCGGGCGAGGCGCGGCTGTCCCAAATCGTGCGCGAAGGTGGCTTCATCTCCGTCCGGCGTGTGACCGAGGGGCCGTTCAACATGGTCCTGGAAGCGCGCTGATCAGGCCGACGCTTCGGCGCTCAGCAATCGCTCCAGCGCGGCGAGCAGGATCATCGGCTGGAAGGGTTTGGCCATGCGCGGGGTGTCCCGATGCGGCTCGGCGAGCGACCAGTCATCATATCCTGTAAGGAAAAGATGGGGGACATGGCTTTTCGCCAATTGCTCCGCGAGCGTATAGGACATCTGCCCGTGGAGGTTCACATCCAATATGGCGGCGTCAAGGCGTCCCTCTTCCGCAATGCACATGCCTTCCGACAGGGTGCTCACCGGGCCCAGGACTTCGGCCCCGGCCTGATGCAGGACGCGCTTTATGTCCTGCGCGATGAAATATTCATCCTCGACGATGAGTATGCGCTTGTCCTTGAAGGTTTCACTCATCGCAAGCCCCCATAGCATCACTCGGCAGAGCCTGGACGGCCGTCCAACGGCAAAGAGATGGAGCAGCGTATCCCGCCACCCCGAAACTCAAGCATCGTCTCAGCACCCAGACGGTAAGGCAGCGCCTGCTCGATCAACTCCCGTCCAAAGCCGTCGCGAGCGGGATGGAGAACGATCGCGGGAACCCCCTGTTCCACCCACCTTAGGTGAAGCCGGTTCGGGCGTCCTTGATCCAGATCGATCGACCAGGATATGTCGAGCCGCGCGCCATCGACCTTGAGCGCGCCATATTTGAGGGCGTTGGTCACCAGTTCATGCATCGCAAGGCCAAGCGTCTCGGCGACGTTGGAACTCAACAAGATGTCGGGGCCGCCGATGCGCACATTGGGACCGTCATGAACGCCTACGCTCAGAAGTTCGTCGCGGATCAGGTCCTGCAGATCGACCATGCCCGCGGCGGTGCGCGCCACGATAACTTGCGTGCGGGCAAGGGCACCCAGACGGCCCTGGAAATGATCGACCACCTCCTCCAGATCCTCGTTGGTGGCGACCGTCCTCGTAAAGACCGAGCGGACGACGGTCAGCATGTTGCGGACCCTGTGCTGCAATTCCCCGACCAGCACGCGCAGCCGATCCTCGCTCTGCCGCAACGCTTCTTCGGCGTGGCGTTGCTCGGTGATGTTCTGGAACAGCACGGCGACCTTTCGCTCTTCCGGCTCGCCGACGCGGAAGGCATAGAGGTTGAATATGCGGTCGCCCAGCGCCGCCGAATCCTCCTCGAAGCGGAGGCTTTCGCCCGTGGTCGCGACGTGGGAATAGACGTCCATCCACTTCTGTTCGATCGCAGGGGCCATTTCCCGCATGGTGCGGCCGACCGCGTTGTGAAGGCCGTTATGCTTTTCGAAAGCGGGGTTCACCTCGATGAAGCGCCAGTCGACCGGCTCCCCATCCTCATAGATCAGTTGGATGATGCAATAGCCCTGATCCATCGACCGGAAGAGGTTGCGATATTTCTCTTCATCCGCGCTGCTCCGGCTTGCCGCCTGATCGCGTCCGATGCAGTGGGTCAGCCCTCCTTCGCCATAGGAAAAGCGCCAGGCGATCAGCCGATGGTGGCCATCCTTGCATCGGAGACGGCAATCCATCGCATTTACAGCGTCCGACCATCTGGGCAGATCGTCAGGATGGATGATCGCGGAAAAAGGCTGATCGACCAGCTCGTCCTCGCCCCAGCCAAGGCTGCGTTCGAAGGCTGGGTTGACGCTGACCCATGTGCCGGCGCGCATCGATACGGTCGCGAGCAGATCGTCCGACAGGTCGTGAAAGCGCTGTAAAGCGGATGCGGAAAGCGGGGGGGCTGACATGTCCTATCCTCGACTGCGGCCAGTCCGACCATCGTCTTTTTGCGGTCAAATGCCAAGCCATGGACTGCCCTATGACGAGAATTTAAGGCGATCTGCGCTTCAGCCGCGCCATGGCGCCGTGACGATCATCAGCCTTGGGCCCGCCTGAGCCATCAGCGCGGCGCGAAGCTGTCTGGCGCGCCTGCCGTGCAGCAGACGCTCCCACCAGTGGCGGTGGACGCGTTCGGGCACCAGGATCGCCACGGAACGCCCTGGCGCTGCGGCGTCGATCTTCTCGACCAGTTCGATCAGCGGCCCGCTCATCTGGCGATAGGCGGCGCGCAGGAACATGAGGCGGGGCGGCGTCATGCCAGCCGCTTCCACGGGTGCGGCGATCTCGCGCGCGAAGACATCCCTGATCCGCGCCAGGTCTTCCTCCGCCTCCGGATCGCGCAGCCTCAGCAGGTGCACCGCGACCACGTCGGGCGAAAGCGTGAGCGCGAAGCCCAGCGCCCGGTCGGTCATGCGGTTGCGTTCCTCATAGGCGACGAGCACCGTGGGCGCTTCCCTCTCCTCGATACGGAATTTTCCGGCCACGCTCAGCCGTCTCTCCACCCGCGCATAATAGCGGTGGACGCTGAGCAGGAGGACGATGGTGAGCGGCATCGCCAGCATCACGATCCACGCGCCTTCGGAGAATTTGGCGACGATGATGATGGCGAGGGCGATCAGCGTCGTGGCGGCACCCAGCGCATTCATGGCGAGGCGCCGGCCTTGTCGGCCGACCCGGCGCCAATGCACGATCATGCCGATCTGGCTGATGGTGAAGGTCAGGAAGGCTCCGATGGCGAAGAGCGGGATCAGTCGATCGGTGATACCGTCAAACAGGACAAGCAGCGCCCCGCCGGTGATGGTCAGGAAGATCACGCCGACCGAGAAGACGAGGCGCCTGTCCGACACGGCGAAGGAGCGCGGCAGATAATCATCCAACGCCACCAGACGGCAGATGCGGGGAAAGGCGACGAAACTGGTATTGGCCGAAAGGCACAGGATCGCGAGCAGGCTGGTCATCGCGACATAGTAGAGGGGACCGCGGCCTGCGATTGCGCTCACCAGCTGGGACATGATGCTTTGATAGCCTGGCTGCGTTTGGTCCATCGCGCCAATCTGATAGCCTTGGGCGAGGAGGGCGACGCCGGCGAGCAACATGCCCAGGGAAAGGCAGATGACGGTCAGCGTGGCGCGGGCCTGGCGCAAGACGGGTTCCTTGAAGGCATCGACGCCGTTCGACACGGCCTCGACGCCCGTCATCGCCGTACACCCGGCCGCGAAAGCGCGCAGCAGAAGCCACAGGCTGAGCGTTTCCGTAGCGGGCGGCAGGGGGCGCGGTGCAACGACCGGAGTTGGCGCACCGCCGCTTAGATGAAGCTGGACAAGGCCATAGCCGATGATACCGATAAAAGAGCACAGGAAGACATAGGTCGGCACGGCAAAGAGCCATCCCGCCTCCCGCGTCCCCCGCAAATTGGCCGCCGCCACCAGCGCCAATATGCCAAGGCACAGCCACAGCGTATAAGGATGCAGCGCGGGGTAAGACGAGGTGAGCGCCCCCACGCCGGCGGAGATGCCGACCGCGACATTCAGCACATAATCGATCATCAGCGCGGCCGCAGCCAGCAGTCCGCCGCCCTTGCCGAGATTCTCTCGCGCCACCGTATAGGCGCCGCCATTGCTGGGATAGGCGAGCAGCGTCTGGCGATAGGAAAGATAGAGAATGGCGAGCAGCCCGACGATCGGGGCGATGACCCATCCGACATGGTAGAGGCTGGCCGCGCCGAGCGGGATGAGAACCGTCAGCGCGGCTTCGGGCCCGTAGGAGGAGGAGCCGAGCCCGTCCAGCCCCATGGCCGGAACACCGGCCACCCATCCGATCTTGCGATCCTGATATTCGCGGTTGGCGAGTCGTCGTCCAAAAAGGAGGGTCAGGATCTTCATCGCGGAGCCAAACAACCGCCTTTGATCGGCTTTGGCTCCCATTCCTTACCTGGGTTAGCGGAAAGATATCGGCAACTCGCCCGCCTCTGCACGCGTTTCAGCCAGCTGTTGGAAGGACGCGTGTGATCGGTGAGCCATTCTTTGGACTAGCGTCCTATCATGTCGCCCTGGCGACTATCGGCGGCGGGATCATCATCGCCTTCTGGCTGCCGCGCCTGTTTTCGGGACGGGAACCGGCGGCATCCTGGCTGCTGATCCTGGCCGGCCTGCTCGCCTTCACCCTGATGCCGGGAATGCCCGCCGCGCTCGATCCGCGCGTGCAGTCGAGCTTTTGGGAGCGAACCAGCGAACTGGCGGTGATCGTCGCGCTGTTCGGCACGGGCATCCGGATCGACAGGGTGCCGCGCTGGCGGCGCTGGCGGCCCGCGCTTCGGCTGCTGGTGCTGCTGATGCCGCTGACCATAGCAGCGGTTGCGCTGCTGGGCTGGCTGGCGGCGGGCATGACGCTGGCGGGGGCGCTGCTGCTGGGTGCGGTGCTGGCGCCGACCGATCCGGTCCTGGCGGGCGACGTGCAGGTGGGGCCGCCGACGGAAGGGGGGGAGCATCCCGTCCGCTTCTCCCTCACGACGGAGGCAGGGCTGAACGATGGGCTGGCCTTTCCCTTCGTCTATCTCGCGCTGATCATCGCCGCGCAGGGTTGGTCACCCGCCGCATGGGGGCTGGAGTGGCTTGCGCGCGACGTCGTCTACCGGATCGGCATGGGCGCCGCGTCCGGCGCGGCGGTCGGGTGGGTGCTGGGCAAGGTCATCTTCGCCTTGCCGCGGGGCAATGTGCTGGCCGACACCAGTTCGGGCGTGGTGGCGCTGGCGGGCGTATTGCTCTGCTACGGCCTCGCGGAACTGGCGGAAGGCTATGGCTTCATCGCCGCCTTCGTCTGCGGCCTGATGCTGCGCCGGTCTGAGGAGGGGCACAGCTTCCATACCAAGCTGCACAGCTTCACCGAGGCGATCGAACATGCGTTGACGGCGCTGCTGCTGATCCTGATGGGCGGCGTCATCCCGCTGCTGTGGGATGAGCTGGGGTGGAAGGACGCGGCGATCGCAATCGGCCTCATCTTCCTGATCCGGCCGCTCTTTGGCTTTCTCTGCCTTGGCGGCACGGATCTTCGTGGCCGCGATCGGGTGCTGGTCGCCTTTTTCGGGGTCCGGGGCATCGGGTCCATCTACTATCTGGCCTTCGCGTCCAGCCACGCCCACCTCACCAATGAAGGAGAGCTGTGGGCGATCGTCACCTTCACCATCCTGTTGTCCACGATGGTTCACGGCCTGACTGCCGGAGCGGCGCTTGAGCGCACCACTGATGGATAATGCAGGCGACCGATGGAACCGCAGCCCTCGACAAGCGCTGGCGCCTCTTGGAAAATGGATATTGCCGCGATGGATACAGCCCCTCTCGATTGTCTTGTCATCGGCGCCGGGCCGGCGGGCCTGACCGCCGCCATCTATCTGGCGCGCTTTTACCTTCGCATCCGGATCGTGGATGCGGGGAACAGCCGCTGCGCCATGATCCCGCGCACCCGCAATCATGCAGGCTATCCCGGAGGGATTTCCGGCACGGAACTGCTCACGCGGATGCGGGAACAGGCGGCGGAGTTCGGGGCGGAGGTCACTGCCGGGCTGGTTGAGAAGCTGGAACGGCAGGATGACCTGTTCCTGGCCCGCATCGGCAATGAAAGCTTGCGCGCGCGCAGCGTCCTGCTGGCGACCGGCGTCGTCAACAATCGCCCACCGATCGCGCCGGAGGTGCACGACGCTGCCCTGGAGCGCGGATTGCTGCGCTATTGCCCGATCTGCGACGGCTATGAAGTGACGGACCGCCGCATCGCGGTCATCGGCACGCGGACGCATGGGGTGAAGGAGGCGATGTTCCTGCGCACCTATAGCAGCGATGTGACACTGATCGCGCCGGACGGCGACCATGCGCTCGGCGAGGAGGAACGGGGCAGGCTGGCGGAAGCAGGCATCGCCATGCTCGACGGCCCCTGCGCCCCGCTGAGGATCGACGGCGATCAGATCCTTGTGCCGACACCCGCGGGCATGGCACCTTATGACACGGTCTACCCGGCGCTCGGCTCGGTCATCCGGTCGGAACTGGCCATGGCGCTGGGCGCGGAGGGGAGCGAGGACGGCTGCCTGATCGTAGACAGCCATCAGCGGACCACCGTGGCGGGCCTCTACGCTGCTGGCGACGTCGCGAAGGGGCTGGACCAGATCAGCCATGCCATGGGGGAGGGCGGCGTCGCAGCCACCACCATCCGCAATGACCTTGCCGAAAATCGAGCGCTGTTCAGACGCCGATCATGAGCGAAAATGGATGTATCGCTTCTCCGACCGCTGTTTGATGGGCGTAAATAGCAGGATCGAAAGCCCGCAGCGGATCGCCTATCTTGCCAATAAACAAGATTTAATCTCGGGTGCAGCCCTGTCATATGCCGTGATGGGGCAGGCGCTCACCGCCGATGCCAGATGGCAGGTAACCCCCTAATCCCCACCGGGTATCGGCGGACCAATTCCAGCGTCAGAATATTCCTGCGTGCTGACGCGTATTTTGCGACTTAACATTGATCAATAGGAATATTCGGAACGAGCGAGCGTCTGCCGAATTCTTCTTCACAAAGAAGGAGATTATCGTGGCCACACGATTGAATGACGCGAGCACTGGGTCGCAATTTCTGAACCAGGAGTTTCAGCAGGAGCTGAGCCGATGGAACAGGCGCCGCCTAGCGCCTGCCTTTCCCGATGACCTGACGCCGCACCTGTTCGACGCCGACCGCCGGATGCTGCGGCTCGAACATGGCTTTGTTGAGGAATTGCGAGCCGACGTGCGGGAGGAAGCCGCGAGTGCGCCCACCGATCCGGATGGCTTCATCGCCTGGTTCGAAGGGCTGAAGGAAAATGGACCGGGGCAGGGCGACCCGCTCTTTCCCTGGCTAGCCGATGTCGCCAGCCGTGACGAGATACGATGGTTCCTGGCGCAGGAAGCAGCGGGCGAAGCAGGGTTTGACGATCTGGTCGCATTGACGCAGGTGAAACTGCCCGCTCGCCCGAAGCTCGAACTGGCCCGCAATTATTGGGACGAGATGGGGCGCGGCAATATCAAGGGCATGCATGGCCCCATGCTGAGTCAGCTGGTGGCGATCCTCGACCTTGATGCGCGGATCGAAAATACCGTTTGGGAAAGCCTTGCCCTCGCCAATGGAATGACGGCGATGGCGACCTCCCGCTGCTATGCATGGCATAGTGTTGGCGCGCTTGGCGTCATCGAACTCACCGCACCGGGGCGATCGGCCTGCACGGCGCGAGGGTTGAAGCGGATCGGCCTCTCCAATGCGGAGCGGCGCTATTTCGATCTGCACGCCGTACTCGACGTCAAACATAGCCGGGACTGGAATGACGAGGCGATCCATCCGTTGGTGGCGGAGGATCCGCGCCGGGCCACCGCAATGGCGGAAGGCGCGCTGATGCGGCTGCGATGCGGCGAGCGCTGCTTCGGTCGCTATCGCGCGCATTTCGGGCTGGGGCAGGGCTGATGTCCGCCGAGCGCATCCTGGTGGTCGAGGATGACCCGATCTTGGCATCGATCATCGCCGAACTGCTGACCGACGCCGATTATGAGGTGGATGGTCCCTATGCCAGCCTGTCGGATGGAGTCGCGGCGCTGGCGTCCGACTTTCCCGACGGCGCCGTTCTCGAAATCCGCCTCGGCGGGGGTGATGTCGGCATGCTGGCGGAAGACCTCAAAAGCTACGACATCCCGTTCCTCTTCTGCTCGGGCTTTGCCGACGATCGCTTGACCCGGCACCTGCCTGATGCGCCGTTGGTCCCGAAGGTGACGCTGAGCCAGACGTTGGTCCCCGTGCTCGACAAGCTGCTGCACTAGAGGATCATCATGCTTGAGCGACCGTTATCCCGGGCTTGACCCCGGATGCCGCTGCTCTGGCGACGTTAGAAAAGGTCAGGCGATGCTCTAGTAGCAGCCTACCCAACCATGTTCACTGAAATATGCGCGTCAAGAAATCCGATCAGGGTTTCTGATTGAAGTTGGGGCCGGTATGTTCGGTCGCCATATTGTTGCCGGTTGCCTGATCCTCATGCAGTTCCTCGCCATGCCAGACATTGCGGCCGACAAACACCAGCACGAACATGGCGAGAACGATCACGACAATGACGATGGCTGCGCGCCCCAATCGGCGGGAGGATGGCTGTCGGGGATCTTTCAACGCTGAGTTCCTTTCGAGAATACCGTCATAATGGATCGGCTAGGCGGCTGGTTCCTGCAGGATCAGTCCCGATCCTGACCTGCATCGGTCGTCGGGCGTTTGTCCTGCGTCGTGGTGCCTTGCGCCACATGATCGGCGGCCCAGGCACCCCTTTGTCCCAAGGGCCTTTCAGCGCCCTTTGTAGTGTCGCGGGCGGTCTGATGTTCGAGCTCTGAATTGAGCTCCGCGCCGACGATCAGAAGATAGGCCGACAAATACATCCAGGTCAGCAGGATGACGACGGTGGCAAGCGAGCCATAGGTCGCATTATAATTGCCGAACTTTCCGATATAAAAGCCGAACCCCAGTGTCAGCAGAACCCAGAGCAGCGCGAAAAACAGTGAGCCGGGGGTGAGCCACGTCCAGCGGGCCTCATCGCGCGACGGGCCCAAGCGGTAGAGCGCCGCCGCCGCCGTCGCCGCGATCAGTGCAAGCAGGATATAGGACAGTGCCTTCATGAAAAAGGCGACAAGCGGCTGCGACCCCGGCAGGAAGCTCTCAACAAAGGCGAAGATGGTGACCGACATCAGCGCCAGCACGGACAGCGCCACCGCGGCCGCCGTGATGCCGAGCGCGAGCAGGTTGACCTTGATGAAACCGCGCTTCTCTTCCTCCTCATAGGCGATATTGAGCGCGGTGATGATCGCGGCTGCCCCGCTGCGGGCGCTGAAAAGCGCGATGCCGAGTGCGATGGCAACGCCCAGTCCCTTCTTGCCGCCCGATGTCTGCACGACATACATGAGCTGCTCACCGATGAAGCGCGCGATGTCGGCGGGCATGACGCGGGTCATAGTTTCCATATTGCGCATGACGGTGAGCGGATCGGCGAGCAGGCCATAGCTCAGCACGATTGCGCCGAGCAGGGGCAGCATGGCGAGGAAGCCGTAGAAGGACACGCCCGCAGCGACCAGGCCGGCGTTGTCGGCGGAGGTTTCCTTCCACGTCCGCATCAGCACTTGCTTCCATCCGCGCGGAGGCATGCGCCAGGGCGATGCCGCAGAGCTGCCATCAGAATTTTTCGAGGCTGGCGGCGTATTGGAGGAGAGCGATGGCATCGGAATGGGAACCTATTTCGACATGGAAAAGGATAGTCCTTGGGGAAAGCCCTTCAGTTGCTGGAGTTCCCGAAAGAATAGCGAAAATTCTCGCCCATGTTGTTGCGCGGGGCGGGCAGGCGAAGATACGGAACCAGAAGGCCTTTCTGGAATTTCCCGTCTATGCCAATCTTTCATATCCATCTGTTCAATGACGCCGAAGTGCTGGACGAATCCGGGCAGGAGTTTCGCGACGCGGACGCCGCGCGGGACGAAGCGGTCCGCAGCGGTCGCGAGATCATCGCCGAGCACATTCTTCAGGGGCGGCCGATCAACCCCGAGCATCACTTGATTGTCGAGGATGCGCAGGGGCAAAGATTGGCGAAGATCCTTTTTGGCGAATTGATATGTTTCGATGGGCAAACATAAGCCGCCGCCCTATGATGCAGCGCACCATTGGAGTTGCTCGCGAGCGTGCGAGCGGCAAATAGGGGGCGCGGCATGACCCAATCGCATCCCGCCTTGCAACTGTTCCTGAAGCGGCTGCTGGTCCGCTCCCCTCTGACAGAGGATGAGCAGCAGGCGATCCTGTCCATGCGGACGATTGCCGCGCAGGCGTCGCCCAACATCGATATCGTTCCCCCCGGCGAGACGGTGCGTCATTCCTGTCTGGTCAGCGAGGGCATGGCAGGCCGCTTCGGCCAGTTGCGCAGCGGCGTCCGGCAGATCACAGCCGTCTATATCCCGGGCGATATGTGCGACCTGCATTCTGTCATGCTGCCGCGCGTCGAATGGGCGCTTCAGGCGCTCTCCGCCCCACTCAGCTATGTGAAGGTGCCGCACGAGGAATTGCTGGGCGTTTCGCGCCGCTACCCAGCGATCGCCGAGGCTTTCTGGCGCGATTGCGTGGCGGATGCCTCCGTGCTGGCGCAATGGGTGGTGAATGTCGGGCGGCGCGATGCACTGATGCGAGCCTCTCACCTGCTGTGCGAAACAGCGATGCGGATGGAACTGGCAGGCTTGGGCACGCGCGCGGAGTTCGAACTGCAGGCGACACAGGCGCACATTGCCGATGCGCTGGGCATCACGCCCGTGCACATGAACCGTGTCATCCGGTTGCTAAGGCAGCAGGGGCTGATCAGCTGGACAGGGCGGACAATCCATATCCTGGACTGGCAGGGTCTGGCACAATGCGCCGAATTCGATCCGGGCTATCTGGAACTGGGGCATCAGCCGCCTGCCTGAGTCGCGGCTTGCATTGCCGGTGCCGAACGCTCACTGATGGGGCAAATTGATCGACGGATGGTGATGATGCGGAATTGGCTCATACTGGCTGCGGCCCTGGCCCTGCCTGCCTGCGGCAGCGAGGGGGAGCAGCCAACGGCATCGCAGCAAGGGCCTGCTGTGGAAAGCGGCGCAGCGGCGCAAGTCGCGAAACTGGATGAGGGGCAGCGCAACGGCGTCCTCGAACGCGCCATCAAGGCCGCGGGACTGGCTTGCCCAAGCGTCGCTCAGTCCGAACGAGCGGAGGTGCGCAAGGGCGTGCGTGGATGGAGAGCGACCTGCGACAATGGCACGGCTCACCTCATCGAGATCGCGGCTGACGGCACCGCCAAGGTGACCAGCCGGACGCAGTAAAGTTTTCGCTATGACAAAGGCGTGTTCCTGCGAAGGCGGGAGCGCGTCATTCCATCCTCAGCCTGTCGCCTACACTGCGATCAGCGCATAAGGGCGATCGAAATGCTGCGACACCACGAACTGCGCGCAATTATAGACAGGCACGCCCCTCGGCGTCTTGCCCTCGAACGAGCCGCGATGCGCATGGCCGTGGACCGCGAAGCTCACATTCTCGAAGCGGTCGATGGCTTCCGCAAGCCGGGATGAGCCCAAGAAGGGAAAGATCTCCCTTGGCTCGCCCTCGACTGTTTCCGGAATGGGGGCATAGTGCAGCACCGCGACGGTGCGCTCGGTGCGCAGCGAACGCAGCGCATTTTCCAGCTTCCGCGCCTCGTTGATCGATTCCTCGACAAAGCCCTTGATCGCGCTTTCGCCGAATGCGCCCAACTCGCCTCGGCCGAAGCCGCCGACGAAGCCCTTGACGCCGGCAAAGCCCACGCCCTTGATCTCCACCGCCTGTTCATCGAGCACTGTGACGCCCGCGCTATGGAGGATGCGCGCGACCTGATCCGCCTGCCCGCACTCATAATCATGATTGCCCAGCACAGCGACGGTCGGGATCGAGCAGGAACGCAAGTCCTCCGCCAATATCTCCGCCTCGCGCGTCTTGCCGAAATTGGTCAGGTCGCCGCACAGCGCCAATATGTCCGCCTTGTCCGAGATTTCCTCGAACATCTCGCGGTAGCGATGTTCGGAAGTGTCGGTTACATGCAGATCGCCGATGGCGGCCAGAGTGATGCGTCCGCCGTCATTTGTTGCGATCATGGCTTTCCTCCAGTCCCTTTCCGACCACGTCTGCAAATCCCCATTCGGTGATGTCGATCAGATAGTCGCGCGGCGACAACAGCCGGCCCCGGCATACCCGGATGTTCGGCACGGGCAGTTCGGCCCGCGTCTGCAATCGGCCCAGCAGTTCCTCGAACAGCCAGAGCGGAATGCAATGCCGCTCCGTCGGATAGATGAAGCGGAAATAGAGCAGATGGATCAGCAGCAATTCCCAGTGCAGTTCCATCGCATCGAGCAGCCGCTGCCAATCGACGCGCTCATGCTGCTTGAGGATCATGTGCGCCACATCCGCGCCATCATAGCGATAGCGGTCCTGGATGAAGAGCTTGGAAAGGATAAACTCGGTCGGCGGCGTGATGCGGACATCGACGCCATAAACTTCCGCATGGGCTATGTCGCGGAACCATTCCTCCGTTACCGGCAGGCTGGCCGAGGAGATGTTGTAGATGACGTCGAAAAAATTGTCGCCTTTCCAGACCTTACCGATCCAGCGCTCATCCTCGAACTCAACTTCATGGCCGAGCGCCTTGAAATAGGCGAGAATCTTGGGCGCGTCACCGGCTTTGCAGAAGACGTCGAGATCCTTGGTCGGCCGGACGATGCCGGTCAGGCAACCGAGTGCATAGGTGCCCGACAGCATGAACGGGATGTGGGATTCGACCAGGTGGCGCAGGCTGTCGGCATAGAAGCCAGCCGCCTCCGGCGGGGGGTCGAACGTAGCTGGTTCGCATGTCATCATAGGCGGAACGGCCAGAAGGCGCGTCCGTTCCGCCCCCGCCATAATCGCCTGAGCGGCTCGCAGCCTTTAATCGGTGATTGGTCGATTTTCCGGAACTCACCCCCGAATACGGGGGTTTCTTGCGCGTGCCGATGGCACAAAGCTGAGAGGAACCGAAAATGGCGAAGGACAATCGAGGCAAGCAGGGCGGCGATATGAGCAAGTCGCAGGGCAGCCAGAAGCAACAGCACCAGCAGGGCGGCGGACGCGGCCAGCAGGGCGGCGGTAATATGGACCAGCGCAAAGACAAGGATCGCGGCCAGCCGCAACAGCGTTGACATCCAATGCAGAAGGGTCACCAGGTGGTGGCCCTTTTGCACAAGCGCGCAGCATTCTCGACAATAATAGAAACGAGGTCTTGGGCGGCAGTGGCTAAATCCTTCAGTGATATCTCCGTCGCGCAGAGGCGGAGTCAGACAAGCGACTTGGCAACCTTCGGTGTAAGCTTTCGCGAATTTTTGAAGCAGCCTATGGCGGTGGGATCGGCATTTCCGGCATCCCGCTACATGGTCGACGCGATGCTGGCGCCCATCGATTGGCGCCGCGTACGCACGGTCGTGGAGTTCGGGCCGGGCACCGGAGTCTTCACACGCGCGCTGCTGGACCGGTTGCCGCGGGACGCGCGGCTGCTGGCACTCGACACCAGCGAGGGCTTTATCGGCCACCTGCGGGCGACGATCCCCGACAGCCGCCTCATCGCCGCTGCCGGCTGTGCTACCGAAATTCGCCGGATCATGTCCGCTCATGGGCTGGAGCAGGTCGACTGCATCCTGTCTGGCCTGCCATTTTCCACGGTGCCGCCGGAGGTGGCGGACAGGATCATGGACGCCAGCCGCCGGATGCTGAACGAGGACGGATATTTCTTGGCCTACCAGATGCGATCGGCCGTTCATCCGCTGCTGAGGCGCCATTTCGCGCGGGTGGAAAAGGGTTTCGAGTGGCGGAACATCCCGCCCTGTCATCTTTACTGGGCGCATGGGCCGTGGAAGGACGCTCCATGGTGACCATCGCTCCCGCACGGCGCTGAGGGAGGCCGAATTTGCCATCGCTGCACTGGCCTTCCCGCCTCATCATCGTCCGTCACGGGCAAAGCGCCGGCAATGTCGCACGCGATGCCGCCACGGAGGCGCTCGCCGATCGGATCGCGCTGGACGTGCGCGACGCCGATGTGCCGCTGAGCGACCTTGGGCGGGAACAGGCACGGGCGCTCGGCCACTGGTATGCGCGCGGGCCGGCGGAAGAACGGCCGGAATTCCTGCTGTCCTCCCCCTATCTGCGCGCCTGCCAGACCGCCGACGCCTTCCGCAAGGCGAGCGGGACCGACGCAAGCACCGACATCTGCTTCGACGAGCGTCTGCGGGAAAAGGAATTCGGCATTCTCGATGGCCTTACTACGTCCGGCATCCGCAATCTGGTGCCCGAACAGGCGGAGTTTCGTCGGTTGCTCGGCAAATTCTATCATCGCCCGCCCGGCGGAGAAAGCTGGTGCGACGTAATCCTGCGGCTGCGTTCGGTGATGGACACGATCTCGCTCCATTATGCCGGAAAGCGAGTGATGATCTTCACCCATCAGGTGGTCGTGCTTTGCCTGCGCTACATCATAGAGGGCATGACGGAGAAGGAAATATTGGCGATCGACCGGGAAGGCGACGTCGCCAATTGTGCCGTCACCGACTATCATTATGATCCGCACCGCGGCGCGAGCGGCGGCCTGAAGGTGCACCGCTACAATGTGACGGCGCCGATGGAGCGCGAGGACACCCCGGTCACGCGCGCGCCCGATGCGATTGCGGGGGCGCGGGGATGACGATGGAGGCGCTGGTCGAAAGCTGGCTTGCCGGCCATCCTTTGCCGGCGCTGCATCACGCATCCGACAAGAATGAGCGCGGCCGCGTGCTGGTCGCGGGCGGAGCGGAGTTCGTTCCCGGTGCACTCCGCCTGACCGGAGAAGCGGCGCTGCGCGCTGGCGCTGGCAAGGTGCAGATGGCGACGGTGCGGTCAGCGGCCATGTCGCTAGGCGTGCTGGTGCCCGAAGCGGCGATGATCGCTCTGCCGGCGCAGGAGGACGGCGAGATTGCCGCGGAGGCGGCGGACCTGCTCGCCGAACGCGCCCAGCGCTGCGACACGCTGATTCTCGGCCCTGGCATGAGCACCAGCCGGCAGACCGACGAACTGGTCGCGCGGCTGCTCTCCGCGCTGGAAGTGCCCGTGACCCTGCTGCTCGACGCGGCGGCGCTGACGGCGGCGCGCGATCTGCGGGAGATGATCGCGGTCTATGATGGCACGGTGATCCTGACCCCGCATCATGGCGAGATGGCGCATCTGACGGGCCTGGAGGCGGCGGCCATTGCAGCTGACCCGGCAGGGACCGCGCTGCGAGTGGCGGCGGACTTCGGCGCAGTGGTGCTGCTGAAGGCCGGCGAGAGTTTCCTTGCCGATCCGGAAGGGCGCTGCCTGCGCTATGACGGCGGCTGCGTCGGGCTGGCGACGGGTGGTTCGGGCGATGTGCTGGCGGGGATCATCGGCGGGCTCGCGGCGCGAGGCGGGAGTGCTTTTGAAGCGGCGGCATGGGCGGCCTGGACCCACGGCGCCGCGGGCAAGCGGCTGTCGGAGGACGTCGGCGAGGTGGGTTTTCTGGCGCGAGAGTTGTTGCCGCTAATCCCTCGGCTGCTGCATGAGCGGAGTGTCGAAGGCAGATAAAATAGTCATCTATGCTCTTTAATTTCCGCCCGTCGCAGCCTTGGGCATCGGCAAATCGCTCCTCAAACTCGCCAGATATTTGATCACCGCTGCCCGATCCTCGGGCCGCCTCAACCCGGCAAAGGACATTTTCGTACCCGGCACTTCGCGTGCAGGCGAACCGAGAAAATCATACAGATTCTCGTAACTCCAGCTTCCGCCATGCCCCTTCATCGCGGGCGAATAGGCAAAGCCTGCGTGCGCCGCGACGGTCCGGCCAACCACGCCCCACAGATTAGGACCGATGCGATTCGGTCCGCCCTGCGTGAAGTCATGGCAGCTCATGCAGGCCCTGATCTTGTCCTTGCCGGCTCCCGGGTCCGCCGTGGCGAGCAATGTGTCAAGGTCAGGCGGTGGCGCTGCCGGGGCCGTCTGAGCGCTCCCGGGCAGCACGGGCG
Source organism: Sphingobium bisphenolivorans (assembly GCF_000412635.1). Taxonomy (GTDB): domain Bacteria; phylum Pseudomonadota; class Alphaproteobacteria; order Sphingomonadales; family Sphingomonadaceae; genus Sphingobium; species Sphingobium bisphenolivorans. Next base: position 219,768 of record NZ_ASTG01000003.1, read on the forward strand.
TTTTGCCGCGCATGCTACGATGATAGGCGATCAGGCGGGCTCCGTCGGCCCCGAGGCTCTGCGGCCAGTCCCGTTGCACGGAGGCGAGATCGACGCGGGGCGGCGCCTCGTCGGGCTGATAGGCAAGCGCACCTCGCTCGCCCCGCGAATAAAGCTTGTCAGAATACCAGCCGAGCCCGAGCAGCGTAGCCGCCGCCCCGCCGACGCAAAGGCTGATCGCCAGCGCGCGCATCCGGTTCATGGCTTTTAGCCTCCCCCGCCCATGAAGATCGCCCGCGTCCAGAAGGCGTAGTTCGCCTCGATCGTCATGATCCGCACCAGCACCAGCAGCACCAGCGGCGGCACCAGCAGGGCATAGATCAGCGACAATCTCTCCCACGCCAGATGCATGAAGATCGACAGGATCAATCCCGCCTTCAGCAGCATGAAAAGGATGATCAGCGTCCAGCGCACAATCCCTTCCACATGCATATAATCGACCATGTAGGACATGGCGCTCAGCACGAACAGATAGCCCCAGACCTTGAGATAGAGGCTGATCGGATGCTGCTGCGTGTCGTGCGCCGCCTGGGCGGGAATGTCATGCTTCATGGGCGTCACCAGAGATAGAAGAAGGCGAAAATGAAAACCCAGACCAAATCGACGAAATGCCAGTAAAGGCCAGCGATCTCGACCGCGCTATAGTCGCCGCTGCGGTCATAATGGCCCCGCGCGACCTTGGACGCGATGATCAGCAGCAGGATGACGCCGCAGCTGACGTGCAGCCCGTGAAAGCCCGTGATCATGAAGAAGCTGGCGCCGAACTGCGGGGCGCCCATCGGATTGCCCCAGGGGCGCACACCTTCTTCCAGGATCAGCTTCGACCATTCGAAGGCCTGCATGCCGACGAAGGTCGCGCCGAACAGCGCGGTCAGCAGCATCAGCGTGGCAGTCTTTCGCTTGTCGCGGCGGTATCCGAAATTCACCGCCATCGCCATGGTGCCGCTCGAGCTGATCAGAACGAAGGTCATGATCGCGATCAGGATCAGCGGAATGGACTGGCCGCCGATGGTGAGGGCGAACACCTCCGCCGTATTGGGCCAGGGCTCGACAGCCGAGGCGCGCATCGTCATGTAGCCGGTCAGGAAGCAGGAGAAGATGAAGGTGTCGCTCAGCAGGAAGATCCACATCATCGCCTTGCCCCAATGGGTGTGGCGGAAGACTTCCTGATCGGCGGACCAATCGGCCGCGATCTCGCGCAGGGTGGGGCTCAGGACCTCCCGATCTTGTCTGTCCGGCATTGTTCGGGACATGGGCGGCGTCTCCGATCTTCAGGTCGATAGAAGCAGGGCGGCAAGGATAATCCAGAGTGCGAGCAGAAAATGCCAATAGAGGGCGCACAGCCCGATCGCGCGCAGGCTCTGTAGGGCAAAGGCTCGGGCAGTGGCGGCGAGGCCGCCGGCGATATGGCAGCCGTGCAGGGCGGTCAGCAGATAGAAGAAGGCGTTAGCCGGATTGGCGCCGAGATAGTAGCCGCCCTGGGCGTAATGGCGCCACAGCAGCAGTTGGCCGCAAAGGAAGGCGAGGCCGAGCATCGCACCTATCATCGCCCAGTGCGTCGCCTGACCGCCGACGCTGCGGCGCGCCCTTTCCCATGCGGCGCTGCTGAGCAGCAGGATCGTGCTGTTGACCCAGAGGAGCGGCGGATCGGGCATCGGCGTCCAGTCATCACTCGCATGCCCCATGGCGCTGTGCAGCCCCATCCGCATCAGATAGGCCGCGATCAGCAGGGAGAACATCACCAGCGCCACCGCGAAATAGGTGACGAGGCCGACCGCTCCCGCTGACGGGCGGTCGCGAATGTCGAGCGGCGCAGGGCCTTCCCAGCTTTTCTCGGTAAGGCGGGCGAGCAGTGTCATGCGCGCGGCTCCGTCTGCGGGATGAAGTCCCGCGGCGCGCCGGGAACGCTATAGTCATAGGCCCAGCGGTAGACCACGGGCAGCTTTGCGCCCCAATTGCCGTGCGCGGGCGGCGTCTGGGGGGTGAGCCATTCCAGGCTCGCCGCACCCCAGGGGTTCGGGTCGGCGCGGGGTCCCTTGAACAGGCTCCAGATCATGTTGACGAAGAAGAGGCTTTGGCCGGCGAAGACGATCAGCGCGGCGATGCTGATCCACTCGTTCGCCAGATGCACCGACTCCGGGATGAAGCCGGTTTCGCCGAGCGCATAATAGCGGCGTGGCACGCCCAAAATGCCGAGATAATGCATCGGCAGGAAGATCGCATAGGCGCCAAGGAAGGTTATCCAGAAATGGAGCTTGCCGAGTGTTTCGTTCCACATGCGGCCAGTGATCTTGGGGTACCAGTGGTAGATCGCCCCGAAGATCACCAGCACCGGCGACACACCCATCACCATATGGAAATGGGCGACGACGAAGAATGTATCGGACAGCGGGACATCGACGCTGACATTGCCGAGGAACAGTCCTGAAAGGCCGCCATGGATGAAGGTGAAGATGAAGGCGATGGCGAACAGCATCGGAACGCGCAGATGAATGTCGCCACGCCATAATGTCAGCAGCCAGTTATAGACCTTGATAGCGGTCGGGATGGCGATGATCAGTGTCGATGTTGCGAAGAAGAAGCCGAAATAGGGATTCATGCCGCTGACATACATATGATGCGCCCAGACAAGGAAGCTGAGCGCGCCGATGATGGTGATGGCCCATACCATCATGCGATAGCCGAAGATGTTGCGGCGGGCATGGACGCTGATCAGGTCCGACACGATGCCGAAGGCGGGCAGCGCGACGATATAGACTTCGGGATGGCCGAAGAACCAAAAGAGATGCTGGAAGAGAAGGGGGCTGCCGCCCTCCGTCGGCGTGACGCGGCCCATCGACTGCATCATCGGCATAAAGAAGCTGGTGCCGGCAAAATGATCGAACAGCATCATGATCGCGGCGACGAACAGCGCCGGGAAAGCGAGCAGGCCCATCACCGATGCGGTGAAAATGCCCCAGACCGATAGGGGCATCCGCATCAGCGTCATGCCCCTTGTGCGAGCTTGCAGCACCGTCGTCACATAGTTGAGGCCGCCCATGGTGAAGGCGACGACGAAAATAGCCAGGCTAACCAGCATGGTTGCTATCCCCCACTGGTGACCCGGCGTCCCTTCACTGATGGCTTGCGGGGGATAGAGCGTCCAGCCGGCACCGGTCGGCCCTCCCGGCACGAAGAAGCCGACCACCAGCACGATGACCGACAGCAGGTAGAACCAGAAGCTGAGCATATTGACGAAGGGGAAGACCATGTCCCGCGCCCCGATCATCAACGGGATCAGATAATTGCCGAAACCGCCCAGCAGCAATGCTGTCAGCAGATAGACGACCATGATCATGCCGTGCATCGACACGAACTGCAGATAATTGTCAGGCTGGATCGCGGGAAAGACTCCGGGAAAGCCCAGTTGCAGGCGCATGAGGGCGGAGAGCGTCAGCGCGACCAAGCCGATGGAGATGGCGGTGACGCTGTATTGGATCGCGATGACCTTATGATCCTGGCTCCAGACATAGCGGGTGACCCAGCTGTGCGGATGATGCAGCGGGCGCAGGTCGTCAGCCAGGGTGGTAGCCATCAGCGATTGCTCCAGGAAGCGGGCACGGTACAGGCATTCGCCTTCAGCAACAGGATCGACATGGCCGCTGGCGGTGCTTCGGCGAGTATTTGAGAGAAGCTGGTCTGCTCGCTCTGCCATTTCGCGAAATCTTTAGGCGGCTCTATGACGACTTTACCGCGCATTTCATGATGGCCGGTTCCGCACAGCTCCGCGCAAAGTATGTCGAATGTACCCGTCCTGGTCGGGGTCAACCAGAAATAGGTGACGATGCCGGGAACAAGATCCATCTTCGCGCGGAACTCAGGCACATAGAAGTCGTGCAGCACATCCTTGGAACGAAGCACCACCTTGACCGGCTTTCCGACCGGCAGATGCAGGTCGCCGCTTTCGACCAGCAGATCGTCGCGGCCGAACGGGTCGAGCGGATCGAGGCCCAGCTGATTGTCAGGCGTGATATATTTGACCGACGCGGCGCCGAGCACGCCGTCCGGTCCCGGATAGCGGAACGACCAGTTCCATTGCTGCCCGACCGCTTCGACCAGAGCGGCTTCCTTGGGCACGGACACATATTTGCCCCATGCGGCAAGTCCCGGCGCCAGCATGCCGGCGATGCCGATCGCCGTCCACACCGTCAGCCGCTTTTCGAGGGAGGCATTTTCCGGCTCATAATGCGCGCGATGCCCGGGCCGGTGGCGGTAGCGCACCAACGCCCAGGCCATGAACAGGTTGAGCAGGATGAAGGCGGCGGCGCAAATCCACAGCGTCACGTCCAATGCGGAGTCGATCGAGCCCCAGTTGGAAGCGATTGGCGTACGCCACCATGGACTGAACAAATGGAAGGCGACGGATGCGACGACGAGCACGGTGATGGCTACCGCAATCGGCACAGGCCCTCTCCCACCAATGCAGGCGCCTCGCACTCGCTCAGTCGATTATCAGACGAGTCGCCTCGACCATAAGCGTTGCAACAACCTATAGAAAAATCACCGCACTGGAAAGCTTCGCCGCTGGGGGTAACCCGGGTGGTGCGAATCACCAGCTACCGAAATATTCCCATCCGCACGGATCGTTTCTTTTCTTCAACGATTATGCTGGTTGAGCCCGGGCTCCACCGGGCGAGGGAGCGCGTCATAAAAAAGGCGCCCTGCAAGCAAGGGACAGCTGCAGGGCGCATCCACTTGCTGTCGGGCAATAGGATGCGCTCCCTTATAATCTTCGGGCACTCGCGGCATCCCCCATTATTGGTACGAAACCGCATTTAGTCTGTTTTACAACGCCGGGACCGGCGCCAAGCAACCGGATTACCAGGCGCGGCTGCCATGCAGCAGCAGGGCGACAGCGCGCTTGGCCAAGGGCGGGATTTCCGCTTCGGTCGGCTTGAACGGATCGACCGCCGATGAAGCGACAACCTTCAAAATGGCGAGGAACACGTGCGCCAGTTCCTCGGAACGCTGTGGCGCCTCTCCTTGCTCGCCGCCATCCTCGGCGATGGCGTGGGCGATCAGGGCGATCACAGGCTCGCGCATCGCATTGCTGAGCTCCCGCGCCACGACCGCCGCCTCTCCCCAACAACCGTCCAGCAGCCTCAGCGCCGCGCGGACCTCTTCATTGCCACCCCATCGCAGCATCAGCCGGGCGCAGTGATTGAGCCGCTCCTCCAGGCTATCGCCGGCGATCCAGTCGATATCGAAAGCCTCGCGAGACAATTTCTTCAGCCGATGATGGGTGACGGCTCGCAGCAGCGCGATCTTGTCGGGATGGCGGGCATAAAGGGTAGTCTTGGTAACCCTGGCCCGCTCGGCCACCGCCTCCATGCTGGTCGCATCGAAGCCAAGGCTGGTGAACAGCGCCCAGCCCGCGTCCAAAATGGCCGCGTCGATCACCACCACCGCTGCCTTGTTGGGGCGGCCGCGTGCCGGGGGTCTGGCGCTTGCTGCCGTTCGTCGCTGATGCCCCGCCTTCGGGTTGGACTCCGGCCCGATCTGATGATCGACGTGATTATGCGCCACATATCTCTCCTGTCGTGGAGATGTGCCATCACATTTTGCATCATGAAAGGGGTGCAGGCAATCCAAACGTCCGTGATCATAGCCTATATTACAAAGAGGCGGGGGGAATGAGCTTCCACAGCGGCGAGAGCTGGCCCCGCCAGAGTACGGCATTCCTCTGCCGCAGCGGCAAATATCGGGCGAGTTGCGCAAGATCACGCCTTTTCATGCCCGTTCGTTCGCAGAAAAAAGGATGGCGCGGCCGACGCGCGAAATAGCTGTAGAAGATGGCGGCGCGATCGCGCGCGGTCGCCGGCTTGCCCCGATGAAAGAAACGGGCGGTGTCGGTGAAGATGACGGTGCCGCGCAGCCCTTCGCAACTGACGATGTGGGGCGCGATCGGGCCGCCCAGCCGCCTTGCCAGTTCGCCATCATCGACCAGATCGTAGGAATAGCCGCTGCAATCGTCCTGCGCCGCGACATCGCGGCTGATCAGCTGGAAAGGGCCGCCGCCGTCGTCGACATCATGCAGATAGACCGCGACCTTCAGCATCCGCCGGTCTTCCCAGTCGCGGTGCCATTTGCGGGTCGATACTTCACGGCCGTCGGCAACGGTGTAATTGATGATGGCCCCGTCATAGGCGACCGGCAGGCCGATATAGGCCTCCGCAATGTCCAGCAGCTGGTCCTGCAACCCCCAGCGGAAAATGCGCGGATGGGCGACGATTTCCCGCGGCGGCACATAGAGGAAGTTCTGGCCGTTGCAAGCCCGCGCATGCGCTTCGTCGGCAAAGCGGGAGGCCAGCAGGGCGCTGGTGTCGATCATTGCTTCCCCGCCCGGAAGGTCCAGCGCATCGATCTGGGTGACGAACACGCCGTCCTGCTCGAGGGCATCGACGATATGCCTCCCCATCGGGCTGAGGGTCGGGATGCGCGGGCGATGCCGGGCGAGTTCAGCCTCGTGCCGGCGGCCGATCATTTCGCGAAGCTGCGGATGATTGCACAGCCGCAACGCGGTGCGCGCCGGCAGGTCCTTCAACCATTGCACGGGTTGATCAAGCGCGTTCAACATCCGGCACCGATCCCTCATCACGGGTCATCCGAAAGCACGTCTGGGTCGTGCCGGATGATGCTGATGGATTATGCTAAAGGTTATGGCGCCGCATGAAAATTGGCGGTTCGGCATATGCTATAGTCGGCAGGGGAAATTTCGGAACTCGGGCGATTCCGTTCCGATAAAACCCAGGGTCCTATTGGGAGCAGAAGCGCTTCTTCTTTGCCGCCATTATGCGCGTCCGCCACGCGCTTCGACAGGGGTTTCCAGCCCTGCCTGATCGCGCGGGGCGGCGGCTTGTTCCGGTTGAGGGAGGGCGGAATGAAATCTTCTGGCCACGGAAGCGGGCTGGGGAAGGGCGATGGGCGGCGGCTTTTCCGCATCGTCCTGCCGGCCATGACCGCCATCGCGGCCCTGGCCGGCATCGCGGTGTCGGCGCTTCCCACGCCCTATCATGAAAGCCAGCCGGCGGAGCTGCGGATCGAATTGCTGCCCTCTCCCGGGCCGACCCGGCTTGGCGTCAACCTGTCGGGGCTCGCGACCTACAACCGCCAGCAGGTCTATTCCAACCTCATCCTGCAGAGCGAATGGTTCTCCTCGCGCGGGGCAGGCTGGGCCCCTTTTCCCGAGGATCAACTGGACGCGCAGGGCTGGATCCGTTTCCTGCGCCCCGATCAGACCGCGCCCCGGCCGCTGATGCTTCCGTCTGCGCCCTCCCATAAGGGGCAGGTCCGGTGCCGATATGATGGGAAAGGCGCGATCAGGGCCGGCGGCGTTGCAGCCATGCGGGATCGGACCGCCCACGGCTTCATGCTGGACTTGAGGCCGACCGGACCTGACGATGAGGGCGCATGGATCGAGCTTACCGAAACCGATCCCAAGGACCCGCTGCGCAACATCGATTGCAGGCTGATCGGCCACCCCGCCGCTGAGCGCTTCAACCCCGAATTTCTCTCCTTCATCCGCCAGTTCGGGATTATCCGATTCCTCGACTGGCAGCGCACCAATGACAATCTGGCCGTGCGCTGGCAGGACCGTCCGGTTCCCCAGAGCGCGACACAGGCGGGGCCGGGTGGCGCCTCTATCGAGGATATGGTCGACATCGCCAACCTGACCGGCGCCGATCCGTGGTTCCTGATCCCTTATCAGGCGGACCCGGCCTATATTCGGGAGTTTGCACAACTGGTGCACGATCGGCTCAACCGCAAACGCACCGTCTATGTCGAACTAGGGAACGAGCTGTGGAACGGCCAGTTCGACGCTGCCCAGCAGGCGCAGCGCGAAGGCATGGTGCTGGGGCTGGGCGGCGGCGATCCGATGCGGGCACAGATGCTGCGTTATGCGCAGAAGCTGCGCGAGGCCATGCAGATCTGGACCGATGTTTTCGCTGACCGCCGCCGCACCCTGGTTCGGGTGGCATCCAGCCAGAATGACTGGCCGGACCTCGCAACGATCGTTCTGGATGACGCGGACACGGCGGAATGGGTCGATGCCTTGGCCACCGCACCCTATGTCTGGGTTGGGCTCGACCAATATCGCGTCGGCGACCTCGATCGGATTTTCGCCCAGACACCAGCCGCGATCGACCGTGCCCTGTCCGATGCGATCAAGCACAAGGCAATCGCCGCGCGCTATGGCAAACGTTATCTGACCTATGAGGGCGGGCAGCATTTCATCACCAGCGACCTCAAGCTGGCCCGCGCCCTTCAGCGCGACCCGCGCATGGGCCGGCTCTATCAGGAATATCTCAGTCAGTGGGACGCGCGCATCGGCGGCGATCTCCTCCTTTACGGCACCACCGCTCCGATCGCGAGCTACGGAGCCTGGGGCCTGCGCGAATATGCCGGCCAGCCCGACGATGAGGCTCCCAAGCTGCGCGCGGTGCGCCAGTTCATCACCAGGCGGCCGGGATGAGCCGCTTCTCGTTCAGCATGGCGGCCCCGGCACTCGCCGCCGGTTCCATCGCCCTGATCTATGTCGCGATCAACGCTGCTTTCCACGTCGCCCTGGTCAGCGCTGCGGCGGCGACCATCTACCTGCTGTGCCTGTCGACGCCAGCGCGCCGCGACATGGGCGTGCGCGCGCTGCTGATTGTCGTCCTGATGCCCGTCGTCGTCTGGGGATTGGAAACCTACTGGCTGATGCAGCTCATCATGCTGGCCTGGGTGCCGCTATTCGCGGGCAGGGGAATAGGCAGGATCGTTCCGGTCTATCTGCTGAGCCTGCTTTTGATGCCGGGGCTGGACAATGCGGTCACATTGGGCGGGTTGAAGCTGTTCGATTGGGGCGTGCATGACGGGCTGGGCTTTGGCGCCGCCGTCGCTCTCTTCTGGAGTCAAGGCCGAAACCGCCCCCCGCTTCGGCTCGACATCCCCGCCTGCGCCATCATCCTGATGCTTGCTGCCGCGCTGTCGCGGGAGACGAGCTTCCCCAATTTTCTGCGGCTGGCACTCAACGTGCTGATCGATCTGGGCTTTCCCTATTATATCGTCAGCCGCGGTCTTCGCGACGTGGCGGAGATGCGGCGGAGCCTGCTTTGGCTCGGGTGCGGGGGCATCACCATCGCCTGCATCCTGATCTACGAAACGGCGCGGGGATGGGCGATCTATCCCGCGCTCTACAACCAATATCATGTGATGCAGCTGATGCTGATCAAGTCGCGTGGCGGCCTGCTGCGCGCGGGGGGGCCGTTCATCGAATCCACCTCCATGGCGATGGTGGTGGTGCTCTGCATCATCGCGGTCTGGGCATGCCGCCGCGAATTTCGGAGCGTTCCGCATTATCTGCTGGTGCTCGCCATCATCTTCGTCGGGCTCGCCGCACCGCAATCGCGCGGGGCATGGATGGGGATGGCCTTTGCCCTGTTCCTCGGGCAGCTTTATCTCAGCCGCTATCTGCCGCTCATCAAATGGAGCGTGCTGGGCGCGACGGGCGTTGGCCTGCTTTTGACGGCGGCATCCTGGTCGCATCTCTTGTCGGAAACGCTGGGGCTGAGCGGCGGATCGAGCGAAACGTCGGAATATCGCGGTCAGCTGTTTCGCCGCGGCATGGAGGAGTTTTGGGACAGCCCATGGGTCGGCTTTCCCGTGCCCACGCTGCACCTTCGGCTCGCCGATCTGCGCCAGGGGGAGGGGATCATCGACTTTGTCAACGCCTATATCTGGATCATGCTGATCGGTGGCGCCATTGGCTTGGTGATTTTCGTTGGAGGTTATCTCTTCTACCTTGGCGGCATGAGCCGCTATCGCAAGCTGCCCGCATCGCATTTGGCCGAGAGGGAGGTAGCCGCCTTCGTCTTTGCCGGCATCAGCGTCATGATGGAGATGCTGATCTTCACCTCCTTCGGCACGCGGCCTGCCATGTATAATTTCGCGCTGTTCGGCTTTGCGGCCGCCTTCATCAGCGTGCAGGGGAGGATGCCCGCCATGCTCCGGCGTGCGCCGCTCGTTCGCCCACGGCCGATGCTGGTGTCAGCGCAATAGGGGTGCGAGCAGCATCGTCCCGGCGGCCCCCACGCCGAACCCGCCCAATCCAGCACCAAGGAAGAGCATCTCCCGTCGAAGGTCGAGCATGCCCATGTGGTAAAGCTGGACCCATTTGAACAGCATGGAGGGGACCTCCATCAGCCCCACCGCCGCGACCAGCCCGACGGCTCCTTCCGCGAAATAGGCGGAGGGCACCGCGACGGCGAGCCAGACCAGCTTGACGATGTTCGCGCGGAAGGTCGTGCTGATCCGCCCGGCGGCCACCAGCGCCTCGTTCGCGCTGTAAGAGGAGAGCGCGACCAAGGGCGTGATGGCGAGCAGTTGAAGATAGGTCGCCGTGACCGCGTAGCGATCATCGTAGAGGATGTCGATGACCAGCGGCGCGGACCCGATCAGACCGCCGGCCGCAAAGCTGTAGAGCAGCGAAGGCAGCCATTTCTTGGCATAGAAGAGCGCGCGCAGGTCGCCGGTTCCATCGCGCCAAAGCTGTGAATAATAGGGATAGAGGACCCGGCTGGTATAGGCGGTGGCGAAGGCCATCGGCGCCGCGGCGAGATTGCCCGCGAGTATATAGAGCCCGAAATCCTGAAGCGACATCAGCCGCGCCAACACCAGCTTGTCGCATTGCATCAGCAGCAGCGTGATCATGCTCGACCCGGTCACATAGCGCGCAAAACCCCACAAATCGCGCAGATAGGCGGGGTCGAGCGCGAACCGGCGGCGCGAATTGGGAAAGGCGGCATAGCTCAGCACGACTTTGGCGGCGCTGCTGAAGAACAGCGCGATCAGCACCGCCCAGACATTGCGCAGCCACCACGCCAACAGCAGGCTGGCAATGATCTGGACCAGCATGGACGCAAGCTCCAGCGCCGAAAGCCGCAGGATCATCCGCTGCCTGACGGCCGTGAGCAGCGTTAGGGAGGCAAGCCCCTCCACGATGAAGAGCAGTGCCGACCATTCGATCATCGGCACCAGATCTGGCTTGGCGAATAGCGCCGCGATCGGCACCGACAAGGCGACCAGCAGGCCGCTCAGGATCGTCGCGCGGATCAGCGACACGGTCCAGACCGTGTCGAGGAAACGCGGAACATCGCCATCCTCATGCCGCACGACAAAGGCCTGAAAGCCAAGGTCGGAAAGCATCGCCGCGGTGAAGGAGATCGAGCCGATGATGCCGGCGATGCCGAACGCCTCTGGCATCAGCAGGCGTGTCAGCAGGACGCTGCTTACCGCCCGCAACAGATTGTTGAGGATCGCCGACACCAGTACCACGTTGGTGTCCCGGGTGACGAGCGCGATGATCCGGGCGAACGGCGAGTTCCGCACGAAGCCGCCATGATGCACCGCCTGCATATTTTCCTGCATCACTGCCGCCCCATATAGATGCCTGCCAGGCACTGATCATCGCCTTTCTTCGCTTCTATCCGGGCGGCAGGGGGCATTCGATTAGGAGAACTCACCAGGCGTTTTCCAGCGCTTGTGCATCGGGGGGTGGAGGCGCTTAATCGGCCCGAATGAAGCGGCCGCTTCTGCAAGCGGGCTGTGTCCGGACGATCGAGCGAGGCTGTAAATGGCGCTGCTGAACCTTGTCGATATTGGCGGCTACCGATGCTTCGACTTTGACGAGTGCCGGGAGGCCGGCGCTTCGCTCGCAGACCGCTATGCGGCCGCGACCCCCTTTCCGCACGTCATTATTGACGACTTCCTGAACGCGGACCTGCTGCGCCAGGTCGTGCAGGATTTTCCCGACAATGCAGGGCAGCCGTTTTTCGAGCGGGATCAGGAACGGTTCAAATTCCAGTTTCGGCCCGACCAGTGCAGCGGCGGCGACACCCGCATGTTGTTCGCGGAGCTGAATTCGCGCGCCTTCCTGCAGTTTCTTTCGGAACTGACCGGCATAGAGGGGCTCATCGCCGACCCCTATCATGCCGGGGCAGGTCTGCATGAGATCAAGTGCGGCGGCCACCTCAGCATCCATGCCGATTTCCCCCGGCATGAGCAGATGCATGTCCAGCGGCGGCTGAACCTGCTCATCTACCTCAATGAGGACTGGAAGCCCGACTATGGCGGCAGCCTGGAACTGTGGGACAAGAAGATGCGCGTCGCCGAGCGAAAGATCATGCCGGTCCTGGGGCGGGCGGTGATCTTCAACACCGACCGCGACACGTTCCACGGCCACCCCGATCCGCTCACCTGTCCACCGGACCGGACGCGCCGGTCGATCGCAACCTATTATTACACAGCCGCGCCGGCTGTCCGAACCGGGATCGAACGGACGACGGATTTTCGCGTGCGCCCGGGCACGGGCGACAAGCGCGACTGGCGGACCATGTTGCATCATCTGAAGGCCGACTGGCTGCCCCCAGTGATTCAACGGCGGATGCCAGGAGGATTGTGAGGGAAGGGCATCGGGCGTGTATTTATCCGATGATCAAACGAGTATGAACCCGGTGGCCTGTCAGGCCAGGGTCGGCTTCGTCGTGATCGGACGCAATGAGGGCGCGCGTCTTGGTGGATGCCTCCTCAGTGTCCTGCGCGAGGAGGCGCCGGTCGTCTACGTGGATTCCGGCTCCAGCGACGGCAGTGTCGAGCGTGCGCGAGCGCTGAAAGTACCGGTCGTGCAGCTGGATGCGGCCACGCCCTTCACCGCCGCTAGAGCGCGCAACAGCGGCGCCGCCTGGCTGCGCGAACACAAGCCGCAGCTGCGCTTCATCCACTTTGTCGATGGCGATTGCGAACTGACGCCCGGTTGGCTGCCGCAGGCGCTCGCGGCCATGGCGGCAGAGCCCGAACTGGCCGTTGCTTGCGGTCGCCGGCGGGAGCGTTATCCTGACCGCAGCGCCTATAACCGGCTCTGCGACAATGAATGGAATACGCGCACCGGCATCGTCGAGACATGCGGCGGCGACGCCCTTTTCCGGGCGGAGGCTTTCGCGGAAGTCGGCGGATTCTCCGCTGACCTGATCGCCGGGGAGGAGCCAGACCTTTGTCACCGCATCCGGAAGCAAGGCTGGAAGGTCAGGCGGATCGATGCCGATATGACGGTCCACGACGCGGCGATGACGCGCTTTTCCCAATGGTGGCAGCGCAACCGCCGTAGCGGCTATGCCACGGCGCAGGCGCTGGTTCTGCGGGGCAGGGAGACGCGCGGCCTGCTGCGCCATGTGGCGAGCAATATCTTCTGGGCATCGCCGCTATGCTGGCCGTTGTGGCCGCTGCTCTGGTGCCGCATTTTCTTGCGGAAGGGCGCGCTGGAGGCAAGCTTTCTGACCTTGGGCAAGATCCCGCATCTTCAGGGGCAGATTGATTATTGGATCAGCCGGCGCCACCTCATCGAATATAAATAACTTGCCTCTCTGGCGGCAAGATCAAGCTATCAGCCGATCAGCCCCTTCGCGATGGCATAGGCGACCAGATGCGATCGATTGCGGGTCCGTGTCTTCAGCCTGACACGGCCGATATGCCGTTCCACCGTTCGCGGCGCGATATTGAGCGTCTGGGCGATCTCCTTGGCGGACTGGCCCTTGGCGATGCGGATCAGCACCTCTATTTCGCGCTGGGTCAGCCAGCGTTCCAGGTCGGGATCGACATCTTCCATCCAGCTACCCCATCACACTCAAGTCAAACGGCCTGCTTCCCAGGCTAAGTTATGTTCTTTACGTGCTTCTCACAGGCTAGTGAATAAAAGCAAATCAGCTTGTTGTTAGATTTACCTGGATGCCGCCTTAGATCAGCACGTTTCTTGTATACAATCCTCGAAAGCAGCGTTGCCGATCACCACCGCATCATTCTTTCATCGGCAATACACCAATATTGGTGAAACGAATGTTGTGCTTGTGTCTATATCCACAGATTTACGATGAATGTGATGGAATATCCATTGAAGATAATGTCCCATAATGGGAAATATACCCTTCGTTGTAGAGAAGAAAGCCGTGCATTGATGTCAGGCCGCAAAAATTTTTCAGAAAAATAAGCCCGGAATTGCGGTGTTTTGCGAGTGCCAGCGCCGTATCCGACTGTTTTTAGGGGCTCGCCTCCCTCTAAGTGGGTATTGCGCCGACTCGCAAATATCTTTAGTCCTGATTACGACATCGAAACTAGCGGGGGCTCTCCGTCTTTGTAAAATGTCCAATATCTTGTTGTCGGACATATCCGGACGGCAAGATGATCGGTCGCGGTTGTTCTTTCGATCTGCGCAACCATGTTGTCATAGTTTCGGCTTGTTCGTGACGGCAACATGCTTCCGCGTAGCAATTGGGGGCCATCATGCCGCATTATAACACTTCCAACGCTATTGAACTGACTCATCGTGAGACAGAAGTCCTGCAACTCGTCGCCTACGGATTGTCGGCGAAGAAAGTTGCACGGGAGCTCGATATCGCTACTTGCACTGTCGAGCGGCATATCGAGAATGTCCGACTGAAGACACGGACACGAAATCGGGCGCACATGATCGCCTATGTGATCCGCACCGGAATGCTGCCCGCCGGTCAGGAATTGGCCTAAACATCTATCCTGGACCGGGTAATCCCAACAAATCGGGATCGCCCGGGTCCGCGACCTGACGCAATTGTTCCGGTAATATCCTTTTGCCGGGACAATCGCGTCCGATCGTCATCGCAGGAAGGGGTCGATGCTGCAGCGGCGCGAGCAATCATTCGGCGTTGAACGCCGGCGCAAAGAGCTTTCTCTCGGACTGTTTCCGCCCATCGCGCAGCTGTGCGACTTTGTTGCGTTCAACATCGTCAGCATTTTGCTGGCTGCGCAGGGCTACGGCGTAGTGCAGGGACTATCGTGGGTCGGCGCCAGTAATCTGGGGCTAGTCAGCGGCACGATCTTCGTGATCGTCGCCCAGATGACGGGCGCCTATGAGACAAGCCTGGTCTTTACCTTGCGCAAAAGCTGGTCGCGCCTGTTCAATGCCTGGCTCGGCACGGCGCTATTGCTCTTGTCACTGGGCTTCATGCTCCGCCTGATGAGCAACGCGCCGCGTAGCTGGATCATGATCTGGTTCGTCGCTGCCCTGTTGCTGCTCGCTTTGCTGCGGCTGGTCCTGGTGCTTACCGCGCGCGCGCTCAAGCGCCAAGGCTGGTTCGACTGCCGCTGTGCCATCTATGGAGCGGGCGAACAGGGCCGTGACCTGGCTCGCTACATCGTCAATCATGACAAGCTGACCCTGGCACTTACCGGCTTCTACGACGATCGCGACGAGGACAGGGTGGGGGAGCGATTGCCGATACCCTTCCGCGGCACGTCCCAAGACCTTGTTACGGCCATTCGGATGGGCGCGATCGATCAGGTGATCATCGCCTTGCCCTGGGCAGCAGAAGCGCGGCTGAGGCAAATCGTCGCCGCGCTCTCCATTACGCCGGTCCAGATCCGCTTGGCGCCGGAAAAGGCGGGCTTTGCCTATGCGCGGATGCCCGTCATGCTGCTGGGCGAACTGCCGGTAATGACTCTTCACGAAAAGCCGATCCATGGCAGCCGCATATTGGAGAAGTGGGCTGAAGACCGGCTGCTGTCGCTCGCGCTTCTCATCGTCCTCGCACCATTGTTCCTGTTGATTGCACTCGCGATCAAGATTGAATCCCGCGGTCCGATATTCTTCGTTCAGCGTCGGGAAGGTTTCAATTGCAGCGACTTCCGCATCTTCAAGTTCAGAAGCATGTATGTCCACCGCTGCCAGTCCGATGACATCGTGCAGGCTAGTCGTCACGATGCGCGCGTGACGCGTGTCGGCGCCCTGCTGCGCAAGACGAGCCTCGATGAACTGCCGCAACTGCTCAACGTCTTGCTGGGCGACATGTCGCTGGTCGGTCCGCGTCCGCATGCTCCATCGACACGGGCCGGCGGAAAATTGTTCAGCGAAGTGCTGACATCCTATGTCGCGCGGCACAAGGTCAAGCCCGGCCTCACCGGCTGGGCCCAGGTGTGCGGCTGGCGCGGAGAAACGGATACGGAAGACAAGCTGATCAAGCGTGTCGAACATGACCTTTATTATATCGAAAACTGGTCGATCTGGTTCGACCTCTATATCCTGCTTCGGACCGTCGCGGCGGTGATCGGCGGAAGAAGGGCCTATTAGCCGGACGGGGCCGCAATCATCGGTTGAGCTACAATATAGCGGCCCAGGATATCATGTGCCGATCCGTGACCATCGTGCTGACGCCGGCGCGCAGGCACCCGCCTATGGGCAGTTCGCGATAGGCGGGCTCTATCCCGGTCGCTATGCTGGCCGGATCATCGACGATGCCGAGCGCTGCTGCCTTGAACGCGGCTTCCTTGCGCGTCCATCCGCAGAGGAAGAGATCGCTCTCATCCCTTGCCGATGATGTCGCGTGCAGCGCTGCCTGTTCCTCGCCGTCGAAACAATCCTCGGCGAGCGCGCGGGCGTCGGGGAAGGGGCGGCGTCTTTCGATATCGACTCCCAGGTCGCTTTTTGCACTCACGCCGATAAGGACGTTCTCGTCCGCATAGCTGAGGTTGAAGCGGATCTCGGGCCGGTCCAGCAGCATCGGCTTGCCCCGCCCATATTCCGCGAAGCGAAGCGCGGGCGCGGGGATGCCCGTCCAGTCGGACAGGATGCAGCGCAGGGCGAAGCGCCCCGCCAGATAGCGATGCCGGTGCCGATCGAAGAGGAAACGGGCCGCGCGGAGGCGCTCCTGTCCCGATTGCGGCGCGGCCGCCGGCATATGGCGTACGTCGAACAGGCGCAACTCCATACCCGGCGGGCCAGGCAGCAATGCGCCGACATGGCTCATGTCGTGCGCATCTCCGGCCGCGCCGTCGCGGAGCCATCCTTGTCATTTGCAGCGCGGTTCAGCAGCGGCTGCCGTAGGGCCGAATGAGCGAAGAAATCCGAAAGCAGGTTAGCCGGGTCCGTGTCGGGCAGCGCTTGCAGCCGGCGCCGGATGCGCCAGAAAAGATGGGCGATCATCCATGCCATGTCGGCGCAGATCGCGTAGCCATGCCCATGATTCTTAAGGAAGTAGCGCCGCCGGGATTCGAACCAGTAGGCGGGCATGCGCGGCACGACTGCGTTCTTGCCGGTAATGCCGGTGCTTTGCCCAGCGATATGTAGCACCCGCGCGTCGGGCACATACCAGCACTGCCAGCCGGCCCGCCGCGCGCGCAGGCAGAAATCGGTTTCCTCGAAATAAAGGAAATAGCCTTCATCCATCGGGCCGATCGCGTCGAATATGCCTGCGCGGATCATCATGCTGGCGCCCGATACCCAGTCCACCTGCGCGGGCCGGGCATCCATCTTCCGGGGGATGGCGCGATTTTGGAGCAGGCGGCTGACGAGGCGGAGCTTCGCTGCCCGCTCGACTTCTCCCGCCACGGTGGGGAAGCGGAAGGCATAGGGCCAGACGACCCCATCGCCGTCCTCCAGCAGCGTACCCGCAACGCCGGCGCAGGGATGAGCGTGCATGAAGTCCAGCAAGGCAAGCAGTGCGCCGGGGCGGACCCGCGTGTCGGGATTGAGCAGCCAGACAAAACAGGGCACGAACCCTGCCGGAGCCGACGCGACCGCCAGATTATTGCCATAGGAAAAGCCGCCATTGCTGCTCGACGCCACCAATGACGTCCATTTCTGCCAGCCATTTTCCTCGATCGCAGCCGCAATCCTCTCGGCCGACCCATCGCCGGACGCATTGTCGACAATGACGGCATGGGCTTGCGGATAGGCAGCGATTTCGCCGGCGAGGCTGGCGAGACAATCAATGACCAGCGCGGATGTCCGATAGTTGACGATGGAAATCAGCACAGGCGAATGGCGCTGACGGAAAGGGGCGGGGCTGCTCATCGGTCATGGCCTGCTGCAATGGGGGTATGCTCCGCTTGCGAAGCGCCGGGACAGGGTGGGGATCGCCGGCCGATCCGGATCAGCACTTCGTCCAGCGCGTTTTGCATCAAGCGTGCGAGTCTATCGACATGCGGCTTTTGCAGCGCGCTCGAATGACCGCCGGGGACGTCCTCCACCTCTATATGATCGGCGACGCGCCGGCCCCAGCCCATGGCATGGTCGCCATATTGGTTGGAGAAGGGATGGTCCTCCATGGTGCCGTTCCCCTTGGTCGCTTTGTAGAGCACCACCTTGGGAGAGTTCACGAGTCCCTGGGGCCGGTGCATGCGGTGCGCGGCCTGATAGAGATCGAGGAAGGGCAGGGCAGCAGGCGCCGCTTCGCCGGTCCGGCTCGCCTGCGCCACCGCTTCGTCAAGCCGGCGTCGGTCGAGACGGGAGCTGATCTCGTAGCAGACCATGTTGAGAACCTTCCGCAGCAGAGCGGGCCCGGCGGCGGCGACGCCCGCCAGCGACCCACAGTCCCGCCGCAAGGATTGTGCCGCCCGATGCCAGCGGGACCGCATACCGTGGAAGGGCCGCTCAAGCGCCTCGACATCGGCGGCGTCAATGATGCCGACATAGGCGACCTCCTCCCCCGCATCCTCCAGCTGCCGCGCTATTTCCATCGCAATCACGCCGCCCGCGCACAAGCCGGCGATCATATAGGGTCCGTTCGGCTGCACCTGCCGCAGGCGCGTGACATGGCCCCGCGCCATGTCGGCGATGCTGGAATGGACGAAGCTGCCGTCGGGGTGGCGCTCGGGCTGGATGCCGTAGACCGATGGTCCGTCGAGTTGCAGCGCGAGCGTGCGGTAGAGCAACGTCTCGCCCAGCCCGTCATGAACCAGGAACAACGCGCCCGGTTCATAACCTGCGTGCAGCAGCAGGATGCCGGGGGCGGGCGATCCCGGCAGTGCCTCCGCACTCTCTTCCGATGGACTGTCGGTGGGGCAGATCAGCGCCGCCAGCCGCGCCAGCGTTGGCGCCTCGATCAGGGCGGTCAGCGGCAATGGCTGCCCGAACTGCTTGCGCAGCCGGTTGATCAGCTGCACCGCCAGCAGCGAATGACCGCCCAGGTCGAAGAAATCGTCGCCCCGCCGGATTGCGCCCGCACCCAGCATGTCCTGCCAAATGGCGGCGATGGCGCGTTCGGTATCGGTGCGAGGAAGGTCCTCTGCCGGCACGCCTGACCCCGATGTTGGGGCCTTGGCAGTGGTCGCTGGCGCACGCATCCGGTCCAGCATCGGCATCAGGCTCTGCGGGGAAACAATGATCTGCGGCGCAGCGCGTGCGGCCAGGATGCGGTCGATGACCTCCATACCGTCGCAACAGGACAGACCCTGCGAGCCTGATCTGGACTGGCTGATGGTGGCCGGGTTACCCCCACCCAGCGCCTGCGCCTCCCGCACGCGCATCATGGTGAACCCTTCGATCTCCGCCAGCACCTGTCCCTGCATGGAAGCGATGCTGATGTCGAAAGTGGCAACCTCTCCGGCTTGCGTGGCGCCATGGCGCAGCCGGACATGGCTCATGATCTGGGCGGGCAAGGGCGCGATCAGCCGCAGCCGTCCATAGGAGGCCGGCGCATAGAATTCGCTTGTCGCCTCAAAGCCGGGGATCAGCATTTGCGCGCCGGCCGTTGCGAAGTCCAGCAGCGCGGGGTGGAGCGCCATCTGGCGCAGGTCGCCGTGGAAGTCCTTGCCCAGTCTGAGGTCGATCAGCGCCTCGCCCTGTCCGACATGGACGCCTACGATATTCTGCCAGCGGGGCCCGAAATGCAGATGCGCCGCCGATCCCGCCGCATGGGTGCCGCTTGTCTGGCTACAGCGCGCCAGCAGCATGTCGCGATCCAGTCTGCGGGCGTCTTCCGGTGTGCCGATCAGCGCATAGCCGCGGGCATGTTCCGTCCACGGATCGCTTTCCGTCGCCGCGCTGTCGCGTCCCATGATATGGACTCGCCACAGATCGCCTCCTTGGTGCAGCAGATCGACCTGCATATCACGCGTCGCCTCGTCCCCAACGGCGAAGGGCTCCAGGAACATGAGTTCGCGCAGCTCGAACGGGCGATGGCGCGCGATGCCCTGGAACGCCTGCCGCACGATCTCCACCAGGCCGGACCCCGGCACCAGCGCCGCGCCGCTGCTCAGCCGGTGTTCGTCGAGCAGCCAGTGG
This sequence comes from Sphingobium bisphenolivorans, assembly GCF_000412635.1. GTDB lineage: Bacteria > Pseudomonadota > Alphaproteobacteria > Sphingomonadales > Sphingomonadaceae > Sphingobium > Sphingobium bisphenolivorans. Next base: position 239,911 of record NZ_ASTG01000003.1, read on the forward strand.
GTGGAGGGCGACAGCCGCGCCGCTACCGTGCGCCGCATCGGTGTATCGGTGAGCAACTGATCGAAGAAACCGGCCTCCATCCGCCGCACTTCGGCCGTCTGGGGGCGAGGGGGCGGGGCGAGCGGCCCGACGGCCATGCCCACCTCCTGCCAGCGCGGCCAGCCGACCGCCATCACCGCCGTCGCACCACGCCCCGCCCGATGCCGCGCATAGCTGTCGAGGAAGGCGTTGGCTGCGGCATAATCCACTTGTCCGCCAAGGCCCGCGATGGCGCTGACGGAGGAGAAGAGCATCAGGAAATCAGGCGGTTCCCGTCCCAACGCCGCCTCAAGCGCGAGCGTGCCCGCAATCTTGGGCTTCAGCACCGCGGCCGCGCTCTCGGCACTCTTCAGCGCGATAGGGCCATCGTCCAGCACGCCCGCCGCATGGAACACGCCGTCTATGCCGCCGAAACGCGCCCGCGCCGCCGTTACCGCGCGCTTCATCGCCCGTACGTCGCTGATGTCCGCCTGGAGCAGCAGAACCTCCGCTCCTTTTTCTTCCAGCGCGCGGACCTGCCGGATGCGCTGGCTCAGCATGTCGCCGGGCGAGAGCCGGTCCAGAAGATCGACCCATTGCTCGCGGGGAGGAAGAGCCGACCGCGACAACAGCGCCAATCGCGCGCCGACGCTTTCAAACAGATGCTCTGCGATGCGCAGCGCGATACCGCCGAGGCCGCCGGTGATCAGATAGGTCCCACCCGGCCGCAGCCGCCCGCGATCACGCTCGGCCAGAGCCATCGGCTCGAACGTTTCGACCCAGCGTTCCAGCCGCCGATAGGCGACGACCGCTGCGGGTTGCTCCGCCGCGGCCTCCGCAATGATCGCCGCCGCCAGATCCTCGCTCTGCTCCGGCCCGTCGGGCAGGTCTATGTCGATCGCGACCGCGCGGATATTCGGGAATTCCGTGGGCAAGACGCGGCAGGGGCCAAGCGCCGCCGCCTTGACGGGATCGCCGCCGGCCTCGTCACAGACGCGCTGCATGCCCGTCGACACCAGCGCGATCGTCAGGGCGCGATCGATTCCCGCTTCGCCGATCGCCCGCGCCAGATAGAAGAGCGACCAGAAGCCCCGCTGCAAACTCCTGTCAGCACCGCCGCGCCGGTCGTCCCCAACCAACCAATGATGAAAGATGCGCTCCGGCATCCCGCCCTGGCGCTCCAAGTGAGCCACCAACTGGGCATAATCACCGGCCTCGGCGGGGTTCATCGTCACCATGCCCCCGGTCGCGCGGAAACGCTTGCCCGCCTGCACCGTCGTCACATCGCAGCCCGCGCGCCGCAGCCGCGCCGCCAGTGCCGCGCCGACACCCTTCTCATCCAGGAAGAGCAACGCCCCCGCCGCTTCGTCACCCGCTTCGCCGACCGGCGCGCGCTGCCAGGCCGGCTGATAGAACCAGTTGGCTTTGTCGGGATGGTCGATCAGTTCGACATCCTGGCCGTGATCCTGCGCGCCGGCCTTGCCCGGCTCGATCCAGTGGCGCTGCCGTTCGAAGCGATAGCTGGGCAGCGGCACGCGCCGCCGCCGTTCGCCGCGCCGCAACGTTTCCCAAGGCACGTCGAACCCCGCCGTCCACAAGCCGCCCAGCGTGCGCAGCATATAGGCTAGATCGTCATAGACCTCATCGGGATGGCGGAGCGAATTGAACACCGCCTGTTCCGGCGCACGCGCGCGATGCTGCCGCGCCAGGCTGGTGAGTGTCCGCCCCGGTCCCACCTCCAGCAGCAGATGTCCTGCCGGCAGCAGCCGGTCGAGCGCCGCGTCGAAGCGCACCGTCTCGCGCAAGTGGCGCACCCAGTAATCGGGTGTCGTCACATCCTCAGCCCCCGCCCAATCGCCCGTCAGGCAGGACAGGAAGCGGCGGCGCGGCCTTTCCATGGCGATGGCCGCAACGAGCTGGCGGAAGGGGGCGAGAATCGGCTCCAGCATGTGCGAATGGGCCGCGACCGAGATCGCAACCTGCTGGCTGGTGATCCCGTCCGCCTCCAGCGCTTCTCGCAGCCGCTCTATGGCACCGATCGCACCGGATGCCACCGTCAGCGCGCCGCCATTGACCGCCGCGATAGACAGGTCGGGGCCGAGATAAGGGCGCAGCTTCTCTTCCGGCAGCGGCACGCTCAACATGCGGCCGGGCGGCAAAGTCTCGAACAGTTCCGCACGGCCGAGCGCCAGCTTGAGCGCCGACCGCAAGTCGAACACCCCTGCCAGATGGGCCGCGACATATTCGCCCATGCTGTGGCCCAGCATCGCGTCAGGCTCCACGCCCCAATCCATCCACAGGCGCGCGGTGGCATATTGAACCGTGAAGAGCAGCGGCAGGCCGGTCGCGGGCCGCTGCATCGCCGCCTTATCATCGGAGGTGAGCAGCAGCGTCCGAAAGTCGGCCGTGCTCAGTTCGGCAAGGATCGGGAGGCACTGGTCCACTGCCTCGCGGAAGACGCTCTCCGCCTCGTAGAGGTCACGCGCCATCCCCACATATTGCGCGCCACCGCCCGCGAAGAGGAAGGCGACCTTGCGGCCGCTGGTCGTGCAATGGCGGTTCAAGGCGAAAACAGACTCTGGGTCACGCAGCGCCACCGCCGCCTCTGCATGGCCTGGCGCGACGACTACGCGTCGATGCGCCAGCGCCTTGCGGCCGCTTTGCAGCGTGAAGGCGACATCCGCCAGCGCCTGCTCGCCATGCTCTTTCAGATGGTCAGCCAAGGCCTGCGCGTTGGCGTCGAGCGCGGCGGGGGAAGCGGCCGATTGCACCAGCAGCTGCCAGCGCCGCTTAGCCGGATCGGACGGCAATGGCGAAGGCGCCTCTTCCATAACAACATGCGCATTGGTGCCACCCACGCCGAGCGAACTTACCCCAGCGCGCAACGGCATGCCCGCGACCCCCTCCCAGTGCCGCAGCCGATCGTTGACGAAAAAGGGCGACCGGTCCAACCCGCAGGCGGGATTGTCCCGGTCATGGTTGAGCGAGGGCGGCAACTCGCGATGCTGAAGAGCGAGGGCGACCTTGATGAAACTCGCCACCCCCGCGGCCGTGTCGGTATGGCCGATATTGGGCTTCACCGAACCTATGCCGCAATAGCCGACCGCGTCGGTGTCGCTGCGGAAGGCCTGAGTCAGCGCCGCGACCTCGATCGGGTCGCCGACCGGCGTGCCGGTGCCATGCGCCTCGACATAGCTGATCGAGCGAGCATCGACATTGGCGATGCTCAGCGCCTCGGAAATGGCGCGCGCCTGTCCATCGACACTGGGCGCCAGATAGCTGACCTTGCCCAGCCCGTCATTATTGACGGCGGAACTGCGCACGACGGCGTGGATATGGTCACCATCCTCCATCGCGTCCCGCAGCCGGCGCAGCACCACCACGCCCGCGCCGCTGCCGAAGATCGTTCCTGCCGCGTCCGCATCGAAGGCGCGGCAGTGGCCGTCGGGCGAGAGAATTTCCCCGGGTTCGTAGCGATAGCCCTGACCATGCGGCATCTCGATCGTAACGCCGCCCGCCAGCGCCATGTCGCTCTCGCCGTTCAGCAGGCTCTGCATCGCCATATGGATCGCGACGAGAGAAGTGGAACAGGCCGTCTGCACATTGACGCTCGGCCCCTTGAGGTCGAGCAGATAGGAGGCGCGGGTCGCCAGAAAATCCTTGTCGTTGCCGGTATGCCGCATCAGGAAGAAGCCGACCTTGTGCACCAGATCGGGGTTGGTCAGCAGATTATAGGGCAGATAGGCATTGTGCCCTGATCCGGCGAACACACCGATCGCCCCGCTGAACTGGTCGGGAGCATGGCCCGCATTTTCCAGCGCCGCCCAGGCGCATTGCAGGAAGTGGCGATGCTGCGGGTCCATGATCGCGGCATCGCGGGCGCTGAGGCCGAACAGGGTAGCGTCGAACATCTCCATGTCCGGCATCGGCGCGCCGACCGGAACATAATGGGGATCGGCCAGCGCGCGGGGATCGACCCCCGCCGCGAGTAGTTCCGCCTCACTAAAGCGCGTGATCGACTCCCGCCCCTCGCGCAGGTTCGTCCAATAGCTTTCCAGATCGGGCGCCCCGGCGAAGCGGCACGCCATGCCGACGACCGCGATATGGGCATCGAAATCGGGGTCGCCCTGATTCATCCCCGGCCAGCTCGCATGCTGATCCATCAGATCGAACTCCGATCGCCGGTCGCCATGACGTTGCGCGCCATCGCCCGCCGCGCGATGGCGGCGCGACGCCCCTCGGCACGGGCAAGGCCTTGCTGCGCTGCCAGATCGTCCGCCGTACCACTCGCCAGATGCGCCGCGAGCGTGCGGATCGTCGGGAAGCGGAAGATGTCCGTCAGCGCCATCTGGCAGTTGAGCTCAGCCGTCAGCCGTCGATGCATCTGCACCGCCAGCAGTGAATGGCCGCCCGCATCGAAGAAATTGTCGAGCGAACCGATGCTCTCCAGCTTCAGAACGTCGCGCCAGACCGCCGCGATGCGTGCTTCCATGCCATCTTCCGGCGCGACGAACGCCTTCTGCGACACCGGTGCTGCGCGCTCCGGACGGGGGAGGGCGTTGCGGTCGATCTTGCCATTGGGCGTATGCGGCAGGCGCTGGAGGCCGACATAATGGGTCGGCACCATGAAGTCGGGCAGCTCCGCCCGCAGCCGCTCGCGCATGGGGCCAAAGTCGTGATTGGCCGCAAGCGGCGCGGCATAGGCAACCAGCATCTGTTCGCCATCGTCGGAGCGGATGGCGGTGACGACCGCCTCGCCGACTTCGCTCATCTGATGCAACAGCGCCTCGATTTCGCCCAGCTCGATGCGATAGCCGCGTATCTTCACTTGATGGTCGAGCCGTCCGAGGAACTCCAGCGTCCCGTCACGCCGCCTGCGCCCAAGGTCGCCCGTGCGATAGAGCCGCGCGCCCGGCTCGGCGGGGTCGGCGACAAAGCGCTCTGCCGTCAGTTCAGGACGGTTGAGATAGCCCCGCACGACGCCAGCGCCGCCGATGAGGATCTCGCCCGGCACCCCGCTTGGCAGCGGCCTCTGGCGGCTGTCCATGATCGCGATCGACTGGTTGGCAAGCGGCGCGCCCAAGGGAACAGCCCCGCCTTTCGTCACGCGATGCACCGCCGACCAGATCGTCGTCTCGGTGGGACCGTACATATTGGTGACCTTGCCCCTGACCAGCCCGCTCAACTCTTCCGCCAGATCGGGCGGGAAAGCCTCACCGCCAATCATCAGATGATCGAGTGCGGCGATATGCGGCCGCGCACCCGGCTCGGCGAGCAGCATGCGCATCATCGATGGCGTGCATTGCAGATGCGTGACCTGATGCCGTTCCATTAGCGCGGCGATCGGCTCAGCTTCCTCATGCGAAGCGTCGGTGCACAGCTGTCGCAGTTGGTTGAGCCAAGGCAGATGCGCCAGCACTTGTCTGCTCTCCACGCCGAAATCGATCAGGCTGGCAATCTCATCGACGCCGACCGCCCGCAGCCGGTCGACCATGGCCACGCATTGCTCGGGCGTGCCGAACAGGCCATTGCCCTCGAAATAGCGGTCGAAGGCATGCTCCAGCAGCATTTCCATCTCTTCGGCCGTCAGGCTCTCGAACTCGGCGTTCGATACGGAATCGGCCATGCCTGCCCGCCGCTTGAAGGCGGGGAAGGACCAGGCATATTGCTTCACCAGACTGGTCGCCGTGCGCAGATAGGCAATCAGCGGCTGGCGGACGATCTCCCGTATTGCGTCGGCATCAGGCCCGACGAAGCTGTGCAGCATCAGCGTGACCTGGCCCTCTCCCGCATGTCCCGCCTCGCGCCGCGCAGCCCGATAGACGCGGATCTTCTCCGCCAGTTCGTCCACCGATTGGCCGAGCAGATGGGTCAGGATCGACGCGCCCGCCCGTCCCGCCGCCGCAAAGGTTTCCGCATTGCCGGCCGACGTGATCCAATAGGGCAGTTCGGCCTGTATCGGGCGGGGCAGGGTGGTCACCTCCACAGGCCCGGTCGGCCCGTCGAAGCTGCGCGCTTCCCCCCGCCACAAGCCGCGCACTGCGTCCAGATCGCGCAGCAACGCCGCGTTCCGATCCGCATAATTTTCCGGACGCAGCACGAAGTCATTGGGCTGCCACCCGGACGCGAAGGCGATGCCGACCCGCCCGCCGGAGATATTGTCCACCACCGACCATTCCTCCGCCACGCGCGCGGGATGGTGCAGCGGCAGGACGACGCTGCCGCCCCTGATCTGCACGCGGCTGGTAATCGCGGCAACCGCGGCCCCCGCGACGGCGGGATTGGGGTAGAGGCCGCCAAAGGCATGGAAATGCCGCTCCGGTGTCCACACCGCTGCAAAGCCGTTCTGGTCGGCGAAGCGCGCGCCCTCCAGCAGCAGCCGGTATTTTTCAGTCGCGTCACTGGCCTCGTCCGCCGCGAAATAAAAGAGGCTGAAGTCCATTGGGCGGCGCGGGGGCGCGGCGGGCTTCATTTCGTTGCCGGTGGCCAGCACCACATGCAGGCCGCGGGTCAGCGTCCAGCACAGCTCCAGCACACTGATGTCGAAGCTGAGGCTCGTGACGGCCAGCCAGTTGCCTTGGCGAGCGATATGCTGGTCCATGCCGGCGAAGAAATTGACGACATTGCGATGCTCGACCATCACGCCCTTGGGCTTGCCGGTCGATCCGGAGGTGAAGATCACATAGGCAAGATTGTCCGGCCCGCTGGAGGCGGGGAGGGCGCTGTCATCCTCCGCCGTGATGGCGCTCCACTCGCTGTCGATGCAGATCGCGCTCCCCTGTCCCAGCAGGGGAAGCAGCTGCGATCGGGTGATGATCACCTTGAGCGCCGCGTCCTCGATCATGTGCCTGATCCGGGGTGCAGGATAGGCGGGATCGAGCGGCACATAGGCACCTCCCGCCTTCCATATCCCCATTAGTGCAACGATCAGGTCGAGCGATCGGTCACAATGCAGCCCAACCAGCACGTCCGGCCCTACGCCCCGGCGCTGCAAGTAGCGGCCGAACTGGTTGGACCGCCGATCAAGCTCCTCATAGGTCAGGCTCTCGCCCCGGCAGGTGACCGCGATTGCGGATGGCGCGCGCACGGCCATTTCGCTGAAAAGCTGGTGTACGGGCGCATCTTGCCGCCATTCGACGGCAACCCCTGCGGACGCCGGAACGGCACCCAGCGTCAGTTCAGCGACGGGCCGCTCAGGCTCATCCTCGGCCTGCCGGTGCAGCGCCAGGCTGCCCGCCTGCATCATCGCGACCGCGCCCTCATCCAGATGCGCGCGGTCGAAAACCCAGCGCGCCATCGTCCCGTCCGCGCGGATAGCCACCATCAGCTTGCAGCCCGCCGGCAAGGGAGTCTCGGCAAATTGATCGACGATCTTCAAGACGACGGGCAAGGCCGCGTCGCGACCGCCAAACTCCTCCCCCATGCGCAAGGGGAGATCGGCGCGATAGCCAAGCCGGCGATGCGTCTGCGCCAGCACATCGGACAGCCCTTCGCGCAGCTTGGTAACGTTTCCGCGGAAATCGATCTCGACCGAGATAGGCAGGACAGGTGCGAACCACGGCTCCAGCCCTTCGATCCGCATCGAAAGGACAGGATCGCAATAACCGATATCGAACCGGCCACGATCATGAATACGCGCGAGATAGCCGAGGATGGAGGCGAATATCGCCAAGCTTCCACCCGGGAGGACCTGGTCGAGCGCCCCGGTTCCCGAACCTGGCTGGCGGTCGAAACAGTCCATCGGCAGCGGATCCAGCGCCTTCAGTCGCTTGCGCCAATATTTCTCCTGGGCCGCAAAGGCTGCTGCGAGCCGGGACAGCGACGTCTGCTGCTCGGCTGACGGCATGTCGAAACGCTGCCCGACGGCCAAGCCGAGCGCTTGGGGAGCGACGAACCAGTCCTGCAATCGGATATCGCCTCCGCCGGTCGCCACCGTTACCGCATCGGTATCGACGCGCAGGATCGTGCCGGGTGCCTCGCCTGACGCTTGCCCGATCATTGCCGCCTTGCGCACCGTGGCGGTCTGGCCTTGAAAAAGCAGCGTGGGCAGCGCGACAGGATTGGCATGGCTGCCAAAATCCAGTGCGCGGACGAACCGCTCGACTTCGGCAGCATTGGCCGACAACGGAATCATGCCGGCACCTGCAGTACGGTCGCCATAGCGCTCAGCGAAGAGCGTGCCGGCGTCCTGACTGACCTCGATGACCAGATCGGCAGCGAGCCCGTCCACCAGCTGGGCGAAACTCTCGATCGCGGCGGCGAAACATTTGGTGTTGAGCGAGAAGGCCGTCTCGCCCGGGTCGATGGGGAAGGTTCGCGTGCCGAGGATGGCCCCCGCATCGACCTCGCGCATCATCCGGTGCCAGGTGATGCCATGCTGCGCCTCGCCGTTCAGCAGCGCCCGCACTGGCGCGTTGAGCCCCGGATAGCGGGGCAACGGACCATCATGGAAATTGATCGCACCACGACGGGGAAGCGCAAGCAGCCCCTCGGGCAAGATATTGAGGTTGGCGATGCTGAAGAGATAATCGAACCCGCCGATCCCGCTCCCTTCAATCTCGCGCGCATGGCTCAGATGACGGATGAAGTTCGCCTCAGCCCAGTCTGCGATAAAGGCCCGCTCACTCGCGACGGCGACGATCTCATGCCCTCGCTCCAGCAGAATTTTCCCGCACTCGATCAGGATAGTCTCGTCGCCGACCAGGACACAGCGCCACGGTTCGAACAGTTTGCGTTGCTCATGCATAGCGGGTCTGGTCCTCTGGAATTTTCAGGAAAGCACGACGTGCGTTTTCCCGCGCTTTCGGATCTGGCGGGCGACCACGACAGCGCAGGTCAGCAGGCACAGATAGGTGCCGGGTCCCGGCCCCCGATCTTCATCCTGCTGCTGCTGCTGTTGAGGCTTTTTCGCCGGCGTCGCGGCTCTAGCTGGGGCGGCCGCTGAGGCAGTGACAAGCTCGGCAGTCGCGGGCTCATCCAGCTGCTGGCTAAAGAGCAAAAGCAACGCCATCAGGATGGCGGTGCGTTGCGCTCCTTGCATCGACCATAATGACATTGCAGCCTCCTGGGCGGGGAAATGAGATGGCTCGGTGCGACCCGACAAATCCGTTGCTGCTATGCCGTCACTATGTTTGATCCATTGTCCGACTGTCAGCCTGTCGATTGCGTCATGGAAATTGGGAGGGTGGATTCGCGTGACAGGAGCAGGGCCAGCAAGAGCAAGTAAGATATTGATTTACTTCGATCGCTCGCGGTCGGTGCGGACCCACTCGCTTTGCCGGCGGAACAGGAAGCGGGCACTGACCGGCATCTTCCAGAAGAGATAGACGGCAAGCTGATGAAGGGCCGAAACCGGTAGCAGGTCACGTCCCCAGCGATGCCATACAAGGAGGAGGGTCGTGCAGAACAGCGCCAGGCTGGCAGTCAGCATGGCGAGCGGCCACGCCCCCGGCCCAGCGACGGCACTCCCGCCCAGCACCAGAAGCGCGATGGCGCAGAGCAGGGCAAGCATACCCAACGGCGGAACCACGAGATTGAGCGCCAACGGCCATGCGGCGGCGCGCCCCCGGACCGCCGCTGCCAGCATACGCCCGGCAAGGCGCGGCGCGGCTGCCATGCTGCCATGCTCCCACCGGGTCCGCTGCGATATGGTGCCGCCGACGCCGCTCGTGCCGCTGGTGAAGCATGCATGTTCGGCAAAGCCCACGGCGCCGCCACGCAGGAAGAGATCGACGCCCAATTGCAGGTCTTCGACTAGACTTGCCGTAGCGAGCGGTGCGGCGCTGAACATCGCCCAGGGAAAGGCCATGCCACTCCCCTGTAAGAGCGCGTTGCCGGAAAGCGCCTGCAATCCCCTCTGTCGAACGAGATTCTTCAGCCGGAAGGCGAGGGTGGACACAGCGACCCTGGGATCGCTTGCCGACCCTTCGATCAGATAAAGCCCCTGAAGCGCCGCCTTGCGCTCGATCGCAGCGGCGGCAAGGCCATGAATCGCCCCGGACGCCGGAAGGGTGTCGGCATCCAGCACCAGCACCACGCCGGGCGGATCATCACGCAAATGATCGCGCCCGAAGGCGAGCGCGAAACCCTTGCCGCGCCGGGAGACATCCTGCCGCTCGATCACCTCTGCACCTAGCATGCGCGCGATGGCTGCGGTCGCGTCGCTGCAATTGTCGGCGACCACCAGCAGCCGGTCCTGCGCGCGGAGCTGCGCGCGGACCGCCTCTATCGTCGGCCCGATGCATTGCGCCTCATCATGCGCCGGCATCAGAACGGCGAGCGGCGGCGCTTCGCACCGGGGCGCAGCCGGCGGTCGGCAGACCAGCGCCGCCAAGCATTCGACGCTGACCGCCAACAGCGGCAGCGAGACGGCGATCGCGACGATCCAGAGGAGGGCCGCGGTCACCGCTAGACCAGAGGACGCAGCAGCGCCGCGAGAGCCGCGGTGTTGCGGTCGACGTCGTGCTGGCGCCTGACGCGCTCCCGCCCAACTTCGCCCATCGCCACCAGCGTGTCGGGATCGGCTGCCAGCACCGCGTGCAGCGCCTCGACGATCGCTTCAGTCGATCCCGCCGGGACCAGAAAGCCGCATCCATCGTCCACCAGTTCAGGAATGCCGGAAATGCAGGTCGCGACGACCGGCTTGCCAAGCGCCATCGCCTCCATAAGGACGATGGGCAGCCCCTCGGCAAGGCTCGGCAGCACCAGCGCCCGGGCCTGCAGCATCTCTCGTCGCACCTCCGCCGCGCTGCACCAGCCGAGCAAGGTGACATGGTCCTGAAGCCGGAGGCGGATGATCTGCTCTTCCAGTTGGGGCCGCAGTTCCCCGTCGCCGATGATGCGCAGCAGGAAGGGGCGCGTGCGCGCGACCTCCGCGGCAGCCTCCAGCAACAGGCCGAGGCCCTTCTGCGCACTCAGACGCGCGACGCAGACCAGCCGGTCGGACATGCCATTGGCGCACATCGCCAGCTCATCGATATAGGTGCCGCTCTGCTGTTCGATGCCGCATCGGACCACCTTGATCTTCCCCCAATCGCGCGCATGCGTCCATCGGATCAACTGGCCCCGGCAGAAGCTGGAGATTGCGACGACAAAGGCCGCGCCCGACACTTTTTCCGACAGGAGCAACGCCTTGGGCTCGTCAAACTCGTCCGGGCCGTGCAGCGTCACGCTGTAGGTCAGGTCCCCCAATTCCCGTGCCAGCCGAGCGACAGCGGCAGGGTTGGTCCCGAAATGGACATGGACATGCCTGATCTCGGACCTTTCCAGAAATTTGACGAGCAGGCACGCCTCCAGAAGATAGGCGCACATGCGCACCGGCCCTGCGGTTCCGCGCGCCAGCATGCTGGCCGCCACGGCAATGCCCCGCCACAGCCGCCGCGGCTGGCGGAACAGCCGCGACAGGAAGGCGGAGATTAGTTCCCAATGATTGCCGCTCAGCAGGATATGCGTGCGCCGCTGTTCGCGCCGGTCGGCTGGGTCGGGCAAGGTGCCCCCGCTGCCGCGCACTGACACCCGCGCTACCTCGAAACCCTGCCGCTCCAGCGCGAAAATCTCGCGCCTGATGAAGCTGTGACTGGGCTTGGGATAGACGTTGGTGAGGTATGCGACACGCGGGGGCCTGATGGATGACGGCAGCGCTGGGCGTTTCCGGCCTTGCATCCGACGCTCATTCGCAACCAGCATCATCATGTCTCCTTGGTGCGATGACATGGGGGTGGAGAGTCAGCGCACAGCGGGATCGGCCTTGGGGCAGTAGCCGTCCCTGCGGACACAGTGCTTGGCGCAGGCCATCCTTGATAGTCGGCTTTTCGGCTCCCGATGAAGGACCCGTGTCAAATGACGCCCGAAAAATCCCCAGCCTGATCTGGGTATCTACAGCGGCATCAACTCGTATTTCAGCTGGATACCAACCGCTGTCGAGGAGACGGTGCTCCCGCTCAGCAGGTCGCGCTGCCGATATTCGGCCAGCGCCGACGCGGTCAGGCGGCTATTGAGGCGCCGTTCCAGCCGGATGCGTGCCTGCGCCGAATCGATATGGGGCAGGGGGCTGCCCTGCTGAGTGGCGCGCTGATACTGGCCTTCCACGTTCATGGTGAGCCGGGGTGAAAGCCGCCAGTTGGTCGTCGCGGCAAGGTCGATCCGCCGCTGCACGCCGCCCAGGCTGCTTACGCCGGATGTCACGCCGCCGCTGGCGCAAGCGCTCAAATGCTCGCCCTCGCGGCAGAGCTCCACGCGGCCGCTTGCCTGCGTGGTCTTGAAAACTGGCGATTGGACTCGCTCTGCGCCTGCCTCGATGCTGAGGCGCCAGAACGCGCTCAGCCGCTGATCGAAGGTCGCATAGGCAGCATAGATGTCGCTGTCCGGGGTGCCCACCACTCTCGCGCGGGCGTAGCTGAAGCGCGCGCCCAGCGTCGTGAAGGCGCTGGTCCGCCGGCTCGCGCGCAATCCCCACCGCGCCTCGCTGGTATCGCTGAGCGGCGTCAATCCGGGATAATGCGCGTCCTGATAGCTGAATTCAGGCTGGATCAGAGTGCGTGCGTCGGGGTGCCAGCTGACGCTCAGCCGTCCCGTCTTCTCCTCAACGACGCCCCTGCTGATGACCGCCGCGTCAATATCGGAAGTCAGCCGGTCGATCAGCGGCTGGCGATTGAACGCGGCGAGGCCGGCGATCGACAGCCATTCATTCTTACGCCAGTTGGCGGCGAGCTGCGCATTACCATGCCACACATCATCATAGCGCCGCGTATAATGCCGGCCTGCGAGCAGCCCGCTCAGTTCGAGGTCCAGACCTGTCCCGTCCTTCAGCTCGATCGAGGGCCTGATCCCCGCCTCAAGGATGCCGGCACTCCTGTCCGATCCCGCAATCAGCAGAGGATTGTTGGACAGCGCGGCGCTGCCCTCCACATCGATCTTCGTGCGGACGTCGGCGATCACGGCTGTCGCGCCGGCGAGGCCCAGGGTCAGAACCAGCGCCGCCTCCGCGCCCCTTGCGGCGAGGCGGGTCGCGTTCACCCGAGGGCTCATGGGATGACGAGAATGTCGCCGCTTCTCAGCACCGGTATCTTCTCCGGCAGGGCACCCCGGTTCAGGCGGCGGCTGCCCTTCAGGATCTGGGCGATGCGTACCGGCTCGACCACCTGGCCTTCCGGCGTCTGGCGCAGGATGACCGCGCCCTTGACGTCAGCGAACTCGGCAAGGCCCCCGGCAAGGCTCAGCGCCTGCACGATGTCGACGCCCTTGCCCGCCGCATAGCTTCCGGCGGTCCGCACCTTCCCGATCACATAGAAGCGCATGCCCGAAGGATCGCGCACCGATACCGTGACATCGGGTGCGCCGTTGCGATATTTCTCGGCAAGCTGGCTGCGCAGCGCCTGGGTGACGGCGCCGGTGGTGCTGCCCGCCGCCATGATTCGGCCTGCGAGCGGGAAGGAGAAGGAACCGTCGGGCTGCACCCGCACCGCGCGTTGCATCCGTTCTTCGCCCCATACCATGACGTCGAGTTCGTCGCCCGCATTAATCCGATATTCGGCAGCGGCGGGCACCGCTTCGGCTGCACCGATGGCGCTTTCACCGGCCATCGCTGGCGAGTGGGCGAGCGCGGCAAGCAGGATCAACCCGCCGACGCGGCGGGACGTGGAGGCTGTCCATTTCATGGCCTATCCCTTCAGGTAAGCTTGGCCCGAAATTAGTCCGCTCCGCACCCAGGTGATATTCGGCAAGCACCCTCCCCAAAATTGCTGAGGCAATTGGCTGGAAAGCTTTGCAACTTGCGCGCGCCCATAGTCGTGCCGCCAAGGAAGGAGGGCAGTCATGGCGACGCTTGCGCCGGTTGCGGAAAGACTGAGCCCGCCCGTCGAGCGGCGGGTCGCCGACAGCCTGCCCGCCAGGATCAGCTTCCTTGACTTCGACTTCTGCGACCTCTCGATCGCGCAGGCGCTCGCCGCCATCGTCGAACGCCCGGCGGGCGCACCCTTCGCCTATGTGGTCACGCCCAACGTCGACCATGTCGTGCGTATCCAGCGCCGCCGGTCCGACCTCTGGCCTGCCTATCGCGCCGCTTGGCTCTGCATCTGCGATAGCCGCATTCTCTCCCACCTCGCCGCCGGCGCGGGCGTGCACCTGCCCGCGTCACCCGGCAGCGACCTGACCGAGGCGCTGATACGGCGAAGCCTGACTCCGGGTGACCGGGTCGCCATCGTCGGAGGATCGAATGAACTGATCGCCTGGCTAAGGACCAACTTTCCCGCCATCTACTTCCTGCACCATAATCCGCCGATGGGCTTCATCCACAACCCGGCAGCCGTGAGGGAGGCTCGCGATTTTCTGGTGGAGGCACGGGCGCGCTATTCGATCATCGCGGTCGGTGCCCCGCAGCAGGAACTTCTCGCCTGGCATGTCGCGCGCACCAGCAGCGCGGTGGGCATCGGTCTGTGCGTCGGCGCCAGCCTAGACTTTCTCACCGGTGTGCAGAAGCGTGCGCCGGACTGGATGCAGGCGATGAGCCTCGAATGGCTCCACCGCCTGCTCAGCAATCCGGGGCGGCTCTGGCGCCGCTACATGATCGAGGGACCGGCGATCTGGCCCATCTATCGCCGCTGGCTCGCCCATCGGGGGGACCAGGGGCGCTCCGAACCACCGTTCGATACTCCCGCCCAAGCCATGCCCGCCACCCCCATCATGCCAGCATCTTCTTGATCTTCGCCGACAATGCCTCAATCTGGAAGGGCTTGGTGATCATCGACATGTTCGTCCCCAGAAAGCCCGACCGAACGGCCGCATTCTCCGCATAGCCCGTCACGAACAGGATCGGCAGGTCGGGCAAGTGGCTGCGCGCCACCTCGGCCAGCTGCCGCCCGTTCATTCCCGGCAAGCCGACGTCGGAGATCATCAGATCGAACCGCCGCCCGGATTCGAGCAGCGCAATCGCCTGTTCCGGCTCCGCGGCCTGGACGCTGGCATAGCCGAGCTCCTCCAGAACGTCGCCAATCAGCAAACGGACGGAATTGTCGTCCTCCACCAGCAGGACAAGCTGGCCTTCGCCCTCATGCACCTGCTGGCCGGCCGTCTCCGCCGCCGCTTGGTCCGCCCCGTCGGCGATCGGCAGGTAGATTTTGACCGAAGTTCCAATGCCAGGCGTCGAATGGATGCGCACCTGTCCCTTCGACTGTTTCGCGAAGCCATAGACCATCGACAGGCCCAGGCCGGTTCCCTGGCCGATCGGCTTGGTGGTGAAGAAGGGCTCGAACACCTTGTCGAGTATCTCGCGATCCATGCCGACGCCCGTATCGGACACGGCGACGACTACATATTCCCCGGCCGCAATGCCCGGGTGCGCGGCCGTGTAACTGTCGTCCAGCACGATGCTGCTCGTCTCGATGACCAGCCTGCCGCCTTCGGGCATTGCATCCCGCGCATTGATCGACAGGTTGAGGATAGCATTTTCCAGCTGGTTGGGATCGACCAGGGCCAGCGGCATCGCATCTGCCTGCACGATGGAAACCTCGATCTGCTCGCTCATCGTTCGCTTCAGCAGGTCCTCCAGCGATGCGACCAGCGCATTCACGTCGCTTGGCCGGCTGTCCAGAGACTGCCGCCGGGAAAATGCCAGCAGGCGCTGCGTCAATCCCGCCGCTCGTTGCGCGGAGGCTGACGCCGCGTCCATGAATTTGTCGAGATCATCATAGCGCCGCGCCCCGATGCGGCGCTTCATGATATCAATCGCGCCGATCACGCCCGTCAGCATATTGTTGAAATCATGGGCGATGCCGCCGGTCAGCTGGCCCACCGCCTCCATCTTTTGCGACTGGCGGAGCGCCGCCTCGGCACGCTCCCGCTCTTCCGCCTCCTGCTTCAGGCGCGCCAGTGCGTCCTGCAAGGCGACGGTGCGCTCCGCAACCTGATCCTCCAGCCGCTGCGCCGCCAGGGTGAGAGCCTCCTGCGCCCGCATCTGCTCATCGATATTGACGACGACGCAGATCGAGCCAGCGACTTTTCCCGCAGGGTCGAGCAGGGGAAGGCCGCTGACCCGCGTCCAGACGTCGCGGCCGCTGTGGGGATGATAAAGAAATTCGACCCCCTGCACGACCTCGCCGCGCATCGCCCGCCGCGCGACGAACCGGTCGCGCGTGACCCTGCTGCCATCCTCTTCATAGGCGATCCAGCGATCCTCGCCATCGGGCGAGTGCGAGGGGATCTGACCGTCGGGCTGGAACTTGCGGAACGCGGGGTTGGACAACAGGACCGATCCGCTCATGTCGGCGAAGGCGACGCCGACCGGAAGCAGGTCGAGGAGCAGGGACAGCTGGTTCTTCTGCCCATTCAGTTCGGCGATTCGGTCGCGTATCTCGAACTGCTTCTGCCGTGAACGGACGGCCGACGCGACTGCGCTCAGCAGGGATTCGCTGCTCAGCGGCCGCTCCAGCAGAACGACGTTGATGGCGCTTTCGGGCAGGCGTCGCCGCACGGCGCTGCTGCTGTCGGTGCGCCCGGCCTGCCGCCCCGCCAAAAGGATGAAGGGGATGTCGGACCAGTGAGGCTGGGCCTCCAGCGCCCGGTGAAGCGGCCCCAGATCTGCGGCCAGCGCTTCCTCCGTGATCAAGATGGCGCCCGTATCCTCATTGATTTGTCCAGCAATGTCGCTCAGCGTTCCGCACGCGACAGCGTCATAGCCCTGCGCCCTGAGCAGTGTCTCCATGCTGCTCGCATCACAGCCATAGGGCGCGCTCACCAGGACCCGATGGCTTTCCGGAAGCGACTTAAGCACCTCTGTCCCGATCCTCCATCAAGGTTTGGGATGAGCCAACATAATGGGGCGTGCCGGTCAGGACGCCTTTGAAGGCGGAGAGGGGCTCGCCCACCCTGATGCCCTGTGCGTCGATCCGCAGTTCGCGGATCGTGTCCTCGTGCATTCCGCTGCGGTTCTTGATGACCGACAGCGCCTTGCTGATCCGTCCTTGCGCCTCGAAAAAGCGCAGCAGGATCACGATGTCGGCGATGTAGGAGATGTTGAGCCCGTTCGTGCTCATCGACCCGAAAAAGCCTTGCTGCGGATTGATGAGGAATGTCACCACGCCAGCCTGGTTGAGGTAGGACAGAAGCTCATGCAGTTGCAGGATCAATTGCTGTTCCTGCGGCATTGCCGCGACATAGCCGGTCAGGCTGTCGATCAGGACAATCCTGGCTTCATCTTCCTCGACCTCCCGCTTGACCATGGCGGTGAATTCGCCGGGCGCGATTTCGGCCGGATCGATCTGCCGCACCGTCAGCAGGCCGTTGTCGATAAATTCCTGCAGGTCGAAGCCGAACGCCCGGGCGCGCATCAGCAGCGTGCCGATCCGCTCGTCAAATTCGTAGATGACGCATTTTTCCCCCCGGCGGCAGGCTGCGGCCAGATATTGCAGCGCCAGCGTCGTCTTGCCCGCGCCCGATGGCCCGGTGATCAGCGTGGTCGTGCCTCGGGCTGGTCCGCCGCTCAGCAGCGCATCCAGTTCCGCCACCCCGCTGCCGATCGGTTCGCCGACAAAGGCGCTGTGATGCGCCGCAGCGATCAGGCGCGGGAACACGTCGATTCCACCCTTGCGGATGATGAAGTCATGATATCCCGCGACGAAATCGACGCCGCGGAGCTTCTGTATCTGCAACCGCCGCCGCGCCGCGCCGAAATCGAGCGTCAGCCGCTCCAGCGTGATGACGCCGTGACACAGGCTGTGGAGATGATTGTCGCGCTCGCCCCGCGTGCCGGTCAGATCGTCGACCAGCATGACGGTGGTGTTAAGGCCCGCGAAGAACTGCTTGAGAAACAATAATTGCCGGCGATAGCGTAGCGGATCCTGCGCCAGCAACCGCATCTCAGACAGGCTGTCGAAAACGACCCGGGTCGGGCGCACGCGCTCGACCTCATCCTTGATGAGCTGGATCGTGCCGCCCAGTTCCATTTCCCAGCTGTGCAGGATCGACTGGTCCCGCCCGGCGCCCAGCACCTGGTCGGCGGACGCCAATTCGAACAAGGCGACATCATCCAGGTGCCATCCATGGGATTGCGCGACGACGGCCAGTTCCTCGCTGGTTTCAGACAGGGTGATGTACAGCGTCGGCTCACCCCGGTCGCGGCCTTCCAGCAAGAACTGTAGGGAAAGGGTGGTCTTGCCCGATCCAGGCGCGCCCTCGATCAGGTAAAGGCGCTTGGGAGGCAGCCCGCCCCGCAAAATATTATCCAAACCGGCATTACCGGTCGAAATCCTGCCTGCTTCCTCGCTCATCGCGCTCCTGCGTTTCCGTTCGAAACCTGGATCAACAACGCACATGAACGCGAAACGAAGCGCGGACATGGAAAATTTGAGGGGGGAGAGGGGGGGGGACGGCTCGCTGCCCACGCCACTAACATGCTGCGGCAGCAGGGCGGACCTGTATCAGCACAGCATCGCGTTTTTTTGGGGGAAGCTGATCCCGCGGTCGCATCGCCTTGGCGCTGCTCCCGGCGGGATCAGTTGCGCAGAGTCAGCTGGGGGACCGCTTCTGCGACATCGCACCCTGGAATTGTTCGACCAGGGCCATCATGGAAGCCGGATAATGGGTGAGCATCTGCCATCCGCCGAGCGACGCGGCCTTGCCCATCAGTTCGGCCTGGGCGGCGAGCAGCTCCACGCCGGCGCTGAACAGGCCCTGCTGCGCTTCGATCATCTTGGCTGTTATCCCCGACCTGGGCGACTGCCCAGCGCCCCGCTCTGCGGGGTCCCCCGCCTTGCGCTCAGCCTTGTCACTGATTTGCCGCACCAGGACCGCTCGTTTGCTGAACAGATCGCCGATGGCGCGCGTCTGGCGATCGAACTGCAAGGGGAGCGAGGACAGGCTGTCGGAACGGCCATGCGGCTCAAAGACGGTATCGGTGTCGATCATGCTCACGGAGAGGTTGCTGTTCACCGTCGTCTGTGGCTGAATCATGTCTGGCCTCCCTCTCGTTCGACAATCTGCCGCGCTGGTTCGCCCATCCGGGCGGGCATCTACAAACCAGCACGGATTTTGTTCCGTTATTACGCATAAAGGGGCCGTGAGCCCGACTTACCCTGCGCGAGGAGGCCAGCTTCAGTGGGAACGACAACCCGCGCGCACGCCCAGCGCCCCCTTGGCCGCATTCAGCATCGCGATGTGAGCGGCAGACTGAGGGGCCAAATCCTGCCAGCGCTTGCCCGAAGAAGCGGCAAAGCCCTCATGCCAGATCTTGCTCGCAACGATATTCAGTTCGTCGTCGGTTGGGCTGCGCTGCTCCGACAGGCAGGCCCTTAAAAGGGCATGGAAAATCGAGCCGCCGTCGGGGGCTGGTGAATTCATGGGACATCCTCTCCTGTCGCGGCTTTTTTCGCCGCTTTCCGTAGGGGAAAGTTTCACAGCAAAGGGGGGCGCGTCAAGAGCGAAAAAGGGGTAATCGGCCTCCATCTGCGCTTCAAATTGCAACAATTTAGGTCCGAACTTACACAGGTTATGCAGTTCATGCGACCCCGGCTATTTGCCATACAAATTGAACGTGACCATGATAGAAGGCCGTTCCGCCACCCTCCGGAGCTGCCGCACGATGACCAACCGCGATCCCTTTCTCGCCATAGACTGGGGCACGACTAACCGCCGCATCTTTCGCATCAGCGGCGAGGGAATGATTGATCATAGCGTTAGCGATGAAAGGGGCGTGCTTGCCCTCGCGCCATCGGATTTTGCAGGGGAGGTCGCCGACATCCGCCGCAGACTCGGCGACCTCCCGATCATCTGTGCCGGGATGGTGGGGTCGACCCGCGGCTGGGTGGAGCTTCCCTATCTGGATTGCCCCGTCCGCATAGCGGATCTGGCGGAAGGGCTGCACTGGGTGGATGAGGGGCGCACCGCCATCGTGCCAGGCGTCAGGTGGATGGACGACGCCCGCGCCGACGTGATGCGCGGTGAGGAAGTCCAGTTTCTGGGAGCAGTCCAGGGGGGACTCGCGCCTGCGGACGCCTTGCTCTGCCAGCCGGGAACCCATTGCAAATGGGCGACCATGGTCGATGGGGCGATAGCCCGATTTTCTACCGCCATGACCGGCGAAGTCTTCTCGATGCTGCAAAAGCACAGCCTGCTTGCCGCTCAGATGGATGCGAGCGCACGGGTGGACGACGACTTCTTGCTTGGTGTTCGGCACGGGCAGGGCGGCGATCTGTTGGCCCGCCTTTTCGGCGCGCGCGCTGACCGGGTATCCGGCCTGGACAAGATATCGAGCACCGCGTCCTACGTCAGCGGGCTGCTGATCGGCAGCGACGTGGGTTCCGCTCTGCCGGACGCGTCGGTCAGGGTGCATCTGCTGGCCGGCGCCAGCTTGGGGGCGCTGTATGGCGCCGCCATCGAAGCGCTCGGCAGCAACTACACCCTGATCGACAGCGAGGATGCGTTCGTGAAGGGCATCCATTCCATCTGGAGCGAAGCGCAATGAGTGTGACCGCCGATTTTTCCGAAAAATTTTCCCGCTGCCCCTTGGTGGCGATCCTGCGCGGGATCACGCCTGACGAGATAGAAGGGGTGGGCGACGCGCTGGCGGAGGCGGGCTTCACCCTGATCGAGGTGCCGCTCAACTCGCCCGACCCGCTCCATTCGATCGAGCGGCTGACAAAGCGGCTGGGCTCCGCCGCACTGGTAGGGGCGGGGACCGTGTTGACCCGGGAGGATGTAGGCCGCGTTGCCGATGCGGGCGGGCAGCTCGTCGTTTCACCCAACAGCAATCCCGCGGTCATCGCGACAGCTGTCGCGACAGGCCTGATTTCACTGCCCGGCTGCTTCACACCGACAGAAGCCTTTGCCGCGCTGGAGGCTGGCGCGCACGGCCTTAAATTCTTCCCCGCCGAAGCGATGCAGCCGCAAGTTCTGAAAGCGCAATGCGCCGTGCTGCCCAGCGCCATCCCCAAGCTGGTGGTGGGCGGCATCACGCCGGACAATATGGCGCCCTGGGTAGCCGCCGGCGCTGCGGGCTTCGGCCTTGGCTCCGCCCTCTACAAGCCCGGCAACTCCGCCGAAGCAGTCGGAGCAGCCGCCCGGAGCTTTGTTTCGGCGTGGCAGGCGATCGCAAATCGAGGATAAAGATATTCTCATTCCTGCTGATGATGGTAGCTGGTGAGGATGGATAATCCATTGATCCGCCACGGCTGCCTCTTCCACCCCGAAGACGTCGCCAAATTCGCCATCGAGGCTGTCCGGAACCACAGGGGGGCGGTGCTAATCTTCGTCACGGGAACGGGCGCGGGCGGCGTCCGCGCTCCGGGGCTCAGGATGGCGGTGGACGGCGCGGGGCGCTCGATCGGCTATGTGTCGAACGGCTGCGTGGAGGCCGACATCGTCAGCCAGGCACTCGAAGCCCTGGCAGCGGGAGCACCCCGCGCTATCGCTTATGGCGAGGGTTCTCCTAATATCGATATCCGCCTGCCTTGCGGCGGGCGCCTGGACATCCTCGCCGTGCCGCTCGGCGATGAAGCCCCGCTCATCGACCTGGTGCAGCTATTGGACGCGCGCACCATTGCCACGATGGACCTCGGCGCGGATGGCAGCTTGCACGCGGCAGCGGAGCGAAGTGCGACGACGCCCGCTGCCTGTTGGCGCTTCAGGATCGTACCGAAGATCCGCCTCTTCGTCATGGGATCGGGGCAGGAGACGGTTCTGCTCGCCAAGATGGCCGCGGCTTCGGACATGCAGGTGCAAGCCTATTCGCCCGATACGGAAACCGTCGCCCTGATTTCGGCCTTGAGCCTGCCAGTGGCCGAAGCAAGAGGCTTGGCGAGTCCCGCCCCATTCGAATGCGATCCGCTCACCGCCGTGGCGCTGATGTTCCACGATCACGAGTGGGAATTGAAGATACTTCAGGAGATGCTGTCCGGGCCTGCCTTCTATATCGGCGCATTGGGCAGCGTGCGTGCCAATCAGCGACGGACGCAGCTATTGCGCGACGCGGCTATGCCGGCAGAGCTGATTTCCCGGCTGAAAGCACCAATCGGACTGATACCGCGCCTTCGCGACCCCAATCTGCTCGCCATCTCCGTGCTGGCGGAAGTCACGGCCGAATTCCAACGGAAGTTCGACTCCTTCTGAGCCGGCAGGCTTGTCTTGGTCTGATAATAATCATTATGTTAAATAAAACATCACCTCAGTCTTCTACGATCGAACTGTGCCGCTGCGTTCGAACTTCAGGGTGTCAGAGGTTTCGCTCATCCCGATTATTCGCTGCGCCTGTATCAGATGCGGTCGATCGATCATCTTGCCATCCAGCTTCAGCGCGCCCACGCCGGGATTTGCAGCGAAGGCTGCGATGACCGCGCGCGCATGCGCAACCTCGGCTTCGCTGGGTGTGAAGCCGTCGTTGATGATCGCCACCTGCGCGGGGTGGATCGCCATCATGCCGGCGAAGCCATCGCGCCGGGCGCGGGCGACATAGGCCGCTAGCGCTTCAGGGGCGCCGATTCGGGGGAAAACGGTTTCGACTGCCGCCGTGCCCGCAGCGTGCGCGCCGAACAACGTCAGGCTGCGTACCAGTTCATACGGCGCGGTATAACTGCCGTCAGGCTCTCGCGAGGTGGCCGCGCCGATTGCGGCCGGCAGATCCTCCGCGCCCCAGGTGAGCCCGGCGAGATGCGCCGCCACCGCGCCATAGCTGCCGAGCTGGAAAATGGCGCTCGGTGTTTCGGTGGCGATGGGGAGGATCGGAAGCGCAACGCCGCCCAATTTCGACACCAATGTTTCGACGCTCTTCGCGCCTTCCGCCTTCGGGAGAAGCAGCCCGTCCGGCTTGCCGGGCATCACGGCCTCAAGGTCTCCGTCGGCGAGAGTACTATCGAGCGGATTGACGCGAACCAACGTGGTGACGCCCGCGCGATCGCCCGCGAGCCATTCCGCGACCGCGGCCCGGCCCACATCCTTCTTCTCCGGCGCGACGCTATCCTCAAGGTCGAGGATCAACGCGTCGGCTCCGCTCGCCGCCGCCTTGGCAAAGCGTTCCGGCCGATCGGCGGGAACGAAAAGAAGGGAACGCAGCCTCATGCCGCCCTGCCCTTGATGAGAGCCATGCGCAGACATTGGCAGACGACTTCATCGCGCTGGTTGATGAGGCGGTGGGTGAAGGTGACGACCCCTGCCCCGGGACGCGACTTGCTGGGTTTCAGTTCTGTGACTTCCGACTCTGCGCGCAACGTATCGCCGATAAATACGGGCCTGGGCATGACCAGCCTATCATAGCCAAGGTTCGCGATTAGGGTTCCAAGCGTCGTATCACCTACCGACAGGCCGATCATCAGCGCGAAGGTGAAGGTGCCGTTCACGAGAATCTGACCGAACTCGCTCGCCTTCGCCGCCTCCAGGTCGATGTGGAGGGGCTGCGGATTGTGCGTCATGGTGGAGAAGAGGAGATTGTCCGTCTCCGTCACCGTGCGGCGGATTTCGTGCATCAGCGTTTCACCGATCTGCCACTGGTCGAAAAACTTGCCCGTCACTACACTCTCCGTCGTTATCCCGCCTTCTCGATCTTCACGAGCAGCGCGCCCTCGTTCACCTGCCCGCCTTCACTGGCGTTGAGTTCGGTGATCGTGCCGTCAAAGGGTGCGACAAGGCTATGCTCCATCTTCATCGCTTCCAGCGTGAGGAGCTTCTGTCCCTTGGTCACCGCCTCGCCTGCTGCGACAGTGACCGCAATGATGCGGCCGGGCATGGGGGAGAGCATCGCGCCGTCCGAGGCGTCTGCGCCCCCTGCTCCGACCGCGCGCCAGGGCGCGAGCCGCCAAACCTGCCCGCCCTCGGCTATCAGCACATCCTCGGCCGGCTCTTCACCGCCGTTGCGCGGATCATAGGTGACGGTCACCGCTTCCCCATCCAGCAGGAAGGTACCGGTTGCGTGGGTGGGCGCATTCAGGCGAAAGCCGGCGAGCAGGCCGCCCTGCGTCAGCGAAGCGGCGGCGTCTGCCAACGCCTCGTCACTGGGACGCGCGGGCGGCAGCAGCGCGTCACCCTCACGCGCGATGAGGCCGGTGTCGAGCCGCGCGGCGGCGAAATTCGGATGAGTGAGCGCCTTGACCAGAAAACCGGCATTGGTCTTGAGCGGCCAGACGGCGCTCTCGTCAAGTGCCTTGACGAGTTTCTCGCGTGCGGCCTCGCGCGTCGGCCCATGAGCAATGACCTTGGCGATCATCGGATCATAAAAGGGCGAGATCTCCGCCCCTTGCGTCACGCCGGTGTCGATGCGGACGCCCTCACTCCCCAGTTCGAACAGATCAAGCCTGCCGATCGAAGGCAGGAAGCCCTTCGCCGGATCCTCGGCATATAGGCGCGTTTCCATCGCCCAGCCATTGATGGAGAGTTCATCCTGTCGCTTGGGCAGCGGCTCGCCCGAGGCGACGCGCAACTGCCATTCAACCAGATCCTGGCCCGTAATCTCCTCGGTTACGGGATGCTCGACCTGAAGGCGGGTGTTCATCTCCATGAACCAGATGCGGTCAGCCTTCAGACCTTCGGACCCGTCGGCAATGAACTCGATCGTGCCCGCGCCCACATAGTCGACCGCCTTGGCCGCACTGACCGCCGCTTGACAGACCGCCGCGCGCGTTTCCGCGTCCATGCCGGGCGCCGGCGCTTCCTCGATCACCTTCTGGTGACGGCGCTGGAGCGAGCAGTCGCGCTCGAAAAGATGGACGACATTGCCATGCTTGTCGCCGAACACCTGCACTTCGATATGGCGCGGATTCGTGACCCACTTCTCAAGCAGCACCTGATCGTTGCCGAAGCTCGACGCCGCCTCACGCTGGCAGGAAAGCAGCGAATCCGCGAAATCGGCGGCGCTCTCCACCTTGCGCATGCCCTTGCCACCGCCACCGGCGACCGCCTTGATCAGCACCGGATAGCCAATCGCATCAGCCTCCGACTTCAGTTGCTCGGGCCTTTGATCATCGCCCAGATAGCCCGGCGTGGTGGGAACACCTGCATCCTGCATCAGCTTCTTGGCTGCATCCTTCAGGCCCATCGCCGTGATCGCGGCCGGGTGGGGACCCACCCAGATCAGGCCTGCGTCATGAACCGCCTGCGCAAACCCGGCATTTTCCGATAGAAAGCCATAGCCAGGGTGGATCGCCTCGGCGCCGGTCTGCTTGGCGGCGGCGATGATCTTATCGGCCAGCAGATAGCTTTCGCGCGCCGGCGCGGCGCCGATATGCACGGCCTCGTCCGCCAAGCGGACATGAAGCGCGTCAGCGTCGGCGTCAGAATAGACGGCGGCGGTGCGAATACCGAGACGACGGGCGGTCTTGATAACCCGGCAGGCGATTTCACCCCGATTGGCGATGAGGACGGATTTAAGCATGTCGGCCTCTCCTACTCCTTATAGTCGCTCGATAACCAGTGCGATGCCCTGACCACCGCCGATGCACATGGTCGCGACGCCATAAGCCATTACCCATGAGCGCGGGATCGACGCCGGCATGTACCCACTGAGCATTCCGACACGCGGGATGCATTTAGCGCGCTCACATCACATCCGGAACAGGCCGAACTGCGCGCGATCGGCGATCGGCGCGTTCAGAGTGGCTGCGAAGGCGAGGCCCAGCACGTCACGCGTCTGCGCAGGATCGATGATGCCGTCATCCCACAGCCGCGCGGTGGCATAATAGGGATTGCCTTCATCCTCATATTTCTGGCGGATCGGCGCTTTGAAGGCCTCCGCTTCCTCTGGCGTCCACTTCGATGCGTTGCGATGTACCGTCGCCAAGACTGAGGCCGCCTGCTCCCCGCCCATGACGGAGATGCGCGCATTGGGCCATGTGAAGAGGAAGCGTGGCTGATAGGCGCGGCCGCACATACCGTAATTGCCTGCGCCAAAGCTGCCGCCAATCAGAACCGTAATCTTGGGGACCTGTGCCGTTGCGACCGCCGTCACCAGCTTCGCACCGTGCTTGGCGATGCCCTCTGCCTCATATTTCCCGCCGACCATAAAGCCGGAAATATTCTGGAGGAAGAGAAGCGGAATACGTCGCTGGCAGGCGAGTTCGATGAAGTGCGCACCCTTGACCGCGCCTTCGCTGAACAGGACGCCGTTGTTCGCCAGAATGGCAACCGGCATGCCCCAGACATGGGCAAAGCCGCAAACGAGGGTCGTGCCGTAGAGCGCCTTGAACTCGTGGAACTCGCTGCCGTCGACGATGCGGGCAATGACTTCGCGCACATCATAGGGCGCACGCACGTCCTGCGGGATGATGCCATAAAGATCCTGTCCATCATATTTGGGCGGCTTCACGTCCCGCAGGTTGAGCTCGGGCGTGAAGTCGGGCTGCAGCGTCGAAACGATGTCGCGCACAATGGAGAGCGCATGTTCGTCATTCTCAGCGACGTGATCGACGACGCCGGACTTGCGACCGTGCAGGTCGCCGCCGCCCAGATCTTCCGCGCTGATGACTTCGCCCGTCGCGGCCTGGACGAGCGGTGGTCCGGCGAGGAAGATCGTGCCCTGGTTGCGCACAATGACGGTTTCGTCCGACATGGCGGGGACATAAGCGCCGCCCGCCGTGCAGCTGCCCATGACGCAGGCGATCTGCGGGATGCCGCGCGCCGAGAGGTTGGCCTGATTGTAGAAGATGCGGCCAAAATGTTCCTTGTCTGGAAACACTTCCGCCTGGTTGGGCAGGTTCGCGCCCCCGCTGTCCACTAAGTAGATCGAGGGCAGCCGGTTTTCCAGCGCTATCTCTTGCGCACGCAGATGCTTCTTGACCGACATCGGGAAGTAGGTGCCACCCTTCACCGTCGCGTCGTTGCAGGAGACGAGCACCTGTCGCCCTGCAACGCGACCGACACCAGCGATGATGCCGGCGCCCGGCACTTCATCATGATAAAGCTCATTTGCCGCGAGCTGACCAAGCTCAAGGAAGGGCGAACCCAGATCGAGCAGCCGCTCGACACGCTCACGCGGCAGAAGTTTACCGCGGGACACATGCTTGGTCCGCGCGCTTTCGGAACCGCCCTGTGCCGCAGCCGCGACCTTGTCGCGCAGTTCCTGCGCCAAAGCGGAATTATACGCAGCATTGGCTCGGAACGTTTCGCTACGGGCGGAGATCTTCGTGTCCAGAACGGGGGCGCTCACTTCGTCTTTCTCCTCCCACTTGCGTCGTACGGCGGCGCGGCTTCTGATAAGGCCAGAGTGCATTCCGGCTGTGCGCAGATGATGTACTGCTCGGCTGGCGGTATTGATCCCAGTCTCCTGCCGCAGCCCGCCGAAAGCAAGATCACCTCGCCCGGTTCAGGCGCCAATCAGCTCGCGGCCGATCAGCATGCGGCGGATTTCGTTCGTGCCGGCACCAATGTCGAGCAGCTTGGCGTCGCGCATGTAACGCTCGACCGGCCAATCCTTGGTATAGCCCGCACCGCCCAGCGCCTGCACGGCTTCGAGCGCCGTCTTCATGGCGTTCTCGGAAGCCAGCAAGATCGCCCCCGCCGCGTCGAAGCGGGTCGTCTTGCCCGCATCGCAGGCTTTGGCCACCGCATAAACATAGGCACGCGCCGAATTGAGCGCGACATACATGTCGGCGATCTTGGCCTGCATAAGCTGGAAGGCGCCAATCGGCTTGCCGAACTGCTTACGCTCGCGAACATAGGGAAGGACGACATCAAGGCAGGCTTGCATGATGCCCAGCTGAATGCCCGAAAGCACGGTGCGCTCATAGTCCAGGCCGCTCATCAGAACGCCAACGCCGCCGTTCAGCGGTCCCATGATATTCTCTTCGGGAACCTCACAATCCTCGAACACCAGCTCTGCGGTGGGCGAGCCACGCATGCCGACCTTGGCGATCTTCTGGCCGATCGAGAGGCCCTTCATGTCCTTTTCGACCAGGAAGGTGGTGATGCCCTTCGACCCCTCACCCGTCTTGGCATAGACCACCAGCGTGTCGGCATAGGCCGCGTTGGTGATCCAGAATTTCGTGCCATTGAGGACGTAATGATTGCCCTTCTTCTCGGCCTTGAGCTTCATGCTCACGACGTCCGAACCGGCGCCAGCTTCCGACATCGCGAGCGAGCCGACATGCTCGCCCGAGATCAGCTTTGGCAGATATTTCGCCTTCTGCTCCGCATTGCCCCAGCGGCGGATTTGGTTGACGCACAGATTGGAGTGCGCGCCGTAGGACAGGCCGATCGAGGCAGAAGCGCGAGCGACCTCCTCCTGAGCCACGACATGTTCCAGATAACCGAGGCCAAGGCCGCCATCCTCTTCCGGCACAGTGATGCCGTGCAGGCCCAGTTCACCCATGGCGGGCCACAGTTCGCGCGGGAACCAATCCTTGTCGTCTATCTCTGCCGCGAGCGGCGCAATCTTGTCGGCGGAGAAGCGGGCGGCGCTCTCCCGAATCATGTCGGCATTGTCGCCGAGCGCGAAATCGAAATCATTCATTGCTGCTCTCCCGCGATATCCTATGGTCGGCGCGCCTTCTTGCGTAAGGCTTGATCAAGGAAAAATCGAACCTTCGCTAACGACCTCATAGATGCTGTCTGTAGACCTCCACCCGTGGCGACCCGACAGTACCAAGCCCGTTGATCCGCACCAGCACCTTGCAGCACCGCGGCTTTGCGAGAAATCTGCGGCCGCCGGCCGAGCCAAAGGCTTGGCCGCCAGCCCGCCCGAGTCCTCAAGATCCAGAATAATGGCCTAGGCGCCGGTTGCCACCGCCTTGGCGAAGCGTTCGGGCCGATCGGCGGGAACGAACAGGAGCGAGCCCAGCATATATTTCGCCCTTTCTTCAGCGCACCAGCCGATTCAATAGCGTACCGACCACTCCGAAGTGAACCGACAAAGGCGAGCTTTACAGACCTGCGCCGCCGCGACGATGTCGATGCGATAGACTGTCGGCCTTTCGACCGGCCATGACCAGACGATCCTGCGCGGCGATCCGGCGAACCGCAGCTTCTCCGTCCTCTACCTCAAGGCTGGCAAGCTCATCGCGCTCGATTGCGTCAATGCGATCAAGGATTATGTGCAGGGCCGTGCCCTTGTCGTGTCCGGCGCCCTGCTCGATCAGGCACAGCTTGCGGACGCCGGCATCCCGCTCAATGAAGTCGGCCTCGCCTGATCCGCTGCGCTCGGGCGCATCGCAACTGCAACATGCGACCCGCAATGCGCGACGATTCCCCTCTGGACCGCAGGACGCCGCTGGTGCACGGAACGGATATGAACCACAGAGAGGGAAATGGCGTGACGGAACTGGTGAAGAGCGAACTTGAGGAAGGCATCGCCAAGATCACGCTCAATCGGCCGGATGCTGGCAACGCGATGAGCTGGGCGCTGGTGGATCGGTTCAGCACCGTTGTGGAAGAGCTGACGGCGCAAGCGGGCGTCCGAGCCTTCCTGATCCAGGCGGAAGGCAAGAATTTCTGCGTCGGCGGAGACATCCGCGTTTTCGCAACCGAAACCGATCCGGCGGGCTTCATCACCCGGCTGGCCGCGCGCCTGCACGAGGGGCTGGCGCTGCTCGCCGCCCATCCCGCACCTGTCGTGATCGCTGCCCAGGGTGCGGCCGCCGGCGCAGGCCTCAGCCTGGTGGCGAGCGGCGACATCGTGCTCGCCGCTGAGGGCTCGACCTTCGCCATGGCCTACACGGGTATCGGGCTCACCGCAGACGGCGGAGCGACCTGGATGTTGCCGCGCCTGATCGGCCTGCGCGCGACGCAGGAAATGGCTTATCTCGGCCGCCGCCTGAACGCTCAAGAAGCCGTGGCACTAGGACTGGCGACCCGGAGCGTCGCGCCTGAACAACTCGATGCGGAGGCTGCCACTATCGCGCGTACGATCGCGAATGGCCCCACGGCGGCTTTCGGCGGCGTCAAGAAACTGCTGTTCGCCGGCGACCTGGCCCCGTTCCCCGAGCATCTTGACGCGGAAGCTCATGCGATCGGCGTCGCCATGGCAACGGATGACGCCGGGGAAGGAATCAAGGCCTTTCTGGAGCGGCGCAAGCCCGTTTACCAGGGCAACTGATCAGTATCTTCCAGCAGTCACTAAGGGTGTCGGCGTCGCTGAGCGAGCCCCTCACACCCGCCAGAGAGTTCAGATCTTGTCCGGTTGTGAAAAGGCCCGCCGCGCGCACGCGACGGGCTTTTCTGCCGGGAAGCACCGCTGTCAATGCAGTCCCGAGCCGCCCCCGGCCAGTTCCTTGGCGATGGAGCCGACCATGTCCTTGGCATCGCCAAACAGCATCTGGGTGTTGCTGTTATAGTAGATCGGATTGTCGATGCCGGCGAAGCCCGCGTTCATGCTGCGCTTGATGACGAACACCGACTTGGCGCGGTCTGCCTCGATGATCGGCATGCCGGCGATGGCACTCTGCGGATCATCGCGCGCCGAGGGGTTGACCGTGTCGTTGGCGCCGATGATCACCGCCACGTCCGCCTGCGGCAGTTCGGGGTTGATATCATCCAGGTCGACCAGCTGCTCATAAGGGACATTCGCTTCGGCAAGCAGCACGTTCATATGGCCGGGCATGCGGCCCGCGACGGGGTGGATTGCGAACTTGACGTCCACGCCCTTCTTGGTGAGCGCCTGGTAAAGCTCGCTGACCTTATGCTGAGCCTGCGCGACAGCCATGCCGTAACCGGGAATGATGACCACGCTGCTGGCATTTTCCAGCTGCATCGCCGCTTCCTCGGCGGAGGCGGAGCGGACTACGCGGTCGTCCTTGCCGCCCGCCGCGCCGGCCACCACAGCGCCGAAACCGCCGAACATCACATTGGCGAAGCTGCGATTCATCGCCTTGCACATGATCACCGCCAGGATGAAGCCCGATGCACCGTCCAGCGCGCCCGCGACGATCAGCAGCTTGTTGCCGAGCGCGAATCCCATCGCGCTCGCCGCCAGACCCGCGTAGCTGTTCAGCAGCGCGATGACGGTCGGCATGTCAGCGCCGCCGATCGGGATCACCAGCAGGATGCCGAACAGCAGCGCCAACGCGACGAAGACGGGGAAGAGGTAGGTCTGGGTCGGATCGATCGCCAGCATCACGCCGATCACGACCGCCGCCAGCGCGACCGCGCCATTGACGATGCGCTGTCCGGGGAAGGAGACGGGCCGGCTGCCCATCAGCTCCTGCAGCTTGGCAAAGGCGATGACCGATGCGGTGCAGGTCAGGAAACCCAGCAGCATCTCGAACATCAGCGCCCACAGCACGAAGCTGCCGGCATATTCCGCATGGGCGTGCTTATAATATTCGGCAGCGCCGATCAGCCCAACGGCCAGCGCGCCGAAGGCGTGGGAGATGGCGGTCCGCTGCGGGATGGCGGTCATCGGCATCAGCAGCGCCATCGGAATACCAGCGGCGGCACCCGCGATCATCGCGATGATGATGAGCGTGTAGTCGACCATCTCATGATGAACGAGCGCGCCGATGATGGCAATCAGCATGCCGATCTCGCCGGCGCGTACGCCGCGGCGGGCAGTCGAGGGATGACTCATCCACATCAGCGAGAGGATGAAGAGGGTCGATGCGGCGATCGCCGCGAAAGGAACGAAAGCGTCCATCTGTTACTTCCCCCGCGGCTTGAACATTTTGAGCATGCGATCGGTGATCATGAAGCCGCTGACCAGATTGACGGTCGCACAGAACACCGCGACGAAGCCCAGCGTCTTGGCGAGCGGCGTCGCACCTTCCTCCCCCGTGATCGTGATCGCGCCGACGATCACCACTGCGGCGATCGCATTGGTCAGCGACATCAGCGGCGAGTGAAGAAGCGGCGAAACCTTCTTGATCAGCTGGAAACCGACAAAGGCTGCCAGGATGAAGACGAAAAGATAATCCGGATTAAGCGCAGTCATTGTGTCACCCCCGTCGATTCAAGCAGCCGCTCGCTGACGACCTTCCCGCCCCTGGTGATGCGGATCGCGTCGCCGATCTCGGCATCCAGCACCGGCGCATTCTGCTCCTTGTTCCAGAAGGCGGACAGGAAGTTGTAGAGATTGCGCGCGAACAGCGCCGATGCGTCGGCAGCGAGGCGCGAAGGCACATTCTTGTGACCGATGATCTTGACGCCATGGCGCTCGACCACCTCCCCCAGCACCGCGCCCTCGACATTGCCGCCCTGTTCCACGGCCAGATCGACGATCACGCTGCCCGGCCGCATAGACGCGATCTGCGCGTCGGAAATCAGGCGGGGCGCCGGCTTGCCGGGGATCAGCGCCGTCGTAATGACGATATCCTGCTTGGCGATGTGGCCGGACACCAGCTCAGCCTGCGCCTTTTGATAGTCCTCCGACATCTCGGTGGCATAGCCGCCCTTGCCCTCGCCCTCGATGCCGGCGACGCTTTCGACAAAGATCGCCTTCGCGCCCAGGCTCTCGATCTGCTCCTTGGTGGCGGAGCGCACGTCGGTCGCCGACACCTGCGCGCCCAGACGCTTGGCGGTCGCGATCGCCTGAAGGCCCGCGACGCCCACGCCCATGATGAAGGCCTTGGCGGGCGACACCGTGCCCGCAGCCGTCATCATCATCGGGAAGGCGCGGCCATATTCATGCGCCGCATCCAGCACCGCCTTGTAGCCGGACAGGTTCGACTGCGAGGAGAGGATGTCCATCGACTGCGCACGGGTGATGCGCGGCATGAACTCCATCGCCAGCGCCTCGAACCCGGCGGCCGCATAGGCGTCCACACGCGCCCGCTCGACAAAGGGGTTGAGGCCTGCGACGATCCAGGCGCCCGGCTTCGCCCCGGCGAGGCTGGCCGGCTCAGGCCCCTGCACGCCCAGGATGATGTCGGCGCCCGCCAGCGCGGCTTCCCGCGTGCCGACGGTCGCGCCCATCGCCGCATAGTCTGCGTCGGCGATCGCAGCGGTCAGGCCGGCGCCGGCTTCCACCGCTACCTCGGCTCCAAGGCCCACGAACTTCTTGACCGTCTCCGGCGTGCCCGCGACGCGGCGCTCGGCAGGTGCCAACTCTTTCAATATGCAAATCTTCATCTGCTCTCCCCGCATGGGGCGCCCGCTATCTCCGCTGCGCCTTGGACTGCCTTTGCTCCGAGTCCACCTAATGTGCCTATTATGCCTCTTTCGAGAGCGATTACGGTATAAATCGCGGATTGTCACGCCTAAAAAGCGCATGTAATAGGAAGCGGGCGCCCCGATGATGCCTTTCGCGGAGAAACTCGCTAAGACCAACCCCAGGGGCGACGCGAGGAGAATGATGAGTAATCGTAAGCAGAATTCTCGCGAAGGGTTGGTGACCGCGGCCGTGGCGAAGCTGCGCGAAATGATTATCGCGCAACCGCCGGAAACGCAGATCGGGTCGCTGCCCGACTTGGCCAAGGAGCTGGGCGTCGGCATCGTCACTGTGCAGCAAGCTGCCCGTGTGCTGGAGCATGAGGGCTTCCTGAAAGTGCGCCGCGGCCCCCGTGGCGGCTATTATGGTGCACGGCCTGCCGCTGAAGGATTGAGCCGAGCCATTTCCGGCTTCCTGGCCCTGCACCACTCTGCGCATCCAGAGGCCATAGACATTATCACCTTGCTCGATTGCGAGCTTATGGCAGCGGCAGCGCGCGCGAAGGATGAAGTGCTGAGGCAGAAGCTGGCAGCGCTTGTCCAGTCAGTGGACGATCGCAACACCGCGCGGCAACGTGGCGCGTTCGATCAGAGCATGCTCGACATTCTTTACCTGATGGTCGATCGCCCGTTGATGGAGCTGCTCTCGCGAGTGGCGGTTCACCATTATGCTGAATATCCTCGCGGTCCCGTCTACATGGGCGACGATGGCAAGCAGCGTTGGAAGCGTGAAAGAAAAGCCATCATCTCGGCCATCCTCGATGGAGATCCCGAGCGGGCCCGATTTGAAGCGCAGAGGCGACGCCGCGAAATCATGAGTCGCCTGAATGCTCAGATCTGAGCATGGCTGGGGTAAACTCATCGAAGCGGTGTGCCTCGCATATGAGGCCAAGCTGGCATAATGAAATAAGTGACCGGCGCAAACCATTACAATCCAAGCCGATTCTGGCGCCGAGCGAATAGCACTGATCTCGCCGGCGCATCGTTAACCGCCGGCCTCAACCGCCCTTGGATGCAAGCCAGATCGTGTGAATTACATGCTCCTCACCGGCCAGCGCCGGGATGCTGACCTCTTCCACATCGAACCCGGCGTTCCCCAGGCGATCGACAAAGTCATCATCCGTGTAGGCCGACCATATGGCGAGGACGCCACTCGCCCTCAGCGCCTTATGTGCCGCCCGCAATCCCCAGTTGCAGTAGAGCCGTTCGTTGGGAAGGTGGATCATCCCGTCGGGACCATTATCGACGTCCAGAAGAATGGCGTCGAATTCGGCCCCCTGCCTGAAGATCACGTCATGGACATCGGCCATTTCAAGCGTCAGTCGAGGATCGACGAGATGGCCCCGAAACAGATGCGCCAGCGGCCCCCTTGCCCATTTGACGATCTCAGGCACAAGTTCGGCGACGACGACCTCAGCAGCCGGTGAAAGCGAGGAGAGTGCCGCCCCCAGCGTGAAGCCCATGCCCAGCCCGCCGATGAGGATGCGGGCGTCGCGATGGGAAAGCCGCTCGCATGCCAGTCTGGCCAGCGCTTCTTCGGAATGGCGAACCTGATCGCCCATCAGTTCATCTTCTCCGAACCGGATCGAGTAATCGTCTCCTCGACGCCACAGGAGCAATTCACCTCCGTCGGGAAGTTGTGCGGTGTCAACCAGCTCTACGGGGAGTGCCGATCGGTCATCCTGTGGTGCCAGCATGGTCATTCCGCGTTACGACCGCGACTTCGTCTGATCATATTGGCCAGGTTCGGCCTTGAACACATCGCGCGCGAAGGTACGGACTGCGGCCGCGGACTTGAATCTCTCCTCCTGCATATGCGACGTGACCAGCGGATAGCCCTGGGAATTGTAGCGGGTCTCGCGCACCGTGAGCCGGAAATGCCCATCATCATCCTTGGAGATGAGATAGGGACGGATTGCTTCTCGGCTCATGGAGATTCCTCACTGTAACTGGGATGGTCGGCAGGGCGAACACTCTGTCGGGGATGAAGTCAGCCCACCATCGCTATGACGACGCGCTTCAATTCACTGCTCGACA
Organism: Sphingobium bisphenolivorans; assembly: GCF_000412635.1. GTDB lineage: Bacteria > Pseudomonadota > Alphaproteobacteria > Sphingomonadales > Sphingomonadaceae > Sphingobium > Sphingobium bisphenolivorans. The sequence continues at coordinate 275,008 of NZ_ASTG01000003.1, forward strand.
GGGTCGTCGGGCGGCCATGGAGGCGCGCCTCCGGCCTGCGCAAGGAGGAGGAGCGGGTTGCCCGCTTATCGGGTTTGGAAAATATATTCATAGATGGTCCTCGCGGCGCGGGCCGCGTTTTTATAGTTGTCCCTGGCAGCACGGCGCGGCCTGATAAGGCCCTTGCGACGATGGTGGCGACGGACATGGGGTTGTATCTGCAAGGGTGCCGCACCGGCCAAAAAAAGGCTTTGCAGCATCCCGGTCAAGACGATAGCCGGTTCTTGCGCGCGAGATATCGCGCATCGCGGGCTGACTTGCGTTCAGCCTCACTGAGTTCGGGCTTTTTCTTGGCCGCCTTTGCCGCGGCCATTTCATTGGCGTGCGCGCGTTTGGCAGCTTTTTGTTCTTTCGCCGCGAGCAGAGCGTTCCGGCGCTTTTCCCGCGCCGCAGCTTCCTTTGCCAGACGGCGTTCTACCTGGTCGGGGGCAACGGGCCGAACCACGGGCACTTTCGTCCGCAGTCGTTCGAGAACCTCTGTCCGGGCGCTCGCCGCAGCGGCTATGCGCTCCTGGAAGTGCGGTTCCTTATATCTTTTCATTAAGAGGAGAGTCCTGTTCAAACTAGAATGGGGGGGGCGGTCGAAGCCGCCCGGCCCTCCTTCAGGCAGCCTGAAGGTTAGTTGCCGATGCCTTGCCCCGCTGATCGGTTTCCAGCGTGTAGGACACGCGCTGATCCTTCTCGAGCGTGCGCATGCCCGCACGTTCAACTGCGGTTATGTGCACGAAGGCGTCCCCGCCGCCGCTTTCCGGCGCGATGAAGCCATAGCCTTTGTCGGCATTGAAGAATTTGACTGTTCCGATGATCATATTGGAGCTCCTTGTCCAAGTTTCATGGGCGCCCGCGACAATGCGGGCATCCCTGCTTCAAGAGGCAAATGTGGGACAAGGGAGAGCCGAAGCGGCCCGATATCCGTCGAAGCGCGACGTTCAGCGAAGCGTTGATAGCACAAAACGACGGAAATGCAAAACGAGTACCCAAGCCGATCGAGCGACCGCTTTTTTCATCTGCCGGGAACTTCGTCCTGAGTTCTCGTCAATTTCATTATTGTGATCGCACCCGCGGCATGATCGGATGCCGCAGCGCGCCGCTCACTTCGAGCGCGCCGCCTCATCGCGCTGGGCTTGGGCTAGCGCATCGTTCAAGGTCGAATATCGCCAGTCACGATAATGATAGCGATATGCCGGCACCTTGATGATGCCATAGCGAGCCATGAGCTCCGTTTCGTCTGCCGGGACAATTATCATCTTCTGTCCAATCCTGGTGAGCATGGAGGCAAGATTACTGCCGACCGCCGGCTGCGGGTCGGGCAAGGAGTTGGACCGCATTCTCCACCCTTGAATATCCCGCTGGATCGGCGATCGCCAAATCGAGCGGCCGCGCGCCCAATGAGGTATTGTGCGTGTTTAGGAAGCGGATTGCTTCCTCCTGCCCCAGAAGCACGAATGCAAGATGCGTGATCAAGCCTTGCCGTCTCGCCTGGTCAGGAGAGATTCGTGGCTCGCGGCTGACAAACGCTCGTCTTCGCAGACGCGCCGGTGCCGTTGCGTCCGCGCTCATGCCGACCCAACCAAGTGTGCGGCCGGGCGAGATCGATCCGTCCAGGGCAGCCAACTCACCGATGCTGCCGCCTCTTTCGAGGAAAGCAGATCGAAGATCCGACCGCCGATGATGCCCGCTGCGGCCAGATGCTTGCGACGTGCCGGCTCACTGATCGCATCGGCGGCGTGCATGAGCAAAATCTGATGTTCGGAATAAAGCTGATTGAGATCCATGATCACTCCCTCGGTAAGCGGGAGCGCGATGGTCTCTCAGTCAAGAGCGCCTACGTTGCTATGCACTTGATGACTTCCATATAGGCCTAATCGACAATCATACAACATTGCCGTGTCCGCAAAATTCGAGAGAAAGAATATCCTCCCACCTGCGACACGACATTTCTGCTCATCAATTGCGCTGGCTTCCGCTTGTGAAAGCGACATTCCGTCGCGGACCAGCGCCAGAAAGTCGGACCAAAATCATGACTGCCAAGGACCTGAGATTCGCGCACGAGGCTCGCGAAGGGATCGCGCGCGGTGTCGATATTCTCGCCAATGCCGTGCGCGTGACCTTGGCACTCAAGGGACGCAATGCCTTCATCGACAGAAGCTTTGGACGCCCTGGATCACCAAGGACGGCGTCACCGTCGTGAAGGGAATGGAATTCAAGGACAAGTTCGAGAACCTGGGCGCCCGAATGATCCGCGGGGTCGCGTCCAGAGCGCATGATCATGCCGGGTACGGCACCACGACGGCGACCGTCCTTGCCCAGGCGATCGAACAATCAGGAAATAGCCCAGGTCGGCGGAGCTGGAGGTGAAGGAACGCATGTTCGAGGCATTGGAGGACCCCGAATTTCTCTGGTTCGGATTTGGACGGAACTGATTACAGCTCCAACAGCTTCAGCCAATCTGGATTGATGCCCATGCCGAATAGCGCGCAATCCATTTAGCATCACAAAATCACCGCGCATTTATTTGAAGGATATTCAATATGGCCTCCCGCGCCTCACCGTTTCGGTCGACGCCTATCGCGTGTCGATCAAGGATGCGATCGGGACGCAGAGCATCGCTGACCAGCTGGCAGATTGCCAGACGAGCGGCGGCACCGCGCCTGTCTGCGCGCTGATCGAACGTCCGTTCCCGTTCAGCAACGCGACGCCGGCGAACTTCCCGACTAAGATCCGCGTGGTGCCCCAGAACCTGGCACGGCTGCTGACCAAGGGCATCGATTTCGAGGTCAGCTATCGCATCCCACTGCCGTCCCTTGACGGCGATCTGACGCTGCGCGCCTTCGCCAACTATCTCGACACCTACGACACGCAAGGCGCGGCGAGCCAGCCCGTCCTGCACCGGGCCGGACGGGCGACCGCGGACCAGGAACCATTCGGCCTGCAAAAGTGGAAGGGATTGCTGACTCAGGCCTACAACGGTCAGAATTTCTCGCTGTCGTTCACCGAACGTTTTACCGGCAAATATACTTACGGCTCACCCAATCAGGTCTTCGCAAAGCCCTTCGTCGTTCCCAACCGCGTATATGTGGACGCGAACTTGGCGGCCACTGTGGGTTCGAACAAGCAGTTCGAACTGTTCCTGAATGTCCAGAACCTCTTCGACCTGACACCGCCGGAAGTGCCCATTCCGCTGATCGCCAACATCTCGGTGGCAACCGACAAGACCGCCTATGATGTCGTCGGCCGCTACTTCACCGCGGGCGTGAGGCTGAAGCTCTGATTACAATTACAGTTCTTCGATCATATCGTACGAAACACTTGAATAACCTGTAGCACTGTCAACCGGCTCACCGATCTCCTGACGTGAAGCGCTCTGGCGCCCAACGTCCGCGGCAAGATCGCAGGAGCCGGTTGATTTGCTTTCGGGTGTGAGAAGGAAAGGGATTTCTGGTAATGGCCAGGAAACATGGCATGCTTCGACTGCTCTGCGCCGCAATCTGCACAATCGCCGCGCCGGCAGTCGAAGCATCGTCAGCCGGCCCCCGCGTCACGGTTGAAAACGGGACGCTGGAGGGCAAGGCTACGGGCGATGTGGACGCATTCCTGGGGGTTCCCTATGCTACCCCGCCAGTCGGGTCTTTACGCTGGCGTCCGCCAGCGCTGGCTAAAGCCTGGCATGGAGTCCGAAAGGCACAGGCTTTCGGATCGAGCTGCATGCAGGTGGTGCGCGACCGACTGAACGGCGCCTGGTCAGCGGAATATGGGATTGAGGGCAGTGTCAGCGAAGACTGCCTCTACCTCAACATCTGGCGTCCCAGAAACAGCGCCAGCCGCAACTTGCCCGTGCTTTTCTGGATTCATGGCGGGGGCTATGTGCAGGGATCGGGAGCGGTCCCCATTTACGACGGCGCTGCACTGGCGCGCAGAGACGTGATCGTCGTCAACATCAATTACCGGCTCAATCTGTTCGGCTTTCTGAGCCACCCTGAACTCTCCCGGGAGTCCCCTACCGGATCATCGGGCAATTATGGCCTTCAGGATCAGGTCGCAGCGCTGAAGTGGGTTCATGCCAACATCGGCGCGTTCGGTGGCGACGCAGATAATGTCACCGTCGCTGGGCAGTCGGCCGGCGCCGGCTCCGTTCTTGCGCTGATGGCGATGCCGTCTGCACGAGGCCTGTTCCGCCGTGCCATCGCGCAAAGTGGCGCCGGGCTGAACTCGATGGCGCCTTCGCGCACGGAGATGGAAGAACGCGGCGTCAAATTTGCAGGCCTGATGGGCGCGAGGTCGCTGGCAGAGCTACGCGCGTTCCCGGCGGAGGCACTTTTGAACACGCCGGAACCGCCAACTTCGCGTCAATGGTCCCCCAGCATCGACGGGGCGGTTCTGCCCGCAAGCCCCCACAGCGCCGCGGCGCGATATCAGGATACGCCCGTGCTGACGGGGCTGAACGCTGATGAGGGTAGCGGCTTCCAGGGCGAACGATATGGCAAGCTCAGCGCGGCGGAGCTGCCTGTCAGGCTCAAGGCGGAGTTCGGCACATTGTCCGAAAAGGCCGGCAATATCTATCGCGCCCGTACCGATGCGGAAGCCGGCAGCATCGGCAAGGACCTGATCCGCGACGAGGGACTTGCCGCGACCTATCTATGGGCAAGAGAACGTCTGCGTACGTCGCGCTTCCCGATCTTCGTCTATCTGTTCAGCCACGTCGAACCCGGCCCGCAGTCCGCGCTCTGGGGTGCGTTCCACTCGTCGGAGATCCCCTATCTTTTCAATGTGCTGGACGCAAAGGGCCGCACATTCACGGAAACGGACCGCAGGATCGCCGATGAGGTCGGCAAATTGTGGGTGAATTTTATCAAGACGGGCGATCCGAACGGCCCCGGACTGCCGGCCTGGCCTAAGTTCGACCCAGATTCGCCGAAGATCCTTGAAATCGGCGACAGGAGCTTCGAGCGTCCGCTACTGCCGAAGGAAAAGCTCGAGCTGTATATCGAACATCAGGCCAATGGCGGACGCATCACCCTGTTTTAAAGGGCGAGCGAAGGCGGCATCCGATCGGATCGGCGGGAAGCAACGCGCGATTGCCCAGGGGGGGAGCGGAGATGAGAATGGCTTTGCGTAATATCGTGACGTTGGGACTTGCCCTGATGGCCGCGTCCAGCGCAACGGCACTGCAGGCCAAGGGGCTGCTTTCTTCCCTGCCCGCGATCGCTACGGTGGACGAGCGGTTCCAATCCTATAATGTCGAGATGGTGGAACTGACCGGCGGTCGCTTCTGGGCGCCCTATGGCAGTTCTGCGGCCAACATGTACCGCATGCGCCCTCCCATCGATCTGAACGATCCCAAATTGCGCAACCTTACCCGACAATTGGCGCCAGCCTATATGCGGGTCAGCGGGACTTGGGCGAACAACACCTATGTTCAGGGTCGGGGCGAGAATGGAACGGTTCTGCCGAAAGGCTTCAAACAAGTGCTGACGCGCAAACAGTGGCAGGATGCAGTGGCATTCTCCAACGCCGTCGACGCTCCCATCGTCGCCAGTTTCGGCGTAAGCCTCGGCACGCGAGGCCCCGATGGCGCGTGGCGGACCGATCAGGCGCAACGACTGGTGGACTCCACCAGGGAATTTGGCGGAAGGATCGCCGCGGCAGAATTCTTCAACGAGCCGAACATGCCGAGCGCGGCTGCCGATTTGCCGGAAAAATACACGGCCGCCGATTATGGCGCCGACTTTCGGACATTTCGCGACTGGATCCGGAAAGCGGCGCCGGGAACGATGATCCTGGGCACCGGCGGAGTCACCGAAGACAGGCCGCCCAACCAGATCCCGGTTCCGGCGAAGGGGGCGCCGATCCGCAGCGAGGATATGCTGGCAGCCAATCCGGGAAGCCTCGACGCGGTGTCCTATCATTTCTACGGCATCGTGTCACAGCGCTGCGCGTCGATGGGCATCGGCAGCGCGGTCAAGGAAGACGCTCTGACGGCCAGATGGCTGGACCTCACATTAAGGGCCTACAGCTTCTACGCGGCACTGCGTGACAAATATGAACCCGGGAAGCCGATCTGGCTCACGGAAACGGCGCAGGCTTCCTGTGGCGGCAGTCCATGGGCATCGACTTTCCTCGACAGCTTCCGCTATCTGAACCAGCTTGGGCTGCTCGCTCAGAAGGGCGTGCGCGTCGTCATGCACAACACGCTTGCAGCATCCGACTACGCGCTGATCGACGGCGACACGCTGGAGCCGCGCCCCAACTATTGGGCGGCTGTGCTGTGGCGGCGCTTGATGGGCACGATCGTGCTCGGCCCGCCCAGCCCTACGTCGCCTGACATGAGATTATATGCCCATTGCCTGCGGGGTTCCAGCGGCGGCGTGGCGCTGCTCGCCCTCAATACCGGCGATGCGCCACAAAAACTGGCAACGGGACCGGACACCAAGGCATGGATAATGACCGGACAGCCGCTCGATTCAACGACCATCCGGGTTAACGGGGAAGTCCCGCGGATCAGCTCGAATGGAATGATTTCCCAGCTTTCTGGCCGTGTTGTGCGCGGTGAGGTACAGATACCGGCGAAGTCGCTCGCCTTCCTGGCTGTGTCGGGCGCCAACAATCCAGCCTGTGTTCGCCCATAGGGCCCCGTCGTGAGCGGCGCCTGCCATCTCCAAGCCCGGCTACCGATGACCTTGTCCTCATCAGACATGCTCCGACCGAACGTCTCCGGATGTGTCATCATCAATCGGACGTCCGTCGGAGCAAATTCCATTCTGCGCAGGCGCGTTCAGGCGACCGAAGCCACACCCAAGTCCGGAGTATCGGCTCTTTCCCCCTCACCTGCCACCGGCACCGCTACCCGCACAGTGACAATCTTGCTGCGCGGATCATTTGCGCGCCGTGTGGGATCGAAATCAGGCGGCGTCAGGCACATGAAGAGAGTACGGCCATCCCCGCCCCCCAGGCATACGGCGTAGCAATTCATCTCGGTTTCGATTTCCTCGATGATCCCTTCGCCCTCCTTCAATCGCACAGCACGCGGGTTGATGAAATCGGCGGCCCAGATTCCACCCTGCTCGTCGATGTCGGATATGCCATCCGGTCCGATCTGCATTTCGGCCATGGCTTTGGCGGGATCACGGCTTTCGACCAGTTGGCCGACTGCCGCCCAGTCTCGATCTTCGGACAGCCTCCCGTCCGGTAGAATATCGAACGCCGCGAGCCGTTGGGCGAACGACTCTGCAACAACCAATGTTCGGCCGGCGATGATGGTCGATCCGTTGGGGAAGAAAAGCGGCCGTGAAACCTGGGTCACGGCGCCGTCAGGATCGACGCGGAACAGCGACACCGGTTTCAGGTCGTCATGTTCCATGAGCGCGAAACCATGGCCGCCCACCCATGCGCGCCCCTGCGGATCGACAACCATGTCGTTGAGCCAATATTCGGTCAATTCCGACAGGTCTGCATGTTGCTCGATCCTGCCGTCGTGCTCCCTTCGCATGATCCGGCGGTCCTGCATCGAAACGAACAGAAGCCGTCCATCGGGAAGCCAACCCAGGCCCGAGGGCTCATGGCTGTGTGTCACCTCGATGCGAAGATCCGAACCATCTTCGTTCACCGAACAGATGCAGTTGCGGTAATGGTCACAAAACCAAAGCCTGTGGCCATGCCACCGCGCATTTTCCGTCAACGTCATTCCATCAACAATCGTTGTTGCCTCAGCCATGATAGTCTCTCCTGGTTAGATGGTTCGTTCGATCTTGGGTCGGTGTCACGATCCTTCAGCGAGCATCGCCGCCGCCTTTTCGGCAATCATCACGGTCGGCGCATGCGTATTGCCCGACGTGATCCGGGGCATGATTGATGCGTCCGCGACGATCAGACCCTCTATGCCTCGCACCCGCAGCCGCGCATCGACAACCGCTTCCGGGTCGTTCGCCGGACCCATCTTGCAGGTCCCTACCGGATGCCAGGACGTACCGCCCTTTTCCCTCATGTAAGCCGTCAGTTCTTCGTCGGTGACTGCTTCGGGTCCGGGCGCGAGCTCAGCAACGATGCGCTGCGCCATGGGATCGGAAGCCAATATGCGGCGCATCAGCCGAATGCCGGCGCGCAATCGATCCAAGTCGCTGGGGTGCGAGAGATAATTGGGATGGATGGCGGGAGCCTGTTTCGGATCTGGAGAGCGGACGGCGATATGCCCGCGCGACTTTGGCCCGACGAGCACGGTCGCGCCGCTGATGCCGGGGAAAGGATCAACCTCAGCCTTGCCGGAAGGCAGGAAGGTGGATGTCATCGGCCGAAGCGCCAGTTGCAGGTCCGGTTGCTTCTGGTCCGGTCCGCTGCGGACATAGGCACTGACCGCCGAAGTTCCCATCGCGAGATAGCCCGTGTGTGACAGGAGGTACTTCGCGCCTTCCACATATTTGCGCCAGCCGCGCAGAGAGGCATTGTAGGAGCTTTCCGGCGTGACGCGGAGCACGAACGGCGCATTCCAGTGATCCTGAAGATTGCGCCCGACACCCGGCAGGTGATGCAATATGGGGATCCCCGCCCGGCTCAGATCCGGGCTGTCGCCGATCCCCGAAAGGTTCAAGATATGCGGTGACCCAACGGCCCCTGCGCTCAGGATGACGTCGCGACCAGCACGGGCGGACTGAACCTTGCCCTTGACACTATATTCGACACCCGTCGCACGACCGCCCGACAATAATATGCGGTGCACCAGGGCATCGGTCAGCACGAGCAAATTGGGGCGGTTGAGCTTGGGGCGCAGAAATGCCGTATAACTGGATTCACGGCGGCCCCCGCGAATGGTGAACTGTTGATAGGCAACGCCTTCATGAGGCGGCGCGTTCAGTTCTTTGATGGCTTCGATCCCCAAGGACGTTGCCGCGTTCAGAAAATCCGTCGTCGAGGGATGGCGGATGACAGGATCGCTCACATACATTTCGCCGCTCGACGAGTGCATGCCATCGGCGCCGAAGACATTATCCTCTGACTTGAGGAACCAGGGAAGCACCTCATCCCAGCTCCAGCCTGCATTGCCGAGTTCAGCCCAATGATCGAAGTCGTCCGGGTGGCCGCGCATGTACACCATACCGTTGATCGCACTGCTGCCGCCGAGCGTCTTGCCGCGCGGCCAGTAGATCTGGCGACCACCAAGCGTCGGAACCGCCTCGGTTGTAAACCGCCAGTTGAACCGCCGATGATGAAATAGCATGGCAAGGCCTGCCGGAGCGACCAGCCAGAAACTTCTAGGGCTGGGGCCGGCCTCCAGCAGCAGGACCCGGTTGCGCGGATCTTCGGAAAGCCGGGTGGCGAGGACACAACCCGCCGAACCCGCTCCGATCACGATATAATCGAACTCACCCATCCTCCCGCCGCGCCTTCGCCTTTCTTTCGACCGCCGTTCACGGACGGCTGTTTCGGCTGACAGGATCGCGCTTTCTCGAAAGGCCCTAAATCCCCAAACAGGGGGACAAGAATTTGTGGCACGCCACCGCCACAAGATTTGGCTGCGGCTCAGTCGAGGCGAGTGTCCAGATCCAGGTCGTTATAAAGGCGCAGATACCACAATAGCATCTCGCGGTGGCAGCCGATGGACAGGCGCTGGTAGATCCGCTTCCGGAAGGAGGACACCGTTTCCACCCCCACCCCAAGATCCGCTGCGATCGAGTTCGCGTTAAGGCCATAAAGAAGTCGCGCACAGGTTTGCAATTCGCGCGGCGGCAGGTGAACCGGTCCGGTTTTCAGTACCGTTTCAATCAGTGGCAGGGACGTCAGCGCAGCGACGATATTCTCACGCTGACGGCACAGGCCCAAATTGCGGGCAAGCATGGGCAGCACCACATCAGAGGCCGCCGCCAGCCTGTCGATCTGCGCCGGCGTAAAGGGCCGATCCCGCCCGACGCGCACAGCCGTCAGCGCGACGCTTACCGCATCACCCCGCCTGTAGAACAGCAACCGCTCTGCGAATTTTTCCTGCTCCCAATGCTCTCTCAGCTCGCGGCAAGGGACATTGGCGGCATCGGTCCACAAGAGCAGAGGCTCACCCTGGCTGACACTGTCGATCTGCTGCAATGTCGTGTCGTGACGCCACAGGCTCCGCTGCATGTAATTTTCAAACTGTTGCGCGGCCAGCCGACCACCGTCATGGCTGGCGCTCGCGATGACGGTAGGCCGCCTGTCTTCGATCAGAAAGACGTGAATATGCTCAACGCCGCCGATCTCGGAGAGTGTATTGGCGAGCGATCCATAAAAGCGGTTTGATCCCATAGCAGCGATGAGGCCATGAAATCGGCCATCCTGCAAAGAGGAAGCCTGCGCCCTTTTCGGCCACAGCACGCTGTTTCCGATCGCGCGTTCTCCGATCATAACCTCTCCTGGCCGCTCGTCATTATCTGACCCGAAATCATGCTCCCTCCGCTCGCCGCGATCAACCCGACCCTTCCCGTTCCCGCTTCACGCGCAGCGCGCAGGTGCTTTCCCCGCCGTGCAACAGCCAGGCCCAGCATGTCCCTTTGTCGGGGGATTTTTCATGGCCGAGCCATCTGCCAACAAGCTGGCGACGCAGCAGATCGGATCAATCACGGCTTGCACGTCACATAAACACGCAGGAGGGATGATATGCGGGGATTTGCGCAGATTGCGCCGTTCGCCATCGGGGCGACGCTGATGGTCAGTTCGGGAGCCGCCGCGCAGCCATCAAGTAGCGCGCCAGAGGCGCCCGACAGCGCGACAACCCCCGATCGGGTCGATGAGCAGGCGCTCGGCGACATAGTCGTGACCGCCAACAAGCGCGAGCAGCGCCTCAATGACGTCGGGATCACTGCGGCGGTCCTAGGCGGAGACGCATTAAAGCAGCAGCAGATCAGTTCCCTCGCTGAGATCGCCACGCGGGTTCCGAGCCTATCCTATGCCAGTGCACCCAATGGTACGCCTGTCTACACTCTGCGCGGCGTCGGCTTTTATGAAACCTCAATCGGCGCCTATCCATCGGTGAGCATCTATCTGGATGAAGTCCCGCTCTCCTTTCCCGTTCTGACCAACCATTCCACCTTCGATCTTGAACGTGTCGAGATATTGAAGGGCCCGCAAGGAACCCTATTCGGCCAGAATTCGACCGGCGGGGCGATAAATTACATCGTGGCAAAGCCGACCGAAGTCTTCACGGCGGGCGCCCAGGCAACCTACGGCCGGTTTAACCAGCTGGACCTGGAAGGGTTCGTCAGCGGTCCTCTGAGCGATACGCTCCTTGCCCGGTTTTCCGGGCGCATGGAAACCGCCGACGGCTGGCAGGTCAGCGACAGCCGACACCGTGACAGGAACGGCCGGGTGCGCAATTATATGGGCCGCCTCCAACTTGGCTATGATGCGGGTTCGGGCTTGCGATTGCTTTTCAACGCAAACGGCTGGAAGGACAAAAGCCAGACGCAGGCCGCTCAGTTCATCGCCTTGCAGTTCCAGAACGAAAACCTGTCAGACCCACCCGGCCAGTATCGCAACGCCGCTGTCGCCTCCACGCCGTTCAGCGCGCTCAATCCCCGGTCGGGCGACTGGACGAGCCGGTCAGTCTATTATGACCATCGCATCCCCTTTGCCGACAATCGGTTGTACCAACTTTCGTTGCGCGGCGACCTGGACATCGGTGACTTCGGAACGGTCACGTCGATCACCGCCTATACCGACTATAAAATGCGACAAGGTAACGACACGGACGGACTAGCCTTGCGATCCTTCGATGCAGCCCTGACGGTTGGCAGGATCAAGAGCTTCAACCAGGAACTGCGCTTCGCAAATGATCCGGGTCAACCTGTGCGCTTTGTTGTTGGAGGCAATTTCTCGAAGGACAGCGTCGATCAGAATGTTTTTTTCGACTACCCTGACTCTTCGGCCCGCATCGCGTTCGACGCATTGTTCGGAGCACCGATCGACGTCCTGAACGTGCGGAACAACCAGGACATGCGCAACATTGCCGGATTTAGCAACATCGAGGCGGATGTCGCAGGCAATCTGACGCTCAAAGCCGGCGTTCGTTATACCAATTCCCGAAACAAGGCGGCCATCTGCCAAGGCGATCCGTTGCCTCCCTACATCTACGGCAATCTCATCATTGCATTCAGTGAGGCCTTTGGAGGCCCGGGTCGGGGCACCTACACGCCCGACGAGTGCGCATCGCTCAACCTGAACCCGGCGACATTCGCGCCAGTGGTGAACTATGCCCCTTTCGCCGCGCTGGCCGAATATCGGCACATATTGAAGGAGGATAATATATCTTGGCGCCTAGGTGCTGACTATAAGTTGGGAGGGGGCGCGCTGGTCTATCTGAACGTGTCGAAAGGCTACAAGGCAGGGAGCTTTCCAACAATATCAGGCTCCAATCTGGCGCAGTATAATCCGGCCCGGCAGGAGGCGGTCATGGCCTATGAAGGGGGTGTGAAGACCAGCCTTCTCAATCGCCGGCTGCAGGCCAATGTCGCCGCCTTCTATTATGATTACAGCCAGAAACAGCTGCGCACGAAATTGAACGACCCGATATTCGGCCAGCTGGATGTACTTCAGAACATACCTAAATCAAGTGTGAAGGGTGCGGAAGCCGAACTTACAATCCGCTTGTCACCGGATCTCACCGCCACTGCAGCCTATACTTATCTGGATGCGACAATCGACCGTTATGTGGGCGTGAATGCCGGCGGCGACGTCGGCATAGATTTCTCCGGAACCGAGATCCCCTATACCCCCAAACATCAGGCCTCTCTTGGCATGAATTATGAAAGGCAGCTCGGCGACGCCATCACACTGTTCGCCGGAGCCAATGTGAACATGCGGTCCAGCACCATCTCGACGCCTGGCGGCAGGATCAACCCCAGCACCATCAACGACTCCGTGACCAGCTGTGTTTATTGCATCCGCGGCTATACATTGGTGGATGGACAGATTGGCATCCGCAGCACCGATCGACGCTGGCAGGCATTTTTGTGGGGGAAAAACATTTTCAACAGTTATTATTGGAGCAATGTTGTCTCCGGCTACGACATCGTCACCCGCTATGCCGGACGACCGGCGACTTATGGCATGACGTTTGTACATCATTTCTGAATAAGCGTTGATTGGCGATCATAGCTCGCACCCCGCGACGGGACGCTTCAAGAACGCTTCTCAACCCAGGCGTTGCAGTCGGAGCGAGGGTGGCCCAGAGTAGGCGCATGCCTGTAAACCGTTCCGACCTCGCCGATTTCTCCTATTTCCTAGCCATCGCACGGCACAGGAACTTCCGACTGGCGGGGCTTGAACTCGGCGTCAGTGCATCGGCGCTCAGCCATGCATTGAAGGGTCTGGAGGCGCGGCTGGGCGTCCGGCTGTTCAACCGGACCAACCGCAGCGTCACGCTGACCGCGGCTGGCGAGGAACTGCGGAGCGCGATCGCGCAACCGTTCGAAGCGATCGATCAGGCCAAGGAAAGGCTCAACCGCTATCGCGATGCTCCAGCAGGGCGGATCAGGCTGAACGTGCCTGGCGATGCCGCCGAGTTGCTGCTGGCGCCCGTGCTACCCCTGTTCATGGACCGCTATCCGGAGGTCGAGGTCGATGTGGTCGTCGCCGACAGAATGGTGGACATCGTCGGGGAGGGTTTCGACGCAGGCATCCGCCATGGCGGCACGGTGCCCGACGACATGATCGCGGTCAGGCTGTCATCGGACATCAGCTGGGGCGTCGCCGCCGCCCCCTCCTATCTTGAGAAGTTCGGCGCGCCCAAGGACCCCCATGACCTGCGGCACCACCGATGCCTTGGCTTCCGGCTTGGCGATGACCGTATCTACCATTGGGAGTTCGACGGGCCCGAGCGCGAGATCGCCGTTACCGTTCCTAGCCAGGTAACGGTAGCTGGCGGGCGGGCGATGATGGCGCTCGCCCTCGCCGGAGCGGGACTCATGTACGGGAACAAGGCGATCTTCCAGCCGCATCTCGAACGCGGCCACTTGCAGCTCGTGCTGGAGGACTGGTCCAGCGCAAGTTCGGGATATCATATCTATTATTCCAGCAGACGTCAGGTTCCAACGGGCCTGCGGCTACTGATCGAACTCATCAAGGAACTGCATCCGCAGGGTCGATGACCTTACCTCCTGGCCTTATCGATGAAGCGCTTGCTCACGCCCTGCACATGGGAGGCCGCTTCGCCCTCGAACTGGATGACGCGGCAACGTCGCGCGCAGTTCAGCGGCAGCAGGCGGAGGCGTGAGGGAAAGTGCCTTTCAGCCCTGTGCACGGGACTCATTTGGCTTGCGCGAGCAGCTCCGCCATTTTCTTCTTGCCAAGACCAGGTAGCTTGGCGCTTTCATTTACGACTTCGGCCTTGTTGACCGGCGTCCCCACCTGAACCAGACCGACCATGCCCATTCCAGCATGGGGCAGGCATTTATAGCCATAAAGGCCTGGCTTGGTGAAACGCACGGCCAGCTTCTGGTTGATCGCGCCCTTGAACGGGGGAGCGCCCACGGGTGCAAGAGCGGGGATCAGTTCGGCATTATGGCCGCTGTCGGTGGGCGTGAACGTCACCGTATCGCCCGGCGCGATCTTCAGGAAGGCTGGCTCGAACACCATCGGATCGCCGTCGGCGCCCCTGTTCATCATCCTGACGACGTGATCCTTGGCCGCCGCCACGCCGCCAAAGCCCATGAGAAGCGCCGCGGCAGCAATCGCCCGGACCATCGGCACAGCCCGTTGGGCGAAGCGGCCCCGCCCCGGAGCATGGCTGAAAAGTTGTTTATGGCTCATGCCGCGCCCCTAGCATGCCGTTCGCAGCATCGGCCAGCAGGCACATTAGGAGAAATAATCATAAGGATATGCCGAAAGCTTCGTTCGGTTTGGCGGAGCCCTTTCCTATTTCCGACCGTCATAAAGACGCGAGCCTCGACCGCTGCCGGGGGCGGGCGCGTCACCAATTCAGCTGCCCCGCATCCGGACAAGAACCGGCGCGGGACCGCGCAACGGGTAAGTGGACATGCTCTCGAATTTTCTGGCCTATCTCCAGTTCAAACTGGGCGCAGCGTTCGACAGTACGGGGCACGCCATTTCGGATAGTTCCTGGAGCGCGCAGCTTCAGGGATCAGAACGCTTGTGGATGTTGCTGGAGGGGACACATGTGCTGACGCTGATGCTGTTCGCAGGCTCCATCCTGTTCGTCGACCTGCGGCTGTTGGGCGCGGTTTTCCGCACCACGCCGGTATCGAAGGTCACCGACACGCTCCTGCCCTATACGATCGGCGGCTTCATCGTGATGCTGCTGACGGGCAGCGCGCTGTTCTTCGCCAATCCGCTGGATTATTACCACAATATCGTCTTCCGGCTGAAGTTCGTCTTCCTGATCGCGGCGGCCATCAACATCTTCTACTTCCACTATTGCGTGCAGGCGAACCGCGCCGCCTGGGACGATCAGCCGCGTCCCCCGGCGTCCGCGCGCCGCGCCGCCGCCTTTTCGCTGGCGTTGTGGATCGGGGTCATCGTCGCCGGCCGTTTCGCCGCCTATGACTGGTTCTCCTGCGACGGTGCGCAGGGTTTCGTGGCAGCTGCGGCGCAATGTTCGGAGCGCGCCGTCACCCTTGCCGCCATCGAGCCGGAGCTTGCCCAATGACCGTCAACCTGCGCGATATCGCCCCGTCGATCCAGCCGGCCGCAGAGGCGTTGGCGACCGTCCCCGTCATCCGCGCCGTGAACGAGATCGCCTGGATTTTCGCTGTTGTGGAAACCGGACATCTCCTGTTCCTCGCCATATTGGGCGGCGCGGTGCTGGGCCTGAACCTGCGCCTCATGGGCATGATCCTGCCGGACATGAGCAGCCGCGACGTGGAGCGCGCACTGAGGCCCTGGTATGTAACGGGCGTGGTCGGCACGATCGGCACCGGCGTCGCGATGGCGATTACCATGACGCGCACGCTGCTGCCGAGCGGCGCCTTCTTCATCAAAATGGTGGCGCTGCTCGCCGCCATCCTGCTCAGCCATGTGGTGCTGCGTCAGGTGCGGACGGGCCGGCTCGCCGTTCGGGAGAATGCCGTCCTCGCCTTCGCGCTGCTCCTCTGGGGCGGAAGCCTGCTGCTGTTCGCCGGCACGCAGGGGCTGAACTCCGGCGCCATGCTGATCGGCCTGGCGGGCGCGGGCATCCTCGCCGCAGCCAGCCAGCCGCAGCGTCGGCCCGCGATCATCGGCCTGTTCGCCGTGGCTTTCGGCGCATGGTTCTTCGCGCTCGACGGGATCGGGCAGGACGGTGCGGGTTCGCTCGCCTCGGGCTGGCTCGGAAACAGCATCCTTGCCGCCACGGTGCTGCCTGCCCTAGGTTCAGGTGTCCGCGACATCAGGAGCGGCGCGGACAGCGCCGATGCATCGTTGAAGCCGCTCGCCTTCGCGACAACCCTTGCCTGGGTCACGGTCGCAGCGGCAGGTCGATGGATCGGCTTCAGCTAGCCCTTCCAAGTCTTGGCTTCCATCTTCAAAGGCGAGCGCATCCCCATGCAGCCCGCTTCAAGTCGTTGGCACGCACCTGTAAAGTCCAAATCGGATATTGTCATAAAGGTAGAACGACAAGTTGGTTCTTCAGTGACACCGGCCTCCCTATCGAAGCGCCATATCCACAATAAGATAGGGGCAAGAAATGATCATCGATTCCCGCATCCGCAATATCTTCCTCAGCAGTTCCGTCCTTTCACTGAGTGCAGCCGCCACAATGCTGGCCTGCAGCGGAGCGGCAACCGCGCAAACCGCACCGCAGGCCGCTTCTGCACAGGACGCCGTGGCCGTGCTCGATCGCGCGAAGGTCGATGCGCTGCTTGCCCAGCCGGACAAGATACTCTTCATCGACGTCCGCCGCGCTGACGAGATCAGCTCGATCGGCGGCCTGCCCGTCTATCTCAACATCCAGCCTACAGAGCTCGGCCGGCTCAGCGCCTTCATCCCGCGTGACCGCCAGCTGGTCACGGTTTCCAACCATGCAGGCCGGGCTAAGAAAGCGGCGGCGCTGTTGACGCAGGCCGGCTTCCAGGTGGCCGGTGCGGTCGGCGTGGAAGATTATGCGGCGCAGGGCGGCTTCCTCTCGGGCAAGAAGGCAGTGACGCCCGCCATAGCCGGCATCGTCGCCGCCGACACCCGCATCGACGTGGTGCGCGAGGGTTTCGAGGGCACCGAAGGCCCGGTCCTGCTGAAGGACGGATCGCTGCTGTTCACGGAGAACCGCGCCGACCGGATCGTGCGCATCGCACCCGATAACAGCGTCTCGACCTATCTGGAAAAGACCGGCTCGGCCAACGCGCTGGCCGTGAACGGCGCAGGCGACCTGCTGGCCGTACAGACATCCCCCTCTGCCATTGCCGTGCTTGGGCCCAAGGCAAAGCCGCTCGCCACCAGTTACTCAGGCAAGCCCTTCAATCGTCCCAACGATCTCGCCGCCGCGCGCAACGGCAATATCTATTTCACGGATCCTGGCGTCGCCCCCCAGCCCGGCGCCGCCCCTGCCAAGACCGGCCTCTATCGGCTCGACAGGCGCGGCAAGGTTTCGCTCATCGCCGACGATATCCGCCGCCCCAACGGCGTGGCGCTCAGCCCCGACGAAAAGACGCTCTATGTCGCCAACACCGCCGGCGAAGCGCTGATCGCCTACAGCGTGGCGGCGGACGGCAGCGTCTCCAACCGCCGCGACTTCGCCAAGCTCGCCGGCTACAAGGAGACGCCGAACGGCCCCAGCAGCGGCGCGGACGGCATCACCGTCGATGCCGACGGCCGCGTCTATGTCGCGACCAGCGCAGGCGTACAGGTCTTCGGTGCGGACGGCGCGGCGCTCGGTATCATTCCCCTGCCCCGCGCGCCGCAGAATCTGGCCTTCGGCGGCAAGGATCGCTCGCAACTCTATGTCGTCGGACGGGGAGCGGTCTACCGCATCGCAACCCTGACCCATGGGGTCGACCGCCCGGGCAAATAATCGCCCGCTCGACCCCCTTTCTCCCGATTTCAGGATTATATCATGTCTTTGACCAGCAAGCAGCGCCGCGCGGGGCTGCTATCGACCGCCTTTCTCCTCTCCACCACCACCGCAGCCCATGCGCAGGCGCCCGTCGCCGCCGCAGAGGCTGCCGTGGACTCTGCCGAAGCCATCGTCGTCACCGCCCGCAACCGGGCTGAGGATATCAACGACGTTCCCATTCCGATCTCCGTCCTCAGCGGCGAGACGATCGCGCAGCAGCGCGTCTTCACCATCGCCGATCTGACGCAGCGGGCGCCCGGCCTCACCGCCACCACGCCCAACGCCCGGCGCACCGGCGTGTCGCTGCGCGGCATCGGCCGGACCAGCGGCAACGACAATATGGAAGCGGCCGTCGGCGTGATCGTCGATGACGTGTTCCTCGGCCATGTCGGCATGACCTATCAGGACTTCACAGACCTCCAGCAGGTCGAGATATTGCGCGGCCCGCAGGGCACGCTGCTGGGCAAGAACACCTCGCTCGGCGTGCTCAAATATACCAGCAAGCTTCCCTCCTTCAGCCAGGAAGGCGTGATCGAGCTGGAGGGCGGCCTTTCGACGCCCTCGTTCAAGGCGCGCGGATCCTACAGCAATTCGCTGGTCGACGACGCGCTGGCGTTTCGCGTCTCCTTCTTCGTCGACAAGCAGCAAGGCGACATCCGGAACGTCAACACGCGCGGCGGCCACTGGCATGAGCGCGACCGTTGGGGCGGCCGGGCGCAGTTGCTCTTCAAGCCCAGTGACAATTTCTCGCTGCGCCTGAACTTCGATTCCGCCGAGACGAACGAGAACAGCAACACCAAGCCGTTCATGGTCGATCCGGCTACGCTGAACGACGGGTCGGCGCGCACGACCACCTACAGCACGCGTCTCGCGCGAAGCTATTTCGGCGGCTACAGGCCGATCATCGGGTCGTGGACCACGATCGACATGGATCAGGCCGAGCCGCTGATCACCCGCAATCGCGGCGGTTCGATCATCGCGACCTGGGACACGGGGGCGTTCGAACTCAAGTCGATCTCCGCCTATCGCACCTTCCATTTCGACGCGAAGAATGACAGCGAACAGACCCGCTTCGCCATCGCGCGCGGCGGCACGCTGGTGGATACCGAGCAATTCTCGCAGGAATTCCGCATTTCTGGCGCGCTGACGCCGTCGATCCAATATCAGGCGGGCCTCTATTTCTTCCGCATCGAAACCGACACCACCAGCCGCAACCTGTACGGCGCGGATGCGGGCGCTTTCTATGCCACCAATGCGCAATATAATAGCTTGGGCAGTACCGCGGCTGGCCGGGAACTACTGCGTGCTTCGCTCGCCAACATCTTCGCCATCTCCAACCAGAAGCCGATTTCCGACAGCCAGGCCGCCTTCGCCCAGTTCGACTGGAAGGTCACCGATCGCGCGTCGATCACCGCCGGAATCCGCTACACGCGCGAGCAGAAGAAGAGCAACATCACCCGCACCTCCTTCCGTTCGGACGGCGCGCCGATCGTCTCGACCGGCAATGCCACCGCCGACGCGATCCGTAGCGCGCAGCTGGGCAGCGACTTCGCCACGATCACCGGCGAGCGCATCGATGACGATTCGATCTCCTGGCTCATCAACCCCAATTACAAGCTCACCGACGACATCCTGATCTATGCCTCGGCGAGCGGCGGCGGCAAGTCGGGCGCGGTGGCGTTCGAGAATAACGGCACCCGCCGCAACGTGAAGCCGGAAAAGACGACCGACTATGAACTCGGCCTCAAAGGGCAGTTCGGCCCGCTGACCCTGAACCTCAACGCCTATTACACCGAGGTGCGCGACTATCAGAATGTGACGAGCGAAGTCGATCCATCCTCCTCGACCGGCTATAGCTCACGCCTCGGCAACATACCCGGGGTCAAGGCTCGCGGCGTAGAATTCGATGCGGCCCTGGCCTTGATCGACGGCCTCAGCCTGACGCTGGGCGGCGCATACAACAAGGCGACCTATTCCGACTGGTCAACCGCGACCTGCCCCCGCTCCTACCCAACCACCGTCGCCTTCTGCAACAACACCGGCCGTCAGGTCGTCGGCGCGCCGCGCTGGACGATCATCACGGGCTTCAACTATGTCGGCGACATCGGTACTTCGGGCTGGGCGGTCCATGCCTTTGCCAACAACAGCTATCGTTCGCGCCATAATCTTGAGCAGCTGCTGTCCGACTATGGCTTGCAGAAGGGCTATAATCTGACCGACGCCGGGATCGGCATCATCAAGGATCATGGCGGCGCGAAAACGGAACTCAGCATCGTCGCGAAGAACCTCTTCGACACGCGCTACACCACCAGCGTCAACGATTTCAGCAACACCGCGCCGGTCGGCTACGACGGCATCGGCGCTCGCCGCTACATCGGCGCCCTTCTCCGCACGCAATTTTAAAGAGAGGCTTCATGGCACATCATCACTGGCGCACTGTTGCAATTTCCGCGCTGCTGGCGGCGGCGGGCGGCTGGGCGACGCAAAGCATCGCTCACCACGCCTTCGCGGCGGAGTTCGACTCCGCCAAGCCGCTCGCCATCCAAGGCGTCGTCACCAAGGCGCGCTTCGTCAATCCGCACAGCTGGATCTATCTGGACGTCAAGAACAAGGACGGCTCGGTCACCAACTGGGGCTTCGAATTCGGCACGCCCAGTTCGTTGCGTACCAATGGCCTCAGCAAGGAGGATGTGAAGCCCGGCACCAACATCCGCATCGGCGGCTACCGCGCGAAAAATGGCGGCCCCTTCGGCTATGCCGCGACGATCACGCTGGACAGCGGGCGCAAGGTGCAGACCGGCAGCGCGCCCGACGCTCCCGTGAGGCGCTGACATGGGGCAGATCATCACAAAAGCCCGCCGCCTCGCCGCCGCTACCGCCCTGCTCGCGATCGCCTTCACCGGCGTCGCGGCGGACGCCCAGACCGGCCAGCTCCCGCGCCGCACTGACGGCCATCCGGACTTCTCCGGCATCTGGCAGACGCTGAGCGAGGCCGATTATGACCTGGAGCCGCATGCCGGCCGCCACGATGCGCCGCCGGGACCGGGCGTGGTGGAGGGCGGCGTCATCCCCTATCGCCCTGAAGCCCTCGCCCAGAAGCAGCGCAACTTCGCCGCACGGGGGAAGGAAGATCCCCGCCTCAAATGCTGGGTCGCGGGCACGCCGCGCGGCATCTATTATCCCGCGCCCTTCCAGATCTTCCAGCGCGACAGCGACCTGACGCTGGTTCACCAGTTCGGCCATCAGGTGCGGACCATCTTCACCAACGGCACTGGCCACCAGACCGAGACGGACGACGGCTATTATCTGGGCGATTCCCGTGCCAAGTGGGACGGCGACACGCTGGTCGTGGACGTCATCGGCTTCAACGAGGAAACATGGCTCGATCGCGCCGGTAATTACCACAGCGACGCACTCCATGTGGTGGAGCGCTGGAGCTATGTCGACAAGGATACGATCAGCTATCGCGCGACGATCGAGGATCCCAAGGTCTTCACCAAGCCCTGGACCATCGAGCTGCTGCTCAATCGCCGTCGCGACAAGAATTTCCAGCTGATCGAGGATTATTGCTTCACCCTGCCCTATGAGCAGGCCTATCCGCACAAGGAGGTTAAATGAGATCGAGCAAAGTCTTGGCTGGCGCCTTGCTGGCGCTGGCGCCTGCCGCTCATGCCCAGAGCCCGCAAGCCACAGGAAATGGCGGCGGCATCCGCTGGCAGAAGACGGTGCCCGTCATCGCTTCAGGCGCCTGGGCCGGAGCCAAGCTGGCGGACGGGCAGCCCGACATTTCGGGCTTCTATTCCAACACCATTTCCAACCACAGCAATTTCACAGACCCGCAGGCTGGCCCTCCCGGTGAGCCCTCCGACGTCGCGAACTTGCCGCGCGACCAGCGGGCGCCGAGCCGCGTGACCGATCCCGCTGATGGGCAAATCCCCTATCTGCCAACCGCCCGGGCGCTGCAGGAGGACTTCGCCAAGAACTTCCCCGAACCCAACAAGCCGCGCTACATCGAGCCGCTGGCGCGCTGCGCCCCGGCGGGCGTGCCCAAATCCTACATGTGGCATGGCTTCGAAGTCCGACAGTTCCCGAACTATGTCGTGTTCCTGTTCGATTCAGGTTCGCGCATCATCCCGCTCGACAACCGACCGCACCTGCCCGGCGCGATCAAATTGTGGAATGGTGACTCGCGCGGCCACTGGGAAGGCAATGTGCTGGTGGTCGATGTCCAAAACCAGAATGGCAAGGCGCTGTTCGGCCGCTATGGCGATTTCATCAGCGAAAATGGCCGAGTGACTGAGCGCTATATCTTCGATCCGAAGGGCGGCGGCTTCAACTATGTCGCAACCTTTACCGATCCGACCGTCTATTCCCGCCCCTGGACCGCGACGATCCCGGTCAAGCGCTATACCGAAGCGGACAAGCCCGACGGCTGGCATTATGATGTGAAGCCCGCGAACCGACCGGGGAAGCCCTTGCTGCACGAGCGGGTCGAGCGGGTCTGCGTCGAGAATAACGGCCCATTTGGCGGCGGCGCGGTCGGCGTGCCTTCCGACCAGCCGGTCATCGCGCGCTAGGCAGTTACTCCCCCGCTCTCTCTCCCGACTGGCCGGCGGGACATCCGCGCCGGCCAGTTGCTTTTGTGCCCCGAGGAAGATCGATCGGCAGCGGGATCAGCCGCCCTTGCCGAAGCTCCGGTCGAATGCCTCGGCAACGGGGCGCTCCGCCCGGATCAGCCCGCCCTTCTGAAAACGGCGCGCGATGTCGTCTTCATGCGCGATGACCTTGGCGTCGATGGGTTGAGACAGGCGGTTATTGCGGTCGAAACTCGCCCTCGCAATGTCCAGCGGCAGCCCCGTTTCCCGTGCCAGCACTTGCGCGAACGCGTCGGGATGGGCCCGCGCCCAAGCCACCGCCTTCGCCTCACGGGCAAGGAAGTCCGCCAGCAGGGCCCGCTTGGGTACGATCGACGCGGCATGGGCGATGTCGATATAGAGCGGCAAGCCATAGTCTTTCGCGTCGACGACTGCCCGTGCGCCTTCCTTGACCGCGACATTGGTGTAGGGCGTCCAGGTCGCCCAGGCATCGATCGCGCCGCTATCGAACGCGGCCTTGGCGTCTTGCGGCGGCAGGAAGATCACCTTGACCTTGCTCGTGGAGATGTTCGCACGCTCCAGCGCTTGCAACAGGAGATGATGGCCGATCGAACCGCGCGTGGTGGCGACCGCCCTGCCGACAAGGTCCTGCGCCGAGCGGATCGGCGATCCCTTCTTGGCTAATATCGCAAGCGCCTCACCCGCCTGGCTGGCGGGTGCCTGCACGGCGATCGCCTTCACCGGACTACCGCTCTGGTAGGCGAAGATGAACGGGGCGTCAGCGGCGAGGCCGAGGTCCGCCGCGCCGCTTCCCACCGCCTCCAGCAACGGCTGGGCAGCGGGGAACTCCGACCATTCGACGCTATAGGGCGCGCCGTTCAGCACACCTGAGGCGAGCATCATCGCCTTGACCTGCCCCTTCTGGTTGGCGACGCGCAGCACCTTGTCATCGCCGCCGCGAAATTTTGCTGCGGCAAGGCCAAGGCCTGCCGCCGCTACCAGAACCACCGCCGCGACGGTGCCAGCTTTCCTGCCCATATCAGCCCGCCAGCGCGAGCCGGGTCTTCTCCCGCGCCGCCACCTTGCGGCGAACGACCGGCAGCAATTCCCTGCCGTATAGAACCGAATCCTCCAGCGGGTCGAAGCCGCGGATCAGGAAATGATCGATGCCGATATCATAATAATCCAGCATGGCGTCCGCGATCTGCTCCGGCGTGCCGACCAGGCCCGTGCTGTTGCCGGCCGCGCCGGTCAATGCCGCAACGCCGGTCCAAAGCCGCTTGTCCCGGCGGTTGGCGCTCGCGGTTTCCAGCAGGCGGAGCGACCCGGCATTGGGCGGGCGATGGCCGGTGATCGGCAGGCCGGCGGCAACCCTGTTCTCCCGCACCTGCTCCTCAATCTCCGCCGCGCGCTTCCAGGCGGCCTCCTCCGTATCGGCGACGACCGGCCGCAGCGACAGGGAAAAGCCCGGGTCGCGGCCATGGCGCGCGGCCGAGCGGCGCACCTGGCGGACCGTATCCTGCACCGCTTCCAGCGTCTCGCCCCATAGCGCGTAGACATCCGCATGACGACCGGCGACCTCGACCGCCTCCGCCGACGATCCGCCGAAGAAGACCGGCAGATTGTCCGGCTTGATCGCGCTGAACGCCTGTTTGACGTCGTAGAATTTGCCCTGATGGTCGAAGGGCTGGGCGGCGGTCCATTCCTGGCGCAAGACGGTGAGATATTCGTCCGTGCGCGCATAGCGCTCCGCCTTCACCGTCCCCGTGTCGCCATCGCGCGCCATTTCCTCGTCCGCGCCGCCGGTGATGATATGCACGGCCACGCGTCCGCCCGACAGTTGGTCGAGCGTGGCAAGCTGGCGCGCCGCCACCGTGGGTTGGGTAAAGCCGGGCCGGTGCGCCACCAGGAAACCAAGCCTGCTGGTAATCGCCGCCGCATGCGCCGCCACGATCTGGCTTTCCGGGCTGTTCGACCCAAACGGGATCAGCACCCGGTCGAAGCCGCCCTCCTCCTGCGCCTTCGCCGCCGCTTCCACATAAGTCTTGTCGAGCGCGCGGCTGCGCACCGCCGATTGCGTTTCGGAGCCGTTGTTGAAGCCGATATAACCGATGAATTTGACGCTCATGCCGCGTCCTCCTGATGTTAGATGACGAAAAAGCCGTGGGTGCCGTCGCGCTCCAGCTGGGCGACGAGGCCATATTCCCAATCCAGATAGGCCTGCATCGCGGCGGCCTTATTGTCGGTGCCCTCATAGGGGCGCTTGTACCGCCCCTCCGGGCCGCGCGGAGTGGGCGCGCCGTCGGACCCTTTCTCCAGCGTCACGGCGGACCAATCGACGTCCAGCACGTAAACTTCCAGGCCTAGCTGCGCGAGCCAGGAGGCAGTCATGTCCGCCCGCGGCCCCAGATCGTCGGCAACGACGATGCGCGCGCCACGGACCGGCGCATTATGGTCGGTTTCCTGCACCAGCTGTCCACCTTGCGCGTTGCGAAATCCGGGCAGATGGCCGCTTTCGAATTCGCGCGGCTGGCGAACGTCATAGAGGTAGAGGGTCCGCGCCTTGTCGGCCCTGAGCTGCTCCAGCTCTCCCCAGCCGATACGTTTCACCCCGGCGCGATAGGCGACCTCGCGGGCATGGACGCGGGCCTCCTGCGTCAACAGATGGTCCACCTCGGGTGCAACGCGCGTCTGCCCGCTTTCCAGCTCCTGCCCCGCGAGCGTCCAGCCGATTGTGCCGTTGCGCAGGGCGAAGACGCGGTTGGGCACCCCCGCATTCACCAGCGACTGCGCGCCGATGATCGACCGGGTACGGCCCGCGCAGTTGACGATTATCGTCGTGTCCGGATCGGGTGCGATCGTCCGAGCGCGCAGCACCAGTTCCGCGCCCGGCACGCTGGTGCCGGTCGGAATGCTCATCGTGTTATATTCCTCATAGCGGCGTGCATCGAGAATCTGGATGTCCGCCTTCTCCCGGATCAGCGCCTGCACCTCTTCGGCCGCAAGGCTGGGCGTGTGTCGGCGATGTTCGACCAGTTCGCCAAAGGCCTTGGAATAGCTGTTCACATCCTCGAACAGTTCGTAGCCCGCGTCCCGCCAGCCGGCCAGCCCGCCGTCCAGTTCGCGCACGTCGCTATAGCCAAGCGCCTCCAGCCGCACCGCCGCCTTGTGTGCCAGTCCTTCGCCATTGTCATAGACGATGACGGGCGTATCCAGCCGGGGGATGCGCCAGCGCGCCTCCTCATCGATCCGGCGGAGCGGGATCTGCGCGGCGAAAAGCGGGTGTCCCTGGGCGAAGTCGTGCTCCTCCCGCACGTCGATCAGCGCGATCTCGCTGCCGATCAGCAGCGCGCGGCGGATCTCCTGCGGTGTGGCGAGCAAGATGCGCTCGCTCGTGCGCTCCAGCGTGTCTATGGTCATGCGTTTCTCGATCTGTCCCAAAGGTTGGGGATCACGCTGTTGGCGTAACCCGAAATGAATGTCTTTGGCGTGCCGTCGATCGAATAGGTCGCCCGCTCGACCGCGCCGATATTGGCGCCATAGACATGGATGCTGATAGACGGCCGGTCGGCCAGGCCGTTGGTCACGCGGTGGATGTCACCGACGCGCGGAGAGATGGCATCGACCTCGCCTGCGCGCAGAATATCCTCGCCTTCCGCCCCCAGTCCGCCGGCGGGCAAGCGGCGGAAGCGCTCGACCTTCTCGACGCCTCGCAGCACCCCGACCAGCCCCCAGACGCTGTGATCGTGGATCGGCGTCGACTGACCCGGTCCCCAGACAAAGCTCACGACGCTGAACCGCTCGCGGCTGTCGCAATGGAGCAGATATTGCTGATAGCGATCGGGATGGGCGCGGGCGAATTCTTCGGGCAGCCAGTCGTCCTGCGCGATCAGCCGGGTGAGCAGCGCCCGGCCGCTTTCCAATATGGCGCTTTCATCCCGAACCGCGGCCAGAAGGTCGCCAAAAGCGGTGACGAAACCGCGCAGGCGTGCGACCGCGACAGGCCGGTCCATCGCGGTGACGGCATTCATTCGGCCGCCTCTGCGATGGGGGCGAAAGGCAGCACTCCCTCGCCATGATCGTCGCCGCCGAGATAGGAAAGGAGCTTCTCACGCAGCCGCACCGACAGGCCGGACCGTTCCCCGCGCGGCGCAGTGATGCATTCCTGCGCGATGATGCGGCCCTTGTCGAGCACCAGCACCCGGTCGGCCAGCGCGATGGCTTCCTCGACATCATGGGTGACGATCAGCACGGCGGGCCGGTGCGCGCGCCAGAGCGAGAGCACCAGATCATGCATACGGTAGCGGGTGAGCGCATCCAGCGCGGCGAAGGGCTCGTCCAGCAGCAGCAATTGCGGTTCGCGCACCAACGCCCGCGCCAGCGCCACGCGCTGCGCTTCTCCGCCAGACAATGTCAGCGGCCAGGCGTCGAGGCGATGGCCAAGCCCCACTTCCTTGAGCGCAGCCTCGCTGCGGTCACGTGCGCCTTCGCCTTTCAGGCCCAACGCGACATTCTTCCACACCGGCTTCCACGGCAGCAGCCGGGCGTCCTGAAACACGACGGCGCGCGATGCGGGGACTTCCACATCCTGTCCACGCACTTCATCGAGCCCGGCGAGCGTGCGGAGCAGCGTCGTCTTGCCCGATCCCGACCGGCCGAGCAGGGCGATAAACTCGCCCGGCGCGATGTCCAGGTCCAGGCCATCGATGATGGTATTGGCGCCGAAGCGGCGGACGAAATTGCGCAGCCTTACCACAGGTTCGGGATGCGGCAGGTGGACATGGGCAGCAGCGCTGCGCAAGACGGAAAATCCACGACGAGCGTCCATGCTTATTGCTCCACTATGCTGGGGCGCCAGATCAGGGCGCGGGCTTCGACGGCGCGGACCAGCCAGTCGGCGCCAAGGCCGAGAATGGCGTAGACCATGAGGCAGACCACGATGACGTCGGTCCGCATGAAATCGCGGGCATTGTTGATAAGATAGCCAAGACCGGCCGAGGCGTTGATCTGCTCGGCAACGACGAGGACGAGAATGGCGACCGAAAGGGAGTAGCGCAGCCCCACCAGCAGCGAAGGCAGCGCCGAGGGCAGCACGACGTGCCAGATCTGCTCGGTGCGGCTGAGGCCGAAGCTCTTCGCCGCGTCCAGCAGCCGCAGGTCGACGCTGCGGATACCGCTGTAGAGGTTGAGATAGACCGGGAAAATGGAGGCGAAGGCGATCAGCGCGATCTTGGGTGTCTCGCCGATCCCGAACCAGACGATGAAGAGCGGCGTCAGCGCCAGCACGGGAATCGTGCGCTTGATCTGCATGATCGGGTCGACGGCCAACTCTCCGGCGCGCGAGAGCCCCGCAGTCAGGCCGAGGCCGACACCAAGGCCGATGCCCAGCAGCAGGCCTGCGGCGACACGGGCGAAGGACACCAGCAGATTGGACGGCAGCTCACCCGAAAGCAGCATGTCCACAAGCGTGCCGATGACGGCCGAGGGCGCCGCCAACGTGCGCTCGGGGATCAGCCCGGTCCGAGAGCCTAATTCCCACAGCAGCAGTAGCACGACCGGGGAAAGCCAGCGGCCGCCGAACCGCGCCAGGGAAAATCTCTGGGGCGGCGATGCTCCGGCTCCGCTTCGTCGCAATGCTGCAGCCGTCATTCACTGGCTCCTCAAAATGGAGGAGCAAGCCCAACATGATTTCTCTACCAAATCAATTAAGTTCTACCCGGCCGATCGATGAGCATTGCTCATATCGACAGCTCCTCCGCCGGAGGGACCCGGATCCGCGGGGTTTTGAAGCGCCGGGTCGTTCGGGCGTAGTTTTATTTCGCGCGGCTAAATCTCTACTAATTTGATTGATATATAAGAGGCCCTGATAAGACCGTCCCCGGTTCCTGCGGCGGATCGGCACCATTGTCTTCACCCAAGGATTTCGCATGCCGGTCAATCTGCCTACCAATTTGCTGCGCAGCTTCGTTGCGATCGTCGACACGGGCTCGATGCTGAATGCTTCGGAACAGGTGTTCGTCACCCAGTCCGCGCTCAGCCTTCAGATCAAGCGGCTAGAGGAGCTGGTGCAGCAGACGCTGTTCCTACGCGAGGGGCGGCGATTGAACCTGACTTCGGCGGGAGAGGTTCTGCTGGATTATGCTCGGCGCGTGCTGGCCCTGCATGATGAGGCGATCTCTGCCGTCAGCGCCGGCCGCTTCGCCGGTCCGGCCCGCATCGGCATGGTGCAGGATTTCGCCGACAGCCTTTTGAGCGGGCTCCTGTCCCGTTTTGCCGAACTGCATCCCGAAGCGCAGATTTACGCCCGCGTTGCCGGAACGGCCGAATTGCAGACGCTGCTCGAACGGCGCGAACTCGACATCGTGCTGGGCTTTGCCGCGCCCAATGATTCGCATGCAGTGACGGTGGCGCCGATGAGCTGGTATGGAGACGCGGCGCTGGCGGAGCGGGAGGTGATCCCGCTTGCCGTGCTCGAAGAACCCTGTCGATTTCGCGAGGCAGCGATCCGCGAACTTGAAAATTCGGGGCTGCAATGGCGCATCGCGGTGGAAACGCCGAACCTCGCCACATTGAAGGCCGCGGTCGGCGCGGGCCTGGGCGTCACCTGCCGTACCCATCTGTTCCTGAGCGACAGCGAAGCGCTGGAGCATGAGCGGCTGCCGCAACTGCCACGGGTCGCCGCGATCCTGCGATCGGGCGAGAAGCTGGACAAGGCCGCCCATCGGCTCGCCGAACTGGCGCGGGAAACGGTCCAGACGCTCTGAACCGCCAAGGCAGGTCGACGATGTCGGGCGGCCTTTCGCCACGCATGAAACCGGTCAGGACTGGCATTCGCTATAACGAAGCGAGCCCTGCGGGCGTGATGCCACCATGAAGTGCAGCCTGATGTCGCCCTTGCCCGTTATCGACAGCCGAAGGCTAAGTAGAGACATGTCTCACACGCATTGCTTCCCATCGATCGGGATTGCTTGACCCATCAGCGCGCGAAGAAACGAGGGTCGAATGCGTCCTGGACATCCTTGCCGGCGACGGCGATGACCTGCCCTCTGCCGATCGTCGCCACCACTTGCCGGGCATCCTGGACCAGCGCGTCGCTGAACGGCACGCTGCGCGGATTGTTGCGCCGGGCATAGGATAGCGCAACCTGCTGCGGCAGCCCGGTCACCTTCGCCAGCGCTTCGCCATAGTCGCGTTCATGCCTGTTCGCCCACTCATAGGCTCTTGCGAGCCTGCCCGAGAAATCCCTGAGCAGGTCCGCCTTCCGCTCGATCGCTTCGGGTGTTGCGACATGATAGCCGTAGCCAGTTACCAGCCCTGAGCCGTCCACCAACACGCGCGCCTTCCCCTGCAGCAGCGCCGCGTCCAGGAATGGCGCCCAAGTCGCCCATGCGTCGACCGAACCTGCGGAAAAGGCGCTCAGCGCGTCAGCCGGAGACAGATAGACCGGATGGATGTCACGCGCGGTCAAGCCCTGCTGCTCCAGCGCGCGCAGCAGCAGATAATGGCCGATCGATATCTTGCCGGTCGCGACCCTCCTGCCCTTCAGATCGGCGACCGTCCTGATCGACGAATCCTTGGGAACGAGGATCGCGACGGAGGATCCCTGGGTCCCAAGCTGCGCGACCGAAATCACCTTGAGCGGTGATCCGCCCGCATAGGAAAAGAGGAACGGCGCGTCCCCCACCAGGCCGACATCGGTGGCGTTTGCCGTCAGCGCTTCCAGCAGATGCTGCGCCGCGGGGAATTCCGACCATTCGATGCGGTAGGGCAGGTCCTTCAGCACTCCTGACGCTTCGAGCAGGGAGCGCGTCGTCCCTTTCTGGTTGCCGACGCGCAGCACGGGGAGATCGTCCTTGCCGCCCGGCCTCGCGGCGAAGAAGGCCGCGACCAGCGCCAGCAAAAGCAGCGCCGCGGCGAGGATGATCCAGCGGCGCTTCGCCAGCCCGCCATGTGAAAGTTCAGCGCTCATGTCTGTCTTGCCTCGTTCATGCGACCCGGCTCGCGCGCTCGAAGGCACGCCATCAAAAAGCCGGGTCTGGAAAGGCGGATTGGTAGCCCAGGGCGCCATCACGTCTGGCCAAGGGACAAGAAATTTCCAACCGTTTCAATTCAGAAATACTTGTAAGCGCTCGATTTCATCTGTGGACGGGACCGCCGCGGCCATGATCGGAAGCGCGCCAATTGCGCACCGCGCAGCCTATCGAGAACCATGCGGGTCGGCTCCTGACGGTCCTTTAGCGCTGCCGGCCGCGATCAAGAGCATGGGCGTCGGCAGTTGGACTATGATCATGTTTGAGTGGCCGTAACCCCGGCCTTTGCCCAGGTGACGCAAAAGGAGCGGATGCTTCCGTCTAAGACGCTCACGCTTCAGGCGGCAGGACTGCCGCGCACGCGCTCAAGGCAGAGGCGAAAGGCGAAGCGCCGGACGATCCTGACCTGATCGGGCGCGATGCCCGCCTGCACCAGCAATTCCCTCCACTCCGCCGGGCGGAATGCGCGGGCGATCGATAGCTGGCCGTCCTCTCGCACGATCCGATGAACCCGCAGCAGCCGCGCCAGCAGCGGGAAGCCCTGATAGGCGAAGCGGTGCCGGTGCAGGTCGCAAACCAGCCATCCCATCCGTGCCTGCGCCTCCATATGCCGCAGGAAGGTCATCAGTTGAGCGTCGGTCATATGGTGCGTGACCTGGCTCGAGATGATGAAGTCGAAGCGCTCGGGCTGGTCCAGATAGTCACCTGCGCGGTAATCGATCTCCATGCCGGGCGGGGTCGCGCTTCGCGCGGCGGCCAGGCTTTTTTCATTGAGGTCGACCCCGACCAGTTCCGCATCGATCCCTTTCCGGACAGCCCAGCGGCCGATGGCCCGTAATATGTCGCCATCGCCAAAGCCCACATCCAGCAAGCGGAAACGACGCGCCTCCCCGACCGCGCGGTTCAGAAAGGCGATGGTGGGCCAGGCGGTGAAGGTCCAGCGGTTGACGCGCGCCAGGTCGTGAAGAACCTGCTCGTAAATCGCAGGGTCGAGGCCGGGCGCGTCCATCTGTTCTTCCTGCCGCGACCGCTCCGCCAGACTGACCATGGCCCTTTCCTCCCGAGAGGGCTATCCTATCACAAACAGAATGACGAAGGACCAATGAGATGGGGTTTCTGGCTGCGTCCTTGCTCATGCTCGCCAGCGGCGCCACTCCCGCACCGGACATTTCCGGCCTGTGGCTGACCGACGATCGCAAGGGGCTGGTGCGGATCGAGCCATGCGGCACCCGCATGTGCGGCCGGATCGTCCGCATTCTCGACAAGCGTCCGAACGTTCCAGGCACGGACGTGAACAATCCCGACCCGGCGCTGCGCCAGCGGCCGCTTCTGGGTCTTGTCAGTCTGTGGGGCTTCACCCGCGCCGGCGCCGTGTGGAAGGATGGCCGGGCCTATGATCCGCAGACGGGAAAAAGCTATCGCTCGACGCTGCAGGTCAGTCCCGACGGGTCGCTGAAGGTGACGGGCTGCGTGCTCTTCATCTGCCAGTCGAGGCGCTGGACGCGGGCGGGCTAAAGCGTGATCGTCTTACACGAAAGCATCTTCCCCGTCACCCCGGGCTTGACCCGGGGTCCCGCTGCCCTCGCAACTTCAGAGGAAAAGCGGGACCCCGGATCAAGTCCGGGGTGACGGTCACTCAGACCTGATCAACCGCGACTGCGCCTTCCACTGAAAAATGCCGTAGCGCATCGCCCCGGTGCGGAGGGCGATGATCAGCCGCGGCAGGCTGAGCATGAAGGCGCGGTTCGTTGTGCTGGGGCTGAAGGCGAGCCGCCTGATCTCGCCATCGGTCAGAAGGCGCTTCAGCAAGCGGCCGAGGCAGATCTGCCAGGTCCGCACCACCTGCCGGCTGATATCCTGATAGCCGATCAGCTCGAAGCCGGCGAGCGCCGCCATCTCTGCATAATCAGCGCGGCTGCCCATGCTGGGGAGCCGCCCTTCGTGGCATATCGGCAGCAGCAGATGCCGCACCTGCCATGGCGTCGCCGTCTCGCCTTCCAGCCAGGCGCAGACGACCAGCCGGCCGCCCGGCCGCAGGACACGCCGCGCCTCGGCGAAGAAGCGGTCCTTGTCGGTCATATGCTCGGAACTTTCGATGGCATAGGCGCGGTCGAAGGCTGCGCTTTCCAGCCCATTGTCGAGCCAATCGCGCAGCAGGCAGGTGAAGCCGGGCGCTCGCCCCGCTGCCAGACGGTGCTGCGCCGCCGACACGGTGAGTCCGGTGATGCTGATATCGTAGCGCTTCAGCAGATCGGCGGCGGTGGCGCCATAGCCGCAGCCGATGTCGCACACCCGCTGGTCCGGTTCGAGCGCGAGTGCCTGCTCCACCAGGCGGACGAGGGCGGCCGCCGCGTCCGCCGCCGTTTCATGGCCATGCTGCCAATAGCCGTGATGGACATGCTCGCCCCATATCCGCCGATAGGCCGGGTCCAGCTCGTCATAATGGCTCGCGACGGCAGCCAGGGTCGAGGGGCGCTCCGGCACGATCATGCCTTACTATTTGCCTATCGGGGCCACGACACAAGGGGAAAGCGTCGCCGCGAAGGGCCGGCAGCGGCTTGCCACGGGATATTGTTTTCAAGACTTTCGGGTGGCCCACAGCGGTCGGGACGGTTAGGAACGCCGCATGCGCCCTCCCCTGATCGCCCGCCCCTTTTCGATGATGCGCGCCTTTTTGGCGACCGAAGCGGCAGGCGGGATCATATTGATGGCCGCTGCCGCCGCAGGCATGCTGGTCGCCAATTCGGCGCTGGCGGGCAGCTATTTCCATGCGCTGCATGTCGAGGCCGGTGGTCTCAGCATCCTCCACTGGATCAACGATGGGCTGATGGCGCTGTTCTTCCTGATCGTGGGACTGGAGATCAAGCGGGAGGTGCTGGACGGGCAGCTATCCCGCTGGTCCGACCGGCTGCTGCCAGGGGTCGCGGCGGGTGCGGGCGTGATCCTTCCCGCGCTTATCTATATCGCGGTCAATCGGGGCGATGCCACGGGCCTGCGCGGCTGGGCGATCCCGGCGGCGACCGACATCGCCTTCGCGCTGGGCGTCCTCGCCCTGCTGGGACGACGCATTCCGGGCTCGCTCAAGATTTTCCTGACGGCCGTGGCAATCATCGACGACCTGATCGCGGTGCTCATCATCGCGCTATTCTACAGCACGCAGCTGAACATGCTGCCGCTCGTCCTCGCCGGGGGCGGGCTGCTGTGCCTGGCGCTGTGCAACCGCGCGGGGGTGAGCAGCCTCTGGCCCTATTTGCTGATCGGCGGCGGCGTGTGGTTCTGCGTCCTGCAGTCGGGCATTCATGCCACGCTGGCCGGCGTTGCGGTTGCCCTGACCGTGCCGCTGAGGAAGACACCGGGTGCGCCCGACGATGCGCATTCGCCCCTGTACCGGCTCGAACATGGCCTGCATCCGTGGATCGCCTACGCCATTGTGCCGCTGTTCGGCTTTGCCAATGCGGGCGTTTCGCTGAGCGGCTTTACCCTGCCCGATCTCGCCGCTCCGGTTCCGCTCGGCATCGCGCTGGGCCTTTTCGCGGGCAAGCAACTGGGGATATTCAGCACCATCTGGCTGCTGTCCCGCCTTGGCTGGGCAGAGCGGCCGGCACATTCGAGCTGGCCGCAAGTCTATGGCGTCGCGCTGCTGTGCGGCATCGGCTTCACCATGAGCCTCTTCATCAGCGGCCTCGCCTTTGCCGCCCACCCGCATGAGGGCGATGCGGCAAAGCTTGGCATCCTGCTCGGCTCCCTTGTCTCGGCGGTCGCGGGCTTCATCGTGCTGCGGGTCGTTCCGGGAGCCAATAACCGCAATGATGCAGATGAGGGTGCCTACGCCTCCGCGTGAACCGATGTTGGCAACAAAATAGACATCGAGATTTCGCAAGACGGACATCAAAGCTTCGTAAGGACGAAACAATAGCCCCCTAGTCGGCGCCCTTGAGCCCACCCCCGCGAGGCGGGTCGCATCCATATAGGGGACCTATCATGACACTCCAGCATAGCTGGCTGGCAACCACGGCGTTCGCCCTCATTCTGCTGGTGCCGGCCACGGCCTTCGCGGCGGACGAAGCGGCTGCCGCCGCGGTCGATGCCGCCGCCGAAAGTCTGCCTGAAATCATGGTGACCGCGCAGAAGCGTGCGGAAAACATGCAGCAAACGCCCATTTCACTGTCGGTGATGCGCAATGAGGACTTGGTCAACCGGCACGTCACCTCGCTCATCGACCTGGGTGACGGCGCGATACCGTCGCTCAAGATTGCACCCTTCTACGCTCGCAATTCGGCGCTGATCGTCAACATTCGCGGCATCGGCGTGCTGTCGGACGGCAACCAGCCCGCCCGCGATCAGGGCGTCGGCGTCTATATCGACGGCGTCTATCTCGGCCGCGCGCAGGGCCTCGGCACCGCCTTGTTCGACATCGAGAATATCGAGGTGCTCAAAGGGCCGCAGGGCACGCTATTCGGCCGCAACACCGAAGGCGGCGCGGTCAACATCGTGACGCGCAAGCCGTCGGGCGAATTCCACATAAACGCAACCGGCGGTGTCGGCAATTTCGGCACCTACAAGGGCGAAATCCATGTCGACCTGCCCTCCTTCAACGATATCGGCGTCAAGATCGACGGCGTCGTCGCCCATCGCGATCCGCTGGTGAAGAACCCGCTGGAAGGCGCGCAGGGCTTCAACCAATATAACAAGCAGGGCCTGCATCTGGAAGCGCTTTGGCAGCCTGCACCCAACTTCAGCGCGGGTTATTCGTTCGACATTTCGAAGGATGAATCGACTTCGCTCTAACTCAACCTGATCGCCCCGGGCACCAACCGGCAGGCCGCGGTGGCGACGGTCCAGCCCGATCGCGTGCGCACGGCCAATGTGGGCGTGCCCGAACAGCCGAGCGTCGGCCGGGTGCACGGCCATCGGCTGACACTGGAATGGGATGCTTCCCCCGACCTCACCTTCAAGTCCATCTCCTCCTATCGCAAGCTTAGCCAGGACCAATGGGACAATGGGTCGGCCGCGACTTCCATGTCCAACGCGAGCGGCAATTTCACCAATGTGCAGTTCGCCCGCTACAGCCTCGCCCGCTTCTGGCAGAATCAGTGGAGCCAGGAATTTCAGGCGATCGGCGAGGTTGGCCGTGTGAAATATGTCGCTGGCGCGCTCTATTATCGCGAGAAGGTGCGCGACAATGCGCAGGCCTTCAACACCAGCCAGTTCACCGACGCCGGCGGTTCGAGCTATGTGCTGCGGCAGATCGACTATGACGCCCAGCCGATCGACCGCGCCAGCCATGTAACCACCAAGAGCATCGGCGCTTTCGGCCAGGCAACCTGGACCCCACCGCTGATGAACGATGCCATCCATCTGACCGGTGGCCTGCGCTGGACGAAGGACAGCAAGAAGGGTGCGCTCACCACCGTCAACAACGCCGCGCCGATCGACCGAAACGGGGTTGCGGGCGATATCGGCCTTGATGTCTCCTGGTCGCGCGTAGACCCGATGGTCAGTCTCGCCATAGACCTCAGCGAAGATGTCCATGTCTACGGCAAGTGGAGCACGGGATATAAGTCCGGCGGCGCCAATTCACGATCGCAGGAATATGACGCCTTTGGACCGGAGTCCGTCTCAATCTTCGAGATTGGCGCCAAGACCGAATTTTTCGACCATCATGCCCGCTTCAACATCGCGGGCTACGCCGGGACCTACAAGGATATTCAGGTCGAGTTCAGCCGTCCGTTCGAAGCCGGCGGCGTCCGCACCACCCGGACCACGTCATCGACCATCAACGCGCCGGGCAAGGGGGGCTTGCACGGCATCGAGGCGGAATTGACGGTGAACCCGTTGGAGGGACTGACGCTGTCGAGTTCCTACGCCTATCAATATGTCCGCATCCCGGCGACCGTGAACCCCTTCCCCAACGCGGCCGGGGTGCTGAGCACCGTCGCCGTGCCGATCTATCAGACCTATACGCCCAAATATTCGGCGAGTGGCGCGATCGACTATGATCTGCCGATGCAGGGCTTCACCGTCCGGGCGCATCTGGATGGCAATTATGACGGCGGCTTCTATGTGAGCGCGACGGACCCGGTCTATGTCGGCCCAAACAGCCCGGCCAACGTCTATCAGCCCAAGGGGGAGAAGTCGTTCATCGTGAACGGCCGCCTATCGCTCGCCGATATCGGCCTCGGACATGGCGATGCGAAGATGAGCCTTGCCTTGTGGGCGCGCAATCTCTTCAACGAGCAGCATCTTTTCTACAAGTCGCTCAGCCCGACTTCAGGTGTCAGCGGCTTCTTCAACGAGCCGCGCACCTTCGGCGGCGAAATGAACATACGCTTCTGATGACAAGGCGCGGGCCATCAGCCATGCTCATGGCCCGCGCCACGCATATTCCCACACCTGCTGACAGAGATCTGCCATGATACGCACCTTCATCCTGCCTCTCCTGACCGGCCTGTTCGCCAGCACGGCGATGGCTGGCACCATAGACTCGCCTGTCGTCACGCGCTCCGCACCCACGGAACTGACCGTCACCTGGTCGGACGGGGACCCGGTCGACATCTTCCTCTCCCATAATCCCGCCGCGCGCCCCGAAGAGGCAAAACTGATGTCGAAGGGCGACAGGGATGGCCGCGAAAGCTTCGCCGTTGGCGAAGGCGAGCGCGCCTATATCCTGCTGCGTGATACCAAGACCGGTCGGACGAGGCGCGTGGCGGAACGACTGCTGCCGCTGCAACAAGCCTCTAATTTCCGCGACATTGGCGGCTATCCCGCGGCCGGCGGCAAGCATGTGCGCTGGGGGCTCATCTATCGGTCCGGCGGCCAGCCGATGCTGACGGACACCGACCTCAGCCAGATCGGCGCCCTCAAGCTTTCGCATCTGGTCGACCTGCGATCGAGCGAGGAGCGCATGCTTGCCCCCAGCCGCATCGAGGGAGTGCCCTATCAGGCGGTGGGCTATTCGATGAAGGCGCTGCTGAAGGGCCCCATGCCCGGCAATGGCGAAGGGGTTTATCGCACCATGCCGCTCACGCTCGCGCCGCTGCTGCGGCTGGTGTTCCAGGACCTGCTCGCGAAGGATGGGGCGGTCGCTTATAATTGCTCGGCCGGCCAGGACCGCACCGGCTTCGTCACCGCGATGATCCTGTCCGCACTCGGCGTGCCGCGCGACGTGATCCTGAGCGACTATCATCTGTCCACAGCCTATCGCCGGCCCGAATGGGAACTGCCGAAGATCGATCCTGCGGCGCATGGAAACGATCCGGTCGCGCTGATGTTCGCGGATTTCCAGCGCAGCCCAACAGCGTCAAAGCCCCAACCGCTCAAGACGGCCGATGGCACGGCTTTCCTCTCCTTCGCTTTCGATGAGATCGAGAAGAAATGGGGATCGGTCGACACTTATCTGGCGCAGCAAGCCGGGGTGTCGAAAATCGATCTGGCCGCGCTCCGCACCCATTATCTCGAATAAGGCCATTCAGCCAACAACGGCAGCCGATCTGGTCCGTTGTGCCGGCGGATCAGAAGACTGTCCTCGATCGCCATGCCCGCGCCCTGCCCGGACGCGGGGTGGTGTTCTTCAGAAAGGGGACTGGGACGCGATCGCGCGGTCTTGAGGCGCGAATAATCGCTCGGCATGCCAGCGCAGATGACCGGCCATGAAGGTGGATATGAAATAATAGCTGTGGTCGTAGCCCGGCTGCAGTCGCAGCGTGAGCGGCTGCCCCGCCGCCCGGCAGGCTGCCTCCAGCAGTTCGGGGCGAAGCTGCTCGGCCAGAAACTGGTCGGCATCGCCCTGATCGACCAGCAGCTCAGGCAGGCGCGCGCCATCCTCGATCAGCGCGACCGCATCATGCTGGCGCCAGGCCGCCCTGTCGCTGCCCAAATAGCCGCCCAGCGCCTTCTGCCCCCAGGGCACTTGCGACGGTGCGACGATGGGCGAGAAGGCCGACACAGCCTTGAACCGGTCGGGATGGCGCAGGCCAATGGTGAGCGCGCCGTGGCCGCCCATGCTGTGGCCCATGATCGACTGGCGGGCCATGTCCGCCGGAAAATGCTCCGCCACCAGGGCGGGCGCTTCCTGAGTCACATAGGACCACATGCGATAATGGGGCGCGAAGGGCTGCTGCGTCGCGTCGACATAGAAGCCCGCGCCGAGGCCGAAATCATAGGCGCCGTCGGGGTCATCCGCCACGCCCTCTCCGCGGGGAGAGGTATCGGGCGCGACGAGGATCAGCCCCAGCTCTGCGCAGGCGGCGCGAAACTCGCCCTTTTCCGTGACGTTCGCGTGGCTACAGGTGAGGCCGGACAGATACCAGACCACGGGCAGCTTTGCGCCGGCCTCATGCGGCGGCACGAAGACGGAGAAGGTCATGTCCGTGCCCGTCGCGCTGGAGGCATGGCGATAGACGCCCTGCACCCCGCCAAAGGCGCGGTTGGCCGAGAGCGTCTCCATCAGAAAACCACGACGGAACGGATGCTTGTCCCCGCATGCATCAGGTCGAAACCCCTGTTGATCTCCTCCAGGGTCAGGACATGGGTGATCATCGGGTCGATCTCGATCTTGCCGTTCATATACCAGTCGACGATCTTGGGCACGTCGGTGCGGCCCTTGGCGCCGCCAAACGCGCTACCCTGCCAGACGCGGCCGGTGACGAGCTGGAAGGGCCGGGTGGAGATTTCCTTGCCCGCTTCCGCAACGCCGATGACGGTCGAAACGCCCCAGCCGCGATGGCAGGCCTCAAGGGCCTGGCGCATGACTTCGGTGTTGCCGGTGCAGTCGAACGTATAGTCGGCGCCGCCATCCGTCAGCGCCACCAGATCGGCGACGACTTCCGCCGTGTTCTTGCCCTTGGGGTTGTAGAAATGGGTCATGCCGAAGCGTGTGCCCCATTCCACCTTGCCCTCGTTGATGTCGACGCCGATGATGCGGTCGGCACCCACCATGCGCGCCGCCTGCAGCACGTTGAGGCCGATGCCGCCAAGGCCGAAGACGATGACGTTCGAGCCCGGCGTCACCTTCGCGCTGTTGATGACCGCGCCGACGCCTGTGGTCACGCCGCAGCCGACATAGCAGCTCTTGTCGAACGGCGCGTCATCCCGGATCTTGGCGACGGCGATGTCCGGCAGGACGGTGAAGTTCGAGAAGGTCGAGCATCCCATATAGTGGAAGATCGGCTGCCCCTTGTAGGAAAAGCGGGTCGTGCCGTCGGGCATCAGCCCCTTGCCCTGCGTCGCGCGGATCGCGGTGCAGAGGTTGGTCTTCCCCGACAGGCAGCTTTTGCACTGGCGGCATTCGGGAGTGTAGAGCGGAATCACATGGTCGCCGGGCTTCACGGAGGTGACGCCGGGGCCGACTTCGCGGACGATGCCCGCGCCTTCATGGCCGAGGATCGAGGGGAAGATGCCCTCGCTGTCGAACCCGTCCAATGTATAGGCATCGGTATGGCAGATGCCGGTCGCCATGATCTCGATCAGCACTTCGCCGGCCTTCGGCCCTTCCAGATCCACCTCGACGATCTCGACGGGCTTCTTCGCTTCGAAAGCGACGGCGGCGCGGCTCTTCATGTCTCACTCCTCGGGTCATCGGCTACGGACGGAAAGACCGTGGTTTGCCTTTTCCTCTCACGTCTGCTGCGTAGCAAAACAAATTGTGCGTGATAATATCGTCATTCGGCAAAGGATTTTTTCAGGAAGGGGATAATCATGGCCAGCTGGGACGGGATCGATGAGTTCATCAGCGTCGCCGTGAGCGGCTCCTTCACACGGGGGGCGCAGGCGCTTGGAGTATCAACCACCCATGTCAGCCGGGCGATCATGGCGCTGGAACAACGGGTGCAGGCGCAGCTCTTCCACCGCACCACGCGGACGGTGCGCCTGACCGACACTGGCCGTGTCTTCTACGAGCGCTGCGCGCGGATCGCTCAGGAGCGGGACGAGGCGATCGCACTAATCAGCGATCAAAGCGAGCCCCAGGGGGAGTTGCGGGTCACTTGCTCCACCGCCATGGGAGAGCGGTTCGTGGCGCCCATCATCCGCCGCTTCGCAATGCGGCATCCGCGCCTCAATGTCTCGATCGACCTGTCCAATCGCGTGATCGATCTGGTCGGCGAAGGCTATGATCTGGCGGTGAGGACCGGCACCGTCACCGATGCGCGCCTGATCGGCACGCGGGTCGCATCCCGCACCCTCTATACTTGCGCAGCGCCCAGCTATCTGGCGGCGGCGGGCCGGCCCACACGAGTGGAGGCGCTGGGGAGCCATGAATGTATCGCGGGCACGGCCGCCACATGGCATTTCAAGGTCGATGGCCAGGAAGTGATCCACAGTCCCCGGGGACGATTCCGCTGCAATAGCGGGCATGCGGTGATGGAGGCCTGCGTCGCTGCGCTCGGCATCTGCCAGTTGCCCGATTTCTACATCATTCCCTATCTGAAGCACGGCATGGTCGAATTGCTGCTGGAGGATGTGCAGCCGGACGACGAGCCGATCTGGGCCGTCTATCCGCAGCGGCGTCACTTGCTGCCCAAGGTGCAGCAGGTGGTGGATTGCCTGCTGCATGAACTGGGTCCCGCGATGAACCGACCCAAGGCGGAAGCTTGAGGGGCTGTTGCACAAGTGCCCCGCCTCATGCGGGGGGCTCGATCAGGAGGCGGAGCCTTCTCAATACGCTTGCCGCTGCTCCCGGTTCCGCAAAAAGCCCCGCCTCAAATAGAGGCGGGGAAGTTTGGGTCGCCTGCAGGCCTAAACCTGCCTTATCACAACTGGTGCTTCCCGATGGTCGTTCCGCGACGACACCACCTACATTTGTTGCGGAAGCAATCATTGTGCGAAAGAACTGTCTTATGTCCGTGAGTTAACCCAAGCCTATATCCACCGCTATAACCCTCAATAGCTCCAGGCCGCGATCGCGATGGCCGAACATGAAAAACCCCGCCTCCAAGGGAGAGAGGCGGGGCGGTTCAGGGAGGATTTCTCTATGCACGCCTTGGCCCGTTTCTGCACGTGCGATTGCGGATTATTGCCGGGGGCATAGGTCTGACGACAGGGCGAGGGAGCAGGACGGCGGATGACTCTTCTATGCTGACGCGAAGGGCCATATGCTCCTCCTCCAACGACTCGCAGGAGAGGGAATAATGAGGACGTCCAACGACGCCGGCGATCCATTCCATCGGTCACATCCCGACATGCGCAAGGCGGTAGATGCCCTGTTCCGGGGCGACTGCCCGGAAACCATCTGCGTGCAGCCTGACCTTGCCCTGCGGCACCAGATGCGCGCCATGGCCGCCATGCGGCCGCCGACTTTCATGAATTAGCGCTTTCCTCTTCCCGGACTGAACTGCAGCGTGCTCCCATAGAAGCACTCGAACGAGACGGTGGCTCATGAGAGCGCAGTTCAGACACCGGGACCGGATTCCTGCTTTTGCAGGAACATGGCCAGATTATTTCCGACATTCAGCCCATGACGCCAGCACAACTCACTGGATGCTGAGCGGCTGTCCGGAACGATAATCCATCAACTGATCAATCCGGCTGGCGATGGCCTGCCATGTCGCGATGCCGACCTTGTCGCCCGCGCTCGTCAGTTCGGCGATGCGGTGCGCGGCGTGCAGGGGCGCCCTGCCGCCCTGATCCTTCAGAACCTGTTGCGCACAGGCCCAGAGCTCCCAGTCCTCCAGAATCACGGCAGCGCTCCTCCGGTAAATCGTCGTCAGAACGACATGTCTCAACCGGTCGCTCAAGTCCTATTTTCACGGACTGGCGTTAGGTGACTGACGATCCACTATTCTTCGCCAACGCTGCGGGCTTGGCATGCCGGCCGCCGGCTGCGGGACACTAACCTGCATTAGTGCAATAAAGGGCCAGCTAAGCCCGCTATTAAGGGAATCTTGTTCCCTGCCCAGTTAGCTCCACCTCATGGAGACGGGAACGCCATCTCACGCGATTAACTTTCGCCCCAGCGCGACGCGCTGCCTTTGGGCAGCGGCGGGGCTGCTCCTTTTGCTGCTCATCCTGTCCTTTCGATCAGCCGTTGCCGAGGCGGCGCTTGCGCTGGTTGCCGGTACCGCCATCGGCGCGCTCGCCATGCGGCAGCAGCAGCAGCAGCGCTGGCGCGCGCTGTCCGACAAGCTCCAGGCCGCAGCGGCGCCGATGTTGCCCACCTTGGCAACGACATCCCCTGCCGGACGCCTAGCAGGGCAGATCGACGCGCTCTGCACCCGGCTGGCGGCGCTGGATCACCGCGCCGCCCATGTGCACCGCGTATCAGGCCTGCCGACGCGCGAGCCGCTGATGCGCGCGATGGAGGGCCATGCCGGCACGCTCGGTCTGATCGAGCTGTGCGATTTCGACCGGCTGAGCCTGTTCAACGCAGCAGCGGCGGAAAAGGCTCTGGCGGAGATCGCGCGCCGCATGGAGCGGATGATCGGGCACGACCGCTTTCTCGCGCATGTCGATCGGTCCCGTTTCGCCATCTGGTATCCGGGCACCGATCCGGCGGAGGCGCGGCCCGAACTCGACGCCATATGCTATGCGTTGCAGGACCGCATCACCCTGCCCGGCATGGACATGGCACCGCAGATCCGATCGGTCCTGCTCGGCGGCGAGCAAGAGGATGGCTCCGCTGCGGAACTAGTCGCGCGCGGCATCGCCCGCCTCTCCAGCCCGGAGGATGGCGCGCCTTGGGCGTGCGACAGGCAGGACGCCTCTGCACGCAGCCAGTTCCTGCTGGAACAAGACTTGCGCGAGGCGGTACGGAAGAATGAGTTCGCCCTCTGGTTCCAGCCCTTCGTCAACGCCGCGACGGGCAGGATCTGCGGCGCCGAAGGCCTCTTGCGCTGGCGTCATCCGGTTCGCGGCCTGGTCCCGCCGGCCAGCTTCATCCCGGTGATGGAGTCGGCCGGCCTTGCCGAAGAGATCGGCCTATGGACCCTGAACGCCGGCTGCCGCGAGGCGGGCCAGTGGGAGCGCAGCGAAGGCCGGGGCCTCAGGATCGCGATCAATCTGTCGGCCCATCAGCTGGAGCGGAAAGACCTCGACCAGCTGGTGGAGCGCACGCTTCGCCGGCACGATCTTGCTGCCTCCCTGCTCGAGCTTGAGCTGACCGAGACGGTGGCCTCGGTCGATTCTGCGAGCGCGCGGACACTGTTTGACAGGCTGCGAGCCATGGGCGTCGCCATTTCCATCGACGATTTCGGCGCCGGATATTCCAGCCTCAGCTATTTGAAAGAACTGCGCTTCGACAAGATCAAGATCGATCGCGAATTCGTCAGCCATGTCGATACGCAGCCCGACAGCCAGGCGATCTGCCAGAGCATCATCGCGCTCGGCCGCGGCCTTGGCATTTCCGTCCTTGCCGAAGGGGTAGAACGGCAGGAGGAATATGCCTGGCTGCGGCGCCACGGCTGCTGCCTGTTCCAGGGCTATTATTTCTCCCGGCCGCTGGAGGCGGCGGATTTCCGCGCCCTCCTTCGCGATGAGGCGTGCATCCGCGCGCTTACCGACCTTTCCCCGCCCGCCCAGCAGGCGCGCGCCATGATGAAAAGAAGATG
The DNA here is from genome assembly GCF_000412635.1 of Sphingobium bisphenolivorans. GTDB lineage: Bacteria > Pseudomonadota > Alphaproteobacteria > Sphingomonadales > Sphingomonadaceae > Sphingobium > Sphingobium bisphenolivorans. Next base: position 319,208 of record NZ_ASTG01000003.1, read on the forward strand.
ACGAGGATGCCCATTTCCCGACCCCATGCCGCTTGGCCCCTGGCGGCGCTTCTGTCAGCGCTGTCCGCCTGTTCGCACGCGCCCGGCACCATCGACAAGCAGCGGCCCGCCACCATCCAGCAGATCGGCAACGCGCAGCGCATCGACGATGTCGTCTCCCTGCTTGAAGCGGGCAATGTCGAGGCGGCTCGCAAGACGCTGAAGCAGATGGTGAAGAACGATCCGGCCGACAAAGCCTCCGCCACGCTGCTGGAGAGCCTTTCCGCCGATCCGGTCGCGCTCTTGGGGTCAAAGACCTTCCCCTATCGCATCCAGCCCGGCGACCGCCTGCCCGATCTGTCGCGCCGCTTTCTAGGCGATCGCCTCAAATTCTACGCGCTCGCCCGCTATAATGGCATCGCCGTGCCCTCCTCGTTGAAGCCGGGGCAGTCGATCCGCATTCCCGGCGACGAACCGCCCAAGGCGGCACCGCCCCCGCCGCCTCGCGCTGCTCCGCCGGCCGCGCGCCCGCCCGAGGTGGCAAAGCCCGCGCCGCAGCGACCAGCGGCCAAGGCGCCCGCCGCCGACCCCGCCCGCGCCGCGAAGCTTCGCGCGGCGGGACTGGCGGCGCTCAATCAAGGGCAGGTTGCCCGCGCCGTGGTGCTGCTGCATCAGGCGGCCAGTCTCGCGCCCGCCGATCCGCTGATCCGCCGCGATCTGGAGCGCGCCCAACGCATCCGCCGCACCGTCAAGACCAAACGCTGATTCTTCCCCCGCCCACCCTTCACCCGCAAAGAGGTCGCAGCCCTTATGAGTGAGCATCACCGGATCGGACGATATCGCATCGACGCCCCCATCGGCGAGGGCGCGATGGCGAACGTCTTCCTCGCCCATGACCCGAGCATCGGGCGGGCCGTCGCGATCAAGGCGCTGAAGCCCGAATATCGCGGCGACACCGCGCTGGTGGACCGCTTCCTGGCGGAGGCGCGCGCGGCGGGAATGCTGTCGCACAGCCATATTGTCACCATCTACGACGTCGGCGAAGCGGACGGCGTGCCCTATATCGCGATGGAGCATCTGCAGGGCCGCCCGCTCGACGACATCCTGCGCGACGAAGGCCGCATGACGGTGGAACGGGTGCTGAGCCTTGGCACGCAGGTCGCGGACGCGCTCGCCTACGCCCATGGCCGGGGCGTCATCCATCGCGACGTGAAGCCGTCCAACATCCTGATCTGCGATCATGGGCGTACCGCCAAGCTGCTGGACTTCGGCATCGCCCGGATCGAGGATGATCTGGATGCCAACCGCACGCAGGTCGGGCAGGTCATGGGCACGCCGCGTTATATGAGCCCCGAACAGGCAATGGGCCTGTCGGTCGACGCGCGCAGCGACCTGTTCTCGCTGGGCGCGGTTTTCTACGAGATGGTGACGGGCAAGCCTGCTTTTCCCGGCACCGGTCTTGCGACGCTCGCCATCCAGATCGCGCAGCAGGACCCCGCCCCCATACGCGGCCAGGTCCGCGAATGTCCGCGCGGCCTGTGCTTCATCATCGACAAGCTGCTGGCGAAGAAGCCGGGCGACCGCTTCCCCGATGCTGCGCGCCTGGCCGAGGCGCTGAAGCGGGAGGGCGAGGCGATGACGCAGGAAAGCGGCGGCGCACGCCAAGCGCTGGCGCTGCGGTTCAAGCTGCCGCTGGTTCTGGGCGCGACCGCCACCGTCGCGCTGGCGCTCGGCGTCGGCATGGTGCTCGACCGGCAGAATGCGACGATAACCGACATGGCACTGACATCCGGCGCGTCGATGACGGACTTCGTGGCGCGCAACACGGCGCTGAAGATCGCGGACAATGCCGGCCTGCCGGCGGAGCAGCAGGACTGGCTGCCCCTGCAGGCCTTTGTCGAGGAAGCGGCGAAGGACCACAACGTCCGGCAGATCATCATCGCCGACGATCATGGCGTCGTCCGGGCGGCGGCCGACCGCGCGCTGCTCGGCAGCCGCCATCGGGCGAGCGTCGACCAAGCGGCGATCGGCGTCGACGGGCTGCGCTTTACCCGCACGGTCCATTATGCAGGAGCCGACTTCGGGCAGGTCGACATCGTGATGGATCGCGGCCCGCTCGACGCCGCGATGTCGCGCACCCGGACACTGCTCACCGCGCTTTCACTGTTCGTAGTCGGCGTGATAGCGCTGATCGCTTATCTGAGCGCACGGGAATTGTCGCTGCCGCTGCGCCGTCTGCGCACGGCGATCGATGAAGCGGCGGGCGGCAACAGCGAATTTCGCCTATCCCACAACCGTAATGACGAACTGGGGCACCTGTTCGACGCCTTCAACCAGATGGCGGACGAGATGGAGGCGCGATCGGTCGGCGGGCCGGTCGGCGATGCGCTCGCCGCGCTCCGAACCCGCATCGCGCCGCCCGCGACCAGCGGCGACCGCGAAGCAGCCTGAAAGGGCAGGGTCCATGTATATCTTCAAGCTCTACGAGAAGGACCAGCCGCTCGACGCGGTGGACGCGCGGCTGTTGCAGGACGGCATGCTGCGCATCGGGCGCGATCCGCAGGCGGACTGGGTGATCCATGATCCCAGCTGCGAAATCTCTCGCTGGCATTGCGAATATCATGTCCAGCCCGATGGCCTCATCCTGCGCAGCCTTGGCGCGAACGGCATGTTCGATGAGGACACTCGGGCCCGCCTCCCCGACGAATGCGATGTGGCGGTGACGCTGCCCGCGTCCGTGTGCCTCGGTCCCTATCGACTGACCGTCGACCATGCGGCGCAAGCCGGCGCGGGCGGGGATGAGAACCGCACCCTCATCATGCAGCCGCCGCTGGGATCATCGATCGAGGTGCCCACCGAATGGGGCGACGGTGCCGGCCCGCAGGAGCGGAGCGGCGGGGGGTCCCTGCTGGAGGCCTTTTGCGAAGGGGCGGGCATCGACGCCTCCGCCTTCTCGACGGAGGACCCGGAAGATGTGATGCGGCGAGCGGGCGCTGTCTACCGCAACATGGTTCTCGGCATCGGCGACCTGATGGGGGAGCGGGATCGGATGCGCGCGGACTATCAGCTTTCGCGCACCACCATCGGGGGGGCAGGCAACAATCCCTTCAAATGGGCGCCGACGCAGCGGCTGGCGATCGACCTGCTGCTGAGGAACGACCGCGGTTTTCTGGACGGCCCGGCGGCGCTCGCCGCATCCTTCCGCGACATCAAGAAACATCTGATCGCCACCTTCTCCGGCTTGAGCGCCTCCCTGCGCGCGGCGATCGACCGGTTCGACCCCGCCACGATCGAGGCCGCGTCGCAGGCGAAAGGCTTCGCCTTCAAGAGCCGCGCTGCAACCCACTGGGAAACCGCCTGCGCCCATCATGAAGATCTGCTGCGGCAGGTGGAGCGGAGCGAGGACGGCCTGCTGAACCAGGCTTTCGTCGCCGCCTATGACGCGGCGGCGGCGGAGTTGGAGGCGCGCAAATGAGCTGGTTCATGCGGGCATCGCGCGCGCGCGCCTGCGATCCGCAGCCGGCGCTGCGGTCGGTCGCCAAAACCCATATCGGCCGCGTGCGCTCGGTCAATGAGGACCGCATTCTCGACTGCCCGGAAAGCCATATATGGGCGGTGGCAGACGGGATGGGCGGCCACAGCCGGGGCGACCGCGCAGCAACGCTGGTGGTGCAGGCGCTTGCGTCCCTGACTGCGGACGGCAGGCCGGTCAGCGCGGCGGCGGTCGCCAGCGCGCTGAGCGCCGCCAACGATCAGATACTTGCGCTCGGCCGATCCGGCGAAACCTGCGGCTCGACCGTCGCGGGGCTCTATGTCGAACAGGGCCGATGCACACTGTTCTGGGCTGGCGACAGCCGGATATACCGGCTGCGTCGTGGGCGGCTGCAACTGCTCAGCCACGATCACAGCTATGTGCAGCAACTCGCCGACGCGGGCCTGCTGACGCCGGGACAGGCGCGCGGCCATCCGCACGCCAATGTCATCACCCGCGCGATCGGCATCGGCCCCCATCCCAACACCGACCATGCCGTGTGCGACCTGGCCGGCGGCGACCGCCTTCTCCTCTGTTCCGACGGATTGTCCTCGATGGTCGATGACAGCGCGATCGAGTGCATCCTCAAGCTCGACCCCGCGCTCGCGTCGGAGAAACTGGTCGAGGCCGCGCTCAAGGCGGGGGGAACCGACAACATCTCGCTGATCATCGTGGATGTGGACCGGCCCTGACCTTGGCCGAAAACAAAGCGGGCCAGCACGAAGGCTGGCCCTAAGTTGGAGTCGCGCTGAAAGCGAAACTCCGGGTCGCAAGTGTAAGATCGGACGATCTAAACTGAATATTGCAAGGTCGCGGCGGAAAAGCCGGCGCGAGGCGGGTCAATACATATGCTGGCCGCCGTTGATCGACAGCGTGCTGCCGGTAATGAAGGCAGCCTCCTCGCTGCACAGGAACGCGACGCCCCGCGCGATTTCCGGCGCTTGGCCCAAGCGGCCGACGGGGATCTTGCCGACGATCTTCTCCAGCACCGGCGCGGGAACCGCCGACACCATGTCCGTATCGACATAGCCCGGCGCGATGGCGTTGACGGTCACGCCATATTTCGCACCCTCCTGCGCCAGCGCCTTGGTAAAGCCGTGGATGCCGGACTTGGCGGCGGCATAGTTGACCTGCCCATATTGGCCGGCCTGGCCGTTCACCGAACCGATATTGACGATCCGGCCCCAGCCGCGTTCGCGCATGCCGGCAAATGTCGCTTTCGCCATGTTGAAGCAGCCGCCCAGATTGATGCGCATGACCTCATTCCAGTCATCGAAGCTCATCTTGGAGAGAATGCCGTCGCGGGTGATGCCGGCATTGTTGATGACGATGTCGATCGGCCCCAGCTTCTCGGCAACTTCGTTGCAGCCGTCCAGACAAGCTTCATGATCGCCGACATTCCAGCGAAAGGTCTGGATTCCGGTCCTGTCCGTAAAGGCCTGCGCCCTTTCCTCGTTGCCGGCATAATTGGCCGCGACGGTGAAGCCGAGTTCCTTCAGCATCACGCTGACTGCTTCGCCGATCCCGCGGGTCCCCCCTGTAACGATAGCAACTTTGGTCATTTACTTCCCTCAGACTGAGTAAGGAACCGTTCAAATAAGGATCAACACTTCTTGGCGTTCGGCGCCAAGACGAAGGCCGGTTCTGCCCCGCGCAGGCCGGCACTGGATATCGGCGCCATGCGATCCCCAGCGTCGGACAACCGACAGTCATAAAGAGCCTCCACTGCGCAAAGAAGTGATAAGGGGTATCGCCTCTGCTCTGACTGCACGTTCGATGACATCATACTCTCCAAATGGCGCAGCACATCGTCCGCCGCGCGCAAATGCTTGACGAAATCAGCGGCCGTGCTGTTCGAAATGGAAAGGTCCGGGCAGTGCAAATAGTCCGCGAACAGCTGAAAGCTCCCGACGTATCGATATTCGTCACCTGATCTTCGATATGTTCAGTATAGCGACGCCAGACGAAGCCTGCCTTCAGCTCGTCCTGTCACCAGCCTCACCCCACCGATCCTTGCCCTTCCCTGTTTCCGTAAGGGAAATGTCCGTCACAACGGCTCCGCTGTCAACAACCGGCGTGCTGACGACGCGATATTGTTTATTACATTTGTTAAAGCAGTCGCTGTTGTACTTCAGCGCAACTTTCTATCCGGCTGTAAAGCCATCCAATTTCAGGGACAATTAACTTGGGATAGTGTTGGTTCAGAGGCCGCAAAATGGAGGTAAGCGGACGAAAAGCCGCCAACTTCCGCCAGTTTCTCCCAGTCGGGAATGATCACGGACCGCCTCGACCGCTCGATGAGTCGCTCATTCTCCAGCAATTTCACCGTCCTGTTGATGTGCACGGTCGTCAGGCCCAGCGCGTCGCCCAATTGCTCCTGCGTCAGCGGCAGCTCGATCCGGCAGCGGCTTCCCAGCCCCGCCTGCTCCTGCCGCAGCCCCAGCTCGCAGAACAGATGCGCCAGCCGTGAACGGGCACTGCGGCGGCCGATGCTGACGACCCACTCCTGGACGATGGACGCGTCCGCCAGCGATTCGATCCAGATCGCTTCGGCTACCGCCGGGCGGCTGCGCATCAGCTCGACCATCGCGGCCTTGGGGATGTCGGCCACCCGCGCGGGCGTCAGCAGCTGCACGCACTGGCTCGCCCGGTGCAGCATCGAGAAGTGAAGATCGACAAAATCGCCCTCCACATGAAAGCCGACGATCTGCCGCGCACCGTCTGCCAGCAGCCTGTATCGTTGCGCAAAGCCGCTCAGCAGCAAAGTGCAGCTCGTCGGCACCTGTCCGACACGGGCGAGATGCTGGCCGGCGCTTTTCGCTCGGGTGGAATAAGGAAGCGCCAGAACGGCCTCGCGATCATCCTCCGACAAGGCCGATCTGTCACTCAGCTTCGTGACCAATCGCTGCAGCGGATGATGTTTGGCCTCCATGATCTGCTCTTCTCTGCTATAAACCAACAGCAAGCATTCTTGGATTTCCCAGACTCGACACTTTCGCACATTATCGGTCGCAAGTCATGGGCGATATGGTGGTAAATCAACGAGCCAGATCTTTTATCAGGATGATTGGACGGCCGTAGCGATGGGACTGCACTCTCTCTTGTATGTCAGCGAGAGCACGCTGACGCTCCCCGCTGAGGAATGGCAGGTCGATGTCATCATCGATGTCGCGCGCAGCCGTAACAGTGCGCTGGGCGTCACCGGCGCGCTCATGTTCACTCACGTCAATTTCGTCCAGGTGCTGGAGGGCAGCCGGCCCGCACTGGAAGAGTTGATGACAAGCATCCGACGCGACCCGCGGCATCGGAATATCCGGGTTCTGGAGGAGGAAGCGCTGGCTTATCGGCGGTTCGCCACCTGGTCGATGGCCTATCTGGGACCCGCCGCGCTGGTCGAGCCCAAGATCGCGCCACTGGTCCAGCAAGGCGGGCGCCGCGTCGACCCCTTCGCGACAGAGGACATGATCTGCCTGTTGCGCTCCCTCACGGCCATGGGCGATTAGCGAGAGCCGCACAGGAAAATGTCAGTTGCCCCGTGCAGGGGGCAACTGACAGGCAAGGTCCGTTACCAGGACAGGAGGGTCAGAAGCTGTAACGAACCCCTATGTTGAACTGCCGGCCGCTATGGGTCAGCACATTGAGGCGGTTTGTCTCATCGACGAACTGGTCGTTCTTCTCGTCGGTCAGGTTGATCGCCTCGATGCTCAGCTTCAGCCGCTTGGTGATATTGTAGCTGGCCTGGGCGTCGAGGTTGAGCGTGCTGTTGGTGCCGTTGTAAGCGTTGCCCTCCGTACCCGGCACGGCGGTCAGATATTTGGAGCGGTAGGCGACCGAACCGCGGATCTGGAACTTCTCCGTCTCATAATAGAGGGTTGCGTTGGCTGCCTGCTTCGACAGGCCGATCAGCGGCGCGGTGACCGATGCGCTGCCCGTCGCCGAGGTCAGATATTCGATGTTCGACTTCACATAGGTGTAGTTCGCCAGGATGCCGAAGTGCGACAGGAATCCCGGCAGGAAAGTGAAGGGCTGCTGGATGTTGATTTCGAAGCCCTTGAGGATGCCGCCGTCCGAATTGACCGGCTGGCTGACGATGAAGATGTCGCTGGCCGAGGCGGTGGTGCCGGTCAGCAGCGACGCCGGCAGGCCCAGTGCACTGAAGGGCACGCCCACGCTCAGCGTCTGGGCGAAGCTGCCGATATCCTTGCGGAAACCGGAAATAGCGTAGATCGCGCCCTGCATCGGATACCATTCGATCGACACGTCCAGATTCTTGGACGATGTGGGCTTGAGGTCCGGATTGCCCGAGCTGAAGGTGCGGTTGCCGCCCGACACGTTGAGGTTGCCGCCCGGCGTCAGGGAGGCAATGCCGGCGCGCGCGATGGTCTTAGCGGCGGCGAAGCGAACCTGGAGATTGTCGGTGATGTTGCCGACCAGGTTGAGCGAGGGCAGCCATCGATTATAGCTGCGCTCGGCGGTGACCAGGTTGATCGCCGCCCCCTGGCTGGCATAGCCGGTCGAGAACTGGTCGGTCTTCACATAGCGCATGCCGATGTCGCCGCGGATCGGCACGCCGGCCGTATCCTGCAGGTTGAACTGCGCCATGCCCCAGACGCCGGTATCCTCTTCCCGCACGGTGATGAAGGAACCGCGCGCCGTCGCATTCTCGATCCCGCCGGTGGCATAGAGCGGATTGCTGTAGATGCCGCCCTGCGCAATGAAGGCGTTGAGGTCGGGGACGATCCACTCCGTCGGCGTTCCCGACGGCACGTTCAGCCCCTTGCCGAAGCCGGAGAAGAGCGTCGTCATCCCCGCCAGCTGCGCTGGGGTCAGCGGCGCCACTACGGTTTCACCCGACAGGCGACGGCGCTCGGTCGATCCATATTCGAACTTGCGCCAGTCGAGGCCTGCCTTCAGCGTCACGCCGTCGATCGCTTCCCATTCGACATGGCCTTTGGCTGTGGTGAAGGCGTTGCTGACCGTCTGCGGGCGAACCCGCACTTCCGATGTGCCGTTGATGAAGCTCCATGTCGCGGGATTGGCAATGTCGACGCCCGGTTGGATGTTCGGGAAGCGTGTCGAAAAATCATATTGGAAATTGCCGGTGTTGACCGCGTCAATGGTCACCGTGGTCTGGATCGGGTTCCTGAACTCGGAACTGGCATAGCCCGCCATGGCCGAAACCTTCAGCCGATCGGTAAACTCATGATCGACCGAGCCGGTAACCTGATAAAATTCGGTCTTTAGCACGTCGTAACGCGACTGGGAACGCAGATCGACATTGTCGAACCGGCCGCTGATGATGTTGTTGTCCTCATCCACCACGCCGTCGCGGATGATCGTCTGCGGCTTGCCGGTGCCCGAACGGCTGAAGCTGATCGCCTGGAACTGCGCTTCCTTGCGGGTGCCGTCGAGGCGGGAATAAAGGCCGTCGATTGAGATCAGCGTCCGGTCGGTCGGCTTGAACTGGAGGGAGCCAGCCGCACCCAGCCGCTTCTGCGAAATGTCGTAGCTGACGAGGCCGGGGATGCGCGGGTGGAACAGCGCGGTGTCGGGATTGGCGTTGTTGATCTGGCCGATCGTATAACCCGGCAAGGTGGAGGCGGCGTTGAAGCCATTGTTGAACCCGCCATAGGTCCAGCGCGTGATGTTCGCGCCCTCTTCCTTGATCTTGCGCTCTTCATAGGCGACCGAGAGCAGCACACCTAGGCGCCCGTCGTCCGTCTGGGTGGCGACCAGGCCCGACAGGCGCGGCGTCGTCTTTTCGCTGAGGTCGTTATAGCTCGCCGCAGCCGACAGCGCGACGGTGGATTTCTTGTAGTCGAGCGGCCGCGAGGTCTGGAGATCGACCGTGCCGCCGAGCGATCCTTCCTCCACATCCGCCGTCGCGGTCTTGCGCACCGACAGGTTGCTGAACAGGTCGGACGAAAAGATGTTGAAGTCGAAGCCGCGGCCCCGGTTCACGCCGCCCGAATTGTCGGTGCCGCCGGTCGTGCCGATGGCTTCCATGCCGTTGATGCGGACGCGGGTATATTCGGGGCCAAGGCCGCGCACGGAGATGTTGCGGCCCTCGCCATTGACGCGGCTGATCGCCACGCCCGGAATGCGCTGCAAGGATTCTGCGAGGTTCAGGTCGGGAAATTCGGCAATGTCTTCCGCCTTGATCGCATCGACGGTCGCCGTTTCGTTGCGCTTCACGTTGAGCGCGCTGCTGAGGCTGGCGCGAAAGCCGGTGACGACGATATCCGCCACGTCGCCGGATGCGGCCTGCGGCGCCGGCTGATCCTGCGCATGGGATTGGGGTACAAGGGCGATCGTCGCGATCGCCGTCGATAGGCCCAATAGTGCTTTCAGACGGTAGGTGCCGGTCATGGCCTTCTCACTCCCCTGGTCAATCGTCCGGCATTTACCGGATCACCATCATTGGATAGACCCGGCTTGGCCCCCAACACCAACCTCAATCGGACATGGATCGATGCGCATCTTGCATGGATTTCCCGTAGACACCGGTTGCAATTTTTCCTCCGTCTCGGAATAACCTTGATTATCCCACATTCGGACTTGGAGCGCCGCTTCGACCAGGCCGGGACCATCATCGCGACCGCTCCACCAAAGACGGGCGGCACATCAGGAGAGCTTTTCTTGACTGACGCAGCCGCCATCCCCACGCCCCTGCGGGCCACCCATGTCCGGCACCGCATCATCGCGCTCATCTTCCTGATCACGTCGATCAACTATGCCGACCGCGCGACCTTCTCCATCGCTGGCAATGCGGCGAGCAGCGAACTCGGCCTCTCGCCGGTGCAGACCGGATTCATCCTGTCCGCCTTCGCCTGGGCCTATGTGCTGGCGCAAATTCCCGGCGGTGCGCTGCTCGACCGGTTCGGCACGAAGAAGATCTACGCGGGCGCCATCGCCATCTGGTCGACCTTCACTGCCCTGCAAGGGACCGTCGGACTGATCGCCGGCCTGCCGGTCGTGGCGACGCTGTTCGCGCTCCGCTTCCTCGTGGGCGCGGCCGAAGCGCCGTCCTTCCCCGGCAATGCGCGGTTGGTAGCGGCATGGTTCCCCAGCGCCGAGCGCGGCACCGCGTCGGCCATCTTCAACAGCGCGCAATATTTTTCGCTCGTCGTGTTCGCGCCGCTGATGGGCTGGCTGGTGCACAGCTTCGGCTGGCGTGCGGTCTTCTGGGTCATGGGAGCGCTGGGCCTGATCGCGACCGCCCTGTTCCTCCGTTTCATCCACAGCCCGGCGCGGCACCCCGCCATCAACGCCGCAGAACTCGATCATATCGAGGCAGGCGGCGGCCTCATCAACATGGAGGATGCCGCCGCCAACGCGGGCCGCACGCCCACCTTCACCTGGGCCAATGTGCGGCAGCTGCTGGCGAACCGGATGATGCTCGGCATCTATCTAGGCCAATATTGTATCAATGTGCTGACCTATTTCTTCGTAACGTGGTTCCCCATCTATCTGGTGAAGGAACGCGGCCTCAACATCATGGAGGCAGGCTTCGCCGCCGCCGCGCCCGCGCTCTGCGGTTTCGCGGGCGGGCTGGCGGGCGGCTTCATGTCCGACCTGATCCTGCGCCGCACCGGCTCCATCGACCTCGCGCGCAAGGGGCCGCTGGTTGTGGGCATGGTGCTGGCGACCGCCATCATCGCCTGCGTCTGGGTCGATGCGGAGTGGCTGGTGGTGACGCTGATGGCGGTCGCCTTCTTCGGCAAGGGCATTGCCTCGCTCGGCTGGGCGGTCATGGCCGATGTCGCGCCCAAGCAGCTGGCGGGCCTGTCGGGGGGCGTGTTCAACATGTTCGGCAATGTCGCGGGCATCGTCACCCCGATCGTCGTCGGCTATATCGTCGCGGCGACCGGCTCGTTCGACCTCGCGCTGGTCTTCGTCGGCGCGCACTGCCTGCTCACCATCTTCGCCTTCACCGTGATCGTCGGGCCGATTCGCCGGCTGGAGCTTGCCTGATGCGCATCGATCGCCGGAGCTTCATGGCAGGCGCCGCCGCGCTCGCCCTGCCCGCACAGGCCCGCACGGCCCCAGCGCTGGTGGCGGACAAGCCGATGGCCGCGCCGAAATGGGCGGTGATGCAGCGTCAGTTGCTCGACGCGAACGCCGAGGCGTGCGAGACCTTTTACGCCCAATATGTCGACGCCCGCGATCATCTGAAGGTCTTTGAACGCTGGGGCGCGAACGACGGCCCCGACGACGCGGCAGAGGCGACCAACGACTGGTTCCTGCTCCATGCGCTGGGCGGCAGCGACCGGCTGAGGATGCTCGCCAGCCGTTTTTGGGAAGGGCATCTGCGCCAGTTCACCGCCGCCCGCACGACCGATGTACCGATCGCGCGCCAGGGCATGTATTATCGCGAATTTCCCGTCCAGATGGACTGGCAGCATAATGCGGAGGGACTGACGAGCTTCAACGTGATGGGCCTGTCCGTGCCCCGCGATCCCCGGCTTCTCGCGCGGACAAAGCGCTATGCCGACTTCTACACCGGCCGCGACAGGGAAGCGCGCAACTACGACCCGCGCCTGAAAATGATGCGCAGCCTGATGAACGGCAGCCGTGGCCCTATGCTGCGGCAGGCAACGCCGCTCGACTGGGCAGGCGATCCGTTCGATCCCCGGCCCTTCCACATGGAACATGGCGAGCAGACATACCGCCAAACGCTCGACCATTATGCCGAATATGGCGATGTGATCGGCGACAATCCGCTGAACCTCCAGGCGACGACGCTCGGCCTCAACGCGGCAGCGCTGGGCGGCGGGGAGCGGTTCCGGCGCTGGGCGCTCGACTATCTCGGCGCCTGGGCGGAGCGCGCGGCGCGCAACGACGGCCTGCTGCCGAGCTTCTTGCGGCCGGACGGCACCGTCGGCGAGGATTGGTGGAAGGGCGTCTATGGCTGGGGCTTCTCCCCGCTGGTGCCGCAAACCGGCGAGCGGGAGGACCGCAACCGCGTACCGCGCTCCATCACCGCCTTCATGGGCGGCGTGCTGATGAGCGGCGACATGGGGTTCATCGACCTGTGGCGGCGGCAAACCGCGCGGCTGAACGAGGCATCGCGCAAGGTGAAGGGCGTGCTGAGCGCCCCCACCATGTACGGTGCGGAGGGCTGGTACGGGTGGAAGCCGGGACCGTACCGCACCAACGGCTTTGAAATCTGGTACATGTCGCAGCGCAAGGACGACCGCGCCCTTGCCGGAGACGATCCGTGGATCGCCTTTCTTGAGGGGCGCAAGGGCGACTATCCGGCGCAGGCGCTGGCGGCCGATCTGCAACGCGTCGCCGATCGTGTCGCCGCCCGGCAGAAGGACGACACCACGCCGCAGACGCGTTTGGCCGACTGGCCGATCGGCATCAACCCGGCGAGCGTCAAGAGCCTGGTGCAGCTGATGACCGGCGGCCTGCACATCGCCCGCCCGCCCTGGTCGAAGACGTCGCCGCCGCAAGGGGGTGTGCCGCTGCACTGCCGGCTGCGCTATTTCGATCCGGTGGCGCGGCGCGCGGGCGTGCCCGCGGACGTCGGAGCGCTGGTGCATCGCCTCGGCGACAGAGAGACGGAGGTGACGCTGGTCAATCTCGGCCGGCAGGCACGGACCGTGACTGTGCAGGGGGGCGCCTACGCGGAGCATCGCATCGATGCGGTGACGCTGGACGGCCGCACCATGGCGGTCGGCGGGCGCGACTTCACGCTGCGGCTGGAGCCGGGATGCGGCGCGCGGCTGGGATTGGCGATGTCGCGCTATGCCAACCGGCCAACGCTGGCGTTCCCGTGGCATCGGTGAGGCACGAAGCGCCGCGCGATGTTAGTCACCCACCCGGCTTGATATAAGGCGCCGCCGCGAACAGCAGCCTCTCCTCCCGCCGCGGATCATTCTCCACGCGCACCTGCTGGTCGAAGATCATCGTTCCCCGCCGCTCAAGACCATATTGCGGCCAGGCTGGGATAGCGCGATGGTCGGGCTTTCCCGTCCGAGCCAGCGCGATGAACGCGTCGGCCATCTGCCCGGAGAGCCTCCGTGCCGCCGCGCCGCTCCCGGTGCGCGATCCCTTCGCATCGACATTGTCGAACACCAGCGGAATGTCGAGCGTGTGGAAGGCGCCCAATATCCCGCCCGCTTCCGGACTGGGGAAGTCGAGCTGATACATCCATGTCGGCGCGCCGATCTTCGCGCGCTCCTCCGCCTGGATGAGGTGCCCCGGCCATGACCGCCCCGCCGTCGTCGCGGCGAGCAGGATCTGCCCCGGCGAGCGATCCGGATAGAGTTCGCGATAACGGCGGATGACATGGTCCGGCGCCATGTCCTTCACCGTCTCGCGCGCCAGCCTGCCGGGCAGATTGTCCCATGTCGTGTCGCCAGCGCGCAGCATCTTCTCGATCCATAGCGCCGTCTCGTCATGCGTGTTGCCGACGATCAGCGGAATATGCGCCGCCTCGCGCGGGGCGTCCGGAAAGAAGGGGTGGCGCGCCAGTACGCCATGGTCGAGCGTCGAGGTGAAGCTAATCTCCCCTTTCCCCTCCAGCGGATCAGTCATTGCCATCGCCTCGACCAGTTTCTCGATCGGCAGCTGCATCAGCGCGCCCACGTCGCGCGCGCCCGCCTTGTCCATCCAGGCCCTTGCCCGCCGCGTCGCGTGCATCGGACCCGCCGCCGTCACATGCTGCCCGCTCATCGTCGCGGCGGCGTGGAACAGCGGCCGCGCTTCCGGCATCGCCATCAGAGTCACCACCTTCGCTCCGCCGCCCGACTGGCCGAAGATCATCACCCGCCTCGGGTCGCCGCCGAAGCCCGCGATATTGGCCCGCACCCATTGCAGCGCCAGGATGATGTCGAGATTGCCGACATTCCCCGACTCCGCCGGCCCGCCCAGCTGCGCCAGATAGGCATAGCCCATCGCCGCCAGCCGGTGGTTCAGCGTCACTACCACGACATCGCCGCGCCGTACCAGATTGCCGCCGTCATAGAGCGGGTCGCCGCCCGATCCATGGGCATGCGCACCGCCGTGCAGATAGACCATCACCGGCCGCTTCCCCGCGTCCAGCGCGGGCGTCCAGATGTTGAGGAACAGGCAGTCTTCCGACGTCGCCTCCTCCGCCCGCGTCTGTGGCGCGGCGGGACCATAGGCCGTGGCATCGGCAACCCCGCTCCACGGCCGTGGCGCATGGGCCCGGCGGAAGCGCGTGGTCCCTGTGTCCGCACCATAACGCACGCCGCGAAAGACCAGTACGTCGCGCTCGATCGCGCCACGAACCTTGCCGTGGCGCGTAAGGGCCACCGGGCCTTGGCGACCCATCGTCCGGGCGGAGGCTGCGAACGGCGCCGCCGCCATCCCCGCGATCAGGGTACGGCGGCCCATCTCGTTCATGTGGTCATTTCCTCGCATAATTGCCGCACCGCCGGCAGCGCGGGGTTCGCATTGTCTCGCCGCCACGCCATGTGCAGCTCCACCGGCTTTTCCTCGCGCGTCATCAGGCGGCGGAAATGCACGTCGCTCATATGCAGCCCTGCGGCGCTTTCCGGCACGATCGCCGGGCCGACGCCGGCATGGACGAGGCCCAGCATCGAATGAATCTGGGTCACATGCTGGATATAGAGGGGCGCCGCCATCTCTTCATCGAACAGGCTGTCGATCATATCGTGGAAATAGGCCGCGCCCTGGCGCGAATACATGATGAGCGGCTGGCCATCGAAATCCTGCGGCCTCAGCGCTGCCATCGCCTGACGCGGATCGCCCGCGGGCAGCGCGACCATCAGCGGTTCGCGCAGGACGCTGACGCTGTCGAATTCCTGCCGCTTTACCGGCGGGCGGACGAAGCCGATGTCGACGAGGCCGGTCAGCAGCGCCTCGACTTGGTCGCCCGACACCATCTCCCGCAATTCGAGCTCGATATTGGGCAGCACCGCACGCGCCTGCGCGACGATGCACGGCACCATGTGATAGCCCGACACCGCCGTGAAGCCGATGGCGACACGCCCCGCATCGCCCTTCGCCACGCGGCGGGTCGAGAGCGCGGCGCTATCCGCCAGCCGGACAATCCGCCGCGCCTCGATCAGGAAAACGCTGCCCGCCTGGGTCAGGCTCACCTGCCGGCTGGTGCGCTCCAGCAGCTGCACGTTCAATATCCGCTCAAGCAGCTGGATTTGCCGGCTCAATGGCGATTGCGTCATGTTGAGCCGCTGGGCGGCCCGGCCGAAATGCAGTTCTTCGGCGGCGGCGACGAAGCAACGGAGCTGGCTGAGTTCGAACATCATGCCAGACTATCCGCGCTCCGCCTCTTAGTCACGCCGTGGCGCGCTCGATCAGCCCTCGCAGCTCGGCATCCTCCTGAGCCGTCAGGTCGGTCAGCGGCGAGCGCACCGGCCCCGCGTCGCGGCCAACGGCGCGCATCCCCGCCTTGACGATGGAGACGGCATAGCCCTTCCCCCGGTTGCGCAGCGCGATATAGGGCAGCACGAAGTCCTTGAGGCCCTTCATCACATGGGCCTGATCGCCGGCGCGCACCGCCTTGTAGAAGGCCAGCGCCCATTCCGGCAGGAAGTTGAAGATCGCCGAACTGTAGGTCGTGACCCCCATGGTGAGATAGGGCGTGGCGAACGTCTCGGCCGTCGGCAGTCCGCCAATATAGGTCAGCCGGTCGCCCATTCGGGCATAGATGCGCGTCATCAGCTCGATGTCACCCACGCCGTCCTTGAAGCCGACGAGGTTCGGATTGCGCTCGCACAGCCGCGCCAGCGTCTCGTCATCGATGATCGCATTGTCGCGGTTGTAGACAATGACGCCCAGCCCCGTCGCGCGGCAGACCGCCTCTATATGGGCGGTTAGCCCCTCCTGGCTCCCGTGCATCAGATAGGGGGGCAGCAGCAGCAGCCCGTCCGCGCCCGCCTTTTCCGCGCCCCGCGCGATGCCGGTCGCGATCGCCGTGCCATAGCCGCAGCCGGAGATGACCGGAATGCGCCCATTCGTCTCCTGAACAGCGGCGCCGACGACCTGCACGACCTCATCGGGGGTCAGCGAGAAAAACTCGCCCGTGCCGCCGGCGGCGAACAGGCCGGTCAGCTCATGCTCCAGCATCCAGCCGCAATGGTCGCGATAGGGCGCTTCCTGAAATGCGCCCTGCGCATCGAAGTGCGTGACCGGGAATGACAGCAATCCCCTGCCCAGCTGCCGCGCCAGATCATCGGGGCCAAAATGGCTCATGTCCTGAAATCTCCTCTCCCTTAAAGGCGATCGCCGCCACGGGTACCGGCCATGGAATAGGAGGATCGCCGATCCGGGTCCAAACCAAAGGGGCGCATGATCAATGCACGTCTTGGCTTGATCGGCGTCGGGGGAGCCTCCTCCTCACGGCCGAGTTGTCTTCCTTATGATCCTCACCGACATCGCCACCCGCACCTACGACCATGGCTGGCGGCTCGATCCGATCGTGCGCAGCCTGCTCGACACCGACTTTTACAAGCTGCTGATGTTGCAACTCATCTGGCGGCGGCATCGGGAGACGCGCGCGACTTTCGCCCTCATCAACCGCACGCGGGCCGTCCGGCTGGCGGAAGTCATCGATGAAGGCGAACTGCGCGCGCAGCTCGATCATGCCCGGTCGCTGCGCTTAACCAAGAAGGAACTGATCTGGCTCGCGGGCAACAGCTTCTATGGCGAAGCACGCATGTTCGAACCCGCTTTCCTAACGTGGCTCGGCGATTTCCAGCTGCCAGATTACGAACTGCGAGCAGTGGACGGGCAATTCGAACTGCATTTCGACGGTCCATGGACGCACACGACGATGTGGGAGATTCCCGCCCTCGCCATCGTCAACGAGTTGCGCGCGCGCGCCGCCCTGCGCGGCAAGGGCCGCTTCACGCTCGACATTCTCTATGCCCGCGCCAAGGCGAAGCTGTGGGACAAGGTCGAGCGGCTGAGGCAGCTGCCCGACCTCATGCTGTCCGATTTCGGCACCCGCCGCCGCCACGGCTTCCTGTGGCAGCGCTGGTGCGTGGAGGCGCTGAAGGAGGGGCTCGGGCCGCGCTTCATCGGCACGTCGAATGTGCTGCTGGCGATGGACAGCGATCTGGAGGCGATCGGCACCAACGCGCATGAGCTGCCGATGGTCGCCGCCGCGCTGGCGCAGGACGATGCCGAATTGGCCGCTGCGCCCTATCGCGTGCTGGACGAATGGCGGCAGGCCTATGGCGACAATCTGCTGATCGTCCTGCCTGACGCGTTCGGCACGACCGCCTTCCTGCGCGACGCGCCGGACTGGGTCGCGGACTGGACCGGTTTCCGGCCCGACAGCGCCCCGCCGATCCCTGCGGGCGAACAGATCCTCGACTGGTGGCGGGCGAAGGACCGCGATCCGCGCGACAAGCTGCTGATCTTCTCCGACGGGATGGACGTGGCATCGATCGAAGCGACCTACCGGCACTTCCAGGGTCGCGTCCGCACCAGCTTCGGCTGGGGGACCAACCTCACCAATGATTTTCGCGGCTGCGATCCGGACGACGCAGGAGGGCTCGACCCGATCTCGCTGGTCTGCAAGGTCGTGAGCGCCGATGGCCGCCCGGCGGTCAAGCTGTCCGACAATCCCGAAAAGGCGACCGGAACGCCCGAAGAGATCGCCCGCTACCTGCGCGTCTTTGGCGACATGAATCGCCGCACCACGCCTGTCACCGTTTAACGCGTGGCCGCTCAGTCATTGCGACTGACTTGCATTAGTAGCCATGTTTCGCTAGCGAGCGCCCGAGAAAAAGGGGCTACTCGTGCACAAAGCTATTTTGATCCTGCTCTCCACCGCCGCGCTGTCGGCTGCACAAGCAGCGCTGGCGCAATCCCCCATGGCAGAAGCGGACGCGCAAGCGGGCAGCCCGATCATCGTGACGGCGGCGCGCAGCATCCTGCCGGCCAACGCGCTGCCTCTCACCATCGACGTGGTCGACAAGGCCGCGCTCGATCAGCAGATCGCGATTTCCGGATCGGTCACCGATGCGGTGGCGACCTTGACCCCCTCTTTCTCTCCCACCCGGCAGAAGCTTTCCGGTGCGGGCGAAACCTTGCGCGGCCGTTCGCCGCTTTACGCCATCAACGGCATTCCCCAGTCGACGCCGCTGCGCGACGGCGGGCGCGACGGTTTCACCATCGACGGCTTCTTCGTCGATCGGGTGGAGCTGATCTACGGCTCCAACGCGTTGCAGGGCATCGGCGGCACCGGCGGCATCGTCAACCAGGTCACGGTCGGCGCGCCGACGCAAGAGGGGCTGGGCGGCCGCGTGCTGCTGCAAGGTACGGCGGACAATGATTTCCACTCCGACGGTTTCGGCGGAAAGGCTGGCGGGCTGCTCCAATATAAGGCTGGCGATTTCGATGCCACGGTCGGCGCCACCTACGAAAAGCGCGGCGTTTTCTATGACGGGCAGGACCGCCGCGTCGGGCTCAACCTGACGCAGGGCGAGACACAGGATTCGCAGGCGACGAACGTCTTTGCGCGGCTTGGCTATGCCGTTTCCGCCACCGGCCGCATCGACCTGATCGCCAGCCGCTTCGAGTTGAAGAGCGACGGGGACTTCATCGCTCTGCCCGGCCGCCGCCTGACGGGTCTGCCCACCAGCGCCGTGCCCGGCGATTCGCCCGGCGTGCCGGCCGCTAACCGGACCGAAAGCCTTGCCTTGTCCTATACCGACAACGCGCTTTGGGGCGGCAACTTCGTCAGCCAGATCTTTTTCAACCGCTCACGCGACACGTTCGGCGGCGAGAACCGGGATGCGAGCGGCCGGTACATCGCGTCTTTCCAGGACCCCAGCATCGCGCCCGATGGCGATCTGTTCGACCAATCGCAGAACCGATCGCGCAAGGTCGGCGCCAAGATCAGCTATGAGCGCGCCGTCCCGGGGTTCGAGGCACTCACCGCCACGCTCGGCTTCGACGCGCTGTGGGACAAGACCGAGCAGCGCCTGATCGCCACCGGCCGCGTCTGGGTGCCGCCGGCCGAGTTCCGCAGCCTCGCGCCCTTTGCGCAGGCCAATCTCAAGCTGTTCGACGGTTTGGTCCGTATCGCGGGCGGCGCGCGCTGGGAAAATGTCCAGATCAAGATCGACGACTTCCACACCCTCGCCCAGACGACGCAGACGCTCCCCGCCGGGCAGCGCTACTGGGGCGGCGTCGATGTCGCCGGCGGCAAGCCCAGGTTCGATGATGTGCTGCTCAATGGTGGCATCATCCTGGAGCCATGGGAGGGCATCCGCGCCTATGCCAGCTATGCGGAGGGCTATACCGCGCCTGATGTCGGGCGGATCACGCGCTCGATCAACCAGACCGGGGTGGACATCGATACCTATCTCGCGATCGAGCCGATCGTGTCCAACAATCGCGAACTCGGCATCGAGGTGAAGCGCGGCCCGTTCGACGGCTCCGCCACCTATTTCTGGTCGTCCAGCGACAAGGGCCAGCTGCTCGTGCCCGGCACCGGCCGCAATTTCGACGTGCAGCGCCAGCGCATCGAGATCGAGGGGCTGGAGGTCAATCTGCGCGCGCAAATGCCGATCGACGGGCTGAAGCTCGGTATCGGCTATGCGCATATCGAGGGCCGCTACGACAGCAATACCGACGACGTGGTCGACACCGACCTTGATGGCGTCAATATCTCGCCCGACCGCGTCAACCTGTCGGCGACTTATGATCGCGGACCCATTTCCGCGATTGTGCAGACGCAATTCTACCTGTCCCGCACATTCCACGCCGACGCCGGCCGGCCGCAGCCCGACCAGCGCAATAATTTTGGCGGCTATCATGTCACCGATGCCAGCATCCGCTATCAGACGAACTTTGGCGGCGTGCGGCTGAGCGTCCAGAACCTGTTCGACAAATTCTATATCGACTATAGCAGCGACACCCGCCTGCCGACGGACAATCTGGCCTATTTCGCCGGTCGGGGACGGACGTTCACGCTCAGCTGGGACTATGCTTTTTGAAGACGCTCGACCTTATGCACCGCTGGGTCGGCGGGCTGATCGGCCTGGTGCTGGCGGTGCTGGGCCTGTCCGGCGTGCTGCTGGTGCACAAGGACAGCTGGGTGCTTCTGCCCCACGCATCGGACCCGCAGGTGCGGGATAGCGCGGTCATCGCCCGCACGGTCGCACGGATCATGGCCGATCCCGCGAGCCGGCCCGATATGATCAGCTTCGCCGGGCCGGACTTCGGGCTCGACCGGCTGCGCTATGCCGACGGGGCCGGGGCCTATGTCACTCAGGCGGGCGATCTGGTCACGCGCTGGGAGAGCCAGTGGCAGCGGCCAGAACTCTGGCTGTTCGACCTCCACCATCATCTGTTCGCCGCCGACACGGGCGAGACGATCATCGGCATCGCCGCCCTGCTCGGCCTCTTCTTCGTGATTTCCGGCGCGATTCTCTGGACCCGCACGCGCCAGACCTTCGAATTCCGGCTGCTGCCAAAGCGCCTCAGCCGGCCGGCGATCGTGCGCCAGCATCGCGATCTGGGCATCATCGCGGCGCCGCTGCTCTTTCTCTCGCTGCTGACAGGCGCGATCCTGGTGTTCCGCCCGGTGGCGGCGGTGATCCTGGGCCCGTCCGCTCCTGCCTTGATCGACGCCAGCATCAAGGCCCCGAAATCACCGCCGGCCGAGGCAGCGGCGGCGCTCGACTGGCGCGCCATGATCCTGACGGCGCAGCAGCGCTTCCCCGATGCGGAGATACGCAGCCTCTCGCTGCCGAGGGGTAAGAACGGCCTTATCACGCTGCGCATGAAGAAGCCCGAGGAATGGCTGCCCAATGGCCGCACGACATTATGGTTCGCGGCGGATGACGGGCGGCTCGTATCGGCGCGCGACGCCTCGCGCCTGCCAGCGGCGGTCAAGATCTATAACATGCTCTACCCGCTCCATGCCGCCAAGGTCGGCGGCCTGCTCTACAAGCTGGTGATGACCTTTTCCGGCCTTGCCCTCACCCTGCTGGGCAGCCTGACCCTATGGTCATTCTGGTTCGGCAAGAAGCGGCAGGCGATCGGGCAGTCGCGCCTTGCCCGCGCGCTCTGACGGCTGCAATCCGCATCGCCAAAACTTCGGTTGACCTGCCGGCGCAGTGTGCGAAGCCACGCGTCATGCTGAAGGTCGATCAAGCGGTCATCATCGGGGGAGGGTTCAGCGGGACCCTGCTCGGCATCAATCTGCTGCGCTACGGCACGCTCAAGGTGACGATCATCGAGCGGCAGGCCGACCGGCTGGGCCGCGGCCTTGCCTATGGCGCCGCGCAGGAAGGCCATATCCTGAACGTCCGCGCCGCGAACATGAGCGCGCTGCCCGACCAGCCGGATCATTTCGCCGATTGGCTGGCGACGCGGCGATTGGGCGAGCAAGGCAGCTTCGCCACACGCCGGGATTATGGCGCCTATCTCTGCGCCCTGCTCGATGAGGTGAGCAGCCGCGCTCAGGGCAGGCTGACGACCTTGGCGGAGGAGGCGATCGACCTGCTCCAGACCGACGGCGGCGTCCGCGCCATCTTACGTTCTGGTGCCACTGTCGACGCCGATATCGCCGCGCTTGCTCCGGGAAATCTGCCGCCGCACGACCTCCCCGCCTTCGCGCGTCTGCAAAGCACCGCTTATGTCAATGATCCCTCGGCCCCGACGTCGCCGAGGGGTTGCAGCCCCAGGACGATGTCCTGCTGCTCGGCAGCGGGCTGACGGCGGTCGATTGCGCGCTCAGCCTGGACAGCGCGCCTCGCGGCTCGAGGAGCAATTCGGGCCGACCCGCTCGCCATCGGCATCGACGTCGATCGCCAGTGCCATGCGATCAGCAGCGATGGCAGCGCTCACCAAAGATTGTTCGCAGTGGGGCCGATGATCCGGGGCGCGCATTGGGAAATCGTCGCCGTGCCCGATATCAGGCGGCAGGTCTGGTCACTCGCCCGAGAGCTGACCGGCGCGCACTGGGTGACGGCGGAGGGGCTGTAAGGCAGCCCCCCGACCCCAAGGCGAAAAGCCGGGGTAGGCTCGCCCACCCCGCGCCTTCTTACAGGCCGTCGACGGCCTTGCTGACCAGGATGTTCACCGCGACGCGGCGGTTCTGGGCCTTGCCTTCAACCGTGTCGTTGCTGGCGACCGGGTCCGATTCCGACATGCCGGTCGGGGTCAGCATGCGGTAGGGCTTCCAGTGGCAGGCCTGCTGCAGATAGTTGACGACGCGGGCAGCGCGCTTCTCGCTCAGCCGCTGGTTGAATTCGTCGCCACCCGTGGAGTCGGTATAGCCCACGACCAGCAGCAGGGCGTTGCTCATGCCCTCGGCAGCGGTCGCCGCGGCGCACAGGTCATTCTTCGCCTGCTCCGACAGCACGGCCTTGCCAGTGTCGAAGTTCACGTTGGTCGTGCCCTTGATATTATACTGGTCGATTTCGCCCATGCGGCCGCGCAGCGCCGCCGTGGCTGCGGTCTGCTCCTCGAAGCCCTGCGCGGTGCCGTTCTGGATCATGGACGCGGTCTTGAGATCCCGGCTCGTCAGCTTGATCTGGCTCGCCACCAGGCCGCCGCCCGTCTGCCAGGTCTTGACGGTCACCGGCACGCCGTTCAGCAGCGACGCGGCGGCCAGCCGGTCGCGGTCAAGGCCGAACAGGCCCTTGGTGGCGCTGATCTTGGTCGCGTCGTTGATGACGATGACCGACTTGGTGCCATCAGCGGCCGTGACCTGCATCTTGTCGCCGCTCCGCGCGGAAATGATGCCCTTGATCTCTGGGCCTGCGACGTTCTGCGCGGGCATGTCGACGGTGGCCGACACGTCGGCGGCGGGCTGCTGCTGATCCTGCGCGGGCACGTCGGCCGTCTGCGCCGACAGGCTGCCGGAGGACACCCCGGTGATCAGGGCAAGCATCAGCAGATATTTGGGACTCTTCGATATGACACTCATCAGGCTACTCCTTCAAAATTCGACCAGCCGGGCCTGCGTCGCCGCAGCTTCTCGTCCGACCGCCGTCCCGCGTGATGGCGTACCCAGCTGTCAGAACCCCCTCCATTAAACTCGCAAAATGCGCCACGGCGCTGCAGGAGAGCGCCATGGAGTTTCTGCCTGTTCAGATTTACCTTGCTGCCACATGAACAGCCAAGGGGCGTCATGCGGTCTGGCAGGCAATTGGAGTGCATATTGCGACGAACCGAGCCGCACTGCACGATGCAGGCCCAAGATGAGTTCAGGTAAAGCTGTCAAATAGGACTTTGAAGGAATAGCCCCGTTTACCGCGATCTTCATGACCAAGAAGAGGATTGAGTAGTCTTCCGTTTCTACTTTAGCCTATTAATCCTTATTGATCATTCATTTGACGGGATCTTGGACGGCGGCGTCCGATAAGCCGCCGCAAAACGGCGCTATGCCTGCCGCTCTCCCGAGTCTTTTTACAGCCCGCGGAAGCGAAAATCCCGAAAGCGCGCCGTTCCCTGCCCCGCAGAATAGAGGCCAGGCCGCAGGTACAGGAAGCCCCCGCGCACATTATGGTGATAGCCGGACACTTCCATGCCGCGATCGAACCGAGTCCAGTTCTTGCCTCCGTCGCCGGACAGGTGGAACGATATGATATGCCGGTTGTTCGTCACCCGCATCCGCAATCGCCGGCCATAAGGATTGGCCGGACGCCCGCGCTCCATCCCATATTGATGGGTGACGAAGCGCGCTTCATCGAAGCCGAGGCCGCAATACAGTTTTTCGTCATAGAAGAGGAGCAACCCCGCAACCCCGCCCGGTTCGATCTCTATGTCGCACTCGAACTGATAGGCCTGGTCGCCGGCTGTCAGCAGCAGTGGCGATGAACTGCTCGGCGCCTGCCCGGACGCCTTGAGCAGCAGGCTTTGCTCCTCGACCCTTGCCCGCGTCTGCTCGTCGGGGCCAGGCTTGAAGAAATTCCATTTGCGTCCCAGTGCCAGCGGGCCGTCGAACCGGTCCGACAGCGGCTGGCCGTGCGGCAGCGCCTTGCCGCCGCGCGGCTTTGGGAGTGGCTTCGACAGGTCGCCGCCGGTCATGCGGAACCAGCCGTCATCGGTCCATTCCACCGAATCGAGCAGCGTCTGCCGCCCGAGCGTCCAATAGCCATTTTCAAAGCCATGATAGACCGACCACCAGCTGCCGTCCGGCGCCTCGACCAGCGAGGCATGACCCCGCGACCACCATTTCTCATCCAGGCTGGTCGTGCGCACCAGCGGATTGGCCGGGCAATTCTCCCAAGGCCCATGGATCGAGCGCGACCGGGCGGCGATCACCATGTGGCCCGTCGGCGGCCCCGCCGTGCC
>NZ_ASTG01000004.1 GCF_000412635.1 Sphingobium bisphenolivorans
GCCGCCGACCGCCGTGATCATGTAGAACCAGCCACCATCGCGATGAATCTTCGGCCCCTCCGGCGAAAAACCCTCCACGTCCCAGTCTTCGGGATAATGCCAGGGGTCGTAAACATGCTCGACCTTGCCCACCGTGGATAGCCCGTCGTCGGCAAGCCGGATACGGTCCCCGCCCGACAGAAAAAGCCAGCGCGACCCATCCTCCCCCACCGCGTGGCAGGGATCGATATGATCGGGCAGGCCAAGCGGGATCGGGTCGCTCCACGGCCCGTCAATATGGTCCGCCCAGATGACGAAGGTGCCGTTCGGGCTCGCCTTCACCGGAATATAGATGAAGTAACGGCCCTTGTGCTTCTCCAGACTGACGGCCCAGACCGAGCCGATATTCCTGGTGAGCGCCGCGACGCGCGGCTGCCAGTTCACCAGATCGCGGCTGTGCCAGATGGTGAGGCCGGGATAGGCGTCGAAGCTGGAGAAGGTCATGTAATAATCCTCGCCATCCTTCAGGATGGCGGGATCGGCGCGGTCGCCCGACAGGATGGGGTTGAGGAAAGTGCCGTTGCCGAGGTCCGCGACACGCTGGTTGTCGAACCCGCGCTTCCAGTCGCCCTCTGCCTCGGCTGCCCGCGCCCCCTGCGGCAACGCCGCCAGCGCCACCCCGCCAAGCGCCGCGCCAAATGCCTCACGCCGGTTCAGGTCCATGATCTGTCTCCATGAGTTCCCTCTCGCTCCGGGAGAGGGGAGGGAGCCGCGCACAGCGTGGCGGAAGGGTGAGGGCGATCGCCGGTTGAGCCGCTCGCCCCTACCTTCCCGCTCGGCGCCGCCAAGCTGGCCCCTCCTCTTTCGCCGGGAGAGAACATATTTGGCTCACCCCGCGTCCAGTTCCACCCGCGCCAGCCGGGGCGAGAGCAGATGCACCGCCAGCAGTGCCGCGAAATAGGCGCTGCCCGCGACGATGAAGAGCGGCGTGTAGCTGCCGATGCTGTCGAGAATATAGCCGGCATATTTCGCCATCAGCATGCCGCCGATCGCGCCGACGGTACCGCCGATGCCAACCACAGACCCGACCGCGGCGCGGGGGAACATGTCGGACGGCAGCGTGTAGAGATTGGCGGAAAAGGCCTGATGCGCGGCGGTCGCGATGCCGATCACCAGCACGGCGGTCCACAGGCTGTCGATGGATTGGGCGAAAATGACCGGCAGCACCGCCACTGCGCAGACCAGCATCGTGATCTTGCGCGCGGCATTGACCGACATGCCGCCCTTCATCAGCCGTCCCGACAGCCAGCCGCCGAAGATGCTGCCCACGTCCGACAGCAGGTAGATCGCCACCAGCGGCGGGCCGAAGCTCAAGAGGTCGAGGCCGTAGCGCTCACCCAGATAGCCCGGCAGCCAGAAGAGGAAGAACCACCAGATCGGATCAATGAAGAATTTGCCGAGCGCATAGGCCCAGGTTTCCCGCACCGTCACCAGCCGGCGCCAGCCGATCGGCACGACGGGGTCGGCGGGGTCCTGCTGAATATAGGCCAGTTCCTCCGCGCTCACCCGCTTGTGATCGGCGGGCGAGCGGTAGATGATCAGCCAGGCCACGAGCCACAGCACGCCCAGTACGCCCGTCACGATGAAGGCCATGCGCCAGCCGTAGGCCACAGTCAGCCACGGCACGAGCAGCGGCGTCACGATCGCCCCGACATTGGCGCCCGCGTTGAACAGGCCGATCGCGAAGGCACGCTCCTTTTGCGGGAACCATTCGGTCACTGCCTTGATGCCTGCCGGGAAGTTGCCGGACTCGCCGATGCCCAGGCCGAAGCGTGCCATGGCGAATTGCGTCACGCTATGAACGCCGCCATGGGCGACATGCGCGATGGTCCAGATCGTCACCGCCACCGCATAGCCGAGGCGCGCGCCGATCACGTCGACGATCCGCCCAAAGCTCAGATAGCCGATCGCGTAAGCCGCCTGAAACCAGAAGACGATATTGGCATAGTCGGTTTCGGACCACTGCATGTCCTGCGCCAGCGTCGGCTTCAGCACGCCGATCATCTGCCGGTCGACATAGTTGATCGCCGTCGCCGCGAACAACAGCACCACGATCGTCCAGCGGTATCGGCTCGCGAGCCGCCCTGCACCCTCTATCGTTGCTTCCATCCATCCATCTCCGGCTTGTGCCTTATATTATCTGTTCCGCTTCCTGCTTCACTATCCGGCATTCCAGTAAGCCCATCGATCCGAAGTCCGCTATCACCTGCTGTCCGGCGACGACTTCGTGGACACCGGTTACCGCTCCAGACGAAATCCACGCACCCGCCCGCAAGGGAATTTTCCGCTGCGCCAGATTTTCCAGCAGGAAACGAACCGATCCGATCGGGCCGTCAGGAAAGGAGGAGGCGCGCCCACTGCCCACCGTCGCGCCGTCGATCCGAACCGTTATCTCCTCTTCGGCGAAGGCGAGCGACTGCCAATCGTTAATCGCGGGTCCGATCAACAGCCCGTTATTATTGCCGAAATCCGACACCGTGACTGCAGGGCCGAGCCTATTGATGCCGGCAAAGGGCGAACTGGCGATCTCGACCCCGATATGCACGGCATCGATGAGCGCGGCTGCCTCGTTCAGCGAATAGCGCGTCTTGGCGGGGTCGGGGGCTTGTCCCACCCGCAGCAGAAACTCCGCCTCTGCCGCACCAAAGCCGTCCGCGAAAATGAGGCCCATTGCATCGCTGCTCATCGGCTTGATGGTCGAGGCGAAGATCGGGCCGGCCAGCCGCTCGGCGCCGTAGCGCTCCACCAGCGGCGCCGGCAACCGGCCCACCTTCCAGCCACCGACCGACTCGCCCAGCAGCGCCATCGCCGCATCCTGCACCGCATAGCCTTCCGCCAGCGACTCCGGGACTGGGCCGGGATAATCCTGCAAGCCGCGAGCCTCTTTCCGGGCCTCCACGAAATTGCGCGCGATCGCTGCATGCGTCACTTCTGTCACGGCTATCCTCTCGTTTAACCGCTCTGGAATGCCTCGTTAAGTAACCGGTGTCAATGACTGTTGTAAAAGCGCTCCCTTTTCCCTTGATGCACGGTATAAGGCGCCATGGCTAAAGACGACAGCGCCGCTCCCAAGCTCACCATCAACGACATTGCGCGGCTCGCCGGTGTCTCCAAAAAGACGGTCAGCCGCGTGATCAACCGCTCTCCGCTGCTCAATCGCGAGACGCGCGACCGGGTGGAGAAGATCATTCTCGACACCGGCTATGTCCCCAATCCGCAGGCGCGTGCGCTGGCGCTTGGCCGCAATTTCCTGATCGGCCTCGTATACGACAATCCCAACGCGCAGATGGTGCTCAGCATGCAGCGGGGGATATTGGAGGCGTTGCGCGGCACGGAGTTCGAACTGGTCGTCCGGCCGGTCGACCGCGGATCGGGCGCGGTGATGGACGACATATTGGGCTTCGTCATCCGGCAGCGGCTCTTCGGCGTCATCGTCCTGCCCCCTCTTTCGGAAAGCGATGCCCTCGCCCAGCTGCTGGATGAGGCGGGGTGCCGTTATGTCCGAATGGGGTCGGCGCTGCTGGACGACAATGAACATATGGTCGCCTCCAACGATCGGGAGGCGGTGGCCGACGCGGTGCGGCACCTGATCGCGCAGGGGCATCAGCGCATCGGCCTGATCGCCGGGCCGCACGGCTTCCGCTCCGCCAAGGAACGGCGGGAGGGCTTTGAAATGGCGCTCAGCGAAGCGGGCATCAGCCTGCCGCGCAGCTTCATCGCGGACGGCGAATATACCTTCGAATCCGGGATTGCGGCGTCGGAAAATCTCTTTGCCCTTTCGCCGCCGCCGACTGCCATCTTCGCCAGCAATGACGAGATGGCCGCTGGCGTTCTCTATGCCGCCCGCCTTCGCGGCATCGATGTGCCGGAGCAGCTGTCGATCATCGGCTTCGACGATACGCCGCTCACCACCCGGGTCTGGCCGCCGCTCACCACCGTGCGTTGGCCGATCGCAGCCATGGGCCGCTCCGCCGCGCTCAAGCTGATCGGCACGGCGGTCGGTGATCAAGGGGAAGCCTCCGAACCCTCCCTGTTCAGCTCGACGCTGATCCGCCGCAGCTCGGTCGCGCCGCCGCCCGCCTCCTGACGGAAAATCTTGACACCGGTTTCCAGATGTGGTGCCCAGCAGGTCTGCAAACAGATCGGGCGAGGATTCGATGTTCGAAAAAACCTATCACGCGACGCATCCCGAGATGATGGAATGCGTCGACAATGAAGCCCTGCGCGACCGCTATCTGGTCGGCGGCATGTTCGAGAGCGGCCAGATCGTTCTCAACTACAGCCATAACGAACGCTTCGTCATTGGCGGCGCAGTGCCGGCGGGCGGCAGCCTGAAGCTCCCCGATCAGACCGAGCCCGCGTCAGCGGCGGGCCATCCCTTCCTCGAACGACGCGAGGCCGGCATCGTCAATATTGGCGGCGACGGCGCGGTCATGGTCGATGGCGTGCGCTACGACCTTGGCAACAAGGAATGCCTCTACGTTCCGATGGGATCGAAGGAGGTCGTCTTCGAAGGCGCGGAGGCCCGCTTCTACATCGCCTCGCTGCCCGCGCACAAAGCCTGCCCGATCAAGAAGATCACGCTGGCGGAGGCCAATCCGCTGGAACGCGGCGACCTCGAAAACTCCAACCACCGCACCATCTACCAGTTGGTGATCCCCGGCGTCTGCGAGAGCGCACAGTTGTTGATGGGCCTGACCGTGCTCGAAACCGGCAGCGTGTGGAACACCATGCCCCCGCATCTTCACGACCGCCGCAGCGAGATCTATCTCTATTTCGACCTTCAGGGCGGCGACCGCGTCTTCCACTATATGGGCGAGCCCGACGCCATGCGCCACATCGTCATCGAGAATGAGGAAGCGGTGATCTCTCCGCCATGGTCCGTCCATATGGGATCGGGCACCAAGAGCTATGCCTTCATCTGGGCGATGGGCGGCGAGAATCTCGATTATACCGACATGAACGTGCTGGATATCTGCCAGCTGCGGTGAGGCCTTTGTCGTCATTCCCGTGGAGGCGGGAATGACGGGGAGAAGATGATGCAAAATCCCTTCGATCTTTCCGGCAAGGTCGCGATCGTCACCGGCGCCAACACCGGCATCGGTCAGGCGATCGCGCTGTCGCTCGCGCAGGCGGGCGCCGACATCGCCGCCGTCGGCCGCACGCCTGCCGAGGAAACCGTCGCCAAGGTCCGCGCGCTTGGCCGCAAAGCGGAGATCGTCTCCGCCGACCTCTCCACCATCGAGCCGATCCAGCGCGTCGTGGACGAGACGCTGGCAAAACTTGGTGGCCTCGACATCCTCGTCAACAATGCCGGCATCATCCGCCGCGCCGACAGTGTCGATTTCACCGAGGAGGACTGGGACGCGGTGATCGACACCAACCTCAAGGTCCTCTTCTTCCTCTGCCAGGCGGCGGGCCGGCACATGCTGAGCCAAGGCGCAGGAAAGATCGTCAACATCGCCTCCCTTCTCTCCTTCCAGGGCGGCATCCGCGTGCCAAGCTACACCGCTTCGAAGAGCGGCGTCGCCGGCCTTACCAAGCTGCTCGCCAATGAGTGGGCGGCAAAGGGCGTCAACGTCAACGCCATCGCGCCCGGCTATATCGCTACCAACAACACCGCCGCGCTCCAGGCGGACGAGCAGCGCAACCGCCAGATTCAGGAGCGCATTCCGGCCGGGCGCTGGGGCGAGGCGAGGGACGTCGGCGGCGCGGCCGTGTTCCTGAGCTCGCAGGCGGCCAATTACATTCATGGCCATATCCTGGCGGTGGACGGCGGCTGGCTCGCACGCTGAACGGCCTGCACGAGCGACAGGGTCACCGCCAACACAAGTAGAGCGGAGGAGGGGCAAACCCTCCCCCATTCAGGAGAAGGACCGATGCCCGACATGGACAGGCGAACCGCGCTGGCAGGCGTCAGTCTATTCGCCACGACCCTCGCCGCCCCCGCCTTCGCCGCGCCGCGCTCCAGTATCGTCCGCACCCGCAACGGTCGCGTCGCCGGAACGCGCGAGAGCGGCCTGCACGTCTTCCGTGGCCTGCGCTACGGTCAGGACACCGGTCGCCGCCGCTTCCAGTCGCCCGTCCCGCCCGGAAGCTGGTCCAGCGTTGCCGACGCCAGCCGCTTCGCCCCCTCCTGCCCGCAACAGGGCGAGCAGGAACGGACAAGCGAGGATTGCCTGTTCCTCAACATCTGGACGCCCGCGCCTGACCCGCGCGCGCGGCGGCCGGTCATGCTCTACATCCATGGCGGCGCCTATTCGAACGGCAGCGTCGTCGATCCGCTGAACGACGGCCGCCACCTCGCCGCGACCGGCGACGTGGTGGTCGTCACGGTCAACCATCGCCTGAACGCGCTTGGCTATCTCTATCTCGCCCGGCTCGACCCGCGCCTCGCCGACAGCGGCAATGCGGGGCAGCTCGACCTGATCCTCGCCCTGCAATGGGTGCGCGACAACATCGCCGCGTTCGGCGGCGATCCCGGCAATATCCTGGTCTTCGGCCAGTCGGGCGGCGGCGCCAAGATCGCGACGATGATGGCGATGCCTGCCGCCAGGGGCCTGTTCCACCGTGCAATCACGATGAGCGGACAGCAGGTGACGGCGTCCGGCCCGCTCAACGCCTCGCGCCGGACCAGCGCCTATCTCCGCAAGCTTGGGCTGTCGGAGACGGACCTCTCCCCCCTGCTCACGCTACCCGTCGAACGGCTGATCGACGCCTTGCGCGCCGAAGACCCGATCCTGGGCGGCGGCATCTATATGGGGCCGGTGCTCGACATGAAATGGCTGGAGCGCCACCCCTTCTGGCCCGACGCCGCGCCGCAATCCAATGCCATCCCGATGATGCTCGGCAACACCCGAGACGAGACGCGCGCCTTCATCGATCCCGGCGGCCCCAAACTGAAGGGCCTAGACTGGGGCAACCTGCCCGGCCGCATGGGGCCCGAACTGCGCATGGACATATTGCCCGAATGGGTGGTCGCGCAATATCGCGCCCATTATCCCGACTGGAGCGCCGAGCGCATCTTCTACGCCGCGACGACGGCAGGCCGCAGCTGGCCGGGCCAGATCATCGAGGCGGAGGCGCGCGCACGGGCGGGAACGCGCACATGGGCGTATCAGGTCGATTTCCAGTCGCCCACGCGACTCGAGCGGGGCGCGCCCCATACGATGGACATCGCCCTCTCCTTCGGCACGCTTGACGCGCCCGGCTCCTTCACCGGCACGGGAGCGGATGCGCAGGCTGCCTCGCGCGCGATGATGGCGCGGTTCATCGCCTTTGCGCGGGAGGGCGACCCCGGTTCGGACTGGCCCGTCTATGACCTGGAGAAGCGCCCGACGATGATTTTCGACACTCGCAGCCGTGTCGAGCAAGACCCCCGCGGCTGGGAACGCGAACTTTTCGCGCGCGTGCCCTATATTCAGCCGGGGAGTTGAGCGAGATCGCTATCCTTTTACTCGTCATCGCGGGCTTGAACCGGGATCCCGCCATTTCTTCAGGAGATGCAGCAAGGAAGCGGGGCACCGGATCAAGTCCGGGGTGACGAAGCGAAATGCACTTCAGTCTGATTTATTGAGAACGGCCGCCCCTATTTCACCACTGGATAGCTGATGATCAGCGCCAGCGGCTTCTTGCCCAGCTGGCGGATACCCACCTGCGCGCCGGTATAGAGATAGGCCGCCATGCCCGGCCCGACACGCCTCTTGACGCCGTCCGATTCCACCTCGCCCTCGCCGGAGAGGACATAATAGACCTCGTCATGCGCGATCGGGTGCACGCCGATCGCCGAGCCGACATGCAGCACGCGCTTACGGAATTCCATCGTGCGCGGCTGCGGCACGGCATCGCTGATGCGATAGGCGGTGCTCATGCCGATCTGGCCGTGGGGCGTCGGCTCTTGCTTCGCGACATCGCGCTCATCGATCACCGCCATCGGCGGCGCGGCGGCGAGCATCAGGGGCAGGATAAAACTCATTTCGCATTCTCTCCTTTGCCATTCTCGCCCTGCCGCATCATCTTGTCGCGGTCGGACAGATGTTCGGTGATCTGGTCCTTCTGCCCCGGATAGCGGCCGGACTTGGGTTCCATCGTGTCGAGGTTCCAGTCCGCCTCGACAAAGCGGGCGCTGGTCGGCTTCATCTTCGGATAACCGCCGACCTGTTTTTCATCGTCGATGATCTCGCCGCGTCCCTCTGCGACGAAGAACAGCACGCGCAGGTCGTCGGCGTCCCGGTCCCAAGGGCGCGCGCCCGCATGCCACAACACATGCGTCTCGACATCGCGCGACGGCAGGACTTGCAGCCCTGGCCACTCGACCGGCGGCGCCTTCGCTTCGATCAGCTTCGCGCGCGTCTCGCCATAGCGGCCGAACATCGGTAGCCCATTGCCCCATCTGTCGACCGCCAGATTGTCCCTGCCATAATAGGAGAGGTCGCCGTCGCCGCCAAGCGTCAGGAAAGGCAGGCCCTGCGCCGTCGACACCCCGCCGCGCAGCACATTCCCGATCGCGGTCAGCTTGCCGATCTGGTAGGGATGCTCGCCCCATTCCAGCGCCATCAGATTATAGTGCACCGCGCGCTCGCCGGGGTCATAGATCAGGTTGTTGACCAGTTCCGCCTGCACCCCGCCCTTCAACAGGGGGTTGCGCTCCTTATTGTGCGCGTAGATGTTGCGGTAGATCAGGATACCGCTCGCATTGTCGTGGATCAGCGTGCCCTTGCTATGCTCCCCCTTGGGATGGCTGGCGTTGGCAAGCCCCTCCGCCGCCAGATTATAGCTGTAAGTGATGTTGTGCGACGTGCCCGCGCGCCACTCATCCGGTGTCTTGCCCTCGAAGCGGGGGCCGGAGGCAGACATATTCTCATCGATCGCCCAGGTGAAGGTGCAATGGTCGATGATGACGTTATGGGCCGCGACGGTGGACAGGGCGTCGGCTTCCCATCCGCTCATCAGCGGCTGGCTGTCGACGCCGGTGCGCACGCGAATATGGCGCATCACGACATCATGGGTGGCGATGTCGATGCCGCTGCGGATCAGGGTGATGCCGGGTGACGGCGCGGTCTGGCCGGCGATGGTCACGAAGGGTTCGCGGATAGTGAGCGTCTGGCGCGCCATGTCGATAACGCCGCCTACCTCGAACACGATGATGCGCGGCCCCTTGGCCTCGATCGCGGACTTGAAGCTCCCCGGCCCGTCAGCGGCCAGCGTCGTCACCCGGATGATGCGCCCGCCCCGCCCCCCCGGCGTTTCGGCGGCCCAACCCACCGCGCCGGGAAAGGCGGGCCTGGCAGGGGCAGGCGCGGCACTGGCAGCGATGCCGGCAAGCGCAATCATGGGGGCGAGCGACCGGGCGATGGCGTGAAATGCTTTCATTCTGTTTCCTTCTCCTTTCCCATTCTTGACATTGGTTGCGGAGGGGCGCAAGAAACAAATGACACCGGTGTCCACGCCGAGGCAACTCCGTCGAGAATGTTGCCCGGAATTGGACTGAGCCGGCAGACAAGGAGGGATGTCATGATGAACCATTCACGTTTGGCCAGTTCCGCAACCCACGCGACACGTTGGGTTTCCGCCGTTTCCTTCGCTACTTTGGCGGTAGCGGGCCTGCAGTCCGCTCATGCTCAGGAAAGCGCCCAACAGGCCGCGGCAGAGCCGGATGTCGCCGACATCGTTGTCACCGGTTTCCGCCAGTCATTGGGCGCCGCGATCAACCTGAAGCGCGAGTCGGTCAGCTCGGTCGACGCCATCGTCGCGGAAGACATCGCCAAATTTCCCGATCAGAACCTCGCCGAGTCACTCCAGCGCATCCCCGGCATCACCATCCAGCGTGACGGTGGCGAGGGCCGCGCGATCACCGTTCGCGGCCTCGGAGCGCAATTCACCCGCGTCCGCGTCAACGGGCTGGAGACGGTCGCGACCTCGACCGACGGTGCCAGCGCCAACCGCGACCGTGCCTTCGATTTCAACGTCTTCGCGTCGGAACTGTTCAGCTCGCTCGTCGTGCACAAGACCGCCGAAGCCTCGCTGGACGAAGGATCGCTCGGCGCGGTGGTGGATCTCAACACCGGTAATCCGCTCGCCGGCAAGGAGGGTTTCACCTTCGTCGGCTCCGCGACCGGCTCCTATAATGACCTCTCCAAGAAATGGGGTCCGCGCGCCGCCGGCCTGCTGTCGTGGAAGTCGCCGGACGGTCAGTGGGGCGTCGCGCTCTCGACCGCCTATTCGAAGCTCGACACGCTGCAGATGGGCAACAACACCGTGCGCTGGTCGCAGGCGCGCTTCGACAGCGTCAACGGCACGCGCTGCTTCACCGCCCCGAATGCGGGCGGCAGCTATCTGCCCGGCGCGCTCTGCAACGAAGCCGCGCTCGCCTTCCACCCCCGCATCCCGCGCTATGGCGAAGTGGCGCAGGAGCGCGAGCGTCTCGGCATCACCGGGTCGATCCAATGGGCGCCGAGCGACGCGACCAAAGTCTCCATCGACGGCCTCTTCTCCCGCTTCAAGGAACGGCGGGAGGAAAAATGGGGCGAAGTGCTGCTACGCTCCAATGAACGGTCGATCGATATCCTCAATCCGGTCTATGACGACAACGGCAATATGGTGTCGGCGACGCTCAACGACGCCTGGGTTCGTACCGAACATTATCTGCGCAAGTCCAAGACCCAATTCTATCAAGTCGGCGCGACCTGGGACCAGGACCTTGGCGACAATTTCCGCTTCACCCTGCTGGGCGGCATGTCGAAGTCCGATGCCTCGATCCCGCTCGAAACCACCATCGTCTTCGACGATCGCGACGCGCAGGGCTATAGCTATGACTATAGCAATATGCGGCGCCCGGTGCTGAGCTTCGGCACCAGCGTCACCGATCCGGCCAATTTCCAGCTCGCCGAAATCCGCGACCGCCCCTCCTCTACCATCAACAAGTTCCGCACTGCGCAGCTGCGCACCGAATGGGACGTGACGGACGGCTTCACGGTGAAGGCGGGCGCGGTGCATCGCCGCTTCTCCTTCGATACGGAGGGCTTCACCCGCGACACTGTGGTGTGCGGCAATGGCGGGCTGGACCGGGTGCTGGGCACCGTCACCTGCTCACCCACTTCCGCTTTCGGCCCGACCGCCATCTATGGCCTGCCGGTGACAGCCGCGCTCGGCCAGCTCTATACGCTGAAGGGCGCGGACGCCCCGTCGGGAACGACGACCGAGTGGCTGATCCCCAATCTCGGCGCGACCACCGACTATACCAATCTTTACGACCGCCCCCTTGCGGTCGATGCAGGCAACACTCGCAGCGTCATTGAAAAGACCAACGGCGCCTATCTGCAGTTCGATGCCAAGGGCGAAATATTCGGCCTCGAATATGCGCTGAATGCCGGCATCCGCTATGTGAAGACCGATCAGAGCTCGACGGGCCTGCTCGCCGGCGTCAACCGCACGATCAAGCGCGGCTATTCCGACTGGCTGCCCGCCGCCAACCTCGCCCTCTTCCCGCACAAGGACATCATCATCCGCGCCTCGGTCGCCGATGTGATGACCCGCCCCTCGCTCGGCAGCCTGTCGCCGGGCGGCTCGGTCGACGGCTTCAACTATAATATCAACTTCGGCAACCCGGACCTGCAACCCTATCGCGCGACCGCCTATGACCTTGGCGTCGAATGGTATTTCGCTCCGCAGTCGGTCTTCTCGGTCGCCTTCTTCAAGAAGGACGTGTCGAGCTTCCCGATCAGCGACACGATCACCGGAACCTATGCCTCTACCGGCCTGCCGCTCTCGATCATCCCGCCCAGTTCGCCCGCCGCGCTCAGTCCCGAAGGGCGGCTGTGGAACATCACACGGCCGATCAACGGATCGGGCGCGAGCCTCAAGGGCGTCGAACTGTCGCTGCAGATGCCCTTCACCTTCCTGCCGGGCATATTGTCGCACTTCGGCGGCATCGTGAACGCGACCTTCATCAAATCGAAGGCGACCTACACGACGCCGGGCCCGATCCTCAATCCTTGCGTCGGCGGCGCGGTGGGCTGCGCGCTCGGCCCGAACGTCTCGGTCACGCGCAGCGAGACGCTGTTCGGCCTGTCTAAGAAGGCGTTCAACGCTACCCTCTATTATGAGGATGAGAAGTTCAGCGCCCGCGCCTCGGTCAGCTATCGCGGACCTTATATCGATGCGACCAGCGGCACCGGCAATATTTTCGAAGGCTATAACAGCACGGTCAATGTCGACGCGTCGATGCGCTACAAGCTGACCGACTGGATCGAACTGTCGCTGGAGGGCATCAACCTCACCGACGATTACCGCGACCGCTACACCGACATCGACACCAACCGCAATTATGAGCAGCTGCACTTCGGCCGCACGCTCCAGATCGGCGCGCGCTTCAAGATGTAACGCCCTTCCCCCCGCTCCTCCCTCTTCCGGAGGGGCGCCTGGCCGGCCGTCGACTGCACGCGACGGCCGGCCGTTTGTTTTTCAGCGCACAAAAAAGGGCGCCCCGATCGGGACGCCCTCTCTTTTCGCGATAGGCTCGCTATCAGAAGCGATAGCCGAGGATCAGGGCAGCCTGATGACGCTCGGGCGAACCTTCGTAGCTCGAATAGCGATATTCGGCGCGGGTGATGAAGCCCTGGAAAGTGGTTTCCAGGCCAGCGCCTAGGCGGTAGCCGTCCAGCTTCGCGCTGAAACCGGCATTGTCTTCGAAGCGGGCGTTGGTGTAGCCGCCCTTGGCATAGGCGAGCACGTTCGGCACGACTTCGCCGCCGATGCGGATGCCGGCATAGAGGTCACGGTCGGTGTGGATGCCCTGCTCCTTGACGTCGGAATCGGCATATTCGCCTTCGATGCCGAAGACCGCGCCGTTGATGTTCACGTCATAGCCGACAATGCCGCCGTACAGCAGGCCGCTGTCATGGTCGACGCCGTTGAAGTCGACATGGTCCAGACCGACGACGCCGGCGACATAGGGGCCGGAGAAGGGAACGGCGTCCTGCGCCATGGCGGGGGCGGCGATGCTGGCAAGCAGCAGGGCGGAAGCGACGAGCTTTTTCATGATAACTCCTCCTCATTCTTTCGTCATTGGTTCGGAGGGCGCGTCTAGAGGCGGTGGCGCAGGTGAGTAAAGCTTCGAAAGCAACATCTTGCCGCATTGCAATATGGACTGTGGCAATGATGCACTAGGGGTTGAAAACCGCGCTGAAGGCATTACGCGCGCGGTGCGAAGCGATTTCCGCACCCTGTAAAGGCGGACTTGCTGGCGGCGGCGGGAATGTCTAGCTGGACCTTCGATCATCAACAGGCGGCAGACGGGATTGGCAAACGGGGACAAGCGCGCGCGGGCAGCGACCATCCATGACGTGGCGGCGGCGGCGGGGGTTTCCGCCCGAACCGTGTCGCGGGTCATCAACCGTTCGCCCAAGGTCGGCGAGGAAACCCGCAAGGCGATCGAGGCCGTCATCGCACAGCTGGGCTTCAGCCCGAACAGCCGCGCACGCGGTCTGTCGGCCGGACGCTCCAACCTGATCGGCGTGGTGCAGGACGATCCCAACGCCCATGTCATCGGCATCATCCAGCGCGGCATCGTCGATGCGGCGCGCGAGCCGGGCTACGAGTTGATCGTCCATCCGGCCGACAGGAACGATCCCGCGCTGCTCGACAATATCCGCAGCTTTATCGCCAAATCGCGGGTGGACGGCCTGATCCTGCTCCCTCCCATCTCGGAACGGGCCGATGTCGCGGCGGCGCTGGGCGCGATGGGCCTGCCCTGCGTCGGCATGGCGGCAATACCGGTCGATGGCTATGGCGTGGCAATGGTGAGCGACGAACGCGGCGCGGCGGCGGAGATGGCCGGCCACCTCGCCGATCTTGGGCACCGCAGGATCGCCACCGTCACCGGACCGCGCGAGTTCCAGTCCTCACGCGAGCGTGAGACGGGCTTCCGGGCCGCGCTGGAGGCACGGGGCATCGACCTGCCGCCCGCTTATGTGGTGGAAGGCGACTACGGCTTTGCCTCCGGCCTGGCGGCGGGAGAGCGGCTGCTCGCACTTGCCGATCGGCCGACCGCGATCTTCGCGGGCAATGACATGATGGCCGCCGGCGTGATGAAGGCCGGGCACTTGCGGGGCCTTCGCGTGCCGGACGATCTGTCGGTCGCGGGCTTCGACGACAGCGATCTGGCCGCCATGCTGACCCCCGACCTGACCACGATCCGCCGTCCGCTGCTGGAAAACGCCCGCCGCGCCACCCGCGCGCTGATCGAGCAGATCGAACAAGGCGAGGCGGATACCGAAGGCACCGTCGCCGGCCCGCTGCTGCTGGTGGTGCGCGGCTCGACCGGGCGGGTGCCGGTCTAACTTATCAACGCGCGTGGAGAGCAAGTGCTCCTGCTTTTGCAGGAGCATGATCAAGAAGGCCGCCCTAGGCCTCCGGCAGCTTATAGGCCTTGCGCACAAGATTATAGGCGAGGTCGACCGCAACCTCCTCCGCCTCCCAGTCGCGCAGCCGCCCTTCCGCAACCAGCCGCGCGAGGAAGGCGCAATCCACCCGCCGCGCCACGTCATGCCGCGCCGGGATCGACAGGAAGGCGCGAGTGTCGTCGTTGAACCCGACCGTATTGTAGAAGCCTGCCGTCTCCGTCGTCATCTCGCGGAAGCGCATCATCCCTTCCGGGCTGTCGTGGAACCACCAGGCCGGCCCCAGCTTCAGGCAGGGATAATGGCCCGCCAGCGGCGCCAGCTCACGGGCATAGCTGCTCTCGTCCAGCGTGAAGAGGATGATCGACAGCCGCCGCTCATTGCCGAAGCGGTCGAGCAGCGGCCGCAGCGCCTCGACATAGTCCGTGCGCGTCGGAATATCGGCGCCCTTGTCCCGGCCATAGGCCTGATGCAGCCAGCGATTATGGTTGCGGCAGGAGCCTGGATGGATCTGCATGACCAGGCCATCCTCGACACTCATCGCCGCCATTTCGGTCAGCATCTGCGCGCGGAACAGCTCGGCATCCTGTGCCGTCCAGTCGCCCTTCATGACGCGGTGGAAGAGGGCTTCTGCCTCCGCCGCCGGCAGATCGGCGGTGCGCGCCGTCGGAAAGCCATGGTCGGTCGATGTCGCGCCCATCGCGATAAAGTCCGCCCGCCGCTTGCGATGCGCACGCAGATAGGCTTGCCAGTCGCCCACATCCTCGCCCGTTAGTTCGGCGAACGCGGCCAGCGCCGAGCGGAAATCCTCATGCTCCGGGTCAATTACCGCGTCCGGCCGATAGGCGGTGACCACCTGTCCGCCCCAGCCGGACTCGCGGATCGCCTGGTGCTGGTCCAGCCGCTCATGCGCGCCCTCGGTGGTGGCGAGCAGTTCGATGTTGAACCGCTCGAACAGCGCGCGCGGGCGGAAGGCGGGGGTAGCGAGCAATTCGCCGATCCGGTCGAAATAATCGTCGGCCGTGTCGGCGGACAGGATCGTATCGAACCCGAACACCTCCGCGAACACATGGTCCAGCCAGATGCGCGAGGGCGTGCCGCGGTAGAGATGCTGGTTGGCGGCAAAGATGCGCCACGCCTCGCGCGGGTCCGCTTCGGACGGTCTGCCATGCGCGGGCACGCCCAGCGACTCCAGCGCGATGCCCTGGCTATAGAGCATGCGGTAGAGATAATGATCCGGCGCCAGCAACAGGCTGGTCGCATCGGTCCACGCCTCATCGCTGGCGAACCAGCCCGGATCGGTGTGACCGTGCGGGCTGACGATGGGCAGCTTCGCCACGCGTGCATAAAGAGCGCGCGCGATATCGCGGCTGCGCGGCTCTGCGGGGAAAAGGCGGTCGGCGTCGAGGGTAAACGGGTGCATGGGCGTGTCCTGATGCGAAAGAGCTTGTGCCACCGATGGCACAAATGCTATTCCGCCGCAATGGACAGTTTGCCTTCCGCGCCTCGGACCCTGCCCGACGCCCTGCGCATCGACCCCGCCGATCAGGTCGCCGTTGCCCTGCGCCCGATCGGGGCGGGTGAGACGATCACGGTTGGTGACGCGGCCTTGGCCATCCGGGACAGCGTCGAGCGCGGCCACAAGATCGCGCTCCGCCCCATCGCGGCAGGCGAACAGGTGAAGCGCTACGGCTGGCCGATCGGCACGGCCACGCAGCCGATCGAGGCAGGCGCGCACGTCCACAGTCACAATCTGCGCACCAATTTGCGCGCGGAGGAACCCTACAGCTATACGGGCAACCCGGGCGCGCAGGCTCCGTATCCGGGCGACTGGAGCTTCCAGGGCTATATACGCGCCGACGGATCGGTCGGCACGCGCAACCAGATCTGGGTCATCCCGACCGTCGGCTGCGTCGCCCGCACGGCGGACCGGATCGCGGCGCAGGCGGCGCGCCGCCACGCAGGCCGTATTGATGACGTGCTCGCCTTCGCCCATCCGCTCGGCTGCTCGCAGCTGGGCGACGATCTCGACGGCACGGCGCAACTCCTCGCCTCTCTGGCGTGCAACCCCAATGCCGGCGGTGTGCTGCTGATAGGCCTCGGTTGCGAGGAAAACCAGCTG
Organism: Sphingobium bisphenolivorans; assembly: GCF_000412635.1. Lineage (GTDB taxonomy): Bacteria > Pseudomonadota > Alphaproteobacteria > Sphingomonadales > Sphingomonadaceae > Sphingobium > Sphingobium bisphenolivorans. The sequence continues at coordinate 16,561 of NZ_ASTG01000004.1, forward strand.
GGCGCGCTGCTCGACCGGCTGCCGAAGCACCGGCGCGCGCGGATACGCAGCGTCGGCGCGCAGATCAGCGCCGACGAATATGCGGAGGCCGCCACGGCGATCGACGAACTGGTCGAAATCGCCGCGCAGGACCGGCGCGAGACGGTGGGGATCGGCGCGCTGCGGCTCGGCCTCAAATGCGGCGGGTCGGACGGTTTCTCCGGCCTTACGGCCAATCCGCTGATCGGCCGCGCCGCCGATGTCGTCACCGGCGCGGGCGGGCAGGCGATCCTGACCGAGATACCGGAAATGTTCGGCGCCGAACGCATCCTGATGAACCGCGCCGCCGATGAAGCCGTCTTCGACGCGACGGTGGCGATGATCAACCGCTTCAAACGCTACTTCCTCGATCACGGCGAGCCGATTTCCGAAAATCCCAGCCCCGGCAATGTCGCGGGCGGCATCACCACGCTGGAGGAAAAGTCGCTGGGCGCGGTGCAGAAGGGCGGCCATGCCCACGTCACCGACGTCCTCGCCTATGGCGAACGCCTGCGACGGGCCGGCCTCACCTTGCTGGAGGCGCCGGGCAACGACGCGGTGTCGACGACCGCGATGGCGGCGGCGGGCGCGACCCTGACGCTCTTCTCCACCGGACGTGGCACCCCCCTCGGCAGCCCGGTCCCGACGATGAAGCTCGCCACCAACCACGATCTCGCCGCGCGCAAGCCCGGCTGGATCGACTTCGACGCGGGCCTGGTGCTGGATGAGGGCATAGACGCCGCCACGCACGCCCTGATGACCCGCATCTGCGCCATCGCATCAGGCGAACCCGCCCGCAACGAAGTGAACAACGAACGCGACATCGCGATCTGGAAACGCGGCGTCACTCTTTAGCCCCCGATCGCCCTTTCCCATCGGAATCTCCTCCGAAATAGGGTATAAAACATCTGTGACCTGACGGGAGACAGATGATGAAGTCCGTCCTGCTGCACATCCACGAAGACCATGGCGCGGAAAGCCGGCTTCAGGCGGCCAGCGACCTTGCCCGCGCAGCGGGCGCGCATATCCATTGTGTTCAGGTGACCGCCACGCCGGATATCGTCGCGTCCGACCTCTACGGCGGCGCGTCGATGGCGCCGGCGATGATGGCGGAGCTCTACGATATCGACGAAAAGGCCCGCCAGCGTGTCGAACAGCGGCTGCGGCGGGAAGATGTCAGCTGGGACTGGCGCCATGCGCAGGGCGACATCGTTCGCGGCCTGCTGTCCGCCGCAACGCTAACCGACGGCATCATCGTCACCTTGCCGACCGGCCCGCGCAAGCAGCTGGCCGATCCGCTCCACCTCGCCGCCGACCTTGCGCTGCGTGGGCGCACGCCAGTGCTGGCGATGCCGCAGGACGCCCGCGCCTTTCGCATCACCGGCCGCGCGCTCGTCGCTTGGGACGGATCGCTGGAGGCGTCGGCGGCGCTGCGTCTCAGCGTTTCCCTGCTGAAACTGGCGGAGGAGGTGCATATCGTGACCGTGGAGGAAGCGGGCAAATACCCCTTTCCCGCCACCGACGCGCCCGAATATCTCGCCCGCCACGGCGTCAAGGCGCAGCTGCACATCTGGCCGCAGGACGGACGCACGATCGATGCGGCGTTGCAGGCGGCGATCGGCGTGCTGAAGCCTGACTGGATCGCCATGGGCGCTTTCGGGCACAGCCGCTTGCGGGAAATGGTGTTCGGCGGCGTCACCCGCACGATGCTGCGCTCCGTCCATGTGCCGCTGCTGCTGGCCCATTGAACCGGCACCGGAATGGACCTTTTTTGAGCCTTTTTGCGTGACGCAAAGCCCCGATTACGTGATGGCGCCGCATTGTTGCGTTGGCGCCATTTGCACCGTTCCGGTTGCTTCTTTCATGCCCTGACAAGGGCGGCAAAGCTATGAATTCCCTCGGTCAACGCGTCTTTCGCCCTTTGCCGGGCAAGGCGCAACGGGGGAAATATCGATGCGCCTCGGGTCGAGGGCCAAACTGACGATCGCTGTCGGCCTGATCGCCGCCGCGCTGTTCATGGCGCTCGGCGTGCGCGAACTGCGCCGTGCCTCGGCCGCCGAGCCCCCAGCGGAAAGACCCGCGCCGGCCGCGCCCGTCATCGTCCTCGCCCGCGCCGCGCAGGCGATCCGCACCGGGGAGACGATCAGCCCCACCATGATCCGCAGCGCGGCAGGCGACCCCGCCCGCTTCCCGACCATTGCCACCGCCCCGGAGGTCGCGGGGAAGGTCGCCGCCCGCGACATAGCCGCCGGCGCGCTCATCCCCCGCGAAGCGCTGGGCAGCGCGGCGAACCTCGCCATCCGCGTCCCCGTCGGGCTGCGCGCGGTCAGCATCGACACGACGGCAGAGATCGCCGTTGCAGGCCTCGTCCGCCCCGGCGACCGCGTCGACGTGCAGGTCGTCTACCCCGGCGCCGACGCGATCGGCGGCGCGCGCGGATCGGGACGCAGCCGGGCGCAGTCGCTCCTCCAGCTGGTGCCGGTGCTGGCCGTCGGCGACGCCGTCGTCGGCGCGCAGCAAGCCTCCGGCGAACTCGCCTCGCCTGCCCCGCCCGCGCGCACCGTGACGCTGGCGCTGACCCCCGATCAGGTGTCGGTCCTCTCGCTCGCGAAAAGCACGGGCACGCTCACCCTGTCGCTGCGCAACCCCGCCGACGCAGACCGCCCCGCCGTCGCCATAGCGGCCTCCGCTGGGATTGAGCCCACGCCTGCCCCGGCCATACCAGTACTCGCCGCGCCCACCCTGCGCGCGCCACCGCAGGCCGCTCCCCGCCGCACTCCGCACGCAATCGAACTCGTCGTAGGGGACCGTCGCGAAACCATCTATTCCGGGAGCGCTCCCCGTTGAGAACGATCCTCGCTGCCAGCCTGCTCACGCTCGCCGCGCCCGCAGCGCTTGCCACCGACGCCACCGCCACGCTCCAGCTGAAGCAGCAGCGCGCCCTCTCCTACCCCCGCCCCATCGGCCGGGTGGAGGCCGACCGCGACGGCATCCTGTCCATCGCCGCCCCCTCGCCCCGCTCGCTGCGCTTGACCGCGATCGGCGCGGGCGAAACGCGGCTCAGCGTCTACGCGCAGGACGGCGCACTGATGGACGAAACCACCGTCAGCGTCACCGACGCGGCCGCCGCCCCGCTCGTCCGGGCCGGCGAGCAGGTCGTCGCCGTCGATGTCCAGTTCGCCGCCGTGTCCGAAACCACGCTGAAGGCGCTCGGCTTCAACTTCTCGAAATTGAGCGGCGATATTCAAGGCGCGGTCGTCTCGCCCAACAGCTTCAACAGCGCCTCCTTCCGGCCCACCGCCTCCTCGCTGGAAGCCTCGCTGCCGATCCAGAGCGCCTTCAACCTCTTCCTCTCCGCCCCCAATCGCGGCATCAACGCGGTGCTGAGCGCGCTCTCCGCCAACGGCCTCTCGCAACTCCTCGCCCAACCCACCCTGCTCGTCCGCTCGGGCGAGCAGGCGAGCTTCCTCGCGGGCGGCGAATATCCCGTCCCCGTGCCGCAGGTATCCGGCAACGGCGGCACGCTCACCATCCAGTATAAGGAGTTCGGCGTGCGCCTCGCGGTCCAGCCCTTCGTCCTGTCGAAGGACCATATCGTCCTCAAGATCGCGCCGGAGGTCAGCGAGCTGGACTATAATAACGGCGTGCAGTTGCAGGGCTATGTCGTCCCCGGCCTGCGCCGCCGCTCCGCCGAAACGACGGTGGAGCTGGGCAGCGGCCAGAGCTTCGTCATCGCCGGCCTCAGCTATTCCAGCCAGACCGTCAGCAAGGACAAGGTCCCCTTCCTCGGCGACATTCCCGTCCTCGGCGCCTTCTTCAAACGGCAGCAGAACCAGAAGGAAAAGCAGGAGCTGATCATCGTCGCCACCCCGCGCCTGGTCGGCCCGGTCAAGGCGGAGGAAATGCCGCCCCTCCCCGGCCGCACCACTGGCACCATCGATCCCGGCATTGGCGACATGATCCTCGGCACGGACGGCCTCGACCAGAAAAGCGCCCCCTTCGGCGTGGTGAGGCGCTGACATGGCGGCGATCCTCCTCCTCTCCCTCGACCGAATGCTGGCCGAGCGCATCGGGCAAGCCATGACGGGCCGCGCCTCGGTTGACCTCGCCCAGACGGTGGACGGCCAGACCCCCGCCCTCATCATCATCGACGCGCAGGCAATCCCGCCCGAACGCAGCCTGTCCGCCGCCATCGCCGCCGTGCGCCACGAAGCCGCCGGCCGCCCGGTCGTCATCGCCACCGACGAGCGCGACGCCGACCAGCTGCTCGCCGCCATCCGCGCAGGCGCCGACGACATCATCCCCCGCGAGGAAAGCGCCGACGTCACGCCCGTCCTCACCCGCCTGCTCAGCAGCGCCAAATCCGATCGCGAAGGCCAAGGCGGCCTCACCCTGATCCTCGGCGCGGATCGGGACGCCTGCGCGATGGTTGCGACCGACCTGGCGATCTGTCGGGGCCAGTCCCTCCTCATCGACTGCACCCTGCCCACCAGCGCCGCGCAATCCTATCTCGACCTGCGCGTCGATTACGGCCTCGCCTCCGCGCTTGCCGACCGCGACCGCCTCGACGCAAGCCTGCTCGCCAGCAGCGTCGCGCGTCACGGCCCCAGCGGCCTCATGCTCCTCACCTTCGACGGCGGCACCGGCGCGGAACCCGCCGGCATCACCCCGGCCGACTTCAACGCCCTGATCCGCCTGCTCCGCTCCCTGACCGGAGAAGTCGTGCTGAACGCCGGCAGCCTCCGCCATGGCGGCCTGCTCCGCGATGTCGTCGCCCAAGCCGACCGCGTCGAACTGCTTTGCAGCCAGTCGATCCGCGAGGTGGAGGCCTGCCGCCGCCTGCTCGACAGCATCGGCGCGGGCACCGCTCAGCTCGAGGCCATGCGCCTGCTCGTCTGGGATCATCAGCCCGGCATCCTGCTTGACCCGCGCCGCATGGCCGACGTGCTTGGCACCGGCCGCGTCCTGCCCCTCCCCACCGATCGCGTGCGGCTCCGCAATGCGCTCAACGCCGGCCGCCCGCTGGCCGTGGAAGCGGACGGCGGCGCCTATATGCAGGCGCTCCGCAAGGCCTGCGGCGTCGCCCCCGCCCGCAGAGGCATCGACCGCCTACGCGCCAAGATGATCCGCCTGGTGGAACGCGCGTCATGAGCCTGCTCACCAGCGAAGCCCCCGTTTTTGCGCACACGCAAAATGCGCCTCCTGCCCCCATAGCCCTTCCCTCCGCCCAGCGGATGAGCGACAGCTACCAGATCGCCAAGGCGCAAACCTGCACGCAGGTCATCGAGCAACTCGAGACTCTTGGCAGCAGCGCGGAGGAACTCGGCCCGGGCGCCGTCCGCGAGGAGATAGAGCGCGTCATCGCCAGCCGCAGCCGGCGCGGCCAGCTCGCCCTCAACAGCGCCGAACGGCTGCTGTTGATCGCGGATGTGGAGGACGAGGTCGCCGGCATGGGCCCTCTCGCCCCCCTGCTGCGCGATCCCGCCATCGACGACATCATCGTCAACGGCGCGCACAGCATCTATGCCGAGCGCGGCGGCCTCCTTGAAAAGGTCGAGACGCGCTTCCGCGACGACGCTCATCTCATGAACATCATCCAGCGCATCGTCGGCCCCATCGGCCGCCGCGTGGATGAGGCCAGCCCTTATGTCGATGCCCGCCTGCCCGACGGGTCGCGCGTCAACATCGTCATCCCGCCGGTCGCGCTCGACGGGCCGATGCTCTCGATCCGCAAGTTCCGCATGCAGACCATGACTATCGAGGATTGCGTCGCGCGCGACATGATGAGCGCCGACATGGCCGCCTATCTCGGCGCCGCCGTCCGCTCCCGCCTCAATCTGCTCGTTTGCGGCGGCACCGGCGCGGGCAAGACGACGCTGCTCAACATGCTTTCCACCTTCATCAGCGACCGCGAGCGGCTGATCACCATCGAAGATGCCGCCGAACTCCAGCTGCGCCAGAGCCATGTCGTGCGTCTCGAAACGCGCCCGCCCAATGTGGACGGCAGTCGCGAAGTCACCTCGCGCGAACTCGTCCGCAACGCCCTGCGCATGCGGCCCGACCGCATCATCTTAGGGGAAGTGCGCGGCGTCGAGGCGGTGGAGATGCTCCAGGCCATGTCCACCGGCCATGACGGCTCGATGGCTACCCTCCACGGCAATTCGCCCCGCGATGCCTTCGCCCGCCTCGAAATGCTTCTCGGTTTCGCCGGGATGCAGAGCGACGTGCGCGCCATCCGCCGCTTCATCGCCAACAGCGTGCATGTGGTCGTCCAGTTGCAACGCCTCTCCAACGGCAGCCGCCGCGTCATGTCGGTCAGCGAAGTGACCGGGATCGAAGGCGAGGCCTATTCCCTCAACGAACTCTTCGCCTTCCGCGAACAGCCCGCCATGTCGGGCCTGGGCGAGTTCCGCACCCTCTCCCGCTGCCCCCATTTCGCGCCCAAGCTGCGCGACTATGCACCCGGAGCAGCGCTGTGCTGAGCGGAGCCGCCTTCCTCGCCCTGTCGTTGCTGATCCTGGCCGCGATCGGCTGGCAGCTGCTGGCGGAGCGTAGCCGCGAACAGGCCCTGATCGATCGCCGCCTCGGCCTGCTCACCGCCCGCGCGCCTGTGCAACGCACCCTCGTCTCGATGCCGGAAATGATCGCCCCGCTGCTCGCGCGCGCGCAGATCGAACTTACAACGCACGCGCTGGGCCTCTTCGCCGGCGTCGTCCTGCTGATGGCAGTTGGAGCGCTGATCGTCGCCGGACCGGTGGCGGCGCTCGCCCTGCTCACCTTGCCCCCGCTCGCCTTCCTCGGCTGGACCCACCGCCGTGCGCACCAGCGCACCGAAGCTCTGATCGAGGCGCTCCCCCATTATATCGATGCCGTGCGCCAGAAGCAGGCCATCGGCAATTCGCTCGCCCAGGCGCTCGAACGCTCGCTCGCCGACTCCCCCGCCATCGTGCGCAGCTACATCGCCCCGGTCGCTCGCCGCCTTGAACTCGGCGCGCCGGTCGCCGACAGCATGCAGCTGCTCGCGGACCGCCTGAGCGTTCCTGAAATATCGATGCTCGCCGCCGCGATCCGCACCAACATCCGCTATGGCGGATCGATCACCGCCGTCCTTTCGAACCTCGCCCACATCCTGCGCGAGCGCGCCCGCATCAAGCGCGAGCTGAAGGCCGCCATCTCCGAAGCGCGCGTCAGCGGCCGCGTCCTCATCGCCATGCCGCTCGTCGCCATGGCGCTGCTGGTCGCAATGAACCCCGCCTATATCGACTTCTTCCTCCGCGACCCGCGCGGCCATAAACTCGCCCTCGTCGCGCTCGCCCTGCAAGCCACCGGCATGCTGGTCATGCGCCGCGTCATGCGGCTGACCTTCTAATGCTGATCCTCTGCATCCTGATGGTCCTGACCGGCCTCGGCTTCGCGCTGATGGGCGCGCGCCTGCTCGCCGCCAGCCAGCGCCTCGACGCCCGCCTCGGCGCCGTTACCCAGCCCCGCGCCAGCCTGCCCCTTCCCCGCCTGCTCGCCGCCACCGGCCGCGACCGCTCCGAAATCGCGGAGAAGCTGCTCCTCGCCGGCTTCTTCGACGCCAAGGCTCCCGACCGCTTCGCCACCCTGCGGCTCGCCGCCGCCATCGTTACCGCGCTCATCCTCCTCATCCTCAGTCGCTTCCTCTGGGGCGACTTCCTCGCCAGGCCGCTGCTCGTCCTGACCGGCTCCGGCCTTGTCTTCATCGTCGCGAAGCAGGCGCTGCGCATGCTCGCCGCCAGCCGCGCCCGCCGCGTCATGGCGGAGTTCCCCTTCCTCCTCGACCTCATGCTGATGATGCTGGAAAGCGGCATCTCGCTCGACCAATGTTTCCGCTCCATCGCCCGCGACGAGGGCATTGCCGTCCCCAACCACGCGCGCATGATTGCCATGCTGGTCGCCGATCTCGATCGCGGCATGCGCTACGACATAGCCCTCGACCGCTGGGCCGCGCGGGTGGCGGTCAGCGGCGCGAAGGAACTCGCCGCCCTCTTCCGCCAGGCCCTCTTTCAGGGCGTCGAACTCGCCCCGGCGGTCCGCCAATTCATCCGCGACTTCACGCAAGCCCGCGTCACTCGCGCTCGCGAAGCGATGGGCGGGATCACCGTACGCATGGTCGTGCTGATGATCCTCTTCTTCATGCCCGCCCTGTTCGTGGTGCTGGGCGGCCCGCCCGTGGTCGCGATCTTCGACACGCTGCGCGGGGTCAGCCGATGATCCGAGCAATCGCCCTCGCTCTCCTGCTCGCCTCCCCCGCCCTTGCGGCGGAAAAGGACGCGCCGACCCGCAGCCTCTACCTGCAACTCATCCATCAGGCGCGCAGCGACGGTCGCGCCCGCGCGGCACTTGCCTATCTGGACGATTTCGATCGCCGCTATCCCGGCGACGCCGACGCTCGGCTACTCCGGGTCAACAGCCTGCTCGACCTCGGCCAGATCGACGCCGCCGAAGCCGTGCCCCTGCCGCAGGAACCGAAAGGCCCCGTCGCCGCCGTCCACGGCCACCTGCTCGCCGCGCGCGGCAACTGGGCGCAGGCCGTACCCTTCTATCGCAGCGCCGCCGCCGCCAGCCCCGCCGACCCGTTGCTCCGCAACGCGCTCGGCTATGCTCAGTTGCGGGCGGGCGCCACGGCCGACGCCACCGAAAGTTTCCGCGCCGCCCTCGATCTCGCCCCGCGCGACCCGGTGATCCGCAACAACCTGCTGCTGGCCCGAACCCTCGGCGGAGAAAGCCCGGCCGTGGATGCCGCCCTGCGCCGCACGCTCCTCACCGAAGCCGCGCGCATCGCCAAAGGACATTGAAGCCATGCTCCCCCTTCTCCTCATCGGCGCCGCCGCGCCCCTAACCCAGCCGCAGCCCGACCAGGCCCGCCGCATCGTCGAATGGCAGCTGCGCGCCCCGCCGCGCACCGAAGCCGAGGCGCAACTCTCCCCTGCCGAAGCCGGCGCCATCGCCGACGCCTATCTCCGTTCTATCGGCCAGCGCCTCGACGCCCCACAGAACCGCAGGCCCGCCCCGTGAAGCTCCTTGCGGCCCTCCGCACCGACGCCCGAGCCGCTGTCGCGCCGATGGTCGCAATGCTCGGCACGGCGCTCGTCGGCGCGGCGGGATTCGCCCTCGACGGCGGCCTCTATTATGTGGGAAGCCGCGACCTGCGCGCCGTCACTGACGCCGCCGCCCTTTCCGCCGCGATGAACCCCGCCCAGGCCCTCGCCCGCGCCCGCGCCACATTGACCCGCAACGGCTACGACCCCGCGATCATCCAGTCGGTGGAGCTTGGCCGCTACTGCGCCGACGGCCGCCTCACCGCCGCCCAGCGCTTCGACCCCAGCCTCTCCCGATGCACCGGCAACGGCCAGGCGAACGCCGTGCGCGTGCGCACCCAAAAGCCCGCCAGCCGCTATTTGACCCGCGTTCTCAGCGCGGCCCTTCCCGATCTGTCCGCCACCGCCACGGCCGCGCGCATCGACGAGGCCGGGATCGGCATCACCTCTGGCATGCTCACGGTCAGCAACTCGCTCGTAAAGAGCGTCAACGACATGCTCGGCGCCCTGCTCGGCATCAAGCTAACCCTCAACTCCGCTACTATCGAAGCGCTGATGCGCAGCGACGTCGATGCAGGCCGCTTCTTCGACGCGCTCGCCCGGCGGGTCGGCGAAAGCGGCAGCTATGCCGACCTCACCGCCCGCACCGTGGGCCTCCAGGACCTGCTCCTCGCCATGGCCGAGGGCGCGGGCAATGCCCCCACCGCCGCCGCGCTGAACCTCGTCGCGGGACAAGTCAGCAACGGCTACAGCGTCCCCCTCACCGGCCTGTTCGGCCTCGGCGTCTGGAAGGACATGCCCGTCGGCGGCGCGGACGAGCAACCTGCTCTCCGCGCCGGCATCAACGCCTATCAGCTCTTCGCCTTCGCCGTTCAGTCCGGCAACGGCGCCATAGACCTGTCCGACGCCGTCAGCCTGCTCGGAGGCGGCAGCACGGTGCGCCTCGCCGGCCTCGCCACCGGGCCGATGGACCGCCCGCGCTTCTCCTTCGGCCCGGCGGGCGAAACCAGCGTCGGCACCTCCGCGCTGCGGCTGAAGCTCGACCTCGCCCTCACCGGCATCTCCGTGCTCGGCAGCCCGGTCGAGCCCCTCTCGCTGCTGATCGACATCGCCCCCGCCCGCGCAGAGGTGAGCGCCATCGCCTGTCCCGACACCGCCGAGCAGGCCCGCGATACTCGCGTCACCGCTCATGTGCAGAGCGGGCTCGTCAACGCCTATCTCGGCGTCCCGCCCGCCAACGCGATGGCACGCCCCATGCCGCCGATCAGCGCGGCCGACATCGGCCAGGCCCGCCTCGTCAACATCCTCAACCTCATCACCGTCGACGCCCGCGCCGTGGCGCAGCCGGTGATGGGCACCAGCGGCGACCTCCTCTTCGGGCCCGGCGGGCAGGGCAGCATCGGCCGGCCCGGCGCGCCCGGCACCCCCGCCAGCATCGGCAACGGATCGCAGACCGGCCCGCTGCTCACCTCGCTCATCGCCAGCCTGACCGCCGCCAACGGCCTGCAACTCAAGGTCGGCCCGCTCTGCCTGCCGCTGGTCTGCGACTCCGCGGGCGCGCGATCGATCCTGCTGGGCGCGATCACCGCGCCGGTCACTGGCCTGCTCGGCACCGCCGCCGATCCGCTGCTCGACAACCTGCTCGCCGCGCTCGGCATCCAGCTCGGCCACGCCACGCTCTGGGCGACCGGCGCGCGCTGCGGCGTGCCCGTGCTGGTCTGAGCCACCGAACCGGACGTCGGATCCCCTCCGCCGACGCCCGTTCCCACTTGGAGGGAAAAAGGAAAATGAACCATGAACTTCGTCAAACGCCTCTCCCGCCGCCTGATCCGCGACGAGCGCGGCCTGTCGGCGGTCGAATATGCCGTGCTCGGCGCGATGATCGTCGGCGCGATCGTCACCGTCGGCGGCAATTTCGAAACGCAATTGGGCGCGGCCTTCACCTCCATGTTCAACGCCATCCCGAAATAATGGCGCGTGTCGGAACAAGCCAGCGCCGCCTGCTCGCCTGCGAAGGCGGAATGGCGGCGCTGGAGTTCGCCCTGCTGGCTCCGGCGCTGCTGACCCTGATCTTTGCGATCGTCATCTATTCGCTTTATTTCTCGGCGCTGCTGGGCGTCCGCCACGCTGCGATGGAGGGTGCCCGCGCCGCGGTCGCCGGCCTTTCCACCGCCGACCGCACCGCCCTCGCGCAGAGCCGGGCAAGCGCCGTGATGGAAGCCTATGGCGCGCTGCTCGGCTCCGCCACCCCGGTCATCAGCGCCGCACCGGACGCGACCGGCACCTTCCGCGTCCGCGTCAGCCAGGACATGAGCGGCAGCGCCGTGATGCGCTACGCCGCGTTCGTGCCCCTCCCCTCGCCGACCGTCTCGGCCAGCGTGATCGTGACGAACGGCAGCTACTAAGTCGCCTGAACCCCGCCCTACACCGGCATTCATCTCCGGTTTATCCACGCTGAGTCGAGCCGAATGGAGCGACTAGCCGTTGAACTTACGCCGCCTCCCAGCGCTTAGCCGTGACCGAGTGCATCGCACCTGGACCAATGAAACATCGTTGAGGAGAGACAATCATGCGACATAAACTGATCATCGCTTCGCTCGCCGCCATGGGCATGATGGGCACCAGTGCCTTTGCCCAGACCACCACGGGCGGCGGCGTTTCCGCCTCTACCCCGGCCGGCTCGGTCGCAGGCGGCGCCACCGCCGGAACGAACGATCATGCGCGCGACAGGCAGGGCGACAAGGCCAAGCGCCACCGCCAGCATGACCGCCGTGGCGATGCCGCGACGTCCAACTCCGCCTCCACCTACGGCTCGGGCACTATCTATACCGACAAGAACAAGGCGACGGGCGGCGTGACAGCGGGCGGTTCGGCCAGCGGGACCGGCTCGCAGAGCACTTCCACTTCGATCGACGCCTATGGTTCGACCGACCGCAACGGATCGACCGGCGAGGTCTATGGCGACTCCACCGCGGATTCGACCAACCCCTCGCGTTGATCCCACCCTATGGGGACGAGTGAGTTCGTCCCCGATAGAGGCGTCATCATGGCCCCATTCATCATGATCGCCGCAGCATTGGCAGGCTCTTCCAGCGGAGGAACCTGCCAGCGAACCCATATCTTCGCCGACGGTCACGTCGAACGGTCCGTGGTCGAGGATGACGGACAAGGCGCGACCGCGACCGCTTCAGGATCGGGCGCACATGCATCATCCCATGTCTCGGCATCTTCCTCGTCCAGCAGCCGTTCGGGCACCTCGTCATCCTCCAGCGCGTCCAGCACGGCGGACGGGCAGCACCGCTCTGTCACAGTGACGCGCGGATCGGACGGATGCCGGATCGTGATCGACGAACGAGAGCAAAGGAGCGAATAATGAAGCGGATTTCCACAATTCTCATCGCCGGCGCGCTTGTGGCCGGCGCCGGCAGCGCATCGGCCCAGACGACCGCTGGCTCGCAATCCTCCACCCCCACGACCGGAAATGTGTCCGCCGGCACCTACGGTTCGGGCACCACGGACGCGAACAGCGTCGGCGTCTCGGGCGGCGGCACCGCGACGGCAGCGGACGGCGGCACCGCGACCACCGACTCCCGCGCGAAGTTCAACGAGAATATGGCTCGCCAGCGCTCCGTCGCCACCGCACGCAACGACGACGAACGCGCCCGCTCGATGACCAACACCCATGTGCGCAAGGACGGCCAGGTCCGGTCGCGCTCCATGTCGATCTACAAGGAAAAGGGCGAGAAGCCGGTGATCGACCGCCAGACTTCGGTGTCGCCGTCGAAGTGACCGGCCTGGCTGGGCGGGGCTCGGACGGGCTCCGCCTGCGCCGCGCTGGCTTGCGCATAGGCAAATCCGCCCGTGTTGAGCCTGCAGGCCGCCTTCTTCTCCCCTTGCTCGCAGGGAGGGGAAGAAGCTCTTGACGCGGCATCACGCTCTCCTTTCCGAGCGCGAAAGACGAGAAAGCCGGACCGCGGATCGCGTCCCGGGTGACGGTGAACCAGAGGTAGAGTGACCTCGGTACCATCCACCGCATCGCCTCACTCTTCCCCTCGCGCCGCCAGCACCACCGCACGCAGCCCACGCAACACCTCCTCCACCTCCGCATCGCCTGCGATGGCAAGGTCCACCGCCAGCCCGCCATTCTTCCCCGGCCGCACTCGCCCGACCTGCGTCCCGCCCGCCATCACCGGCAAGCCCCGCCCCTGGTCCGCCACCGACAGCACCGCCGCATCGCGCAGCCGCGCGAGCACCGTCGCCGGCGGGATCATCCGCCTGCCGCTGCGCGCCCTGGCCTGCTGCTCTTCCCCGATCCGGAGCGCCTCCGCGATCACTTGCGCCCGCTGCTCGTCCCGCCGCAGCAGTGGCGTCAGCAGTTCGGAATAGCGCACCCGCAACTCGTCGCGGCAGGCGAAGGCATTCACCACCTCCTCGGGCAGTTGCGCCAGCGCCAGCAGGCGGCTCAGCTGGCTGTTCGACAGGTTGAGCGCCTCGGCCATGCGCGACTGTACCCCACCATAGAAGCGGTCCACCGCCTGCTGATAGCTGCGCGCCCGGTCGAGTTCGCTGATGTCGACGCGCTCCCTGTTCTCGATGTCAGCGAGGCGGAAGGCTTCCTCATCCGACAGGTCCACCAGCAGCGCGCTCAGCCTGATCTCTGGCCGACCATTATGGTTCAGCCAATCGACGCAGAAGCGGCGGCGGCTGCCGACCAGCAGTTGATAGGGCTGATCCGTGCCCAGCGGATTGGCGCGCACCAGGACGGGGATGCGGTTACCGCCCTCCTGGCGGATGGACTCGATCAGCGACCGGCAACTGTCCGCCGTCAGCCCCGGCTGGTCGCGCGGATTGCCGTCCCACACCGCACACTCGCCCGGCTGGATCGAGATCGTCCGCCGCGCGTCCGCGCCCTCATCGGCAAAGCGCGCCAACCGCTCGTCCAGCCGGCTCAGCGCCGCCTGTTGAACCGGGTCGGGCGCGGCAGGCCCCGCTTCGGGGGTCAGTGCCGCCAGCATCTCCCGAATAAAGCCCGCCATCGCTCGCTCCCTTTTGCGTATCCGCAACGCGCATAGCCGATCCTCGCAGCCGGGCGTCCGCAACCACGTCCGTTTCGGTCAGAATCGCCGGCTGAGCGTCAGGGTCGCGGCATCAACATGCCGGTCCGTCGCGAGTTCGCCGTCATAGCCGATGCGGAAGCTGGTACGGCTGCTCGCCGTCGCGCTGAGGGCCGCGCTCAGCAGCGCAGCGTTGCGGGCAAGCCGTGTCGGCTGCAGCGCAAAGACCGGCAGCCCACCGCTCGCCAGCCGCGCCTCGATCCGGCTCTGCGGGCGGCTGCTCAATTCCCGCTGCCATAGCGCCTCAATGGTGGGCCGCAGCGTCCATCGCCCCGCCGACAGATTGGCGCTCGCCCGCGCGCCGATCGCCCCGCGCAGCGACCGGTTACGGTAATCGGCGAGCTGCAACGCCGCCGCGCCACCATTTTCGACGAAGCCCGCTACATCGGCATAGCGATGGTGCAGCCCGGCAAAGGGTTGCAGCCGCACCGCGCCGGCGCGCAACATCGCGCCCGCCTCCCCGCTTACCGCCCAGCCGTCGCCATCGGTGGGCGCGATCATGCGGTCGGTGAAGCCACTCCAGCGCAGCTGCCGGCGCAGCTTATATTCGGCGAAATTATAAGCGGCCGTCGCATCGATATAGAAGCGCCCGTCGCTATAGCTGGCATAGCCGCCGATGCTGCTGTTGAACTGGGTGATGCGCGGGCGCTGCGCCCGGTCGAGCCGCGCGTCGATCCCGTCGATGCCCAGCGTCGCGCCGACGATCAGCTTGGGCACCGGCTTCACGTCGATGGCGAAGCGCAGCGAGCGGCTGTCCGAATCCGCTTCCGGCCGATCGGTCCGCGCCTCGTACCGCGCCTGCTTCACGCCGCCGGTCAGCATCATCGTAATCCTGCCCTCGCCACGGGTCGGCACCGTCGCGGGCGCGTCCAGCGCGATGCTGCGCCGCTCGGCCAGATAGGCGCGTATCTGCCGGTCAGCTGCATCCATGGACTGGATCGCCAGGCGCGGCAGCAGCGTATAGCTGCGGGGGGAAAGCTGCCCCAGCGCGTCCGCCCGCCCCGCCGCCGTCGGCAAAGCGTCAATGGAACTCAGCATGGCCGCGCGTTCGCCGCCACTCGTGCCTGCGTCCAGCATGGCGCCGACCGCCGCTTCGCCCGGTGTCGATGCATAGGGCGTATAAGGCGCGGCCTGCGCGCCCGCCCCGGCCATCAACAGCGCAGCGCCAACAGCCAGCGGCCTGAACGAACATGAAAACTTCACAACTATCCCCTTTTCCAGATTTTGCGTGCACGCAAAGCAGCACGGGCTAACTGCCCACCGGCGCCGTTTCATATGCGTTATGAGCTTGTCGTCGGCGGCGCTCGTGAAAGCCTGGCGAAGGCAGGAAAGCCTCCACCCGCGCTATCCTTCCGCCCCGCCGATCAGCGCTGGGCCGGCCGATGCCGCTGCCACTCATGCCGAAGGGCCGCTCCGCCAGCGCGAGTTGCAGATGCGCGGCCGCATCGATCCCGGTGACGATGACCAGCGGGCTGATCGTCCTTGCCAGCGCGACCAGATGGCGCACCTGCCCGCCATCGCCCGTCAACTGGCCGGCCGTGCGCATGAAGGCGCTGTGCAGCTTGATCATGTCGGGCGAGAGCGTCTGCAGGTCGCGGATCGAGGCATAGCCGCAGCCGAAGCCCGCTACCGCGACCCGGACGCCCGTGGCGCGCAGAGCCGCGACGAAGGCCTGGGCGTCGGCCAGCGAGGCGATGCGGCCATTCTCGACAATCTCCACGATCAGGCGGCGCGCTACGTCGCCTTGCCTCGTCAGCCGCGCGAACAGATCGGTCCAACCGAGCGCGCGGCCATGCAGGTTCAGCGACAGACTGCGCGCGGAAATAGGCAGCGACAGCACCGCAGCCGGGTCGCGTTCCAGCTCATCCAGCACGGCGGACAGCAGCATGCGGTCAGCGACCGGCGCTAGGCCGATGCGGCTGAGCGCGGCATAGGCTTCGGCGCCATCCATCGGCTCCCCTCGCCGGCCGACCACGCGCAGCAGCGCCTCATGATGCAGCACGGCCCCGCGATCCCCCGCCGCAACGACCGGCTGCCAGGCGAAGCGGACCCCGCCTTGCCGCGCCCGCTCCACCAACAGCGCGGCCTGCGCCATATCCTCGCGATACAGCGCCACGCCGGTCGCGCAGCGCCGGGCGAGCGACTCCTGCGGCTGGATCGCCGCCGCCAGCGTGGCGCGAGCATTGCGCATGATTTCGTCGGCTGCTGCCAACCCTCCGGGCACGCCATAGCCTGCCGAGAGGGACAATAATATGTCCTGCCCCCCATGGTGGAAGGGCATGGCCGCGAGCGCGGCGCAGAGCCGATCGACCTCAGCGGCCATCGGAAAACTCTTCAGCGGATAATGGGCGAGCAGCAACTCTATCTCGTCGCGCTCGACATGGGCCTTGGCGGGCGCGGGCAGTTCCGCCCGCAGCGCACCGCACAGATGATCCATCGCCGCTGCTGCCGCCGCATCCCCATAGGCCGCGCTGACCGCTGCATAATTATTCAAGCGAACCATCAGCAGGCAGTGCGCCTGCCCCGGTCTGTCTCCATTCACCGGCGCGTCCTTTCCTGGCAATCTGCGATGCCGGTTTGAGGAGGCAGTGCGCCACCGCCTCCTCGCCCCCCGGTTCCCTTCCCAGGGTCAAGAGAAGGGACCGTCACGCAGGCCCGGCGCCCATGAGGCACGCGCCGGCCCTGCACTCTTCGTCAGCGGCCGCTGCCCAGCAGCCCGCCGAGCAATCCGGTGACCGGAGCCGTGACATCGCCGGTCGTTCCGCCGCCGCCCAAGGCTGCACCCAGGATGCCCGTCACGGGCGCCAACGGTGATCCACCCTCTCCGCCCGGGACGGCGGGAACGAGCGAGTTGACCGTGTCGAGCAACGGCGCCGTCACGCCATCCACGGTGCTGGTGACCGCCGCGGCGATGGGCGCGACGGCGCTGGTCACCTGACCCACGACCGTCCCCGCTTCCGGGCCAAGCAGCGCGCCGGCCGTGGTGACGACCGGTTGCAGGCCAGCCTGCACGCCAGCCGTGGTGGTGGGCAGCGCGACATCGACCAGATTGCCCTGTGTCAGCACATCGACCGTAGCGAGCTGGCCTGAAGCCGTGCCAGCCCCCGGCAGCAGGTTCACGCCCACCAGCGTGTCCGTGGTCGACGGGCCGGTGAGCGAGGTGCCGGCGACATCCGCCCCGACAAGCGTTCCGCCGAGCAGCCCGCCCGCTTCACCGCCAAGCCCGCCAGCGACAGTCTCTACCAAGCCCGTCACCGGCGCGGTAAGCGGCAAGAGCGCCCCGTTGACCGTGTCGAGCAGTGGCGAGGCGACCTGATCGACTGCCGTGGTGACGGTGGACAGCGTCGGAGCGAGCCCATCCGTCAGTTGAGTGACCGCACTGCCGGCGGCCTCGCCGAGCAAGGTGCCGGCCAGCGGTCCCACCGGCGCCAGCCCCTGCTGCACCGCCGTCGGGCTGGTCGCCAGACTGATGTCGGCCACGGTTCCGTCGCCGGTCAGCAACTGCACGGTTCCGAGTTGGCCTTCAGCGGTCGCGCCGCCGGGCAGGATGTTGACGCCGACCAGCGTGCCGGGGCCAGTGGGACCCAGCAGCGGTTGGCCGCCGACATTCGCGCCGATCAGCGATCCGCTGCCGGCGGGACCGGTCGGACTGGTGGGACCGGTCGGTCCGGCCGGGCCGCTGGGACCTGCGGGCCCGCTGGGGCCGCCAGGACCGGTAGGTCCACCCGGCCCGGTGGGACCTCCGGGACCGGCCGGTCCTGTCGGACCATCCGAACCGCCGGGGCCAGTCGGCCCGCCAGGACCAGTGGGTCCGCTAGGCCCGCTCGGACCGCTCGGACCGCTGGGACCGTCAGCACCGCCCGGTTCGGTGGGGCCAGTGGGACCGCTGGGGCTGGAGGGACCCGTCGGACCATTGGGAGCTGACGGACCGGAAGGCCCGCTCGGCCCGGACGGGTTCTGCCCGCCGCCTGCGCCGACGTCGAAGCCGACACCGTCCGCACAAGCGCTCAAAAGAAATAGAGGAACCGCCGTGGCGCAGAGCAGGCGGCGCCTTCCTGACCGGAACGATCCGTGACCTGGCATATCTGAACTCCCTGTTGTTCTGCGATCTGCTCGCAACAGGGCAAGGCTAGGCGGCGAAGGGTTTACAGGCTCGTCAAGAAGAAACCGGTCTGGATCGAAGAGGCCCGGGCGGCTCGCCGGGAGCGCCAGCAGGGTTGAAAATGGGAGAAAGAGACACGCAAATCGCGGCCGGACATACGCAAGAGCCCGTGAAATGGGCCTTTCCTTGCCACTGCCATGCCGATGACGGGGAAAGGACGGCCAAGGACGCGCAATTGCCCCCAGCGCGGGATCGGTCCATTCTGGCCCATTATCCCACCGAGCCTTCCGCTCTTACCGCCACCGCGGCCCCTCTACCCAGGTCACGAGGCTGCGTCTCACCCCCTTGGTCACGGCCGTGACGCGATGCTGGAGGAAGGAGGGGAAGATCAGCATGCTCCCGCGCGGGAGGAAGCTTGCGCCCGGCTGCTGGACAGAGAAAAATTCAAAGGCACCGCCTTCATAATCGTCAGGCTGCGACAATTGCACGACGACTGACAGCTTGCGGTC
The DNA here is from genome assembly GCF_000412635.1 of Sphingobium bisphenolivorans. Lineage (GTDB taxonomy): Bacteria > Pseudomonadota > Alphaproteobacteria > Sphingomonadales > Sphingomonadaceae > Sphingobium > Sphingobium bisphenolivorans. Next base: position 35,366 of record NZ_ASTG01000004.1, read on the forward strand.
GAATGGCCGGGATGACTCCAGCCAGACATCCTGATGCCAGTCATATTTGCCCTGAGCGGTGCCCCAATATTCGGTATATTGCAGTTCGAACGGCGCGACGATGTCCGTGCCGAAATTGGTGCGGTTCGACGAGTGCACGAATTGCATCAGCCGATCGACGACATCCTTGTCGCGATAGGCGTCGAGCCAGGCGATGGTCGATGAACGATAGCTCCCGTCCCTGCGTGCGCCCTTGTCGAAGCCGACGGTCGCCGATTGCGGCGTGCCTTGCGCCGCCCGCTTGATGATCGCATCGCATTCGGCCTGCGTCAGCGCGGACGGCCAAACCTCCCACACGTTGTTCATAGCTGTTCCTTGATGTTGCGAGGGCGCAAAAGCTCAGAAGGAGCGCCCAAGGCCGAAGAAGAAGCGCGCCTTGCGGCTGTAGCGTTCGCCCGGCCGCTTTATCGGGATGGCGGCTTCGGCGCTCAGCCGCCAGTCGGCGCCCAGCCCCAGCCGCACGCCGCCGCCAGCGGAGGCGAGCGAAAAGTCCTGCGCCGCGAGCCGGCAATAGGGACGGGCCGTGGCGCGGGCTGCCGCTCCATCGACATAGGCAAAGAGCGCGCTGTTCTTGAGCAGCGGCGACTTGGGCCGTAATGTCCAGGCCAGTTCCGCGCTGCCCGCGACCGCCTGCTCGGCGGTGAGCGTGCCGACGCGGAACGCCATGCCCGCCCCCCTTCCCCCCAAGGGAAAGCGCTCCGTCACCGGCAGCCGGTCGCCTGAATATTGTCCCTTGACGCTTGCCTTCAGCGTCAGCCGCTTGCTCAGGCTTTCCACCGCCACCGCCTGCACATTGACCTTGGTGAAGCCGGTTTCGGAAAAGCCGGTGAAGGGCCGCGCGCCGAGAGCGTCCAGACCCTGGCTGACCACCGCTGAGAGCGCGTGACCGCTGCTTGCCTCAACCCGCGACCAGGACAGGCCGACGCGCACCGCGCGCGAGCGGTAATCGCCGAACCGGGTGTCGAGATAATAATTGTCGCTGTCGATGCCATCCAGCGATGCGCTGACGGACAGGTTCGTGCGATACGATCGCACGACCGGATAGGCGATCGTCGCGCCGGCCAGCGTCGCCTCCCCTTCGCTGCGGCTGTCGCGTGATCGCGTGCGCATATACGCGCCGTTGGCGGTTAGGGTCATGCCGTCGCTGCCGATCGGCGTGCTGTGGCTCAACGAATAAAAGCGGTAGCGGTCGGGATAGAAGGGCAGATAGCCCGACAGCCGCGTGCTGTCGCCTTCCCGGGCGATGCCGTTCAGCGTGACGGCCAATTGCGCCTGTACGCCCTGCACGACATTGTCGACGCCGCTATTGTCGATCGTTACGCGGATCCGCAGCTGCCTGCGCGCGATGAGGAGGTCCAGCACCAGGTCGCCGGGCGCGCCCTGCTGGCGCATCTGGGCGGTAACGGTCTGTCCCGGAATGTCGCGCAGCAGGGACAGCGTCCGCTCCAGCACGCTCCTGCGCAGAGGTGCTTCGCGCATGAGCCGCCGCATATGCGCGGCGATGAGGCGCGCGGGCATGCTGGGCGACATGCCGCTCAGGCGATAGTCGCGCACGCGGCCCTCTACGATGCGCACGGTCAGGACGCCGCCCGCCGGCACCTGCGGCGGGATGGAGACGGCATAATAGGCTATGTCGCTCCGGCGATAGGCTTCCGAGATGGCCCGACCGACACCCTGCAAGGTTTCACGGCTCAGCGGCAGGCCGACAAAGGCGGCCGTCGCCGCGTCGAGTTGCGCGACCGGCAGGCTCGCCCCCTCATAGCGAAGCCGGACCAGGCGAGTGGCGGCGGCAGGCGATATCGTCAGCGCTGGCGGCGCGGCTGGTGCCGGACTCGTGGAGGGTGGCGGCGCGATCCGGGGCTCAACACGATCGGTCCGCTCCCGCTCGATGATCGGCGCGCTCCCCGCCTCCTGCGCGCGGGCGGAGCCAGCATAGAGCAGCGCGATGCCCAGCAGCAGGCAGATGCTGAGCATCATAAACAGGCCCGCGCTGACCCATGCCGTCGACCCGCCCTTATCCGCCTTCATCGCCCCGCGTCACCCTCGGCGGCCGGACTGGCGCCTTTGGTAGCAGGATGGGGGCAAAGGTCTGAACGATCATCTGCATTTGCCGCCAGAACGGTGTTTTCAGCCCGGCGGGCCGCCCCCACGGATGGGGGAATGAAACCGGCACAGGCGCTGCAAGGCGCTGCAAGGCGTTCCCGGGCTATTCAACGGTCGCGAAGATTTTGCGCCGGTTCGGGGGAATCGATCGAAGTCATCGCTCGCCGCCAGCCGTCCCGCGCGCGTTCGGGCCAGCCTCTCGCTCAAAATGGCCGAAGAAAAAGCCTATTGAGACTAATTTACGCCCAATATAAGCCCGTAGGCGCCCGCAAGGGACTAGTTGAGCGCGCCCGGACAGGTTAAGACGTCCGTCCACGAAAGGGAGATCCATATGAACAACACCGAACTCGCTGAAACGCTGGCAGCCGAACATGGCCTGACCAAGGCCGACGCCCGCAAATATGTGGATGGCGTTTTCTCGGCGATCGCCGGCGCCGCCGCGAAGGGCAGCGAAATTTCTCTGAACGGCTTTGGCAAGTTCAAGGTGAAGGATCAGCCCGCTCGTGAAGGCCGCAATCCTTCGACCGGCGCCGTGATCCAGATCGCTGCCTCCAAGAAGCTGACCTTCACGCCCGCCAAGGCGGTTAAGGATCAGCTGAACGGCTGACACGCTGAAGATAGCGCGCGCCTGATCGTCTTCGACGCGGCGCGCGTCGTCCTTTCCGACCCGCCGGGGTCTTCGCCGCCTGCCCTGCCCGCACTTGCCGCCGGGGCCGCCGCGATCCGGCAATCCCGCTTGGACATCCCGAGGGCGCGCTGCGCCGCAATGTCGATTGCGCGAAATGCAATCGCCACTCCAGTCATCGCAGTTGCACAGCTCGCCTCGGCGAGGCAATTGCCGCCTGCCTTTCAGGCATCCTCTCCTAACTCATAAGGCCGGTCGCAAGATCGGCCTTTTTTTTGGCATCATGTTCATCCTGATCTTGCGGCCGATGAAGCTGCGGCACGATCTGAAAAGGACGGCGGATGAAGAAAGTGCCGGACGATGATGTTATGACCTCAACCAGAGCAGTTGCGTTTTCATGAACCCGCCAGCATCGCCAGTCGTTCAACAATGCGGCACCATTCTTTGTCTGGATTAAGCCTTTGACATTTACATTTCGTCCAAAACCGCGCAAAAGGCTGCACCCGCGGCCAAAAAAATGGGGAAATGGCGTCAATGTCCGAGAACAACCAGATCGACATCACAACGCTCACCGTCCAGCTGTTGAGCGCCTTTGTCTCCAACAATTCGGTGCCTAGCGAAAATCTCGCTGAACTGATCCGTACCACACGCTCGGCCTTGACGGAGGAACCGACCGCCAGAGCTGCCGAAGCGGCCTCCCCGACTTACACACCGGCTGTATCCGTCCGCAAAAGCTTGTCCTCGCCCGATCATATCCTCAGCATGATTGACGGCAAGCCCTACAAGACGCTGAAGCGGCACCTGGCAACACACGGCTTGACGGGCGAAGAATATCGCGAGCGCTATAATCTTCCCAAATCCTATCCCCTGGTCGCGCCCACCTATTCGGAAGCGCGCCGCGCGGTAGCCACAAAACTGGGTCTGGGGCGCAAGACGCCGGAAACCAAGTCATCCGAGGCGAAGCCCGCGACGGAGGCAGCGCCTGCGCCCAAGGTTCCGGCGGCCAAGTCTGCGCCCGCCAAATCCGCATCGGCAAAGCCCGCTGTGGCGAAGGCTGCGCCCGCTCCCAAGCCGGTCGATGCTGCCGCACCTGGGACCGCCGCTCCCGAAGCTGCGCCGGCCAAGGCCGCTCCTTCGCGCAAACGCCTGTCGATCGCCTCTCCCGCCGAGGGCAAGGAGAAGAGTGCACCAAAGGCTGCAAAGCCGGCTGCTGCATCAGGCGACAAGAAGGCCGCCGCCCCCAAGGCCGCGAAGAAAAAGCCCGCGCCCAAGGCCGATGTGAAAGCCGAGCCTTCGGACAAGCCAGTATCGGCCTGAGCCACGCATCAACGGAATAGACGGGACACCCCGGCCGGACGGTTATCCGGCCGGGGTTTTCTTATGCTCACCGGATTTCGCATGCGAGTTATATTATACCAACATGCATTGATCACGA
>NZ_ASTG01000005.1 GCF_000412635.1 Sphingobium bisphenolivorans
CGCAGCGGCGCGCTTGGACGCGTCGGCGAAGCTCTGCGGGTCGGGCACAACACCGGTCACCGGCACGACGTCCTCCGGGCTGGTGCCCCAGGTGACGTTCGGCACGATCTCGGCGGCGTCAATTACGACGGTCTTGTCGAAGACGGCGCCCTCGTCGGTGTGCAGCGTCTTCCAATAGGCGACGGCGGCGTCCCAATCGGCTCCCTTGGGCGCCATCGGGCGGTCCCTGAGATAGGCGAAGGTCTTCTCATCCGGCGCGAACAAGCCGGAGCGCGCGCCCGCTTCGATCGACATGTTGGCTACGGTGAGGCGACCCTCGACCGACATGTCGCGGAAAACCGAACCGCGATATTCCATGACATAGCCGGTGCCGCCCGCGGTGCCGATACGGCCGCAGATCGCCAGCGCCACATCCTTGGGCATGACACCAAAGCCCAGCTCGCCCTCGACCACGACTTCCATCGTCTTCGATTGCTTCAGGAGCAGCGTCTGGGTGGCGAGCACATGCTCGACCTCCGACGTGCCGATGCCGAAGGCCAACGCGCCGAGCGCGCCGTGCGAACTGGTGTGGCTGTCACCGCAGACCAAAGTCGTGCCGGGCAGCGTGAACCCCTGTTCCGGCCCCACGACATGGACGATGCCCTGTTCCGGGTCGGCGTCACCGATCAGGCGCACACCGAACTCGGGCGCGTTCTTCTCCAGCGCGGCAAGCTGCTGCGCGCTTTCGGGATCAGCGATCGGGATACGATGCCCCTTTGCGTCACGGCGCGGCGTGGTCGGCAGATTGTGATCCGGCACGGCAAGGGTCAGGTCGGGGCGGCGCACCTTGCGTCCGGCAAGGCGAAGCCCCTCGAACGCCTGCGGCGACGTCACCTCATGCACGAGGTGGCGATCGATATAGATCAGGCAGGTTCCATCGGGACGGCGTTCAACGACATGCGCGTCCCAAATCTTCTCATACAGCGTGCGCGATTTACCCATAGCTCATCCCCCTAGACCCAGACAGGACAGGCGAAAAGAGGGAAAGCGGTCAATTTTTCCTGCTCCCGTCGATAGCGGCCTCGCGGAGGACGCGACGTCAACGGTTCAGGCGGCGCGATGATCCTCCACGACGCGGCCGGCTGCGCCCACCTCCGCCTCGTGACTGTCCTCCCGCCATGTTTCGGCGAGCGCCGCCGCCTCCCATTCGCGCATGGCCGGCTGCTCCAGCATGAAATCGACCCAGGCGCGCGCCGCCGGTCCGACATCCAGATCATAGGTGCGCACGCGAAAGACCACCGGCGCATAGAAGGCATCGACCGCTGAAAAATGCTCTCCGGCGAGGAACGGGCCGCCGAACCGGGAAAGTCCCTCCTCCCACAACTCTTTCAGCCGCGCGATATTGCGGTTGAGCGCGGCCGACGGCAGATGGGTTTCGACCCTGACGCCGACATTCATCGGGCAGTCGGCGCGCAGGACCGCAAAGCCGCTATGCATTTCCGCGACCGCCGACTGCGCCCAGGCCCGTGCGGCCTCCCCTTCCGGCCAGACGCCGGGGTGCCGGTCGGCAAGGTAGAGGAGGATGCCGAGCGAATCCCAAATGGTGCGATCACCGTCGATCAGCACCGGCACCTGGCCGGATGGAGAGAAGGCGCGGAAGGCCGCGTGATTTTCAGCCGAGGCGAAAGGCTCGATCCGATCGACGAAGGGAATGGATAGCGCCTTCATCAGCACCCATGGACGCAGCGACCAGCTCGAATAATTCCGGTTCGCGGTGATGAGCGTATAGGACATGCGCTTTTCCCTTCAGGCGGCAAGGCAGGATAGTCGTCCCTGATGCGGCATGAAAGCCGCAAACCGGCCGACCCCAAAAAACGGCCCGAAGTGCGAATCTCCGGGCCGTCCAGTCCTTCCACCCTGATCGCGAGGCTAGCACCCTCGCGACCCGGATCGTTCAGCAGCGATCAGGCTGCAAACTGGTTCCCCTGCAGCCTTTAGGCTGCAAACTAGTTCCCCCGCAGCCTTTAGGCTGCAAACTGGTTCATCGTGTTGTGCGCGCCGCCGGCCTTGAGCGCGGCTTCGCCGGCGAAATATTCCTTATGATCATCGCCGATGTCGGACCCCGCCATATTCTGGTGCTTGACGCAGGCGATACCCTGGCGGATTTCCTTGCGCTGGACGCCCTCGACATAGCCGAGCATGCCCGCTTCACCGAAATATTCCCTGGCGAGATTGTCGGTGCTGAGCGCAGCCGTGTGATAGGTCGGCAGGGTGATGAGGTGATGGAAGATGCCGGCCCGCGCCGCCGCATCCCGCTGGAAGGTGCGGATCTTCTCATCAGCCTCACGGCCCAGATCGGTGGCATCATAATCGGCACTCATCAGCTTGGCGCGGTCGTAGGCGCTGACGTCCTTGCCCTCGGCGGTCCAGGCATCGAACACCTGCTGGCGGAAGTTGAGCGTCCAGTTGAACGACGGGGAGTTGTTGTAGACCAGCTTCGCGTTGGGGACGACTTCGCGGATGCGGTCGACCATGCCGGCGATCTGCTCGACGTGGGGCTTTTCGGTTTCGATCCACAGCAGATCCGCGCCGTTCTGGAGCGAGGTGATGCAGTCGAGCACGACGCGATCCTCGCCCGTGCCGCTGCGGAACTGAAAGAGGTTGGACGGCAGGCGCTTGGGACGGAACAACTTGCCTTCACGAGCCAGCACGACATCGCCGCGCAGCGTGGTGATGTCGGTGACCTCCTCGACGTCTAGGAAGCTGTTATACTGGTCGCCCAGATCGCCATCTTCCTTGCTGTAGGCGATCTGCTTGGTCAGGCCGGCGCCAAGCGAGTCGGTACGGGCGACGATGATGCCATCGTCGATACCGAGTTCGAGGAAGGCGTAGCGCACCGCGCGAATCTTCGCGAGGAAATCCTCGTGCGGGACGGTAACCTTGCCGTCCTGATGGCCGCACTGCTTTTCGTCGGACACCTGATTCTCGATCTGGATGCAGCAGGCGCCCGCCTCGATGAACTTCTTGGCGAGCAGATAGGTCGCCTCGGCATTGCCGAAGCCCGCGTCGATGTCCGCGATGATCGGAACGATGTGGGTTTCGTAATTGTCGATGTCGTGGCTGATCTTTTGCGCCTTGACCTCGTCGCCGGCTTCGCGGGCGGCGTCGAGATCCCGGAACATCATGCCCAGCTCACGAGCGTCAGCCTGACGCAGGAAGGTGTAGAGTTCCTCGATCAGCGCCGGAACGCTGGTCTTTTCGTGCATCGACTGATCGGGCAGCGGGCCGAACTCGCTGCGGAGCGCGGCAACCATCCAGCCCGAGAGATAGAGGTAGCGGCCCTTGGTGGTGCCAAAATGCTTCTTGATGGAGATCATCTTCTGCTGGCCGATGAAGCCGTGCCAGCAGCCCAGCGACTGGGTGTAGTTCGCCGGATCGGCGTCATAGGCGGCCATGTCGCGGCGCATGATGCGGGCAGTGTAGCGCGCGATATCGAGGCCGGTGTGGAAGCGGTTCTGCAGACGCATGCGCGCAACCGATTCGGGCGCGATCCCGTCCCAATGACCCTGACCGCTGATGACGGTGTCGGCCCTCGTGATTTCCTGGCTGTAGGTCATGAACAATTCCTCGGTCGCTTGGCAATATATGACCTTCATCTAGGCGGGCATCTTGTGCCGTGGCAGAGCGTGCGAGGTTCAGTTGTCGATCTTTACAAACTTCTGCTGTAAAGCTGTAAGGATCGTACAGGAGCGACAGAATGGCGAGGGATCGTCCAGTATATATGGGACCGCGGCTGCGACGGCTGCGGCGCGAACTGGGCCTGACCCAGTCCGACATGGCAACCGATCTGGAGATTTCGGCCAGCTATGTCGCGCTGCTGGAGCGCAATCAGCGGCCGCTCACTGCGGACATGCTGCTGCGGCTGGCCCGCACCTACAAGATGGACATGGGGGAACTTGCCGGCGATGGCGGCGCGGAGCAGGCCGCACGACTGCAGGCGGTGCTGAAGGACCCGATGTTCGCCGACATCGATCTGCCGACGCTCGCCACCGGCGATGTCGCGGTCAACTATCCGGGGATCACCGAAGCCTTGCTGCGCCTGCACACGGCCTATCGGGAGGAACAGTTGGCCCTCGCCGATCGCGGCCTCGGTCAGGATGATGCCGAGGCGTCCGACCCCGTCGCCGAATCGCGCCGTTTTCTGGGCGCCCGACGGAACAGCTTTCCGCTGCTGGACGATGCGGGCGAGAAACTCGCCTCTGAAGCGGAGGCGGCGGGTGGGCTTGGGGCCTGGCTCAAGGCGAAGCACAATCTGCGGGTCCGACGCCTTCCCGCCGATGTCATGGCAGGATCGGTCCGGCGGCTGGATAGACATCGCGACGCGGTCCTGCTCGACGATCGGCTCGACGGAGCGAGCACCGCCTTTCAGCTCGCTCTGCAGACCGCCTATCTCGAGATGCGGCGCCAGTTCGACGCCGTGCTGAAGGACGGCCACTTCATCAGCGAAAGCGGGCGCCGCCTGACACGGCGGGCACTCGCCAGCTACGGCGCCGCCGCTATCCTGATGCCCTATACCGCCTTTGCCAAGGCGGTTGAGACGCGCCGCTATGATGTGGAGGCGCTCGCCCGGCAGTTCGGCACCAGCTTTGAACAAACGGCGCACCGGATGACCACGCTGCAGAAGCCGGGGCATGAGCGCGTACCCTTCTTCTTCCTGCGCGTCGATCAGGCAGGCAATGTCAGCAAACGGCTGGACAGTGCCGGCTTCCCCTTTGCCCGCCACGGCGGCTCCTGTCCGCTGTGGAGCGTCCATCGCGCCTTCGAACGGCCGCGCGAAGTCCTCACCCAATGGCTGGAACTGCCGGACGGGCAGCGCTTCTTTTCCATCGCAAGGACCGTAACGGCGGGCGGCGGCAGCTGGGGGACGGCGCGCATCGAGCGGGCGATCGCCCTGTGCTGCTCGGCCGAACATGCGCACAAGCTGACCTACACGGCGGGCGCGCAGCCCGGCGAGCCGACCCCCATCGGCGTCACCTGCCGCCTCTGCCACCGGAGCCAGTGCATGGCCCGATCCGCTCCACCGATCGGGCGCGACATGCTGCCGGAAGATTTCCGGCGCGCAAACGCGCCCTTCGGTTTCGCGGATGGATAAGGCGAAGGGGGCCGGCGAACTACGCCGACCCCTTTCTTCCGTTACTTAGCGGGGGTCATGCCTGCGATCAGCTTCTCGCAATCGTCCGACGGGCGGGGCGTTGCGGTGATCTACCGGCTCGTGCACCAGATCGTCGAACAGCGCACGATAGTGGATCATCGCCCGGCGCAGATCTTCGGTATTGGCTTCGCCACGCGCATGACGGACGGCGATGTCATGGGCGCTGCGATAATTTTGCACGACCTCGGGATGATCGACCGACAGGTCGGCCGAACGCTGCTCGAAATCGCCGATGGGATAGCCGCGCACCTCCATGACTTCGGTGAGGAGCGCGTCGGCGCGGGTCACCGCACCCTGCGGGTCATCGACGAACTGGGCCTGCACGCGCACCCAGGCCTCGGTAAAGGCATCGGCCTGCTGGGGCGACAGGGGACGGATGGTGAAGGCGGCAACGCGCTTCTCACGCTCCTGCAATTCGGCTTCTGCCTTGCGCGTGCTGCCGGTCGCTTCGAGCGTGCGGCTATATTCCGGACCGAACTTGGCGCGGAGATTGGCGCGGCGCCGGTTGCTGATCACCAGCACAGCGACCGCGGCCACCAGAATAAGGGCCAGAAGTGCCAGACCGACTTCCAGCGGGGTCAATGTGACCATGACATTTCTCTCCTCACGGCCCTTGCGAAGCCGCAACTGACGCCCGCCGCCAATGCAGGATTCAACCGGCATTCGCGGCCTTTGTTCCAGCTGTTGCAGCTCGATGAAGGCGCGGGAGGAGCTAACCCTCTATGAGATCGAGATAAGCCACCACATCATTGTCGGTCGCGAGGAACAACCCGTCCTGCACATCCTGCGGCTGCTGCTCGGCAATGAGCATCGCCTCGCTCAGCGGCCCGTAGAAGAGCGTCGTGGCAGCGCCGCCCTCCTGAGCATCGCTCAGATGGTAGAGACGGACAGTAGCGGAACCATAAGTCGTGCGCATGCCCGCCCTATCGCGCGCATGACGCCCCGAGGCAAGGCAGCCGCTCAGCGGCGGTCGGACGTCTTGATCCCGGGGGCCAGGCGATTGGCACCGATCTGGACGGCATCGTCCGTGAAATTGGCGACGAAGCTGCTGTTGCGTTGCAGGCCTGGCACGAAGCGCGCGCTGTTGTTGACGATCGACAGCCCGCTGCTGTCATGCTCCCGCCCTTCCGGTGCGACGGTGATAAAGGCGCTGTAATTGTCCTTGTTGCGGCCCTGCACCATCTCGTTCCCGCTGATCAGCCCGCCGGCGCCGTTCGACAGGTCGATCATATAGTTGGTGAGCCGCCCCGCGCTGTCGTCGAAGCTGTTGTCCGTGATGGTGACGCGCGACGTGCGAGTCTTCAGATAATGGCCGCCATCGCCCTGATCGAATCGGGAGCGGGTGACGGTCAGGCTGCCGTAATTTCCAACATAGATGCCATGCGCACAGGCGAGGTCGCGGTCGCAGCGGCCAAGATGGCGGAAGGTCGATTTGTCGATCCGCACGCTTTCTCGCGGCGAGTCGCCAGTCAAAATGCCTTCCTCGCTATTGCGGAACAGGCTGTTGGTGACGGTCAGATTGCCGCGTTCCAGCCGGATGCCCGCGCCATTGCCGTCTGGAACCCGCAGGTTCTGGAACACGATGCCATCGATCACGCTTGACCGCCCGCGCAGGACAAGCGCGGCCTTCCCCTCACAAGCCACGCCGTTCAGGATCACCGAACCGGCGGTCTGGGCACGGATCGTCACATCGCCGCCGTCCTGTACCGCGCATTGGCCATAAGTGCCCGCGGCGATCAGCACCGTGCCCCTGCCGTTGCCGATAGCCCGCACCGCTTCGCCAAGCGACGCAAAGCCGCGCCCGCTTTCCGCCACGACAAAGGGGGTCGCCGTACCCTGCGCCAGAGCGGTGGCGCCTATCGCGGCGGAAACGAGCAGGAGAGTAGACAATAGACGCATAACCAAAGCTATAGGCGCGGCGGCACAGCCCGCCAATGCGCTGTCATGGTTAACAAAATCCTGTTCCGCTATGGGACAGCCGCGCGCGAAACCGTCCGCTCCGCATTAAAATATCATCATGGTTGGCGCACGCGCGCTGGCAGGTTAAGCCTTATCCGTCCATGTCTTCCATCCTCCCCCGCCGACGCGCAGCACGCCGCATGATGATCGGCGGCATGGCGCTGTGCCTGGCGATGCTGGCAGGCTGTACCGATGAAGGCAGCGGCCCTGTGACGGTCAGCGTGATCGGCTCTCCCAACGACTTTACGCGGCCGCTTGAGCGGCTCCCCGGCCCCGGCGCCAAGCTGTTCCTGGAGGCGACGGCGCAGGGTCTTGTCGCCTTCGACGCCGGCGGAGAGATATTGCCCGCGCTCGCGCAGCGCTGGATCGTGGAGGATGACGGCCGAAGCTATATTTTCCGCCTGCGGAGGGCCAATTGGCCCGACGGCAGCCGGGTCACGGCCAAGGATGTCGAGCGCATCCTGATGTCCCGGATCGAGAGCCTGCGTCGGCTGGATCCGGACGGACCGCTGGACGCCGTGCGCGACGTTGTCGCAATGACTGGCGAAGTTATCGAGATCCGGCTTGCCGCACCCCGGCCCTATCTGCTTCAGATGCTGGCGCAGCCGCAGATGGCGATCCTCTCGCGGGAGGGTGGCACGGGTCCCTACCGGACCGAACTGCGCAACCGGACATGGGTGCTGACCCCCGTCGATCGGCCCACCAATGAGGAAGGCGAGGAATTGCCGCTGCCGGCCTGGCAAACGCGCGTCCTGCGGACGGAACGGGCCGCGCTGGCCGTCATGCGCTTCCAGCAGGGAAAGGCCGCGCTGGTGCTGGGCGGACGCTTTTCGGACCTGCCGCTGCTTGTGCCAGCGGGTGTCGATCGCGACGCGGTAAGGATCGACCCGGTGCGGGGGCTGCTGGGGCTGGCGATCACGGGCAAGGGCAAGCTGCTGGACGACGACGGCGTCCGCCGGGCGATCAACATGACGATCGACCGCAGCCAGCTGCCTGCCATGTTCCCGCTCGGCGGCTGGGCGACAACCGAGCAGATTTTGCCGATGCAGCTCGATCTGCCCGTGCCCCCGGCTCAGCCTGACTGGTCCAACCTGGCGATAGAGGATCGGCGCGCGCAGGCGCAGGCGGTGATGACCCGCTGGCGCAGCGATCATGGCGACCCCCCGGCCTTGCGCATCGCACTGCCCGATGGGGCGGGCGCCACCATGTTGTTCGGGCTGATCCGCCACGATCTGGGACTCATCGGCCTCCCGGCCGAGCGCGTATCGCTGGACAAGGAGGCGGACCTGCGGCTGGTCGATGAGGTCGCCGCCTATGACAGCGCGCTCTGGTATCTCGGCCGCATCGGTTGCGCGCGCAAGGTGCATTGCTCGGCCGAGGCGGATGCGCAGTTGCAGGCGGCGAGCCTTGCCAGCAGCGGGGAGGAGCGGATGGCCCGCGTCGCCCAGGCCGAAGCGCTGATGCAGGCGCATAACGGCTTCATAGCGCTCGGTGCGCCGGTGCGCTGGTCGCTCGTGGCGGATCGGCTGAACGGCTTTCTTCCCTCCCCCCGCGCGCGCCACCCATTGAACCATCTTTTCCGCAGCACCAACTAGGGAGCCGGAGGACAGGCGATGGCGTTTTCTCAGGATCAGTTTGAGCGCATGGTGCGCGATGTGCCGGGCTTCGGGCGCGATCCCGCTTCCGTACGCAAGCGGATCGAGACGATGGAGGCCTTGCTGGAAGGTTTGTTCGTCATTCCAGGCACGAGAAGGCGGGTGGGGCTGGACAGCCTGATCGGCCTTGTTCCCGTAGTCGGCGACATCGCCACGGCAGCAATGGGCGCATGGATCGTGTGGGAAGCGCGCAACCTCGGCATGTCGAAATGGCAGCTTACCCGCATGGCGGCCAATGTCGGCATCGACACGGTGGTCGGCGCCATTCCCTTTGCCGGCGATGTGTTCGACTTTCTCTACAAATCCAACAGCAAGAATCTGCGGATCATCCGCAAGCATCTCGACAGGCACCATCCTGCGACGGCGACGATCGACGGTTAGCGCGTGATCCGCAGCGCGCTGCCATTCGCAGCGCCTCGTTGATGAGCCGGGCAACGGGCGAACTCCATCGCCCGGTTCATGCAGAGCGCCACTTCGCTCAGCCGATTGTCGCGCGTCGTCATCACCCGCAGCATGTCGGGCCGCATGCCCTGATTGGCGGCGGCGAAGGCCTTGGCGAACTGCCCCACGGTCAACGCCTTGCGCCGGGCCAGCGCCGCCATGTCCGGATAGCGGATCGAGCCGTACAAGGTGCGCGCCAGATTGAAATAGAGCTCCGGCTTGGTCGTCATGCAGCTGCCGTGCTTGGCCCATTCATGCTGGATCAGCTGGGCCGAGGGGGTGGCGCACAGATTCTGCCGGATCACCGCCGGCGGGACGAGATCGGTGGAGCGGCAATATTGCGGCCACCTCTTGCCACTGCCATCCGGCCACAGGCCGTGCAGGGTGAAGCCGAACCTGCCGCCGCGGCCGCCGCACTGGAAACTGTCCGCAGCGGCGCGAGCGCCCGCGCAATATTGCGGCGACCAGGAGAGAGCGAGGGTGTAGCCGCCGGTGGGCAGGAAACGGCGCGGTTCGCGCTCCGTCGGCAGATCAGGTCGGGGCCGCGGAATGGAGGTCGGCAATCGGCATTGAACCGCTTGCGCCGCTGCCGTGCCCGGGAAGGCGGGCAACAGCAAGAGCAGGAGAAATCTAGGCAAAGGCGAAGTCCAGCCCGATGTCGGCGGCCGGCGCTGACTGGGTGAGGCGGCCGACGCTGATGTAGGTGACGCCAGTATCCGCCTTGGCGCGGATAGTTTCCAGCGTCACGCCGCCGGAAGCCTCCGTGGGCACCCGCCCGCCGACCAGCGTCACCGCGCCGCGCAGCGTGGGCGCGTCCATATTGTCGAGCAGCAGATGCGTGGCCCCGGCGGCGAGGGCCGGTTCGATCTGATCGACGCGGTCAACCTCGACGATGATGCTGGCGATACCGGCCGCGGCGGCGCGGCGCACCGCCTCCTCCACCGATCCGGCGACCGCGATGTGATTGTCCTTGATCATCGCCGCGTCCCACAGGCCCATGCGGTGATTGGTCGCGCCGCCCATGCGCGTCGCATATTTCTCCAGCACGCGCAGCCCCGGAATCGTCTTGCGGGTGTCCAGCAGGGTAGTGCCCGAACCGAGTATCGCGTCCACATAGGCGCGGGTCATGGTGGCGATGCCGGTCAGATGCTGCACCGTGTTGAGCGCCGAGCGCTCGGCCGTCAGCATCGCGCGCGCCTTGCCACGGATGCGCATGATGTCGGAGCCCGCGGAAACGCGGTCGCCATCCTGCCGCAGCAGTTCGATCTCCACATCCGGGTCGAGCGCGCGGAAGAAAGCCGCCGCGATCGGCAGGCCCGCCAGGGTTGCGGCGTCCCGGCTGTCCATCACGCCATCGAAGACCGCATCGGCGGGGATAACGGCCTCGCTGGTGACATCGCGGCCATGGGGACCGAGGTCTTCGGCGAGGGTTGCCGCGACAAAGGCGTCGAGGTCGAAGCCGGGGAGGGAGAAGGTCATGGGTTGGCAAGTCTCCGGGCGATGCTGTCCATCTTCACCGCCTGCTCGCTGCCGGCTGGGAATGTCCAATAGTCATGTTTGCGGCGCGGCCAGGGCCATTCCAATCGCAGCACGCCACGCAGGCGCTTGTCCGAAATACCGTGGCTGCGCGCAACCTCCACGGCTGTCACCATCTGCTCCATCAGCGCGAGCCCAGATCACCCTGCCCAACCGTGCCGCTTGCCATTTCCAGCATGCGGTCGAGGCTCTTCTTGGCGGCGAGGCGCAGGCCCTCCTCCATCTCGATGCGCGGCTGAAGATCGCGCAGCGCGAGGTAGAGCTTCTCCATCGTGTTGAGCGCCATATAGGGGCAGATGTTGCAGTTGCAGTTCCCATCAGCACCCGGCGCGCCGATGAAGGTCTTTTCCGGCACCGCCTTCTGCATCTGGTGGATGATGTGCGGTTCGGTCGCGACGATCAGCGTGTCGCCTGGCATCTTCTTCGAAAAGTCGAGGATGCCGCTGGTCGAGCCGATATAGTCGGCATGATCGACGATGTGGGGCGGGCATTCCGGGTGCGCGGCGATCGGCGCGCCGGGATGCTGCGCCTTGAGCTTCAGCAGTTCGGTTTCGCTGAACGCCTCGTGCACGATGCAGACGCCCGGCCATAGCAGCATTTCGCGGCCCAGCTTGCGGGAGAGATAGCCGCCCAGATGCTTATCGGGGCCGAAGATGATCTTCTGATCCCTGGGGATCTGCGACAGGATTTTTTCCGCCGAAGAACTGGTGACGATGATGTCGCTGAGCGCCTTCACTTCGGCCGAGCAGTTGATGTAGCTCAAGGCGATATGATCGGGATGCGCTTCCCGGAACGCCTTGAACTGCGTGGGGGGGCAACTGTCTTCAAGGCTGCAACCGGCATCCATGTCCGGCAGCACGACGATCTTCTCGGGGCTCAGGATCTTTGCCGTCTCCGCCATGAAGCGCACCCCGCAAAAGGCGATCACGTCGGCATCCGTCTCGGCTGCCTTGCGCGACAATTCCAGGCTGTCGCCGACAAAATCGGACAGGTCCTGGATTTCGGGCTTCTGGTAATAATGGCCGAGGATGACGGCATTGCGCTCCTTGCGCAGGCGGTCGATTTCCGCGCGCAGGTCGATACCCTGCGGGATTCCGGTGATAGCGTTCATGTCCCTACCCTACTCCTCAAGGGCTGATTGCAGCGCGCCCTAGCCTGAGCGGCGCCTGTTTGCCAGTACCTCATTGATCGGCGTGGTCACGTCCCACTGCTCCGGGTTGCGGCCGGCGCGCTCGGGCGGGAAGGTGACGATCACCCGCGCGTCATTATAGCCGATCGCGCCCAGCGGCGCACCGATCAGCTTGGACAGCGCCGCCCGGCCGAACTGGCGCGCCTGCGCCATGCGTTCGGGGGCACGCGCTTCCTTCTCGGCACGGCTCTGGGCATGAGCGGAGGTGCGGCGGCTAAGTTCCTCGCCAGCCTGGCGCGTGACGAACAGACCATTGGTCCGGACAAGCGTGCGGCGGCTCTCATCCACATTGGCGCGGCCTGCCGTCACATCGGGGGCGTTGACGATGAGCGTGCGGGTCTTCTCATTCCACTCGAGATCGCTCGCGCCGATGCCGCCGACATCGATATAATAGTCGACCGAGAACGGCATCTTCACCAGCTGATCGGACTTCAGCAAGCCGAAGCCGCGCACATCCTGCGCCGTGCTCTGGATCGTGCCGGAGAGGTCGGCGACCTTCAGGCGGGATGATCCGGCGAGCCGTTCGGCGATGACCCGGGTGACAGCCGAACCGTCATCCTCCACCGTCACCGCATAGTCGCGCTGATAGCGTTGCCAGCCGATCAGCATCGCCGCTCCCACCAGCAGGATCAGAAGCGCGGCGACGACCGCGCCGGCATGCCGCTTCAGCGTAACTGCCATCGCCCATCCCCCGCCGCAGCGGCGAGGCCGCGGCCGTCGAGGTCGATCAGGTGGGCGAGCACGGATCGTCCCGCCGCACTATGCAGGCGCGGATCGACGCCACGATACATATCCGCCACCATTTCGGGGATGCTGCTCTCGCCATTGCGTTCGAGGAAACGCAGGATTTGCCCCTCCCGCTGCTTGCGATGGCCCATCATGCCGCGCACGAGCCGGCGCGGATGCTCGACCGGATCGCCATGGGCGGGATAATAGATGGCGTCCTCTCGATCCAGCAGCCGCTGCATCGAGTTCATGTAGGCGGCCATGTCGCCATCGGGCGGCGAGACCACGCTGGTGGACCAGCCCATCACATGATCGCCGGTAAAAAGAGCCGCTTCCTCGCCCAGCGCGAAGCAGAGATGGTTGGAGGTGTGGCCGGGCGTCGCCACCGCTTCGATCGTCCAGCCGTCGCCGCCGATCTGCTCCCCATCGGCCAGCACGCGGTCAGGCCGGTAGCTCGCATCGAACGCCGCGTCGGCGCGCGGGCCGTCATCGTCCAGCGTCAGCGGCGCGCAGCCGATGATCGGCGCGCCCGTCCGTTCGCTCAGCGGCCGTGCGGCAGGGCTATGATCGCGATGGGTGTGGGTGCAGACGATCGCCTTGACCGGCCGGCTGCCGATCGCCGCCAGCAATGCAGCCAGATGCTCCGGACCATCGGGACCCGGATCGATGACCGCGACGTCGTCCCTGCCCACCAGATAGGTCTGCGTTCCCGTATAGGTGAAGGCGGAGGGGTTGGGTGCCAGCACACGTCCCACCAGCGGGGAAAGCTGCATCAGCGCCCCGGTCGGGAGGTCGGCCGGATCGAAGGGAGTAGCCATATCTCATCCATGTGCCCATTTACGAGCGGTTTTCAAGGGCCATTCCCTGGCCTACAGTGCCGCCATGACGGAGGCTGGCAATCTTGTAGAACGTTGGCGGCGGCATCTTGCGCTCGACCGGCGGCGCTCCACGCATACGGTCCGCGCCTATGTCGCGACGGCCGAGCGGCTGGTCGCCTTTCTGGAGGAGCATCGCGGCGGGCCGGTCACAACGGCGATGCTATCGGGGCTGGAGCAGGCGGACCTCCGCGCCTTTCTGACCGTGCGGCGCATGGATGGGCTCGGCAATGTGTCGGCCGCGCGAGAGCTTTCGGCGGTGCGCGGCTTCCTGAAGTTCGTGGGCGGGGAGGATGCGCGTGTGCCGTTGCTGAAGGGTCCGCGTGTCAAGCGTGGCCTGCCCCGGCCCGTATCTCCGGACGAAGCGGTCGCGCTGGCGCAGGACATAGCCGAGACGGCACGCGAGCAATGGATCGGCGCGCGCGATTGGGCCGTGCTGTTGCTGCTTTACGGCGCGGGGCTGCGCATCGGCGAGGCGATGGGGCTGACCGGGGCCGTGCTGCCTTTCGCCGAGACGCTGCGGGTGACAGGCAAGCGCGGCAAGACGCGCATCGTCCCCTTGCTCCCCAAGGTGCGGGAGGCGCTCGAACAATATGTCGCGATGTGCCCCTTCGCGATGGAGCGCGACGAGCCGCTGTTCCGGGGCGCTCGCGGCGGTCCGCTCTCCCCTGCCCTCATCCGCCGCGCCGTGCAGGGAGCGCGCGGGCGGCTCGGCCTGCCGGAGCGGACGACGCCGCATGCGCTGCGGCACAGCTTCGCTACGCATTTGCTCGGGCGCGGGGCCGACCTGCGCTCGCTTCAGGAACTGCTCGGCCATGCGAGCCTGTCCTCGACGCAAATCTATACCCAGGTGGACGCGGCGCATCTGCTCGACATCTACCGCAATGCCCACCCCCGGGCGTGATCAGCCCCTCGGCTTCCAGGTGACCAGCCTCCAGAGATAGATCAGCACCGCGCCCACCACGCAGGCGGTCGCGACCGGTCCCACATATTTGTCGATGTCCCGGAAATTCTGCCCCAGCATATAGCCCGCATAGGCAAGGACGATGTTCCAAATGAGCGCGCCGGCCGCCGTCCAGAGCAGGAAGCGGGCATGGCCCATGCGGAACAGCCCGGCCGGCAGCGAGATCATCGTGCGGAAGGCGGGCAGGAAGCGGAACACGAAGACGACAATCTGCCCATATTTGCCGAAAATA
Organism: Sphingobium bisphenolivorans; assembly: GCF_000412635.1. Taxonomy (GTDB): domain Bacteria; phylum Pseudomonadota; class Alphaproteobacteria; order Sphingomonadales; family Sphingomonadaceae; genus Sphingobium; species Sphingobium bisphenolivorans. Next base: position 14,769 of record NZ_ASTG01000005.1, read on the forward strand.
TGGTCGAGCGCCTCGACATCCTTCCATTCCAGCGTCGCCCAACGACCATAGCGATCGACCAGAGGTTTCAAGCGGCCAAAGCCCAGCTTGTGTCCGATCAGATACCAGAAATAATTGCCGACCGTGGTGCCGACGGTGCCTGCGAACAGCAGCCAGCTCATGTCCATCCGCCCCTGCCCGACGCGAATGCCGCCAATACCCATGATGAGTTCCGATGGGATCGGCGGAAACACATTCTCCAGCACCATCAGCAGGAAAATGCCCCAATAGCCGCCGGCGTCGATCAGGCGGAGGACCCAGTCGGTCACATTCCGTCATCCCGGCACAAGCTGAAATCTCCCTTCGGTGGCTGAGCGTCGGGCCTGCGATCCCGGCTTACGCCGGGATGACGGAACAAATTCAAGCTGCCGCCCTTTCCGCCAGACGTGCGTCGATGGCGTCCCAGATCATGCCGCCGGTGTCGGTGCCGTTAAAGGCGTCGATGGAGACGATGCCGGTGGGCGAGGTCACGTTGATTTCCGTCAGCCACTCCCCGCCGATCACGTCGATGCCGACGAACAGCAGGCCGCGGCGCTTGAGTTCCGGACCCATGGCGGCACAAATCTCCCGCTCCCGATCGGTGAGTTCGGTTTTCGCGGCCGAACCGCCGACGGCGAGATTGGAACGGATCTCGCCCGCGCCGGGAATCCGATTGATCGCGCCCGCAATCTCGCCATCGATCAGAACGATGCGCTTGTCGCCCTGCGCCACACCGGGGATGAAGGCCTGTACCATGAAGGGTTCGACCCACGACGCCTTGAACAGTTCCACCAGCGCCGACAGGTTCGCGCCGGACTGGCCGACATGGAAGACGGCGTTGCCCGCATTGCCGTAAAGGGGCTTCACCACGACTTCGCCATGTTCCTTCAGGAAGCTGCGCACCTCGTCCAGGTCACGAGTGATCATCGTCGGCGGCATGAAGCAGGCATAGTCGAGCACGAACAGCTTTTCGGGCGCATTGCGCACCGAAGCGGGATCATTCACCACCAGCGTTTCGGCCTGCACCCGCTCCAGCAGATGGGTAGCCGTGATGTAGCTGAGGTCGAAAGGCGGGTCCTGGCGCATGAGCACGACGTCCACTTCGCGCCCCAAGTCCAGGACCTCGGCCGGACCGAAGGCGAAATGGTCGCCATCTTGCCTCTGCACCTTCACCGGCCGCGCCTTCGCCAGTACGCGCCCGTCGCGATAGGTGAGATCGGGCGCGAGATAATGATAAAGCCGGTGCCCCCTCGCCTGCCCTGCCAGCATGATGTGGAAGGTCGAATCGCCAGCGATATTGATCCCCTCCATCGGGTCCATCTGCACGGCGACGGTGAGCGGGTTCAGTTGGGTCATTACCTATCCTTGTTCGGTTCGCCCTGAGCGAAGTCGCAGGACTCCTCTGAGCGTTAGCGAGGTGTTTGCCTTCGCTGGCGCTCAGGCGAGGGCTTCGACTTCGCTCAGCCCGAACGGATGGAGAGGCTACCCCCCATGCCAGACATTCGCCAGATGGCGCGGCGGACGGCCCGGCGCAAGGAGCATCACGTCGATTCGCATGTCGTCGCCCGGCTGAGCGAGGTCGTAGAACAGCATTTCCGCCGCCGCCGCGACCCGCGACAGCCGCCGCTCGTCTATCGCAAGGTCCAGATCGGCCCAGCTCGCCCGTGCCTTCACCTCGACAAAGGCGAGCAGGCTGCCGCGTCGCACGACCAGGTCGACCTCGCCCGCAGGCGTGCGCATCCGCCGCCCGACGATCTGCCAGCCCTTCAGCCGCAGCCACCAGCCCGCGATCCGTTCCGCCTGACGGCCGCGCTTCTCCGCCAGCTTTCTCGCAGGCGCGGGACGCTTCACCCCTTCAGCTCCATCGCGCGGGCGTAGAGGGCGCGACGATCGACGCCGAGCTTCTTCGCCACCTCCCCCGCCGCCTTGGAGACGGGGAGCCGCTCCATCGCTTCCCGCAGCGCAGCGTCGGCATCCTCCGCGCTCGGGGGCGGCGCTTCGCCGGGAGGGCCGACGATGACGACGATCTCCCCCTTGGGCGGCGCGTCGGCATAGCGGGCGGAAAGTTCGGCGAGCGTGCCGGTCGCCGTTTCCTCGAACGCCTTGCTGATCTCACGGCTGACGGCGGCCTCCCGGTCGCCCAGATGCTCTGCCATCGCGGCCAGGCTTTCCGACAGGCGCGGGCCGCTTTCGTAGAAGACCAACGTGGCGCGCAAGGCGGCGACCTCGCCCAGCGCATCGCCGCGCGCCTTTTGCTTGGCCGGCAGGAAGCCCATGAACAGGAAGCGATCGGTGGGCAGGCCCGACAGCGTCAGCGCGGCTATGGCGGCGCTGGGACCCGGCAGCGTCGTGATCTTCCGCCCCGCAGCCCGCGCGTCGCGCACCAGCTTGTAGCCCGGGTCGGAGATCAGCGGCGTGCCCGCGTCCGACAGCAGCGCCACCGATTCGCTCGCCATCCGCTCGACCAGGCGGGCGCGCACCCCCTCCGCACTATGGTCGTGATAGGGGATCATCGGCCGCTCCGACCCGGCATGACGCAGCAAACGTGCGCTGACCCGTGTATCTTCCACGGCGACCACATCGGCCAGCCGCAGGACTTGCGCCGCGCGGGGGGTAAGGTCACCAAGGTTGCCGATCGGCCCCGCAACGATGTAAAGCCCTGCTTCCAGCCCATAAGATTGAGTTTCCATAAGGACGCCAGATGACAGAGACGGATGCCCCCCGGCAAGCGGACTTGTTCGCTTCGATGAAACGTGGCGGGCGGATTTTGTTCGCGGTGACAACGCTGCTGGTTGCCGCCTGTCAGTCGGTCGTGCCCAGGGGCCCCGGTCCGGCGCCGGTGCCCGGTTCGGCGCAGCCGGGGCCGGACGTGACGCAGGGCCTGCCCACCGACGCGACGCGCCACCGGGTCGCGCTACTGGTGCCGATGAGCGGCCCCAATGCGGGAGTAGGCCAGTCGATCGCCAACGCGACGACTCTCGCCCTGCTGGACACGAAAGCCGACCGGGTTCGCATCACCACCTATGACACGGGCGTGGGTGCCGCTGCCGCCGTGAGCAAGGCTTTGGCGGAGGGCAATCGCCTGATCCTTGGCCCCCTGCTGGCGGAGGATGCCCGGATCGTTGGTCCGATCGCCGCGCGCGCCAATGTGCCGGTGATCAGTTTCTCCAATGACGTCAGCGTCGCGGGCAACGGCGTTTACATCATGGGCTACAACCCCAACCAGTCCATCGAGCGCGTGGTCGACTACGCCAAGGGCCGCGGCCTGTCGAAATTCGCCGCGCTGGTGCCGCGCGGCGTCTATGGCGAACGGTCGGGCACAGCATTACTCCGCGCCGTGGAGCAGGCGGGCGGGACCGTCGTGTCCATGCAGACCTTCGACCGGACATCCGCCTCCATGACGGCGGCGATCAAGAAACTGCACGCCTCGTCCAGCTATGACGCGCTGCTGATCGCCGATAGCGGCCGGGTCGCGCTACAGGTCGCGCCCATCGTGCGCAAGAATGGCGGTGCTTCGGCACGGCTGCTCGGCACGGAATTGTGGAACACCGATAACAGCCTTGCCTCCAGCCCGGTGCTGCGCGGTGCCTGGTTCGCCAGCGTGTCGGACGGCCTCTACCGGCAGCTCGCGGGCAAATACCGCGCCCGCTACGGCAGCGCGCCGTTCCGGCTGTCAGCCATGGGCTATGATGCGGTGCTGCTGACCGTGCGGATAGCGCGCGACTGGAAGCCGGGCACGCCCTTCCCCGCGGCTCGGCTGCGGGATGCCGGAGGCTTCGCGGGCATCGACGGCGCCTTCCGCTTCAGCCGCAACGGCATCGCGGAGCGGGCGCTGGAAGTGAATGAGGTCGGCAGCGGATCCGTAACCGTGGTGGACCCAGCTCCAAAGGCGTTCGCGGAATAGGCGGATCAGGGAAGCCTGCTCCTGCCTTCGCAGGGACGCATGACTACTTGACCCTTCCCGTCGGTAGGATCAGCGGCCGCGCGCCATCAGGCTCGATCCGGGCGCTGATCCCATAGACGCTCGCCAACGCCTGCTGCGTGAGCACGTCGAGGGGCGCGCCGTCTGCCACCATCCTGCCCCGATCCATCAGCACGAGCCGGTCGCAGTAACGCGCGGCCATGTTGAGATCGTGAAGCACCGTCACAACCAGCGATCCCGCTACCGCCTCCGCCTTCAACAGGTTCATGACATCGATCTGGTGCCCCGGGTCGAGCGCGGCGAGCGGCTCATCGGCGATCAGCGCGGGTGCGCCCACCGCCAGCGCGCGCGCAAGCAGGACTCGCGCCCGCTCGCCGCCTGACAATTCGGTCGCCACCCGCCCCTTCAGGTGCAGCACGTCCGCCCGTGCAAGCGCTGCATCGACCATCGCTTCGTCTTCGGCAGACAGGCGGGACAAGGGGCCGAGATGCGGCATCCGCCCCAACGCGACCAGCCGCTCCACCGCCAGCGGCCAATGCAGCGTCTGCCCCTGCGGCAGGTAAGCGACACGCCGGGCAATATCCCGGCGGCTGAGGCTTCCGATGGGATGATCATCGATCAGGACCGCACCTTCGACTCGCTTCTCCAGCCCCAGCATCGCCCGGATCAGCGTCGACTTGCCCGCGCCATTGGGGCCGATGATGCCGACCAGTTGACCGGGCTCCAGCCGAAGGTCGATGTCCGATACCGCGGAATAGCGGCCCAGCCGCACGGAAAGCGCCTGCGCGCGGATCGTCACCATAGCCGCCGCTCCCGCATCAGGTGGATGAGGAAGACTGGCACGCCGAGCAATGCGGTCAGCACGCCCAGCTTGAGTTCGCTGCTGGTTGGAATCAGCCGCACGCCGATGTCCGCCAGAGTGAGCAGTGCCGCTCCCCCCAGAGCCGAAGGCAGCAATAACGCGGAGGGCGAGCGGTCGGTCAGCGGCCGGACCAGATGCGGCACGATCAGGCCGACAAAGCCGATCGCACCCGACACCGCCACCGCGCCGCCCACACCGACCGCCAGCCCCAGCATCATGCGCATCCGGGCCGCGCGCAAATCGATCCCCAGCGCCTGCGCGCCATCTTCTCCCAGCGTCAACGCGTCTAGCGTCCGCCCATCCGCCACCAGCAGCGCCGATCCGATCATCACGCAGGGCAGCGCCGTCCAGACATGCGCATAGCTGCGATTTTCCAGGCTCCCCATCAGCCAGCTCATGATCTCCATCGCCGCAAAGGGATTGGGCGAGAGGTTCAGCGACAGGCTGATGCCGGCCCCCGCCAGCGTCGCGATGGCAATGCCGGCGAGGATCAGCGTCAGCGGGCTTTCCGCCGGCCCGGCCAGCAGGAACAGCGCGCCCAGCGCGGCGAGGCTTGTCGCTATGGCGAGCGACGGCAGCACCAGCGGATGCACCTGCGCCAGCCCGAAATAGAGCGCGGCGACCGCGCCCAACGCCGCCGCGTTGGAGGTGCCCAGCACCGAGGACTCGGCAAGGGGGTTGCGTAGATAACCTTGCAGCGCCGCACCCGAGAGGCCCAGCATCGCGCCCACAATCACCCCGAGCAGCATCCTTGGCATGCGCAAATCGACGAGGATCGAGCGCGCCACCTCATCGCCGCCCTCCATCAGAACGGCGATGATTCGGGCCGGCGACAAGGCGACGGCGCCCAAAGCTACCGAACCCAGCGCGGCAAGCACCACCAGCACAGCCAGCACAGGCATCAGCAAGGGATGGCGCCGGCCGCTCATGCTTTCCGTTCCCCCCCGCGCTTGCTACAGGCGCGGCCATGCGGAGCTTTCGGATCATCGCTGCCCTTGGGGCGCTTGCGCTGGTGAGTGCTGGGCCGCCCCCACCGAAAAGGATCGTCTCGCTCAACACCTGCGCCGACCAATATGTGCTGGCGCTTGCGGACCCGGGACAGATCGCGGCGCTCAGTCCCTATGGTCACGATCCCGAACTGTCGGCGGCGGTCGCGAAGGCGCGGCGCTACCGAACGCTCAAGCGGCCTGCCGAGGAAGTGCTGGCGATCCGCCCGGACCTGCTGATCGGCTTCCCAACCGGGAGCGGCGTCGTCGGCGCTCCGCCCGGCCAATGGCGCACGCTCGGCCTCGCGAGCGCAGACAGCTATGCGATGATCCTGGCGCAAATCCGGCAGGTGGCCGCCGCCGTGGGGCACCCCGCACGCGGCGAGGCGCTGATCGCCAGCATGAACCGCGATCTGGCCGCCCTGCCCCGCGCGCGGCGTGGCGGGATTGCCGCTTACTATCAGCGGCGCGGCTATATGACCGGAACGGGCACGCTGGTGGACGAGCTGATGCGCCGGGTCGGCCTCACCAATCTTGCGGGCAAGCTCGGCCGCCCCGCGCTTTCGCAATTGCCCCTGGAGGAACTGATCGCCGCCCGCCCCGACTGGCTCATTGTCGAGAGCGGCAGCGAGCAGGTGGTCGATCAGGGAACTGAGATGCTGCAACATCCGATCCTGAAGCACATCCCGCGCATCCGCGTGCCGCAGGCGTGGACGGTGTGCGGCGGCCCCGCCTATGTGCAGGCCGCCCGCCTCATGGCGGCGCAGATCAACGCCGCGCCGTCCAGCTGAGAGGGTGAAACCCCTCACACGCGCCCCTTAGAACCGCACACGCACACCCCCATAGGCCGACCGGCCATAGGTGCTGTAGCCATAGACGGTCGCATATTCCTCATCGAACAGATTGTCGATGCGGCCATAGACTTCCAGATTCTCGGTGATCGGCAGCGAAGCGCGGACACCGACCAGCGCATAGCCGTCCAGCCGCTGGGTGTTGGCGGCATCGTTGAAGCTGTCGCCCACCATCGTCACCGTGGCACCGGTGGACAGGCCGAACGACCAGCGATAATCGGCCGACATGCTCACCACGTCCTTCGCCCGGCGCGGCAGCAGCTTGCCTTCGTTGAGGCCGCCTTCGGACCGGTCCTTCGCGTCGATGTAGCTATACGCCGCCGTCACCGTCAGAGCCTCGACCGGCCGCAGGGTGACGGCAGCCTCCACGCCCTTTGCGCGGGTGCGGGTCAGGTTGATATATTGGCCGAAGGGCAGGATGAACCCGTCGAAATAGATCTGGTCATGAATATCGCGGCGGAAGGCGGTGACGGAGAATGTCGCGCGTCCACCATCCAGGCTCTGGTCGAAGCCGACATCGTAGCTTTTGGACGTTTCCGGCTGCAGCGCCGCATTGCCGTTGAAGCTGTCGTAAAGCTGGAAAAGCGAGGGCGCCTTGAACCCCTCGCCATAACTGGCGCGCACATTGGTGCGGCCCTCGTTGGGCGTGTAGTTGGCGTTTGCGCCGAATGTGGTCGCTCCGCCGAACTGGCTGTGATCGTCATGACGAACCCCGCCGGTCAGTGACAAGCCGGCGAAAGGCTTCACCACCGCAAGCGCGTAGACGCTGTCGATATTGACCCGCGCGCTAGCGTCCGAACCAAAGCCGAAAAACGCGTAGTCCGGCCGCTCATGCTCATAGCCCAAGACGAGCTTCACAGGGTCGGCGGGCTGATAGACACCCTCATATTCAAAGCGCAGGTTGGTGCCGGAATAGCCATAGTCGGGTGCCGTCCCGCGCATGAAATAATAGTCGCGATCATTGCGGAACCAGGTGACAGCGGCGCGGTTCGTCAGCTTGCCGTCGAACAGCGACAGGTTGAGCCCGGCATAGCCGATATATTGGTCGAGCTTACTGACGTCGCTCGATTCCATCGGCGCGCCGAAGAAGATGTCGGTGTCGAGATCGGCGTGAATGTAATAGCCGCGCAGGTCGAGGCTGAAATTATCGCTGAAGGCCAGCTTCAGCTTGGCGTTGGTGGCGACATTTTCATAGCCGTCCTTTTCCGTCCCATTGACGGCGGCAGAAATGCCATCCGTGCGGAAATAAGCCACACCAACCCCGCCCGAGGCGATGCCGCTGCTGCCCGACACATCCGCCTTGGCGTTCAGCGTGTCGGCATAGCCATAATCGAGCGAAGCGCTGCCGCCGAAACCCTGCGCCGGTTCGCCGGTCATGATGTTGACGACGCCGCCGATCGCCTGGCTGCCATAGACGACCGAATTGGATCCGCGCAGCACCTCGATCCGGCGGACATTGCCGGTCAGCAGGTTGCCGAAATCATAGCCGTCGCCGATGCCGCTGGGATCGTTGATCTTGACGCCGTCGACGAGCACCAGCGTCTGCGTCGTCTCCGCGCCCCGGATCGACACACCGGTGACGCCGCCGACCGCATCGGCGCGGTTGAAGCGGACGCCCGGCGTCGTCGCCAGCAGGTCGGCGACGCTGACGGTCTGCCGCGTCACGATCGTCTGTTCGTCGATCACCGTCACCGCTTGACCCACTTCGTCGCGCGGCTGCTCGATGCCGAGCGCGGTGACGATGATGTCGTCCCTGTCCTGCGCCAGTGCGGGGGTCGCCGCGAGCAGCGCGGCGAGAGAGATGGTGGCCCTGATCATGTTTCCTGCTTCCCTGAGCGCCGCTGCGACTTGGGGCTCGGGGCTTCCGCTTGCGCGGCCGGTTCAGGGGCGAGTCGACGCCAGTGCCTCGCCTCCGCACCGATACGGCCCCATGCCGCTCGACGTCGCTCAGACGGAAAACACCGTGCCGTGACCAGCCCCTGGGCCAAGGCAAGAGCGACCGGGCGCCGGCAGGTCTCCTGGCTCGCGGGTCAGGGCAACGATGCACGCACCTTCCCGGGCCTGGAGCCCAGTGGCGGGGACTTGTCCCCCGTGCATCGCGCTCGCCGCTTACAGTTGCAGGGACAGCCACGGAATAGGACGGTATCCCGCCCGCACCGCATTCCCGTTTTCAGCCCTTCCGGGCACCGGCGCGATCTTCTTGTGCAAGCGGTTGCCCGCTTGACCCGCGCGCCATAAGGGAAAGACGGGCGTCTGCCAAGGAGGCGATGGATGCGATTGCTGGGCGCGATACTGGCTGGAGGGCGATCGAGCCGCTTCGGGAGCGACAAGGCTGCGGCGATGCTCGACGGGCGGACGTTGCTGGATCATGCCGCGGCGTCGATCGCGCCGCATGTGGAGGCGGTGGTCGTGTGCGGGCGGATTGTCGAGGGGATGATCGGACTGTCCGACCGCCCAGCGCCCGACATGGGGCCGCTCGGCGGACTGAACGCGGCGCTGCATCATGCGGCGGCGCGGGGCTATGACGCCGTGCTGACGACCGGATGCGACGTCCCCGACTATCCCGAAGGGCTGGCCGAAGCGCTGATCGGCGACAGCGCCGCCGTGTTGAAGGGGCAGCAGCTTGCGGGTTTCTGGCCGTCCAGCCTCGCCGATGAACTGGACGCACATCTGGCCGAGGATAATAACCGCTCGATCTACGGCTGGATCGAGCGCGTCGGTGCGCGTATCATCGACCGGCCGGAATATGTGCTACCCAATATCAACCGGCCGGAGGATTTGGCGGCGTTGGAAAAGAGCGGTCGATAGCGATGCGTGTTCCTGCGAAAGCAGGAACCGGCTCGACGACAGGATTGGGCCCCAGCCCCCTCGGGCGCCCGTCATCCTATGCTTCAGACCTTCAGCGCAGCGCTTGCGGCGACTTCGGCCGGAACATGCGTCCCCCCCACCGCTTCCCCGATCATCAGCAGGGTCGGGTCCTCGTCGCTGATCGTCTGAACCAGGAAGGCGAGCGCCGACAGCTTGCCCCGGATCAGACGCTCTGTCGGAAGGGAGACGTTCACCGCCACCATCACCGGCGTTTCAGGATCGCGTCCGGCGGCGATCAACTCGCGGCTGATCTCGGCGGCGGCGGCACGGCCCATATAGATGCCAAGCGTGCTGCCGGGCCGGGCCAATGCTTCCCAATCGAGCTTGAGCGGCTCACCGGCCTTCAGATGCGCCGTCACCATGGTCAGGCCGCGGGCCTTGCCGCGCAGCGTGAGCGAGCAATGGCCGCTCGCCGCCGCCGCGCTGGCGGTCGTGATGCCGGGGCAGATGCTGACGCGAATGCCGTCTTTCGCCAGATGCTCCATCTCCTCCGCCGAGCGCCCGAAGACGGAGGGGTCGCCACCCTTCAGGCGCACGACGCGCTTGCCCGCTTTCGCGGCGGCGAGCAGCAGGTCGTTGATGCTCTCCTGCACCTTGGAGTGCCGGCCCGACCGCTTGCCGACGCTCACCCGTTCTACCCCTTGGGGAATCAGGTCGAGCACGCCCGGCCCCACCAGCGCGTCGAAGAAGACGATCTCCGCCGCTGCGATCAGCTTCTCGGCCTTGCGGGTGAGCAGGTCCGGATCGCCCGGCCCTGCCCCGACCAGCCAGACTTGTCCGGGGGCGATAAGCTCATTCTGCTGCATGGAGCGTCTCCTGCGGGATTTGGGCGAGGATGTTGGCGAGCGCGGGCCGGCAGGACCCGCAATTGGTGCCCGCGCCGATCGCCTTGCCGATGGCCGGCACGTCGACCAGATTCTGCTCGCGGATAGCCGCCATGATCTGGTTGAGGCCAATGTCGAAGCAGACGCAGATGGTCGGCCCCTTGTCGGGCTGATTGCCCGGCCCGCGCGCCGCGAGGACGGAGGCGCCCACCTGCTCGACTTCCAACTGGCTGATGAGCCAGTCACGCGACGGGAGCTGCCCGGTGCGCGTAACGATCAGGATGCCCGCAAGCCGGCCTTCGCTGATGATCGCCACGCGGCGGGTGCCGCGCGTCTGGTCGATGGCTTCGACGCGGTCGCCCTTGGGCAGGCAAGCTTCCAGCCGGGCGGCATCGCCATTGCCCGCGACCTCATAGAGAGCGCCCCCGGGCACGGTGATGCGCGTGGCCCACAGGCAGGGAATCCTGACGGGCTGATCACCGCGCAGGATCAGGAAGCCCTTCCATTCGGTCGCCACCTTCTCCAGCGCCGCCGGGGTCGATTTGAAGCCGGGCTGGCCCGAATGGGGATCAACCAGCGGACGGGGCAGCAGGCCGGTGCGACCGCCGGTCGAAACCTGATCTGTCCAGTGGATCGGCGTGAAGATCTCGCCGACCCGCTGGCCTTCGCTCAAGGCGGCGCGGAAGATGCTGTCCCCCTGCGCGGTCGAGACGCGAGCGAGATCGCCATCAGCGATGCCCAGCGCCTCCGCATCCTGCGGATGCACTTCGACCAGCGGTTCTTCCCGGTGGCGGGCAAGCTTGGGCGCGAGGCCTGTGCGCGTCATCGTGTGCCACTGGTCGCGATAGCGCCCGGTGTTGAGCGTCAAAGGCCACTGTTTCAGCGGCCCCTGCATGTCCATCTGCCTGGTGAGAAGCAGCCGCGCCTTGCCATCCGGCGTTGAGAAGCGGCCGTCGCTGAAGGGCTTGTCACCGCCCCAGCGGAACGGCTCCATCGCCTCATAGGCGTCGTTACCGATCGTCGCCTGCGCGCGCAGGTTGAGCAGGCGCTGCCCCTCATTCTGATAGGCGGTGAGGCGCGCATGCTCGCGCCAGATGTCGGCGGGCCGGTGATAGGCGAAGGCATTGGCCCAGCCCATACGGCTTGCGACTTCCTTGATGATCCACCAGTCCGGCTTCGCCTCGCCGGGCAGCGCCAAAAAGGGACGCTGGCGGCTGATCGTGCGGTCGGAATTGGTGACCGTGCCGTCCTTCTCACCCCAGCCGGCGGCGGGCAGGCGGACATCGGCATGAACGCTGGTGTCGGTGTCTGCGATGATGTCCGACACGACGAGGAAGGGCACCGCCTCCAGCGCTTCCCGCACACGGCCCGCGTCGGGCAGCGAGACGGCAGGGTTGGTCGCCATCACCCAGAGCGCCTTGATCCGCCCTTCGTTGATCGCGCGGAACAGGTCGACGGCCTTCAGGCCCGGCTTGGCCGCCATGTGCGGCGCGGCCCAGAAGCGGCTCACCCGCTCCACATTTTCGGGCGCGAAGTCCATATGGGCAGCGAGCGTCGAAGCAAGCCCGCCGACTTCACGGCCGCCCATGGCATTGGGCTGGCCGGTGATCGAGAAAGGCGCGGCGCCCGGCTTGCCGATCCGGCCAGTGGCAAGGTGGACGTTGATGATCGCGTTCACCTGATCGGTGCCGCGGATCGACTGGTTGATCCCTTGGCTGAACAGTGTCACCGTCCGGGGCATGGCGGCGAACAGCTTGTAGAACTGCTCCAGCAGCGCGGGCGCTATGTCGCATGTCTTGGCCGTGGTCCACAGGTCGTGACCGGTGCGGATATGCTCCCAAAAATCGTCCGGAGCGCTCACATGATCGCCCAGGAAAGCGGGATCGGTGATCCCCTGCGCGTCGCACCAGGCAAGGAGGCCGTTCATCAACGCGACGTCGGTGCCGGGTTTCACCGGCAGATGCAGGTCCGCGCCCTCGCAAGTCTCCGTGCGGCGCGGATCGATCACGACCAGCTTGGTGCCGCGCGCGGAGCGCGCTGCCTGGATGCGCTGATAGACGATCGGGTGGCACCAGGCTGTGTTGGAGCCGACCAGCACGATCAGGTCCGCTTCCTCCAGATCGTCATAGCTGGCGGGCACCACATCCTCGCCGAAAGCGCGATTGTGCCCGGCGACCGCGCTCGACATGCAAAGGCGGCTGTTGGTGTCGATATTCGCCGTGCCGATAAATCCCTTCATCAGCTTGTTGGCGACATAATAATCCTCGGTCAGCAACTGGCCGGAGACATAGAAGGCGACGCTGTCGGGGCCGTGACGGTCGATAGTTTCGCGGAACTTCTTCGCGACCAAATCGAGCGCCTTGTCCCAGCTGGCGCGCTTGGCGCCGATCATCGGGTGCAGCAGGCGGCCTTGCAGCCCCACCGTCTCGCCCAGATGCGTGCCCTTGGAGCAGAGGCGGCCGCCATTGGCGGGATGCGTCTCGTCGCCCTTGATCATGACCGACCTGGGGCCGGTCGGCGTGGCCGAGATGCCGCAGCCGACGCCGCAATAGGCGCAGGTGGTGCGGATGGCCTCTGTCATGCCTTACCTCGTCTTCTTAGGAGAGAATTGGGTGGAGGTGCCTGCCGCAAGGGATGGCCAGCAGGCTCCCTCCACCCGGGTCCCCGCTGTAAGTGGGGACCGAAAGCTCAAGCTGCGGCCTTCAGCGCGACGGGGCGAGCGATCAGGATGCGACCGCCCTCCTCTTTGACCGCGATGGTCGGCGTGCAGCCCTCGTCATTGCCCTGCGCCTCGCCCGTCTTCAGGGCAATGTTCCAGTTATGCAGCGGACAGGCGACGCTGTGGCCATGGACGATGCCCTGACTCAGCGGTCCCTTCTTGTGCGGGCATTCATTGACCAGCGCGAAGACTTTGTCGTCGCCGGTGCGGAACACCGCGATTTCCTTCTCCCCGGCGATCTGTACAGTGCGGGCGCCGCGCTGGGGAATGTCGGCCAGCGTTCCGATGTCGATCCAGTCGGTCATGTGTCTTACTCCGCAGCGATGGCGATGGGGTCGAGATGCTGGTGCAGTTCGGCATGCTGGCCGGCTGCGCGTTCCGCCCATGGATCGTCCTGGCTGAAGCTCTGCGAATAGAGGAAGCGGGAGCGCAGATGCTCACGACCCGCCTCGTCCTCGACGATGCGGCTCTTGATGTAATCCACGCCCACACGCTCGATCCACGGCGCGGTGCGCTCCAGATAGCGCGCTTCCTCGCGGTAGAGCTGGATGAAGGCGGCGCAATAATCCAGCGCCTCCTGCTCGGTCGAAACCTTGCACAGCAGGTCGGTGGCGCGGACATGGATGCCGCCATTGCCCCCGACATGCAGTTCATAGCCGGAGTCCACGCAGACCACGCCAAAGTCCTTGATCGTCGCCTCCGCGCAATTGCGGGGGCAGCCGGATGCCGCAATCTTGAACTTGTGGGGCATCCACGATCCCCAGGTCATCCGCTCGATCTTGACGCCGAGGCCGGTCGAATCCTGCGTGCCGAAGCGGCACCATTCGCTGCCGACGCAGGTCTTCACCGTGCGCAGCGACTTGCCATAGGCGTGGCCCGACACCATGCCCGCGGCGTTGAGGTCGGCCCAGACGGCGGGCAGGTCTTCCTTCCTGATGCCGAAGATGTCGAGACGCTGGCCGCCGGTAACCTTCACCATCGGGGCGTTGTACTTCTCGACCACGTCCGCGATCGCGCGCAGTTCGGTCGGATTGGTGAGGCCACCCCACATTCGCGGGACGACCGAATAGGTGCCGTCCTTCTGGATGTTGGCGTGCATGCGCTCATTGACGAAGCGGCTCTGCTGGTCGTCCTGATATTCACCGGGCAGCGCGCAGAGCAGATAATAATTCAGCGCAGGGCGGCAGGACGAGCAACCGTCCGGCGTCGACCAGTGCAGCCGCTGCATCACCTCGGGGATCGAACGCATATTCTGCGCCACGATCTCGCGGCGGACATCATCATGGCCGAAGCTGGTGCACTTGCACATCGTCCTGGGACCGGACTGGACGTCATCGCCCAGCACCACCGCCAGCAGATTTTCGACCAGACCCGTGCAGCTGCCGCAGCTTGCGGACGCCTTGCAGCTGCCACGCACCGCATCGAGGCTACATGCACCCTTTTCGATGCAGGCAACGACCTGGCCCTTGCTGACGCCGTTGCAGCCGCAGATCTCGGCATCGTCCGAGAGCGCCGCAACGGCCGCTTTAGGGTCCAGCGCGCCCCCTCCCGAGGCGAAAGCCTGACCGAAGATCAGCAGGTCGCGGATTTCCGCGACATCTTCCTCGCGCTTGAGCAGATCGAAATACCAGCCGCCATCGACGGTATCGCCATAGAGCACGGCGCCGACGATCTTGTCATCCTTGACCACGACGCGCTTGTAGACGCCCCGCGAAGCATCGCGCAGGACGATATCCTCGCAACCTTCGCCACCCGAGAAATCACCAGCCGAGAAAACATCCAGACCGGCAACCTTGAGCTTCGTCGACGTGACCGAGCCCTTGTAGCCTGTATGCTGGTCGGTCAGGCCATCGGCGAGGCTGCGGCACATGTCCCACAGCGGCGCGACCAGGCCATAGACATTGCCGTCATGTTCGACGCATTCGCCAACCGCCAGCACGTCGGGGTCGCTGGTGACCATATGGTCGTCGACCTTGATGCCGCGGTTGACGTCGAGACCGGCTTCGCGGGCCAGTGCAGTCGAGGGACGGATGCCCACCGCCATCACCACCAAGCTCGCGGGAATTTCGGTCCCGTCCTTCAGGCGGACGCCCTCGACCTTGCCGTGGCCGTAGATCGCCTCGGTGTTGGCGCCGGTCAGGATGGTCTGGCCGCGCCCTTCGAGCGCGGTCTTGAGCAGCCAGCCCGCCGCTTCATCGAGCTGCCGCTCCATCAGCGTGTCCATGAGGTGGATCACAGTCACCTTCATGCCGCGCAGGGTGAGGCCGTGCGCCGCTTCCAGCCCAAGCAGACCGCCACCGATCACCACGGCGCTACCGCCCTTTCCGGCGGCTTCGAGCATGGTGTCGACATCCTTCATGTCGCGGAAGCTGATCACGCCCGGCAGATCCTTGCCCGGAACCGGAATGATGAACGGATCGGAACCCGTTGCGATCAGCAGCTTGTCATAGCCAACAGTGCGACCCGACTGGCTCGTGACGGTCTTGGCGGTGCGGTCGATGCCCGTCACCGGATCACCCGCGATCAGCTCGATATTGTTCTCGCTGTACCATTCGCGGCTGTTGATGATGATGTCATCGAAGCTCTTTTCCCCGGCCAGTACCGGCGAGAGCATGATGCGGTTATAATTCACATAGGGTTCCGCCCCGAAGATGGTGACGCGATAGCGATCCTTGTCGCGCGCCAGCAATTCCTCGACCGCGCGGCAACCGGCCATGCCGTTGCCCACAACAACCAGATGTTCACGAACATCTTCGCAGGGCACGAAGATTTCCTCCTCGCTTGCCGTTGCCGGTCCGTTGTTCTGAAAATCCATCCCTTGACTCCAGAATGAAAAAAAAGGCCGCCATCCAGACCCCCGGTTCAGAACCGAAAGTCAGGATGGCGGCCTTGCCATCATAAGCGCCTTGATAACCCGTCAGTGGGCCACCGCAGCTATGTCAGAAAGGACAACCCTGTCCTTTGCATTGCAGCATATGCTTTTGACGATTCGGGTCAAGCGATTCCTCGCATAACGATGTATTTTGTCTTCGCCGTCACCCGCCATATCGCAGACGCGAAAAGGGCGGCGGCCTTGCGCGGGCCGCCGCCTCCTCTCCTGCCAAGCGATTTGGATCAGATGCGCGCGGCCGTGCTCCAGGTGGCGCGCCACTTGGCCCGCACCGCCGAGATGCCCAGGAAGGCGACCAGCGCCAACCCTGCGAAGATCAGGAAGCCAGGCGCGAAGCTGCCGGTGAACTGCTTGGCGATACCCAGCGACGAGGCAAGGTAGAAGCCGCCAATGCCGCCCGCCATGCCGACCAGGCCGGTCATGACGCCGATTTCCTCCTGGAAGCGCTGCGGCACTAGCTGGAATACCGAGCCATTGCCGACGCCCAGCGCCAGCATCGCCGCGACGAAGAAGCCGAGAGCCGAGACGAGCGTGGGTGCGAAGGACACGCCCGTCAGCGCCAGCGCGGCGGCGATATAGACCATCATCAGCGCCTTGACGCCGCCGATCTTGTCGGCGAGCGCGCCGCCCATCGGACGGATCAGCGACCCGGCGAACACGCAGCCCGCGGTGCAATATCCGGCGACCACCGGGGTCAGGCCGAACTGGTCGGTGAAGTAGATCGGCAGCGAGGCGGCAAGGCCCACGAAGCCGCCGAAGGTCACGGCATAAAAGCCCATCAGCCACCAAGCGTCGGCGCTCTTGAGCGGTCGGAAATAGTCCGCCAGCTTCTTGGGCGCCGGGGCGTTGGGCGCGTTCTTCGCCATGATCATGTAGATGACGAAGACGATGCTGAGCGGAATGCAGGCGAGGCCCAGCACCGAATTCCAGCCAAAGGCCTTGGCAAGCATCGGCGCGAACAGCGAAGCGAGCACCGTGCCCGAATTGCCCATGCCCGCGAGGCCCATGGCCTTGCCCTGATGCTCAGGCGGATACCAGCGGCTGGCGAGCGGCAGCGCAATGGCGAAGCTTGCCCCGGCAAAGCCCAGGATCACCCCCAGCGCCAGCGTGCCGCCGAAGCTGTTGACGCCCATGACCCAGGCGGTGAACAGGCCGGCGATGACGATCACCTGGCTGATCGCGCCCGCCTGCTTGCAACCGATACGGTCGACCAGCAGGCCGTTGACCACCCGCAGCAGCGCGCCAGCCAGCGTGGGCACCGCGACCATCAGCCCCTTTTGCGCGGGAGTCAGCCCGAGGGTCTGAGAGATGGATGGCGCCAGCGGCCCCAGCAGTACCCACACCATGAAGGCGAGGTCGAAATAGAGGAAGGCGGCGATGAGCGTCGGCGTGTGGCCAGCCTTCCAGAAGCTGGTCTGCTCCGCTGTTGCCTGGCCTTCTGGCCGCTCCCCCTCCGGGCGATCCCAATATGCAGTTGCCATGATGACGTCCCTCGATCTTTCTGAACTGGACACGAAAAAAGCCGCCTCCGGACCTCGTTCTTCACGAAATCCGGCCAGCGGCTTTGCTGCAAAATCTGAAGGAGAGCGTCGTCCCGTCCTTGGGAAGGCTCATCCTGTAAAGCGCGCTTCGTCGCGCGACTCTCATCTTATCCCGCGAATTGACCTATGTTGCAAGGCACAAAATTCTAACGCGGCACCTCTGTGGGCCGGATCAGAAACTCGCCAGGAAATCCTCGATGCGTTCGGGATCGAACACCCGCCCGTCGAAAAAGCGGTCCGGCCCCAGCGTCAACTCTCCCCGCTTTGACCCGACAGCCAAGGGCGAACCGACAGCGCCCTCCAGCTTCATGCTTGCGCCGGGCAGCGGCACGTCGCTTTCGGCGAGCGCGCGGCGGAAAATATCGGGTCGGAACACCGATCCCGCCCGGGCCGCATTTTCCGCATTATGTTCGACCATCTTCCAGCGGACGAGCTGCGAATAGATCCAGAGCGCCTGACTCCGCCAGGGAAATGGCGTCGCCTCCCGTGAGAACAGCATGAAGTCGGGCATGTGCAGCGGCGCCATGTCGCCCCGCGCCACGATCCGGCCGGACAGCGCGCGCAGGATCACGTCCGCGGGCTGGTCGACATAGCGTGGGTTGGAGAGCAGGTGCGACAGCGCCTCATGATTTGCCGCGTCGTCGCACCAGGCGGCGGCCCGCACCAGCGCGCGGATCAACCGGTCGACGCTGTCGGGATTTTCCTCCAGCCAGGGCGTGCGGAAGGCCAGCACCTTCTCCACCCCGCGCCGCCAAATACGTTCCCCGACCGCGACGGCTTCGGCAAGCCCCGCATCCACCGCAGCGCTGCCCCATGGCTCGCCGGCGATGAAACCGTCAATCTCCCCCGCCCGCATCGCCTCCACAGTGAGCGATGGCGGCACCACACGCAGCATCACGTCTCGGTCTGGATCGACCCCGGCGCTCGCCAGCCAATAACGGAGCATGATGGCATGGCTGGAAAAGCGATGGACCACTCCGATCACCGGCTTGCGTTTCCACAGGCCGATCGCGGCAGCGAAATCATGCGCGGTGCCCAGCGGATCATCGAGCCGCGCGATCACGTCCGGGTCCAGCGCCTGCGCGAACTCGCTCGCCATCACCAGCATATTGCCGTTGACGTTAAGCTTGTACGGGGCGGAGAGTGGCGCGGCCTGCTGGCTGAGGCCCAGCGTCACCGCGACGGCGAGCGGCGCCAGCATGTGCGCGGCCTGCACCTGGCCGAAGATCAGCCGGTCGCGCAATGTCGCCCAGCTGACCGTGCGGACGAGATCGAGCGCCAGCCCCTCCTCCTCGGCGAAGCCCTTCTCCCGGGCCACCGCCAGCACGGCGGCGTCGGTCAGCGGCAGGAATGCGATGCGCAGCGCCGTCGTCATAGGCCTCCCCCAAGCAGGTCGCTGGCGGTTATAAGGGCCTGAGCGACATCCACGATCTTCTTCCCCTGGTTCATCGCGCTCGATCGCAGCAGCGCATAGGCGTCCGGTTCATTGAGGCCGCGCTGGCTCATCAGGATCGACTTGGCGCGATCGATGATCTTGCGGTCGGACAGCTGGGTGCGCGCCTCGTCCAGTTCCGACTGGATCTTCGCAAAGGCGTTGAAACGGCGCACCGCGAGTTCCAGCACCGGCTTCACCCGCTCCTTGCGTAGCCCGTCGACGACATAGGCCGAAACGCCTGCATCGATGGCCGCGCCGATCATCGACTCGTCGGACTGATCGACGAACATCGCGATCGGCCGGGCCAGGGCGCGGCTGACCGACAGCATTTCCTCAAGCGTGTCGCGGCTGGGACTGCCGAGGTCCATCAGCACGACGTCGGGCGCCATGCGCTCCAGCCGCGCGACGAAGCCGCCGCGCGGTGGTACGATGTGGATATCGTCATAGCCCGCCTCGCGCAGCCCTTCCTCCAAGACCGTCGCGCGCAGGCCACTGTCGTCGATGATGACGATTCGCATGGGACCCCAAACCGTTTTGCCCTTCAGTGACCGCGATGCTGCGCCGCGTCAATCGCGCCCTTTGCGTAACGGTTGCGTCGCCTGGCAGACCGTTATAGCGTGGCCGCTCCATTTCGAAGGATGCCTATCGTGAACAACCCTCTGATCGCAAAGCCCAATTGCTGTGCCTTCAGGGAAGTTTTCGTTCATGCCTGCCATCACCCTTTCAAATCTCAGCTGGTCCGCCCCTGACGGGACGGCGGTCCTTTCCAACGTCGATTTCCGCTTCACGACTGAACGAATCGGCCTTCTCGGGCGCAACGGCGTCGGCAAATCGACCCTGCTCGCGCTGATCGCCGGGGAGAGAATGCCTGCGTCTGGCAGCGTGCATGTGACGGGGAACGTGGCCACTCTGCGACAGACGGTCCAGGTCGCGCCGCAGGAAAGCGTCGCGGACGTGTTCGGCGTCGCCGACGCGCTGGCGCTGCTCGACAAGGCCGAGCGCGGCGATGCCGACATGGCCGAGTTGGAGCAATGCGACTGGACGCTGCCGGCGCAAATCGAGGAGGCGCTGGCGGAAGTCGGGATCACCGCCGATCCCGCCACCGCACTGCACCGCCTTTCCGGCGGGCAGCGCAGCCGTGCCGCGCTGGCTGGCGTGATGTTCCGCAGGCCCGACTTCCTGCTGCTGGACGAACCGACCAACAATCTCGACGCGGCTGGGCGGGATGTGCTGCGCGACCTGCTCGCCCGCTGGCCGGCGGGCGCCATCGTCGTCAGCCATGATCGCGCGCTGCTGGAAGAGATGGATGCGATCGCGGAGCTGACGACGCTGGGGATCAGCCGCTATGGCGGCAACTGGTCCAGTTATCGCGCCCGCAAGGAAAGCGAACTCGCCTCCGCCGCGCAGCAGCTCGACCATGCCGAGCGTCGCGTGAAGGAGGTCGAGCGGCGAAGCAGGGCCGCGGCCGAGCGCAAGCAGCGCCGCGATTCGGCCGGATCGCGCAAGGGCGCACGCGGCGACATGCCGCGTATTCTGATCGGCATGCGCAAGGATCGGGCCGAGGGGTCTGGCGGGACCGGCGTGCGCCTTGCCGAGCGCCTGCGACGCGACGCGCTGGAGGCTGCGGAAGCGGCGCGCGGCCGGGTGGAGATTGTGGACAGCCTTTCTGTGACGCTGCCTTCCGCCGCTGTTCAGCCCGGGCAGATGATCCTGCGGCTGGAAGATGTGACCGGCGGCCATGACCCGGACCGGCCACTGTTCTGCGGCTTGACGCTGGATATCAAGGGGCTGGAGCGGGTCGCCATCAGCGGACCGAACGGCGCGGGCAAATCGACGCTGCTGCACCTGATCGCCGGGTTGCTCCCGCCGCTGGCCGGCAGCGTCCACCGGCCCGTTGCCTGCGCGCTGCTGGACCAGCGTGTTTCTCTGCTCGACCCGAATTTGAACATCGCGGACAATTTCGCGCGCATGCATCCCCAGGCGAGCGTCAATGCCGTGCGCGCGGCGCTCGCCCGGTTTCGCTTCCGCGCGGACCTGGCGTTGCAGCAGGTGGGCACGCTGAGCGGCGGTCAACTGCTGCGTGCCGGGCTCGCCTGCGTGCTCGGCGGCGAGACGCTGCCGCCGCTGCTGATGCTGGACGAGCCCACCAACCATCTCGACATCGATTCAGTCGGCGCGATCGAACAGGGCCTGGCGGGCTATGACGGGACACTGATCGTCGTCAGCCACGACCGGGCCTTCCTGGACGCGATCGGCATCACGCGCTTTATCGAGCTTGGGTGAGCAGCGCGCTCAATGCGCCTTGGACATATCCACGGCGCCAGCGGGCTTCGGCGCGATCCACACCATGACGCTCGCAAGGAAGAAGATGAGAGCCGAGATGACGAAGATGTGGTTCATCGAAACCATGGACGCTTGCTGCTCGACCAGATTGGACAGCATCTGCGGCGCCTGCTCAGGCGAAAGGCCGGCATCCACGAGGCGCGTCCCGACGTCCGGTCCAAGCGCGTCCACCAGTTCGTTGCGGGACACCCGCTGTCCATTGCCCCAACCGGTCAATACCAGCGACGTCGAAACGGCGACCGCAAGCGTACGGAGGAAATTCTGCATCCCCGCCGCCGATGCCGTCTCCTCCGGCCTGACCGAGCCGAGCGTCAGCATCGTCAACGGGACCATGAAGAATGGCATCGCCAAGCCTTGGACGACTTGAGGCATCGATAAGGTCCAGAAATCTGCTGAAGTGGTCCAGTGGGACCGCCACATGGTGACGAAGCCCATCCATATGACAGAGGCAGAGATGATGAGCCGCACGTCAATCTTGCCCAGTACTCGACCGGCCAGGGGAGCGACGAGGATCGCGGTGAGCGCCGTGAATGCTGTCACATATCCCGCCAGCTGCGCCGTGTAGCCGACGGACGTCTGCAGCCATTGCGGGATCATGACGATGCCTGCGAAATAGGCGCCGAAACAGAGTGACAAGGTGATGACGCCGGACGTGAAGCCGGCATGCCGGAACACCCGCAGATCAACGATCGGATGCTCCTCGGTCAGTTCCCAGATGATGAAGACCAGGAATCCTATGCCCGCCATGACCGCCAGCGCTACGATCAGCGGGTCGGCGAACCAGTCATGATCGCGGCCAATGTCGAGCATGATCTGAAGGCAGCCGATCCAGAAGATCAGCAGGCCCAGTCCCGCCAGATCGACCGGCAGCTTGCGCCGTTCCGTCTCGGCCGGGCCGAGCAGGACAAGCGCGAAGAATATACAAACCGCTGCGACCGGCAGGTTGATGAAGAAGATCCAGTGCCAGCTCCAATTGTCGCTGATATAGCCGCCGATGATCGGTCCGGCAGCGGGGCCGGCCAGCGTCGTCATCGTCCATATGGCCATCACACGTCCCCGCGTTTCGGGCGGGAAGATCCGCATCAACAGCGTCTGCGACATGGGCATGAGCGGCCCGCCGCACAGCCCCTGGCCGACACGGCAGGCGACCAGCATGCCTAAAGTGGGGGAAAGGCCGCACAGCAGGGAGAAAAGGCCAAAGCCCACCATGCTGGTGGTGAAAACGCGAACCGCACCGAAGCGCTGGGCCAGCCACCCCGCCAACGGGACGCAGATGGCGTCGGCCACGGCATAGGATGTGATGATCCATGTGCCCTGGTCCGGCGCTATGCCGAGATTGCCGGCGATGTGCGGGACGGAGACGTTGGCGATCGTCAGGTCCAACACGACCATGAAATTGGCCATCGCCAGCACCAGCCCCGCCAGCATGCGCTGGCGCGGGGTCATGGCAGCGATCTGCGCCGGGTTATTCACAAGCCGCTCCTATTCGCCGGAGAGGTCGATTTCCGCTTCCATGGAGAGGCCGACGCGCAAGGGATGCGCAGCCAGTTCCTTGGGATCGAGGGCGATGCGAACGGGCAGCCGCTGGACGACCTTGATCCAGTTGCCGGTCGCATTCTGCGCCGGGATCAGCGCCATGGACGAGCCGGTACCGGCCGAAAAGCCAACGACCTTGCCATGATAGACGACGTCGCCACCGTAGAGGTCTGAGGTGAGCGTCGCCGGCATGCCGACCCGCACGTAACGCAGCTGCCGTTCCTTGAAGTTCGCATCGACATAGACTTGCGAGATGGGAACGATGCTCATGATCGGCGTGCCCTGCGCCACCCGCTGGCCCACCTGCACCTGCCGGCGCGTCACGACGCCGTCGATCGGCGCGCGGATGATCGTGCGCTCAAGGTCGAGGCGCGCATTGTCCAGCTTCGCCTTGGCAACCAGTACGGCGGGGTCGCTGTCGACCGTCGAGCCGCGGACCAGCGCCTCGTTGGATGCGAGCTGGCCCTCCGCCGCGCCGCGTGTCGCCTGCGCCGTCGTCACGCCGGCGCGCGCCTGCTGCAGCGCGGCTTGCGCGGCGGCATAGGCCTTGCGCGCGCTGGTCAGTTCCTCGCCGGAAACGGCGCCATTAGGGGCAAGTGCCTCACGCCGGCGCAGGTCCACCCGCGCCTTGTCGAAATCGGCCTGCGCCGCCGCAAGCTGCGCGCGCGCCTGGCCGATGTCGGCGCCGCGCGCCTCGACCTGAGCCGCCAAGGCGGAGCTGGTCGCCACCGTCTGGCGGAACTTGCGCCGCGCCTCGGCCAGGTCCGCCTCGGCCTGCGCGATGGCGATGCGCGCGTTTGTCGGATCGAGCTTCACCAATATGGCACCGCGTTTGACCGCTTGGGTGTCGCTCACCAGCACTTCGGTCGCCTGCGCGGAAATAAGCGGCGTCACCTGCGCACTCTCGGCATTCACATAGGCATTATCGGTGCTGACCTGATGGCGCCCCACCAGCACATACCAGAGTCCATAGATCGCACCGATCACCAGAACCGCCAGCCCCAACCGCATCATCCATTTCTTGCGGGTTTCCAGACGCTGCGCCTGGGCATCATCAGCCGCCCGGCTGGTGTCGGACGTGAATTCGGGGGTGGCGTCAGCCATTGGGCAGGTCCTTGGACAGAGCGTCGTGAGCAGCAAAACCGCCGCCAAGCGCACGCACGAGAGCGATGTCAAGCGTGAAGGCGCTCGCCTCCAGCTCCGCGACGGACTGACGCGCCGCCAGCAACTGGTCTTCCACGTTCAGCACGTCGAGAAAGGTGAACAGCCCGCCTTCATAGCGCTGACGGGCGATAGCATAGGCGTCTTCGGAAGCGGCGAGCGCAGAACGGGCGTCGGCCAGCCTTCGTTCCAGCGTTCGCCGGGCGGTCACGGCGTCAGCGACCTGCTGATAGGCACCAAGAACGGTCTTGTCATAGACGGCGACCGCCTCGTCATAAGTCGCGCGGGCGCCCCGATACTGGGCACTCAGCGCACCGCCATGGAAGATAGGCAGGCTGATCGCCGGACCCACATTACCGAACAGCGAATCCTTGCGGAACAGCTTGTCGGCGAAGGAGGACGGTCCGCCAGCAGGCGTGAATCCCGGGCCGAAAAGCGTTTCATAGCCGAGCGACTGGACCCCCACGAGCGCACCCAGGCGAATGGCGGGGAAGAAGTCGGCGCGGGCCACCTTGATGCGTTTCGCCGCCGCGTCGGTCCGGGCGAGAGCGCCCGCAATGTCCGGCCGCCGGGCAACCAGATTGGTCGTCACATCGGCGGGCAGGCCGAGCGGCGTCAGACCGCTCAGCTTCGGCCGCGCGATCGAAAGGCCGCGATCCGGCCCGGCGCCGATCAGCGCGGCAATCTGATGCCGAC
Organism: Sphingobium bisphenolivorans; assembly: GCF_000412635.1. Taxonomy (GTDB): domain Bacteria; phylum Pseudomonadota; class Alphaproteobacteria; order Sphingomonadales; family Sphingomonadaceae; genus Sphingobium; species Sphingobium bisphenolivorans. The sequence goes on from NZ_ASTG01000005.1 coordinate 39,421, forward strand.
GGACATCGATCGCCTGATCCGCGGCGGCCAGTTGCGCCTTGGCCGAGGCGACGGTGGCGTCCGCCTGCCGCTCGCTGCCCCTGGTCTCCAACCCGTTCTGACGCCGCTGCGCCACCAGCTTCTGGCTCGCGGTACGGATTTCCAGCGCACGCGCCTGAATGTCCCGATCCTCATAGAGCCGCGCAAGGTCGGCATAGGCGTCGGCGAGCGCGGTCGTGAGCGTCAGCCGCGCCTGTTGCGCGTCGATCTGCGCCGCCCGCTCCTCTGACGTGGCAGCGGCCAGAGCCGCGCGGTTCCGGCCCCAGAGATCAAGGTCAAAGCCCAGGTCCAGTGCGACCCGGCCGGTGCCGAGCCACCCTTGGGGAACGAAGTCCTTGGGCAAGCCCATATTATAGCTCTGCTTGGTCGCGCCCGCGCTGGCGTCCAGATCCGCCGAAGGTAACAAGCCCGCCCCCGCTTGCCGGGCGGTAGCGTTGGCCTGACGCAGCCGCGCTGCGGCGATGGCGATGTCCGGTGATCCGCGCAGCCCCTCCTGGATCAGCCGGTCCAGCTGTTCGTCGCCATAAACCTTCCACCAATCCTCCGCAGGCCAAGCGGCCTGGGCAGCTGCCAGGCTGCGCTCCGCCTCTATCGTCTCGGGCGCGCGCACAACCGGCTGCGGCCCGATATCAGGCACCGCCGCACAGGCCGACAACAGCAGGGCAGTCAGCACGACAGGCCCAGCAGGATAAAGGGAGAACAACCGACTCACGGGCATAACAAACCGTACCAGCTAGTATGAATATCGCCTTTGCGCGCGTTGCTCGGGCTTGTCAACCAAATTTCCGTACCCTATGGTACGATAAATGACGATGAGCAAGCATCTGTGCCCGCCCAGTCGGCGTGAAGCGAGGCGGCGCGACCGGCGAGAGGCGATAGTGGAGGTGGCTGCCCGTTCCTTTCTCGAAAATGGCTACGCCGCGACCACGATGTCGGGTATCGCCGCCACTCTGGGCGGGCCCAAGGGCACATTGTGGAATTACTTCCCGTCCAAGGAAGAATTATTCAGGGCTGTTCTGGAAGGACGCACTGCAAAATACCGGGAAGCACTTGCCGAAATGCTCGATAGCGGCGCGGAATTGGAAACGACGCTGTGCAGGTTCGGCAGCAACTTCCTGGAAAAGGTGACGACCCCCGAGGCGGTCGCTCTCCACCGGCTGGTCGTCTCGGAAGCCAACCGTTTTCCGGAGATGGGCGCGATCTTCTACGAACTGGGCCCTCTGCGTACCCGCACGCTCGTCGCGCAGTTTCTGAAAGGTGCCATGGATAGGGGCCAACTTCGGCCGGCGAACCCCACGACTGCCGCGCGGATGCTGATGTCGCTGCTGCTTTCAAATTTTCAACAGCTACTGGTGCTCGGCCAGATGGAACATGCCACGGCTGAACTGATGCATTCGGAAGTCGCCGAAGCCATCGGTTGCTTCCTGCGCGCCTATGCGCCCGATCAGGACAAGGCCGACCGTTAACCATTTCTTTGCGCCGCGCACCTACGCTTGCCTGTGCAGGAAGGTGCGAGATGATGCAGTTTTGGAAGCGCAACGCGGCTCGGCCACGTTCGGAAACGATGGAAAAGCCTGCCTCCAGCACGGCGCGCCGGCTACGGCTGATGATGGTGGATGAGGACGCGACTTCCCGCGCGGTGATCGCCCGGCGTCTCTCTCATCTCGGCTATGATGTAGTCCTGGCGGAGAATGGCTTTGTCGCGGCCGCCATGCTGGTCGGCCGTCCCTTCGACCTGATCCTCATCGACATGGACATGGCCCTGCTGCCGGGCGTCGCGACGATGCGGAAGATTCGCGCGGCGGGCCTCGCTGACCAAGCCAGCTTCGTCATGATCAGCGGACGGCAGGACAGCGCTTCAGCAGTCGAGGCGCTGGAAGCCGGCGCCGACGACCATATCGTCAAACCCTATGTTTTCGATCTGCTCGACGCTCGGCTGCGCCATCTGTGCGCGCGGGCGGAGCAGCTGGGCGCGCTCACCCGCCACAATGCGGAACTCGACGCACGCATCGCCCGCCGCGCGGTGGAACTGGGCGAAACGCGGGAGGCTCTCAAGGAAATGCAGGCCGACCGCGCGCGGCTCGTTTCCTCGCTCCAGGCTTTGCATGATGAGGTCGAACGGCTGACCGCCGGGCGTAACTGAAGGCTATCGCTTCAGCCAGTGCGTCGCGCCGAACCAGCCAGCGATTCCCGCCGCCATCGCGACGCAGACGCCGACTACCCCCCAGAAGGCCCACGGCTCGTGCGCGAAGGGAATTCCTTCGACATTCATGCCGAGCAGACCCGTCAGAAAGGTCAGCGGCAGGAAGACCAGGGCGACGACGGAAATGATCAGCGCCTGGCTGTTCATCTGTTCGGCGCGCAGGTCCGTCAGTTCTTCATGCGCGAGCGCGGATCGTTCGCGCACGGCTTCCAGTTCCTCCGCCATGCGGGCGCAGCGATCGGCCGCTTCCTGAAGGTGCAGCCGATCCTCCGGCTCCAGCCATGGCGCGTCAGCCAGGGAAAGCCGTTCCAGCGCCTGCCGCTGGGGCGCGATGAAGCGGCGATAGCTGATCGCCGTAGCGCGAATGGCCGACACCTGCCGCCGCGCCTCCGCCGGGCCATGATCGCTGAGCGCGCTTTCGATCTCGTCCAACCCGTCGCCGAACTCCGCCACCTGCGGGTCGAGCGCCTCGGTGATCTGCTGGGCGAAGGCGGCGATCAGGTCGCCGGGGTCGCGGATCTGGCCTGCCAGCATCTGCGCGCGCACCGGCGCCATCGCAGCGAGCGGACGGTAGCTTACCGAAATGACCCGCGCCTGCTCGGCCCAGAGGCGGATCGACACCAGCGGATCGCCTGACATATCATTATCGGCGCCGAGGCCGCGCAGGTTGATCAGCGCGCCGTGCAGCATCAGCGTGCAGCGCGGCCGCGTCTCCTGCGCCAACAGCGCGGACAGCGCCGCCTCGGGCATATGGTCGCAGCGGGACGCGACCTCCCGCGCATCCTCCTGCCAGCCATCGGCATGAACCCAACTGAACGGGATCGTGTCGGCATGGGCGCAAAATTCATCGAGCGACATCTCGCGCGCACGGCTTCCGTCATGCACGAAGACCTGGCTCATCGTGCCATCTCGAGCCAGAGCGAGAGTCCCTCGCCCGGCTCATCCGGCATCGCTGTCATGTCCAGCCGCACCGCATCGGCACGCGCACGATCAAGGATCGCTGCGGGAACATCAGGCGCATGATAGACGCGGTCCGCCTCCCCCAGCAACCGAGCGGCGCGCAGCGTCAGTTCGTCCGGGTCGACCGAAGCAAGCCGGATGATTTCAAGTCGATTTGCCGTGCCTTCCTGCTGTTCCGCCAGCCAGCGCGGCACCGCATCGGCCGACTTGCCGGACAGCGGGTCGATCAGCCCGCCCGCCGCCAGCCCGCCATCTATCGCACGGCGCCGAGCAGCCGCATCGGGCCAGCGCGTCCTTATGACCCCGCGCGCGTCATGCAGCGCGCTCGCCAAAGCGCCCAGCCGGGCCGGCAGCAAAGCCTCGATCCGCTGCCGCAGCGCCTTGGCAAGGCCGGCGGATGCGCCGCCCGTGCCGATCGCGATCAGTACCGGCTCCCGATCCACGATGGCGGGCAAGGTAAAGTCGCACAGTGCGGGCTTGTCCGTCGCGTTGACCAGGATACCGCGCGCCTTCAGGCGGGCCACGGTCGCCTCATCACCATCCGCGACGATGGCGAGGGCGGCGTCCTCCGTCTCCCCAACGATGCTCGCCCCTGCGCGTTCGAGCAGGCGGCGCTTGGCTTGCGCAAGCTCGCCTTCCCCGGTCAGGATGACCGCCCGCCCTTGCAACCGCAGGAAGACGGGCAGGCTCTGCATCAGCCGCGCACCCAATCAGGAATGCTGTCACCCTCGATCAGTGCCTCGATCGGCGGGCGGGCGCGGACCACCGCCCATTTGTCGCCCGACACCAGCACTTCGGGCGTGAGCGCGCGGCTGTTATAGGTGCTCGCCATGGTCGCGCCATAGGCACCCGCGGTCATGAACGCGACCAGATCGCCCGCCTGCACGACATCCATGTCGCGATGCATGGCGAAGGTATCGCCCGTTTCGCACACCGGCCCCACCACGTTTGCGGCCGCGCGCTCGCCCTTGGGATGCACCGCGCGAATCTCATGCCAGGCATCGTAGAGGCTGGGCCGCAGCAGGTCGTTCATCGCCGCGTCGACGATCACGAACGGCGCCTGCGCGCCCTGCTTGACCCGGACCACGCTGGAGACGAGCGCGCCTGCATTGCCGACGATCAGCCGGCCAGGCTCGAACATCAGCCGCACGTTCCAGCCCTTCGTTACCTTCGTCACCATGGCACCGTAATCAGCCGGGCTTGGCGGCAGCGGCTGCGAAGGATCATAGGGCACGCCCAGCCCGCCGCCCAGATCGGCGGTGCGGATGTCGTGCCCCTCGGCGCGCAGCTTTTCGATCAGCGCGCCAACCTTGACGAAGGCCGCCTCCAGCGGGGCGAGGTCGGTCAACTGGCTGCCGATATGGACAGCCACGCCCTGTACGTCGAGACCCGGCAGGTCCCGCGCCGCGGCATAGCTGGCGAGCGCGCGGTCATAGGGGATGCCGAACTTGTTTTCCGACTTGCCGGTCGAAATCTTGGCATGGGTGCCCGCATCGACATCGGGATTGATGCGGTAGGCGACGGGCGCCTTCTTCCCCAGCGAGAGCGCGACTTCAGACAGCATCTCCGCTTCCGGCTCGCTCTCCAGATTGAACTGGTAGATGCCCTTTTCCAGCGCGATCCGCATTTCATCGGCGGTCTTGCCCACGCCCGAAAAGACGATCCGGTTCGCCGGTATCCCCGCCGCGACGGCGCGCAGCAGTTCGCCGGCCGACACGACGTCCGCCCCCAGCCCCAGCTTCGCTAAAGTCGCCAGCACGGCGGCATTGGGGTTGGACTTGACCGCAAAGGCGATCAGCGGGTCGGCAAGCTGCGACAGCCCGTCGCGGAACACGCCGACATGGCGGGTCAGCGTGGCGGTCGAATAGACATAGACGGGCGTGCCGACCTGCTCGGCAATCGCGGCGAGCGGCACCTGCTCCACATGCATGGCGCCGTCAACATATTCAAAATGGTCCAAGGGCTTCCTGTCCTGGCTGAAATTCTTAGCGGGGGTCGCTTTCGGGCGGCAGGTCGAAGGGGTCGTCGTGCCGCTCCTGCGATTGGGTGAGCAGTTCGACGTTACGCTCCGGCCGGGCCTGGGTCGTGGGGGCGGTCAGCTCGGCAGCCGTGGGCGCCCTTGTGGCGCCGACCGGAACGGCGGGCAAGGCCTGCCCCTCGACCGGCTTCAGCGGCTGCCGTCCGCCGCAGGATGCCAGCGCCAGCGCCAGTGTCGCCAGACCGGCGCCCTTGAGGATAGGCGAAGTCATTCCTTCTTCTCCTGCCGCGCCTGGGCTATCCGCGCGCGCACCTGATCAGGCGCGGTGCCGCCGTGGCTCTTGCGGCTGGCGACCGAGGCATCGACCGTCAGCACCGCATAGATACGCTCGTCGATGCGTCCATCAATGGCTTTCAGCGTCTCGATCGGCAGGTCCGCCAGCTGCACGCCCGCCCCCTCGGCCGCAGCGACCGCGCGCCCGGTGATGTGATGCGCCTCGCGGAACGGCACATTGCCCTCCCGCACCAGCCAGTCGGCCAAGTCGGTCGCCGTCGCGAAGCCGCTTTCCGCCAGCCCCCGCATCCGCTCGGTACGGAACGCCACCGTCTCGATCATCCCGGTCATCGCCGCGATCGAAAGGCCGAGCAGGTCATGCGCCTCGAACACCGGCGGCTTGTCGTCCTGCATGTCCTTGGAATAGGCGAGCGGCAGGCCTTTCATCGTGACGCAGAGCGCGTTCATGCAGCCCATGATGCGCCCGGCATGGCCGCGCACCAGTTCGGCCGCATCGGGATTACGCTTCTGCGGCATGATCGAGCTGCCGGTCGAGTAAGCGTCGGGCAGCTTGACGAAGCCGAAGGGCTGGCTCGCCCAGATGATGAACTCTTCCGCCAGCCGCGACAGATGCAGTGCCACTTGGGTCGCCGCCATCAGATAGTCGAGCGCAAAGTCGCGGTCGGATACGCTGTCGAGGCTGTTGTCGGTCGGCTTGGCGAAGCCCAGCGCTGCCGCCGTCGCATGTCGGTCGATCGGAAAACCGGTCCCCGCCAGTGCCGCCGCGCCCAGCGGACATTCGTTCAGCCGCGCGCGCGCGTCGGCAAAGCGGCTGCGGTCGCGACGGATCATCTCATGATAGGCCATGAGGTGATGGCCGAGCGTCACCGGCTGCGCGGACTGGAGATGGGTAAAGCCCGGCATCACCGTATCGGCATGCTCCTCCGCGCGCGCGATCAGCGCTTCCTGCAACGCCACCAATCCGGCCTCGACCTCATCAATGGCATCGCGCACCCACAGGCGGAAGTCGGTCGCCACCTGATCGTTGCGCGAACGCGCCGTATGCAGCCGCCCCGCCGCCGGTCCGATCAGCTCCGCCAGCCGCGACTCCGTGACCATATGGATGTCTTCCAGGTCGAGATCGACCGGCACGCCGTTCGCTTCATATTCGGCGGCGATCTGGTCCAGACCGCCGGAGATCGCGTCGGCATCCGCCTGCGCGACGATGCCCTGCTTCGCCAGCATCGCGACATGCGCCTTGGAGCCCGCGATATCCTGTTTCCACAGGCGCTTGTCGAAAGGGATGGAGGCATTTATCTCGCGCATGACCGAAGCCGGCCCCGCTGCGAAGCGGCCGCCCCACATGCTGTTGGAGCCCGTTACCGTGCGATCTTCCCCGTTCCGATCAACTTTGCCCTGCGTAATGACACTGCTCCTGCTGGGTGGCTTAGGCGCGTGCGATAAGCAATCACAGGGCGCGGGGCAAGGTCCGAACGCCAGCGAGGAGGCCCCCGCGGCGAGCAGCGAAGCGACCGGGCCGGCGCAGAGTGGCGCGGGCAGCTTCAGCTACACGCTCGACAAGTCGAAGGCGGGCACCCCCGCGCCGAGCTTCACCTTCCAGACCCCCGACGGCAGTGACACGACCCTTGCCGATTTCGCCGGCAAGCCGATGCTCGTCAACCTGTGGGCGACGTGGTGCGCGCCCTGCGTCGCGGAGATGCCGACGCTGGACAAGGTGGCGGCGGACTATGGCAAGAAGGGTCTTGCCGTCCTCACCATCTCGCAGGACAGCCAGGGCGAGCAGGTGATCAAACCCTTTTTCGAGAAGCATCCCCTTCCCCACCTCAAGGGCTGGATCGACCCGGAAAACCAGTTCGGCTTTCATTATGGCACCGGCATGCTGCCCACGACCGTCATCTATGACGCGCAGGGCAAGGAAATGGCGCGCGTGATCGGCGCGATGAACTGGAACAGCGAGGAGGCCCGGGCGCTGATCGAGGCTGCGCTGAAGTCCTGAGTCAGCCCTCTTCCTGCTTGCCGCTTTGTAAGTGCGGAGTGGCTGGTACGAACCCCACCCAGAAACCCGCCATCCCTTGCGCTTGCAAACTGCGCCCGGCACTTGCACGTTTCTCAATCACGCCATTGTGCGGCGCAATAGCGGCTCGGCGTCACCCCTTCGTCTCTCCCGGTGCATGATAAACAAAGCAGGGGGCACAGATGACGAGATTATCCGCTCTACGTCTTTCACTGATTTTGGCTTCATCCTGGTCGGCCTGCGCCGCCGCGCAGGAAGCGCAGGAGCCGCAGGCCGATGACGGCACCGCCATCATCGTCACCGGCACCCGCGCCGTGGGCATGCAGGCCGCCGAAGCCGCCGCGCCCGTGCAGGTGCTGAGCGAAGAGGCAATCAGCCATGTGGGCCAGCCCAACCTCAACCAGGTCCTGACTCAGATCGTCCCCAGCTTCACCGCGCAGACGCAGGGCACGGACCTGTCCAGCTTCTCACTGTCGGCGCGGCTTCGCGGGCTCAGCCCCAATCACACGCTGATCCTCGTCAACGGCAAGCGCCGTCACGGCAATGGTATCCTTCAGGTGATCTCCGGCGCGTTCCAGGGTTCCGCCGCGCCCAGCATCGACCTCATTCCGCCCGACTCCGTGTCGCGCGTCGAAGTGCTGCAGGAAGGCGCGGCCGCCGTCTATGGCACGGACGCGATCGCCGGCGTCATCAACTTCATTCTCAAGGATCAGGATGAAGGCGGCAGCTTCAAGGTAACCGGCGGCCAATATTATGACAGCGAGGGCGAACTTTTCTCGGCCTCCGGCAATATGGGTTTCAAGCTGGGCGAAGACGGCTTCTTCAACCTGACCCTGTTCCACCGGCGGCAGGATTACACGACGGTCGGCACCGGACAGGTGCAGGTCACCCGCGCAGACGGCACGCTGCAATCCAACACGCCCGTCCAATGGGCCAATCTGGCCGGCGACGCGCTTTCCGGCATCAACGGCGGCCAGCCCCGCACCAAGCTGACGCTCGGCTTTTACAATATGGGCTATGATTTCGGCGGGGTCGAACTCTACAGTTTCGGCGACTATGCCCGGCGCGAGGGCTGGGCGAAGCAGGGTTATCGCCACCCCAAGCGCATCTGCTACGAACCGGGCAACCTCGGCGGCAGCGTGACGGCGGCCGCCTATAATCCCAACATCTGCTACAGCGACACGGGCGTCTGGGGCATGGTGCCGCTCCAGCATGTGGTGGAGGATGAATATAGCGTCACCGTCGGCGCCAAGGGCGAGTTCGGCGGCGGCTGGAACTTCGACATCAGCGGCACCTATGGCGCGCAGAAGGACAGCATCTATACCGAACAGTCGGCGCACCGTGAACTATGGCAGGAAAGCTTCGCAGCCGGCGGCGTCGCAACGGCCAATACGCCCAGCAGCGCCTATGATGGCGGCTTCAAGCTGGCCCAAACCACCATCACCGCCGACATCCGCAAGGAATTCGAAGCCGGCATGGCGAACCCGCTGACGCTGGCGTTCGGCGGCGAGTATCGCAGGGACGAATATGAGATCCTCCAGGGGGATCCGATCTCGACCTACAAGACCGGCGTCCAGTCCTTCCCCGGCTACAAGGCGACCGACGCCGGTGATTTCCAGCGCAGTTCGAAGGCCGTTTATCTCAACCTGATCGCCGAGCCGGTCGATGGGTGGAGCGTCGATCTTGCCGGGCGGTACGAAGATTATACCGACTTTGGCGACACTGCGATCTGGAAGGCGACGACCCGTTACGACTTCTCGCCCGCCTTTGCGATCCGCGGCACGGCCAGCACCGGTTTCCGCGCACCAACGCTGGCGGAGCAGAAATATTCGACCATCAATGTCGGCCCGACCAGCGCCGTGGCGCAACTGCCCGCCGGCACGCCTGCCGCGGCGCTGCTCGGCTTCGGCTCCCTCAAACCTGAAAAGTCGAAGAATTTCTCCGCCGGCATCGTGCTGCGGCCCGTGCCGAAGCTGGCGATCACGGTCGATGGCTATCTTATCAAGATCAAGGACCGCATCACCGGCACGGCCGCGCGCAACGCGGTGCTGAACGGCGTGGTGCAGCCGGGCGCCAGCGCCATATTGGACGCGCTGAGCGCCGCGGGCATCGTGCTCGACAACGCGCTCTACACCAACGGCACGATCGGCGTGTCCAGCTTCACCAATGGCATAGACACCCGCACCTGGGGCATAGACTTTTCCGCAAGCTACCCGGTGGCACTGGACTTCGGATCGCTCAATCTTTCGGTGACCGCAAATTACAACAAGACGAAGATTACCGACAACAAGGTCGGGTATCCGATCTTCAACGCCGCATCGGAAAGCAATATCGAGCGGTCGAATCCCGACTATAAGATCGTGGCGAACGCGCTGTTCAAGTCGGGCAAATTCACGCTCAACCTGCGCGAAACCTTTTACGGCAAGACCAGCGTCCTCGTCCGCCCGGCCTTTACGTCCAGCTCGGCAGGTTCGATCGTCATCCCCGAAGGCGGCTTCCTGATCGCTGACGGCGCCGGCGGCGCGAATCAGCTCTATTTCAACGGCGTGGTCAAGGCGACCGCGCTTACCGACCTGGAGGCGAGCTACGACTTCACCGATCATGTGAGCTTCGCGGTGGGCGCGAACAACCTGTTCAACAAGCGGCCGGAGGTGCCCGACCTGCTGCAGGGCGTCACTGTGCCGGTCGGCGTCTCACCCTATCAGAATGGCGCGGGCGCCTATAACAGCTACTATGGGCATGGCCCCTACAGCACGTCCGGCGGCTATTATTACGCGCGGCTTGATTTCAGGTTCTGACCCAGCATCATGAAGAAAAGGCCGGTCCAGTCCTGGGCCGGCCTTTGTTCATGATCGTTGGCAGCGCAGTGGCATCGAAAGATCATGCGGGACCCCGGATCAGGTCCGGGGTTACAGGATTGGTAAGCTCGACAGGAAAATCAGCCAGTCCTTCGTTACTCCGACGAGATCACCCGCGCCTCACGCACCACCATCACCGGCACCCCGTCCCGCACGGGAAAAGCCAGTCCCGCCGCCTCGGACACCAGTTCGCCCCGCTGATCGTCCCAACGCAGCGGCGTCCGCGTCACCGGGCAGACCAGCTTGGCGAGCAGCACAGGGTCGATCCTGCTGGTCATTGCCCACCGCTCATTGCATGGTCGCCCCACCGTCGCGCTCCACCCGGCCGACGATCTGCATCAGCTGGATGATCTTCTCCGACCGGTCGCTGAGGCTCTCCGCCTCGAGCAAGATCTGCTTGGCGGCAGGGTCGAAGGGCGCGATCTGCGCGATGCCGTTGACCAGCGAAGCGTCGTCGAGCCGCGACACGCCCGTCCAGTCCACCACATAGCCGAGCGCTTCGGCAAAGCGGCGGGCCTCCTGCTCCAGCGCTGCGCGTTCCACGGATGCGAGCACTTCGTCCGCATCCGGCGCCTGCTCCACCTCCGCTTCGATCTGGCGGAAGGGGGTGGCGACGTCGAGTTCCTTCACCAGCCGGAACCGCGCCAGTCCCTTGAGCACTATGTTGAAGCGGCCATCGTCCAGCGCCTCGATATGGAAGATATGCCCCAGGCAGCCGACGTCGAACAGCGGCGGCTTGGCGCCCTCCGCCCGTGGCTGGATCATCCCGATGCGCCGATCCCGCGCCATCGCGTCGTGGATCAGCGCCCGGTAGCGCGGCTCGAAAATGTGCAGCGGCAGCTCCATGCCCGGCAGCAGCAGAGCGCCGGACAAGGGGAAGATGGAGATGCGCGCCCGGTTCATCGCGGGGATCAGGAAAAGAGGATCTGCGACAATTTGCGCCGCTGCGCCGCCACCCAGGGATCTTCAAGTCCCGTCGCCTCGAACAGCTTGAGCAGCTGCGTCTTGGCCGCGCCGTCATTCCACGCGCGGTCGCGGCGCACGCTTTCAAGCAGCTGCTCCGCCGCACCATCCCGATCGCCATTCGCCATCAGGCCGTTGGCAAGCTCGAAACGCGCCTCATGATCGTCAGGATCGGCGGCGACCCTCGCTTCGACAGCCGACAGGTCCGCAACCGGCTTCGCATCGCGAGCAAGCGCAATGGCTGCGCGGGCGCGCTCGACCGCCTGATCCTTCGCGGCCTCGGCGGGCAACGCGGCAAGCACCGCTTCCGCCTCATCCAGCGCTCCCAGCGCGACCAGCGCCCGCGCCTGACCCGCCCTGACCCGCCGCGACTTCGGCGTTGTCAGGCACCATGTCGGCCACCTGCTGGAACACGGACAGCGCCCGCTCCGCCTCGCCGCCAGCCAGCAGTTCCTCGCCCATGGCGATCAGCGGGGCGATTTCCTGAAGCTGCGCCTTCTCATCCGATTCGATCGGAAGCTGGGCCAGCAGTTGATCCAGAAACTGTTTCAGCTGCCCCTCGGTTCGCGCCTGGCTGAGGTCGGCCACGGGCTGTCCCTGAAACACCGCATAGACCGTCGGGATCGACTGCACCCGAAATTGCGCGGCAATGAAGCGGTTCTCATCGACGTTGATCTTGACCAGCTTGACGCCCTTCGCCGCATAATCGGCGCAGACCTTCTCAATGATCGGCGTCAGCTGCTTGCACGGCCCGCACCATTCCGCCCAGAAATCGACGATCACCAGACTGGTACGCGAAGGGTCCACCACGTCGCGGCGAAATTCCTCCACCGCCGTCTTGTCGGCCTCGCTCATCCCAAGGGTCGCCACGCTTCCTGTCTCCTGCTGTCCAATGCGGTCAAGGCCGCTCCATACAGCGCCTTATGTGGGGCGTCACCCTTTTGGAACAAGAAGCAGCCGTCAGAAGGTGTAGCCCACGCCCACAGCGCCGATCCACTGGTTCTTCGACCCGGCGATGGACACGATCGGCGAGCGGGCATAGTCGCCCAGAATGCGCGAATAGCCGCCCATCGCGAAGATCGCCCAGCCGCGGCGGATGTCGCCCGACAGCGAGATGCCCCCGGCGATGTTGGCATTCACCTTCTTGAAGCCCGAGCCATTGCCCGCATCACCATAGACCGGCAGCCCCGAAGCCGCTGAGCCGCCCGCGTCGATGTCATAATAATAACGGCCATATTTCTTGCCGACATAGTCCGCCGACACGCCCACACCCACGAAACTCGTCTGCGAGAGGGGCGTCGCATATTCGATGGCAGGTGTGATGATGTAGCTGCCATGGGCACCGGCGACGTCCTTGGTCACGGCGACGCGCGCCGACAGATTGTCATAGGCGCTGGTAATGACGCCGGTCTTCCCGATGCCGACGAAGCCCCCGACCTCGACCGCGACATCGCGCTTGCCGAGGAGGCGCACAGCGTCGTCCTTGATATTCTTGCGGCTGGACCGATCGAACCGCGCCGTCACAACTGGCCCCAATTCAAAATCGAGCCCATTATTCTCGCCATCGCGCACCAGATCGAGATAGATGCCCGGCCCGCGTGTCCAGAAGGCAAAGCCGTCCACCCGGCCACGCAGCTGCGGGATCGGCAGGATGCGGTAATCGTCAGATCCCTCGTAACTTGGCACCGCTGCCGCCCCGACCCCGACGGTCAAGCTGTTTCGGTCAGTGGCCTGCGCCAGCGCCGCGGAAGCGAAGCTCGCAACCGAAAAAGCGAGCCCGAGGGCAAGAAGATGGCGGCTGTTCATAAATCCCCTGTTCATCCAATCTGGAACGGGGGTGAAATGTATTGAGTGACTTAGTAGTTCCCGCCGTGCGAACTCAGAGGAAATATTTGATTTTAATATTCTGCCGCACCGCGCTGCCCGCCACCGGAAACTCGGCTGACCTGAAGCTTGGCGCGCCAAAGCGGATCGCGGGATTATGTGAAAAACCCACGCCCTCGCGCGGAATACCGGCAAAGGTGTCCAGCCTGCCATTGCCATTTTCATCGTGGATGATGGCGATGGCATAGTTGCCCGGCGCAAGCAGGCCGAGGGACATGGGCGCTTTGCCCGCCGGAACCGTGAAGTGCCGCCGTTCGGGATCATCGCGGCAGTCAGGAAAATGGGCGGCGTCGCGCGTCACGCACACCAATATATTTCCCTTCATCGACCGCAGCCCCTGCACTTCGATGCTGAGCGGCTGGGTCTGGCTGTCCGGAGCGGCCCCCATGACGGCCAGCAATGCCGGCACAGCTAAGCAGCAGCGGTTCACACGCTTCCCTTTCCAAAACTGCCCAGTCCCCGGTCCGTGCCGCACAGCCGGTCCCAGAAGCGGAAATAAAGCCCGTAGTTGCAGGCATATTGCTCATGGTGGCGCTGATGATGGCTGGCCGTGATCAACCAGCGCCCGAGCGGCCCATGCACCAGCCCGCGCGGAAACAGCTCCCAGCCCATATGGTTGGTGACGCCCATGATCGTCATGATCGTCAGCACCGCAGCGAGCGCGCCGACATGGATCGGGATGAGGAAGGTCAGCGCCGGGATCACTACCGCGCCGCTTAATGCTTCCCATGGATGGAAGCTCATTGCCGCCCACGCCGTCGGCGGGCGGCTCGCATGATGCACCGCGTGGGCGATGCGGAACAGGCGCGGCCGGTGCATCCAGCGGTGCGTCCAGTAAAACCAGCTGTCGTGGAGCAGCAGGTAGAGCAGCACCGAAAGCGGCAGATACCAGAGCGGGAAGGCCCCGGGATCGGTGTAGATGCGGGTCCACCCCCGCTCCTGCCAGCCCCACGCGATCACGCCAGCCGGCACGCCGTAGATGAGCGCCGAAGCCAGCGACCAGCCGATCTCGCGCCGGATCTGTTGAGCAAGGCCGCTATAGAGTCCCGGCTGCCGAACCTGCGTCGCCAGAGCGAAGCCGCCGCTGGTGAGCAGATAGCGCACCCCCACAATCACGCTCATGGCAAGGGCGGAAAGGAGGACGGCTACGATCATCGTCATCGACTATAGGCAAGCCGCCGCTTCAGGTCACCCCGTCCTTGGCCTGCCCTGTCGATAGCTTCCCAGCATCCGCACCCATTTGCTGTGGAACTCCAGCTCCGCCAGCGCCCGATCGACCGCCGCATCTCCGGGCATGCCCTCGATATCGCAGTAGAATTCCGTGGCGGCGAAGCTTGCGCGGCGCTGATAGCTTTCCAGCTTGGTCATGTTGACGCCATTGGTCGCAAAGCCGCCCATCGCCTTATAGAGCGATGCGGGAATATTCTTCACCTCGAACAGGAAGGTGGTCATGACCGGCCCCGCATCGGCGGCGGGCAGCTTGGGCTCGCGCGCGAGCACGAGGAAGCGCGTCATATTGTCGTCGCTGTCCTCGATATTCTCGGCGACGAGTTGCAGGCCATAAAGCTCCGCCGCCAGCGCTGGCGCCACGGCCCCCTCGCCAGCCGTCCGCGTCTCGGCAACCAGCGCCGCGGCGCCCGCCGTGTCCGCATAGACCACGGGCTGAATGCCGCGCGCGCGCAGATAATGCCGGCACTGGCCCAGCGCCTGCGGATGGCTGACGGCGCTTTTCACCGGGCTTGCGTCGGGCGCCATCAGGCAATGGCGGATGCGCAGAAAATATTCGTCGACGATGTGCAGCCCGGATTCGGGCAGCAGGAAGTGCATGTCGGCGACCCGGCCGTGCAGGCTGTTCTCGATCGGAATGATCGCGCGCGCGGCATCGCCATTGCGGACCGCATCGATCGCGTCCTCGAATGCAAAGCAGGGCAAGGGCGCGCAATCGGGCGCGTAGCCGAGCGCGGCCAGATGCGAATTGGCGCCGGGCGCGCCTTGGAAAGCGACGGCGCGGGCCGGGTCGGCTGCGGCCTGCTCAGCCATCTGCGCGACAAGGACGCGGGCGGGTGCGGGATAATTTTCCATGGATGAGGAGCGCGCTTAGGCATTCCGCCACGCGCGCGCAAGCATCCGTGCGCGCCTGTGCGGCAAGAACCGTGCGCAACGTCTTTCAACCATGCTTGCGCGTTCCCCCTTGCGTCATTATGGCAGCGCGCTAGAGGGGACGCGCGCCAAGCGGCCAGAACAGAAATATTGGGGAATTCAAGCGAAATGAGCGATCGTTTCAACACCGCCGCCGGTTGGGCGTTGTTCGCTGGTATCGTCGCGCTGGGCGGCGCGATCGTCAGTTCCAAATATTTCCACGAAGAGCGGCCCGAGAAGATGGGCTATGCGATCGAGGGCGTGGAAGCTGAAGGCGCCGGCGGCGCTGCCAGCGGCCCCGGCCTCAATACCCTGCTCGCCAGCGCCGACGTCGCGGCGGGCGAAAAGGTCTTCGCCAAGTGCGCTGCCTGCCACACGGTCAACCAGGGCGGCGCCAACGGCATCGGCCCCAATCTCTACGGGACGGTCGGTGAAGCCGTCGCGCAGGGCAAGGGTGGCTTCGCCTTCTCCGACGCGCTCAAGAAGAAGGGCGGCAGCTGGACCTTCGAGGCGCTGGACCACTGGTTGACCTCGCCGCGCGAATTCGCGCCGGGCACCAAGATGACCTTCGCTGGCCTCGGCAACCCCGCCGACCGCGCGAACCTGATCGCCTATCTGAACGCGCAGGGTTCGAACCTCCCCCTCCCTGCAGCGGATGCCGCTCCTGCCGACGCCAGCGCCACGCCGGCCGAGGCCGCCGGCAATGCCACCAACGCCGCCGAAAGCGTCGAAAGCAAGGCCCCGGCGAATGCCGCTCCGGCGAGCGGCCCCGCTGCTGCCCACTGATTTCCGATCGCCCCGCCTCGGATCGATCCGGAGAGGCGGGGAGGCGGGGAGCCATCTCCGACTCTGAGGTCAGGCTTGACCTCGAGGGATGGCTTTGCCGAACTCCATCTGCCGCGTTCGCTGGTACAAGGAGCGCGGCGAAGCTCAGCTTCCATCTCGCCGGTGGCGACTCTGACCCTCTGACCACGCCGCTGCGTCACGGTCGCATGACTTCGCCATCCTCCTTCGTGAAATGATCGGGCAGACGCTCCAGCAGCGTCAAGGCCATCTCGGACGGACGGCACAGCTTCGTGCCTTTGGGGGTGACCACGATCGGCCGGTTTACAAGGATGGGGTGTTCAACCATCGCCGCAAGGATTTCATCTTCAGGCACTGCTTCGTCCAACAAGCCGAGCTCGGCGGCAGCTGTCCCCTTCTCCCGCAGGACGTCGCGCGGTGCTGCGCCCATGTCGGACAGCAAGCGCTCCAGCAGGGGTCGGGTCCAGCCGACATCGCGATAATCTATGACATTGGGGACATATCCCGCCGCCTCGATCATAGCCAGCGCGTTGCGTGACGTTCCGCAATCTGGATTGTGATAGATCGTGATCGGGAAAACATCAGACATGAGATGGCTCCTCCTTGATGAGCCAGCCGAACAGCAGCAGCGCACAAAAGGCGCCCGCGATCTGGCTGACGATGAACAGCGGGACCGACGATGGTGCGATGCCGGCGAAGCTGCGGGTAAGACTGCGAGCAACGGTGACGGCGGGATTGGCGAATGACGTCGATGCCGTGAACCAATAGGCCGCGCTTATGTAAAGCCCGACCGCCGTGGGCGTGAATTCGGGCCGCGACCGCTGCGTGGTCAAGATCGTGCCGATCAAGCCGAAAGTAGCGATAGCTTCGGAAAAGCCTTGCCCCCCGCCGTCGCGCAGTTTGATGGAGATTTGCCATATCTGCTCACCGAACATCGCGTGCGCAGCCCATACCCCCATCACAGCTCCCCCCAGCTGAGCCGCTACATAAAATATCGCGATCGCAGGCGGGGTTTCTCGGCGGAGCAGGAAAATAAGTGTCACCGCGGGGTTGAAGTGAGCACCCGATAGGGGCGCGAACATGTGGATCAGAACGATCAGTCCGGCACCCGTCGCGATCGTATTGGCCAACAATGCAATCGCATCATTTCCGGCCGCAAGGCGCTGACCCATGATGCCCGAACCAACGACGATCATGAGCAACATGGCCATGCCCAACATCTCAGCGGCGATTTTCCGGCCGAGCATCATTGGGGTGAACAGCGGTCAGCGACGTCCGCAATACCGACGAGCGGGGCGCATATTTCCGGCTGTCCCCCGCAGCAGTCGGAAACAAGGAAACCGAGAAGATCACGCATCGCTTCGTAGTCGGCAGAGTAAATGATGGATCGCCCTTCCCTGCGAGAGCGGATCAAGCCTGCATGCGCCAAAATGGTGAGATGGGTCGAAAGCGTGTTCGGCAGCACCCCGACATCACGGGCAATCTCGCCGGCTGCCATACCTTCCGCGCCTGCTCGAACAAGTAGCTGGAACACCGCCAGCCTATGGACATGCGCAAGCGCCGATAATGATTCGACTACGTCAGCCACCGGCGCCATTTCACACTGCGCCATCGGCAGCGAACTCCTGATTCGATATTTCGATATTTTCCGAACTATCGAATCAAATCGCCCATGACAATCGCAGTTACGGCAACCGCCCAGCCTTCAAAATGTCTGCTGCCAACCGACCTCTTTTGTCGGCTCCCAGCCGCCTATCGTTCCGCGACCAGCAGCTTGTCGATCTTGCGCCCGTCCATATCGACCACCTCGAAACGCCAGCCCTGATCGTCCACGAAGTCGCCGACCTCGGGCAAACGCTTCAGCAGCCAAAGGGCGTGGCCGGCGACAGTCGCATAATCGCGATGTTCGGGCAGATCGATGCCGATGCGTTCGGCGAGCAGGTCGACGGGCATTTGTCCGGACACCAGCAGGCTGCCATCCTCCCGCTCCACCAGATCGGGGTCGCTGGCATCATCCAGGTCGGACGCGAAATGACCGGCGATGGCGGATAGCAGGTCGGCGGGCGTCGCTATCCCCTCAAAATGTCCATACTCGTCATGCACCATGACCATCGGCACGTCGGACCGCCGCAGCACCTCCAGCGCGTCCATCGCGTCAACCTGATCCGGCACCACCTCGACCCGGCGCATCAGCGCCTCCAGGTTGAGCGCCTCGCCCCGGAACAGCGCCGTCATGATGTCGCGTGCCTGCACGACGCCGATGATGTCTTCGACCGTGCCCCGGCCCACAGGCAGCCGGGTATGCGGCGTGTCCAGCAGCTTGGCGCGTATCACCTCATCATCGGCGGCGATGTCGATCCAGTCGACATCCATGCGCTGGGTCATGATCTCCCGCACCGGCCGATCGGCCAGCCGCACGACGCCGGAGATGATCGCGCGCTCGCTTTCCTCGATCACCCCGGAGCGGCTCGCCTCGGCGACGATGAGATGCAGTTCCTCCGCCGTGACATGCTGTTCTGACTCGCGGACCAAGCCCAGCAGGCGGAAGATCAGCGCGCTCGAGCCGTCCAGCACCCACACGATCGGCGCGGTCAGCTTCGCCAGCCAGATCATCGGCGTCGCGACCAGCACCGCAATCGGCTCAGGCGCGCGCAGGGCAAATTGCTTAGGGACCAGCTCACCGATAATCAGCGAGGCATAGGTGGTCAGCCCGATAACGAGCGCAAAACCCATTTTCTCTGCCGTGCCCGGCTGCAAACCCAGCGCCTGCAACCGCTCCCCGACCGGCCCGCCCAAGCTGGCCCCGGAATAGGCGCCCGCCACGATGCCGATCAGCGTGATGCCGATCTGCACAGTGGAAAGGAACTTGCCCGGATTCGCCGCCAGTTCCAGTGCGGTACCGGCGCCGCGACGGCCAGCCTTCTGCATCGCTTGAAGGCGCGGCTTGCGGGCGGAGACAATCGCCAGCTCGGACATCGCAAAGACGCCGTTCAGCGCCACCAGCGCGAGGATGATGATGAGATCGACCCATGGAAAGGGCGTCGGAGCGTGCGGGGGGATCGTGGCCATGGCGGTCAGCGGCCACCTATAGCCGCAATCCTTACAATTTCACAACCACTCCCTCATTTCCGGTTCAGTTCGCGGGTGGAACAAATGATGTCGTTCGACGATTGGAATGCCATTCGTCCCGATCGGACGGCAAAAGAAAAGGGAATTGAAATTCATGCGGAATCTTCATCGCATCGCTGGCGCCGCGGGTCTTGCCGCCATGCTCGCAACCACCGCCTGCACCACCGATCCCCAGACCGGACAGCGCAGCATCTCCAAGGCCGCGATCGGCGGTATCGGCGGCGCTTTGGGCGGCTATCTGCTCGGCGATCTGGTCGGGGGCCGGCATGACCGGACCGAGAAGATATTGGGTGCGGGCATCGGCGCGGTGGCTGGCGCGGGGATCGGCGCCTATATGGATGCGCAGGAACGCAAGCTGCGGGAGGAGACGGCCGGCAGCGGCGTGGACGTGATCCGCGACGGCGACAATCTGGTGCTGCGCATGCCCTCGGGCATCACCTTCGCCACCGACAGTTCCGCGGTGCAGACCCAGTTCCAGCCGACCCTGAACGACGTGTCTTCAGTGCTGGCGCAATATCCCAAGACCTATATCGACGTTTACGGCCACACCGACAGCGACGGCGCCGACGCCTATAACCAGTCGCTTTCCGAACGCCGCGCGCAGGCTGTGGCCGACTATCTCACCACGCACGGCGTGCAGTCAGCCCGTATCGCAACGCGCGGCTTCGGCGAAACGCAGCCCATCGCCTCCAACGCGACGGCGGAGGGCAAGGCGTCCAACCGCCGCGTCGAAATCAAGATCGCTCCGGTGACCGAAGCAGACGTCCGCGCCTGATCTAGGGGGGGGCGGCGCTGCCACGCGCCGCCCCATTCAAAAGCTGGCCTTCAACCCGTCGATCACGAACTGGGCCGCCAAAGCTGCAAGCAGCACACCCAACAGTCGCGTGATCACCGCCTCGATCTTGGTACCCAGTCGTGCCATGATCGGCCCGGCCGCTAGCAGCGCCCCCAGCATCAGCAGCAGCGTCACAACCACTGCGCCCATCACCACCAATCGCTCGGTGATGCCCTCTGCCCGCGACATGAGCAGCATGACGGTGGCGATCGATCCCGGCCCTGCGATCATCGGCATCGCCATCGGGAAGACCGACACATCCTCCACCTCTGGCGTGTCCGCGATCTTCTGCGCCCGACCCTCGCGCCTTTGCGTCCGCTTTTCGAACACCATGTCCATGGCGATAATGAACAGCATGATCCCGCCAGCAATCCGGAAGCTGTCCAGTTGGATACCCAGCAAGCCCAGCAACTGCTTACCCCACAGCGCGAAGACCAGCAGGATTCCCGCTGCAATGCCCACGGCCCGAATGGCCATCGCCCGCCGCTGCGCATGGCTCGCCCCGGTGGTGAGGCTGGCATAGATCGGCGCGCAGCCCGGCGGATCGATCACCACGAAAAGGGTGACGAAGGCGGAAATGAACAGTTCGGTCATGCGCCGGCTGCGACCTGGTCGTCGATCACCAGATCATAGCCCGCGCCGTTCCATGCCCGCACGGTTATATGGCGGCTGCCGTCGGTTTTCACGTCAGCGGCCCAGATCAGGCTTTCATCGCGCGGCACGGCGGCCTTGCCGACGCCAGCGGGCGGCGCTCCGCCTTCGCCCACCGCGCGGCGCTTGCAGGTGGCGACCTTGCCTGTCAGGAACTCCGGCGCAGGCCGGGCCGTCGCAAGCTTGTCGCCATGGTCCATGACCCACTTCCATGCGCCCTTCTTGTCCCGTTGCCAGACGGTCGTGAAATAACCGACCGAGCCGTCCGGGCGGGTCCAATTGCCCGTGCTCGCCGCCAGATTGCCATCGCAGGAAACATAGATGGTCGAGGGTGTCCAACTGACCGAGACCGGCGGATCGGCGCGCCCCTTCAACCATTGTTTCGCCAGCACCCGCTGCGGCACGAACATCACCGCCTCTTCCGCCGCCGTCTCGCGGAAGGCGGTCCATTGCCCTTTTGCCTGCGCAAGGCGGTTGAAGGCAATTTCGGCGGCGAAGACGGAACTCGGATCGGGCTGGTAGCGCATCGGCGGCCGCGCACCCATCAGGGCGAACGCCGTCAGAACGAGGAGCGCCGCCCGGCCCTTCACAGCCCCTCCGGCTTCTCCAGCCCCGAACGGGCATGCGCGGCCACCAGCGTGTTGCGCAGCAGCACTGCAATCGTCATCGGGCCGACACCGCCCGGAACCGGCGTGATCGCACGGACATGAGCCAGTGCCTCGGCGGTGGCAACGTCCCCGACGATGCGGCTCTTGCCATCCTCTGTGTCGGTGACGCGGTTGATGCCGACATCGATCACCGTCGCACCCGGCTTGATCCACTCGCCCTTCACCATCTCGGGCCGGCCCACCGCAGCAACCACGATGTCGGCGCGATGCACGACAGAGGCGATGTCGCGGGTCCGGCTGTGCGCGACCGTGACGGTGCAATTTTCCGCCAGCAGCAGCTGCGCCATGGGCTTGCCGACGATGTTGGAGCGGCCCACGACCACGGCTTCAAGGCCGCTCAGGTCGCCCAGCTCATCCTTCAGCAGCATGATGCAGCCAAGCGGCGTGCAGGGAACCAGCGCGTCCTGCCCGGTCGCGAGCAGACCGGAATTGACGACATGGAAGCCATCGACGTCCTTGGCCGGGTCGATCGTGCCGATCACCGCCGCCTCGTTGATGTGCGGCGGCAGCGGCAGCTGGACCAGAATGCCGTCCACCCGATCGTCGGCGTTCAGTTCCTCCACCAGATCAAGCAGTTCCTCCTCCCCGATGCTGGCGGGCAGCTTGAACTCCATGCTCTCCATGCCGACGGCGACGGTCATCTTGCCCTTGTTGCGGACATAGACGGCGCTTGCCGGGTCTTCGCCGACCAGCACGACCGCCAGCCCCGGCTTGCGGCCGGTGCGCCCCTCATAGGCAGCGACGCCATCGGCCACCTTGCCCCGAAGCGTTTCGGCGAAAGCCTTGCCGTCGATGATCTTGCCGATGGTCATGCTGCTTCAACCTGTTCCCTGATGATGGCGGAGAGGCGCGGCCATGCCAACGCCTCACCGCCTCCCTTTATCCGAAGCCGCTTTAGCCGGTTGGTGTCGCCGGATTCCAGAAAAATCGCGCTGCGTGGCCAGCTCAGCCGTTCTGCGAGCAGAAGGATGAGCGCCGCATTGGCCCTGCCCTTCTCCGGCACCGCGCGAACGCGGGCGGTGAGCCATTGCGCGCCCTTCTCATCCGTCCAGCAGCCGCCGATATTATCCTGGCTCGCGCCCGGCGTCAGCCGGACAGAGAGGATCAGGTCCGCTCCGTCCCGGCCGCAGACCGTCACACCAGCCCAAAAAGCGGCGGCAATATGGCCTGGCGGACGATCAATATGCCGAGCAGCACGACCATGGGCGACAGGTCGAGCGCGCCTAGGTCAGGCAACACCCGCCGGATCGGGTTATAGATGGGCGCTGTCATCCGATCCAGTGCGACCATCACGGTGCGGACGCCATTATTCGACAGATTGACAACGTTGAAGGCGATCAGCCAGCTCATGATGGCCTGGATGATGATGATCCACCACAGCACATCGAGCAGGATGACGATGATCTGATAGAGCGCGTAGGCCATGTGGTCTCCGAATTGGTTGAAGCCCGCTCTAGCCGAGGGAGCGGTCGGCCCACAAGCCGTCAAAGCTCGCCCAAGGGGGCGTTAAGTGCCTCAAGCCAAGACTTTACCGGCGCACTAAAGTCCCCGCACCACGCTTGGTGAAGATTTCCAGCAGCATCGCGTGCGGCACCCGGCCGTCCAGGATGACCGCCGCGTCCACACCGCCCTCGACGGCCTTGACGCAGGTTTCGAGCTTGGGAATCATGCCGCCGCTGATCGTGCCGTCCTCCTGCAATATCCTGATGGCGGCGGGGTCGAGGTCGGTCAGCAACTGGCCCTGCTTGTCGAGTACCCCCGCGACGTCGGTCAGCAGGAAGAAGCGCGACGCGCCGAGTTCAGCGGCGATCGCGCCGGCCATGGTGTCCGCATTGACATTATAGGTGTGGCCGTCCGCACCGATGCCGACGGGTGCCACGACGGGAATGATGCCGCTCTGCGACAGGGTGTCGAGAATGGAGCGATCCACCTTGATCGGGTCGCCGACATAGCCGAGATCAACATTGCGCTCGATGCCCGAATTGGGGTCGGCTTCCCGCTTGCCCAGGACCTTCTCGCAGAGAACCAGGCCGCCATCCTTCCCCGAAATTCCAACCGCCCGGCCACCCGCACCCGCGATCCAGCCCACGATTTCCTTGTTGATGGACCCTGCCAGCACCATTTCCGCGATCTGCGCGGTTTCCTTGTCGGTGACGCGCAGGCCGCCGATGAAATGCGATTCGACGCCGAGCTTCTTCAGCATGGCGCCGATCTGGGGCCCGCCGCCGTGGACGACCACGACATTGATGCCGACTGCCTTCATCAGCACGACGTCCTCGGCGAAGTCGCGCGCCGCTTCGGGGTCACCCATGGCATGGCCGCCATATTTGACGACAAAGGTCTGCCCGGCATAGCGCTGCATATAGGGCAGCGCCTCGACGAGCGTTTCAGCCTTGGCGAGGAGAGCCGGATCGGGGGCGTGCTTGCTGTTCATGCGCGCGCGCAATAGGGCAGTATGCGTGCCGCCGCAAGCGAGGGCGTTCGGCTTTGTAGAGAAGGTGCCGCGCCACGAGAAGGCCCTATCTGTCGCGCGCGAACAAAGAAGCGGGATGCCGGGTCAAGCCCGGCATGACGAGGAGAGAAAAGGCAGCACATGACCAGCATCGGCCGTTCCTTCTCCTTCGGGGGGAGAAGGTGGAAGGTTCGTTTTCCGCGCGACCACTTCACCACGCCATGCGGTATTTCACCCCCATCGCCTGCGCCAATTGCCGCTGCCGGCGCTCGACCGCCTCCCCGAACAGGTCCACATCCACCCCGCGCAGCCGCAATTCCAGCACGTCGCCGATCATTTCAAGGCGTGAAGCGAGCAGCGGGCCTTCCACGCCTCCCGACAATCGCTGTCCCAGCCGAATCGCCAGGCCCCAGAGCGTGGCGCGCTTGATCGCCTGCGGGGGGGCAAGGCCGTCTATACCTGGCGGGCTCGACAGACCGCCGCCGAAATTGCTGTGCAACGCCTGCGCCAGCATCGCGCGTTCGGACGCATTGATGCCGACCCAATTGCTATGCAGCGCGATCTCCACGCCCCGCTCCGAGCGGAAGTCGGGATTGGCGCGCCAGCCGACGTCGGCGAGCAGACAGGCGGCACGGCGGATCCGGCGCCAGGCGCTGCCATCCTCCAGAAACAGCGGCGCGATCCAGCGCTCGATCATATCGCCATGGCCGGTGAAGCGGGCCTGCGCTTCCCCTTCGGCTTCCGCGGCGACGAGCAGGGGATCATGCGCCTGAATATCGGGGGGCAGATCACCGAACAACAGGCCCTCGCGGAGGCCATAAGCGGAAACGATGAGGCGGCTGGACTTCAGTTGCCGCACCACGACCGACAGCAGGGCGGCGGCGTCGGGCAAGGTCGGGATGCGCGTACCCGTAATTTGCGGGATTTCCTTGAAGCGCGCCTTATCAACGTGGGAGATGATGCGGGTCAGTTGCTCGGCCCGGGCGGCCGGCATCTCATATTGATGCACCACCGGCAGCGGGAAATGCATCAGCTCCATGTCGAAGCGGGCGAGCGCGCGCCATGATCCGCCGACCAGATAGAAAGGCAGATCGGCTTCCGCCGCCCAGCCCGCCTTGGCGATCATCTTCTTGACGCAGCGCTCCAGCGCACCCGCCCCCTTCGCCCGGATTTCAGGCAGGCGCAGCACGCCCAGCGGCAGGGATATGGTTTCATGCACCCCGCCGTCCTTTATCCGCGCCAGTTCCAGACTGCCCCCGCCCAGATCGCCGACGATGCCGTTCGCGCCCGGAATACCGGAGAGCACCCCATGGGCGGCGGCGATGGCTTCTTGCGCCCCGGTCAGCAGTTCAACCGACAGGCCGAGCGCCTCGGCGCGCTGGATGAACTCGTCTCCATTCTCCGCATCGCGCACGGCGGCGGTCGCGACACAGCGTACCTCCTGCACGTCCATCTCCTTGCAGAGATGTCCGAAGCGGCCGACGGCCCGCAGCCCTCGCTCCATGGCGTCAGGTTCGATGCGCCCGGTCTTGCCCAGCGACGCGCCGAGGCCCGCCATCACCTTCTCATTGAAGAGGATGAAGGGAATGCGACGCGGCCCGTCGTAAACGACCAGGCGAACGCTGTTGGAGCCGATGTCGATGATCGCGGTGCGCGCCTTGGCATGCTCGGGTGAGGTCACCATCGTCTCGGCGATGGCGCGCACCTGGCTCAGCATGGAATTCATGGCAGCGATCAGGCCCGGCCGCGCAGGCGCAAGGTGGGTACCGTCTCGCTCTCAAACGCCGCGCCCCGCCCGGACAGGGAGGGGTTCGTCATGAAATAGCGGTGCAGGTTGAAGGGGCGATCGGTCGCCTCCACCCGATGATATTGGCCGCTGCTGTCCAGCTCCCAGCTCTGTTCGGTGTCGATCAGATTGGCGACCATCACCTGATCGAGAATCTGGTCATGCACGGTGCGGTTCTCGACCGGCGCCAGAAATTCCACGCGGCGGTCGAAATTCCGCGGCATCCAGTCGGCGGAGCTGATGAACACCTTGGCGGCGTTGTTGGGCAGCGTCTTGCCGTTGCCGAACACCGTGATCCGGCTATGTTCCAGAAAGCGGCCGACGACCGATTTCACGCGGATATTTTCCGACATGCCCGGCACCCCGGGGCGCAGGCAGCATATGCCGCGCACGATAAGGTCGATCTGCACGCCTGCATTGCTTGCCGCATAGAGTTTTTCCATGATCGCCGGGTCAACCAGCGAATTCATCTTGGCCCAGATGGTTCCGGGACGGCCGGCGCGGACATGCTCGATTTCCGCGTCGATCAGCTGGCAGAGCTGGTTGCGCAAATCGCGCGGCGACATGACCAGCTTCTCTAGCCGCTGCGGCTCGACATAGCCGGTGATATAGTTGAACAGGGCGGCGGCATCCCGGCCATAGGCCGGATCGGCCGTGAAGAAGCTGAGATCGGTATAGATGCGCGCCGTCACCGGATGATAATTGCCCGTGCCGAAATGGCAGTAGGTGCGGAACTGCTCCCCTTCCCGCCGGACGACCACCGATACCTTCGCATGGGTCTTCCAGTCGATGAAGCCGTAGACCACCTGCACGCCAGCGCGTTCCAGCGCGTCGGCCCACATGAGATTCTGTTCCTCATCAAAGCGCGCCTTGAGCTCGACCACGGCGGTCACCGACTTGCCCGCCTCCGCCGCGTCGATCAGCGCACGGATGATCGCGGACTGCTTGCCCGCACGATAAAGCGTCTGCTTGATCGCCACGACATCGGGATCACTCGCCGCTTGTTTCAAGAACGAAACGACGACGTCGAACGCTTCATAAGGGTGATGGACGACAATATCCTTCGCCCGGATCGCCGCGAAACAATCCCCGCCATATTCGCGGATGCGCTCCGGAAATCGCGGAGCATAGGGTTCGAACTTGAGGTCGGGCCGATCCTCCTCCACGATCCCCGAAAGGTCGCCGATGCCGACAAATCCCTCGACCTCGGCAATGATCGCCTCATGCCCCTGGAGCATGTCCTGGAGCATTTCCTCGACCGGCTCGGGAATGCGCTCCTCTATCTCCATGCGGATCACACGGCCGCGGCGGCGGCGCTTGATGGCGCTGCGGAAATAGCGAACCAGATCCTCCGCCTCTTCCTCGATCTCGATATCGCTGTCGCGGATGATCCGGAAGACGCCGCTATTGCGGACGCGATAGCCGGGAAAGAGATCGGCGGAAAAACGGCGGATGACGGCCTCAAGCGCCATGTAGCGCGCAACCTCCCCCGGCATCCGCACGAAGCGGGCGAGCGACGACGGGATCATCACCAGTTCGCGGATCGGCTCCTTGTCCGACAGCCGCTCGAGGTCGAAGACGATCGACAGGCCCTGGTTGGGAATGAAGGGGAACGGATGCGCCGGGTCGAGCGCCTGGGGCGTCAGGATCGGAAATACCTGCGTCAGGAAATGCTCGCGCAGCCAGTCTTCACAGGAGGATGCAAGCGAGGTGGAGGGACCGATCACCTCTATGCCAACCCTCGACAATTCAGCGTGCAGCCTTCCCCAGACCTTCTGCTGAGCGGCCATCAGGCGGGCTGTTGTCTCGGCAATGGCGCTCAACTGCTGCGCGGGCGTCAGCCCGTCGGCCGAGCGCATATCGACGTCCTGCAACTGCTGCCCCTTGAGGCCGGCGACGCGAACGGAAAAAAACTCGTCGAGATTGGCGCCCGAGATCGACAGGAAGCGCAACCGTTCCAACAAAGGATGAGCGGGGTTCATCGCCTCCTCCAGCACCCGCTGGTTGAAGGCCAGCCAGGACAGTTCCCGATTGAAATAGCGGTCGCTCGGCAGGGTCAGGCTGGCGGAGGGGTCTGCTTCGGCCACGTATCTCTCATTCTGGCGGACTGTGACGGTCAGGGAACTATAGGCAATAATCCTGCGCTTTGCAGGACCTCTTTCGCCATAGCGATGGAAATCTTACGTCCAGATGACAGAGCAGCCTCGTCCAGCAAGCGGGTCACGGCGGCGATCGCCGCATAGCTGCGCTCGATCCGGCGCAGCAGCCAGTCGGGCAGATCGGCGGCATAGCTTGCCCCCGCGCAAGAGAGTGCGCGCTCGATCAGCGCAGCGGCGAGCGCCTCGTCCGGCTCGGCAATCGCGACATGGGGCACAGCGGCAAGGCGCGAGCGCAGGTCGGGCAATGCAACGTTCCATCGGGTCGGCGGCGCATCCGCGATCATCAGCAGCGGCCGGCGCTGCGTCTGCGCCTCGTTCCAGGCGTTGAACAGCATCTGCTCTTCGCACGTTTGCGCATCATCGATGATCGTCGCGCCGCTGGCTGCCGAGAAGTGGCGGGCCAGCGTAGAGCGTCCCGACAGCCGGGGCCCGCTCAGCACGCTCACCGACAGCGGCCAGTCGCGCCATCGTTCCAGATGGCTGACGGCGAGGCGATTGGCGCCGCTGACCAGAAATTCGTCGCCCGATGCCCGGTCCGGCCTGTCGAACGGCAGGCTGATCTGCCTCATTGTACGGGCGGCGTCCCCGCTGCGGGCGCCTGTCGCCGAATGCGCAGGGCGTTGCCGGCGACCGACACCGTATAGCCGCGCGATTGCAGCGCGGCGCGCAATGTTTCCACTGTGCCCTCATAGCCCACCTGCATCACCGAGGTGCCGCCGAGCGCAAGACTGCTGGTCGCGGCCGAGCGGACGCCCGGAATGCCGCGCAACGCAGCCTCGCCCTGGGTGACCGATCCGACATCGGGCGTATCGAACTGGATCGCGATGCTGTTGGTCGCGGATGTCGGCGGCGGCGGCAGGTCGAGCGATTCGACCGGCTGCTCGGCGGCGTTTTCGATCGCGAGCGCTTCGGGATCGACCGGCTCCTCGATGATGAGGGTCGGATCTGGCTGCAAGCCGCCGACATTGAGCGCCTGGGTATAAAGCTGATCGAGCCGGCGGGTCGCCTCATCCAGCATCTGCGGGATGGCGCTGTCGTTCGAGGCGCGCAGTGCAAAGCTGCCGATCAGACGGTCGTCGGGGCCGTAACGCGCGGTGAAGGTGCCGATCACCGGGCCACCCGGCCACTGGCGGTCAAGGCGCGCGATCGGAATGACCACATCGGCGGCGCCATATTGATCGAGCAGGACGCGCCACCACAGACGGCCGCGCCGTCCGATCTGCCCGGCGTTGAGCAGGATTGGGTCGGCGATGGAGCCGCTCACCCGGACATAATCGACGGAACTGTCGCCGGTGCGGAAACGCGCCCAGGCCTTCTGCCATTCGTTGATCCGCTCGTAGGAAACGGCCGATCCACCGTCCCACAGTATCGGAATGACGAGCATGGGGGCGGAGCGGACCGTGCTGCCGCTGACGCCGAGCAACTGACCCGTGCGCGCGCGGTCGAACAACACGCCCAGCGTCGCGACATAGCGCGTGGGGCCGACCTGCTCATATTCGATCTCGATGCCGGAGATCATCGCCTCCAGCTGCGAATCGGACAGCGCAGGCGCGCCCGTCCCGCCATGGGTACGGGTCCAGAGCTGCTGCCAGGCGCGGCGCTGCGCCAGCCGCCAGCCCGCCGTTCTTGCGGCGTTCGCGTCTTTCGCCGAAACATCGACCTTCACCCCGCTCACCTGATAGTCGCCACCGCTGGCGATCGGCGGCACGCCCCGCTCCCCCTCCATCTGCGCGAACAGCGCCGCAGCGGCGAGGCCAAGCGCTATGGCGCCCATTATCTGGAGCGGTCGTGACAGCGCCCGGAACAGGGTTGACGGCGACAGCAAGCGGAGATCGATGACTTGGGACAGGCTCACGCGCGTCCTTTTGGCGAGATTTGCCCTCCATGCCAAGCGGCAACCCATTTCCCGTTCCGTTTTCCGCCCAGCTGTTCTAGTGGGCTCGACCATGAGCGACACCGAATCCTACAGCTACGCCAAGGCTGGCGTCGATATCGCCGCGGGCAACGCGCTGGTCCGCGCCATCGCCCCGCTCGCCAAGGCAACCCGCCGCCCCGGCGCCGACGCGGAGCTGGGCGGCTTCGGCGGCTTCTTCGACCTGAAGGCGGCCGGCTATGATGACCCGCTGCTGGTCGCGGCCAATGACGGTGTCGGCACCAAGCTGAAGCTCGCCATCGACCACGATGCGCATGATGGCGTCGGCATCGACCTGGTCGCCATGTGCGCCAATGACCTCATCGTGCAGGGCGCCGAGCCGCTCTTCTTCCTCGACTATTATGCCACCGGCAAGCTGGAGAGCGGCGTTGCCGAACGCGTCATCGCCGGCATTGCGGAAGGCTGCAAGCAGGCCGGCTGCGCGCTGATCGGCGGCGAGACGGCCGAGATGCCGGGCATGTATGCGGCGGGAGATTATGACCTCGCGGGTTTCTGCGTCGGCGCGGTCGAGCGCAGCAAGGCGTTGACTGGCAACAAGGTGAAGCCCGGCGATGTGCTGCTGGGCCTCGCCTCCTCGGGCGTGCACTCCAACGGCTTCTCGCTGGTGCGCCGCCTTGCCGCCGACAAGGGCTGGAAGCTGGACCGCCCCGCCATTTTCGACAATGAGGTGCTGCTGATCGACGCCCTGATGGCGCCGACGCGCATCTATGTGAAGTCGCTGCTGCCGCTGGTCCGGGGCGGCAAGATCAACGCGCTCGCCCATATCACGGGCGGCGGGCTGCTGGAGAATATCCCCCGGGTGCTGCCGGACGGCGCTCACGCGCTCGTGGATGCCGACGGCTGGGATCAGCCGCGCCTGATGGCTTTCCTGCAAGCGCAGGGCCATATCGAGCCGGAGGAAATGGCGCGCACCTTCAATTGCGGCGTCGGCATGGTGCTGGCGGTCGATGCGGACGCGGCGGACGGCATTGCGGCCGAATTGGAAGCGGCCGGTGAAACCGTCGTGCGCGTCGGGATCGTGCAGAGCGGCGAAAAGGGATGCACCGTCAAGGGCAGCCAAGGCACGTGGAGCGCCAAGGCCGACTGGACCGCCACGCATCTGGGTTGATCGCCCTTTGGAATCGAAGCTCGAACCGAACGGGATTGGGTGAATGGTGAAAGCCAAGGTCGGCGTTCTGATTTCCGGGCGCGGCTCGAACATGGGGGCGCTGCTCTATGCCGCCAAGCACCCCGCCTGCCCTTATGAGATCGCGCTGGTCGCGGCCAACGATCCCGATGCGCCGGGCCTGACGCTCGCCGCAGCGGAAGGGATCGCCACCTTCGCGCAGAGCCACAAGGGGCTGAAGCGCGCCGAATTCGACGCGATCATCGACGCGCAGCTACGCGCGGCAGGCGTCGAATATATAGCCCTCGCCGGCTATATGCGGCTGCTCTCGCCCGAGTTCGTGGCGGGATGGGAAGGACGGATGCTCAACATCCATCCCAGCCTGCTGCCCAAATATAAGGGCCTCGACACGCATCAGCGCGCCATCGACGCCGGGGATTCCCATGCCGGCTGCTCGGTCCATGTCGTGACCGCCGAACTCGACGACGGGCCGGTGCTCGGCCAGATCGAGGTCGCCATCCTGCCGGGCGACAGCGCCGGAACCCTCGCCGGGCGCATTTTGATGGCGGAGCATCAGCTCTATTCCCGTGTCCTCGCCGATTTCGTCACGCGGGAGCGACAGCCCGAATGGCTGCTCGGGAAGGTGCGCGAGCGCGCCCTCGCCCTGCCGCAGGCAGATGAGGTTACATCCCATGGCATGCCCTGCTTCGGCATCGAAAAGGGCAAGAAATTCGCCTATTTCACGCAGGACCATCATGGCGACGGCATCATCGCGCTTCTGGTCAAGACCAGCGCGCCCGATGAACAGGCGATGCTGATCGACAGCGATCCGGCGCGCTATTACCGCCCGCCCTATTTCGGCGACGGCTGGGTCGGCATCCGGCTGGACCTTGGCGATACGGACTGGGATCATGTCGCAGAGCGGCTCGCGCGAAGCTGGCGCGAGGTCGCCCCGCGCAAGCTCCTGGGACTGATGGATGTGGCCGAGGAGTTTTGAAACGGCCGCCCACAGGCCGTGCGCTCTTTCCTTCCTCCTGCCCGATCCCCATAGAGATCAGTCATGACCGACAACGCTCCTGCACCAGCCATCGAGATCGCCAACCTCACCAAGGTCTACAAGGGCGGCAAGCTTGCGCTCGACAATATCAATCTCACCATTCCGCGCGGGCAGATTTACGGCCTGCTCGGCCCCAATGGTGCGGGCAAATCCACAACGATCAACATCCTCGCCGGCCTCGTCAACAAGACCAGCGGGAGCGCGCGGATCTGGGGCTTCGACATCGACCAGAACCCGCGCAACGCCAAGAATTCGATCGGCATCGTGCCGCAGGAAATCGTCTTCGATCCCTTCTTCACGCCCTTTGAGACGCTGGAAAATCAGGCCGGCTATTATGGCGTGCCCCAGGGACGGCGCCGGTCGATGGACCTGCTGCGCGCGGTGCATCTGGAGGACAAGGCGAACGCCTATGCCCGGACCCTTTCGGGCGGCATGAAGCGCCGCCTGCTGGTCGCCAAGGCGATGGTGCATAGCCCGCCGATCCTGGTTCTGGACGAGCCCACCGCGGGCGTCGATGTGCAGCTTCGCCAGCAGCTATGGGCCTATGTGCGGGAATTGAACCGGCAAGGCGTCACGATCGTGCTGACGACACATTATCTTGAGGAAGCCGAGGAGCTTTGCGACCGGATCGGCATCATCAACCACGGCAAGGTGATCACCGACAAGCCGACCCGCGAACTGATCGCCATGGCGCAGGAAAAAGTGGTGCAGGTGACGGTGGACCGGGACGTGGTCACACCCCCTGCCGACCCCAGTTTCGAAAAGGTCGAACTGTCGGACGCGCGTACCCTGACGATCACCTACATGAAAAGCCGCGCCAATGCGGGTCAGGTTCTGAACGCGGTGCTGGCCAGCGGCCTCTCGATCGTCGACGTGGTGACGCGCGACCCGGATCTGGAGGATGTGTTCCTCAACCTGACCGCAGCGGCCTGACTCTCCCTGGTTCGGTTCGGGGGGTCGAGAACGAGCGCGCAACAGTTCTCGACAAGCTCGAACCGAAGGGGATAGGAGAGGCGCCAGAAAGAGACTGCAATGCCTACCACCACCCATGACGTCGTCATCATCGGTTCCGGCGCCGCTGGGCTGACAGCCGCCATCAACCTCGCGCAGGACCGCAAGGTCGTGGTGCTCGCCAAGGGCGCGCTGGACGGCGGCTCGACCAATTGGGCGCAGGGCGGCATTGCCGCCGTACTCGACGCAGGTGACAGTTTCGAGGCTCATATCGACGACACCATGGTGGCGGGCGCTGGCCTCAACGATCGCAAGACGGTGGAATTCGTCGTGTCAGAAGCGCCCGCCGCGATCGAACGGCTGGCCAAGCTGGGCGTGCCCTTCAACGGCGGCGAGGAATTTGGCGAGCGCTGGCACCTCACCCGCGAAGGCGGTCATAGCCACCGCCGCATCGTCCATGTCGATGACGCGACCGGCCATGCGGTGCAGGTCGCCCTGCTGAAGGCCGCGCGCGCGAACCCGAATATCACCCTGCTGGAAGACATGGTGGCCATCGACCTCATTACCGGCCGGCATGGGGAAAGATATTCCGGCGACGGGCATGTCTGGGGCGTCTACGCCTTCAACAAGAAGACCAAGCATGTCGATGCGCTGCTGGGACGCGCGACGATCCTCTGCACGGGCGGCGCGGGTCGTACCTATCTCTTTTCCACCGCGCCACGGGGGGCGACGGGGGACGGAATCGCCATGGCGTGGCGCGCGGGGTGCCGCGTCTCCAACATGGAGATGAACCAGTTCCACCCGACCTGCCTCTACAATCTGGAGGTCAAGAATTTCCTGATCACGGAGGCTGTTCGCGGCGAGGGCGGTCATCTCAAACTGCCGCCGGGCGTCCCGGGCGGGGGCGAACGCTTCATGCCCCGCTTCGATCCGCGCGCCGAACTCGCGCCGCGCGATATCGTCGCCCGCGCCATCGACCATGAAATCAAGCGTCTCGGCCTCGACTATGTCCATCTCGACATCAGCCACAAGCCGCCGGAATTCGTGCGCCAGCATTTTCCGACCATCTATGCCCGGCTGCTGGACCTCGACATCGACATCACGAGGGAGCCGATCCCGGTGGTTCCGGCCCAGCATTATACCTGCGGCGGCGTGATCATCGATCTGGACGGGCGCACCGACCTGCCCGGCCTCTACGCGGCGGGTGAGGTGACCGAGAGCGGGCTGCACGGCGCGAACCGCCTCGCCTCCAACTCGCTGCTGGAATGTTTCGTCTTCGGCGAAGCAGCGGCGAAGCACATCCGCGCCAATTGGGACAGCCTGCCGCAGCCCCCCGAAATCCGGCCGTGGGACGAAAGCCGCGTCACCAACAGTGACGAGGAAGTGATCGTCCAGCATAACTGGCGGGAAATCCGCCGCTTCATGTGGGACTATGTCGGCATCGTCCGCACCACCAAGCGGCTGGAGCGGGCGCAGCATCGCGTCACCCTGCTCGCGCAGGAAGTCGATGAATATTACGGCCATTTCCGCGTGACACCGGACCTGATCGAACTGCGCAACCTGCTGGAAGTGGCGCGGCTGGTCGTTCGGTCGGCGCTGCGCCGCAAGGAAAGCCGCGGCCTGCACTATACGCTGGATTATCCCGAAATGCTGGCCGAGGCGGTGGATACCGTGCTAGCGCCTTAAGCCGCTTTCAGGAAAGCGGCGAGCGCTGCGTTGAAGCGCGTTGGCTGGTCCGCCATGATGACATGGCCACTCGGTCCGATCGCCGTCAGCTTCACACCCGTCTTGCCTGCATAGGCGGCGCGGAAGTTGCGCGTGATCGCTCCGGCCTGTGCCGCGTCGGCTCCCACCGCATAAACCACTTCCATCGGCCCTGCGATCCTTGGCACTTGTGGGCCAAGATCGATATTGGCGAGGTCGCGCAGGGCGCTGGCGATAACGTCCGGATCGCTGCCGCGCGCGCCCGGCGTGTCCGCCAAAATCTGGGGCAGATAGGCCCGCCCCGCCTTCGTGCCCGTGAGATATTGGCTGAGCTGATCGGCGAGGAAGCCCATCCCCTGCGCGGTGCCACCGACCATGGCGGCGCCTTCGGGCAGCATGTCGACCACCATCAACCGGCCGGCCAGCCCCTTGAGCGCCAGCATCATCGCCAACGTGCCACCCATGGAATGGCCGACGATCGCAGGACGAACGAGGCCGGCCGTCCTGATGTAGCGGGCAATCTCCTCAGCCAACGGCTCAACCAGCGGACCGCTCGCATTGGCCTCAGCGGCAAGCCCCGCAAAGCCACGGACATGCACCAGGTGCCAGCGGTAGCCGGGGATTGCCTGCACCACGCCGTTCCACAGGCCCGGGCCGCTGGCCAGTCCCGCGATCAGCACTACGTCCCGCCCTTTGCCACGCGTGGTCACCGCAATCCGCCGCGAGGCAAAGGGCGCTCCGGTGGCTGGCGCGGCGAGGCAGCCAGCCAGCAGGAAAGCAGCGCCAGAGTGTAAGACAGTGCGTCTGTTGATCATCCGGTTCATCTATCCTGCTTGCAACCTGACTGCTGAACCGAAAATGAGCCGAAGCGTTCAGACTCCTTACATCGCATTTGTGGAATCGTTCGTCGCATGAATCTTGTCTCAGCTGGAACCCAAAGCGCCTATGGCGGAGGAGAGTGCGGGGTAATCGATGAAATTTTCAAAGGATGGGCGCGGCGGGCGTCCGAAGGGTAGCGGCAATGGGGGTTCGACGCGCCTCATTGTGCTGATGGCAGCGCTTTCGGCTTGTGTGAGCGCCCCCGAACAGCCGCAGGCGCGGGTGCAGCAACGGCCCCAGCCGACGACGTCGACCTATCCGATCAAGCCGGTCGCCAATCCGCCCAAGCCCTTCCAGGCATTGAATGTCGATCAGCGCGAAACCCCGCCCCCTGCTTTGGTGTCGGTCATCCGCAATCTTGGCCAGAGCTTCAATGGCAAGGTCGGCATCGCCGTGCGCCGGGTCGGCAGCGACTGGACGGTGGCGTGGAACGGCACTTCGCTGTTCCCGCAGCAGAGCGTATCCAAGCTCTGGGTCTCTATGGCATTCCTCGACGCGGTCGACCGGGGCAAGATCCGTCTCACCGACACGACGACGATCACGCGCAAGGACCTGACGCTGTTCCACCAGCCGACAGCCGCTCTGGTCGGCAGCAGCGGCTGGACCACCAGCTACTCCGACCTCATGCGCCGGGCGATGACGCAAAGCGACAACACCGCCAACGACACGCTGCTGCGCGCCGTCGGCGGCCCTGACGCGGTGCGCAGCTATCTGGCGCGGCGTTATATCAAGGACATCCGCTTCGGCCCTGGCGAGCGGCTGTTGCAATCCGCCGCGGCGGGGCTCGACTGGCGGCAGGATTATTCGATCGGCCGCAATTTCTACGCCGCGCGTGAACGGCTGCCGATGTCGGTGCGGGTCAAGGCCCTCGACAATTATCTCGCCAGCCCGCCCGACGGCGCCGCGCCCTCCTCCATCGTGGAGGCGCTCGCCAAGCTCAAGGAAGGAGACATGCTCTCCTCCGCCTCGGCGCAGCTGCTCATGTCGATCATGAGCGAAGCCAAGACCGGGCCGCAGCGGATCAAGGGCGGCGTGCCGGCAGGCTGGCATTATCTGCACAAGACCGGAACCGGCCAGATACTGGGCGCGCGATCGACCGGGTTCAACGATGTCGGCATCATGACCGCTCCGGACGGCACCAGCTATGCGGTCGCGGTGATGATCGGCAGCACGACCGAGTCCATCCCTTCGCGCTGGCAGCTGATGCAGGCGGTGGCGAAGGCCGTCGCGGCCAACCACGAGAAGCGGTAGCCCGCCTTGATTCAATCCAGATTGGGCCGCAACCAGCGCTCCGCCGTCTCCAGGTTCACCCCGCGCCGCGCTGCATAATCCTCCAGCTGGTCGCGCCCGACGCGCGCCACGCCGAAATATTCAGCCTGCGGGTGCCCGAAATAGAAGCCGCTGACCGCCGCCGTCGGCAGCATCGCGAAGCTTTCCGTCAGCGTGATGCCGGTCGCATGATGCGCGTCGAGCATGTCGAACAGCAGCGGCTTCAGACTATGCTCAGGGCAGGCCGGATAACCCGGCGCGGGACGGATGCCGCGATATTGCTCCCTGATCAGCGCTTCGTTGGTCAACTGCTCGCCTTCGGCATAACCCCAAAGCGCCGTCCGCACATAATGGTGCAGCCGCTCGGCAAAGGCTTCCGCCAGACGATCGGCCAGTGCTTTCAACAGGATATCCGAATAATCATCTATCGCATTCTTGAACCGGGCCAGATGCGGCTCGATGCCATGGAGTGACACAGCGAAGCCGCCCATCCAGTCACCATCGTGGCTGATGAAGTCGGCCAGGCACATATTTGCCCGCCCTTCCCGCTTAGCGATCTGCTGGCGGAGCATCGGCAGGGTGACGTGCTTTTCATCCTCAACATGGACGATGATGTCGTCGCCCTCCCGGCGGCACGGCCACAACCCCGCTACCCCGCGCGCGGTCAGCCACTTTTCGTCGATGATACGGTCGAGCATCGCCTGCGCATCCTTGAACAGGCTGGCCGCGCTTTCGCCGACCACCTCATCCTCAAGGATGGCGGGGTAATTGCCCGCCAGTTCCCACGCACGGAAGAAGGGCGTCCAGTCGATATATTGGCGCAGATCGCTCAAGTCCCAATCCGGGAAGCGATGGACCCCCGGAAGGCGCGGCCTGCCCGGCTTCAGGCTCTCATCGATCTCAAAGGCGTTGGCGCGCGCTTCCTCAATGGAAAGCAGCTTGCTCTGGCCCTTGCCCTCGCGCGCTGCGCGGACATGGGCATAATCGTCCTTCGTCTTCTGCACGAAGTCCGTCTTTTGCGTCTCCGACACCAGCGCCGTCGCCACGCCGACCGCGCGGCTGGCGTCCAGCACATGCACCACCGGCCCTTCGAACACCGGATCGATGCGCAATGCGGTATGCACCTTGGAGGTCGTTGCCCCCCCGATCAGCAGCGGCATCGTCATGCTGGCGCGCTGCATCTCGGCCGCCACCGTCACCATCTCGTCCAGCGAAGGGGTGATGAGGCCACTGAGGCCGATCATGTCGGCATCATGATCGTTCGCAGCCTTGATGATGTCCTGCCAGGGCACCATCACGCCCATGTCCACGACCTCGAAGCCGTTGCACTGGAGCACGACGCCGACGATATTCTTGCCGATGTCATGGACGTCGCCCTTGACGGTGGCCATGATGATCTTGCCCTTGCCCTTTGCGCCGGGTTCCTTGGCGGCCTCGATGAAGGGCAGCAGATGCGCGACCGCCTTCTTCATGACGCGGGCGGATTTGACGACCTGCGGCAGGAACATCTTGCCCGCGCCGAACAGGTCGCCCACGACATTCATGCCGTCCATCAGCGGGCCTTCGATGACCTGAATGGGCTTCTCGGCGGCGAGGCGGGCTTCCTCGGTGTCCTCGACCACATACATGTCGATGCCCTTGACCAGCGCATGTTCCAGCCGCTTGGCGACGGGCCAGCCGCGCCATTCCTGCGCCGCCTTTTCGGATGCGGCATCCTTGCCTTTATAACTCTCCGCCAGCGCGACGAGGCGGTCGCCCGCTTCGGGATCGCTGTTCAGCAAGACATCCTCGCATGCCTTGCGCAGCGCGGGATCGATGGCGTCGTAAACGTCGAGCTGCCCCGCATTGACGATCGCCATGTCGAGTCCCGCCGGAATTGCGTGGTAGAGGAACACGCTATGCATTGCCCGCCGCACCGGCTCATTGCCGCGGAAGGAGAAGCTGAAGTTCGAAAGCCCGCCCGAAATATGGACATGCGGGCAGCGCGCCTTGATCTCCCGACATGCCTCGATGAAGTCGACGCCGTAATTATTATGTTCCTCGATTCCGGTCGCCACCGCGAAGATGTTGGGATCGAAGATGATGTCTTCAGGCGGAAAGCCGATGCCGACCAGCAGCTTGTAGGCGCGCTCGCAAATCTCGACCTTGCGGTCCTTGGTGTCCGCCTGCCCCGTCTCGTCGAAGGCCATGACGACCACCGCCGCGCCATAGGCCATGCACAGCCTGGCATGATGCAGGAAAGCCTCCTCGCCCTCCTTCATGCTGATCGAATTGACGACCGGCTTCCCGCTGACGCACTTCAGCCCCGCCTCGATCACCTCCCATTTGGAACTGTCGATCATCACCGGCACGCGGCTGATGTCGGGCTCGGAGGTCATGAGCTTGAGAAAGGTCGTCATCGCCTCCACGGCGTCGAGCAGCCCTTCGTCCATGTTGACGTCGACGATCTGCGCGCCATTCTCCACCTGATCGCGGGCGATGTCGATGGCGGCGGCATAGTCGCCTGCCATGATCAGCTTCTTGAACTTGGCCGATCCAGTGACGTTGGTGCGCTCACCAATGTTGACAAAAGTGGCGGTGGAGGTCTGGGTCATTTTTCTCTTCCGTCATTCCCGCGAAGGCGGGAATCCATCTCCCTAACCTTGCGTCCAGGCTTTCACGCCC
The DNA here is from genome assembly GCF_000412635.1 of Sphingobium bisphenolivorans. GTDB lineage: Bacteria > Pseudomonadota > Alphaproteobacteria > Sphingomonadales > Sphingomonadaceae > Sphingobium > Sphingobium bisphenolivorans. The sequence continues at coordinate 78,799 of NZ_ASTG01000005.1, forward strand.
GAGATGGATCCCCGCCTTCGCGGGGATGACGATGCAATAGTCTAAGCCGCGATATGCATGGGCTCCAGCCCCGCCAACCGCGTCACCACCGGCAGTTCCGGCACGATCCGTGGGCGATGCCCCGCCAGCGCCTTCGCCACCGCGCCGATATGCGCAGGCGTCGTGCCGCAGCAGCCTCCGACCATATTCACCAGCCCCTCATCCACCCACTGGCGAATGAGCGAAGCGGTCGTCTCCGGCAACTCATCATATTGCCCCAGTTCATTGGGCAGCCCCGCATTGGGATAGGCAAGGATCAGCGTATCGGCATTCTTCGCCAGTTCGGAGAGATAGGGCCGAAGCAAATCCGCGCCGAAAGCGCAGTTCACCCCGATGGTCAGGGGTTTAAGATGCCGCAGCGAATACCAGAAGGCGTTGATCGTATGCCCCGACAGATTGCGCCCCGACATGTCCGTAATCGTGAAGCTCAGCATCAGCGGCACCGGCCGCCCCGCCGCCGCCTCGGCCTCGCGCGCGGCCATGCCCGCCGCCTTGGCGTTCAGCGTGTCGAAGCAGGTTTCCACCAGCAGGAAGTCCACCCCACCCTCGATCAGCGCGTCGCACTGCTCGCGATAGTCGGCCTTGAGCGTATCATAATCGACCTCGCGGTAGGCTGGGTCATTGACGTCAGGCGAGATCGACAGCGTCTTGTTGGTCGGGCCGATCGACCCTGCCACGAAACGCGGGCGACCGTCCTTCGCCGTCGCCGCTTCGCACGCCCGCCGGGCAATATGCGCCGCCGCAATGTTGATGTCGCGCACCAGATGCTCGCAGCCATAATCCGCCATGGCGATCTTGGTGGATGAGAAGGTGTTCGTCTCGATCATGTCCGCGCCCGCGTCGAGATAGGCGGCGTGGATGGCTTCGACGATGTCCGGCCGCGTCAGGCACAGCAGGTCGTTATTGCCCTTCTGGTCCTTCGCCAGATCGAGCGACCCGCGATAATCCGCCTCGGTCAGCCCATGTTTCTGGATCGACGTGCCGTAGCCGCCGTCGAAAATCATGATCTTTTCCGCCGCAACCGCGCGGAAACGTGCCTCGGCGCTCATGCTGTCTTCTCCGATTGAGCGGGCCTCAAGCCCAGCAAGTGGCAGATCGCATAGCTCAGCTCCGCCCGGTTGAGCGTATAGAAATGAAAGTCGCGCACGCCGCCGGCATACAGCTTGCGGCACAGTTCCGCCGCCAGCGTCGCGGACACCAGCTGCCGCGCGGCCGGCAGGTCGTCCAGCCCCTCGAACAGCTTGCCCATCCAGCCCGGCACGTCGGTGTTGCACATAGCCGACATGCGCTGGACCGCCGCGAAATTGCTGACCGGCATGATGCCCGGAATGATCTCCGCATCGATCCCTGCCGCCGCCACCGTATCGCGGAACCTGAAGAAAGTGTCGGGCTCGAAGAAGAATTGCGTGATCGCCCGGGTCGCGCCCGCGTCCAGCTTGCGCTTCAGATTATCAATGTCGCTCTGCGCGCTCACAGCGTCTGGATGCGTCTCCGGATAGGCCGCGACCGAAATCTCGAACGGATGCCGCTTACGCAGCCCTTCGACCAGTTCCGCCGCGCCCTTGTAACCTTCCGGATGCGGCTCGAACTTGCATCCCGCTTCCGGCGGATCGCCGCGCAGCGCGACAATGTGGCGCACGCCCGCTTCCCAATAGGCGTCGACCACCTCGTCAATCTCGCCCTTGCTCGCCGCCACGCAGGTCAGATGCGCGGCAGCCGCGAGCGGCGTTTCCTTCGCGATGCGCGCCACGGTGTTGTGCGTGCGCTCGCGCGTCGATCCGCCCGCGCCATAAGTCACCGATACGAACTTGGGCGCCAGCGGCGTCAGCGTCTGGATCGCGGACCAGAGCTGCTCCTCCATCTTCTCCGTCTTGGGCGGGAAGAATTCGAAGCTGACGTTCAGGTCGCCCGCCAGGTCGGCATAGAGCGGCGCATCCAGAGCGCGCCGGGCCTCTTCGACGGAGGAAAAGGAAAGTGTCATGCGGAAAGTCGTTCCTCTTGTCGCAGCACGCGCGCACCCCGGCGGCGTCCCAGCCATAATTGCACCGTCAGTTCCTGTCCGGGCAGCAACTCCACCCGCTCCAGTTCCAGGCCCGCCGCAGCGAACCAGCTTTCGATCTGATCATCGGAAAAACCGAGCCGCGCATGCTGGTCGCGCAGCCTCAGTTCTTCCCGTTCATGCGCCGCGAAATCAGCGATCAACACGCGCCCGCCCGCCGTGGTGACGCGCGCCGCTTCGACGATCACGGCCTCGGGCGCCTGCGCATAGTGCAAAACCTGATGCAGCACCACCGTGTCGACGCTGCCTCGCTCCAGCGGCAAAGCACCAAAGTCGCCCAGCACCAGCGCATATTTGTCGCCGGCATCCTCTGGCAGCTTGGCGCGAGCGAGGCGAAGCATGTCGGGACTGCGGTCAAGCGCCGTCACCTGCTCCGCCGAGGGCCCGAACAGTTCGATCATCCGGCCGGTACCCGTCCCGATATCCAGCAGATGGCCGATCGGCTCCGCACCCAGCAGCGCCGTCATCGCGCCCTCCACCTCCCGCTCGGGCACATGGAGCGAACGGATGGCATCCCACTCCTCGGCATGTTCAGCGAAATAGCTTTCTGCCGCCTCCGCCCGATCAGCGCGTACGGCGGCCAGACGGGCAAGATCGGCCTTTTGCCATAAATCCTCGCTTTCGGAAGGGACAAGCTGATCGAAAAGGGCCCAGAAAGGCAGGATTTCCGCCTTCTTTCCCAATCGCAGAAAGACCCAATTGCCCTCCTTCCGCCGCTCGACCAGATCAGCTTCGGCCAGGATCCGGACGTGGCGGGAGACGCGCGGCTGACTTTGCCCCACGACCTGTGCGATCTCGCCCACCGCCAATTCCATCGCCCGCAGCAGATAGATGATGCGCAGCCGTGTCGGGTCGCCCAAGGCCCGGAAAATGTCGAGTGCAGCGCTCATGACGCCTCATATAAAGAAATCTTTATATGCGTCAACGATGCTCTTGTGCGTCCGGCCGCTTGCCCATGCTACCAAGGCGGAAAAGGAATGGGATTGCCATGAGTCGCCCGAAGCATTACGAATCGGGGCGCGGACGCAATGGGGGGTGAACGTTTCTCCGAGAGTGGTCTGCATGTTTTTTTATTCTCTGAGAGGGGTTTGCCCATGACCAAGTCGATTGCTCTTTCGTTCGTTCTCGCCGCGTCGCTCGGCCTGGCCGCTTGCTCGGGTCATGCCGACAACGCCGCCAACGCTTCGGCCAATGCAGCCGAGAATGCTTCGAACGCTGCCGACAACGCCATGAACGCTGCCGTCAACGCCGCTGACAATGCCGGTAACGCTGCTGAGAACGCGTCGAACGTTGCAAGCAACGCCGCTGCGAACGCGATGTAATTCCCTTCTCGGGAATGTGGATGGGGCCGCGCCGGTGACGGAGCGGCCCCTTTCTTTTGCGCGCTGACCTTTTGTGAGGCGCAGTCGTTGCAGATCCTATCCGCAGGGCAACGAAAAAGGGCCGCCCATGGGACGGCCCTTCTCCCGTATTCAACCGCCGAGACGGCTCAGCAATCGCGATCGATCGCCCGGCCGGCCAGCGCACCAACGCCCGCGCCGATGATAGCGCCGGTAGTGCCATCACCGCGACGCCCGTAGCGGCCGCTGCCCTTGCCGACTTCGTTACCGAGCAGGCCGCCGGCGATCGCGCCGATGATCGTGCCGCCCGTGCCGTTATCCCGGCAGCGGTAACCGCCGCGATATCCACGATAGCCGCGATAGCCGCGATCCCGATAATAGCCGCGGTCGCGATAGTAGCCGTCACGATAGCCGCCATAGTAGCGGTCGCCGCCGCGGTAATAATCGCCGCGCTCATAATGGCGGCCCCAGCCGTCGCGGGCCATGGCCGGCGTCGCAGTGGCAGCCAGTGAAGCAGCACCCATTGCCAGCGCCGCCCCCAGGTTGATCAGAAATTTGGTCTTCATGGCGTTGCTCCTCAAAATCGTGGCGATCCAGACCGGGTCCTCTGAGGTAGGCCTGTTATCGATTGAGCCCTTTTTGCCTGATTCGCATTGAGCCGAGGCTGAATGGGCATGTCAGCGACCGTTCAGCTAGAAAACGACCTATGGACCACTCTCCACTGGCGGGAGCGGTTGCAAGATGGGGTTCGAAAGACCGCCGGGCAAGCGCTTCTCTGCTGGCCCGGCGCGAATAATCGCTTATGGCAGAAGGCGATGCGTCGAATCCTGATCGTCCTGCTGCTCGCGATCCTGCTGTTGCCGGCGCCCCACAAGACCAAACCCGAACTATTCGGCCCCGGGCCGCTGCTGGTGACAGCGACGCGGCTTCCGCTCAGTTCCGCCGACCCGAAGCTGTCGCGCGTAGGGCAGCTGACATATCTCGACGGTTGGCAGCTCAGCAGCAGTCATCGCGGCTTTGGCGGCATTTCATCCCTGCTCGCCGCCAGCAACGGCCAGATATTGGCGCTCAGCGATTCCGGGACGCTGATGGGATTTCATGTAGGAAAAGGCCAGCCGAGCCGTCATCCGTTCATCGCGCCGCTGCCGATCCGCCCACAGGACAAGGAGAAGCCCTGGTGGGCGTGGGATTCAGAAGCGATGGCCTATGACCCGGTCAGCGACCGCTATTGGGTTGGCTTTGAGTTGCAGCAGATGATTTGCCGCTATTCAAACAGCTTCGCACGGGTTGAAGCATGCCGCGTCTGGCCGGAGATCGAGGCCTGGCCGCTCACCGGCTCTGTGGAGGCGCTGGCACGTCTGCCCGATGGGCGTTTTCTGGCGCTGGCGGAGATGGGCATGACGGAGGACGGCAGCCATGACGCGCTGCTGTTCGACGGCGACCCGACGGAGCGTGGAACGCCGGCCCCCATGCATCTACGCTATGTCCCGCCGCGCGGCTACCGGCCGACCGATGCGGTGGCGCTCGACCAGCGGCATGTGCTCGTCCTCAACCGGCGCCTGACCTTGCAGGAGTTGTTCACCGCGACCCTTGCCATCATCGAGCTGCCCGAACATCCGCGAGCCAACGACCGGCTGGAAGCACGGACCTTGGCCCGGCTAGCGCCGCCGCTCCAGGCGGACAATTTCGAAGGGCTGGCGGTCACGCGGGAACAGGGACGGCCAGTCGTCTGGATGGCCTCGGACGACAATCACGAATTTTTTCAGCGCACGCTACTGCTGAAGTTCGCGCTGGGCCTATAGTAGCGAACGCAAAAAAGCGGCCTGTCGCCAGGCCGCTCCTCATGCCGAAACGAATCGATGCGAATCAGGCCGCCGCGGCAGCCTTCTTCTTCACGATGTCGCGCTTCAGACGGCGCGCCTTGAGCGACAGCTTCTCGTCGTTGGTCTTCAGCAGCCAGTTGTCCAAGCCGCCATTATGCTCGACCGAACGCAGACCATGGGTCGAAACGCGCAGCTTCACCGTGGTTTCCAGCGCTTCAGAGATCAGCGACACGTTCTGCAGGTTGGGCAGGAACACGCGCTTGGTCTTGTTATTGGCGTGGGAAACATTGTGACCCACCTGGCGGCCCTTGCCGGTCAGCTCGCAAATGCGCGACATAGTCAATCAACCTTGTAATTCGGGTTCGTTCGGAAAGCCGCGCCGATAACGGGATTCCCGGCAGGCGTCAACCCGCTCCCGTTCCGCAGCCGCAACCCTTTGCAAGCTCTGCGCGTTCGGTCCCTTATCGCACAGGAGGCTGAAATGCGACTCATTGGAGGTTTGTTGCTGATCATATTGCTGGTGCTGGCGGGCGGCATCGTCACCGGCTTCATCCAGTTGCAGCAGACGCAGGAGGCCCGTCTGCCCAAGATCGCGGTGCAGGGCGGCACCCTGCCCAAATATGAGGCGAGCGTCGCGAAAGTAGAGGTCGGTTCGCGCAACGAAACAGTCGAACTGCCGACGGTGGACGTGAAAAAGCCCTGATCCTTTCCCCCGACACCGGCTTTCCTGTAAGGGCGAAGCGATGTCTTCGCCCTTTCCCTTGCCCGACCCCATGCGCCGCGCGCTGGAACTCGCCCGAGCCGCAGAGCAGGCCGGCGAGGTGCCGATCGGGGCCGTGGTAACGCTGGACGGGCGGATCATCGGTGAAGGCGAGAATCGCAATCGGCGGGACAATGATCCGAGCGCGCATGCGGAGATGGTCGCGATCCGCGCCGCCGCAACGCTGCTGGGCGACTTTCGCCTGACCGGCTGCGACCTCTGGGTCACCTTGGAACCCTGCCCGATGTGCGCAGGCCTCATATCGCATGCACGCATCGCCCGGCTTTATTATGCCGTGTCCGACCCCAAGGGCGGCGCGCTGGAACAGGGGCCCCGCCTCTTCAGCCAGCCGCAATGCCTGCACCGCCCGGAAGTCTATGGCGGGCTGGCAGAGGCCGAAGCTTCAGCGCTGCTGCGCGGCTTTTTCGCCAGCCGGCGCTGAATAGTCGATGCGATAGAGCGAATAAGGCAGCGTCAGACCCGTTTTCAGCGTGACGGGATGCAGCCATGCCGGCACCTCGCCCCGGATCATGCCAGCGTAGAAACCCTGGGGGCTGCGCGCCTGATAAATGGTGCCCTCCGGAAAGCCGGGGCAGATCAGCAGATAGTTCGCATGATGCCGCGCCGCGATCGGCCGGAAAGCCTCGGGCGGGCCGTCAAAGGCATGATGCATGTCGAGGATGGTGGCGCCATTGCGGTGATAGGGGCCAGCGACCGCACTGTGATGCGTGGCGACGATCAGCCGCGGTCCCAGATCGACCATGGTGAAGATCGTGGCGGGCGGCAGCTGGTTCAGCACCTCAAGCGACGGCAGGGTACGGCAGCGGCTGTTGGCGCGGTTGATCGCATCCTTGCGCGCCTTGGCGCCGGGCCGCTGGGGCTGGGGAAGCTCGCCGGCAAGCTGCATCCACAAGCCGTTGATCTGGGGGTAGAGCGGCGTCGCGAACGCAATGACCGCCAGCAGCGCCGCGCCGACGATGGCGACGCCCCGCACCAGCGGCTTGCCGCGCCCGATCGCGCAAAGCAGGCGGTAGCCGGCCCAGGCTGCGGGCGGGATCGCGAGCAGCTGTGCGGCTGGACCCGCCCGCAACTGCCAGAAAAGCAGCGCGGTAGAAAAGAGCATCATCAGACCCACGGTGGCCCACGCCCATAGCCGTTCGCTGTCCCGCCGCGCTTCCCACAGGGCCCAGAGAAGGCCTATCAGCCCCGCGAGCGGGATCGCCATCAGCGGCACGTAAAGGCTGCGCGCCTGCACGGTGATGGGCTTGGCCTCGCGGATATTGGCGAGCCATAGCCGCTCAAGCTCCGGCGAGATCTGGTAGGCGCCGGTCAGGCATTGCGGCCAGTTCACCCAGGCGAAGGCGGCGACGGCAGCACCGACAAGCACCCCTGCCCCCAGACGCGCTGGCCAGCTCTTGAGCGGCAGCAGCGCCAACAGCACCATGCCGGCCGACGCCGCCGCGAAGATCGCCACCCAGATGGGGGAAATCGCGTCGCACACCATCTGGCGGTTGGCGTTGCTGGCGAAAAGGACGAACAGGACGGACGTCGCGCCGCCAAGGCTGAGCGCATAGGGCAGCATCCGCCGCCCCGCCCCCTCCTTGAACACCCAGCGCAGCGCGATCAGCGCGCCGCCTGCGGCGAGATAGACGATCATCTCCATGCCGATCGCGATCGACAGCGCGCTGCTGACGCCTGCCATGACCCCGCCGCGAAACCAGTTGCGGTCCACCACGCCAGCCAGCATCAGCACGGTGAAGGCCAGTTGCCAGCCATGATGGTCGATCCGCATCGGCATGAACATGCCGATCCCCATCTGCGCCGCGAAGGGCAGCAGCGTGCCCAAGACCCAGCTGTTCCCGCCAGCCAGCCGCCGGGTGATGAAGCCCAGCCCCAGCATCAGCGGCAACATCGGCAGCATCGGCGCGATCGCGCAGGCCAGCCGATCGGCCATCCCCTGATCGACAAAGGCGCGGAAGAACAGCATCAGCCCGGCGAGCGGCAGGTCGACCAGCCGCGACCAGTGGATATTGAACCCGGCGGGAGGGTCGAGCCGATATTGCCTCAGATCATACCAGCCCTGCCCCGCCAGCCAGTCCTTCACCTGCAGGAAACGGATATTGTCATCCGTGTCGGCCAGCATCAGCCAATGGACTTGCGCCCAGCGGGAGATGAGGCAACCGGCCGCGATCGCGATCCACAAAAGGATCGTCAGCCACTTCCAATGCTCCTCGGCATAACGGGAAGCAACCGCGAGGAGGGCGGCGGCACGGGTGCGCAAGGCAGGCCAGCTTTGCAAGATCATGGCGCGTCGATTAGACGCTCGGCACCAAAGCGCAACGGGGCGACATGAAAATCCACCAATTGCTGACGGCTGAGAGGCGGGCGCTCTTCTGGCAGATCTTCCGTTATGGCGTGACGGGGCTGTTCGTGACCGCGTGCCAGGCGGCGATCTACTGGACGCTGGCTGCGCCAGTCGGGCTGCACCCTCAGCTCGCCAACGGCGTCGGTTATCTGGCTGCGGTTATGATCGGCTATGTCAGCCACAGTGCCTTCACCTTTCGTGGCCATGGCAGCCGCGACAATCAGGCGGCGCGCGGCGTCCGCTTCATTGCCGTGTCGCTGGTCAGCTATGCGCTCAACGCGCTCTGGGTGTGGCTGTGCGTCACCCACATGAAATGGCCGGAATGGTCGCCCATCCCGGCCATGATATTCGTGACGCCCGCCGTGGTGTTCGGGCTCAACCGGCAATGGGTGTTTCGGTAAGCGCCCGGTGTTCCTCCACAGGCAGGAGCACGTTTTCAGCTTAATGAACGAAGCGCGCCACCACGTCGCGGTAGGAGCGGCTGACCTTCACCTGCGCGCCGGATTCCAGCACGAGGAAACATTCCCCGTTCGTATGCGGCTTCACTTGCCGGACCTGGCTCAAGTTCACGATGGTCGAGCGATGCACGCGCTGGAAATTGCGCGGGTCGAGCCGCTTTTCCAGATCCTTCATCGTCTCGCGCAGGATCAGCGAATTGTCCGCGGTGTAGATGCACATATAGTCGCCCGCCGCGTCGATCCGCTCGATCGAATCGACGTCGACGCGGAAAATCTGGCCGCGATCCTTGATGTTGATGAGCTTTTCGAAGCGGTTGGCGGCAGGCGCGTCGCCATCGCCTCCGGCAAAGTCGTTCATCGCATCCGGCGCGACCTCGGCCAGCACTTCGCGCAGCTTCTCGGCTTCCTGCACCTGCCGCTTTTCAGACAGGCGCTGCCGCACGCGGTCGAGCGCGTCGGCGAGCCGGCCCTCATCCACCGGCTTCATGAGATAATCGACCGCCTGCGCCTCGAAGGCACGGATCGCATGGTCGCTGTAGGCAGTGCAGAAGATGAACAGCGGCGGTTCGACCTCCATCAAACCCTGGACGACGGAAAAGCCATCGAACCCGGGCATTTGAATGTCGAGGAACACAAGGTCGGGTTTATGCGTCTTGATGGCGCGGATCGCTTCGCGGCCGTTGGAACAGGTTTCTACGATTTCGACATCCTCATGCGCTTCCAGACGCAGCTTCAGGCCTTGAATAGCCAGGCTTTCGTCGTCGACGAGGATTGTTCTGATGGTCATGCGGCCACTCTCGATGGTTCATCCAGGTTAAGCGGCATTTCGATCTGGACCGAAAAGCCGCCTGGCGTGGAACGCGTCTCGAAGCTCTGTCGTTCCCCGAAGGCCTGAATCAGCCTGTCACGGATATTCGCCAGACCAACGCCCGTCCCCTCGCTCACGAGAGTGTTCGGGCGGGTGAACCCCTCATTCAATCCCGGACCCGTATCGGATACGACGATCCGGACATTTTCACCGGCAGGCTGCGCCGTGATCGAGATTTCCGCGCCTTCTTCCTTGGGCGTCACCGCATATTTGATCGCATTTTCGACCAACGGCTGGAGCAGAAGCGAGGGCAGGCGTGAATGGGCAACGGCCGGGTCGATGTTGAAAACCGGGCGCAGCCGATCCTCGAACCGCATCTTTTCGATCTCAAGATAGAGTTTGAGCGTCTCCACCTCCTGCTCGATCGTCACCTGCGCGGTCGGCTCATTAATCAGCGTGTAGCGCAGGAAGGAGGAGAGGCGCGAGAGCATCGCGTTCGCCCGATCGGTCTGCTTCAGCAGCACCAGCGTCGAGATGGAGTTCAGCGTATTGAACAGGAAGTGCGGGTTGAGCTGATAGCGGAGCATCGCCAGCTGCGCGCTCGACGCCTGATTTTCCAGGCGGAGCAGCTGGTCGGCCTGTTCCTCGACCGTCAGATAGAAGTTGATCGCATAATAGAGCGCCGACCATGCGCCGAGCAGCGTGGTGCTGAGATAGAAAGCACCGAGGAACAGCTGCAAGCCCGCCGTGTCGCTGTCCCGGTTCTGGGTGGAAAAGACCCAGGCGTCGATCGACGCCACCAGCACGGCCGCGATTACCACGGTCACGATGGACGCCCCCCAGGTGATGATCGGCCGCTGCCTTTGCAGGAACCGGAAGACGACCGCGATCAGCAGCGTCACCGAATAGCCCGACACGGTGGAGATCATCACCGGGATCAGGCTGGAAAGCGGCTGCCCATTGGCGATGGTGGAGGAGCCGCGCAGCAGGAAGGCACCCGCCCACCCCACAGACTGGAGGTTCCAGAAGGCGCGGTTCTTGTCCGCGAAAAAGGGCTGGGGCTGAAAACGATGGACCGACATTAACGGCAAGCTAGGCGATTTTGCCGCGGCGGTGAAGCCGTCAGCGCGGGGAAGCTGCCCGGTCAGGCGACCGCCGCCTGCTGCTGCGCCGGTTCGACGGCCGCGCTTCCCACCTCGTCGGGACACAGCCAGACCAGGTCCTCCAGTTCCAGCGTGCGGCCGTCATGCGCCTGGATGCCGATGCGACGGATCGGCATGCCGTCGCGTCTATCGGCGACGACCTGGCAGGAAAGCGGCGCACAGCCCCATCTTTCGCCCCATTGCCGCAGCGCGATCATGACGGGGGCGAGTTCCTTTCCCTTCTCGGTCAAGCGATATTCGACCTTTCGCCGGTCGCACTGCATCGGCTGACGCACCAATATGCCGTTTTCCACCAGCCGCGCGAGACGGTTGGCGAGTATGTTTCGGGCGATGCCCAGGGTGGACTGGAATTCCTCGAAATGGCGGATACCCAGCAGCGCACCGCGCAGGATGAGGAACGACCAGCGCTCGCCCATTATCTCAAGCGCGCTCGGAAGCGCGCATTGACCCAGATCCTGCCCCAGAGTGTGTTTCATCGTGTCTAACTGATAGCTCAAAGCCGATCGCGTTGCAAAAGCGCTGCGCTATTGCCCTAAAATGGGATTTTTTTGTTGCACAGCAAGATGCTTCCCGGACAATCGGGTTCACGATGCTACGTCAATATGAACTTGTCGAAAGAGTGAAGCGCTACGATCCGGATGCGGACGAGGCGATGATCAACCGCGCCTATGTCTTCTCCGTCCAGAAACATGGTTCGCAAAAGCGCGCCAGCGGCGACCCTTATTTCAGCCATCCCATCGAAGTCGCAGGCATATTGACCGACTTCAACCTCGACGACCAGACCATCGTCACCGCCCTGCTGCACGACACGATCGAGGATACGCTCGTCACCTATGACGAGATAGAGGGCGCCTTCGGCAAGGATGTTGCCCGGATGGTCGATGGCGTGACCAAGCTCTCGAAGATCGAGGCCATGTCCGAAAATGAGCGGGCCGCCGAGAATCTGCGCAAATTCCTGCTCGCCATGTCGGACGACATCCGCGTGCTGCTGGTGAAGCTCGCCGACCGCCTGCACAATATGCGCACGCTGCACTTCATCAAGAATGAGCAGAAGCGCCGCCGCATCGCGCGCGAGACGATGGATATCTACGCCCCGCTCGCCGAGCGGATCGGCATGTACGACTTCATGCGCGAGATGCAGCTGCTGTCCTTCCGCGAACTGGAGCCGGAGGCCTATGACAGCATCACCAAGCGCCTCGAACAGCTGAAGGAAGGCGGCCATGACAAGGTCGACCGGATCGGCGCGGAACTGCAGCTGCTGCTGGGCGGCAAGGGACTGCCAGTCACGGTATCGGGCCGGGAAAAGCACCCCTATTCCATCTGGAAGAAGATGCAGGAACGCCACATCAGCTTCGAGCAGCTGACCGACGTCATGGCCTTCCGCGTCATCACCGAGACGACGGAGGATTGCTACCGCGCGCTCGGCGTCATCCACCAGACCTACAAGATGGTGCCGGGCCGCTTCAAAGATTATATCTCCACCCCCAAGCGCAACGGCTACCGCTCGCTCCACACCACTGTCATCCATCAGGACAATGCCCGCATCGAGGTGCAGATTCGCAGCCGCGACATGCATCATGACGCCGAACTCGGCCTCGCCGCGCACTGGGCCTATAAGCAGAAGGGCGATGCCGGCGACCATCATGCCGCCTGGCTGCGCGATCTCGTCGAAATCCTGGAACAGAGCCAGGACGCGGACGAACTGCTCGAACATACCCGCATGGCGATGTATCAGGACCGCATCTTCGCCTTCTCCCCCAAGGGCGAGCTGCACCAGCTGCCCAAGGGATCCACACCGGTCGATTTCGCCTATGCCGTCCATACCTCGCTCGGCAATCAGACGGTGGGGGCCAAGGTCAACGGCCGTGTCGTGCCGCTGCGCACGAGCCTCGAAAATGGCGACCAGGTCGAGATTCTGAAGTCGGAAGGTCAGGAGCCGCAGCCTGGCTGGCTGACCTTCGCCATCACCGGCAAGGCGCGCGCGGCCATCCGCCGCTATATCCGGCAGAAACAGCGAGGCGAGGAAGTCGCGCTGGGCGAGAAGCTCTACGAAGAAATTATCGGCCGCTTTTCCCCCGAACTGGCGAGCGAACTGGGCGACAAGGCGCTGAAGGCCGCGCTCAAGCGCCTGAAGCTGGAGGACCGCGGCTCGCTGATGGTGGCGATCGCCACGCATCGACTGCTCGATTCGGAGGTGATGGAGGCGCTCGTTCCCGGTTCCACCAGTGCGCAAGGGATGGAGGAAGCCCATCCGCGCCAGCATGCCCCCGTCTCGATCCGGGGCCTGACGCCCGGCATCGCCTATAAGCTGGGCGATTGCTGCCACCCCGTTCCGGGCGACCGCATCGTCGGCGTGCGCCGCACCGGCGAGCCGATCGAGGTGCACACGATCGATTGCCGTTCGCTTGAAGCGGGGCAGGATGACGACTGGGTCGACCTCAGCTGGGACAGCAAGTCGAAGGGCGGGACGGCGAGGCTTCAGGTCATCGTCAAGAACCAGCCCGGTGCCCTCGCTGCCGTCACCAATGTCTTTGGCGCGACCAAGGCGAACATCCTCAACCTGCAACTGGTCAATCGCGAAGGGCCGTTCCACACCGACATCATCGACCTGGAAGTGGCCGACGCGCAGCATCTGAACCGCATCCTCTCGGCGCTGCGGGGGCTCGATACGGTGGTGCAGGCAGACCGGGTATAAAGCGCTCGCCCCCTTATCCTGTGTAAGGGAACCTCCGTTCAGCGGGGTGCGCCACCTGCCTTTGCGGAACGAAGCGGGGAAAGGCGGGTTTGAGGGGAACGAGAAGGACCCCATGCCAGAGCCCACCATCGTCCACGCCAATGACAGCATGCCCGGCATCACCCGGCGCGCATTGAAAAGAGGATGGGCCTATTTCGATGCGAGCGGCGCGCGAATCACGGACCGGGAGGAGATCGACCGGTTGAACGCGATCGCCATGCCGCCCGCCTATCGCGACTGCTGGTTCTGCCCCGACCGCTACGGCCATATTCAGGCGACCGGCTATGACGACAAAGGCCGCAAGCAATACCGCTATCATCTCGATTTCCGCGCCGCGCGGGAGGCGGAGAAATATGCCGGCTGTCCCGCTTTCGGGAGGGCGCTGCCCAAATTGCGCGCGCGGATCGAGGCGGACCTGTCGAAGCGCGGCCTCCGCAAGGACAAGACGCTGGCCGCCGTGGTCCGCCTGCTCGACCTTGCCAAGGTGCGCGTGGGCAATGAGCAATATGCGGCCGCGAACAAGAGCTTCGGCGCGACGACATTGCGCCGCCGCCATGTCGATCTCAGCGGCAAGGCGCTGCGGCTGCGCTTCCGCGCGAAGTCGGGCAAGGAGCATGACCTGACGATCACCGACAAGCGGTTGATGCGCTTCGTTCGCGCGGTGCAGGACCTGCCGGGCCAGCACCTGTTTCAATATGTGGATGAGGAGGGCATGGCGCGGCCGATCACCTCCAACGACGTCAACGCCTATATTTCCGAGGCGATGAAGGGCGACTTCACCGCCAAGCATTTCCGCACATGGGGCGCATCGACCATCGCCTATGAGGCGTTGGCGAACGGGCCGGTGACGCTCAAGCAGATGATCGCTCCCGTAGCCGAAGCGCTCGGCAACACGCCCGCGATAAGCCGCAAAAGCTACATTCATCCCGCGCTGATAGAACTTTGTCGCGAAGGGCAGGATGAATGGCGCGCAGGGCTTCGCCTGCCGCGCTCGACGCGCTATCTCTCCCGTTACGAACGCGGACTAATCGCCTTTCTGGAAGAGGGCAGCGCCCCTGCCCTCTCGCTGGCGGCCTGACGTCCGCGCCATTTCGCAAGGATGTTCATGGCTGCAAAGAACGACCCCGCCCTTCCCGACATCGCGGTCCGCCCGCCCAATCTGCAGGAAATGTGGCATTCGACCGCCCACTGGTTTTCGGTTCACTATCTCCAGATATTGATCGCCATCGGCGCCGGCCTCCTGATCTATTCGCTCCTCGCGGGGCTGAAGGGCTTGGGCAAGCGCCTTTGCCGCAAACCGTCCGACCGGGTGGGCTTCACCATGGTTGTCGGCCGCGCGGTGGCGCGCACCAACCATTTCTTCATGGGCATGGTCGCCGCCCGGCTGGTCGTCAGCTATGCCAGCCCGCCGCAGACGGTGCTGAAGACCGTCGCCTTCCTCTTCACCATCGCGGCGGTGTTCCAATGCGCGATCTGGGCGCGGGAGATCATCCTGGGCCTGGTCGAGCGCCGCACCACGATCGAGGATGGGCATAGCGACACGCTTGCCAACGCGATGGGCCTCATCCGGGTGCTGGTCACCTTCGCCCTGTTCGCCATCGCGCTGATCGTCGTCCTCGACAATCTCGGCGTCAACGTCACCGGCCTCGTCGCCGGCCTCGGCATCGGCGGCATCGCGATCGGCCTGGCCGCGCAGGGCATATTCTCCGATCTGTTCGCCGCCCTCTCGATCATCTTCGACAAGCCGTTCCGCCGGGGGGAGGTCATCACCTATGACCAGACCACCGCGCGGGTCGAGCGCATCGGCCTCAAGAGCACGCACCTACGCGCCATGAGCGGCGAGAAGAAGGTCATCTCCAACGCGAACCTGCTGCAGAAGGAGATCACCAGCCTCCAGACGCTGGCCCAGCGCCGCGTCACCTTCGCCATCGGCATCATCTACCAGACGCCCGAGGAGAAGGCGGACGCCATTCCGCAAATGCTGCGGGAGATTGTAGAGGCGGAAGGCCATATCTTCGTCAATGCGGGGCTCGTGAGCTTCGGCGCCAGTTCGCTGGACTATCAGCTGAATTTCGACGTGCCGGATCCTGACACCCATGATTATTTCCTGTCGCGCCACAAGGTGGGACTGGCGATCTGGAAGCGGTTCAATGCCGAGGGGGTGGAGTTCGCCTATCCGACCCAGACCAGCTTTACCGCTGCGCCCGACGGTCGCACGATCATGCCCTATCCGGAGGTTCAGCCGGTCGTCCGGGTGGATGAGAGGGAGTAGGGCGAGGCTGATCGTCCGGTCGTAAATCCGACTCAACTCATCCCGCGCAGCTTGCCTGTCTCAAGGGCACGGATCACGCCGGCGCCATGACGATGACAATGCTGAACAAACTGGCCGCAGCCTCCGCCTTCGCGCTCGCCCTCCTTGCTCCCGCCGCACAGGCCGAAGGGCTTGGCGCCGAGCTTAACTACGGCCGCGCGGATGGCCATTGGGGAACGGAGATCGGTGCCGGCTATGCGCTGGACATTGGCGGCTTCAGCCTGACTCCCGGCGCCGGCCTCTACCTGCGCGACGGCGACACCAAGCTTTATGGGCGGGTCGAGGGCACATTCTCCCTGCCCGCCTTCGCGACGATCGGCGCTGGTGTGCGGTTCAGCGGCGACTATACGCGTCCCTACGCCACGGTGGCGATGCCGCTGATCCCGAAGCTCCGGGCGAAGGCCAATGTCGGCCCGAAATATTACGCGGTCGGCCTGACGCTCGGCTACTGACCGCTTCCCCACAGCGTGCCGGGATGGAGCAAGCCCTCCTGCATGACCAGTGCGCCCTCCCGATCCTTGGCCAGCAGCAGCGCCCCGTCCAGATCGATCCAGTCCGCCCCCTGCGCCACCAGCGCAGCCGGCGCGATGCCGAGCGACGTGCCCAACATGCAGCCGACCATCAGCCGGAAGCCCATCGCGCGCGCCTCTCGGGCAAGAGCGAGCGCTTCGGTAAGGCCGCCCGCCTTGTCGAGCTTGATATTCACCGCGTCGAAAGCCCCCAGACGGTCGAGATCGGCGCGGGTGTGGCAGCTTTCGTCGGCGCAGAGCGGCAGCGGCGACCGCCCGCCCGCCAGCCGCTCCTCATGCCCATGAAAGACCGGCTGCTCGACCATCTCGACGCCCAGTTCAGCCAGCGCCTGCGCCTCCGCCGCGATATCCAGCTCATGCCAGCTCTCATTCGCATCGACGATCAGCCGCACGCCCGGCGCGCCGGCCCGCACGGCGGCGATACGGGCGCGATCGCCCTCCCCCGTCAGCTTGCATTTGAGCAGGCCAAAGCCGCGAGCGGCGGCGGCGCGCGCATCGGCTTCCATCCGGGCGGGGTCGTTGAGGCTGATGGTGAAGGCGGTCGGCAGCGGCGCCGGTTCGGCAAGTCCGGCCAGTTGCCACACCGGCACGCCCGCCCGCTTCGCCTCCAGGTCCCATAGCGCGCAGTCGAGCGCGTTGCGCGCCGCGCCGCGCGGCATCGTTTCCAGCAGCGCCTCGCGGTCCAGCGGCCCTCCATAGCCGTTGATCGCCTCGGCGCAGCCTTCCGCCGTTTCGCCCTCATAATAAATGGCCGTCCCTTCGCCCCGGCCGACATGCTCTCCATCGCCCACGGTGCAGACCACCACGTCCACCGACGTCTTCGCGCCCCGACTGATGATGAAGGCGCCCGCCACTGGCCATCGCTCAACGGTCGCGGAAATTATGCGGGTCATCGGCGTTCCTATTGCTGAAATTTGACGAGGACAGACGCTGCTCTATGCGAAACGACGTAATCGCCCCATAGACCTAAGCAGACCTCGACATAAAGGATAGGCGCACTCGTGACTTCTCGTGAATTGACCGGCTTGCTGCCTTTGGCCGACCGCGACGCTTCGGCGGCACAGCGCCGCCTGTCCGACAGCATGGAGGATTGGGGATGGCGCATCGGTTTCGGTGCGATCACCTGGCCGTGGCTGCTGGCCAGCCTGTCGGGCGGGCGCAAGGCCGACAAGCGCGCGCTGCTGGACGAACTCGGCCTGCCCCATGACGCGCTTCCGCATCTTGGCAGCTGGAAGGCGGATGTCGGCTTCCTGCGCCATATCGTGCGCGAGATCGCGCGGCTCCGGCCCGCCAATGTGGTGGAGCTGGGCGCGGGCGCCTCGACCCTGATCGCGGCACGCGCGCTTGCGCTGCACGGCGGCGGCCGGCTCGTCAGCTACGATCAGCATGGGGGCTTTGTGGATGCGACGCGCAGTTGGCTGAAGGATCATGGCCTCCATGCCGATCTGCGCCACGCGCCCCTGACCGCAGAGAGCGATGACTGGCCGGGCCGCTGGTATGCGGTGGAGGCTCTGCCGGAGAGCATCGACCTCATCATCATCGACGGCCCCCCATGGGCGGTCCACCCGCTCGTGCGGGGCGCGGCCGACAGCCTGTTCGCCCGGCTGTCGCCCAAGGGCGTGGTGCTGCTGGACGACGCCGCACGGCCCGGCGAGCGGATTGTCGCCCGCCGGTGGCGCAAGCGCTGGCCGCATATCGACTTCCGGCTGAAGCATGACGGAACCAAGGGTACGCTGGTCGGCCGTCGGCGCGACACGAGCGTGCCGGTCGCCAACGACAATGAGAACGGACGGACGTGGCGCCATCTCGGCCGAGCGGCTGCGTTGGCGGCGCTGGTCGGCACGGGCTGGATCGCGCGCGGGACTCTGGGCGAGTTTCCGCAGCCGGTGCAGGCCAGCACCTTCCTCGACGAAGCCGCTGCCTCGCATCGCACCGGCCTGCTGCGCCAGGCGATGGCATCCCAGGTGGAAAGCGCCACGCTCAATACTCAGGAGATACAGCGGTCGACCGGCATCATCCTGCCGCCGATTCCCGCATCGTGGAAAATCGATGACGTCCAGCTCTATCCCACGCCCGATAGTCCGGCGGTGGCCGTGTCGATCAGCACGCCGCGCGGCGAGAAGCTTTCCTTCTTCGCCGACCGCGCTGAAACGCCGGCGGAGGCCCGTCCGCTGCTGGCCCGCCGCGCGGACGATGTGATCGCTTATTGGGAGGCAGGTGACATGGCCTATGCCCTGACCGGCCGCGCCAGTGCGCGCCGGATCATGGCGCTGGCCGCCGAGATCGCACCATCGAGTTGAAGGCTCACGTCGCTGATCGGCGTTGAGGCTTTGAAGGCCGCCTGCTAAGCGCGCGCGCATGGAGGAAGTCGCACCATCATCGCCGCGCCGCGACGCGCGCCCGCCGCTCGGCAGCCTGTCGATGATCTGGCGCTTCGCCAGCCGCTATCCGGGCCACATAGCCGGCGCGCTGCTGGCGCTGCTCATATCGTCGGCGGCGACGCTCGCCATCCCCAGCGGCTTCCGACTGGTTATCGACCGGGGCTTCATGGGCGGGGGCGATATCAGCCGCTGGTTCGAATATCTGCTGCTGATCGTCGTCATCCTGGCGCTGGCCTCGGCAGCGCGCTTCTACTTCGTGTCCTGGCTCGGCGAGCGTGTGGTCGCCGATATCCGCTCCGCCACGCAGGCCAATCTGCTGCGGCAGGAGCCTCGTTTCTTCGAAGAGAACCGCCCTTCCGAAATCGCCTCGCGCATGACCGCCGACACCGCGATCATCGACCAGGTGGTGGGATCGACCGTCTCCGTCGCTCTGCGCAACCTGGTGACGGGCGCTGGCGGCCTCATCTATCTTTTCGCCCTCGCGCCCAAGCTGGCGGCGATGCTGCTGCTCGGCATTCCCTTCATTCTGGTCGTGATGATCTCTCTGGGGCGGCGGGTGCGCAAACTGTCGCGCGCGAGCCAGGACCGTCTCGCCGAGGTCGGCAGCGTCACCGCCGAAACGCTGGGCGCCATGAAGATCGTGCAGGCCTTCGGTCAGGAAGCGCGGGAGGCGGCGCGGTTCGATGCGGCGGTGGATGAAGGCTTCGCCACCGCGCGCCGCCGCATTCGACTGCGCGCCATCATGACGGCGCTGGTCATCGGTCTGGTGTTCGGATCGATCACGGCGGTGATGTGGCAAGGAGCGCTCGACGTCGCGGCGGGCCGTCTGTCAGGTGGCAGCATCGCGGCTTTCGTGCTGACCGGTGGCCTCGTCGCGGGGGCCTTTGGCGCCCTCTCTGAAACCTGGGGCGACCTGCTGCGCGGAGCGGGTGCGGCAGGCCGGCTGCATGAACTGATGAGCGCAGCGCCGCAGATCCTGACGCCAGAGATGCCGGCTCCGATCCCGCGAGGCAGCGACGGTGCCCGCCTGCAGTTCGATGACGTTCATTTCCATTATCCCACAAGGCCGGATCAAGCGGCGCTCCATGGCGTCACTCTGGACATTGCTCCAGGCGAGACGGTGGCCATTGTGGGGCCATCGGGCGCGGGCAAATCCACGCTGATCCAGTTAGCCCTGCGCTTCTACGATCCGGACAGCGGGGCCATCCGGCTGAATGGCGTGCCCCTGACCGGTGCCGATCCCGCCGCGGTCCGTGCGATGATGGCGATGGTCCCGCAGGACAGCGTGATCTTCGCAGCGTCGGCGCGAGACAATCTGCGCTACGGCCGGTGGGACGCAACGGATGAGCAGATCTGGGCGGCGGCGCGCGCCGCCAATGCGGAGAGCTTCCTGCGAGCCCTGCCGCAGGGGCTCGACAGCTATCTTGGCGAGGGCGGCACCCGGCTTTCCGGCGGGCAGCGGCAGCGCCTGTCGATTGCCCGCGCCCTGCTGCGCGATGCACCGATCCTGCTGCTGGACGAGGCCACATCAGCACTGGACGCCGAGTCGGAGCGGCTGGTTCAGGAGGCGCTGGGCCGCCTGATGAACGGGCGGACGACGATCGTCATCGCCCATCGGCTGGCGACCGTGCGCGCAGCCGATCGGATCATCGTGCTTGATGAAGGCCGGCTGGTGGAACAGGGCGATCATGCTGGGCTCATGGCCCAGAAGGGGCTTTATGCCCGGCTAGCCAGCCTGCAATTTCAGGATGTGGCCACCGCCTGACGCACAAGCGTCTCGCGCCGAGCTCGGTCAGGCGCAGATTTTAAGGATGTGATCCAGGATCGCGGGATGAAGCGGCCGCTCGAAGATGCAGCCCGATTCATGGCCGCGCGTCCACATCACCCGCACGCGCCGCCCCTCAAAGCCGGGGAGCATGATCCAAAGCTCGTCATGCATGTTGAGCTTCATGAAGCTCTGGAGCCGGAAGCCCGTGATCGAAATATCGGAAATCTGGCTCTTGAACCAGTTCTCGCCCGGACGCCGCAATTTGACGGGGATCAGCGCGGCACAGCGCTCCACCAAGCGGCCGTCATTCCTTACCGGGTCGATCTGAAATTTCGCGCGCATGATCCGATGCCGTGATGATCGGCGCATCATCGGCGAACAGAGTGAAAAAAGCATTAAGGCGCTCACTGGCACCCATAAAATAAGGGGCCGCCGCAGCAGCCCCCCTACAAGGTCGAACAAGGTGCGAGAGGACGTTCGCGTCGCCCCGCCAACCCGGAAACGGGAAGTCATACATTCCCGGCCAGACGGCGGCGGCGTATTCCGTCCCTGGAGCGAAGGCCCTGAGTCCGATGCTCCAACGCTTGCTCAGCGCTCGTTATCGGCGGGCGAACTTTTCGGCTTGTGCACCAACCAAGTCCGCCATGCCGAGTTAGAAATTGCCGTATTGCTCGTTGCCGACGAAGCCGAGCTTCGTCACGCCGGCACGCTTGATCTCCGCCAACACCTGGTCGACGACGACATAGCGGGTCTGCGCGTTCGGCTGGAACTGCAGCTCAGGCTCGACGGGCAAGCGCAGCGACTGCTGCAGATACTGACGCAGCGTCAGCAAATCGATGCCAGATCCATTCCAGGTAATCACGCCACCAGCATCAATCGCGACCTTGTTTTTCACAGGGTCGATCACGCTATCGGTCGGCGGCGCATTCTGCGGCAGGTCGATCTTCACCGCATGGGTTTGGATCGGGATGGTGATGATGAACATGATGAGGAGAACGAGCATGACGTCGATCAACGGCGTCGTGTTCATTTCCATCATCGGTTCGCCATCGTCTTTTCCGGCACTCATTGCCATGGCGATACTCCTAGAGCATTTTCGAGGAACGGCCGACGGGCGGACATGGGCCTCGAAAATGCGTCAACAAACAAGTGGAACTTAAAGCCGCCGCGTCTGCGAACCCGGTTCGGGCTCGGAGATGAAGCCGACCTTCGGGAAACCGGCGCGCTGCATCGTATAGATGGTCCCGCCGATGCACCGATAAGGCGTGTTGATGTCGCCGCGGATATGCACTTCGGGCAGATCCTCGGGCGTCAGATTTTCAACACCGCCAGCCTTCTTGATGTCCGCTTCAAGCTTCGCGACCGCACGGTCGAGCAGCTCGTTCGAGGACACGCGGGTCAGGTTCCAATAGACCGCACAGCTACCGTCCGAGCCTGTCGTGATCGACAGGGAAACATTTTCCGGTTTCGTCGTCGTCGGCTCGAACGCGACCTTGGGGAGCTGCAGCTGAACCGTCTGAACGACGACCGGGACCGCGATGAGGAAGATGATGAGCAACACCAGCATGACGTCGACGAGCGGCGTCGTGTTGATGTCGGACATCGGGGTATCATCACCGCCGTCGGAGCCAACACTCATTGCCATTGATAATTTCCTAACATGCGTCTCGATGGTGCCCCGCCTGAGCGAGGCCCACTTCCGGCGGGGAACCGCGGCGGCCGCAGCCGTCCGCCCGGTTCCCGCACCGGCACCTTAAGCCGATCAGGCCTTGGTCGGAGCAGCAGCCGGCTTTGCGCCCGCAGCGGCCGGAGCAGCGGCGATCGAGGGCTTCACGGCGCCGTCCGAAACCAGATAGGCGAGCAGGTCGACGGTGAAACCGTTCAGCTGTTCGGCGATCGACTTGTTGCGGCGCTGCAGGAAGTTGTAGGCGAGCACCGCGGGAACGGCCACGGCCAGACCCAAAGCGGTCATGATCAGAGCTTCACCGACCGGGCCGGCAACGGCGTCGATCGAGGCCTGACCGGCAGCACCGATCTTGATGAGCGCGCGGTAGATACCGATAACCGTACCGAACAGACCGATGAACGGCGAGGTCGCACCGACGGTGGCGAGGAACGCCAGGCCCGTGCCGAGGCTCGAGTTGATCGCGGCTTCCGAGCGAGCGAGCGAGCCGTGCAGCCAGTCATGCGCTTCGACCGGATCCTTCAGCTTGCCATGCTCGTCCTGAGCCTTGATGCCGTCGTCGACGATCTGCTTGTAGGCCGAGTTCTTCTCCAGCTTGGCCGAACCTTCGCGCAGGTTGGCGGCGCGCCAGAAGGATGCACGCACCTTCTTGCCCTGGTTGATGACCTTCTGCTGCTCGATCAGCTTGGTGAACAAAATGTAGAAAGTGCCAACCGACATGGCGCAAAGGATGATGAACACGGTCCAGGCAATGGTACCGCCCTGCTCAAGGGCTTCCATCAGGCCGTACGGGTTCTCCGACTTCGGCGCGGCGGCCGCTGCGATAGAAATCAACATTTTCAAGACTTCCCTCTCAAAGGATCAATAAATCAGGGGAGGCAGCACTGAGTAGCTTGGTGCCCGCCTGCCCTTCAAATCATTCCGGCAGGCGCCAGGTGATACGGCCGTTATAAGTATCGGCCATCGGCTGCCCATCGCTGCCCACGGCTGGCTTGAAGCGCGCGCGCTTCGGCAGCAGTCGACAGGTTGCCTCGTCAAGGTCGGAATGACCGGTCGAGGACGTGATGTTGCAGCTGGTGACACGACCATCCGGGCCGATTTCCAGACGGAACCCGGCCGTACCCGAACGTTCTTCACGCTGAGCGCGGCTCGGATAGTCGGCGTCGCTCAACCAGCTGCCCGGATTGCTGCGGGGAGCAGCGCGGGTAGCGGCGACCGGCGGCGGCGGCGGAGGGGCCGGCGGCGGCGGTGCGGCGACCGGAACCGGGTTGAACACCGGCGGAGGCGTACGAACCGTCTGGACCGGCGGCGCCTGGACCGGGGTCTGGACGATCGGCGGCGGGGCCACAACCGGCGGCGGTTCGACCGGCTGGTCTGGCGGCGGCGGCGGCGGCTCCTCGTCCGGTGGCGGTGGTTCCTCCTTCACGTCGATCACGTTCAGCTGTTCCGCCGCCTTTTTGACATATTTCATGCCAAGGCCGGTGACGAAGGCATAACCCAGAACAGCGTGAATCAGGGCGACGATAACGATCGAGATCGTACGACTCGACCCTTGCGAGTGGTCAGCATAGGCCATTCGGCAACGACACTCCTTAACTCAGCTTTACCAGTTGATTATCGGCAAATAAGCCAAAAACGGCCCGAGCTGGCCGGGCTACCCCGGTCATCTTGGCCCCTATCCGTTCATTTGCTACCGTGCGAACTCCTATCGCGGCGCATCGTGGCACGCAAACGCTTTATCGATTGGATCATTTGCGGCTACCATTCCACAGGAGAAAGACTTGCATGTGACATAGTTGCCACGCTCCGCCATCATAGGACGAAGATGAAAAAGAAATCCACCATTACGTTTCAGGCCGCGGCCCTGGCTTGCCTCATTTTTGCCGCACAGTCGCAGATTTCCGTGGCTCAGCCGCCCAGCGAGAACGCGGCAGCAAGCGCTGCGGATCGCGTCGGAGGCCTGTCCTATGCCGATATCGCCGACCTCGCCGACATGGCGCCGCTGGTGGCAGAGGCGCGAATTGGCAACATCATCAGCCTCAAGCCCGATCGGGCTGGAACGGTCCCCGCCGGCTATCGAAGAGTGTATGTGGAGGCTGACGTCACCAATCTGATTCGCGGTGAGGGTGGGATCAGCCCGACAGTGCGCTATCTCTACGATGCCCGTCTGGATGAGCGCGGCAAGATCCCCAAGCTCAAGAAGATGCGGGTCATCCTGTTCGCGCGTCCCGGTGGACGCCCCGGGGAAATCCAGCTTGTCGCCCGCGACGCCCAGATCACGGCCAGCCCCGATGCGGCCAGCCGCGTGAAGGGAATTCTGTCCGAGCTGGTCGCGACAAACGCTCCCCCGCGAATCATCGGCCTTGGCGATGCGTTTCACGTCGCCGGCACCGTCGCCGGCGAAGGAGAGACGCAAATCTTCCTGCGCACGGAGAATGGCGACCCTGTGTCGCTGTCGATCCTGCGGCGGCCAGGACAGCAGCCGCGCTGGGCGGTCGCGCTCGGCGAGATTGTCGATGAAGCCGCGCGTCCGCCCGAGCGGGGGAGCCTGCTATGGTATCGCCTCGCCTGCGGCCTGCCCTCCACATTGCCTGCGCGATCGGTCCGGGCGCTCTCCCCGCAGGACGCGGAGGCGGCGCGAGCAGATTATCAGATCGTCGTGCAAGCGCTGGGCGCATGCGGCCGGACACGTCGGACCGGCTGATCCTTTTCCTTGGACAGGAGCGCGCAGGCGGCTATCAGCGCGGCTTCATCCCAGCCGGAAGGACGAGAAGACGCCATGACCAATCTGCACCGCCATGCCCCGCTGCGCGTCGCGCTCGTCGGCCTCGGCACGGTGGGCGGAGGGGTTATTCGGCTGCTTCAGACCAATGCCGACCTCATTGCGCGCCGCGCCGGCTGCCCGATCCAGGTCGTCGCCATTTCCGCGCGTGACCGGAACAAGGATCGCGGCGTCGACCTGACTCCCTATGAGTGGGTCGACGACATGACGACGCTGGCGACGCGCGAGGATATCGACGTGGTGGTGGAGTTGATCGGCGGCGCGGATGGCCCTGCCCTCACCCTCGCCCGCCAGTGCCTCAGCGTCGGCAAACCCTTTGTCACCGCGAACAAGGCGATGCTGGCGCATCATGGGCTGGACCTTGCCGCGCTGGCAGAGAAGGCTGGCGTTGCGCTCAAATATGAAGCGGCGGTCGCGGGCGGCATCCCCGTGATCAAGGGCATGCGCGAAGGCGCCGCCGCGAACGAGATCAGCCGTGTCTACGGCATCCTCAACGGCACCTGCAATTACATCCTGACCACGATGGAGAAGGAAGGGCGCGGCTTTGGCGAGGTGCTCAAGGAAGCGCAGGAACTGGGCTATGCCGAGGCTGATCCGAGCTTCGATATCGACGGCATCGATGCCGCGCACAAGCTGACGATCCTTGCCGGCCTCGCCTTCGGGACGGAACTGGACTTCGACAATGTGGCGATCACCGGCATCCGTCACGTCATCGCCGCCGACATCGCCGAAGCGGCGGCGCTCGGCTATCGCATCCGCTTGGTAGGCATGGCGGAAAATGGGCCGGAGGGCCTGTTCCAGCGGGTCCACCCGATGCTGGTGCCGCTCGATCATCCGCTCGCCCATGTGGACGGATCGTTGAACGCGGTCGTGGCGGAGGGCAATTTCGTCGGCCGCCTCTTCTTCCAGGGTCGCGGAGCCGGTGACGGGCCGACGGCGTCGGCGGTCGTCGCGGACCTGATCGACGTCGCGCGCGACGAATATGGCGATGCGCTCGCCATGCCGGTAGCAGCGCTCGCGCAGCAGCATCCCGCCGACGCCGGCGCGCGCGTCGGCCGTGCCTATCTGCGCTTCAAGGTGCAGGACCGCCCTGGTGTGCTCGCGGAAATCGCCGCCGCCACGCGTGACGCAGGCGTCTCCATCGAAAGCATGATCCAGCGCGGCGCCAACCAGGCGGACGGAGTGCTGGTTGCCATCGTGACCCATGCGGGCGAGGAGCGCTGCGTGCTCAACACGCTGGAGCGGCTGGCCGGATCGGACAGCCTGCTGCAGACGCCGATGGTCATGCACATCCTCGATTGAGCGGTTAATCCAGCCCGAAACTGCGCAGCAGCGTCTGGGTGATGGGCTCACCCAGACGGAAGAGCTGGCGGTTGGCCCGCTTCATGCATTGCGCCCCGACGATCCTGCACGGCCGCGCGTCGAAGCGGTAGGCGGACATCTTCGCATCATCCGCCGGAACTGCCGCGCCGATCAGCGGCAACGTGGGGGCGCGCGTCCCCCCCAGGCAGAGGGAAGGAACAATATCGCACCGGGCGGGTCGCCCGACAGAGGCCGGGGGCGCCACTGATTGGCTGGTCAGGCTGGCGGCAATCAGCAGGACGATCATCTACAACCCTTTTGATATTGTTGGGCAACGCAGCAAAGCGGGCTTTCGTTGCATCCCGCCGTCGAAAAGCGCAGGGTCGGAAAGCGGCCGGCTCGACAAGCGGGGGGCGACATCCTATCCACCGCCCCCATGTGGCGGCCAAGGCTGCGGGGAGAGGAATGACTATGGTGCAGGCAAGCTCGATTCTGGATCGCGTTCTGGTGCTCGAAATGGTGCGCGTGACGGAGGCCGCAGCCATCGCCGCGTCGAAGCTCATCGGCCGTGGCGATGAGAAGGCTGCCGACGCCGCCGCGGTCGAGGCGATGCGGCTAGCCTTCAATGATCTCTACATGGACGGCACCGTCGTCATCGGCGAAGGCGAACGCGACGAGGCGCCGATGCTCTACATCGGGGAGAAAGTCGGCAACGCGATCGGCACCGGTCCTCGCATCGACATCGCGCTCGATCCGCTCGAGGGTACGACCATCACCGCGAAGGCTGGACCGAACGCGCTTGCCGTGCTGGCGATTTCAGAGGAAGGCGGGCTGCTGAACGCGCCTGACGTCTATATGGAAAAGCTGGCCGTCGGGCCTGGGCTGCCCGAGGACATCATCGACATGAACAGGAGCGTGCGGGCGAATGTGGAGGCCGTCGCCCGGGCGAAGGGCGTCGATCCGCATGAAATCATCGTCTGCGTCCTTGACCGGCCGCGCCATGAGAAGCTGATCGGCGAGCTGCGCGAGATCGGCTGCGGCATCATGCTGATCCCCGATGGCGACGTCGCGGGCGTGATCGCGACCACGGATCCTGAAACCAATGTCGATATGTATATGGGGTCGGGTGGCGCGCCGGAGGGCGTGCTGGCCTGCGCCGCGCTGCGCTGTGTCGGCGGACAGTTCAAGGGCAAGCTGCTTTTCCGCAACGATGACGAACGCGCCCGCGCCCGCAAATGGGGCATCACCGATCTCGACAAAGTCTATGATCTGAAGGAACTGGCCAAGGGCGACTGCATCTTCGCCGCGACGGGCGTGACCGACGGCTCGCTGCTCGCGGGGGTCAAGCGCCTGCCCGGCGGCAAGCTCACGACGGAGAGCGTCGTCATGCGCGCCAGCACCGGAACCGTGCGCTGGGTAAAGGGCGAGCATCGGATCGATCGCAAGCACATCTGAACGCGGCGCCAATGAAGAAGGGGGCAGCGCCCCCCTCTTCCCAACCGGGTTAGAAATTATCGCCCGGCGCGGTGATTGAGGTCGTGGCCCAGCGCCAATATGGCGACGCCCAGCAGCGTATAAGCGCTTTCCTGCAGCCCATGATCCATGGTGAGCGCGCCGGCCATGATCCCGAGGCCCAGCGAGCCGATGGCGGCAGGCATCATGAAGCCATGGGAAAACACGCCGTGGCCGAGCGCGACGGCGCCCAGCAGGATCGCCAGCAAAAGTCCGACCTCATGGAAGATCGGGCTTTCGAAAATACCTCCGGCCGAAGCCAGCAGACCCAGCACCACCGCAGAGATGAAGCAATGCGCGACGCACATGCCCGACAGCGCGATCGCGAGGCGGTCAAGGCGCCCGTTGAGAAGATGTTGGCGAAGGCTGATCGGCATGGTGCACGCTACATAAGGGGGAGCGTGAAAAGTTACAACATATCATCCCGTCTTTTTTGATGCCGGCCCCTCGGTCGGTCGGGTCAGGCCGCATGGCGCAGGCAGTTACGCCCGCTATGCTTGGCGCGGTACAGCGCCTTGTCTGCCGCATCGAGCAGTTCGCTGCAGCTGCTCAGCGCGTCCAATTCCACCAGACCGGCGCTGAACGTCACTGCCACATGGCGGTCCGCGTCGAGCCGAACCGGGCTTCCCGCGACCATCAGCCGCAACCGCTCGCAGATCATGCTGGCGCAATTGATGTCGGTGCCGCTCAGCAAGATGGCGAACTCCTCCCCGCCAAGGCGGCCGACGCTGTCGATCCCGCGCAGCCCCGGCCGAAGCCGCTCGACGAAGCCCGCCAGCACGCGGTCGCCCGCGCCATGACCATGCTGGTCGTTCACCGCCTTGAAGTGATCGATGTCGATCAGCAGCAGACAGGAGCGCTGGCCGCGCCGCACGCGCTCGATCTCCTGCTCCAGCTTTCCCATGAAGGCGCGGCGCGTGTCGGCTCCGGTCAGCGAATCCTGCGCCGCCACCTGTAGCAACGCCTGCTGGCGCGCCTTGTGGCGGGACATGTCACGTATCGTGCTGACCACGCCCGTCGCCCGGCCCCGCTCATCCAGCACCGCGCGCGTCACCATCTCGCACCATTGCAGTTCGCTGGCCGAGACGAGGGGGCGGAACTCCACGGTCTGCACCTGGCCGGGCTGAGCCAGCGCCCGTCGATGCGTCGCGATCACGCGAACGCGATCGCGCGGATCGACCAGCTTCGCCGCATCCTGGCCGATCAGCATTTCCGGCGCGCAGCCCATCTGCTCCGCCGCAGAGGGGGATGCGTATCCGATAACCCCCTCAACATTGATATTGAGCACCACGTCGCCGCTATTTTCCGCGATCGTGCGGTAACGCGCTTCGCTTTCCTGCAACATCTGGAACAGCAGGCGCCGGCTGTTCAGTTCGGCGGCCATCGGCGTGGACAGCAGATAGGTGAAGGCGAGGTAGAGCTGAAAAAACTGCATCCGCAGGCCGAGCGTGCCCGGAACCATATGCAGCGGCCCATGTCCGGTCATCGTCGCGATCCCGCCGATCAGCGCCAGAATCATGACCGCCGCCGCCGTCGCCAGATTGCCGACGCGAAAGACGATCAGCAGCATCGGCAGGGTAAGAGCAAACAGCATCGGATAACGCGCGACATAAAAGACGAACGCCGTGGCGAGCGCGAAGAGCAGCAGCAGGCCCGCCGCTTCGACTCGCTCGCGGCAAGAGGATTGTTCCAGCCAGCGCCGATATTCGCCCTTCATGAACATCATCAGGATCGGCGTGCAGGTCATACCGCCCAGCACATGACCGGCATACCATTGCAGCCATGCGGCGGAGAAGGCGGCCCCGGTAAGCTGCGCCGCCACCAGGCCGGCGCCGGCACCGGCAATGATATTGGCAGGGCCGCACAGCGCCACGACGTAGACGAGCAGCGGCTGTGGCGACCCGCCAATCCTGCCGTCGCGCGCATATCGCCGACAGAGGATGGCGACGGTCAGCGCCTCCAACAGGTTCAGGGCCGCCATCGGCACGGCCGCGAGCGGTCCCATGCCGTAAAGCGATGTCGCGATGACGCTGGCCAAGCCACAGGCGGCCAAGGCGCGTGGCCAGTGGCGCTCTTTCGACGCCAGAAGCTGCGCCATGAGCAGGGCATTGGCCCCCCAGATGAATGCCAGCCCGCCTTCGAAACGGGACGTGCAAAGCGCCAGCACCGCTAAGGCGTAATAGGCACAGCCGAGCAGGA
Organism: Sphingobium bisphenolivorans; assembly: GCF_000412635.1. GTDB lineage: Bacteria > Pseudomonadota > Alphaproteobacteria > Sphingomonadales > Sphingomonadaceae > Sphingobium > Sphingobium bisphenolivorans. Next base: position 108,817 of record NZ_ASTG01000005.1, read on the forward strand.
TGGGCGGCAAGGCGGAGGACGTATGACGGAGCGAGCTGGGCATCTTGCTCTTGGCTAACAGGGATATGGTTAAAATATGGTCATGATCCGGATTAAGGATGATAGGGAGGTGCAACCAAAGCCGCGCTCAAAAAAAGCTATGCCAGCCGCTGAGCCTCTGTTCCCGTGTTCCCGCTTCCATGGCAGGGTTGAAGCGGGTCGCCGGTGATGCCATGGCCTTCGCAGCAGCTTCCAATGACGGATGTAATTCAGCGCCGACAGCGGCCAGCATGGCTGCGCCCCGTGCGGTCGTCTCGACATCGGCCGGGCGCATCACCGGCAGGTCCAGAATGTCCGCTACATCCTGCGCGACCCAATTGTTCGCGCTCATCCCGCCATCGAGCGCAAGTTGTTCCCAGGGCGCTCCATCGGCGGTGAAGGCCTGCTTCAGATCGTGCAGCTGGTGCGAGAAGGATTCGAGTGCGGCCCGCACGATATGGGCGCGGCTCGTACCCAGCGTCAGACCCTTGATCACCCCGGTGGCGTCGGGTTGCCAGTGCGGAGCCCCTAGCCCCGCGAATGCGGGAAGCAGGATGACGCCGCCGCTGTCCGGCACGGATCGCGCCATCGCCTCCGTTTCCGCGGCGGTTGCAATCAGGCCCATACTGTCGCGCAGCCACTTCACCAGGCTGCCGGCAACGAAGATCGATCCCTCCAGAGCGAAGGCGCGCTCCACGCCAAGCCGGTAGAGCAGCGTCCCAAGCAGCCGGTGCGCCGACGCCGGGACCGCCCTTCCCATATTGGCGAGGACAAAGGCTCCGGTGCCGAGCGTCGCCTTGGCACTGCCGGGCTTCAGACAGCCCTGCCCGATCGATGCCGCCTGCTGGTCGCCCGCGAGGCCCCGGATCGGGATCATGCCGCCGAACCACTGGGCCACCGTCTCGCCGAGCGCGCCCGCATTGTCGACGATCGCGGGCAGCGCGCGCATCGGCACGCCGAACAGTTCGCACAGGCCAGCGTTCCAATCGCCGCCTTCCAGGCTCATCAATTGCGTCCGGCTGGCATTGGTGGCGTCGCTGACATGCAGCCCCCCGGTCAGCTTCCACACCAGCCAGCTTTCGACCGTACCCAGCGCCAGCGCGTCCCCCGCCTCCTTCAGGGCGGGAACATGATCGAGCAGCCACCGCATCTTGGTGGCCGAGAAATAGGGATCGATGACGAGGCCGGTGCATCGCTGCACCGCCGGCTCGTGGCCCGCCTCCCGCAGCGCGGCGCAGCGGTCGGCGGTACGCCGGTCCTGCCAGACGATGGCGCGGGCAAGCGGCTCGCCGCTACGCCGATCCCACGCAATCACGGTTTCGCGCTGGTTGGTGATGCCGATCGCGGCGATCCGATCCGCGCCGCCTGCTTGCGCCACCATCTGCCGCGCGCAACGCAGCGTTCGTTCCCATATCTCGGCGGCGTCCTGCTCGACCCAGCCGGGCTGCGGATAAAATTGGGTGAGTTCAGCCTGGGCCATGCCAAGCCGTGTGCCCTCCGGCGCATAGAGCATCGCCCGCGTCGATGTCGTGCCTTCATCCAGCACCAGGATGCTCCGTTCGCTCATGCCCTCTCCCGCAACCATTGATCGAGCCGTGCCTTCTGCCCGGCATCCAGCCTGAGCCCGAGCTTGGTGCGACGCCAGAGAATATCCTCAGCCGTCACCGCCCACTCGCGCGTTATCAGATAGCGCAGTTCCGATTCCGTCAGACCATGGCCGAAATGAACGCCGAGGTCCGCCATGCCCTGCGCATCGCCCAGCCAGTCGCGGGCGCACGTTCCATAGGCGCTGGCGATGCGCTGGACCGAGGCATAGTCAAGAAAGGGATAGTCGCAGCCAAGATCGGCGATCAGCTTGTCAAGGCCGCGCATCGGGAAGTCGCCACCTGGCAGCGGCGCGGCGGCGGTCCAGTCCACCTTCGCCAGTCTGGGCAGAAATGGCCTCAGCCGCTCGACCGCTTCGCAGGCAAGATGGCGATAGGTGGTAATCTTGCCGCCATAGATGTTGAGCAGCGGCGGCTCCCCCTCCAGCTCCAGCCGATAACCGCGCGTCGCTGCCTCCGGCCGGCCGGCGCCGTCATCGACAAGCGGGCGAACGCCGGCATAGGCCCAGATCACATCCTGCGGCGAGATCGCGCGGGCGAAATAGCGGTTCGCCCCCTCGCACAAATAGGCGATCTCCTCCTCACTGGGGCGGACATGATCCGGCGAGCCATGATGATCGCGGTCGGTGGTGCCAATCAGCGTGAAGTCATGCGCGTAGGGAATGGCAAAGAAGATGCGGCCGTCGGGCAGTTGGAAGAAATAGGCGAAGCCATGGTCGAACAGGCGAGCCACCACGATATGCGATCCGCGTACCAGCCGGACCGACCGGCTCGCGTCTCCATGGGCGCGGCGCAACAGGTCGAGCACGCCCGGGCCGGTCGCGTTGACCACCGCGCGGGCACGGAAGCTCTCCTCCCTGCCGTCCGTGTGCCGGGTGAGGATGGCCCATTCAGCGCCGCGCCGCGCCAAAGCCAACGCCTCGGTCCGGGTACGGATATCCGCGCCCCGGTCCGCCGCGTCGCGGGCATTGAGGATCACCAGACGAGCGTCGTCGACCCAGCCGTCAGAATAGACATAGCCTCTCTTGAAACCGGCTTTCAGCGGCCTTCCGGCGGGATGGCGGCGCAGATCGATGCTCTCCGTCGGCGGCAAGGCGTGGCGAGCGCCCAGATGATCGTAGAGAAAGAGGCCGAGGCGCAGCAGCCAGCGCGGGCGCAATCCGGCTACCCAAGGCAGGACAAAGCGCATCGGGCGGATGATGTGCGGCGCCATAGCCCAGAGCCGCTCGCGCTCGGCAAGGGATTCGCGGACGAGTCCGAACTCCCGATGCTCCAGATAACGCAGGCCGCCATGGATGAGCTTGGTAGAGGCGGAGGATGTCCCCTGCGCCAGGTCGCCGCGCTCCAGCAGCAGCACCTTGGCTCCGCGCCCCGCCGCGTCGCGGGCGATGCCACAGCCGTTGATCCCGCCGCCGATCACGGCAAGGTCGTAGGCGGCAGGCTCCTTCTCCCTTGTCACGGGCCGAACCTAGCCTGCTTTAAGAGCAGGCGGAAGCGGCTGTGGTCAGGCCTTTTCCAGCGTGCACTGAAGGGGGTGCTGGTTCTGCCGGGCGAAGTCCATCACCTGGTTCACCTTGGTTTCCGCAACCTCATAGCTGAAGATGCCGCAGACCCCGACCCCGCGCTGGTGCACATGGAGCATGACGCGAGTCGCCTCCTCCATATCCATGCGGAAAAATTGCTGAAGCACGTGCACGACGAATTCCATCGGCGTGTAGTCATCGTTCAGCATCAGCACCTTGTAGAGGGAGGGCTTTTTCGTCCGCGCACGGGTGCGCGTGGCGATGCCGACATTGGGACCGCCCGTGCCGTCGCCCTGGTCGTCCTGATCCCTGCCCGCCATCATTACGGGATATGCCGTTGCCAAGATACTGTTCATGATGGGGAAGAATATGGCGATTCCCGCTTCTATGGCAAGGGGTCCGGCAGCGGTTCGCGCCCTGTCGGAGGGTGAACCGGAAAAAAGAAACGGCCCCGCGAAGGCTGGGGCCGTTCCTCAATAGTCGTAGTGGCTCAGCCGATCAAACGGCGAGCGACTTCACCTTGTCGGTGACCACGGTCACGCGGGCGGTCAGCGGCTGGGCCACTTCGCCGGCGAGCTTGATCAGCGCTTCGCTGCTCTTAGCCGCTTCCTTGGTCATTTCGTCGAAGCTGCTCGACAGGAGCTGGCTCTGCAGCTGGAAAAATTCGGTCGGGGTCTTCACCGTCGAAAAGCTCTTGATCGAGGCGGTCGCCTTTTCGAAGCTCTTGCGGCTGTAGTCGACGGCTTCCTGACCCAGCGTTTCGAACGCCTTGGCAGCGATCTTGCCGGATTCGACCAGCGCCTCGACATTGCCCTTGGCGATGTCGCTGAACTCTTCCAGCGCCTTCGTCGACTTCTCGACGTTCACCTTGGCCTTCTCGTTGAAATCGGCATAGGCGGTTTCGAACTTGGCCTTGGTTTCTTCAGCGAACTTCTTTCCGGTTTCGATCACGTCGTTCATTATCTTGGTTCCTTCTGTGGCGGGCAGCGATATGGGCTCTACCGGCCCGGCCTTGGATGACAGGCTCTTGGCTTCTTGCGGCGCCGCCGACGCTGCCTGCACGAGCGGCTCAGGAGTGGGAGCGATGACCGGGTCGGGCACCGGCTCCGATACGGGAACAGGCTCGGGCGCCGCATCCACTGCGGTGGTCGCGGCGATCGCAGCCAGCGGGTTGGCCGCGACAGCGGGTTCAGGCTTGGGCGGCGCCGCCTTGGGCGCCGGTGCCTTGGAAACTGCCGGGCTCTTGGCCGGCTTGGCGGGAGGTGAGATCGCCGCTTCAGCGGCCTTCAGCGCCTCGCTCGCCGACAGGGTTGACGACGCCTTAACGGGGCCCGTCTTTGCACGCACATTCTTGGGGGTACCGGCCATGCCATCCTCCGTTTGCTGCAGTGCACAATATTGATTCGGACAGATGTTTGCAAGCCATTTTGTGCGGTGCAGCAAAATTATTTCAGACAGCTTGCCGTAAGGGAAGTGCCGCCTGCCGCATAGACGAGGCAAGTGAAGGACTTAGCGCAACCTGACATATCGGCCGGGCGCATCTTCGACGGGCTTGAGCTTGCCCTTGCCTGGCACCCGCGCGCCCCTGACCGCCACTTGCGCAGGGTCGCGCTCGCGAATCCACTCGATCCAATCGGGCCACCAGCTGCCCTTCGTCTCCTGCGCCTTGTCTAGGAAAGCTTCGAGCGAAGGCTGCGCCTCCTCGCATGCCCAATATTGATATTTGTTGGCAGCGGGCGGATTGATGACGCCGGCGATATGGCCGGACCCGGCGAGCAGGAAGCGGACGGGACCGGTGAAATGCTCCGTCAGCTTCCACACGCTTTCGACCGGGGCGATATGATCCTCCTTGCCCGCCTGGACATAGGCGGGGGTCTTGACCTGCCGCAGGTCGATCTGCGTGCCCGAAACGCTGACCGCGCCGGGTTGGACCAGCAGATTGTCGCGGTAAAGCTGCGTCAGATAATCCCTGTGCCAGCGCGCCGGCAGGTTTGTTGTGTCGCCATTCCAGTAAAGCAGGTCGAAGGGCGGATAATCCTGTCCAAGCAGATAATTATTGACCACATAGTTCCAGATGAGGTCGCGCCCGCGCAGCAGGTTGAAGGTCGCGGCCATGTAGCGCCCGTCCAGAAAGCCGCCGGAGGACAGCTGCTCCACCATCTTCATCTGCTCGTCATCAACGAACAGGGTCAGATCGCCCGCCTTGCTGAAATCCACCTGCGCGGTGAAGAAGGTGGCGCTCGCGACCTTGTCCGCCTCCCCGCGCGCGGCGAGCAGCGCCAGCGTGGCGGCAAGCGTGGTTCCCGCCACGCAATAGCCGATCGTATGCACGCTCTGCACCTTCAGCAGATCGCGCACGGTATCGATCGCGTCGATCTGCCCCTGTTCGATATAATCGTCCCAGATCAGGTCCTTCATCGATGCGTCGGCCGACCTCCACGAGACGAGAAAGACGCTGAGGCCCTGATCCACCGCCCATTTGACGAAGCTCTTCTCCGGCGCGAGGTCGAGAATGTAGAAGCGGTTGATCCAGGGCGGAAAGATGATCAGCGGGGTCGCCAGCACCTTGTCGGTCGATGGCGCATAATGGATCAGTTGGTAGAGCGGCGTCTCCTTGATCACCTTGCCCGGCGTAGAGGCGATATTACGGCCGACTTCGAAAGCGGAGCCGTCCGTGTGGGTGAGCTGCCCCTTTTCCATATCGGCCAGCATATGCTGAAGGCCCTTTACCAGATTCTGGCCGCCGCTCTCGATCGTCTTCTGGACGACGAGCGGATTGGTGAGGGGGAAGTTGGTGGGCGACAGGGCATCGAGCAGGCCGTTGGTCGCGAAGCGCAGCTTGGCCTTCTGCTTGGGATCAACGCCGTCCACCGCGTCGGTCAGGCGCATCAGATAGTCCGAGATCAGCAGATAGCTTTGCCGGATCAGGTCATAAAAGGGGTGATCGGCCCAGGCCGGGTCGGAAAAGCGGCGGTCCTTCGCGCCTGCCGGGCTGCCGGGCGGGGGCGGCTCCGGCTGATTGCGCAGCAGCCCGCCGGAATCGAGGAAACGCTGCCACAAAGCCAGTCCCTCGTCGGCGAAGCTGGACTGTATACGCGCGACAGCGGCAGCATCGAATGGCAGGGCCTGCCCCGTCGCGCCCGCCGCCTGTTCGAGCAGCAGTTGCTGCGCGCGGCCGAGCACCTGTGTCCATTGCTGCATTTCGTTAAGAGTGGGGAGGCGGGGTTCCATGGCATCCCGTGCATTCATGGCCACCTTCATCCTCCCGGTATGGTCTATGTCGCCGCTTTCACTGGCGCGGCGCAGTCCAGCGGGTTATAGCCGGATCTGTGACACAGTGATTGCGTGTCGCCCACTATTCCTTACGCCGAGCTTTTAGGAAAGCCCCAATGTCCGAAGAATTCTACCGCATGAAGCGCCTGCCGCCCTATGTCATCGCTGAAGTGAATGCGATGCGGGCCGCCGCGCGAGCCGGTGGGGAGGACATTATCGACCTCGGCATGGGCAATCCCGATCTGCCGCCACCCGACCATGTGATCGCCAAGCTGTGCGAAGTCGCGCAGAAGCCGAGCGCCCATGGCTATTCCCAGTCGATGGGCATTCCGGGACTGCGCCGCGCGCAGGCCAATTATTACGGCCGCCGCTTTGGCGTCGATCTCGACCCCGAGACGGAAGTTGTCGTGACAATGGGGTCGAAGGAGGGTCTCGCCAGCCTCGCCACCGCGATCACCGCACCGGGCGATGTCGTTTTGGCGCCCAACCCCAGCTACCCGATCCACATGTTCGGCTTCATCATCGCGGGTGCAACCATCCGGTCGGTTCCCACCACACCCGACGAGCATTATTGGCAGTCGCTGGAGCGGGCGATGGCCTTCACCGTGCCGCGCCCCTCGATCCTCGTCGTCGGCTATCCCAGCAATCCGACGGCCGAGACGGTCGATCTCGCCTTCTACGAGCGCCTTGTCGCCTGGGCGAAGGAGAACAAGGTCTGGGTGCTGTCCGACCTTGCCTATTCCGAACTTTATTATGACGGCAACCCCACGCCCTCCATCCTTCAGGTGCCGGGTGCCAAGGATGTGGCGGTCGAGTTCACCTCACTCAGCAAGACCTATTCGATGGCCGGCTGGCGCATCGGTTTCGCGGTTGGCAACAGGCAGTTGATCGCGGCGCTGAAGCGGGTGAAATCCTATCTCGACTATGGCGCCTTCACCCCCATCCAGGCTGCGGCCTGCGCCGCGCTCAACGGGCCGCAGGATATCGTCCAGAAGAACCGCGAACTCTATCACAAGCGCCGCGACGTGATGGTGGAGGCGTTCGGCCGCGCAGGATGGGACATTCCCGCGCCCAAGGCGTCGATGTTCGCCTGGGCCCCCCTGCCCCCGGCCCTCAAGGATATGGGGAGCCTGGAGTTCTCCAAGCAGCTGCTGACCCACGCGAAGGTCGCGGTGGCACCCGGCGTCGGTTATGGCGAGGATGGCGAGGGCTATGTCCGCATCGCCATGGTGGAGAACGAACAGCGGCTGCGGCAGGCGGCCCGCAACGTGAAGCAATATCTGAAATCCATGGGCATCAACACACCCGCCAAGGGCGCCGCCTGAGCCGATAGCTTGGCACATGGCGGTCCTGCGCGGGCAGGAGCCCAGTTCAAACCATAGGGATGTCTCGGCGGTGGGGGTCATGCTCCTGCCTGCGCAGGAGCACATAAGGCGTCCGCCTCCGGCCTTTTCTGCCTTGCCATCCTTCCCGCTATGCGCTGGATAGCGACTATGATGAAAGCCCCGCGCGGATGATCGCCCTTCCGCAAGTTTCCCAGGTCGCGCAAACGATCCAGCTTGCGCTCGCACCCGTCTTCCTGTTGGCAGGCATTGGCGCTTTCCTGAACGTCTGCGTCGGCCGGCTCGCGCGGATCATCGACCGCGCCCGTCTGGTGGAGGACAAAATCCTCACCTCGCGCGGCAAGGAGCATGACCGGATGGTCGGCGAGATCTGCGTGCTCGACCGGCGGATGAGCGTGGTGAACGGCGCGATCTTCCTGTCGGTGGCCTCGGCCTGCGCGGTCTGCCTGGTCGTCATCCTGCTGTTCGCGGGCAATCTGTTCGGCGCCCATCTCGGCACCCCCATCGCCATCCTGTTCAGCCTGGCGATGGTGGTGCAGGCGGCGGCGTTCGGCACCTTCATCCAGGAAATCCGGCTGGCGTCGCGCACCATCCACATCCGCAACGAGGTTCTCTACCACAAGGTGGAGGAGGAAGAGGCGCGATGACGAAGTTCACCGTCAACGACCGCCCGGTTCAGTATCGGATGGACCCGGCGACGCCGCTGCTCTGGGCGCTGCGGGATGCGTCGAACCTTACCGGAACCAAATATGGCTGCGGCACGGGCGATTGCGGCGCCTGCACAGTGGACATAGACGGCGCGGCCGTGCGGTCCTGCCAGGTCACGATCGCCGCGACGGAGGGAAAGTTCGTCACCACGATCGAGGGGCTTTCGCCCGATCGCGGCCATCCGCTGCAACAGGTGTTCGCCGCCGACAATGTCTCGCAATGCGGCTATTGCGTGCCGGGCATGATCATGGCGGCGTCGGTGCTGCTGCGGCGGACCAATGATCCGAGCGAGGAAGAGATCGACGCGGCGATCACCAATATCTGCCGCTGCGGCATCTATCCCCGGCTGCGCGGCGCGATCCAGCGCGCAGGACGCATCATGCGCGGCGAGGAGCAGGTTGATGCCGTGCCGCCCTCGGGGATCGCGCCGGAGGACGCGGCGCGAACCGTTCCCGCGCTGAGCCGCTTTCAGCCGAAGCGGTAACCCGATACGGTCCAGCCCAGCACGGTACTGCGATGATCCAGCTTGGCCGGATCGTCTCCGCCCGCGCCGAGCGCAACCATCAGCGGCAGCAGATGCTCCTCGCGCGGGTGCGCGAAGCGGGCCTCGGGCAGATCGGCCCAGCGGGCGACACGCCCCGCGCGGCGGGCTGCATCGGGGTCGGTCACCGCCTCGGTGAGCGCCTCGTCCCAGATACGGGACGGCTCCGTCGCCTGGGGGCCGCGCACGCGCAGATTGTGGAAGCTCATGCCAGAACCGACGATCAGCACACCCTCCTCCCGCAACGGCGCGAGGGCGCGTCCCGCGGCGATATGAGCCTGCGGGTCGAGGTCGCTGCGAAGGGAGAGTTGCGCCACCGGGATGTCCGCGTCGGGCAGCGCCACCTTCATCGGGATGAAGACGCCATGGTCCCAGCCCCGCTCCTCCTCCCAGCCGGTGGGGAAGCCTGCCTGTTCCAGCAGATCGGCGGCGCTCCGGGCGAGACTCGGCGCGCCGGGGGCGTCCCAGCGCAGCTGATAGGTGTGCGGCGGGAAGTTGTAATAGTCGAACAGGAGCGAGGGCTTCTGCCCGCCATGCAGTGTGAAGCGCTCCTTCTCCCAATGGCCCGAGATCAGCAAAATCGCGCGCGACCGCTCCGGCAGGCTGGCGATAAGGCCGGCCAGATAGTCCTGCATGGGATGCCACATCGGGTCGCTGTGGGGGCGCTCAGGATCGGTCGGGTCCATGAAGAAGCAGGGACCGCCGCCATGGGGGATGAAGATGGCTGGCTGTTTCATGCCTGCAAGGTCGGAGGAGCGCAGGGCGCGCGCAAGCCGCCGCGCGAGAAACGAAGCGTTTCAGCCGGCTTTCACCGCCTCCAGCGCCGGAACGATCGCCTGTGCCAGCGTGGCGCCGGAATAAGGCTTCTTGAGCAGCGGCACGTCCGTGAACCGCTCCGGCACCTCCAGCCCGTCGCCATATCCGGTGGCGAACAGGAAGGAGACGCCCCGCTCCGCCAGCATCTCTGCAATCGGCAGGCTGGTTTCATGGCCGAGATTGAAGTCGAGCACGGCGAAATCGAGATCGTTGAGCGAGATCGCCTCGCGCGCCCGGCCGATACTGGACGCCGTGATGACCTCCGCGCCCAGATCGCGCAGCGCATCCTCGCCGTCCATCGCGATGATCATATTGTCCTCGACCAGCAGGACATTGCGGCCCTTGAGCAATTCGGGCGTCGGCGGCGCAGGAGGAGTCGGACGATCTGCCCGCGCTGCCTCGGGCATGACGGAGACGACATGGACCGACGGCACGCAGAAATGCGCTTCCAGTCCCGAAAGCCGAAAGTGGATCTCCGCCTTGCCGCTGAGATCATAGGGGATGGACCGCTCGATCACGGTCGAGCCGAAGCCGCGCCGCGTCGGCGCGACGACGGCAGGCCCGCCGATCTCGCTCCAGTGCAGCAAAAGGCTCCCTTCTGCATCGACCTTCCAGTCGATGATGACGCTGCCGCTGTCCGACAAGGCGCCATATTTGGCGGCGTTGGTCAGCATCTCGTGGATGACGAGGGCCAGCACCGTGAAGGCGGCAGGGGTCAGCAGCACATTGGGACCCGACAGGCGGACCCGGTCTCGCCGATCACCCAAATAGGCGGCGGCCTCGATTTCGATCAGGTCGCGCAAGGGCGCGGGCGCCCAGCGGTCTGCGGTGATCTGGTCATGCGCGCGGGCGAGCGCATGCACCCGGCTTTCGAGCGTGCCGATGAAGTCCTCGACCGAGCCTGCGCTGTCCCGGGTCTGGGACATCAGCCCGCGGATCAGCGACAGGATGTTGCGGACCCGATGGTTGAGCTCGGCGATCAGCAGTTCCTGCTTCTCATGCGCCCTTTGGCGCTCCTCATTGGCCGAGTCGGCCAGCCGCAGAACGACTTCCAGCAGCGCCTTGCGCAGCGCTTCGGCGACGCGCATCTCGGCGGCATTGAAGGGGATGGCGGTGCCGCGCACCAACTGCGACCATTCCTCGAAGCTCTTGCGCGGCGTCAGGCGTGGTCCGTGGGGACCATATTCGACATGCTTTTCCTGATTGCCCGCCCAGCGCACCGATCGAAGCTGCTCCGCCCGGAACAGCACGACATAATCACGCGGGCGGCGCGAGAGGGGCAGAGCCAGCAGGCCGGCCGCGCGGTCGGCAAAGGCGGCGGCCTCCGGCATGATCTTCGACAGATTGTCGGTGGTGAAGAGTTGGCCCGCCGCATTGCGGTTCAGCATCGCGACGATGGCGGCGAAGGCTGCCGGCTCCGGCGTCAGCCCGGAAAAGGTCATCTGCCCATCGACATAGACGCCCACCCCATCCGCCGGGATCGTGTCGAAGATGGTGTCGCCCAGCCAGCGCGCATTGGACAGCAGATCATGGTCCTGCGCCACGGCGGACATCAGCCGGTCGGCCACCTGCCGAGCCCTGCCCTCATAGAGCGCCGTCTCGCTGCGTTCGCGGCTCTCCAGCATCATCGAAAAGATCTGGCCGAACAATTCGGCCGCGCTGCGCTGCGCGAAACTCGGGAGGCGCGGCGCATAATGGTGGCAGGCGAACAGGCCCCACAGCTTGCCGTCGACGATGATCGAAATGGAGAGCGAAGCGCCCACGCCCATATTACCGAGATATTCGATATGGATCGGCGACACCGCGCGGGTGAGGCAGAGCGACATGTCGAGCGCGGCGCCGGATGGGTCAAGCTGTGGCACGATCGGCACCGGCACCGCCTTCACATCGGCGATGACGCGGAAGATATTGCGCATGTAGAGCGCGCGGGCCTGCACCGGAATATCGGACGCGGGGTAATGCAGTCCAAAGAAACTATCGATGCCGGGGCGCAGCGCTTCCGCCACCACTTCCCCATCGCCCCCGTCGCTGAAGCGATAGACCATGACCCGGTCGAATCCGGTGAGCGCCCTCACCTGACGCGCGCCGTCGCGCAGGAAGGCGGTCATCCCGTCCGTCTGCGCCAGCCGCGACACCATGGACCGGACCATGCTGCTCGCCTCCAGTTCATCGGCGGAGGCAGGCTCGGCCTCGATCACGACCAGCGAACCGGAAAAATGCACGGCGACGTCGAAGGGCGGCAGGCCGTCGATAAGCGTCAGCGAAAAGGCGCGCTCCACCGCGTCGGGTCCGCGCAGCAGGGTGATGCGGTTGCGCAGGCTGTGGATCGCCTCGCCCCGAAAAATCCCGCTGATCGGCTTGCCCAGCATCTCTTCCGGGCCAAAGCCGATGAAATCGGCGCTGTTGGCGGAAACCCGCGACACCAGCCAGTCGGCCGTCAGCGCCATCAGGAAGCCGAAGGGCTGGACCTGGCCGAGCACATGGATCGGCTCGCGATCGCAATTTGTCAGGTCGACGTCGAAGCCACCCGCAGGGGTTTCGCCGCGCTCATCCATTGCCGGCAGCCATCTCCGCCCGTGCCGCTGCCTCGAACAGGCCGAAAGCAGCCTCCGCGCCGCGCACCGCCTGGTTCATCCAGTCGGCGTCACCATCATCTGCCGCCGCGTCTAGTCTTTCCTGGAAGGCGATCCATCCACCCTTGTCATGCACCGCCGAGAGATAGGCATGCGGCAGGTCCGATCCGACGCGCCGCGCCAGCACCGCGCCGCCGAGCCGCGATCCTTCGAGCGCGTAGAGCGCGCCCCAGCGAAACCCCTCGCCCTCGGCCCCGTTAATGTCCAGTGAGGGCGGCAGCACCTCGCCCAGGGCGGCCAAATCCTCCGCCAGCAAGGCAAGCCGGGAGGCATCAGGCCGCGCCACCGCCTCCAACGGCACCAGCGCGCGGGCATGCGCCCTCAGAAAAGAGGCATAGCTGCGCACATCCGACAGCGTGAAATGGGTAAACAGATCATCGACCCGCTGGTGGCTGGCGGTCGTCGCCTGTCGCAAGGCCTGTCGGGCACGGCCGGCATGGGTCGGGTTCGTCACATCACATCCCTAGGAACTGTTTACTATCTCCGCCTTGATCTGAATCAGCCTTGCGAAGATGTCTGGCCCGCCAAGGCCAAAATTCTGGCAAAGAAACCTCGCTGCGCCCAAAGTCGAACAATGTCCACCATGGGGATCGATATTCTTTCTGAAGGCTGACAGACAGGTTCAGCATCATGTCATCGCAACAAAGATAAACAGGAAGCATGCGGGGCTTCTCGCCCCAGAGACAATGAAGGCAAATGGCATGTTGAAGAAAATGATGCTGGCTGGACTGATGGCCGCGACAGTCCTTGGCGGGATTGCGCCCGCTTATGCCCAGCGGGGTGAAGGCGGCGCTTGGCGCGGCCGGGGCGGCGAACAGTCGGGCCGGGCCGATGGCGGCGCGCGCGGCGGCGGCGATGCGCGTCCGCAGCGGCAGTGGCAAGGCGGCGAGATGCGCCAGCAGCAGCAGGCAGGGCGTTGGCAGCAGCGCGGCGGCGACCGCGCGGTGCAGGCTCAGCCGCAATGGCGCGGCAATGAGGGCCGGGTTGAGCAGCGCGCTCCCTCCGTCAACATGCGCTGGAATCGCGCCGAGCAGCGTTACGACGTGACGCAGCGCGGTGACGACAGAAATCGCGACGGCCGCCGCGATTGGCAGGGCGACCGCCGCTGGGACGGGCAGCGTGACGATAATCGCTGGCGCGACAATGACCGGCGCGACACCCGCACCGGCCGCGCCTGGAGCGGAAACAACTGGAATGATGGCCGCCGCTTCGATGATCGGACGCGCTGGTCGGGGCAGCGGCGCTGGGACAGCGGCTGGCGCAATGACCGGCGCTACGACTGGTCCAGCTATCGCTCACGCTATGGCGACCGCTATCGGATCGGGCGCTATTATGCGCCGAGCGGATGGGGTTATGGTTATTCGCGGTTCAGCGTCGGGATCTTCCTGAACAGCCTGCTCTACGCGAATAATTATTGGATCGACGATCCTTATTCCTACCGCCTGCCGCCCGCTTACGGCACGCTGCGCTGGATCCGCTATTATGACGATGCGCTGCTGGTCGACATTCGCGACGGCTATGTGGTCGACGTGATCCACGAGTTCTTCTGGTAAGCGGGGAAGAGCTGATTGGCTCCTGAACTGATCTTCAGGAAGAACTGGGCCCGGAGCCGCGCTCCGGGCCCTTTTCATTTGCATGGGAGACGCCAGCGATGGCAGGAAAGCGCCATGACCGACCTTGTTGATGATGGTGGCATCGTTTCCCCGGCGCGGGCAGCGATCGGCGATGCCGTACGCGCACGGCTGGACCGCAATCCGATGGTCAGCCGGATCGATTCGCCGCATCTGGAAATCTATGGACGGCAGGATTTCCTGTCGCGGGAGGAGACTGCCGGGCTGCGGGCGCTGATCGACGCCGACGCGAAGCCCTCCACTCTCTTTTCCGGCAGCGCCAATGCCGATTACCGCACCAGCCACAGCTGCAACCTCATCCCCTGGGAGCCCCTGGTGAAGACGGTCAGCGACCGCATCTGCGCGCTCACCGGCCTGTCGCCTGAAAATGGCGAAAGCCTGCAGGGGCAGCGCTACACGCCGGGCCAGGAATATAAGGTCCACTGCGACTATTTCCCGGTGACGGCGAGCTATTGGCCGGCGATGCTGAAAACCGGCGGGCAACGCTGCTGGACGGCGATGATCTATCTTTCAGCCGTCGAGGCAGGGGGTGAGACGCATTTCCCCCGCTGCGAGTTCATGGTGCCGCCGGTCGAGGGCATGATCCTCATCTGGAACAATCTGGACCGCGAGGGCGCGCCCAATCCCTTCAGCCTGCACGCCGCGCGGCCGGTGGAAAGCGGCACCAAATATGTCGTCACCAAATGGTTTCGCGAGCGGAGATGGACCGCATGAGAGGCTCGCACGGCTGATACACATTGCGACATAAATGACTGATAGCTGACAGCTTCATTCCCGGCCTGTTCAGCGGCGCTCCCCCATAAGGATGCTGTTGGCGGCGGAAACCCATTTCGCAGATGAGGGTTTTACCGTCACCACAGTTCAGCGACACGCTGATGGGAGAAGAAAATATGCGTAAGATGATCATCCTTGGCCTGATGGCCGCTGCCGTGATGCCCAGCGCCGTCATGGCGCAGTCCCGAGGCGAGGTGCGCGACAGTGCGCGCGACCTGCGCCAGGAACAGCGCGAACTGCGCGACGCCCAGCGCTATGGCGATCGCCGCGATGTGCGCGAGCAGCGGCGCGACGTGCGCGATGCCCGGCAGGAGCTGCGCGAGGATTGGCGCGACTATCGCCGCTCGCACCGCGACGTCTATCGCGGCGGCAACTGGCGCGCGCCCTTCCGCTACAATCGCTGGGAAGCCGGTTCGCAGCTGCGCCCAAGCTATTACAACTCGCGCTACTATATCACTGACTATGACCGCTATCGTCTGCAGCGCCCCGGCCGTAACCTTCAGTGGGTGAGGCACTATAATGACGTGCTGCTGGTGAATGTGCGGACCGGCCGCGTGGTCGAGGTGCATCGCGGCTTCTTCTGGTAAGAAGCGCCAAATCCCAAAAAAGCAGCGGCTCCGAACCTACGTGGGTTCGGAGCCGTTCTGCTTTTTAGGCGACCCGTAAGGGGCCCCTCCCCTTGGCCGCGCCGCTCGTCTCCGAGCGGGCGCGGCCGACAGCGCGCTCTAGGGCGCGCCATCAGTCCGAAAGGGGGTGGACCAGTTATTAGAACGTTTACCGGACCTGAATGTTCCCCAAGGGTTCCGCTCAGGCGGCCAGCGCTTCCGCGATCAGGCGGCGGCTGTTGGCAATGCCGTAGAGCGCGATGAAGCTGCCCATGCGCGGCCCCTGATCGGCGCCAAGCAGCGTCTGGTACAGCGCCTTGAACCAGTCGCGCAGCTCGGCAAAGCCATACGCCTCGTCCTTGCCGATGGCATAGACGATGTTCTGGATATCCTCCGCCGAAGCGGTGTCGGGCAGGCCGGCCAGTTCCTCGTCCAGCTTAGATAGCGCGGCCGCTTCGTTCGGCGCAGGCGCGCGGCGCTTGAGCGTCGGCGCGACGAAATCACGATGATAGGCCAGCGCATGGCCGATCAGCGCGTCCAGCTCGGGATAGGTTTCCGCGCTGGAGCCGGGGACGTAATTCTGCAAATAACCCCAGACCTGCTCACGGCTGGCGTCGCCCATCACGCCGACCAGATTGAGCAACAGGCCGAAGGTCACCGGCAACTCGCCCTGCGGCAGCTTGCCGTCATGGATGTGGTGGACGGGATTGCCCAGCTGCTGCTCGATAGCCTGCTTGGGATAATTGCCCCGGAACTGCCAATATTCGTCCACCGCCCGGGGGATGACGCCCATGTGCAGCTGCTTCGCCTTCTTCGGCTCGCGATAGGCGTAGAAGGCCAGGCTCTCCTGTGGGCCATAGGTCAGCCACTGGTCTAAGCTGAGGCCATTGCCCTTGGACTTGGAGATTTTCTCGCCCTTTTCGTCGAGGAACATCTCATAGTTGAAACCCTCGGGCGGGCGGGCGCCGAGCGCGCGACAGATCTTCGACGACTGCGTCACCGAATCGATCAGGTCCTTCCCCGCCATCTCGTAATCGACGCCGAGCGCAACCCAGCGCATCGCCCAGTCGACCTTCCATTGCAGCTTCGCGCCGCCGGACAGGATCGATTGTTCGATGACCTCGCCCTCATCCTCGAAGCGGACGAGGCCCGCGTCGGCGTCCAGCACCTCGACCGGCACCTGAAGCACGACACCGCTCTTCGGGCTGATCGGCAGGACCGGCGAATAGGTCGCCTGCCGCTCCTTGCGCAGTGTCGGCAGCATGATGTCCATGATGTCCTGATAATGGCGCAGCACATTGCGGAGCGCGTCATCGAACGCGCCGGACTGGTAGCGGTCGGTCGCCGAGACAAATTCATAGTCGAAGCCGAACCGATCGAGGAATTCGCGCAGCATCGCGTTATTGTGATGCGCGAAGCTCTCGAACTTTTCGAAGGGGTCCGGCACCTGCGTCAGCGGCTTGCCCAGATGCTCGGCCAGCATCGCCTGATTGGGCACATTGTCCGGCACCTTGCGCAGGCCATCCATGTCGTCGCTGAACGCGATCAGTCGCGTGGGAATGTCCGAAAGCGCATGATAGGCATTGCGGACCATGGTGGTGCGCAGCACTTCGTTGAAAGTGCCGATATGCGGCAGGCCAGAGGGCCCGTAACCGGTTTCGAACAGGACATAGCCTTTCTCCGGCGCGCCGTTCTGATAGCGCTTCAGGAGCTTGCGGGCTTCTTCATAGGGCCAGGCCTTGGACGCCTGAGCGGCGGTGCGGTGGGTGTCGGACACGGTCATGATGGCAGCCCCCTAGAGCATTTTCGACCCGGATGGAAACATCTGCGGCTTCAGAAAAATGTGGCGGCTGTCGATCACCATAGCCGGCTTTTCGTGCCGAAATGGAGACGAATGGTGCTCCGGTAGCCCGCGACTTTAACTTTGATTAACCCTGATGGTCCATATTTATCCGGAGCTTAGGGGGCTCAGGAGGAATAATGATACCGAGGAGCCGTCAAAGAACAGCCGTCGATATCCCCGTCGTCGTGACGTCCGTGCTCGACAGCCTGGAGGGTATCATCGTCGACCTGAGCGAAGGAGGCGCCCAGATAACGGGGTGCAGCCTGCCGGTCCGCAGTCAGTGCCAGCTCGATTATGACGGGCATATCGTGTTCGGCATCGTCCAGTGGTCGGAGCAGGATCGCATGGGCCTCCGCTTCCCCTATGAACTGAGCGACGGGCCTCTATTCGACCGGCTGGAGATCGCACGGGCGACCGGAACAACGCCGAACGCCTTCATGCCGCGTCCGATCGGCGCTGGCGGTTTCGGGCGGCGAGTCGCCTGAATTCGGCGATTTTCAGTTTCCCTTTTGTTCCGGCTCGCCTAAAGCCGGGCAAGTGATCGACCCTGCCGCCCTGCCCGCCCTTCACGCCAGCCATGGCGGCATCTGGCTGCGGGAAGGCGGCACCACCCAGGCGGTGGCGAAGGGCATGGCGATCGCCCGCACGGCTGAAACCCCCGCGCTGCTACTGAACGCCCCGCTCGCCGGCCAGCGGCTCGGCTATCCCGAACTGAACGGCCTCGACCTGCTGGAGCTGTGGGCCTTCGTCCACCCGGCCCGCTTCCTGGTGCCGACGCCCAAGGGGCTTGCCGAGGCGCTCGACCTGCAGCGCCCGGCCAATGAGGCGGACATTCCCGCATTGTTGCAGGCGGCGGCCGGCAAGCTGCTCGACACGCTGGCATCCCCCCGCTGGCCGGAGCGCGAAGGCGGCTGGACTTCGGCTCAATCGCTGATGCGCCTACGCTGGCCGTGGGCGCCGCTGGTCACGCCCCGTATCCCCCGCCCTGCCGAAGCGGAGCGCTGGCTCTTCTCCAAATTGCCGGAGTGGGAGGAGGCCCCGCCCCGCCCCGCCCCGCGCACCGTCGCGCTGCAATCGGACGCAGTGTTGGCGCGGCTGGAAAGCCTCACCGGCAGCGGCGCGGAAGAGCGGCCGGGCCAGCGCGCCTATGCTAAGGCGGCGGCGGAGGTATTCCGGCCCAAGGCGCATCGCGATCAACCGAATATGCTGCTCGCCGAGGCCGGCACGGGGATCGGCAAGACGCTGGGCTATCTCGCGCCCGCATCGCTCTGGGCGGGTGAGGCACAGGGGACGGTGTGGATTTCCACCTACACCAAGGCGCTGCAGCGGCAGTTAGACCGCGAATCCCTGCGCCTCTTTCCGGATCCCGCGACGGCGGCCCGGCGCGTCGTGGTGCGCAAGGGGCGGGAAAATTATCTCTGCCTGCTGAACCTCGAAGATGCGTTGCAGGGCGGCTTCACCGGACGCGCGGCGATATTGGCGCAGCTGGTGGCGCGCTGGGCCGCCTTCTCCAAGGATGGCGACATGGTGGGCGGCGACCTGCCCGGCTGGCTGCCGACCCTGTTCCGCCGCAACGGGTCGACCGCGCTGACCGACCGGCGGGGCGAATGCATCTATGCCGGCTGCCCCCATTATCGCCGCTGCTTCATCGAGCGCTCGGCGCGCGCCTCGGCGGAGGCGGACATCGTCATCGCCAACCATGCGCTGGTGATGATCAACGCCGCGCGCGGGCGGGAAATAGGGCAGGCGCCGCAGCGCATCGTCTTCGATGAAGGGCATCATCTGTTCGACGCCTCCGATTCGACCTTCTCTGTCGCGCTGTCCGGGCAGGAGGCGATCGAACTGCGCCGGTGGGTGATGGGGCCGGAGGGCAATTCGCGCGGCCGGAGGCGGGGCCTTGCCGCCCGCCTGTCGGACCTTGCCAGCTATGACGAACAGGGCGGCGAGGCAATCCGGGCGGCGGCCGAGGCAGCCCGCGCCCTGCCTGCCGACGAATGGCTGAAGCGCATCGTCGCGGGCGAGCCGTTCGGCCCGGTCGAGGAACTGCTGGCGGCGGTGCGCGCGACCGTCTATGCGCGCGCCGCCGACACGGGCGAGGCTGACGCGGGCTATGGGCTGGAAACCGAGCTTGCCGAGCCCGACGGGGCGCTGGTCGAGGCCGCGCAGGAGGCAGCCCGGGCGCTCGATGCGCTGGTGAGGCCGCTGACGCACCTTGGCAAGCGGATGGAAGCGGTGATCGAGGAAGCCCCCGATTGGCTGGACGGCGCGGCGCGCGCGCGGGTGGAGGGGGCGATCGCCTCGCTCGGCTGGCGGCGCGACCTGATCACCGCCTGGCTCTCCTTGCTGGCGCGGATTGGCGGCCCCGCCGACGCGGACTTCGTCGATTGGCTGGCGGTCGACCGCGTCGAGGGGCGGGAATATGACATCGGCATCCACCGCCACTGGCTCGATCCGACGCGGCCTTTGGCGGAAACGGTGCTGAAGCCGGCGCAGGGCGTACTGATCACATCGGCGACGCTGAAGGGCGGCGGCGACTGGGACAATGCGGAGAAGCGCAGCGGCACCACCCATCTCCCGCGCGGGCCGGAGCGGTTCGAGGCGGCGAGCCCCTTCGACTATCCCGGCCGCGCCGAAGTGCTGATCGTCACCGACATCAAGCGCGGCGACATCGCGGCGCTGTCGGGCGCCTATGCCCGGCTGATCGAGGCGGCGGGCGGCGGCACGCTCGGCCTTTTCACCGCAATCCGGCGGCTGCGCGCAGTCCATGCGCGGATCGCCGACCGGCTGGCGCGGGCGGGGCTGCCACTCTACGCGCAGCATGTCGATCCGATGGACACCGGCACGCTGATCGACATTTTCCGCGACGATCCGCGCGCCTCGCTGCTCGGCACCGACGCATTGCGCGATGGCGTGGACGTGCCGGGCCATTCGCTGCGGCTGGTGGTGATGGAGGGCGTGCCCTGGACGAAGCCGACCGTGCTGCATGCTGCGCGCAAGCTGGCAGGCGGCGGCTCCGCCTATGACGACCGGCTAATCCGCGCGCGGCTGGCGCAGGCGTTCGGACGGCTCATCCGGCGGGCGGAGGACCGGGGCAGCTTCGTCATCCTCTCCGCCGCGATGCCCAGCCGCCTACTCAGCGCCTTCCCGCCCGGCACGCCGATCCGCCGCCTGACGCTCGATGAAGCCATCATTGCGGTGAGCAGCCATTCGCGCCCTAGCCTTGGCGGACCTCTCTCGTTAGGGCATCGTGACGTCGAATCCGGCACTCACGACCTGGAGCGAAAATGAAGCGGTTGACCCTGTTGCGCCATGCCAAGTCCGACTGGGACGATCCCGTCGCCAGGGACTTCGACCGCCCGCTGAACCGGCGGGGCGAGAAGGCGGCGCAATTGATGGGGCAGTTCGCCCAGTCGCGGGGCATGCGGTTCGATCTGCTGGTCGCCTCCCCCGCCGTCCGTGTGGTGCAGACGCTGGAAACATTTTTTGTCGGCTATGGCGAGACGATCGACCCGCGATGGGACCGGCGCATCTATCTCGCCTCCGCGCCGACGCTGTTCGACGTCATCCGCGATCTGCCCGAGAGCGCGGGCAGCGTCCTGATGGCAGGGCATAATCCGGGGCTGGAGGAACTGATCCTCGACCTGGTGCCCGACGGCACGGGGCCGCTGCGCGAGGATGTGGAGGTGAAGTTTCCGACCGCCAGCATCGCGGAGCTTGACCTGCCGATCGACCGCTGGACCGAAGCCAAGCCGGACATTGCCACGCTCGCCAGCTTCACGCGCCCACGCGACCTCGACCCCGCACTCGGGCCGGGTTCGCGCTGAACGGCAATGACGCCGATCCTGTGGCGGCGGGCCGGCCCCAAGGATGCAGCCGCCCTGTCGGTGCTGGGCGGGGCCACATTCCTCGCCAGCTTCGCCCATGATCATCCCGGCGAAGCGCTGATCGCTCATATCCGGGACGCGCATGGGCCCGCTTATTATGAGGCCGCCCTCGCCGATCCGGCATGCACCATTCTGATCGGCGAAACGCCGCTGCGTGCGCCCGTTGCCTATGCCATGCTGACCCCGCCAGACCTGCCGACCGAAACATGTGCCGACGATATCGAACTCAAGCGCATCTACCTGCTTGGCGGCTGGCAGGGCGCCGGCCATGGCGACGCGCTGATGCAGCGGGTGGTGGATGAGGCAAAGGCGCAGGGTGCCGCGCGGCTGCTATTGGCCGTCTATCCGCAGAATGACCGAGCGAAGCGTTTTTATGCGCGCCATGGGTTTGCGGAGATTGGCGAGACGCTGTTCATGGTCGCCGGCGTCCCTTTCCGCGACCTGATCTACGCGAGCGATCTCTAGCCTATTCGCCGATGGCGCGGGCCAGCGCCGCGCGGATTGCCTCCAGACGGGGAAGCAGGTCGGCTTCGGGGCGCCCTGCGTCATTCACGGCCGGTTGAGGCACCGGGCTGTCCCCGTTCCCGTCCGCCAGCGCCTTCTGCGCGCCGCGGACGGTAAAGCCCTCTATATTCAGCAGATGATTGATGCGCCGCACCAGATCGACATCGGCCGGCCGGTAATAGCGGCGATTGCCCGATCGCTGCAACGGACGCAGCTGGGTGAAGCGCGTTTCCCAGTAGCGCAATATATGTTGCGGTAGCCCCAGTTCGCTTGCCAGCTCACTGATGGTCAGAAATGCGCCGTCAGCCTTTTCCATGAATGCGATGTTGCATCCCCTGCTGCGGACAGGTCAACCGCCGGAACGACGGGGCGGGTCGAAACGCGCCTTATGTCAGGCGGAGGCGACCTTGTCCCGCATCGTCTGGCTGGCGCGGAAGGTCAGCACGCGGCGCGGCTCGATCGGTACTTCGACCCCCGTCTTGGGATTGCGGCCCATCCGCTGCGTCTTGTCGCGCAGCACGAAGGTGCCAAAGCTGGAGATTTTCACATTTTCCCCGCGCTCCAGCGCAGAAGACATATGCTCCAATATGGATTCGATCAGCGTTGCCGCCTCGGCCCTGGACAAGCCAATATGACGATTAACGCTCTCTGCCAAATCCGCGCGCGTCAAAGTCCCTGTCCCAGTCATCGGCTTTCCCCACCTTGATCACCGTCGAGCCTAAATGCGGATGATCACTGGATAATGTGCGCGATTCAAAGCGATTCTGCAAGATGGAGAGCAGCGTCCCGGAGCCAGGCAGAAGACCCGGTGAATTTTCCGCATCGGCAGGGAAAGATCGGGATCAGACGCGCAAAACGCTGGCGCCCCAGGTGAAGCCGCCGCCCATCGCCTCCAGCACGAGCAGGTCGCCGGGCTTGATACGCCCGTCCCGCATCGCGAGGTCCAGCGCCAGCGGCACCGAAGCGGCCGAGGTGTTCGCATGCCGATCGACGGTCATGACGACCTTGTCGGGCGAGAGCTTGAGCTTGCGCGCGGTGGCGTCGAGGATGCGCGCATTGGCCTGATGCGGGATGAGCCAGTCGATCTCGGTCGGCGGCAGGCCCGCCGCTTCCATCACCTCGGTCAAAACCGATGCCAGGTTGGTGACGGCATGGCGGAAGACTTCCTGCCCCCTCATCCGCAGCTTGCCCACGGTCTGGGTGGTGGACGGGCCGCCATCGACATAGAGAAGCTGGTTGTGGCGGCCGTCGGCATGCAGCTTGGAAGCGAGGATGCCCCGCTTGCCATTCGCGCTTTCCTCAGCGCCCAGTACGACCGCGCCGGCACCGTCGCCGAACAGGACGCAAGTGGTGCGGTCTTCCCAGTCAAGGATCCGGCTGAAGGTTTCCGATCCGATCACCAGCGCCCTTTTCGCCGCGCCCGAGCAGATCATGCTGTCTGCGACCGTCACGGCATAAAGGAAGCCCGAGCAGACCGCTGCCACGTCGAAGGCGATGCAATCATTGATGCCCAGCGCCGCCTGCACGATCGTGGCCGTCGCGGGAAAGGTCTGGTCGGGTGTCGCGGTGGCGAGGATGATGAGGTCGATGTCCTGCGCGCTCAGCCCCGCTGCCTCCAGCGCATTGCGCGCCGCATCGGTGGCAAGGGTCGAGGTGGTTTCGCCTTCACCCGCGATGTGGCGGCTGCGAATGCCGGTGCGTTCAACGATCCACTCGTCGCTGGTGTCGACAGTCTCGGCCAGTTCGGCATTGCTGACCTTGCGCGCCGGCAGGGCGGAGCCCGTGCCCAGAAGGATGGATCGGCGGATCACTTTGCAGGCAGCTCCAACTTGGACCCAGCGGCCGTCAGCCCCTCGATCCCGTGCATGTCGGCGGCGATCCGCCGGGTAATATCTTCTTCCAGCAGGCGCGCGGCGACATGGACCGCGTTGGCGACGCCCTTGTCGTTGGCGCTGCCATGGCTCTTCACCACGACGCCGTTGAGGCCGAGGAAGACCGCGCCATTATGGTTGTTCGGGTCGAGATGATGCTTGAGCAGGTGCATCGCCGGCTTCGAAATCAGGAAGCCCAGCTTCGAGCGGATCGAGCTGGTGAAGGCGGTGCGCAGCAGGTCGGTGACGAAGCGGGCGGTCCCCTCCGCCGTCTTGAGCGCAACGTTGCCGGAAAAGCCGTCCGACACGATCACATCGACATCGCCGCGCCCGATCTTGTCGCCTTCGATGAAGCCCTCGAAGGACAGCGGCAGGCTGGTCGCGGCGCGCAGGATGGCGGCGGCATCGCGGATTTCCTCGGTGCCCTTCATCTCCTCCGTGCCGATATTCATCAGCCGGACGCGCGGGCGCTCCAGGTCAAGGGCGATGCGGGCATAGGCCGCGCCCATCACGGCGAACTGCACAAGGTTGCGCGCGTCGCATTCCGTGTTGGCGCCAAGGTCGAGCATGACCACATCATTGTCGCCAAGGGTCGGCAGCATGGCGGCCAGCGCCGGGCGATCGACGCCCTTCATGGTGCGCAAGGCAAGCTTCGCCATCGCCATCAATGCGCCGGTATTGCCGGCGGAGACGGCAGCACCGCACTCACCCGCCTTCACCGCCGCGATCGCCATGCTCATCGAGCTGGTCTTCTTGCGGATGGCGACGCTGGGCTTGTCGCCCGAATCGACCACATCGGGGGCGTGAACAACCTCCGACGCGGCACGCAGGTTCGGGTGATCGTCAAGCGCGGCCTTGATCCGCGCTTGGTCTCCGAAAAGGGTGAAGCGCAGTCCTTCGTGGCGGTGACGGGCGAGCGCAACACCCGCCATCATCACGCGCACGCCTTCATCCCCGCCCATCGCGTCGATTGCGATTCGCGGTTGACTGGACAAGTTAACGCACCCTTTTCAGGAGAAATTCAGCTGTCAGGCCCCGACGGCCACGACTTCGCGGCCGTTATAGTGGCCGCAGCCTTCGCACAGATTATGCGGGCGCTTCAGTTCGCCACAGTTGGAGCATTCCTGATAGGCTTCGACGCGCAGCGCATCGTGGCTGCGGCGCATACCACGGCGGGACGGGGAAGTTTTCCTCTTGGGGACAGCCATGTCGGCACCTTATTCCATAGATTGATCTGTTAGTGCGACTGGCCGTATCCGATGGATGTCGACGCCAACGGCGCCGCAGACCCATGCGGCCCGGATGATCGCGAAGCCCTGCGCCTATAGCGCTTTTTGGCAGAGGCGCAAGTCCTTCCTTGCCCCCTCGCCGCCGCCCTTTATGGTGCGGCCATAAAGATCATTCGCTTGAGGGGATTTGCCGATGTTGCTGCCGATCACGCTGACGCTGGCGGCCGCCTGCGCCTTCCTGAACCTGTGGCTGGCGAGCCGGTGCGTCCGGGTAAGGATGGGGGCAAAGCTGCTGCATGGCGACGGCGGCAACAGCCTGATGGGCAAGCGCATGCGCGCCCACGCCAATTTCGCGGAATATACGCCGATCATCCTGATCCTGTTCGGCCTGGTGGAGCTGGCGCTCGGCCCGTCCAACTGGCTGTGGGGCGCGGCGCTGCTCTATGTGCTTGCGCGAATCGGCCATGGCTTCGGCATGGACCGTGACGCGCCCAACCCCTGGCGAGCGGGCGGCGCGCTGCTGACCTGGGCGGTGATGGTGGGGCTGGCGGTCGCGGCGCTGCTTGTCGCCTATCAGGCGACGCGGGTCATTCCTGCGCCGCCGGCTCTGGCGGTCAGCGACTGACTCAGGCCAGCACCGCGTCCCCGACGAAGGGATTGGTGCGCCGCTCATGCGCGAAATTGCTCATCGGGCCATGTCCCGGCACGAAGGCGGTATCGCCGCCAAGCGGCCAGAGCTTGCCCGTGATCGCATCGATCAGGTCCTGATGATTGCCCATCGGGAAATCGGTGCGGCCGATCGACCCTTGGAACAGCACGTCGCCGACGATGGCAAGCTTGCTGGGGGCATGGTGGAAGACCACATGGCCGGGCGTGTGGCCGGGGCAATGATAGACGTCGAGCACAAGATTGCCGACGCTCACCTGATCGCCATCGTCAAGCCAGCGATCGGGCTCGAACACCTCGCCGTTCACGCCATAGCGCGCACCATCCTCATCCAGACGATCGATCCAGAAGCGGTCGCCCTCATGCGGCCCCTCGATCGGCACGTTGAGCTCGCGCGCCAATATGCCGGCCTCTCCGCAATGATCGATGTGGCCGTGGGTGACCAGGATCTTCTCGATCGTGACGCCATGCTGTTCCGCCGCCTTCTTGAGCATCGGCAGATCACCGCCGGGATCGACGAAGGCGCCCCGATTGGTCGCCGTGCACCAGAAGAGGGTGCAGTTCTGCTGGAGCGGTGTCACGGGAATCAGCGCGGCTTTGAGGGGTGGTGTCATCATGGCCCAGATGTGGCGAAGCCGCACGCCCCGCGCAAGCCCCTGCTACGACAGTTCCTCGGCCGCGAGCGGCTCGGCCAGGCTGATGCCGTCGAGCACCTTCGCCGTTTCATCGCGCACCCGCAGCATCACGCGATGGAGCCGGCATTCCGATTCGGGCAGGCAGTTGGTGCATGTCTCGTGCGCGAAGCGGCTGGCGCAGGGCGTCAGCGCCAGCGACCCGCGCGTCAGCCGGACGATGTCGCCATAGCTGATGTCCACCGGCGCCAGCGCCAGCCAGTAGCCGCCGTCCCGCCCGCGCTGCGTCGCGACCAGCCCCTCCCGCGCCAGTTCGGACAGGATCACGGTCAGGAATTTGGACGGGATATTCTGGCGCGTCGCGATCTCGTTCAGGGGCACGGGCCCTTGTCGGTATCGGTCTGCCAGATGTTGGAGAGCACGGATGGCGTAACGGGTCTTCTGCGAGAGCATGGGACAGTTATTCGCCTCCGCCGCCGATTTGACAAGCCATTCAGGGGACCGATGTCAGCGCAGCGCGAGCCTGTCCGGGAAAGTCGCTGAAAAAGGCATCGACGCCGGTCTTGGCCACCGCCCGTACATAGCCCGCAAAGTCGCCCCTGCCCTGCGGATCGCTGGGCCGCTGGAAAGCGGACGGCAAGAAGCTGTTTTCCATGCGCAGCGTCCAGACATGGACCTGCAGCCCTGCGTCATGGGCGCGGGCGACCAGACCGGTGGCTCCCTCCGGGGCGAGGACCAGCCCCGCCGCCGGACCGATGCCGTCGGCATAGTCGGCAACCTGCTTCAATCCCTCCAGCGTCAGCATGTCGGCATAGGAGGTGCCGGGCAGGTCCGCAGGCCCGCCCTCACTGTCCACAAGCTGGATCAGGCGCAGCCGCGATACGGCGCGGATTGCCTTCAGGTTGCCCACTTCGAACGACTGGATGAAGACCGGGTCCGCCTCCGTCTGATAGCCATAGCGGCTCAGCAGATCGAGCAAGGGCGCCTGATGGGGCAGACCGATGCCGGCGAAATAGCTCGGATGCTTGGTTTCGGGATAGAGGCCGATGCGGCGGCCGGCTTCCGCCTCCTTGGCGCGGACCAGCTTCAATATCTCCTCGAATGTCGGCACCAGATAGAGATCATCGAAGCGGCTGTTGGCCGCGCGAAGCTGCGGCAGCCGCTCTCTCGCGCGCAGGGTGCGCAGTTCGGCAAGGGTGAAATCCTCGGTGAACCAGCCGGTGACCGAAGCGCCGTCGATCGTCTTCACCGTCTTGCGATCGGCAAATTCGGGACGATCCGCGACATCGGTGGTGCCGCTGATCTCATTTTCATGCCGGGCGACGAGCACCCCGTCCCTGGTGAGGACAAGGTCGGGCTCGATATAGTCGGCGCCCTCATCGATGGCGCGCTCATAGGCGGCGAGCGTATGTTCGGGCCGCTCGCCGCTGGCGCCGCGATGCGCGATGATCAGGGGTTCGGCCATGGCCTGCGTCACCGGGGAAAGAGCAAGGAGGAGGATGGCGATGGTTCGGAGCATCCTCCCGAGGGTCATGCCTTCACGCGCTCCAGCGCCTCTTCATAGGTGGTCGCCTTGAAGCCGACGATGGTGCGGTCGCCCAGGTCCAGGATCGGGCGCTTGATCATCGACGGGTTGGCGGTCATCAGCAGGATCGCCTTCTCCGCGTCGATATGCGCCTTGTCGCCCGCGTCCAGCGCCTTGAAGGTGGTGCCGGAACGGTTGAGGATGGTTTCCCACCCATGTTCCATCACCCATTCCTCCAGTTTGCCCTTGTCGACGCCCGACACCTTATAGTCGTGGAAGCTGTAGGCCTTGCCGCTATTGTCCAGGAAATTGCGCGCCTTCTTGATCGTGTCGCAATTCTTGATGCCGTACATGGTGAGCATGGGATTATCCCTTGAAGGCGGTGACTTCGATCTCGATCTTCATTTCCGGCTTGATAAGGCCGACGACGACGCAGCTGGCCGCAGGGCGAATCTCGCCGAAGACGGACGCGGTCGCTTCGCCCAGCACGTCCCAATAGGCGGGGTCGGTGATATAATAGGTCACGCGCACCACGTCCGCGAACGAGAAGCCGGCGTCTTCCAGCGCCTTGCCGATGACCTTCAGCGCGTTCCTGCCCTGATCAACGACGCTTTCCGGCATCGCCTTGGTTTCGGGATCGGTGCCGGTGGTGCCGGCGACGAAGCACCAGTCGCCCTGGACAACGGCGCGGGAATAGCCGACCTGCGCCTCGAAGGGCGAGCCGGAGGTAATGAGCTGGCGGGGCATGGAAAGACCTTTGCGGTGCGAAGGGGATTGCGGCGGCTCTTGCCCGCTTTCGCCCCGCCCTGTCCAGTGGCTTTTGCGCCCCAAGGAACGGCGGCGGCACTGGTCCGTTGGTGTGGCAAAGGAGACATGCCATGGACCAGCCCGACAAGGACCGCTTTCCCGACAGCATCGAAGAAAATGACGAGCAGCGCGACGAAGGATCGCAGGCGCAGACGGTGACCGACGACGCCCGCGTCCGCTCGACCGACTTGTCGGAGGATAGCGAGCGCGGCGGCAAGTCCAACCCGGCGCAGATCATACCCGACGACACGCCCGATCTGGTCGAGCGGATGGAGGAAATGAACCGCTCCGGACATATCGACAATGACGCCTATCTCGGCGAGCCGATGATGGACGATGAGGAAAGCTCGCTCGGCCAGACCGATCTTGAGGATGACGAGGAAGGCCTGGAGCCTACCGACATAGTGGATGAGGGCTGACGTGAATATGGTGAAACAAAGCTCCTTTCATCCTGGTCATCCCGTGCTCGACCCGGGATCCCGCTTTTCTTCACTCTGCGCGTGAGGAAGCCGAACCCCGGGTCAACCCCGGGGTGACGGAGCGATGAGGCGGACTTCGGATTCAGGTAATTAAAGCCTGTTGAGCAGCACACGTCCTACTCCGTTCGTTCTGAGGTCGAAGAACGCGCGCAGCCTTCGACGTTCGATCGAACCAAGTGGCGTCGTTCGAACAACGCGAACGGCTTGCCTTACAACCGACGCCTTTTCCCATGAGCCTCCATAGCGGAGGAACTGTGGATCAGCTTGCGCGGGCGGTGCGGACCAAGCTTCCTATGCTCGCCTGATGGTTCGCTTCGCTGCTTGCTCACTCGCCCTCCTGTCCCTTTCCTCACCGGCAACAGCGTCCGGGTTCGCGCTGTGCCACGGTGCGATCCGTGGCGACTGCGTGGTGGATGGCGACACATTCTGGTTCGGCGGGCAGAAGATCAGGGTGGCGGACATCGACACGCCGGAAACGCACGGACCGCGCTGCGAGGCCGAGGCGGAACTCGGCGCGCGCGCGACCGAGCGGCTGCGGGCATTATTGAGCGAGGGCGGCTTCGCGCTGGAGCCGGTGGGGCAGGAGCGCGACCGCTACGGCCGCACTCTGCGCGTCGTCAAGCGGGAAGGCCGCTCGATTGGGTCGGCGCTGATAAAAGAAGGGCTGGCGCGCCCGTGGACGGGTTCGCGCCAGCCCTGGTGCCGTAGTTAACGGCAACTCACTCCGCCGCGATCGATCTCGCGGCCCAGCAGCGCGCCAGCGCCGCCGCCGATCAGGGTGGTCAACAGGCTCGATCCGCCGCGATCCAGCTGGTTGCCGAGCAACCCACCCAGCGCCGCGCCGACGATCAGACCGGTGGTGCCGTCAGAACGGCGGCAATAATAGCGATCGTCATAGCCGCGATAGATGCGCATATTGCGGTTCACGCGGATCGGCTCATAGCCGGTGCGGTAATAGCGGTCCGGGCGGTAGGACCGTCCGTAGCGCGGGTCGGGCCGGTTCCAGTCATAATTATAGACTGTTCTGCCGGGGCGCTTCCACTGGCCATTGTGACGGCCATTGTCGTGGCGGCCGTCGCGCTTCCAGTCGCGATCGCCGCGCCGATCGTCACGATCATAGCGGTCCTTGCTCCAGGCGGCTCGATCACGATGGTCGTCGTGGCGCTGCGCCATCGCAGGCGCAGCCGTCAACGTCACCGCGCCCAGCGAAAGCGCGGCAATGGCGGCTTTCAGGTTGAACTTCATCGGGGTGTTTCCTTGTTCTGATTTCGATCAGCCAAGGAAGAACACATGAGGCGACGAGCCGTTGCATGAACGGAACAAAACGGGGTGTTCATTCTGTGATCAGATGCAGTCGGCTACCCCATTCGATTGGAAGCATAAGTGAACCGCAGGAGCGGTTCCTTCATTTTTGGCGCACCATGTGTCGCTCCAATCAGCTTTCACTGGGCCGCAACAGCACGTGCCGGAACTGTGTAGCCTACCTCCACCTTAACGGCAGTTTCACCTCTCAACAGAGCTAAGGTTTCACTCCTGAGCGACTGGATTGATGCTTGCTCATCTGCCCAGCCCCGGGGAGCATAAACACGGCTACGAAGGTCCACTCCCGTCAAATCTATGCGCAACCGCGCCCCAATTTGTTGAACTAACTCAACAAAGGCAGCCTCTGCGCGTTGATATGCATGACCCAAATGTTCGCCCCCATCGGAAAAACCGCGGTCATTTAGCTTATCTATCAGGCCATTAAACGCGGAGATTATCTCCGTGCATCCCGAAAATTCTACAGGGATCATGTTCAAGGCACCAACCCAATCAGGGTGCAGCCAATTCGCTCGCCATTGCATCAAGGATCGGAATATCTGAATTTTCCGGGAGTAATCGTTATCACGCTTCTGGTACCAGAGCGTGATAACGACTGCCACAATCGGGCCGACCAACGTTGCTAAGATTATAGCCCAATCCCCGATCCTCATTTCTTACTCCGCCGCGATCCCCGCAGCCTTGAACATGTCCGGATCGCCAGCCTCGTCCACATTGGCGGCGTCGCCGCTCTTGAGCTTCTTGCGGCGGTCGAAGGCGTCCCAGACGTCGTTCCACTGGCCGCGCGTGGCTGCCTTCGAATATTCCGTCGCGCGGGTTTCGAAGAAGTTGGCATGCTCCACGCCGTTCAGCAGCGGGGTCAGCCAGGGCAGCGGATGCTCGTCGATCATGTAGATGGGCTTGAGGCCCAGCTGCCCCAGCCGCCAGTCGGCGATGTAGCGGACATATTTCTTGATGTCCTTGGGCGTCATGCCGGGCACCGGGCCCATTTCGAAGACGAGATCGACGAAGGCGTCCTCGATCCGCACCGTCTTCTGGCACATGTCCATAATGTCTTCCTTGACCGCGTTGGTCAGGCAGTCGCGCTCCTTCACGAAGGCGTGGAACAGGCGGATGATGCCCTCGCAATGCAGCGTCTCGTCGCGGACGGACCAGCTGACGATCTGGCCCATGCCCTTCATCTTGTTGAAGCGCGGGAAGTTCATCAGCATCGCGAAGCTGGCGAAGAGCTGCAACCCCTCGGTGAAGCCGCCGAACATGGCGAGCGTCTTGGCGATATCCTCGTCCGTGTCGACGCCGAACTGCTGGAGATAGTCGTGTTTGTCCTTCATCTCCTTATACTGCATGAAGGCGCTGTACTCGCTCTCCGGCATGCCGATCGTGTCGAGCAGATGCGAGTAAGCGGCGATGTGGACCGTCTCCATGTTGCTGAACGCGGTCAGCATCATCTTGACCTCGGTCGGCTTGAACACCCGGCCATATTTTTCGTGGTAGCAATCCTGCACCTCGACATCGGCCTGGGTGAAGAAGCGGAAGATTTGCGTGAGCAGATTGCGCTCATGGTCGGAAAGCTTCTGCGCCCAGTCGCGGCAATCCTCGCCCAGCGGCACTTCCTCCGGCAGCCAGTGCAGCTGCTGCTGGCGCTTCCAGAATTCATAGGCCCAGGGATATTCGAAGGGCTTGTAGACCTTGCTGGCTTGAAGAAGAGGCATGGTGGTTACTCCGCGAATATTCTTATACCCCTCTCCCGCCGGGAGAGGGAGGGGCCCGCGCCGTCAGGCGTGGGAGGGTGAGGGTGAAAGGCGCGCCGCGATCCCCGCTACGACGCCGTCGATATTTTCCATGACTTCATGGTTCCAGAAGCGCAGGACATGATAGCCCTGCGCTTCGAAGTAGCGGCTGCGCGCGGCGTCCTGTTCGGTGCGCTCTGCATGCGTCACGCCGTCCACTTCGATGGCCAGCTTGGCAGCGAAACAGAGAAAGTCCGCAACATAAGGTCCGTACGGCACCTGGCGACGGAACTTCGCTCCAGGGAGCTTCTCGCGCAACGCGTTCCAGAGGCGTTTTTCAGCCTCAGTTGCGTTGCGACGGAGAGTCTTGGCTCGATCCACCGAGCCGGAAGGCAAGTCGCGGTAGTTGCGCATCGCCCTCACCCTTCCGCCGCTACGCGGCTCCCTCCCTCTCCCGGCGGGAGAGAGCTTTAAGTCACTGGCAGGCGAGGCACTCGTCATAGTCGGTCGTCTCGCCAATTTCGAACTTGGGTGCGTCGATCGTATTGTCCGCTTCCACGCCGCCGGCAAAGCCCGCGCGCTGCACCGATTTGGAGCGCAGATAATAGAGCGACTTGATGCCCAATTCCCACGCACGGAAGTGGAGCATCAGGAGATCCCACTTCTCCACGTCCGCCGGGATGAACAGGTTCAGCGACTGCGCCTGGTCGATATAGGGCGTGCGGTCGGCGGCCAGTTCGAGCAGCCAGCGCTGGTCGATCTCGAAGCTGGTCTTGAACGTGTCCTTTTCTTCCTGGCTCAGGAAATCGAGATGCTGGACCGAGCCGCCCTTCTCCAGGATGGAGTTCCAGACCGCGGTCGAGTCCTTCGCCTTCTCGACCAGCAGCTTTTCGAGATAGGGGTTCTTGACCGCGAAGCTGCCCGAAAGCGTCTTGTGCGTGTAGATGTTCGCCGGGATCGGTTCGATGCAGGCCGACGCGCCGCCGCAGATGATGGAGATCGACGCGGTGGGCGCGATCGCCATCTTGCAGGAAAAGCGCTCCATCACGCCCATGTCGGCAGCGTCCGGGCACGGACCGCGCTCGACCGCGAGCTGCATGGACGCTTCGTTCACCTTCTCGTTGATATGCTTGAAGATGCGCAGGTTCCAGCTTTTCGCCATCGCGCCTTCAAAGGGAAGTCCCCGGGCCTGGAGGAAGGAGTGGAACCCCATCACCCCCAGGCCCACTGACCTTTCACGGCTCGCACTATATTTCGCCCGCGCCATTTCATCCGGCGCGCGGTCGATATAGTCCTGCAGCACATTGTCGAGGAAGCGCATGACATCCTCGACAAACTGCTTGTCGTCCTTCCACTCATCCCATGTTTCGAGATTGAGTGACGAGAGACAGCAGACGGCCGTGCGGTCATTGCCGATATGGTCGCGACCCGTCGGCAAAGTGATTTCGGAACAGAGGTTCGATGTCGACACCTTGAGCCCCAGATCGCGGTGATGCTTGGGCATCGTGCGGTTCACGGTGTCGTTGAAGACGATATAGGGTTCGCCGGTGGCGAGGCGCACCTCGACCAGCTTCTGGAACAGGGCGCGGGCGTTGACCGAGCCGCGCACCGACTGGTCTTTCGGGCTGCGCAGGGCAAAGTCCTTGCCGTCGCGCACCGCCTCCATGAACTCGTCGGTCAGTAGCACGCCATGATGCAGGTTCAGCGCCTTGCGGTTGAAGTCGCCGCTCGTCTTGCGGATTTCGAGGAACTCCTCGATCTCCGGATGGGAGATGTCGAGATAGCAGGCGGCCGAACCGCGGCGCAGCGACCCCTGCGAAATCGCCAGCGTCAGGCTGTCCATCACCCGGACGAAGGGGATGATGCCGCTGGTCTTGCCGTTGAGGCCCACCGGCTCGCCGATGCCGCGCACATTGCCCCAATAGGTGCCGATGCCGCCGCCGCGCGAGGCGAGCCAGACATTCTCGTTCCAGGTGTTGACGATGCCTTCCAGGCTGTCATCGACGCTGTTCAGATAGCAGCTGATCGGCAGGCCGCGCCCGGTGCCGCCGTTCGACAGCACGGGGGTTGCGGGCATGAACCAGAGGCGCGAGATATAGTCATAGACGCGCTGGGCATGGTCGGCATCGTCGGCATAGGCGGCGGCGACGCGGGCGAACAGGTCCTGATAGCTTTCGCCGGGCAGCAGATAGCGGTCCTGCAATGTCTCCTTGCCGAACTCCGTCAGCAGCACGTCGCGGCTGGCGTCGGTCACGACATGAAAACGGCGCTCCAGCACGGTGGAGGAACTGGGCGTGGGGTCGGCCTTGGGCGCCGGCGCAGGCTTCTTGTCCGTCACGGTTTCGACCACTTCGTCAATCACGGTTGCCACGTCGCTTGCACTCACCTGTTCACTGTCTCGAAAATCCATGCGAGCCCCCGAATGTTCCTGGTTCGTTCGATTCGGTCAAGCCGATGTCGGTGAACCGAACGAACTTGCATTTTTCAATCGGTCAGGCACGGAGATGGGGCCAGCAGATCGGATCGCAAGACCAAAACTCCCTCCCATTCAGGAACGAGGCCAGCTAACACAATCACAATCTGTTGGGTAACCCCCGTTAACCCGATACAAGGGATAGTGCCACAGCTTCATTTGCTTGCAAGAGGGTAAATGACAGTTCGGGGACTCCGAAGCGCATTTGGGCTACCCCTTAACCTGCCTTGCCAGCGGCAAAAATCCGGCGACGCATGGACTTTCCTTGGCTCCCGAAAAGGCAAGAGCAACAATGTCGTGGATAAAATAAATATGGCTTGCCACGGATTTGCCTGGGGACCCCGATTCAACCTCTGGTTCGGCTGGCGAGGTGCAAGTGACAAGATATGGTAGCGGTGCTGATCGAGGCGAGGCGCGAGCAGGAGCAGCCGACATGATTCTCTATTATCATCCCCTCTCCTCCTACTGCTGGAAGGTGCTGATCGCCCTTTATGAGAATGGGACGGCGTTCGAGCCGCGCATGCTGGAGGAACCGAGCGTGGCCGAGGCCTGGATGGCGCTCTGGCCGCTCGGCAAGTTCCCCGTACTCCGTGACGAGGCGCGGGACCGTACACTGGGCGAGGCCAGCATCATCATCGAATATCTGGACCGATGCGCGCCGGGACCCTTCCGCCCCATCCCACAGGACGCCGACGCCGCGATCGAGACGCGGTTGATGGACCGGCTGTTCGACAATTATGTCATGACCCCCATGCAGGCGATCGTGGCCGACCGGCTGCGGCCCGAAGAAGCGCGCGACCCTCATGGCGTCGGCGAGGCGCGGCGCATGCTGGGCAAGGCCTATGCGCTGCTGGAAGAGCGGATCGCCGACCGGCGCTGGGCTGCGGGCGAGGATTTAACATTGGCGGACTGCGCGGCCGCACCGGCGCTCTTCTATGCCGACAAGGTGGAGCCGATGCGTGGCGGCTTTCCGATACTCAGCGCCTATCTGGACCGGCTGGCAGCGCGCGACAGCTTCGCGCGGGTGCTGCGGGAGAAGGAGCCCTGGTGGCCCAATTTCCCGTTCGCGGACGAGGCGGGCTAAGCCCCCATGCTGTCATTGATGTCCCCTACTCCCCATCCCAGGCCCGCAGCGCCTTCTCATAGCGCGCCTGCTCGGCATTGCGCGCTTCTTCCAGTCGGGCGTGGTCGGCGGCCTGCTTCTTCTCCAGCGCCTGCCTTTCACGCTTGAGCGCAGCTTCACGCCGCGCGAGGTCCTTACGCTCCCCCGCCTGCACCTCCTCCAGCCGGGCAAGAGCCTCTTCCGCCTCCTCCAACGCCCTCCGGCTGGGACGGGGCTTTGGCCGGGCAGGCTTGCGCGGGGAGGCCGGCTTGGCGGATTGACGCGGCGCCGGCTCATCCGCAGGCAGTGCAGCCAGATGCTCGGCGATGGACCCACGCGCCCGCTTTATGACCTTCCCGGGAGCAGCGAGCGGCTCCTTCACCAACGCCTCGTCCGTCACCAGTTCGGCCACCCCGCGCGCGAACAGATTGACGTCCGCGCCCCAGGCCTCCAGCGCGGCCTTCTGGCTTGGCGCTGCGACATAGGCGTCGTGGAAGCCGATGGCGGTGCGATAGACTTTGAGCGCGCGGGGCATGGGGTCCGAACGCGCCGCGATCGCGCCTGGCTCCCGCCGCCACTGGACTCGCGCGCGATTCCCTACTAGCCGCTCCCCTGCATGGAGCCGCTGTGCAGGGCGGCCCGAAGATAGGGACATGAAGGCAAGATGACCGTCATCAAGACCGCCGATCTGATCGAGAGCGTCGCGGACGCTCTGCAATTCATCAGCTATTACCACCCGATGGATTATATCCGCGCGCTGGGCAAAGCCTATGACGCCGAAGCCAATCCGGCGGCGAAGGACGCCATCGCGCAGATCCTGACCAACAGCCGCATGTGCGCGGAGGGGCATCGCCCGATCTGCCAGGACACCGGCATCGTCAACGTCTTCATCAAATGGGGCATGGACTGCCGCCTGGACGACAACAGCCGCTCCATGCAGGACGTGGTCGATGAAGGCGTGCGCCGCGCCTACCTCAACCCGGAAAACCGCCTGCGCGCTTCGATCCTGAAGGACCCCGCCTTTTCGCGCCAGAATACGAAGGACAACACGCCCTGCGTGCTGAATGTGGAGATGGTGCCGGGCGACAAGGTCATCGTCGATGTCGCGGCCAAGGGCGGCGGCTCGGAAAACAAGACCAAGTTCAAGATGATGAACCCCAGCGATTCGATCGTCGACTGGGTGCTGGAAATGGTGCCGCAGATGGGCGCTGGCTGGTGCCCGCCCGGCATGTTGGGCATCGGCATCGGCGGCACGGCGGAAAAGGCCGTCGCGCTGGCCAAGGAATCGCTGATGGAGCCCATCGACATGGGCGAGCTCAAGGCGCGCGGGCCCCAGAACGACATCGAACGCCTGCGCATCGAGATTTTCGACAAGGTGAACGCGCTCGGCATCGGCGCGCAGGGCCTGGGCGGCCTCGCCACCGTGCTCGACGTCAAGATTTACGACTATCCCTGCCACGCGGCGGGCAAGCCGGTGGCGATGATCCCCAACTGCGCCGCCACCCGCCATGCGCATTTCACCCTCGACGGTTCAGGCCCGGCCTATCTGGAAGCGCCCAAGCTCAGCGAATGGCCGCAGGTCGACTGGAAGCCGAGCAAGGAAGCGATCCGCGTCGATCTCGACACGCTGACGCCCGAAGTGGTGCAAAGCTGGAAGCATGGCGACCGCCTGCTCTTGAACGGCAAGATGCTGACCGGCCGCGACGCCGCGCACAAGCGGATCGCGGACATGCTGGAACGCGGCGAGCAGCTGCCCGTCGACTTCAAGGGCCGCGTCATCTATTATGTCGGCCCGGTCGATCCGGTGCGTGACGAAGTTGTCGGCCCCGCCGGTCCCACCACGGCGACCCGCATGGACAAGTTCATGGACATGATGCTGGAACAGGGCCTCGCCGCCTGCGTCGGCAAGGCGGAACGCGGCCCGGCTGCGACGGAGAGCATCGCCAAGCACAAGAGCGCCTATCTGATGGCGGTCGGCGGCGCAGCCTATCTCGTCGCCCGCGCGATCAAGGGCGCGAAGGTCGTCGGCTTCGAAGACCTCGGCATGGAAGCGATCTACGAGTTCGAAGTGCAGGACATGCCGGTGACGGTCGCCGTGGATAGCGAAGGCCAGAATGTCCACCGCCTCGCCCCTCTGGTGTGGCAGGAGAAGATCAAGCGGGAAGGTCTGCTGGAGCAGGCATAAGCGCGGCTTTTTGCTAGCTTGAGACGAGACGCCGTCCGGGCCATCCGGGCGGCGTTTTTTTGTTCGCG
Organism: Sphingobium bisphenolivorans; assembly: GCF_000412635.1. GTDB lineage: Bacteria > Pseudomonadota > Alphaproteobacteria > Sphingomonadales > Sphingomonadaceae > Sphingobium > Sphingobium bisphenolivorans. The sequence goes on from NZ_ASTG01000005.1 coordinate 146,604, forward strand.
GAGGGAAGCTCCGGCTGAGTGAGCGCGCCGGTCTGCGGCTGCTTTGCGCCTATCTTCGCCATCAGACTGTTTTCTTGATTCTCAGCCCAGACATAAATCGCCATGTCAGAACCGACGGTTAGATAGCCGGCTTGGGAAATTTATGTCAGTCTGCTTCCCAGTACCTGCCCCCGATAGCTACCCTTTATAAACCAAAACGGAGTTGGTTGCGGCTTATGTCTCGCGTTGTCGTGCCATGATGGCTACGCGTATTTCATGACTGTCGATCCTAATCAGATTAGAGCGCTTGTTGAGCAACCTGTCGAAGCGCTTCAGGTCGAACTAAAGACTTGGCTTGATCCGCGTACCGACGACGGGATTTCCAAGATAGTGAAGGCGATTTTCGCAATCAGAAACCGAAACGGTGGATTTCTGCTCATCGGTTTCGACAATGCAACAAGAAAATCGGACCCCTATGCTTTCGATCAGCCCGTAGAAACTCTCTTTCATATCGATATCTTGCAGGGTCTTGTCTCGCGGTATGTCAGTCCGTCATTTGAAATTGAAGTTGCATTTGTTGATCGCGACGGTCAGAGCCATCCGGTAATTTCCATCCCTGAAGGCGTGCAAGTACCGGCGGTCGTTAGGCGAGATTTAATCGGCCAAGGCGGCAAGAAGCTGCTGACTGAAGGCGATCTTTATTTCCGCACGTTTAATTCAAACGGGACAGCCAGCAGTGCACGCATTTTGCCGCCCGATTATGCCGACCTGCTAGACGTATGTTTCGAAAATCGTGAGGCTGATATCGGGCGATTCCTACGCCGCCATCTGGCCGGTGTCGGTCCAGCAGCGACCCTCTCGGCAGCATTAGGTATCGAAAGCGAGGAGAGCAAACTTCGAAAGCGCGCGTTCGACCTATTGGAGTCCGGCTCAACTGGTGCCAGTAACGCCATTGCCGAGCGCGCGACAGCAGAGCAACTCAGTCGGATCGGCAATGCACTGACGATGCACGTCGGGTTGGCTCTTGATCCAGCACATCCGGATGCTCTTCCAACGCAAGAGTTTCTGAACAAGGTTTCGTCGAGCAACCCCAACTACACCGGGTGGCCTGTTTGGCTCGACAGTCGCGGGTTCATGGAAAAGCTGGATCGGCCATATGTCAACAGCAACATGTGGGAAACGCTCATCATCGATCTTGATGGCGGTTGGTCAGAGCATGTCGAATTTCTCAGATTCGACCCGCGCGGTGAATTTTACTTGCAGCGAGTGATGCAAGATGACCTCACCGAAAAGGTTGCCCCGGGCACCGCGCTTGACGTTATTTTGATGATTTATCGCGTTGCGGAGGTGCTTGCGGTGGGGACGATCCTCGGGCGGAGCTTGGGGTGGGGAGCCCAGAGCGTAGCGGGATTTGCGTTCCGCTGGACCGGCCTCAAGAATCGAGCGTTGCGACCATGGGTAAACGCGTTCCGATCAACCGGGGGAAGCGGTAGCATATCCCGCAGTTCGGGGGCGGAAGCATACGTTGCTGTTCCGCTTGAAACACCGGGCGCTGCCTTGGCACCTTATGTGAGCACTGCTCTTGCACCGCTATTTTCCCTCTTTGAAGGTTATCAGCCGTCGGCCGAGTTGATCGAGACGAGTGTTCGTAAGCTGATCGAGCGCAAATTGGACAACTAGGTCATGTAACCCAACAACCACACCCCTCCAAGAAAGCATCCTATTCCCCCAACACACCCCATTCCCCCCTGTCCTATTCACCCCCACCCAGCCTACCCCACACCCGTCTTTGAAAAAGTCGATCTTTCACCCCCTCGCGCCCACGCGCGCTTGCCCTCGCGCGCGCATACACTGTGAACTTCGGGGCAAGAATGGCGCTTTTCCGCCATTCTTCATCGTGACGCTGATAGGAAAGCCGCTATAGGACGGCCATGATCTCCTCCCCCATCTGGCTACCCGCGACCCTGCTCGCCGGGGCGACGCAGGCGTGGCGGACCGCCGTGCAGCGGCGCGTCAGCCACAGCCTGTCGGTCAACGGCGCGGGGCTGGTGCGCTATCTTTACGGCCTGCCCTTCGCGCTCCTTCTGCTGGGCGGCTACCGGCTGCTGACCGGCGGCCAGATGCCCTCGCCCGACCCCAGCTTCCTGCTCTTCTGCGTGGGCGGCGGGCTGGCGCAGATCATCGCCACCAACCTCCTCATCATGGCCTTCGCGCACCGCAACTTCGTCGTCGGCACGGCCTATTCGAAGACGGAGGCGGTGCAGGGCGCGATCCTTTCGTTCCTGCTGATGGGGGAGCGGCTGCATCCGCTTGCCTGGGCCGGGATCGGCTGCGGCGTCATGGGGGTGATGCTGCTTTCGACAGGCGGCAAGCGGATGAGCCTGCTCGACCTTGGCAAGGCGCTGAAGCAGCCGGCCGCGCTCACCGGCATCGCGTCGGGCTTCTTCTTCGCGCTGACGGCTGTCGCCATCCGCCGGGCGACGCAGGAGGTCGCGAGCCCCGATCCGATCTTCGCGGCGCTGCTCGTCCTCTGCGTGACGGTTGCGCTCCAGACCGTCATGCAGGGCGGCTATCTGCTGCTGCGGGAGCCAGCCGAGATGGGCAAGGTGCTGGCAAGCTGGCGAGTGTCGGGGCAGGTCGGCCTGCTCTCCGCCGTCGGATCAGCCTGCTGGTTCACCGGATTTGCCACTGCTCCGGTGGCGCTGGTGCGCATCGTCGGGCAGGTGGAGGTGGGCTTCACCCTCGCCTTCGGTCATTTCTACCTTGGCGAGAAGGTGAAACGGAGCGAAATCACCGCCTTGCTGCTGATCGCGGGCGGCGTGGTGCTGGCGCTGGCGGGCTCCCTCTGACGCCTTCGCCCTTGCCGCCGGCCCGCGCGGCGCTATGTCGGTCGCGTCATCATCGCGGGAGACGGCATGGGCCGCATCATCGGAAAAATCGCGAAGGGGCTGGGGCTTACGCTCTTGTTCCTCGTCATCGCCGCCTGTCTGGCGATCACCATCGTTCCGCCCTTCCTTGACCGCATCTATTATGAGGGGCCGGTCAGCTCTCATTATGATGGGGCCCGCTTCTTCAATCCAGACGGGGAAATCCAGTTTTCGGCCCCGCCGGGCAGCAACCGGCGCGGTTTCATCGCGCGGTGGCTGATGGGGCGGGACGATCGTCCGTCATGGCCCGATGCGGTCGCGGTGAAGCCGACGCGCCCCTCCCCTTTCGCGGCCCCGCGCGGCATGGTCGCGACCTGGGTCGGTCATGCGACGGTGCTGGTGCAGGCGGCGGGCATCAACATCCTCACCGATCCAATCTGGTCGGACTATGCCAGCCCCTTTCCCCCGCTCGGACCCAGGCGGGTGGCGGAGCCGGGCATCCGCTTTGACGACCTGCCGAAGATCGACCTCATCATCATCAGCCACAATCATTACGACCATCTCGATATCCCGACGCTGAAACGTCTGTGGGAACGGGACCAGCCCAGGATCGTGACAAGCCTCGGCAACGACACGCTGCTGCGGGACAACGGCATCCCCGCCACCGCGCTCGACTGGGGCCAGTCCGTGAGCGGGGCGGCGCTCAATGGCCTCGGCACGCAGACGGTCATCCAGTGCGAGAATTACGAGCATTGCCCCGACTATCGCGTCCATGTGCTGCGCAACCATCATTGGAGCAGCCGCTGGATGACCGACCGCAGCCGCGCACTCTGGTCGAGCTTCGTCATCCAGACGCGGGCGGGCAACATCTTCTTCGCGGGCGACACGGGCGCCGGCGACATGGCTTGGCCAGAGGAAGCGGCGCGGCTGGGGCCGATCAGGCTGGCGATGATCCCGATCGGCGCCTTCCGCTTCTATCCGGGACAGATGCGGTCGGACTCGCACATCGGGCCGGAGGATGCGGTTCGCGTGTTCGAAAAGCTGAACGCGGCGACGGCTATTCCCATCCATTGGGGCACTTTCCGCCTGTCCTACGAACAATGGAGCACCCCGCCCCGCATGCTGGAGCTGTTCCTGCGCTGCAAGGGGATCGAGCGGCGGCGCTTTGCCCCACTCAGGATCGGGCAATCGATCCAGGTGCCCGGCTATACGCCCGTGCCGCGCGGCGAGAAACACTGCGACCGCCGCGCGATCACCGCGCTGAAATAGGGAGCAAGCCTGCCTTGGCGACAAGCGTCAGCGAGCGCCTGCCCCCATCATCGCGCGGTAATTGGCGGGTGTCATGGCGGCGAGATACTCCGCCTGCATCTCCTGGGTGAGCAGTTCCACCATCTGCCGCCCTTCGATCCACAACTCGATGACGCCAAAGGCCCCGCCGCGCTTGCGATATTTGGCTGGCCACCCCTCACGCGCGGCGATGGCGAGCACCTCATCCTGGCTGAGCGGCGTGGCGATGGCGGCGTGCGTCGCGGTGAAGCGGGTCTGGCCGGTCCGCTCGCCGAAACTGTCGGCATCGCCCTCCGCCTCCCGCAATACGGTGTCGATCGGATAGACTTCGATCGCGGTGCCGCGATCATCCCGGGCCAGCGCAATCCAGCTGCCGGGCGTGACCGGCGGGAAAGGATGAGCCTCCCCCCGCCAGAATTCGGCGATCACCTCGGCAACATGCTGCGGCTCCTGCGCCGCGATCGAGAGATGGAACAGCATGGAAAACCCCTTCCCTGACGAGCGGGCGGATTATCGCACAAAGGCGCGGCGGCGCATTGGAGATTTCGGACCGAACCGTGCCCCGCAAGGATTAGCCCGGCCCGACAGATCAGGCCTTGCTGCACTCCCCGGCGCGCTTGCCGGTCACATCATGGGTAGTGCGCAGCACGGGGCTGCCGCCCTCCGTCTTGGTCGTGGTGCTGCCCAGTGTCAGCGTGTCGGCAGTGAAATTGCCCTCCAGCACGATTTCCGACGTGCCCTTGCCGGATGTGCAGGCCAGGGTGGCGATCAGCCGGCCCTTGCGGATCAGCTTGTCCTTATAGGTGCAGTTCTTGCCCTCTTCCCCGGCGAGCGCATTGGCATCCGGGGAGCCCGTTGCATCGACGGCGATGCAGACCTTGTCTTCGCTTACTTCCTTAAGGGCGGCCTGATATTCGGCCGGGGTCACGGTGGGTGTGTTATAGCCGGTGGTCTTGCGGGTCAGCGTCCACTCGCCGCCTTTCATGATGACCGGCGCTTCGACGGCTTCGGCTGTAGGTTCAGCCTGTTCCCCGCATGCGGCAAGACCCAAAGCAAGCGGCAGCGCCGCCAGCGCGTATTTCTGCATAACCTCTCCCCTGTTCTCTGTCGGAACGAACGAAGGCTCGCGCCAAGTCGTGCAAAGAGCAAGAGGAATTTTCTAGCGCTTCCGATGGGTCGGGGCATGGAAGTCGGGCGGCTTGCCTGCGATCCAGCCGAGGAAGCGCGCCACGGCCGGGTGCGCCCGCAAGGCCGCGACGTCGCCCTGCACGCGGGCTAGCTCGGCATTGCCGAGGTTCGCATGGATCGTCCGATGGCAGATCGGATGGACCGGCACCGTGTCGCGCCCTCCCCGGCTCTTGGGCACGGGATGATGCCATTCGATCCGCCTGCCCAGCGTCCGGCCGCAGAGCCAGCACGCCGGGCCATCGCTCATTTGGCCGCGCAGGTCGAGCCGGTCCACTTGCCCGACGTCTTTGCCTTCATGCTCATGTTCATGCCATTGGGCGCGCCGACCATCTTCATGTCCATGTGCATTGCATAGCTTTCGGGCCCGTAGTCACCGGTCATGACGGCGTTCATCGTCCCGCCCTGCGACTTGCAGCTGATCTCGCCCTTCACGGAGCCGCCGCTGGCGTCGAACCCCTTGTAGGTGCAGTCCTTATTCTCTTGCCCTGAGAACATCTTGCCGCTGGGGTTGGCCGCTTCTTCGGGGGTCACGCAATAGCGCATCGAGGTGCGGCTCATCATCTTCTTCATCTGGTCTTTCATCTGCGCACCGCCAGCCGGCATGTTCGGCATGTCGATGTCGGTCAGCTCGTAAGCACCCTCCCACTGGCCAGGCTTCAGCTGGACCTTCTGCACCTCCTGCCGGACCTCTTCGCGCGTCTGCGGCTCATTGGATCGTTTCTCCCCGCACGATGCGACCAAAGCCGTCGCAGCCACCAAACCCAGCAGCATCTTGACCATGAACATCCTCCCTGTTGCACCCCGCTTGCGGCGGAACCATATCAAGCGGCGATGACAATTCAAATCCGCACCACGCTGGACGAGCCCCAGACCGGCGAAGGCTTCGTCCCCCACCGACCCTCGCGCCCGGAAAAGAGCGAGGGCGGGCGCAAGTTCAAGCTGGTTTCCGACTATGAGCCCTCGGGCGACCAGCCGACCGCGATCGCCGAACTGGTCGAACAGGCCCGCGCGGGCGAGCGCGACCAGGTGCTGCTTGGCGTCACCGGGTCCGGCAAGACCTTCACCATGGCGAAGGTGATCGAGGCGATGCAGCGGCCCGCACTCATCCTGGCCCCCAACAAGATTTTGGCGGCGCAGCTTTACGGCGAGTTCAAGAGCTTCTTTCCGGAGAATGCCGTCGAATACTTCGTCAGCTATTATGATTATTACCAGCCCGAGGCCTATGTGCCGCGGTCGGACACCTATATCGAGAAGGAAAGCTCGGTAAACGAGGCGATTGACCGGATGCGCCATTCGGCCACCCGCGCGTTGCTGGAACGGGACGATGTGCTGATCGTGGCGTCCGTGTCCTGCCTCTACGGCATTGGGTCGGTTGAAACCTACTCCGCCATGACCTTCTCGATGAAGAAGGGGCAGATCGAGGATCAGCGGGAGATCATCCGCAAGCTCGTCGCGCTCCAGTACAAGCGCAACGACGCGGGGTTCGCGCGCGGAAATTTTCGGGTGAAGGGCGACAATCTAGAAATCTTCCCTTCTCACTATGAGGACACGGCCTGGCGGGTGAGCTTCTTCGGCAATGAGATCGAGGATATCGTCGAGTTCGACCCGTTGACCGGCAAGAAGGTCGCCAGCCTTGAATATGTGAAGGTCTTCCCCAATTCGCACCATGTGACGCCCGGTCCGACGCTCAAGCAGGCGATGGAGGCGATCCGTTTTGAACTGGCCGAGCGGCTCAAGGAATTGCAAGCCGAGGGCAAGCTGCTCGAAGCCCAGCGGCTCGAGCAGCGGACGAACTTCGATCTCGAGATGATCGCAGCCACCGGCTCGTGCGCGGGAATCGAGAATTACTCCCGTTTCTTGACGGGCCGGCTGCCGGGCGAGCCGCCTCCGACGCTGTTCGAATATCTGCCGGAAAATGCGCTGCTGTTCGTGGACGAAAGCCACCAGACCGTGCCCCAGATCGGGGCGATGGCGCGCGGGGACCACCGGCGCAAGATCACGCTTGCCGAATATGGTTTCCGCCTGCCCAGCTGCATCGACAACCGTCCGCTCCGCTTCAACGAATGGGACGCGATGCGGCCGCAGACTGTCAGCGTGTCAGCGACGCCGGGACCTTGGGAGATGGAGCAGACCGGCGGCACCTTCTCCGAGCAGGTGATCCGCCCGACCGGCCTCATCGACCCGCCGGTCGAGATCAAGCCGGTGGAGGACCAGGTCGATGACCTGATCCATGAGGCGAAGCTGACGGCGCAGAAGGGCTATCGCACGCTGGTGACGACGCTGACCAAGCGGATGGCGGAGGACCTGACCGAGTTCATGCATGAGGCGGGGATCAAGGTCCGCTACATGCACTCGGACGTCGAGACGCTGGAGCGTATCGAGCTCATCCGCGACCTGCGCCTCGGCGTGTATGACGTGCTCGTCGGCATCAACCTGCTGCGCGAGGGGCTGGATATTCCCGAATGCGGGCTGGTGGCGATTTTGGACGCGGATAAGGAAGGGTTCCTGCGCTCCGAAACCTCGCTGATCCAGACCATCGGCCGCGCCGCGCGAAACGTCGAGGGACGCGTGATCCTCTATGCCGATCGCATCACCGGCTCTATGGAGCGCGCGCTCAACGAAACCTCCCGCCGCCGCGAGAAGCAGCAGGCCTATAATCTGGAACATGGCATCACGCCGACCACGATCAAGCGCAACATCGGCGACATCATTGCTCATGTGGCGTCGAAGGATCAGGTCACGGTCGACACGGGGCTGGACGACCGGCCGCACCTCGTCGGCCATAATCTGCGCGCCTATATCGAGGAACTGGAGAAGAAGATGCGCGCAGCGGCGGCCGACCTGGAGTTCGAGGAAGCCGGGCGCATAAGGGACGAGATCCGCAAGCTGGAAGCGGACGAACTGGGTCTGCCGTCAGAACAGCAGGTCGCCGCGCCGCGCGGGCGCGCGACCGAAGGCAAGCCGGGCACCCGGAAATTGCGTTATGGCAAGACGCAGCGGAAGTTCGGGCGGTGATCGATCACTGATGCGGGCCGGTTAAGAGCGTCCGTGTTCCTGCGGAGACAGGAGCACGGCGCCCCTGATCGCTACGACGCTACGGCACGCGGCATCGCGTTGAGCCGGGCAGCGTCAGCCGACTGCACGAACTCCACCCCCATGCGGTCATCCTTCGACCAGCGCGCGACGGCATTCATCATCTGTCCGTTGCCCAGATCGATGGCGAAAAGCGTCCCTTCCGGCACGTTCCACAGCCCTTCCAGTTGACAGCCGGTATCCGATATATTGCGGACCCGCCCGGTATAGGCATGGCCCTCATGATGAACGGTCACCGTGCGCAGCATCGTCCGGCGCGCGGGGCGGCTGGACAGGAAGCCCTGCGGAGCGACTGTCATGCCCTGCTCGCTTTGGCGCGCCAGCACATCCGCCGCCGGCAATGGCCGGCCATAGACATAGCCCTGGATATGGCTGCACCCGAGCTGACGGATGAGCGCCAGTTCGTCCTGCGTTTCCGCCCCTTCCGCCGTGGTATCCATGCCCAGCGCTTCAGCGAGGCTGACGATCGCCTTGATGATGGCGCTGTTCCGGCTGCCCTTGATCGCTGCGCCGCGCACGAAGCTTTGATCGATCTTGATCTTGTCGAACGGCGCTTTCTTCAGATAGCCGAGCGAGGAATAGCCGGTGCCGAAATCGTCCAGCGCAAGGCGGACGCCCAGCGCCTTCAGTCGCGAGAACATCGAGTCCGTGCCGTCATCATCGTTCAGGAAAACGCTTTCGGTAATTTCCAGCTCAAGGCGCGCGGGTGCAAGTTGCGCCCCGGCAAGCGCGCTCATGACGGTCGAAGGCAGGTTTCGATTGGCGAACTGGATCGGTGAGACGTTGACGGCCACCCTTATGCCTTCGTCCCACTGCGCCGCGTCACGGCAGGCGGTGCGCAACACCCAATCGCCGATCGGGCCGATCAGCCCGCTGTCCTCCGCGATCGGCACGAACAGGGCGGGAGAGATAGGGCCACGCACCGGATGCTCCCAGCGGAGCAGCGCCTCATAGCCGGTGATCCGCTCGGTCTTGGACGACACCACGGGCTGATAGACGAGGTGCAACCCATCCTGAACCAGCGCCTTGCGCAGATCCTCCTCCAACTGGCGGCGATCTTCGGCATCGGCATGCATTTCCGGTGAGAAGAAACGGTGTACGCCGCGCCCGCCGCCCTTGGCCGCATAGAGTGCCAGATCGGCATTGCGGATCAGGGCGTCGGCGGTCACGCCGTCCTGCGGGCAGAGCGAGATACCGATCGACACGCCGATGACCACCGCCGTGCCCTCGACCGTATAGGGCTGGGAGACATCCGCGATGATCGCGCGGGCGAGATGGTCGAGCTGGACCTTGTTGGGGGGCGCCGGTAGCAGAATCTTGAACTCGTCGCCGCCCTGCCGGCCTACGAGCCCGCGATCGCCGACTACGCGGCGAATACGCTCGCTCACCTGGCGCAGCAAGGCGTCGCCTGCGGGATGCCCGAGCGTGTCGTTCACCGTCTTGAACCGATCGAGATCGAGCATCATCAGCGTGCATTCGCGCGGCTGGCCGTTCCTGCCCGCCACCGCCTGCTCCAGCGAGCGCATCATCTGCACGCGATTGGCGAGGCCGGTCAGCGCGTCATATTGCGCGAGCCGCGTCACTTCGGCCTGGCTGCGGCGCATTTCAGTAAGATCGGTCCCGCTGCCGCGAAAGCCATGGAACTGGCCGAAGTCATTGAACACCGGCTGGCCAGAAATCGACCACCAGCGCTCATCCTTTGCCATCGCCGCCCTGACGGCGATATCGGAAAAGCCTGTGCGGGCCGACAGGTGGAACCCTAGCGTGCGTTCGCCATCACCCTCCTGCGGATCGCCGGGGCGGATGATCTCCGTAATCGGGCCGCCGATCAGCGTATCGCTGGTACGATCCAGCGTGCGCGCCAGCGTCTCGGAAATATAAGTGATGCAACCGTGACGGTCGGTTTCCCAGAACCAGCCTCGGCCCGACTGCTCATATTCGTGGAGCAGCCGGTCGGACCGCTGCGCGCGCAAGTCTCGCTGGTAGAGGAGCGCGGCGCGGCTCATGTCGGCATTGGCCTGGCGGAGAGCTGCCACCATGATGGCAGCGATGCAGCTGATGAGCAGGCCCACCTGCGCGAAGTCCGCGCCATGCGCGAGTGAGGCGATGAGGAGGCCAAGGAAATAGGCCACCCCCAACAGACGCCGGTCGCCGAAAATCGCCACGGCCATCAGCGCCACCGCCATTTCCGCCGCCAGATTGCGCGACAAGGCGCCCTCGATCAGCGAAGGGCCGAGCATCAGGCTGAAGGTCAGGCCGGAGAGCAGCACCAGCGGCAGCATCATCCATTTCTGATGATGGGGGCGTTGCCGTTGAAACCACACGCGGCGCGGCAGGACGATGGCGATGCCGTCAACCAGCAACATCGCGATCATCGCCGCGCCGTGGGCGACATTGCCGGGATCGTAGAAGGATACATGCAGCAGTGCCGTGATGCACAGCTTGCCGAGCAGGATCAGCGGCCAGAGCCGCGCGATATGGACGAAATTGGCGGCAACCCAGGAAGCATCGACATCAGCCCCGCCCTCTGCCAGCCCGAGGGCCATGACAAGGCCGGTCGATCGATGCAATTCAGCCGGATTCGCGCGCAAGGAAGTCATGGGATCCCTGCGTAAGGACGAGTTATTGAAAGATGCTTACGCTTCGTGGCGGGGGTTCAGGGCGTAGAGCTGGGGGGTTCCCGCTTTTACTATCGTGGCACCAATCCCATGATGTTCTTGGTCCCCCGGACTGGAGCCGGGGTCCGGCTACCTTGATCGGGCCGATTGGAACGGAAGAAAGCGGGACCCCGGGTCAGGCCCGCAGTCACGCAACTTCTTCATTGAGAGCTCAGGTAGTCCTTACACCCGCATCGGCATCAGCACGTAGAGCGCCGGGCTGCGATCATTCTCCCGGATCAGCGTCGGCGCGGCGGCATCGGCGAGATGCAACTCCACCAGATCGCTGTCGATCTGGCCCAGAATGTCGAGCAGATAGCGCGCATTGAAGCCGATGTCGAAGCCCTCACCCTGGAACGCGCCAGGGACTTCCTCAGCCGCCGTGCCGTTTTCTGGGCTGGTGACGGACAGGACGATCTTGTCCCGCTCCAGCGTCATCTTGACGGCGCGGGTCTTTTCCGTGGCGATGGTGGCGACGCGGTCCACGCCTTCCTCGAAGCCGCGCGGATCAATCTTCAGCAGCTTGTCGTTAGCGGTCGGAATGACGCGGCTATAATCAGGGAAGGTGCCGTCGATCAGCTTGCTGGTCAGGATCGCGCTGCCGAGGCCGAAACGGATCTTGCTCGCCGAGAGCGAGATTGCGACCGAACCTTCGACCTCGTCCAGCAGCTTGCGCAGTTCGCCGATACACTTGCGGGGCACGATGATGCCCGGCATGCCATCGGCGCCGTCGGGCCGCGGCACGGTGACACGGGCGAGGCGGTGACCATCGGTGGCGGCCGCCTTCAGCACCGGCTGACCATCGTCCGAGACGTGGAAATAGATGCCGTTCAGATAATAGCGCGTCTCTTCGGTCGAGATGGCGAAGCGCGTCTTGTCGATGATCTGCTTGAGCGTCTCGGCCGGCAGTTCGAAGCTGGTCGGCAGGTCGCCTTCCGCGATCACCGGGAAGTCGTCGCGCGGCAGGGTCGACAGATTGAAACGGGCACGGCCGGCCTGGATCAGCATCTTGCCCTCGGCCGCGTGCAGCGACACCTGGCTGCCTTCGGGCAGTTTGCGGGCGATGTCGAACAGCGTATGGGCGCTGATCGTGGTCGCGCCGGGCTGCTCCACCTGCGCGGCGACGCTCTCGACGACCTGGAGATCAAGGTCGGTCGCCATCAGCTTGATGGCGCCATCGGCGGACGCCTCGATCAGCACATTGGACAGGATCGGGATCGTGTTGCGCCGCTCGACCACCGACTGGACGTGGCTGAGGCTCTTGAGCAGCGTTGCGCGTTCGATAGTGGCCTTCATGTCCCTGTTCTGTCCGTTTCTTTTTTAAGCCGAAGCCCGGATCAGGTCGAATCCGGGCGACAATGATGGATGATCCTTCATAGCCGCTGTTGCGGTCTGGGCAAGCATTGGCTCGCGCTTTCGTCATGGCGCGGGGTTGCAAAAGGAGACAGGGTGCGCTTTGCCGGACCGATGAGACGCGCACTCAGCCTTGCCCTGCCCCTGCTGATCTTCGGCACGCTCTGCGGTACAAGCGCGCATGCGCGGGATTCGCTGGGAATATTCGAAGCTTGGGGCGCGTTTCGCGATCCTGCCACCCCGCGCTGCTACGCCATCGCCATGCCCGTGGCGCGCGATCGTCAGGGTTTCGCCGCGATCGGCAGCTGGCCGCGGCGCCAGGTTCGCGGCCAGGTGCATTTTCGCCTCAGCCGTATGCGTTCGGAGGAGGCGCCGGTCATTCTGAGCATCGGCGACCGGCGCTTTCCACTGGTCGCGGGACAGGTCGATGCCTGGGCGCCCGATGCCCGGGCGGACGCCGCAATCGTCGCGGCGCTGCGTTCGGCCACCAGCATGAGCGTGCAGACGCGGGACGCGCGCGGGCGAGGCTTTGCGGATACTTATGCGCTGCGCGGCGCGGCGACGGCGATCGATGCGGCGGCGCTGGGATGCGCGAGGACACGGTGAATTATTCACGATGTGTTCCCGCGCGGGCAGGACCCGGGTTCAGACGGGGCGGATTCTCGAAGGGCGGGACTGGGCTCTCACGAGCCACTCGTCTCGTTCGGATGCCTTGCAGGAGCACGGGGGAGGCGGGCCGATCCTCCACTTCCAAAATCCCTGAAAATCGGCTATGGGCGGGCCATGCAGTCATCCGCTACGCCTCTCATGCCGATTCCCGGCGCTATCGATCCTGTGCCCGTGCCCCGCGCGGTGACGCCGCGTGAGGATGGGCGCGTCGATCTGATGGGGCTTTCGCGGCCGCAGATCAAGAGCGTGCTGGAGGAAGCGGGGCTCGACCAGAAGCAGGCAAAGCTGCGTTCCAAGCAGTTGTTCCACTGGCTTTACCATCGCGGGGAAACGGACTTCGACGCGATGACCGACCTTGCCAAGCCGATGCGCGGCTGGATGGCGGAGCGCTTTGTCGTTGGCCGGCCGCAGGTGGTGGAGGCTCAGGTGTCGAGCGACGGTACGCGCAAATGGCTGCTGCGGTCCGACGACGGGCAGGATTATGAGATGGTGTTCATCCCGGACGCCGATCGCGGGACCCTCTGCGTGTCCAGCCAAGTGGGTTGCACGCTCAACTGCCGCTTCTGCCATACCGGCACGATGCGGCTGGTGCGCAATCTGACGCCGGGCGAGATTGTCGGGCAGGTCATGCTGGCGCGCGATGCGCTGGGGGAGTGGCCCAAGGGCAGCATGGCGTCGGCCAATGACGATGAAGCGGACGATGCGTCGCAATATAGCAGCGACGGGCGAATGCTGACCAATATCGTGATGATGGGGATGGGCGAGCCGCTTTATAATTTCGACCATGTGCGCGATGCTCTCAAGGTCGTGATGGACGGCGACGGCCTGGCGCTATCGAAGCGGCGGATCACGCTGTCTACGTCAGGCGTGGTGCCGATGATGGCGCGCGCGGGCGAGGAAATCGGTGTGAACCTCGCCGTGTCGCTGCACGCGGTGACCAAGGATGTGCGCGACGAGCTGGTCCCGCTCAACAAGAAATACGGCATCGAGCAGCTGTTGCAGGCCTGCGCCGACTATCCCGGCGCGAATAATGCGCGGCGCATCACCTTCGAATATGTCATGATCAGGGACAAGAATGACAGTGACGAGGATGCGCGCGAGCTGGTTCGCCTGATCCGCCAATTCAAGCTGCCTGCAAAGGTCAACCTCATTCCCTTCAATCCCTGGCCGGGCACCGACTATGAATGTTCCACGCCGGAGCGCATCAGGCGCTTTTCCGACATCGTGTTCGAGGGCGGCATTTCCGCGCCGGTGCGCACGCCTCGCGGACGCGACATCATGGCGGCCTGCGGGCAGCTGAAATCCGCCAGCGAGAAGAAGAGCCGCGCCGAGCTGGACCGGCTGGCGGCGGAGAAGCAGGCAGCGCTCGGATAAGGGCTTCAGACATAAGCGCCTTCGGGCGCTGGTGGAGGCTCCGTCAGCGATGGCGGGGCTTTTCTTTTGGGATGGCGAGGCGAGATGACGGATGCTGAAATCGAACGTGTCGCGCTCGGCTTTTGCGCGCGCACGCTGTCCAAGGAGGAATGGACGCACCAGGCGCATTTCTCGACGGCGCTCTGGCTGATGCTGTGTCGGCCGGACATCCTGCCGGAGCGCGACATGCCCGGCATGATCGCAGCCTATAATGAAAGCGTCGGCGGCGTGAACAGCGACGCGGCGGGTTATCATGAGACGATCACCCGCGCCTCGCTGATGGCGGCGCGGACCCTGCTGGCCGGATTGCCCGAAGAGGTAACGCCGGCAGAGGCCTTGGCGGCGCTGATGGCCTCACCGGTCGCTGATAAGGACTGGCTGCTCAGCTACTGGTCGCGCGAGCGGCTCATGTCGGTAGAGGCAAGGCGGCATTGGGTCGAGCCGGACATTCGGCCCTTCAGTCCATAAGAAAAGGGCGGCCCCGGATGGGACCGCCCTCCCCTGTTCGATCCGAGAGGGGATCAGAAACGGATGCCGAGGCCGGCGAGAACCTGATGGCGCTCCAGACCAGCTTCGTAGTTCGAGTAGCGATATTCGCCCTTCACCAGCAGCTGGCCACCCAGCTTATATTCGATGCCGCCGCCGACGCGGACGCCGTCAGCGTTGGCCCCACCGGCAAGAGTGTCCTTCAGACGGGCATTGGTGTATCCAGCCTTGACATAAAGCAGCGCCAGATCGCCAACCTGGAAGCCGACGCGGCCGCCGATGTACAGGTCGCGCTCGGCATCAAGCTCACCGCCGACATAATCGAAGTTGGTGGTTGCGTCGGACACTTCGCCCTCGATACCCAGAACGGCGCTGCCGACCTGATAGTCGTAGCCAAGGTTCAGACCGTACAGAAAACCGTCGGGCGAGCCGATCACGCTGTTGGTGTCGATCTTGTCATAGCCGGCCAGCAGTTCGGCGTGCGCGCCGGTGAAGGGCGCGGCGTCCTGCGCGAAGGCGGGAGCCGAAATGGCGGCGACAGCAGCAGCGGCTGCGAAAATCACAGTCTTCATAAATTCCTCGTTCAATAAAAATGCGCTCATCAGTCCATGAATAATGGACGGCGCTCATCTTTCGTGGGGCAGCGTTGCGATCTCTTCTAGCTATTCACCTGTCGAGCCAGGACTTCATCCAAGCTCTACCCCATCCTCCATACCGCGAACTTGGTCATCGGTGGCCGGCATATGCTCAGCTTCCGTCGTTGTTGCAATATAGATATGAACTTTATGAAACAGTGCTGCTTTTTCGCAACAGTTATTCACGCCCGGGCACAAAAAAAGGCGACCCGCAAGGGGCCGCCTTCCTTTTCCGTGAACCGATCTGCTTAGAAGCGGAAGCCGACGCCGACTACGCCCGCATCCCGGCCGCCGAAGCCGCCTTCATATTCGGTACGCTGATATTCGGCCGAGATATAGGTGCGCGGCGTGACGGAATATTCCATGCCGCCGCCGTAGCGGACCGCTTCCAGATTGTCATGACCGCCGGCCGCGAAGTCGAAGCGGCTGCTGGCATAGCCGACCTTGCCGAAAGCCAGGACCTGCGGCGTCAGCACATAGCCGGCGCGGAGCGACGCAGCGATGTCGCGGCTCGCCTTGGTGCCCGCTGCATCGTCGGCGGTGGAGTCACCGAAGGAGACTTCCGGGCCGACGGTCACGCGCGGGGTGAGCGCAACGTCATAGCCGGCAGTGACGCCGTAGCTGAAGCCTTCCTCGCCCTGGAACTTGTCATAGCCCGCAGTGACGCCCGCGCGCGGCCCAGTGAAAGGCGCGGTATCCTGAGCAAATGCAGGAACAGAAACCGAGGCAGCAGCAATAGCTGCGAAAATCGCAGTCTTCATAATATTCCTCATATCTTATTCGGCACCCTGGACCGGGCAGGAACAATCTATGTTCGAGACCGGTTTTTCAAAGAGACTGAGATATTGATTTTATTTTTTCAGGCTTCGGTTGAAAATCAGGATGGCGACCCATACGAACTTAACGGAGCCGCTGCATTACTTCGCACCGGCTGTGCGCTTATGGGCCGGCAAGCTGGCTCCCAGATGAACGGAAAGATTAAATCGGGTCCATGTGCGTAACGTCATCCGGATTTTTGACCCTGGTGGTGCAGGAGAGTAACAGTCGGACATGGACAGCGAGCCGCCCGAATCCAGACTGGTGCTGCGCCACAGGTTGGCGACGCGGCTGTGGCATTGGCTGAACGCGCTGCTGCTCTATGTGCTGTTCACCAGTGGGCTCGGCATCTTCAACGCGCATCCGCGGCTCTATTGGGGCCATTATGGCGCGAATTTCGATACGCCGTGGCTGACGCTGGAGCGGTTCGGAAGCTGGGTCACCCTGCCCGCGCATTACAGCCTTGCCATGTCACGGCACTGGCATCTGGCCGCCGCGCCGATCTTCGCCTTTGCGCTGCTCATCTACATGGCCTGGAGCGTGATCAGCCGTCACCTCTCGCGCAACCTCTCCTTTCGCCGGGAAGAGCTCGCGCCGCGGCATCTGTGGGAGGACATTTGCGATCATGCGCGGCTTCGCTTCCCAACCGGCGAAACTGCGCTCCGTTACAATGTCCTGCAAAAGGCGAGCTATGTCGGCATCCTCTTCGTGGTGCTGCCGCTGCTGATCTTCACCGGGCTCAGCATGTCGCCGGGCATGAACGCGGCCTGGCCCTGGCTGACCGAACTGTCCGGCGGGCGGCAGTCGGCGCGCTCGATCCATTTCATCGCCGCCTTTACCATCGTCGCCTTCGTCCTCGTCCATGTGCTGATGGTACTGCTGGCGGGGGCCGCCAATGAACTCCGCTCGATGATCACGGGCCGCTATCGATTGCCGGAGGCCCGGTCATGAGCCTGATCCTCGATCGCCGTACGCTGGTGCTGGGTATGGGCGCGACGCTGGCCGGTTGCGACCGGCTCGCCCGCCATGACAGTGTGCGTGAGGCGCTGTTTTCCGCCGAGAATTTCCATAAATGGGCGCAGCGCAGCCTGATGGCGCGCGATGCATTGGCACAGGAGTTCCGCCCGGACCAGATATCCCCCTTCTTCCGGCCCAACGGCACCGCCAACCCCAATACTCCGGGCTATAAGGCCTTGTGGCGCCATGGCTTCGCGGACTGGCGGCTGAAAGTCGGCGGGCTGGTCGATCGCCCCTTGTCGCTGTCGCTCGCCCAGCTTCACCACCTGCCCCATCGGGAACAGATCACACGCCATGACTGTGTCGAGGGCTGGAGCGCGATCGGCAAGTGGCGAGGCGTGCCGCTCAAGCTGATCCTCGACGGCGTGGGTTTGCGGAGCGATGCGCGCTATATAGTCTTCCGCTGCGCCGACGACATGGGCGGCGGGCGCCCTTATTATGAAAGCATCGATCTGGTGGATGCCTTTCACCCGCAGACCATCCTTGCCTTTGCCCTCAACGATCAGCCGTTGCGCGTCGCCAACGGGGCGCCGCTGCGGCTGCGCGTCGAGCGGCAGCTGGGCTACAAGCACGCCAAATATCTGATGGAAATAGAGGCGGTTGCCAGCTTGAAGGAGATCGGCGGGGGCAAAGGCGGCTTCTGGGAGGACCATGCCGGCTATGACTGGTATGCCGGCATTTGACGTCCGCGAGATGACCTGACAGGTTGCGCGCCATGAAATTATTCGATCGGGTTCTCAAGCGACTGGTGACGCGCGGCCAGCTCACCATCCACTATCATGACGGCAGCAAGATCTCGGTCGGAACCCCCGACCCCGCCCGCCCCTCGCTTGCGCTCCGCTTTCACGACAAGCGGGTGCCGTTCGACATCATCAAGGACCCGCGCCTTGGCATGGCCGAAGCCTATATCGACGGCCGGGTCAGCATAGAGGGCGGCGGG
Source organism: Sphingobium bisphenolivorans (assembly GCF_000412635.1). Lineage (GTDB taxonomy): Bacteria > Pseudomonadota > Alphaproteobacteria > Sphingomonadales > Sphingomonadaceae > Sphingobium > Sphingobium bisphenolivorans. Next base: position 165,004 of record NZ_ASTG01000005.1, read on the forward strand.
ATCATGGAACTGATCTCGCTCATCCGCAGCAACAATGCATGGGAAAGCGGCAAGTCGATCAGCGATCTTGGCTCGCTGAAGCGAGGCTTCAAGGCGATCCGGCGCAAGCTTTGGGCGGCCAATCACCGCAGCCGGTCGAAGGCGAATGTCGCGCATCATTATGATCTGTCGAGCGCGCTCTACGCGCTGTTCCTCGATCGCGACCGCCAATATAGCTGCGCCTATTTCCCGGACGCCGACAATGAAGCCGGCATCAGCCTGGAGCAGGCGCAGGAAGACAAGAAGGCGCATATCGCGGCCAAGCTGCACCTGAAGCCTGGCATGAAAGTGCTGGACATCGGCTGCGGCTGGGGCGGCATGGCTCTCTATCTCCACCGCACCTGCGGCGTGGATGTGACCGGCATCACCTTATCAGAGGAACAACTGAAGGTCGCGCGGCAGCGAGCGGAGGAGGCCGGCGTAGCCGATCATGTCCGGTTCGAACTGATCGACTATCGCGACATAGAGGGGCCGTTCGACCGCATCGTGTCGGTGGGCATGTTCGAGCATGTCGGGACGGCCGATTATCGGACCTTCTACAACAAGTGCCGCGACCTTCTGAAGCCCGAGGGGGTGATGCTGATCCACACCATCGGCCGCATCGATGGACCGGGGATCACCGATGCCTTCACCCGGAAATATATCTTCCCCGGCGGCTACATCCCCGCCCTGTCGGAGATGATCCGGGGCAGCGAGGGCACCCGGCTGATGGTGACTGACGTCGAGGTGCTGCGCCTGCATTACGGCCTCACCATCCGCGAATGGTATAAGCGCACGCTCGCCAACAAGGCGGAGATCGTGGCGCTGTACGACGAGCGCTTCTTCCGCCTCTGGACCTTCTACCTGGCGGGGGCGGCAACGGTGTTCGAACATGGCGGCATGGTCAATTATCAGGTTCAATATGTGCGCGACCGCCGCACCCTGCCCATAACGCGCGACTATATGCTGGAGGCCGAAGCTGCGCTGCGAGGGCGCTGAGGCGAAAGGCTGAATGCCGGATTACAGCGGCGTTCCCGGACGGTTCAGTCACGACGATGCATCTTCTCTCTCATGACCCCGCCCATCAATGGGCGTGCGATGAGGAGAGACGGACATGAACATTTTGTGGAAGGGCGCAGCCGCGCTGGGTCTGGCGATCACTGCCATGAGCGTCAGCGCAGCTCCCGCGCAGGCCCAATATTATGGCTATGGGGACGGCTATCGCGGCGACCGCTATTATGATCGCTATGATGATCGCCGCTGGGATGACCGGCGCTGGGGTGACCGGCGTGATTGGCGCGATGGCCGCCGTTGGCGCGAGCATCGCGGCGCATGGCGCGGCCACTACCGCCAGCGCTGCTGGACCGAATGGCGCTACAATCATTATCGCGACCGGCGCGTGAAGGTGCGGATCTGCAACTGACGCGGCCCCGCTCGGTGTGGTGAAATGATGATGCGGGCCGCCCGTCGATTGAACCGGCGGGCGGCTTGCGGCATCTTGATGGCATGACCGATCCCATGCCCGTCGTGCAGAGCCTGCTCTCCGGCCTCCCGATCTTCCTGCTCCATCTGGCCTGCGCAACCTTGTCATGGCTCGCCGCGCTATCGCTCTATATGTGGATCACCCCGCATGACGAGTTCGCGCTGATCCGCGCAGGCAATCAGGCGGCGGCGATATCGCTGGGCGGCGCTGCGATCGGGCTCTCCGTGCCGCTGGGCTTTTGCCTGGCGGGATCGGTCAATGTCTGGGACATCATGATCTGGGGGAGCCTTACCCTGATCCTGCAATTGATCGCCTTCCGCTTCGTGGATTTTCTGCTCGGCTCGCTCTCGACCCGGATCGAGGCCGATGAGCGGTCGGCTGCCATCTTCCTTGCAATGATGAAGGTTGCGATCGCCTGCCTCACGGCGGGCGCGGTGGCGGGCTGAGCCATGGCGCGCCGCGGCGGATGCCTTCCCTGGATGCTGGGAGCGGTGGCCGCCCTGCTGTGGATCAGCGAGGTGACGCGGCCGCCGACCGTCTCGGTTGAGGAATATGACCCACGCTCGCCACGCCGCCCGCTGCCGCAATGGAGCGACGAGAGCTTTTTCATAGAGGAGCGGCCGGGCGTTCCGGGCGACAGCATGGGCACCGCCTTCGCCGTCGACCGGGACGGCGCGTGGCTCACCGCCGAACATGTGACGCATGGCTGCAAGCGGATCGGGCTCGAGGAACGCGGCGTCGCACGGCTGGTGTCGCGGATCATCGAGAGCCGGGAGGCGGATGCGGCGCTGGTCCGCGACGGGCTGCCGAGCGACCATGCGCTGCCTGTGTCTGGCCATATGCCCGCGCCCGGATCGGTCGGCTATCATATGGGCTTTCCGGGCGGGCATCCGACGCTCGTCATCTCCGAACTGATCGGCGCGGCCAATGCCCGGCGCGGCGAGGCGGGAGAAAGCCAGCCGGTGCTCGCCTGGGCAGAGCGGGCGCGGATACCGATCGGCGACGGCACCCTGTCGGGCATCAGCGGGGGCCCGGTCTTCGCGGAGGACGGCCATGTCGTCGGCGTCAACAGCGCGGCCACCGACCGGCGCGGCCGCATCCTGACGACCGCGCCCGATGCCATGATCCGACTGGTCACCGCCAGCCGCGCCGTCGACGAGCGGCCCGTCGCCTACCCCTTCGTCGATCTGACCGATGCAGAGTCGCGATTCGGCTCCTGGCTGTCGCAGGGGGTCATCCGCCGCATCTTTTGCGATGCCGATGAAGAGCCGGGCGGTTGACGCGGGACCGGCCGAGGCGCTAGTCCGCGCGCACATTCACAGGATCGAGCAGATATGAGCGACACGCCCCCGGATCGGATTTCCACCAACCCGCGCAGCCCCTTTTTCGACATGGAGCTGCTGCAGCGGGGCATCGGCATCAAGTTCAAGGACCGGGTGCGCACCGATGTCGAGGAATATTGCATTTCCGAAGGCTGGATCCGCGTCGCCGCCGGCAAGACCCGTGATCGCCATGGCAACCCGCTGACGATCAAGCTATCGGGCCCGGTCGAGGCGTGGTTCGAAAACCCGGCCGAGGGCGCCGAAGAGAGCGCCGACGAGGCGGGGTGAAGATCGGCTCCTTGCGAAGGTAAGGAGTTCAGTTCTGCTGCTGGAACTACGCTCCTGCCTTCGCAGGAGCACAGGGGATGACCTGTTCTGAAGCAGGACGACCTTTCCTAGACGGCGGATTAGTCATACATCACCCACTCTATAAGCCACGCCGGCCTTAGCGCAGCCGTGCCTCCCGCTTCACATCGGCGATAATGTCTCCCAGCGACCGGCGCGCAGGCGCTGCATCGGCGTAGCGCATCGCCGCCAGATCAAGCGCAAGCCGCGGCTGACGCGCTGTCCGCGCTCCTGAAGGCGCCAACTCATCCTCCCCATCCGCACGGTTGACGCGCGAGGATTTCGCCTCTTGCCACTGCGCGGCGTTCAGGCTGGCAAGACGAATGCCGCTGCCCAATGCCGGGTCCGGATCGAACGGGTGCAATTTGGGCTTTGCTGGATAGATGAAGCCGAAGGTCGGGTTGCTGCGCGCGCCCATCTGCGCGGTCGGGCTGTGCCAGACACGCACCGCGCTCCAGTCGCCCTCCTCCGACACGTCGAGCGCAAGCACATCTTCCTCGATCGCGCCTGGAACCGACCAGTTGGCATGGCGGATCAGCACCCGGCGGTCGTCCAGCACCTTGCTTACGACCGCGACATGGCCGAGCACCATCGGCCCAGCAGGACGGAAGGCGAGCACCGCGCCCTTCCTTGGCATGTGCCCGCGCTTATAATGATTTTCCGCCTGGTCCCACCAGGTCAGCGCGTCGCCATAGATCTGCACGCCCGATACGATGCGCGCATAAGGCACGCATTGCAGCGCGGTCGCCGCCAAAGCAGGCGTCACGATCAAACCGGACAGCAGCAGTGCCGCCCAGCGCAACATTACCAATTTCATGCGACCCCAAAATCTTCGAGAATCGCCCCACCGCCTGAGAGGCTAGCCGGCCGCCGTTAGAAACTGGTTAAAATGTCAGAAAGCACCGCGCGCGGCATCAAGGCCGACGGTTGCGCGGTCAGCCATGGCAATCTGCACTGGCGCATCGCCAAGCTTGTCGGCATAGATGAAGCCATTGGCGGGGTTGGACCGCAGGCCGAGGCCGCCGCTCGGGCCGTACCAGACGCGCACGTCGGTCCAGTCATTGTTCGGGGAGACATCGACGGCGCGAACATTGCGCTCGATGCCGCCACGATAGGACCAGTTGGCGTGGGTCAGCAGCACCTCGCGCTCGCTCACCACCTGGCTCACCATGGCGACGTGGCCGACCGGCATGGCGCGGCTGGAAGAAAAGGAGAGAACTGCGCCGACACGGGGTTCATGGCCGCGATCATAGCGGCCTTCAGCCTGCCCCCACCAAGTATTGGCATTGCCGAACAGCTGGATACCGGAAACCTGCCGGGCGAAGGGCGCGCACTGCAGCGTGCCAGCAGCGGCCGGGGTCGAGATCAGGGCGCCAAGTGCAAGCGTTGCCGCTGCGACAAAAGCGCGAAAACCACCGATCATGAATGCGACCCCCGACCCGTTATGGAAAACTAACCCCGTGAAATTGCTTAGGGCAGACGGCCGGTGAGTTGAAAAGCGGTGAGCGGTGAATCGTTGCGGGCGCGCGTTAGCTGGTGGAACGAAAAACCTGACCAGCCGTTACGCCAAACCTTGTTGATTCCGATAAGGCTCTGAAAAGGCTTGCTTCCGTCCCCGTCATCCACACTTGCCCCCCAGCCTGACGGAGCCGATCGAACAGGGCCGCTCGCCGCGACGGGTCGAGATGAGCGGCTACCTCGTCCAGCAGCAGCACCGGCGGCCGCCCGCGATGAGCGGTGACGAGCGCAGCATGGGCCAACAGGATGGACAGCAGCAGCGCCTTCTGCTCACCCGTCGAACAGAGTGCGGCAGGCTGGGCCTTCGCCGCATGCGTCACCGTCAGGTCCTGCCGGTGCGGCCCGGCCCCAGTCCGACCCGCCGCAGCGTCGCGCCGCCTCTCCCTTGCCAAGCGCGCACCCAATGGCTCGCCGGTTGCCTCATCCCCATCCAGCGACAGGAGGGGCCGCGCGAAAGGATAATCCGGCTGCCCTGAGAGCGCCGCGTTCAGCCGCGTGACGAGATCGGCGCGCGCGCTAGACAGCGCCGCGCCATGCTCGTCCATCTGGGCTTCGAGAGCGGTGAGCCAAGCCGGGTCCGCCGCTGTCAAATCGCCGAGCAGTCGGTTCCGCGCCCGCATCGCCGCTTCATAGCGCGCGCTGTGGACGGCATGCCCCGGATGCAGCGCCAGTGTCAGCCGGTCGAGGAAGCGTCGCCGCCCCCCCGGGCTGTCCATGAACAGCCGGTCCATGGCAGGCGTCAGCCATACGATCGACAGATGATCCGCCAGCGCATTGGCGGAAGAGGCGACGCCGCCGATCCGAACCTGCCGCCGGTCGGGCGCCCCCGCCAGCACGCCCGTGCCCAGCATCACCCCGTCAACCTCCGCTGCGATGCCGAAGCCGCCGCCGCCATCCTGCCGCACCATGTCGCGCAGCGCCGCTCCGCGCAGCCCCCGCCCGGGCGCGAGCATCGACACAGCTTCCAATATATTGGTCTTACCCGCGCCATTTTCGCCGGTCAGGACGATGAAGGCGTGATCCGGCACGATCAGCGCGTCCGCATGGTTGCGGAAATCGTTTAAGGTAAGACGGCCGATCATCGGCCCGCTCTAGCGGCAGAGGGGGTAATGGGAAAGCGTCAGCACCGCTTGCGCGTGACCGCAGTCCCGTCATTGATGATTGTGAGTTCCCGGCCGTTCGCCGAAGGACGCAATTCCAGCTTTTTGGTCCAGCTCTGCCCCTCGCCCGTGAAGGCGGCGTCGACGCTGACATGATTATTGGGCCGGGAGGAAACGCCCATTACCGTGCCGACGCTCTCATGAAAGATCAGGCTGTCGCGGGTGATCTTGAGTTCAAGCTCCGCCGACCTGTTATTGCAATTATCGTTCAGGCCGGTCCAGCGTCCCTGCAATGCAGGCGGGATAGCGGAGGCGACCGGAGCCTGCCGCGTTTGCGGGGCGGGCTCCTCTGCTGGTTCGACGGCGCTGTTGTTGGTGACCGCCGGCGCATTATCCGCTGCGCCGGACACTTCCTGATCGACGATGTTGGCGACGACGCCGGGCTGGCGATCCTCATCCTTGCCACAGGCGGCGGGGAGCAACAGCAGCGGGAGGATCATTGCGCGCATGAAACAGGAACCGGTCATGTGGCGATGGGTTCCGCCGATCATGCTTTCACTTGCCTCGCTATCCCGATCGTCGCCGAAGCTCTTGCCAGTCTTCAGTGATAAGGTCACCATCCCATCCAATATCGCCCGCCAACCGGTGCGGGACAACGGATGAAGGAGCCCAAGCCCATGAAATGCGCGAAATTGCTGCTTGCCCTTGGCGCGATGACGCTTGCCCCCAGCGCCGCGATGGCTGCGCTGGCGGTGGGAGCGAAGGCGCCCGAATTCACGACGCGTGGCGCGATGGCGGGCAAGACCTTCACCCTCACCCTTTCCCATCAGCTGAAGCGCGGGCCCGTCGTGCTCTATTTCTTCCCCAAAGCTTTCACGCCCGGCTGCTCGGCCGAGGCCCGCGAGTTCGCCGAGCATATCGACGATTTCAAGAAGGCGGGCGCGACGGTGATCGGCATGTCGGCTGATCCGGTGGACGATCTGGTCGCCTTCTCGACCAAGGAATGCGCGGGCAAGTTCGCGGTCGCCTCCGCTGGACCGAACATCGTGTCGGGATATGACGTGGCGCTCAAGATGCGGCCGGGCATGACCGACCGCACCTCCTATGTCATCGCTCCCAGCGGCCGCATCGCCTTCGTCCACAGCGAGATGAACTATGCGGGCCATGTGAAGAGCACATTGGCAGCCGTGCAGGCGATGCAGCAGAAATAAGCGCTATTTGGCGCGCTTCACATAGTGATCGAACCAGCCAAGCGTCGCGTTCCATGCGGCCTTGGCTGAGGCCTCATGATAGCTTGGCCGATAGTCCGCCATGAAGCCATGATCGGCGCCAGGATAGACGGTGATCTCATCCGGGGGCGACTTGCCCGCCTTGGCCAGGGCGGCGCGCATCGCCTCCACATCCGCAACCGGTATTCCCTTGTCGAGCGCGCCATATTGACCGAGCACGGGCGCCTTCAGTTGCCGCACCTGCTCGATCGCGCTCAACGGCTGAAGAGGGGTCTTGTCGCTCACCAGCCGGCCATAGAAGGCGACGCCGGCGTCAAGCTGCGCGCTGTGCGCAGCATAGAGCCACACCACGCGGCCGCCCCAGCAGAAGCCCGTTATGCCGCGCCGCTCGCCGTCCCCGCCATGGCTCCCCGCCCAGCCATAGGTCGCGTCGATATCGGAGAGCACCTGCGCGTCGGGAGCCTTGGACACAATGGTGGCAATCAGTTGCTTGAAGTCTGCGATACTGGTCGCATCGCCATGCCGGGCGAAAAGATCGGGCGCGATCGCATAATAGCCGGCCTTGGCGAAGCGGCGGCAGATGTCGCGGACCCATTCGTGAACGCCGAAAATCTCATGCACCACGCACAGGATCGGCGCGCTCTTGGCATCAGCAGGACGGGCGACGAAGCCAGGCATGGCAAAGCCGTCGCTTGCCGGGATCGACACCGTCTCTTCCTTCAGCCCCTCGCCGGAGGTCTGGACGGCGCTGCTCGAAACTGGGCGGCAGGCTGCGGCGAAACCGGCGGCAAAGGCGCCGCCCGCCAGCAGCTTGCGTCGATCAAGGCCGGTACTGCCGATCCAGTTACGATCGTCGGGCAACCGCTCGGGTTGGTCCTGTGCATCGGTCGTCATGCATCCCTCTCCTCGAAAGCCTGGAAGGTGGAGGAATGTAGCGGGTCGGCGACGCAGCGCAATCAGTTGCACGCGAGGAAGTCGCCGCCTTCGATCAGCGGGAGCAAGGCCGGGTCGCGCCCATAAATATAGGCCCACGCCTCGACCTCGCCGTCGGGACCCCGCACCACCAGCCGCTCACGACGATATTCGCGCGGTTCGGGAAAATGCTCGGAACATTCCTCATGCTCATCAAGCGCAGCGAGGATGGCTGGCGCGTCGGGCAAAGCGAAGAGATCGCCGACAACGATCCTGTCAGGGCGTGGCACCATGGCCGGATAAGTGTCGACCCAATAGAGCCTGCCCCGCGCGGTCGCTCTGCCGACATGCCGAGCCTCCTGCCGTAGCCAATGCGCCACAGGATCATCGCAGCCGGGGCGCAGTGTGCCATATACGAAGAGCAGGGACTCGCTCACATTAGCTCCCATGCGGAAGGCGAGACTTAGGATAAGTTAACCAAAAATAAAAGAGCCGCCCGGCTTTGTTGCGGGGCGGCCTTTTCAGCCTCCATGGATCATGGAGGACAGCAATGAAGAAGTTCGTGCTTAAGCGAAAAGCACCGAATAGAAGGTGAGCACCTGAGCGCCAACCGCAACCATCAGCGCAACGCCCTGAACAGTGTGTCGCATGTTTCCGTGTCCTGCAGCTATTGTTGTTCTTGCCTTGCGGCGGGCTGGCCTATGCGCCGGACATGGAAATGTAACAATCGCAAAGCACGTCTTCGCAGTTGCAGCAAATGCAACAGCCCTGTTACTCCAGAGCCACGATCAGCGCCTGCGCCGCCGCGGGTGCGCGAACCTTCGCCCCGCTGATGAAGAAGGCGTAGGCATCGCCCTGCCTTGCCTGGGCCCGTATCCAGTCCGCCCAGCGCTCGATATCTCCGGGCGAATAGCCGGTCGGCTCCTCCTCCACCGTGCGCATCAGCCGCGCGTAAGAGAAGCCGACATCATGGCCCTGCAGCGCGGGATATTCGGCATGGTCGGCGAAAACCACGGCAGCCCCGGCCTCGCCTGCCAGCTCCAGGAAATACGGATCGTCAAAGCTTTCGTGCCGCACCTCCAAGGCGTGGCGCAGCTTCACGCCCTCCACGCTTTGCGGCAGCAGCTTCAAAAACGCGCCGAAATCCTCTGCATCGAACTTTTTCGTTGGCATGAATTGCCAGAGGATCGGCCCCAACCGGTCGCCCAGTTCGACCAGGCCCTGGTTCACGAACTTGGCGATTGATTCGCCGGCCTCGGCCAGCACCCGGCGATTGGTGCAGAAACGCGAAGCCTTGACCGCAAATTGGAAACCGTCGGGCACGGCCTTTGCCCAGTTAGCAAAAGTCGCTGGCTTCTGCGTGCTGTAATAGGTCGCATTGATCTCGGTCGCCGTCAAATGCTGGCCGACATAGGCAAGCTCATCCTTCTGCCGCAGCCCTTCGGGATAGAAGCTGCCGCGCCACGGCTCATATGTCCAGCCGCCGATGCCGACCCTGATCCGTCCGCTCATCCGCTTGTCTCCTTCGCCGCCATCCTGATCGGCTGAGGGGTCAAGAGCCAGTGGAAAAAGCGGGTCACCGCTTGCGGTTGAGGCCAATCAGCCAGGGCTTGACCCCGCGCGTGGGCTTGGGGCTGCCGTCCAGCCGCCGCATGCGAATGATGGTGATGGGCTTGATGATCATCTGCCCGCGCATCGGCCCCGATCCGCAACAGGTCGAGACGGCCAGGATGCGCTTCACCACATCCATCCCCGCCACGACATGGCCGAAAGCCGCGTAGCCGATATAATCGCCACGCGCGTCCATGTTGGGGGTCGGGCCGATGGTGATGAAGAAATTGCCCATCGCCGAGTTGGGGCGGTTCGGCCGCGCCATCGACAGGGTGGCGTCGAGGTGCTTGATACCGGTCTGGCTGGTCGGCTCATGCCTGACCGGGGGCAGCGAACGGCGGGCATCGGTGTCGATCCCGCCCTGGATGAGGCCGAACTTGGGATCGCTCTTGCGCCGTGCCGCTCGATAGAAGGTCACGCCGTCGAAGCGGCCGTCATCGACATAGGTCAAGAAATTGGCGGAGGTCCGGGGCGCCCGGCGGTCATCCGTCGCGACGATAATGGTGCCCAATGAGGTTTCGATGGCGACGCGGGTATAGCCGGACGTCGGCCGATTGGCGGGCAGCGCGAAAACGGAACCGGGCAGGAGCGAAAGAATGAAGAAGGCGAAACGTAGGGCAGCAGCACGCATCGGCAAAGGATCAGGCTCGTCAGGAGAGTAAAGGCTGTCCTCAAGCTAGGGCGCTTGCCCACACGGCGCAACCGGGTGGCAAGCACCCGATATTTCACCCGATTTCCAGAAGGAAAGTGGTGACCCCTACGGGAATCGAACCCGTGTTTCAGCCGTGAAAGGGCCGCGTCCTAGACCGCTAGACGAAGGGGCCACATGCAGTTCTGCGTGGCAGTGCTGCGAAGCGAGGCGGGCATTAGGCGGTGGCTTCGCAGCGGTCAACCCCCTTTGCTTAGGAAAATGATGCGAAGCAAAAAAGCCTGAACGGCAGCTGGCTCAGTCGGCCCAGGCCGCATCCTCCAGATGCAATTCAGCGGCAGGGCGCGGTCCCCAATCATCGATCTTCGCCCTTCCCGCGATCCACAAGCGCCGGTCGCGCGGGGCGCCAAGGATTGCCTGACCAAGATCGGATTCGGCCTGACGGAAAGCGATCGTCTTGATGGAACGGCCATCGTCGCCCGCCATGATCGCGCGCAGATGACCGTTACCCACGACATCCGCCTTGATGACCCGCATCGGGCCGGAGGCGATCAGCGGCGCGGGCCAGCCTGCTCCATAAGGGCCGCCTGCGTCGATCGCCGCGATGAAATCGGGATTGACCCCGGCCGGCGCAAGCACCGCATCGATCAGCAGCGCGCGGTCGTCCCGCGCCCTTGTCACCGCGCCTGCCAGCCGCTCATCGAGGAAGTCCGCTAGCGCATCGAGCCGCTCGGCCGCGACCGTCAGGCCCGCCGCCATGGCATGGCCGCCGCCCGCCACCAGCAGGCCACTGTCCTTTGCCGCCAACACCGCCGCGCCAAGGTCAACGCCGGAGATCGATCGGCCGGACCCCTTGCCGACGCCCTGCTCGTCCAAGGCGATGACGATGGCGGGCCGTCCCGCCTTTTCCTTGATGCGGCCCGCGACGATGCCGATCACGCCCGGATGCCAGCCTGCGCCCGCAATCAACGCAACCGCACGATTGCCCTGCGCCGCCAGCAACTCCTCGGCCTCAACCTGCACCGCCGCCTCGATGGCGCGGCGCTCCTCGTTCAGCAGGTCGAGTTCCTTCGCGATCTGCGCGGCTTCGGCTGGGTCCTCGGTGGTGAGCAGGCGAACGCCAAGGTCGGCCTTGCCCACACGCCCGCCCGCATTGATGCGCGGCCCAAGCGCAAAGCCGAGGTCGTGGCAGAGCGGCGCGCGCGTCAGCCGGCTCGCATCGATCAGGGCGGAAAGGCCGATGTTCCGGCGCTTCGCCATGATCCGCAGGCCCTGCGCCACGAAGGCCCGGTTAAGCCCTTTGAGCTGCGCCACGTCGGCGACTGTGCCCAGCGCGACGATGTCGAGCAGTTCCATCAGCGGCGGCTCAGCCCTGTGAGCGAACCAGCCCCGGCCGCGCAGCACGCGCACCAGTGCCGCGCCCAGCAGGAAGGCGACACCGACCGCGGCGAGATGACCGTGCGCGGCGGCTTCCTCCGCCTCGTCAAGGCGATTGGGGTTCACCAGCGCCAGCGCTTCGGGCAGGGCCGCCGCGCATTTATGGTGGTCAACCACCACCACATCGACGCCGACGGCCTTCGCCATGGCAAGCGCCTCGAACGCCTGCGCGCCGCAATCGACGGTGACAATCAGGTTCGCCCCCTCGCCCGCCAGCCGGACCAGCGCCTCGCCGGACGGGCCATAGCCCTCCATCAGCCGGTCGGGAATATAGGGCCGCGCGGCGAGGCCGAGGTCACGCAACAGCCGGATCAGCAGCGCCGCGCTCGTCGCGCCATCGACGTCATAATCGCCGAAGATGCGAACATCCTCTTGGCCCACCACCGCGTCAGCCAGCCGCTCGGCGGCAGCGTCCATGTCGCGGAACAGGCTGGGATCGGGCATGAAATGGCGGATGGTCGGATTGCGATGCGCCTCCACCGCCTCCCGCGGGCAACCGCGCGCGATCAGCAATTGGGTGACGAGATCGTCCGGTCGATAGCCCGGCTCCCGCCCGTCGGCGCTCCCCCCGCGCCATCGCCAGGGCTGACCAAGGATCGAACGGGTGACATTGAGCGCGACAGTCATGCGACGGCTCTAGACCGGTTGCGATTCGGAGGGAAGCACCTGGGCGTCATGACGCACGCGGAACCAAAGCAACTGCTGGTGCGTATTGCTCTTCCCGCCCGGATCAAGCGAGGGCGAGTTCAGGGGGCAAGGCGTTTTCATGGGTTCAGGGCAGGCAAAGCGGGTCCGGCGCGCCTTGTGCCTGGTCATGGTTGCGGCATCCCCCCTTCCCCTTTTGGCGCAGACGCCGCCCCCGGCACAGGAAGAGCCGATCCTGCCGGATAGCGAGTTCGAGGCGCGCTTGCCCAAGGCCGGAGAGTCCACCCCCGACAATCAAGCGCCGCTGCCCTCGATCGACGAATGGATCGACCAGCAGATGCCGCAGGCGAGTACCGCGCAGCAGCTTCCACCGGCGGCCGAGCCACTGCCGGAAACCGAATTGGCACAGCCGCTGCCGCCGCTCGACAGTGTGCAGGTGCCGGTGCAGGTCGCGACCGACAGCAATCCCGATGAGAAGACGCCCGATGTCCGCTATTCGGTGGCGATAGAGGGTTTTGGCGACACCGGGTTGGAAGATGAATTCCGCGATGAATCCTCGCTGATCGACGGCCATGGCAGGGCCGAGACTGCCGCCATGGTGCAGGCCCGCGCGCATGAGGATGAGGCGCTTGCCGTTCGCCTGTTCCAGTCGGAGGGCTATTATGACGCGACCGCGCTCGCCTCACTGGACCAGGCGGAGGGCGGCGGATTGCGCGCGGTGCTCTCGGTGACGCCGGGCAAGCGTTACAAACTGGGCGAGATTATAGTAAACGCCGGGCCCACCGTTCCACCGGGCCTGGTTCGCGACAGCCTGCCGCTCCAGACGGGCGACTATATCGTCGCTGCGGCGGTCGAAGGCGCGGAGGCCAATGTCGGCGTGAAGCTGCCGGAAAATGGCTATCCCTTCGTCAAGGTAGGGGAACGCGATATCTTGCTCGATCCCGCCACCGTGACGGGCGACTATACGCTGCCGGTGGAGACGGGGCCGCGCAGCAGCTTCCGCGACATTACCACCGCAGGCCAGAAGCAGGCGTTCGGCGCCGATCATATGAAGGTCATCAGCCGCTTCAAGCAGGGCGAGCTTTACGACAGCCGCGAGGTCGACGACCTGCGCCGTGCGCTGGTGGCGACGGGGCTGTTCTCCAGCGTCTCGGTGGATCCGGTTCGGACCGGGCAGCCGGGACCTGGCGGGACCGAATATGTGGACGTGCATGTCGAGCAGGAGGCAGGGCCGCCGCGCACGCTGGCGGGCGAACTGGGCTACGGCACGGGCCAGGGTTTCCGCGCGGAGGGCACATGGACCCACCGCAATCTCTTCCCGCCCGAAGGCGCGCTCATCATCGGCGCGGTCGCGGGTACGCAGGAGCAGGGCGTGACCGGTACCCTCCGCCGCTCCAATGCCGGCAAGCGCGACAAGACTTTCCAGGCCGGCGCGCTGCTCAACCACCAGCGCTACGACGCCTATGAGGCCTTCACCGCCGGGCTCAATATCGGCTGGGCGCGCCAATCGACTCCGATCTTCCAGAAGCGCTGGACCTACAGCTATGGCGCGGAGATCCTGCTCTCCAACGAAAAGACGACGATCGACCCGGCGACGGCGGAGACGAAATATCTCACCTATTTCATCGGCGCCTTGCCGACGCAGCTTGGCTATGACCGCTCGGACGACCTGCTGAACCCGACCAAGGGCTTCCGCGCCAATCTGCGCGTGTCGCCGGAGGCGTCGTTGCAAGGCAATGTGTCGCCCTATGTCCGCGCGACTTTCGACCTCACGGGCTACTATCCGGTCGCGGACAATATCGTGATCGCGGCGCGCACCCGGCTCGGCACGATCAGCGGAGCGGCGCGCGATCAGGTCGCGCCCTCCCGCCGGGTCTATGCCGGCGGCGGCGGATCGGTGCGCGGCTTCGGCTATCAGGAACTGGGGCCCAAGGACGTCAACAACGATCCGGTCGGCGGCCGGTCGGTCAACGAGTTCGCAGTCGAGGGCCGCTACCGCTTCGGCAATTACGGCGTCGTAGCATTTGTCGATGCCGGGCAGGTCTATGAAAGCGCCATGCCGCAATTTTCCGACATCCGGTATGGCGTCGGTGTCGGCGGGCGCTTCTATACCAATTTCGGGCCGTTCCGCGCGGACATCGCCATGCCGCTCAATCGACAGCCTGGCGAGTCCAAATTCGCCCTCTATATCGGCATCGGGCAGGCATTCTGATGGTGGAAGAAGCACCCTCGACCGAGACTGTCATGATCCGGCGGAAATGGCCGCTCTGGCAGAAAATCACTGTCGGGCTGCTTGGCCTCGTCGCGGCGCTGGTGATCCTGGCGGCAGGCCTGCTGCTGGCGCTCAACACCCAGCCGGGCAAGAAATTCCTGATCCGCCAGATCGCCGCGCTGAAGCTTGAATCCGGTATGGCGATCGAGGTCGGCCGGATCGAGGGTTCGATCTATGGCGACATGACCATCCACAATCTGGTGCTGCGCGACCCCAAGGGAATTTTTGCCGTCAGCCCCAGGGTGCACGTCATCTGGAGCCCATTCCGCTACATCAACAATCATATCTCGGTGCGCCTGCTGGAAAGCCCGCTCGTCGTGCTGGCGCGCAGTCCGCAGTTCAACGTCACGAAGAGTGACCCTAACGCGCCGATCCTGCCGGACCTCGACATAGACGTCGATCGGTTGAAGATCGCCCGTTTCGTGCTGGCAAGGCCGGTCATCGGCCAGAAGCGCGAGATCGCGATCGATGGCGTGACCCACATCGCCGATGGCCGCGCAGTGCTCTCCGCCGATGCCGTGGTGGACAGCGGTGACCGTTTGCAGGCCTGGCTTGATGCAGTACCGGCGCAAAATCGCCTCGCCATGAAGGGCAGGCTGACCGCGCCCAAGGGCGGCGTGATCGCGAAGATGAGCGGCCTTACCGACGGCATGACCGCGACGCTGGACGGCCGGGGCACCTGGCAGGCGTGGAATGGCAGGCTGGTCGCCACCTCGCCAAAGGGCGAACTGGCAAATATCGCGCTGGCCGCGCGCGACGGCAATTTCGCAGCCAAAGGTCCCGTGCGCCCGGGGCTGGTCTTCGCCGGAACGGTCGATCGACTGACCACGCCCCAGCTTGACGTCGATCTGTTCGCGGGCCTCAATGAGCGGCGGGTGAACCTCAAGGGATCGCTGCGCTCGCCGGCCCTCTCCGCGACCGCGCAGGGGCTGGTAGACCTCGGCACAAGCCGCTTCAGCGGGCTCAAGATCGACGTGGCGCTGCTCACCCCCGGCGCGATCATGGAGAAGGTGAAGGGCCGCGACGTGCGCGCCTCGGTCATTCTGGACGGGCCGATGGCGACGCCTTTCATCGACTATGACATCACCGCCAAATATCTCGCCTTCGACGCCACCGGGATCGAAAATCTGAAGGCCAGCGGCCGCGCGGTGATCGACGCCGACCGCATCCGCATTCCTGTCAGCGCCACCGCCACCCGCGTCACCGGGCTCAATGCGGCGGCCGGCGGCTTGCTGCACAATCTGCGCGTGAAGGGCGACTTCGCCTATGCCGCGGGCAAGCTCATCAGCGACAATCTGAAGATCGACAGCGACCGGGTGGACGCCACCGCCATCGTTCTCGCCGATCTTGACAACGCCATCTATCGCGGCGCGCTAAAGGGCCGCGTCAACGACTATAGGATAGACGGCGTCGGCATCGTCAACCTGACCACCGACATGAAGCTGGTGCCAGGGCCCAGGGGCGGCTTCGGCCTGTCGGGCAGGTTCGGGGTGCGCACCGCGCGCTGGGAAAATGCTTCGGTCCGCGATTTCCTCGGCGGCAATGCAATTGCGTCCGGCCGCATCGGCATGACGCCGGAGGGCAAGTTCACCCTTGCCGACCTGAAGGGCGCCGCACCCAATTTCAAAATACTCTCCGGTTCGGGCAGCTATGACACGGACGGGCAGATCGCCTTCGATGCGAAAGCTTCCTCGCGCCAATATGGACCGCTGGCGCTCACCGTGCGCGGCACCATGGAACGGCCGCAAGCCGTGCTGCGCGCCGCCCGGCCCAAAGTCGGCGTGCAACTGACCGACGTGGTCGCCAAGCTGAACGGGGAAGCCGGCGGCTATCGGCTGGAGGCAACCGGCGGTTCCCCCTATGGCCCCTTCTTCGCCAATGTGCTGATCCGCACTGCCAAGGGTCCGCTCACCATCGACGTTACCAAGGCGCGCTTTGCCGGTGTCGATATGAAGGGCCGCCTGCAACAGAGTGCCGCCGGTCCCTTCAGCGGGCAGCTGGCTATGAACGGCTCCGGCATCAACGGCATGGTTCGACTGGCGGCGGTTGGCAAGGCGCAGGGCGTTCATGTCGACGCGACCGCCAGCAACGCGAAGCTGCCCGGCGAGGCAGATGTCGTGATCGGCCGCGCCCTCGTCAGCGCCGACATGGTCCTCGCCGACCAGCCGCAGATCGACGCCGACGTCCAGCTCGCCAACACGGCCTATGGCGACTATGTGGTGCGCAAGGCGCGCGGCAAGCTGCAATATCGGGGCGGTCGCGGCCGGGCGCAGCTGGTCGCGGACGGCTCGACCGGCGTTCCCTTCTCGCTCGCGGTCAACGCGGCGCTGCGCCCCAGCCTCTATGCCGTCGCGCTGCAAGGCAAGGTCAGTAACATCCCGTTCCGCTTGGCCCAGCCTGCCATCATCCGCATCGAGCGCGCGGGCTATCGACTCGAACCCGCCACGCTGGTGCTGCCGCAGGGCCGGGTCGATCTCGCCGGGCGCTTCGGCGATCAGACGGCGATGCAGGCGCGCTTCAAGGATTTCGACCTTGCCATTGTCAATATGTTGAGCCCCGGCATCGGCATAAGCGGCAAGGCTACCGGCGCGCTCGATTTTGCCCAGCAAGGCAGCGCCTTCCCAACCGCGACGACCCGTCTCGCCATCAGCGATTTCCGCCGCTCCAGCCTGACCGCCGTGTCCGACCCCGTTTCCATGGCGGTTGAGGGCAAGCTGTCGGGAGCGGGCGGCGACCTGCGCGGCCTCGTGCGGCGCGGCAATGCGACGCTCGGGCGCTTCGTCGCCCGGCTCGCGCCGCCCGGACATGGCGCAAGCTGGTCGCAGCAGTTGCAATCGGCACCCTTGAGCGGCGGCATCCGCTATGCCGGGCCGGCCGATGTGATCTTCTCCTTCGCGGGCCTTGCCGACCAGCAGCTGACCGGTCCGATCGCCGTCGCGGCGGACTTCGGCGGGCGCCTCACCGCGCCGCGCCTCAACGGAATCGTCCGCGCCAATGCCCTCACCTATGAAAATGAAACGTTCGGCACGCGGGTCACCCAGATGAGGCTCGACGGGCGCTTCACCAATGACCGGCTGGAGCTGCGCGACTTTTCCGGCCGCGCCGGCGACGGGACGGTGCAGGCAAGCGGGACCGTGGGCCTTGCGTCAGAGAGCGGCTATCCGATGAACATCGCCGTTAAGCTCGACCGCGCCCGCCTCGCCCGCAGCGAAGCGATCACCAGCGTGGTCAGCGGCAGCCTCGCCATCACCAACAGCGCCGCCGACGGCGGGCTGATCAAGGGCGATCTCTCGCTTCCCGAGACGCGCTATCGCGTGGCTTGGCAGGGCGGGACAAAGATTCGCCAGCTGCAGGGTGTGCGGCGCAAGGGCGAGGGCACCGACATTCTCGACCAGCGGCAGGCGGCACGGCAAGGAGCGGTGCGCCCGGCCCTGTGGAAGCTTGATATCCGCGTGCGCGCCGACAATGAAATCTATGTGACCGGCATGGGCCTCGATTCCGAATGGAAGACCAACATGCGCGTCACCGGCACCACCGCCGCTCCCCGCGTCATTGGCCGGATCGAGGTCATTCGCGGCCGCTACAGCTTCTCGGGCCATCAGTTCGACCTGGAGCAGGGCGTCATCAGCTTCAACGGACCGATGATGAACCCCACATTGGCGATCCGCGCGGAAACCCGGATCGACGATGTGACAGCCGGCATCGCCGTCGCGGGATCAGCGCAGCGGCCCGACATCAGCTTCGTTTCGACGCCCACCCTGCCGCAGGACGAGATCCTGGCGCGCATCCTGTTCGGCGACAATGTCGCGAACTTGTCCGCGACGCAGGCGGTGCAGCTGGCGGTGGCGCTGAACGGCCTGCGCGGCGGCAGCGGCGGGCTCAACCCGATGGGCAAGCTGCAAAATGCGTCGGGCATCGACCGTATCGGCATCGTCGGCGGTGATGACAAGACCGGGCGCGGCACGTCGTTGTCGGTGGGCCAGCATATCTCCAACAATGTCTATGTGGAGGTGATCACCGACTCCAAGGGCTTCACCGCCACCCAGCTGGAAATCGCCCTGTCGAAGACGCTCAGCCTGCTGTCCAAGACCGGCACCAATGCGGGGTCGTCGGCGAACCTTCGCTATTCGAAGGATTATTGAAGCCGATTGCCCCGCCTTCTCGCAACTGGCATGGGGCGTCGCATGCAGCGCATCGGCCTTCTCGGCGGCTCCTTCAACCCAGCCCATGGCGGCCATCGCGCGATTTCGCTGTTTGCCGCCAAGGCGCTCGCGCTCGATGAGGTCTGGTGGCTGGTGTCGCCGGGCAATCCGCTGAAGCCGAAAAGGGGCATGGCGCCCCTGCCCGCCCGCCTCGCCCGTGCCCGCCAGCTTGCGAGCCGGGCGCCGATCCGCGCCAGCGCAATCGAGGCGCAACTCGGCACCCGCTACACCATCGACACCCTGAAAGCCCTGAAGCATCGCTATCCACGACGCCGCTTCATCTGGCTGATGGGCGGCGACAATCTCGCGCAATTCGCCCAGTGGAGGGACTGGCGCGGCATAGCCCGGCAAATGCCCATTGCCGTGATCGCCCGCCCTGACTATATTGAGAGAGCCCATGGCTCTACGGCCATGAGCTGGCTGCGGCGCTTCGTCCGGCCCGTGAGCCAAGGTGCAGACTGGACGGATTGGAGACTACCGGCGCTCGTGCTTCTGCGCTTTCGCCCTGATCCAAGATCGGCAACCCTGCTGCGGCAGGCGGACCCCCTCTGGCATCGCGAATATGAACACGCACGTGTGCGCGATCCGCTCACGCGCCGGATGATCGTCTAGAATGGAGCACTTTTGACCAGACCTCGACCTGCCAACGATACGGCCGATGGCGCCGACAGCGTTGCCGCCCTGCATGACCTTGTCCTGAAATCGCTTGACGATGACCAGGCGCAGGAAACCATCTCCATCCCCCTAGAAGGCAAAAGCAGCATTGCCGACCATATGGTGATCGCCAGCGGGCGTTCATCGCGTCAGGTCGCGTCGATGGCGCAGAAGCTCGCCGAGCGGATCAAGCAGGCCACCGGCCGCTCCGCCCGTGTCGAGGGGCTGCCGGTCGCCGACTGGGTGCTGATCGATGCCGGCGACGTGATCGTCCACCTGTTCCGCCCCGAAGTGCGCAGCTTCTACAATCTGGAACGGATGTGGGGCTTCGTCGATGCGCCGGTGGCGGGCACGGCCTAAGCAACTTCGACAAAGGCGCGTTGAGGCGATAGGAGCAGGGCCATGCTGCTCCACATCATCGCGCGCGGAAAGATCGGGCGCTCGCCCGAAGCGGAACTGGTCGATCGCTATGTGAAGCGGTTGACCATGCCCCATCGCATCACCGAACTGCCCGACAGGGGCGGCAAGCTGCCCCCTGCCCCGCCCGGCACCGTTACCGTCATGCTCGATGAGAAGGGCCGGCAGCTCGGCTCGCTCGATTTCGCCCGCCGCATCGAGGGGTGGCGCGACGGCGGCAAGCGCGAATGCCGCTTCCTGATCGGCGCGGCGGACGGCTTTGACGAGGCGGAGCGCGCCAATGCCGACCTGCTGATCGCCTTCGGCGCCATGACATGGCCGCACATGATGGCGCGCGCGATGCTGGCCGAACAGCTCTGGCGCGCCTGCTCCATCCTCGCCGGACACCCCTATCATCGCGAAGGCTGACCCAAGCAGCCGCTCGACAGTTAACCGGCTTTTTGCCACATGAGGGGAGCGGCAGGGGGTTTGGGGTGAAACGCATTGCGATCGTTGCGGCCTTCGTCGCCGGTGCAGCCGGCCTTGCCGCCTCGCGCCTGCCCGCCGCCGATGGGCAGGCGATCATCCTGCCCGGCACCGGGGGCACCAGCCTGGCACAGGAACAGGGCGCGCTAAAGGACGCGCGCCGCCAGTCGGAAGAGGCGCGCCTTCGCTCCGAGCGGATGGAACGCCAGGCGGCCGCCGCGCGCGACCAGGCCGATCAGGCCCGCCGCCGCGCTGCTGCCATGGCGGCCCGCATCCAGCAGTCGGAGGCGGACATTGAAGCTGCGCAGGCCCGTATCCGCATCGTCGCCCGGCTGCAACGCGCGCAGGCGGCCCGCCTCGCCGCCAAGCAGGAGCCGGTGGTGCGCCTCACCGCCGCATTGCAGATGATGGCGCGCCGCCCGCTCGCGCTCGCGCTGGTTCAGCCCGGATCGATCAGCGACGCCATCCACATGCGCGCGGTGCTGGGCCAGGTGCTGCCCGTCGTGCGGGAGCGCACCGCGGGGCTCCGCGCCGAACTCGACCGCAGCCGCGCCCTTCGGGCCAGCGCCGAGCAGGCAGCGGATTCTCTCGCGCAGAGCCAGGCCGACCTCAAGCAACGCCGCGTCGCGCTCCAGACGCTGGAGGCGCAGAAGCGGCTGGCGGCACAGGATTATCGCGCCAACGCCAGCCTCGAAAGCGATCGCGCGCTGGCGCTGGGCGAACGCGCGCGCGACATTGTGGACCTCATGGACAAGCTGGAGGAAGCGGGCGACCTGCGCGATCGGCTGGCGGCGCTCTCGGGCCCTGTCCTTCGTCCCGCCCGGCCCGATCAGGTCGCAGCGCCTGCTCCCGAACGCATCGCCGGACCGAGCGCGGCCCCGCCCTACCGCTTGCCGGTCGTCGGGCAGCTGGTCACCGGCATGGGTGAGGCGCTGCCGAGCGGCGTCCGCTCGCGCGGCCTCACCATCGCCACCCGGCCCGACGCACTGGCGGTCGCGCCGACGGCAGGACGCATCGCCTTCGCTGGCCCCTATCGTGGTTATGGGCAGATCGTCATCATCGACCATGGCGGCGGCTGGACGACGCTGATCACCGGCCTACTGCGCCTCAATGCGGCCGTGGGCGACAGCGTGCGGCAGGGCGACCCGCTTGGCAGCGCGGGGCCGGGACGGCCCACGATCACGGTGGAACTGCGGCGCAACGGGAGGCCCGTCAATATCGTGCCGTTGGTGGGATTGGGGTGAAGTGGTTAATCGGCAAACCCATCCGTCGCGTGGATCAGCGCGTCCAAAATTCCCGGCTCGTTGAACGCATGTCCCGCGCCCTCGATCATCTCGAACCGCGCCTGCGGCCAGGCTTTGTGCAGCGCCCATGCCGTCTCCGCGGGACAGGCCATGTCGTAGCGCCCCTGGACGATGACACCGGGAATGGCCGAGAGCCTGCCCGCGTCGCGGAGCAGCTGGCCTTCCTCCATCCAGCCCTCATGCACGAAATAATGATTCTCGATCCGCGCGAAGGCGAGCGCGAAATCATCCGCTTCATGGGTAGCGGATAGCGTCTTGTCGGGCAGCAGGCGGATGGTTTCCCCTTCCCAGACGCTCCACGCCTTGGCGGCGGCGACCTGCGCCGCGCGGTCGTCACCCGTCAGGATGCGGCGATAGGCATGGAGCAGGTCGTCACGCTCGTCTTCCGGGACTGGCGCGACGAAGCGCTCCCACTTGTCGGGATAAATGCGGCTGGCGCCCTTCTGGTAATACCAGTCGATCTCCTGCTTACGCAGAGTGAAGATGCCGCGCAGGATGAGCTCGGACACCCGTTCAACATGCGTCTGCGCATAGGCCAGCGCCAGCGTCGATCCCCAACTGCCGCCGAACACCAGCCAGCGCTCCATCCCCATCAGTTGGCGGAGTCGTTCGATGTCGGCGACCAGATGCCAGGTCGTGTTCGCCTCCAGCCCCGCATGCGGCGTCGAGCGGCCGCAGCCCCGCTGGTCGAACAGCAGCACGTCATAGCGCGCCGGATCGAACAGCCTGCGGTGATCGGGCGAGATGCCGCCGCCCGGCCCGCCATGCAGGAAGACAGCGGGCTTGGCCCCAGGCGTGCCCGCGCGCTCCCAGTAGAGGCTGTGGCCGTCGCCGACGTCGAGATGACCGGATGCGAAGGGTTCGATCGGGGGATAAAGCGTGCGCATGGGCCGATCGTAAGTCGTGGGGCACGGAAAGGGAATGCGCATCCTCCCCGCCTTCCCACAGGATTTTGCCGGATTACATTTTGCGACAAATCTTTATGGGCGTTGCCAGATTTTTGCGACAACTCCCCCCTAGAGGGAGAGGCAGTCAGGGTCTTCATCCAAGGGGTATATCGTGCGCCGGTCTTTCTCGCGCCTGCTGGTTACATTGATGCTGGGTACAGCGCCCGGCTCGCTTCTCGCGCAGACGGAGGAGGCCAAGGGCCCTCCCGTCCAGATGGACGAGGCCGACGAGATCATCGTCACCGGCCAGCCGCAGCGCGGCGCGGTCGTCGGCAATATCAAGCCCGAACAGCAATTGTCCGCCGCCGACGTCCGGGCGCTCGGCGTCACCTCCATCTCGGAGATGATCAGCGAATTGTCGCCCCAGACCAATGGATCGCCCGTGGTCCTGCTGAATGGCAAACGAATCTCCAGCTTTTCCGAAATTCAGGACATCCCGTCCGAAGCCGTCGCGCGGGTCGACATTCTGCCCGAACAGGTGGCGCTGTCCTATGGCTATGCGCCGACGCAGAAGGTCGTGAACATTGTGCTGCGGCAGCGCTTCCGCGCGGAGACGGCCGATCTGCGCGCCGGCACCACGACCGAGGGCGGGCGGGAGAATGGCTCCATCGAGGGCGGCCTGTTGCGCATTCGCGGCGACAATCGCTTCACGCTGAACCTGCAATATAAGACCGCCGCCCAATTGCTGGAAAGCGAACGGGGCGTCGTCCCGACAGTGCAGGGGGCGGCCGCCAATGAGCGAGCGGGCCTGGCCGATTTCCTGGTGGGCGCCAATGCGATGACCGGCCGGGAGCTCGCCTATCACCGCACCCTCAGTCCCGCGACCGAGAATCTTGCCGTTAATGCGAACTTTGCCCGCGCGCTCGGCAAGGTGTCGATGACGATTAACGGCCGCCTCGAACTGTCGGACAATGACAGTTTGCAAGGCTATCAGGCGGGGCGGTTCGATCTGCCGGCCAGCAATCCCTTCTCGCCGCTCGACAGCGATGCGACGCTCACCCGCTATCTGCGGCAGGCCGGCGTGCTGAGGCAGCAGATCAGGGGCACGACCGGTCATATCGGGCTGACCCTGAACGGTCTGCTCGGCGGTGGCTGGCAATGGTCCTTCACCGGCAATGGCGACTATTCGAACACGCGCACTTCGACCGATCGCGGCGCTAATATCGCGGCGATCCAGAGTGCCATCACCGCTGGCGATCCTGGCGTCGATCCCTTTGGCAGCTTCTCTTCCGGCCTGCTCTCCAGCCGCATTGTCGATCGGGCGGAGGCGAAGTCGCAGGCGGTACAGGGCGATCTGCTGCTGTCGGGGCCGCTGTTCGACCTGCCGGCTGGAGCCGTCACCACATCTGTCCGCTTGGGCGCGTCAGCAAATGGGTTCGACAGCTGGTCGGTGCGCTCCGGCATCGAAAGCAATTCCAACTATAGCCGCGAGATCGGCAGCGGACAGGTGAGCCTGGACCTGCCGCTCACCAGCCGGTCCAAGGGCGTGCTGGGCGGGGTCGGCGATATCGGCGTCAATGTGAACGCGGCGGCGCAGCATCTTTCCGACTTCGGCACGCTGTCGACGCTGGGCTATGGCGTACGCTGGCGCCCGATCCCGGCCGTGCAATTGCTGGTGTCGGCCAATCAGGACCGGGCAGCCCCCACGGGCTCCCAGATCACCGACCCGCAAATCTTCACGCCCAACGTCTCCATCTTCGACTATCGGACCGGCGAGACGGTGTTCGTGACGCAGTTGAGCGGCGGCAACGCGGATCTTCGGGAAAGCGTGCGCGACCAGTTCCGCTTGAGCGCCACGGTCAAGCCGTTCGACAAGCCGAACCTGACGCTGTCGGCGACCTATACCAACAGCCGCACGAGCAATCCGATTTCGGCTTTTCCCACCCCCACGCCTGCGATCGAGGACGCCTTCGGCCAGCGTTTCCTGCGCGACGGAGAGGGCAATCTGCTCCAGATCGATGCGCGCCCGATCAATTATCTGCGCTCCCAGAGCGAGCAGTTGCGCTGGGGCTTCGACCTGTCCGTGCCGCTCAAATCGCATATCCAGAAAGTGATCGAGGCATGGCGCGCGGCAGGCGCGAAGCCGGAGGAGCGGCCCAAGGAATTGCAGGACCTGCGCGGGCTATTTGGTAACCGCGGACGGGACGGCGGGCGGCAGGGCGACGGCGCGTCTCCGCAGCAGGGGCAGGATGGCAGCGACCGTCCGCGCGGCGAGGGCGCCCAGGGCCCGGGCGGCGGCGACGGTCAGCGCGGCCCCCGCGGAGGCTTCGGCGGTCCGGGCGGCTTTGGCGGCGGCGGTGGCCGGGGCGGCGGCGGCGGACGGCTGACCTTCAGCCTCTATCACACCTGGCACCTGACGGAGAGCATCCTGATCGCGCCGGGCGTGCCCGAACTCGACCTGCTGAACGGCGATGCCATCGGTTCTTCGGGGGGGCAGCCGCGCCATGAGGTCAGCGCACGGGCAGGCTATGTCAACAATGGCCTTGGCGCGCGGCTCAGCCTCGATTGGGAGAGCGGCACCCATGTGGACGGCGCTTTGGGCGGCGCTTCGCGGCTCGATTTCGGCAGCCTTGCGACGGTCGACCTGCGCCTCTTCGCGAATCTGGGGCAAATGCCGAGCCTTGTGAAGAACCACCCGTTCCTCCGCGGCACCCGCGTGTCGATCGGCATCGATAATATCTTCAACGAACGGCGTACGGTAACCGATGCTGCGGGCATGACGCCGATACGCTACCAGCCGGGCTATCTCGACCCGCTGGGCCGTGCGGTGACGATCAGCTTCCGCAAGCTGTTCTTCTGATCGCTAAATTGCTTCCTTCCCGATCCGTTAAGATCAGCATGACAGACCGGGAAGGGATCGCAGGATGAAGCCGATACGCATTGTGGTGGTCGATGATTCGCTGACCATCCGCGCCATGATCGAAACGCTGCTGGAGCGCGACTGCCGCTTCGAGGTCGTGGGCATCGCCCGCGACGGCGACGAGGCGATCGACCTGATCCGCCTGCATAAGCCTGACGTGGTGACGCTGGACGTCGCCATGCGGGCAAGGACGGCATGACCATTCTGGACGAGATCATGGACCTTGATCCCTGCCCCGTCATCATGCTGTCCAGCCTGATGCGCGACGGCGCGCCGATCACCGCCGAAGCGGTGGGCCGCGGCGCGGCCGCCTGTTTCAACAAGGCGATGATCGCGCGCGAAGCGACCCGCTTCATCGGCCTGATCAAGGATGTCGCGCGCGGGATGGTGCAGCCGGAGCCGGTGGCGCTGGCAGCGTAACGAGCTGCTGGAGAAGTGCTCCTGCGAAGGCACTCGAACGAGACAAGTGGCTCGTGAGAGCCCGGTCCAGACGTTGCGATGATGAGCATGGGGTGGAACTGGGTTCCTGCCTGCGCAGAAACACGGCCGTAGTCATGCCCCTCAATGAAAATCCCGCGACTTGGGCAATATCCGCACGTTGCGCGGATGGCTTGAGGTTCGAGGATGCTGCGGGTGGATGAATTCATCGGCGCGCGACAGTTGCACCCGCGCGACATGGGTTTCCGACAGGCGTTGCAGTTCGGCGGTGCGGTCGTGCACGCGGCTCGCCATCAGATGCACGACGCCCTCTTTGCTGCGCTGCACCTCTCCCTCCACCAGCATCAGCCGCGACGCCATGACGGGTCGCCGCTGCATCTCGAACAGCCGCGCCCAGAGCAGGATGTTGGTGACGCCCGTTTCATCCTCGATCGTGATGAAGACGGCATTGCCCTTGCCCGGCCGCTGCCGCACCAGCACCACGCCGGCCGTCCGCACCAGCGTGCCGTTTCTGGCCGCGCTCGTTTCCGCGCAGCTCAGCACGCCTTCGCCTGCGAAGACAGGACGCAGGAACTGCATCGGATGGCCTTTGAGCGACAGCCGCGTCATCGCATAATCCGCCGCGACATGCTCGGCGAGCGGCATGGCGGGCAGCATCGCATCGGGCTCCTCACCCATTTCGCGCACCTTGCCATCGCGCTGCCGGGCGGCTGCGAACAGGGGCAGTTCCTGGGAGGGCGTGCGCCGCGCTTCCCATAGCGCCGCCCGCCGGTCCTGCCCCAAGGACCGGCAGGCATCTGCATCCGCCAGCAGGCGCAGGGCCCGTGCCGGCAGCTCCGCACGCCGTGCCAGATCCTCCATGCTGGCGAACAGAGCCTGTCCCCGCGCCTCGATCAGCCGCCGCGCCCATTCCTCGCGAAAACCATCGACCTGCCGCAGGCCCAGCCGCAGCGCCAGCGCCCGTCCCTGCCCCTCGCCCTTTCGACTGTGGCGCGATCGCAGCAGCGGCTCCAATTCATTGTCCCAATCGCTCATATTCACATCGACATCATGGACGGAAACGCCATGCTCCCGCGCATCCCGCACGATCTGCGCGGGCGCGTAAAAACCCATCGGCTGGGAATTGAGCAGCGCGCAGGCGAACACGGCGGGTTGATGGCATTTGATCCAGGCCGAAACATAGACCAGCCGCGCAAAGGAAAGCGCATGGCTTTCGGGAAAGCCATAGCTGCCGAACCCTTCGATCTGGCTATAGCAGCGCTCGGCAAAATCACGTTGATAGCCGCGCCGCACCATGCCGCCGATCATCTTCTCCTTGAACTTGTCCATGCCCCCCACTTGCCGGAAGGTCGCCATCGACCGGCGCAACTGGTTCGCTTCCGAGGGAGTGAATTCCGCCGCAACGATGGCCAGTTTCATCGCCTGTTCCTGGAATAGCGGAACGCCATAGGTAAGCTTCAGCAATTCGCGCAATTCGTTCGGATTATGCGGCGGGCTGGGCGAAGGAAATTCCGGTTTTTCCAGGCCCGCCCGCCGCCGTAGATAAGGATGGACCATATCGCCCTCGATCGGGCCGGGCCGTACGATCGCCACCTGCACCGTCAGATCATAGAGGTTTTTAGGCTTGAGGCGCGGCAGCATGTTGATCTGGGCCCGGCTTTCGACCTGAAACACGCCGATGCTGTCGCCCTTCTGCAGCATGGCATAGACGGCGGGATCATCGGAATCGAGATCGACGGTTAGGTCATGGTCGCCCAATCCATGCCTGCGCATCAACTCATAGGCTTTGCGAATGCAGCTCAGCATGCCCAAGGCCAGCACGTCCACCTTCATGAGATCGAGGGCGTCGATATCGTCCTTGTCCCATTCGATGAAGCTGCGGTCGGGCATCGCGCCATTGTGGATCGGCACCGTTTCGTCCAACCGGTTCTGGGTCAGGACGAAGCCGCCGACATGCTGGGACAGATGCCGCCCAAAGGGCGCGCGGATCAATTGCTCGACCAGCCAGCGCAACCGCATCATCTCAGGATTGTCGAGTGCAAAGCCCGCCTCGGTGAAACGCGCATCGTCCAGATCACCCGAATAGCTGCCCCATACCGTGCTCGACAGGCGAGTGGCGATATCTTCGCTGAGGCCCAGCACCTTCGCTACTCCGCGCAGCGCGCTTCGCGATCGATAATGGATCACGGTCGCGGCGATCCCCGCCCGTTCGCGCCCATAGCGACGGTAGATATATTGCATCACCTCCTCGCGCCGCTCATGTTCGAAATCGACATCGATGTCGGGCGGCTCGTTTCGCTCTTCCGAAACGAAGCGGGAAAAGAGCAGGTCATGCTTCAACGGATCGACCGATGTGACGCCCAGCAAGAAACAGACGATGGAATTGGCCGCCGATCCCCGCCCCTGGCACAGAATCGGCGGCTTCTGCGCCCGCGCGAAGCGGACGAGATCATGTACGGTCAGGAAATAATAGGCGTAATTCTGTTTGCGGATGAGGGCCAGTTCCTCACCGATCAGCTTCTCGACTTTTTCCGGCAGAGGGGAGCCATATCGGTTGGCCGCCTCTTCCCGCACCATATGCTCCAGCCAGCCGTCAGGCGACCAGTCGGGTGGGACCGGCTCATGCGGATATTCATATTTAAGGTCGGTGAGCAGAAAGCTGATCTGATCGATAAAGCGGATCGTCTCCGCCACCGCCTCCGGGCAGGCGGCGTAAAGCCGCGCCATCTCCGCCGGAGATTTCAAATGCCGCTCGGCATTCGCCTCCAACCGCCGTCCCGCTTCCTTCAAGGTCACACCCTCCCGAATGCAGCAGAGCACATCCTGCAGGGGCCGGGCCGAGGCCTCTGCATAGAGCACGTCATTGGTCGCGATCAGCGGAACCCCGATGTCCACCGCGACCTTCTGCATCGCGGCGACGTGGCGGCGGTCACGCCCCTGATACCGCATGGTGAGCCCGATCCATATCCGCCCCGGCGCCCGCTCCCACAGCTTGGCAGCCGCCTCTTGCCAGGTCGGGGGAGAAGATGGCGGAACCAGTCGCAGATGAGACGCAGCCTCCTCTGCTTCGCCAGAAGGATAAGGCAGCGGTTTGCGATGGGCCTGCTGCGGCTGGGCAGTCGAGATCGGCAGGACAATCAGCAACAGGTCATCGAGATGGTTGACCAGATCCCCGAACCGCAAGATGCAATCGCCCTTGACCGCTTCCATATTCCCTTTCGTCAGCAGCCGGGTCAGTCGTCCCCAGCCATGACGGGTGCGGGGATAGGCCAGGATGTCCGGCGTCCCATCGACAAAAACCAGTCGCGCGCCGACCACCAGCCGCAGATCGGTTTTGCATTCCGCCTCCTCCTTCGCCGTAAGCTCGGATGGCTCTCCCCTCTGCTTCTTGGCCTCGATTATCGCCGCGCGGGCCTTCTCCGGAGCATCGCGCAAGGCGACATAGGCGCGCACCACCCCCGCCACGCTGTTCCTGTCGGTTATGCCGATAGCGCTCAACCTCAGATGGTTCGCTTGCCCCACCAGATCGGCGGGATGAGACGCCCCATGCAGGAAGCTGTAATTGGACATGGCGCCCAGTTCGGCAAAGGGCGGCGCGGCCTGCTGCATGCTCGGCGGCGGCGGAGGTGGAGGAGGCGGCCCCTTGCCCTTCGCCCTTTCCCGCTGCGCGAGCAGCGCTTCCAATTCCCGCCGATCGGCCGATTTGGGTTTTGCCGGGTCGGGATAGCCGCGCTTCTTCATGCGAACAGGCCATGGATATACCAGCCGGGATGCGGCGCTTCGGCACCATAAAGCCCGTGGCGGAAAATCCAGTAGCGGCGTCCGCGCGCATCCTCGACCCGGAAATAATCGCGGGTCAGGCCGACGCTCTCGTTCGCCAGCGTGCCGTCCTTCGCCTTCCACCATTCGGGCGAAATCCGCTCCGGCCCCTCATAGCGTGTGACCTCATGCACGGTCCGCCGCCAGCGGAAACGGTGCGGCGGGCCCTCGGGCACCTGCGCGATGACATCGATCGGCTGCGGCGGATCGAACAGATGGATGGGGCGCATCGGCGGGTCGCCCGCTTCCTGCTGCTGCCCCCAGTTCACCGGCCCACGGCTTTCCACCGCAGGCAGCGCCAGTTGCGCCTGTTCGGGAATATGGCTGTCGCGGGGATGCAGCCGCTGGATGCGCCCCCGTCCGGCCCGGATCGAGAGGCGGTCGATCAGCGCCGCCACATCCTCTTGCCTGCGTGCTTCCCCGCCTTCCAGCGCGAGTTGCGTCGGCGCCAGCGGCTCGGCCTGCGGCACGGTAAGGCGCAGCATGTCGAAACCGAAACCGGGGTCGAGGGGATCGGACAGCGCCTCTACCCGCTCCCGCACCAATCGCATGATCGATGGCGCATCACGCACCGGCAGGCTGGTTTCGATCCGCAGCGGAAAGGCGAGGCCATCGCTGCGGAAGAAGACCGCCTCGAACCGCCGTCCGCCCTGCCCCCGCTCAGCCAGCCGCTCGCCCGCCTCGGCCGCCATCTCCTCCAGCGTCTGGAGCGCAAAGGCGGTGCTGCCCATCGGTTCGGCAAAGCGCCGCTCGAGCCGGATCGCCGGGCGCGGCCGGCGCGGCGCAAGCGGCCGCTGCCCCAATCCCAGCAGGGCATGCAGCGCATCCACCGCCTCCTCCCCGAAGCGCGCGGCCAGCGTCGCGGCAGGCCGGGCCGCGAGGTCGCCCACGGTGCGCAAGCCGGCGCGGCGCAAGCCCACCGCGCTCTCATCCCCCAGCCGCAGCGCCT
Source organism: Sphingobium bisphenolivorans (assembly GCF_000412635.1). Classification (GTDB taxonomy): domain Bacteria; phylum Pseudomonadota; class Alphaproteobacteria; order Sphingomonadales; family Sphingomonadaceae; genus Sphingobium; species Sphingobium bisphenolivorans. The sequence goes on from NZ_ASTG01000005.1 coordinate 195,600, forward strand.
CGACCGGCAAACGGCGGACGGCGGCATCCTCGTCCGCCGCCGCACCCACGGCATAGCGGCACAGCGCATGCGCCGCCTCCGCTGTCCCGGCCAATGCATGGCGCACATGCAGGCCATGGCGTTCCAGCCGCTCCGCCGCCTCCCGCGCCAGCGCTTCTTCCCCGTTCCAGAGATGCGCGCAGCCGCTGATATCCAGCATCAATCCGAAAGGCGGGTCGAGCGCGGCCAGCGGCGTATAACGGGCGCAGCCATCGCACAGCCGCTCCAGCCAATCCTGATCGGCATGGGGGTCGGCATCGAAAACGCGCAGGTCCGGCTCCCGCGCCCGCGCGTCGGCCAGCGTCATGCCAGGCGTCAATCCCAGCGCGAGCGCCTCTGCGTCCAGCGTCGCCAGCCGCATCGCCCCGCGTATCTGCTCGACGATGACGGCCGGCCCCTCCCCTTGAGCCGCCCAAAGCTCAGGCCGCCCGATGCGCAGCCGGTCGATCGGCAGGAACGGAAACCACAGCGCCAGATAGCGGCGCCCCCGCACCGCTTGCTCCGTCGCCCTGTCCATGGTCATGGCGTTCATCGCGCCTGTCTCCCATTTCATCAAACTTGCCCCGGCCATTGTCCCAGACCAGCCGCCAGCTCACCCCATCCCGTCCCGCCCGCTGCCGCAGCAGGTGAAGATCGAATGCGCTCATGCCCGGCGCATTGCCGGGTAGCGGCACGGAGGGCGCCGCCGCCACCCGCCAGCGCGTATCGGCGGCGCTCGGCCCCGGCTCAGCCCCGATCCTCAGCATCAGCGCGGGCACGCCCGACGCTTCCGCCGCCAGCGCCAGCCGTCGACTTGCAGTCAGGTCGAGCAGCGGGGCCCGCCCACGCAGTTCCACCACCACCGCGCCCAGGGCCGTGCAGCGCAGCGCGTCCACCGCCGCACGGAGCAGCATCGTCTCGTCGGCCATCACCCCGACGAACAGCTGCGCCGGGTCTATCCCCAGCGCCGCCAGCCCAGGCCCATAGGCGGCTCCCCCCGCCCGCGCCGCCGCGCCCGTCCGCAACCAGAACAGAGGCGCCTCCTTCGCCGCCAGCCTTCCAAAGACCAGCGTCAGCCCAGCCGCCGCGCCTTCGTCTTCGAGGCTGCCGAACAGCTCATGCACACGCCCGCGCGCGAGGCCGCCGCCGAGAGCATGGTCAAGCGGATCATGCCCGGTAGCGATCCGGGCGCAGCCCTGCCGCGCTGGAAGCTGCTCCAGCGATGCGATATGCCGCCGGAGGGCAGCGAGAGAGTTGAGCGACTCGGCCATATCTTATGTTCCTGATATGTTCTTTTGCCGAACGCAGGCCGGACCTGTCAATCAGGCTTGGAGAGCACATCAGGAAAGGGCAAAGCGAACGCCTTGGGCTCGGCCATTGTCTCCCCGCGAAGGAGGGGATCCATCTCCCAGGCTTAGCTCCAGGATCGACGTCGGAATAGGATTTCCGCTGTCGCGGGAATGACGGAGATGGGTGGAGAGCGGACATTCTTCACTTATCCCTTTCCCTTGAGGGAGAGGGCTGCGCAGGCTTGGCAGCTTGCTGCCTAGCCGTAGCTGGGTGAGGGGGTGATCCGGGGCTAAAGACTGGCCTGTAGCCGCTCCCCCTCATCCAACTTCGCCTAGCTTCACTCCGTTCAGCAAGGCTCCGTATCCTTCTCCCTCCAAGGGAGAAGGAGTGTCAGCAAATGATCGATTCCCGCCATCACCATTTCGTCACCCCGGACCTGCTCCGGGGTGACGGCGGCGCAATGGCAGCTGATGGCCGTTTTCGGCCCCTCGCTTTCCCCCAATACGGTAAAAGGCCCGCCACGCGGATTGCGCAAGCGGGCCTTTTCAGTGCGTGAAGCAGCAGGCGGGCAGTGCCGCGCTGGGGTCTTCCGGTTGATCTGGCCGGAAAGCCGGTCAGCGCTTATTCGCCATCATCCTCCGCTTCGGGTCCCGACATCATCCCTTCGGCGACTTCCTCCGTCTTGCCCCGGATCGCGCGTTCCAGCTTCTCCGCCAGTTCGGGATGTTCCTTCAAATAGGTCTTGGCGTTCTCGCGGCCCTGGCCGATGCGAACCGAGTCATAGGAGAACCAGGCGCCCGATTTCTCGACCAGCCCCGCCTTGACGCCGATGTCGAGCAGTTCGCCGATCTTCGACACGCCCTCGCCATACATAATGTCGAATTCGACCTGCTTGAAAGGCGGCGCGACCTTGTTCTTGACCACCTTCACGCGGGTCGTGTTGCCGACGATATCGTCGCGATCCTTGATCTGGCCGGTGCGGCGGATGTCGAGACGGACCGAAGCGTAAAATTTGAGCGCATTGCCGCCGGTCGTCGTTTCCGGGTTGCCGTACATGACGCCGATCTTCATGCGCACCTGGTTGATGAAGATCACCATGCACTTGGAACGCGAGATCGAACCGGTCAGCTTGCGTAGCGCCTGGGACATGAGGCGCGCCTGAAGGCCGACATGGCTGTCGCCCATCTCGCCCTCGATTTCGGCGCGCGGCACCAGCGCCGCCACGGAGTCCACCACCAGCACGTCGATCGCATTGGAGCGGACCAGCGTGTCGACAATCTCCAAAGCCTGCTCACCCGTGTCAGGCTGCGACACGATCAGTTCGTCAATATCGACGCCCAGCTTCTTCGCATAACCCGGATCGAGCGCATGTTCCGCGTCGACGAAGGCCGCGATGCCGCCGCCCTTCTGCGCCTCCGCAATGGCATGCAGCGCCAGCGTCGTCTTGCCCGAGCTTTCCGGGCCGTAAATCTCGATGATCCGGCCCTTGGGCAGGCCGCCAATGCCGAGCGCGATATCGAGCCCCAACGATCCGGTCGAGATCGCTTCGATCTCGATCTTCTCGCGGCTGCCCAGCTTCATCGCCGAACCCTTGCCAAAGGCACGGTCGATCTGGGAAAGGGCCGCTTCCAATGCTTTCTGTCTGTCCATTGTCCCCGTCTTCTTGGAATCGATGAGTGAGAGCATTGCGGTCATCGGCCTATCCCCTGTCAAGCGGAACACGCCGAGTCATGTGGCGCGTGGCCACCATGTATCCTGTTTGTTCTAAAGGAACAAGAGGGGAACGGGAATTTCCTAGGCGATTCCCAGAACCTTGCCGAGCGCCCGTTCCACCGCGCCGATGGTGTAGGGCTTGGCAAGGGTAGGCCGGCCGGCATGGATGCTCGGCAGATCATCGGCGATGCCGCCCGTCGCGAAGACGAAAGGAATGCCGCTCTCGGCCAATATGTCCGCGACAGGCCAGCTTTTTTCACCCTGCAGGTTGCAGTCGATCAGTGCGGCGTCGAAACCGCCCTGCCGGGCCTGGTCGCATGCCTCGTCTACCGACGCCGCAATCCCGTGCAGCCGGTATCCGAGCGTATCGAGATAATCCTCCAGCATCATGCCGATCATCGCTTCATCCTCAACGATCAGGATGGTCTTGCCGTCAGCCATGATGTGCGATCCCCATAAGTCTCCCTCCGCTACCCCAGCAGAGGCGCGCTGCCCAGCATAATCGCCGAAACGCCAAGAAGTTCATTCCGCCTCCGGTCGCATCGCCAAGGCATCGCGCGCTGCTTCCGCCAACTGGCTGACGGAAAAGGGCTTGGGCAGGAAAGCGACGTTCGCGATGTCGATCGACTTGCGCAGCTGCTCCTCGGCGTAGCCCGACATGAACAGCACCGGCAGGTCCGGGTAGCTGGCCCGCGCCTTCGCCACCATGGAGGGTCCGTCCATGTTCGGCATCACCACGTCGGAGATGAGCAGATCGATCTTCTCCTCGCCGCCCAGCACCTCCAGCCCCTGCTCGCCATCATTGGCGGTCAGCACCTTATAGCCCTGTCGCGACAGGGCGCGTTCGGCGACGGCGCGGACCATATCCTCATCCTCGACCAGCAGCACCGTGCCCGTGCCCCACGTCTCGGTGCGACGGACGGGCGCCTTGGTCTGCGCCGTCTGCTCGGCATCGGCGCCCTGATAGACAGGCAGGTAGATGACGAAGCTCGCGCCGCGCCCCAGTTCGGATTCGGCGAAGATGAACCCGCCCGATTGCTTGACGATGCCATAGACGGTGGAGAGGCCAAGCCCGGTGCCCTTGCCGAGTTCCTTGGTGGTGAAGAAGGGCTCGAAAATCTTGGACAGGATATCGGGCGGGATGCCAAGCCCCGTGTCCGACACCCGCACCGCGGTATAGTCGGCGGGCGGCATGATGTCGGTGCGCATCTCCCGCACCTTGGCGGCGGGCACGGCATAGGTCTGGATGTTGAGCGTACCCCCCTCCGGCATGGCGTCGCGCGCATTGACGGCAAGGTTGACGATCACCTGCTCCAGCTGGCCGGGGTCCGCCCGCACCGCGCCCAGGTTGCGGCCATGGCTGACCTCCAGCTTCACGCTCTCGCCCAGCAACCGCTTCAGCAGATTGGAGACATCAGCGACGATGTCTGGTAGCTGCAATATTTGCGGCCGCAGCGTCTGCTGGCGCGAGAAGGCGAGCAGCTGCCGTGTCAGCCCTGCCGCGCGGTTGCTGTTCGACTTGATCTGCTGGATATCGTCATAATCGCTGTCGCCGGGCGTATGGCGCATCAGCATCAGGTCGCAATGACCGATGATCGCGGTCAGAATATTGTTGAAGTCGTGCGCCACGCCGCCTGCCAGCTGGCCGATCGCCTGCATCTTGGTTGCCTGCGCCACCTGCCGCTTGAGCTTGCTCTCCTCGCTATTGTCCTTGAGGGAGAGCAGCACCGCCGCTTCGCCCAGGCCCCGCACGCCCGCCAGGCTGAGCGCGGTCGGTTCGTCGGGCTGCTCGCGCAGGCGCACCGCGATGTCGCCAGACATTTGCGGCCCTACGGCAAAGCGGCGCACTGCATCGGCCACCGCCGCCTGATCCTCTCGCACCACCAGATCGCCGGGATAACTCGGCTTCTCGTCGGGCTTGAGGCCCACCGCCCGGCCGAACGCCTTGTTGAGAAACAGCACGCGCCCGTCCCGGTCCGCCATCGCAAGGCCGAAAGGCAGCAGCGACAGTAGCGTCTCGATGTAGGAAAGCGCCGACGTGCCACTTCCCCCGCCGGCCGGCTCATCGATGATCAGGAGCAGCATCGGCCCGTCCTGCGCGCTGGTCTGGCTGCCCAGGGGCTGGGCCGCGCGCTTCAGCGGCACCTGCAACAATCGCAGCGGCAGGCCGCCCGCTTCCTCGCGCGCCAGGAACAGCCGCCCCTTGTCGTCCACCCGCATATGGGCGGCGAAATCCCGGCCGATGATGTTGGCGTCGATCCGCCCGGCCGCGCGCAGCAGGAAGGCGCCGTTGGCCGCACGGATGCGCCCCTCGCCGCCGATCATCACCGCCATGATGCCCGCTTCGCCCATCTGCCGTCCGGCCTCACCAGTCAGCAGACGATGAACGTCGTCCAACGCGCTCGGCTGGCGGACAGGCGTGAAGCGCCAGAGCAGATAATCCTCGGCCCGCCCCGTTCGCGAGACATAGGCGTCGAGCCGCAGCGCCCCCTGCACGATGCCCTCGACCCGCGCGTCGCCGTCCCGCCACGCCGTCCGAGCCGCTTCGCCAAGGCTCTCCGACAACGCCGCATCGGCGGTGATATGCGGCGGCGCGGGGAAGCCTGAAAACCATTCGCCGAAGAGGTCGCTTCCGCAGACCAGCCTGCCCGCTCGGTCCGTGACCGCAATCGCCATGTTGGAAGCATCGGCCGCCGCGCGCGCGACGGTCCAGTCCGGCACCGCTTCCCCTTCCGCTACTTGCTGCGGATAAAGGCCGCGATACCAGTTGAGCAGCGCCGCCATCGCCAGCACCGCGCCCGCAAAGCCCGCGCCCAAGGCCCAGTTCCCGGCCGCATAGATGACGAGCCCAGCCGAGAGCAGCGCCAAGCCGATCAGCAGGGGCAGTGCCAGCGGCGAAGGTCGATCAGCCGCCCAGCCTTCCCCATTTCCGATTAGACGCGCGGACACGAGCCGGCTTTCCCCCTGCATTCACAATGGACTGGCTCGCCCGTCTTCGGCCTCTTGGCGTCAGACGCGGGCGACTTCCTCCAATGCGCTGCTTTCGGGTGACTTGCCAATCCTCAATTTGCGCGCATGCCATTTGCGGCCCATGCGATGGCGCCAGATCCAGTCCGCAATGACATAGCCGACCACGGCGAAGGCGATCGAGATCAGCGCCAGGCCGAACAGCATGGCGGGCGCCGCTTCGGAGAAGAGCCAGCCGCACCATTCGCGGATAGAGGCATGCTTGTCGATCAGCGCCATGAAGCCGGACGCATCGGCCGAACGCCCCAGCAGCCAGTTGCCAATATAGACGGACGCCATCAGGAAAATCGGCGTCGTCGCGGGATTGGACAGAAATGTCATTGCCGCCGCGATCGGAATATTCGCCCGGAAGGGGAGCGCTAGCATCGCCGCGCCGGCTATCTGCACGCCCGGGATCAGCAGGAAGATGCCGACCAGCAGGCCCAGCGCCACGCCGCGCGGCACCGAGCGGCGGGTGAAACGCCAGAGCGAGGGTTCCAGCACGCGATGCGCCACCGGGGCGATGAAGCGATTATGTTCCAGGGACTCGCGGGTCGGGGCGTTGGCGTGCCACCAGCGGGAGAGCCGATTGTCCATCAGCGATGCGCCTTCATGATGCGCTGCTGATCGCGCTTCCAGTCGCGTTCCTTGATCGTTTCGCGCTTGTCGTGGGTCTTCTTGCCCTTCGCCAGGGCCAGCTCGACCTTCGCCTTGCCGCGGCTGTTGAAATAGATGGACAGCGGCACCAGCGTCATGCCCTTGCGCTCGACCGCGCCGTGCATGCGGGCGATCTCCCGCTCATGCAGCAGCAGCTTGCGAGGGCGCTTGGGCTCATGGTTGAAGCGGTTGCCGTGGCTGAATTCGGGGATGTTGCTGTTGACCAGCCACACCTGCTCGCCCTTCACCTCGGCATAGCTTTCCGCGATATTGCCCTCGCCGAAGCGCAGCGATTTGACCTCCGTCCCCTGCAGCGCGATGCCGGCTTCGAACACGTCCTCCAGGAAATATTCGAATTTCGCGCGCCGGTTCTCGGCGACGATCTTCTTCTTGTCGAACAGTTCGGGACGGGGACGGGCCATTATTCTTTCTAACTCACTTCACATAGCGGCGCGCTGGAAATTCAGACCAGTCCCGCAATCTCCAGGGCCCGATCGACCGCCGCGCGGCTGGACTCCGATGGCCAGGTAATCGGCAGACGGACGTCGCCGGGCATGTCGGGCCTGACGCGGGTGAGCGCATATTTGACGGGGCCGGGTGAAGAATCGCTGAACAGGGCATCATGCAGCGGGTAGAGACGATCCTGCAGCGCGAGGGCGCTATCCCAATCGCCGTTCGCGGTCGCCGACTGGAAGTCGGCGCAGAGGCGCGGCGCGACATTGGCGGTGACCGAAATGCAGCCCTTCCCGCCCATTGCATTGAATCCCAGCGCCGTTTCGTCATTGCCGGACAACTGGCAGAAATCGGCCCGGCAGGCGAGGCGCTGCGCGGTGACCCGCCCCAGATTCCCGGTAGCGTCCTTTATGCCCACGATCGTCTGATATTCTTCCGACAGCCGATGGATCACCGGCACGCCGATATCGGTGATGGTGCGGCTCGGCACATTATAAAGCACTATCGGCAAGTCGCAGCGCTCCGCCAGATGCGCGAAATGCCGATAAACGCCCTCCTGGTTGGGCTTGTTGTAATAAGGCGCGACCACCAGCGCTGCGTCAGCGCCGGCCGCCTGCGCCGCGAACATATGCTCCAGGGCGATCCTGGTATCGTTGGAGCCGCAGCCGGCGATCACCGGCACCCGGCCCGCCGCCTGGTCGACGCAGATGGCGATGACCCGATTATGCTCCTCGACCGTCATCGTCGCGCTTTCCCCGGTGGTGCCGCAGGGCACCAACGCGCCGCTGCCTTCCGCAATCTGCCAGTCGACGAAGGCACGGAAAGCCGCCTCATCCACGGCGCCGTCGCGGAAAGGAGTGATCAGCGCCGGAATCGACCCGGAAAACATGCAACAAACTCCTTCAATTCACCGGGATTCCGGGGCATCATAGCGTGAAAGACGCGAACGGCGCGCTATAGCGCGTCATTCATGGCCTGATAAGGATGCAATTGCGATTATGTCCAGTAGGGTGTCGCCTCGTCCTCCTGTTTTAGCAACGGTTCGTATGCCTCTGATCGCCTTGTTACTTTTCACCGCCGGCGCCAGCGCCCAGACGGAAAACCCTGCTCCCGCGCCTGCCTCCGGCTACCCGGCCGGCGCCGTCGTGCAGCAGATTCCCAAATCGGCCGAGCCCAGCCCGTGGCAGCGGGCGGCGAGTCGGATCGGCGTAGCTAACGATCCCGCCGTCGCCTCCACCATTGCGCAATGGCGCTCCTTGCAGCAGAGCGATGGCCTGGGTTTCTCCACCTACGCCAGCTTCATCATGGCGAACCCCGGCTGGCCGGGCGAGGACCGGATGCGCCGGCTCGCGGAAACCAGCATCAATCCCAACAGCTACGATCCGGTGCAGGTCACGGCCTTCTTCAGCCGCTTCCCTCCGCGTACCGCGACCGGCCATGCCCGCAACGCGCTGGCGCTGATGCAGATGAACCGCATGGGCGAGGCCCGCCTCGCCGCGCGCAACGCCTGGATCAGCGGCCCGCTCTCGATCGATGACGAGGCGCGGCTGCGTTCGCTCTTCGGGTCGAGCTGGACTTCGGTCGAGCATGACCTGCGCGCCGACGCTCTGCTGTGGAAAGGCGACATCGCCGGGGCGCAGCGGACATTCGCCTATGTGACGCCTGCCCGCCGCCCGATTTACGAAGCTCGCATCGCTTTCCGGCAGAAGGCGCCCGACGCCGCGTCCCGGATGCAGTTGGCCGACGCGGTCGGGGCGACCGATGCGGGCTATGTCGCGGACAAGGCGACCTGGTTCCTCAATAGCGGCAACTGGATCGCCGGGCGCCAATATCTCGCCAATCGGCCGACGCTGACCTTCCGGCCGGCCGACGCCGAAAAATGGTACGAGATATTGCTGACGCAGGCCCGCGCCGCCGCCAACGACAGCCAGTGGAGCTTCGCCTACGGCATCGCCAGCAAACTGGACGACGCCTATCTGCCCGGTACCGACGTCACCACCCGGCCGATCGGGGAGCGTGACGATTATACCAGCCTGGCCTGGCTTGCCGGATCGACAGCCTTCTACAACCTCAACAAGCCCAACGACGCGGCGGAGATGTTCCGCCGCTACGCCACCGCCGCCAAGTCGCCCCAGACCCAGTCCAAGGGCTTTTACTGGGCCGGCCGCGCGGCGTTGCAGGCGGGGGATAGCGCCACGGCGAACAGCTATTTCGCCCGCGCCTCGGTCTTCCCCGACCAGTTTTACGGCCAACTGGCGCTCGAGCGGCTCGGTCGTTCCGTGCCCCCGCCCGCAACCGTGGAACGGCCGGTCGAAATTTCTTCGGCGGAGCGTACCGCCTTTGCCAACCGCTCGGTCGTCCGTGCCGTCAAGGCGCTCGGCGAAATGGGCTATTGGGAAGATCAGAGCAAGTTCGCCCGCGCCATCGCCAACAATGCCGACAGCGATGCCGACCATTTTCTCGCCGTCGAGCTCGCCAAGAATATCGGCCGTCCCGACATGGGCGTGATGGTCGGCCGCCGCGCCGTTTCCAGCGGCCTCACCGGCTATGGCGAAAGCGCCTTTCCGCGTGTTCCCGTGCCGTCTGAGGCGCAATATAACTGGACGATGGTCCATGCCATCGCGCGTCAGGAAAGCCAGTTCGACCGGCAGATCGTCAGCCATGCCGGCGCGCGCGGCCTGATGCAGCTGATGCCCGGCACCGCGCGCGAGCAGGCGGGAAAACTGGGCATGAGCTATGATCCGAGCTCGCTCAACGATCCCAGCTATAACATCATGCTCGGCTCCTCCTATTTCCAGCGGATGCTCGACTATTATGGCGGCAGCTACCCGCTGGCGGTCGCCGCCTATAATGCTGGCCCCGGCAATGTGAACCGGTGGATCTCGGCCAATGGCGACCCGCGCCTGCCGGGCGCCGACATGCTCCGCTGGATCGAGCGGATCCCGCTGTTCGAGACGCGCAACTATGTGCAGCGCGTGCTGGAAAATGCCGTCGTCTATGATGCGATGAACCCCTCGCGCGCCCGCTTCCGCAGCACCAACACGCCGCTCAGCCGTTATCTCGGCAAGCAGACACCCGGCTGAACCTGCGCTATGGGCGGGGCATGAGCACCGCCCATCCCAATTACATCACGCCCGAAGGCTTCTCGAAGCTGCGCGCGGAATATGACCGGTTGCTCGGCATCGAGCGTCCCCGGATCGTGGAGATCGTCAGCTGGGCGGCAGGCAATGGCGACCGCAGCGAGAATGGCGACTATCTCTACGGCCGCAAGCGGATGCGGGAGATTGACGGCCAGCTGCGCCGCCTGTCGAAGAAGATGAAGGACGCGAAGGTCGTCGACCCACGCCAGCAGCCCGATAAGGCCCGGGTCTATTTCGGCGCGACCGTCACCATAGCGGACGAGGATGACAAGCATCGCACTGTCACCATCGTCGGCAATGACGAGGCGGACGCGAGCAACGGGCGCATCGGCTGGAGCAGTCCCATTGCCCGCGCCTTACGTGGGGCGGCGATAGGCGACCTGCGCCGCGTCATGCTCCCCGCTGGCGAAAAGGAATATGAGGTGATGGCGATCCGCTATCCGGAGTGATGCGCCTCACCCGGCGGCATCTTACTCATGCGGTCGAAGCGCCCGGTTCAAACTGTCCATTACCTCGGCGATCGGTTCGGTCACCGTCACGCTGCGCCCTTCGCCGAAGCGTATGCGCGTGCCGCCGGTGACGGATGAAACGAAGGTAACCTGCGCGGCGTTGATGGCCGTTTCCGTACGATCGGCACCGACGAACATGGCGAGCATGCATCCTCTCCTTCTTTTCTGGAAGCAGAGCCTAACCCGATTTGTGCGGGAAACCAGTATGTTTTCGCGTCAGCCTTCTCGAATAGCGCCGATGAAGCTGCTGGCGCGCGCGTCCAGCCTCTGCGCCTCCTCCACCAGTCGGCTTGCGGCGCTGCGCATCATCCGCGCGCCTTGTGCCGCCGCATCGGCATTGAGGCTGATCTGGCTCGCGCTGGTGCGGATATGATCGCTGGAGCGGCCCGCTTCCTCGACATTGCCCGCCATTTCGCGGCTGAATGCACCATGCCGGGCAACCGCCCCGAACACGGATGCGGAGAGCCTGCCCGCCGTGGCGACGGCCCCACCCATATGCTCGTGCCCGCGCGCGACCAGATCGACGCTGTTGCGGACGAGTTCGACCCGCCGTGCAATCTCCGCCGCTGCCTCGCGCGTCTGTCCGGCGAGCGACTTCACCTCACGCGCGACGACCGCAAAGCCCCGGCCCGCTTCACCGGCCCGCGCGGCTTCGATACCGGCGTTCAGCGCCAGCGTCGTCGTGGCCCGCGCGATGCTGTCGATCAGAGCGGTGATCTCGCCGATCCCGTCCGCCTCCGCGCTCAGGGCGCGAGTCTGGGCCGATCCCTGGCGGGCCTGATCCACGGCGGCGCGAATCGCATCGCCGGCGCGGCGTACCTCATCCTCCATCGACTGGAACAGCAGCCCTAGCTCCCGCCCAGATGCCGCGATGCCGTTCAGATTGTCGGCCGTCTGCGCCGCCGCCACCGCCATGCCGGCCGCCGCCCGACCATTATGCGCGGCATGCTCCACCGCATCCTGCGCGGCTGTTGACAGCATGTCGGTCATGCTCAGCAAGTCGGCGATCAGCTTTTCCACATCTCCCCTGAAGGAGGCGCTTTCCCGCGTCACCCGGTCCAGCCGCTCGACCCGCGCCCTGGCGATGCGCGCATCCCGGTCGGCTGTGAGCCGCAGCAGCAACTGCCCGTCGGCGACCCCGACATAGCGCCCTGCCTCCACCACGATCAGCCCTTCGTAGCCCTGCCCCTGCACCGCGTAAAGATCGATCAGCGCCTCGATACTGCTGCTCCGTTCCACACAGGCGCAGGCGCGCACATGCTCGTCCAGCCGGCCGCCGAAGCTGGGGTTACGCAGCAGCGCATGGCCATAGGGATTGAACAGGATGCGCCGCATGTCGCGCTCATAGATGGCGCCCACCGGCCGCTGCTCACCATCGAGGACGGGCAGCAGGCGTAGCGTGGGTTCTGCCTGGAAATGATCGACCGCCTCGCTGAGCGGCCTCCCCAATGCGATCGCAAGGCTGAACGCGACGAGCGACAGCGCCGCCGGGGTTGCAGGTTGAGGATCGAGCAGATGGGGCGCGTACATAGGCGCGGATTAAAAGGGCAATGGTAAATGCCGAGTTAGGATTTGATGACACTTATGTTACAAGGCACTGTTATTTAACGTCTTTAACCGGGCTATAGCCGAATGCCTGCTGCGCCAGCCGCACCACCGCCGGATCAGCCGCCGGAAAGTCCATCGGCACCAGCTTCTCAAGCCGATCTGCGACATAGGTCAGAGCCGCGATCCGGCCTGCCTTGCGATCATTATTGTCGATCACATGCCAGCGCGCGCCCTTCTTGTCGGTCTTATCGAACATATCTTCCAGCGCTTCGAGATAGTCCGGCCGCCGTGCCCGATTGCGATAATCGTCCGCGCCGGTCTTCCACCGCTTCCACGGCGTGTCGAGCCGCTGGGCGAGTTGCTCGTCCTGCGTCTTCTGCGTGATATGGACGAACAGTTTGACGAAGTTCGTCCCCGCATCGATCTGCTGACGTTCGAAGGCGTTGATCTCGTCATAGGCGCGCTTCCATTCCGCCTTGGAGCAGAAGCCCTCGACCCGCTCGACCAGCACCCGGCCATACCAGCTGCGGTCGAAGACGGCGATGTTCTTGCCCGCAGGAAGCCGGGTCCAGAAGCGCCAGAGGAAATGACGGTCCCGCTCTTCCTGCGTCGGCGCGAAGATCGGGTGGACATGATAATAGCGCGGGTCCCATTCAGCGGTCATCCGCTTGATGATCCCGCCCTTCCCCGCCGCGTCCCAGCCTTCGAACAGGATGACGCTGCGCCGGTCGTGGATGACATGCGCGACCTGGATTTTGGCGAGCCGCTTCTGAACGTCGGACAGCGCCTGATCATAATCGCCCTCGAACGGCGCGCCCTTTTCATAGTCGGAAAGATCGATCGCCATTCTCCGCTCCCGAATAGCAAAGCCCCGCCCCTGTTAGAGAACAGGGACGGGGCTTTAACAAGTCGGCAAGCGAATTGGTTTCAGGCCTTGGCCTGTGGCTCCACCACGCGGATGTTGAGCTCGCGGAGCTGCTTGAACTCTGCCGCGCTCGGCGCGCCCATCAGCAGGTCCTCGGCGCGCTGGTTCATCGGGAACAGCGTGATCTCCCGCAGATTCTGCGCGCCGCAGAGCAGCATCACGATGCGGTCGACGCCCGCCGCCATGCCGCCATGGGGCGGCGCGCCGTACTGGAACGCGCGGTAGAGGCCGCCGAAGCGCTCCTCGACATCCTGCTGGCTGAGGCCCACCTTTTCGAACGCCTTGACCATCAGTTCGGGCGACTGGTTGCGGATCGACCCGGACGCGATCTCATAGCCGTTGCAGACCATATCATATTGATAGGCGTTGATCGTCAGCGGGTCCTGGTTGTTGAGCGCCTCTAGCCCGCCCTGCGGCATGGAAAAGGGGTTGTGCGCGAAGTCGATCGACTTCGTCTCCTCATCATATTCGTAGAAGGGAAAATCGACGATCCAGCACAATTCGAACCGGTCCTTGTCGATCAGGTCCAGCTGCTCGCCCACGCGAATGCGCGCGAGGCCGGCCAGCTTCGCCGCCTGGCTTTCCTTGCCCGCCGCGAAGAACACGCCATCATTGGGGCCAAGGCCCAGCGCCTCGATCAGCTTGGCGGTGCGATCCTCGCCATGATTCTTGGCGATCGGGCCGCCCGGCACACCGTCCTTGATGTTGATGTAGCCAAGGCCCGAATAGCCTTCGCTGCGCGCCCAATTATTCATGTCATCGAAGAATTTGCGGCTGCCCGCGCCCGCACCGGGCGCCGGGATCGCGCGGATCACGCTGCCGCTATCCACCAGCGAGGCGAAGATGCCGAAGCCCGATCCCACGAAATGCTCCGTCACGTCGGTGATCAGGATCGGGTTGCGCAGGTCGGGCTTGTCCGAGCCGTATTTCAGCATGGCTTCGGCATGGGGAATGCGCGGGAAGCTGCCCGCCGGGGTCACCGGCTTACCCTCGGCGAATGCCTCGAACACCTGAGCGATCACGGGCTCCATCGTATTCCACACGTCTTCCTGCGTGACGAAGCTCATTTCGAGGTCAAGCTGGTAGAATTCGCCGGGCAGACGGTCGGCGCGCGGGTCCTCGTCACGGAAGCAGGGCGCGATCTGGAAATAACGGTCGAAGCCCGCGACCATCAGCAACTGCTTATATTGCTGCGGCGCCTGCGGCAGGGCGTAGAACTTCCCGGCATGAATTCGGCTCGGCACCAGAAAGTCGCGCGCGCCTTCGGGGCTGCTCGCGGTCAGGATCGGTGTCGAATATTCGGTGAAGCCTGCCCCTTCCATCCGCCGGCGCATGTCGGAGATGATCTTGGTGCGCTTCACGATGTTCGCATGCAGCGTCTCGCGCCGCAGGTCAAGGAAGCGGTAGCGCAGGCGGATATCCTCGGGATATTCCTGCTCGCCCGCCACCGGCAGCGGCAGCTCCGCAGCGGCGGAGAGCACCGTCACGCTGTCGGCGACGATCTCGATCTCGCCGGTCGCCATCCGGGGATTGATCGCCTCGGCCGCGCGCGCGACCACCTTGCCTTCGATCGTCACCACCGATTCGAGCCGCAGCGTCTCCAGCACCTTCAGCGGCCCGCTGTCCGCCTTCGCCACGATCTGGGTGATGCCATAATGATCGCGCAGGTCGACGAACAGCACGCCGCCATGATCGCGCTTGCGATGGACCCAGCCGGAAACCCGCACGTCATTGCCCACCTCAGCCGTCGTGAGGGCGCCGCAGGTGTGGGTGCGATAGGCGTGCATGGCGTTTAGCTTCTTTCAGTTTCGTTTTACGGAAATGACAAATTGTTGAAGCCCCGCTATGGGCGGTCTTGTCGAATAGCGACGAGCCCGCCGGGGAGCGGGCCAGCCCATAATAAGATCGAAGACCATATGCAAATCCATCCGCTGATTACTGACAGCAAGACTCTCGCCCAATTCTGCGCCCGTATCGCCAAATCGCCATACATTGCGGTCGATACCGAGTTCATGCGCGAAAACAGCTACTGGCCCGATCTCTGCCTCGTACAGGTCGCCGACTCCAACGAAGCGGCCGCGATCGATCCCAAGGCGGCCGGCCTCGACCTGTCCCCGCTGCTCGACCTGATGGTCGACAATGAGGATGTGCTGAAGGTCTTTCACGCCGGCGGCCAGGACCTTGAGATCATCTACAATCTGACCGGCAAGACGCCGCACCCGATGTTCGACACGCAGATTGCGGCCATGGCGCTCGGCCTTGGCGAGCAGATCGGCTACGGCAATCTGGTCGATGCCTGGCTCGGCGTGCAGCTCGACAAGGGCGCACGCTTCACCGACTGGGCGCGCCGCCCGCTCGACAAGCGCCAGATCGACTATGCGATCGGCGATGTCACCTATCTCATCCAGATTTTCCCCAAAATGCTGGAGGAACTGCGCCGCACCGGTCGGGGCGACTGGCTGGATCAGGAGATGGAGCGGATCAGTGACGCTTCCAATTATGAGAACAAGCCGGAGGATGCCTGGCAGCGCGTTCGCATCGCCAGCCGCAAGGCCGATGTTCTCGGTCGGTTGAAGGCGCTCGCCGCCTGGCGCGAGATCGAGGCCCAGGACAAGAATCTCCCCCGCGGCCGCATCGTCAAGGATGAGACGCTGGCCGACATCGCCAGCCACCCGCCGCGTGCGCAGGAGGATCTGGGCAAGGTGCGCGGCCTTTCCGCCACCTGGAAGACCAACGACATCGGCGCTCGCCTGATGCAGGCGCTTTCCAGCCACAAGCCGCTTGGCAAGGAGGAAATGCCCGAGCGCGATCCCAAGCGCCCCGGCCTTGGCAAGGACGGTGCGCTGGTGGCGGACCTGCTCAAGCTGCTGCTCAAGATCCGGTCGCGCGACATCAACGTCGCCGCCCGCCTGATCGCCCGCAGCGACGATATCGACGCGCTGGCCGCCGGGGTGCGGGACGACCTCTCGATCCTGGAGGGCTGGCGCTATGAACAGTTCGGCCGCGATGCGGTCGATCTGGTGGAGGGCCGCCTTGCCTTTGCGGTCAGAAATGGCCGTCTCAAAATGACGCGCACCGAATAGGAGAGCAGCCGATGCGGATAACGGCGATGATCCTTTTGCCTCTGCTGGCGGCTTGCTCGGGCATGCAGGACGACCGCCCTGCCATCCCGTCAGAGACGGGCGAAGGCTCTTGCCGGAACGAAGGGCTCGACGGCTTCATCGGCCAGACCGCCAGCGCCGATCTCGGCGCGCGGCTGCTCGACGCATCGAGGGCGCGGACCCTGCGCTGGGGCGCACCGGGCATGGCGATGACGATGGATTTTCGCGCCGACCGCCTCACCGTCAGCTATGATGAGAAAATGCTGATCACTTCCGCGCGCTGCGGCTGAACGCAAGCTCCCGTCAGGATCGTCCGGCGACGGAGCTCTGCAGGCTGGCTTCGAAAATCGCAGGGCGATTCCGACGGCGGAACGGGATATCCAACCGCGCCTGCGCCCCCGCGCGCCATAGCCACTCCATCGGCCCCAGCAGGAAATAGCGCCGCCACCAGATCGCCAGCGGAACCTGCGCCAACCCTGCCCCCAGTCCCAGCAGCACGGCTTCTTTCACGCCGATTGCGTCGCATAATCCCACGCCGAAATGATAGAATAGCGGCACAAGCAACAGTGATTGGCCGATGTAGAAGGTGAGGGAGAGCCGCCCCAACGCGCAGAATGGTTGAAGCAATTTGCGCATGGGGCCGCTCCACAATGTCCGGAACAGCAGCAGATAAGCGAAGCTGGTGAGTAGGTCGGTCCAGCTTTCGACCAGCAGTTTCTGCCTTGCCGCTTCCGTCTCCGTGCCGATCCATCCTCGTGGGAAATAGAGCTTGCTGGCGATCAGCGCAGCCATCGCTGCCCCCGCAAGCAGCAGCAGGCGGCGCATCGGCCAGGGCGCGAACGCGCCATCCTCGAAAAACCCTGTTCGGCCGAGGATCACGCCGATCAGCGCATAGCCGATCGTCTGAAGCGCGCGGCCCGACGCCAGCAGATAGGCCCATTTGTTCGCCTCGCCGGTCCAGGCATTCACCCGGATCACATCCGCCAACGACCCTGTGGCATAGACATGCCCGGCAATGTCCGTCCCCATATTCTGCGCGTTCGCCTGGACCGGAGCCACCCCATGGACGAGGCCGACCAGCATGAACGGCTGCGCGAAGCAGAGAAGCGCCGCGGCCAGCAACAGCCGGCGCGGCCCGATTGCCAGCATCGGCAGCAGCAGCAGTCCCACGATCGCCAGCGTCGTCAATATGTCGTCGCGATACAGAAGGCTATGGGCATACCCGATAGCCGCCAGCACGATCATCCGCCGGCCGGAGACAACGGTAGCGGCGCTGCGGGCGCCATTGAGTTGCCCGCTCGCGACCCTATGGCAGCTGAAGCCGAAGCAGATGGCGAGCAACGCGAACATCTTGCCCGCCAGGGCGCCATGGATGCCGCTCTGCATCAGCGAAGTGATGGTGGGGCCGCCCGCCGTGCAGTCATAATGTTCCTGGACATGGACAAGCGCGATTCCGACCAGCGCCAAGCCGCGCAGGGCATCGACTGACCCTATCCTGTCAATGCTGCCGATGGGGCGACTGCCCACCACCATTGCGCCATCCCTCCGTCCCGACCCTGCGATTTTGCAGAAGCCAAGCGCGCGAAAGAATAGGCATTTTCAACGACGGGTTATGAACGGTACGCCTTTCAGGATCACCCGCGCCTTCCGCTCAACATTCCAGGCCGACCAGCATGCCGCTGCCGATCCGGCCGACATGGCGCTTGCCGTCGATCTCCAGCCAGTCGGGGGTCACTTCCAGCCGGCGTCCGCGGATAGTGGTGCGCAGATGCTCCACCGCGATGCGGTTGCGCGCGACGATGCGCAGGATGGCGAGCCCATCTCCCCGCGCCGCCATCATGCTGTAGCGGTCGCCGCGCAGCAGGAAGTGCCAACTGCCATCGCTCGGCATCCACTCATTGCCTTCGACCACCTGAACCGGCTCGCCATCGGCATCGCCCAGGCGGACGCTGATGCGGGTGGCGCCATTGCTCCGGCGCGGCGGCGCGAAGATCAGGATCGGCTCGCCCTCCAGAGTGAGCGGGATCGGCGTGTCCTTCAGCAGGCGCGAGCCGCCCAGGATCAGCGCCGGCAGATCAGGCGAAAAAGGCAGCCGGTCCCGCGCGAAATGGCGCTGGCGCACGACCGGGTTGGTGTGAAAGCCCTGGACCTGCATCGGGGTCAGCCGCCCCTCCTCCACCAGCCCGTGGCAAGTGGGGCAGAGCAAGGTCGCTCCGTTGCCGTCGGGCAGACGCAGATAGCGGTAGATGGTGACGCCGCAGCGCACGCAGGCAAAGCCGCAGGCCTGCCGAATATCCTCGCGCTGCTGCGCCGAAAGCTCCGACAGCGACGACATCACACGCAAGCCCATGCACGAAGATCCCTTGCAAGCACCCGTCCGCGCGAAGCGCGCCGACGTGCCGTTCAGCGTCCTTCCTGCTGGCGGGGTGCTCTCAAAGGCCCCTTATGTTGACCATCGTTGCCGTAAAAACGATCAAGTCAAGCAGAACCGCCAAATCCTCTATCGCTGGGGCAGCAGGTCCAGATTGCGCGATGCCGCAATGTCGCGGATTCGGCCTGGCCGCGGCATCGACCGGATCGCAATTTCCGCTACGTCTCCCGCGCTGAACAGCTCGACATTGCCGACATCGAAAATACGCTGTCCCAATGTCTGGGTAATGCGGACGCTGCGGATGCTCGACAGCGCGATTTCGGTCCGCTGTTTCGACAAGAGGCCGCGTTCCATCAGCACCTCCCGATCGCTGAGCGCCAGCCGCTCGCCCTTGGCCATGATCCACCAGACGGTGATCGCCACTATGCCGATCACCGAAATGAGCAGCAGCAGGAACAGGAAGGGATGCGCCCGGAACATCGCCGGATGCTCATCATACAGCCAGCCCGTGCTCATTCTGCCTCCTGCTCATGACCGGGTGCATTGATCATGGAAGGCGCGTCGAGGTCAAGAAAGGCCGCACCGCAAATGGCTGCTTTTACATCAACGCGGGCGTTGAAGCCAAGATGGCGCCACTGCACAACGCCGTTCGGATGATGCTCGCCCTCGCCGCCGGCGAACTCAGCGAGGAGGAAACCGTCGCCTGGTTCCGCGACCATGTGGCGGCGGCGGAGCAGGCTTCAGCTCTCATCCCCCATGCGCAGCGCGGCGATGAAGGCCTCCTGCGGAATCTGCACGCTGCCATATTCGCGCATCCGCTTCTTGCCCTCTTTCTGCTTCTCCAGCAGCTTTTTCTTGCGGGTGATGTCGCCGCCATAGCATTTGGCGGTCACATCCTTGCGCATCGCCGCGATCGTCTCGCGCGCGATCACCTTGCCGCCGATCGCCGCCTGGATCGGGATCTTGAACAGGTGGCGGGGGATCAGGTCCTTCAAGCGCTCGCACATATGCCGCCCGCGCGCTTCCGCGGCGCTGCGGTGAACGATCATGCTCAGCGCATCGACCGGCTCATTATTGACGAGGATGCTCATCTTGACCAGGTCGCCCTCGCGCGTGCCGATCTGGTGATAGTCGAAGCTCGCATAGCCACGGCTGATCGACTTCAGCCGGTCATAGAAATCGAACACCACCTCATTGAGCGGCAGTTCATAGGTCACCTGCGCACGCCCGCCGACATAGGTCAGGTTCTTCTGTATGCCGCGCCGATCCTGGCAGAGCTTCAGGATCGACCCCAGATATTCGTCGGGGCAGTAGATCACCGCCTCGATCCAAGGCTCCTCGATCATCTCGATATGGTTCGGATCGGGCATGTCAGCGGGATTGTGCAGATGGCGCACCGTCCCGTCCTTCATATGCATCTCATAAACCACCGAGGGGGCGGTGGTGATGAGGTCCAGATCATATTCGCGCGTCAACCGCTCCTGGATGATCTCCAGATGCAGCAGCCCCAGGAAACCGCAGCGGAAGCCGAAGCCGAGCGCGGCCGACGTCTCCATCTCGAAGGAGAAGGACGCGTCGTTCAGCCGCAGCTTGGAAATCGAATCGCGCAGCTTCTCGAAATCATTGGCATCGACCGGGAAGAGCCCGCAGAACACCACCGGCTGCACTTCCTTGAAACCCGGCAGCGGATTGGCCGCCGGATTCTTGACTGTGGTGATGGTATCGCCGACGCGGGTCTGGCTGATGTCCTTGATCTGCGCAGTGATGAAGCCGATCTCGCCGGGGCCAAGCTCGGGCAGGGCCTCGATCTTGGGCCGCATGCAGCCGACGCGGTCGATCAGATGCTCGGTGCCGCCGATCATGAACTTGATGTTCTGGCCCTTCTTGATGACGCCGTTGACGACGCGCACCAAAATCACGACGCCCAGATAAGGATCGTACCAGCTGTCGACCAGCATCGCCTCCAGCGGCGCATTCCGATCACCCTTGGGCGGAGGGATCTTCGCGACGATGGCTTCCAGCACCTCGTCGATGCCTATGCCGGACTTGGCGCTCGCCAGCACCGCTTCCGACGCGTCGAGGCCGATCACCTCCTCGATTTCCGCGCGAACCTTTTCCGGTTCGGCGGCGGGCAGGTCGATCTTGTTCAGGACGGGCACGATCTCATGATCATGCTCGATCGACTGATAGACGTTAGCCAGCGTCTGCGCTTCCACCCCCTGTGCGGCGTCCACCACCAGCAGCGCGCCCTCGCAAGCTGCCAGCGAGCGGCTGACCTCATAGGCGAAGTCGACATGGCCCGGCGTGTCCATGAGGTTGAGTTCATAGGTTTCGCCATTCTTCGCGACATAATCCAGGCGCACCGTCTGCGCCTTGATGGTGATGCCCCGCTCCTTCTCGATATCCATATTATCGAGCACCTGCGCGCTCATCTCCCGGTCGGTGAGGCCGCCGGTGCGCTGGATCAGCCGGTCGGCCAGCGTCGACTTGCCATGGTCGATATGGGCGATGATCGAAAAGTTGCGGATATGCGAAAGGTCGGTCATGGCCCGCGCCGATAGCAGCCATTTGCGCCCCTGTCAGCAGCGCTCGCGCGGCGTCGGCGCACTCTTGGTAATCAGGACGATATCCATTCGCTTCGCTTGAATGGTACCGCTGTTGTGCTAGACCCTTGCCCGGATAACGGGGCGCCAAACACAGAAAGATTTTTGGCAACATTCAGGGGTGCATGACATGCGTGTTTTCACGAAGCTCGTTGCTGCCGCAGCCGGTCTGGCTGTAGCGGCTTCTCCGGCAGCGGCCGCCGACAAGGGATCGTCCGCCCGCCAGCAGCAGGCCAAGAAAACGGCCGAAATCCCTCACTGCACCCGCCGCCTCGGGACGGTCGCCATTGTCGAGCCCGACAATCAGTGGTGGCGTGAACTGAACCTTGGCAGCCCGGAGGCGATCCTCAAGGTCTTCATCCAGCAGTCCGGCTGCTTCGGCATCGTCAACCGCGGCCGCGCGATGGCAAGCCGCAACATGGAGCGCGCGATGGCTGACTCCGGTGAATTGCAGGCCGGCTCCAATCTCGGCAAGGGTCAGGTGAAGGCGGCGGATTATTATCTGCAGCCCGACATCGTCTCCTCCAACAAGAATAGCGGCGGTAACGCGCTTGGCGGCATGCTCGGCGGCTTCCTCGGCGGCCGGACGCTCGGCGCACTGGCCGGCGGCATCTCGATCAAGAAGAGCGAGGCGAACGTTACGCTGTCGATCGTCAACGCCCGCACGACCGAGGAAGAGGCGCTGACGGAAGGCTATTCCCGCAAGTCGGACCTCAGCTTCGGCGGTGGCGGCGGCGCTGGCTGGTGGGGCGGTTTGGCGGCGGTCGGTGGTGGCGGCTACCAGAACACCGAAATCGGCCAGGTCATCGTGCTCGCCTATCTGGACGCTTACACCAAGCTGGTCACCCAGTTGGGGGGCCTGCCCGCCAACGCGGCGGCAGCCGCGCCCCGCGCCCAGTAAGCGGACAAGCCTCAGTCTCGAAAGGCGTTGCCGATCTGTCGGCAGCGCTCTTTTCACGTCCGGCCGGACAGAGGCTCTCCAACAGGCGAACTCCGGCGCTCTCGCCACCAGCCCAATATCGCCTCCCCGGCCGGACGCTCGACCAGCCGGTTGATCGCTGTGCCGAGCGTCAGCGCCACCAGGAAAGCTGCTACAAAACTAGCCCAAGGGCTGTAGCCCGCCTGCGCCATCTTCAGCATCACGACGAAGCCGACATGCTGGTGGATGAGGTAGAAGGAATAGCTGATCCCGCCCATCCACAACAGCGGCCGCACGCTCAGGAAACGCAGCCTCCCCCGGATCAGCGCTGCGAACATTACCAGCATGATGACGGCAGCCAGCGTGATGTCCCAGCTGTCGATCGTCGCCACAGAGAGCAGCGCCGCTCCGGCATAGGGTGCCTGCCGCCGCCAGCTGCGCTGCCCCGCCCAAATGCGATAGGCCAGCATGCCGATCATGAAGAAGGGCAGATAGCGCAGCACCAGCAGCATGACGACCCGCTCGGGCATGGCGGGCCACAGCCAATAGAGCCAGCGCACCGCCAGCCAGCCGAGCAGCACGCGCTCGATGCGCTTGAGGCCCGCCCATCGCCAGATCGCCGCCATGCAGAGATAAAAGGCGATCTCAACCGTCAGCGTCCAGTAGGCGCCGTCCACTTCGGGGAGGAAGGCAAAGCCCTGCAGCATCGTCACATTGGCCAGGATCGCGCCCGGCCCGATCAGCAGTTGCGACATGCGGGCCAGATATTCGATCGCAAGCGTCATCAGCATCGCGGCGAGATAGGCCGGGTAAAGCCGTGCCGCGCGACGAACGGCGAAATCCGCCACGTTCCCGATTCGCTCCAGCGTGAAGAAGATCGCAAAACCCGAGATGGCGAAGAACAGCAACACCCGGTAATTGCCGCCCGGAAAACTGAACGGCACATGCGCGGCCTGCGGAAACAGCTCATGAAAGCGCGTCGAATAATGGAAGACCAGCACGCATAGCGCACCGATACCACGCAGCGCGTCCAGTTCCGTCAGTCGGTTGCGGAAACGGTGCGACCCATCCATGCGCGCTGCATAGCAACCAACCAGCAACAATTCAGTTAATATCGTGGTTAACCAAGGGAATGGAACGGTTCCCTTCAACAGGGGGAACCAAGCAGACGCGGAGATCGGGCAGAAGCCTGAATGCCGCTAAGTCCTTCCCCCGGTTCGTCCATGTCGACGAATAAGGATCGCGCGCGCCGTTGTGCGCGTGCTCCGACCGGCTCAGCACAGTCAGGATGGAGCAGGCGGCAGAACGAAATCGACTTAGCTGCCATTGCCTCACCGTCACCCCGGGCTCGACCCGGGGTCCCGCTTCTCTTCAAAATCTGCCCCCGCCTAAGAAGCGAACCCGGAGCAGGCCCGGGGGTGACGGAGTAGGAAGTGCCTGCAAACACCCGTCGCCGCCCTTCCCGCCAAGGCGGCAATCCATCTCCCCCATCTGGATCCTGAGCTGCGCCTGTAGATGCACCCCCAGGCCCTCGCGATCCTCGCCGCAAAAAAAATCCGCCAATTGCCCATATGCGCGGAATGCGCCATTTTGCCGCATCCTCCTCCCTGCCCCTTCGCAAGGACCATGACTCATGATGACGCTCTACGACGCCTTCGTACCCGGCTGTCTCCAGTTACTGGGCTCGCTATCGGAACTGATCGACAAGGCAGAGGCTCATTGCAGCGAGCAGTCGCTCCCCGCCGAACGGCTGATCGAGGCCAGGCTCGCTCCGGACATGTTCGACTTCGCCTATCAGGTCAAAAGCTGCGCGGTTCACTCGATCGGCGCGATCCGTGGCGTGCAGAATGGCAATTTCTCACCCGACACTGCGCCATCTCCCACTAGCTTCGACGGGCTTAAAGCGCGGGTAGCTGAAGCCGTCAACGACCTCCGCGGGCTCAGCCGGGACGACGTGGAAAGCCTCAGCGACAAGCCGCTGACATTCACCATCGGCGACAAATTGCGCTTGGATTTCATAGGGCAGGATTTCCTGATGAGCTTTTCCCAGCCCAACTTCTATTTCCACGCGACCACCGCATATGACATCCTGCGCGCCAACGGTGTCTCCATCGGCAAGCGGCACTATCTCGGGGCAGTTCGAAAGCTGGCATAACATGGCGCGTGCCGGCCGTGCGACGATGAACCGCTGAGAGAATCTTCGCGGGAGCGCTACCGCTTGCGACGATTGCCGCCGTCTTCGGCAGCGCGCCTCAGCCCTTGCAGCTGCTCGGCCAGTACCTTGTCGACGCCCGGTGCCAGCTTCGCCGCGTCCATGCGCATATAGCCGCCGACGACATAGCTGAGCGCGACCCGGGCGCCGTTGGCGGTGGGTTCGATGTCGAAGGTCAATATACCCGTTACCGCCTCCGATTGCAGCGGGCCAAGCGCTCCGGAGATGCGCAGCTTCTTCCCGGGCGCGGCGTAGAGGACGCGGCCATGCTCTACGCCTCCCCCCGCTGGCAGGCTCTCGCAGAAGCAGCCGCCCGCGACCGGATCAAGCGTCAGCTTCGCCGCGCTTCCACCATAGCTATGTTCCCCGCTCCACCAGAGCGCTGGCCGCCCGAGCATCTCGTAGACCGCGCCGGGCGCCGCCGCGATCTCGACGCTATTCTCGACTACGAAACCCTTCTCTCCGCTGCTCGTGACAGCAGAATGGGCCGGCGCGGCCATCACCGCACCGGCCCACGCCAAAGCCTTGATCATCCGCATGTGCACCTCCCTCCTGAAGCGGAGGGAAGGATAGCTCAGCCCTTCTTGCCGTCCAATATGGCGGCGATCGCGATCGTCACGTCGTCCATCTCCGCCATGCCGTCGACCCGCGACACGATAGCGCGCGCTTCGTAGATCGGCAGGATCGGCGCGGTCTTGGCACGATATTCGGCCATGCGGGTGCGCACGGTATCCTCATTGTCGTCGGGCCGGCGCTTGAACTCATGCGCATGGCACTTGTCGCACTCGCCCTCGACCTTGGGCTGCTTGAAGCTGTCGTGATAGCCTTCGCCGCAATTCGCGCAGGTGAAGCGGCCGGTGATGCGCTCGACCAGCGCATCCTCGTTCACGTCCAGTTCGATGACATGATCGAGCGTGCGGCCGCGATCCGACAGGATGCTGTCGAGCGAATGGGCCTGCGCCTCCGTCCGCGGATAGCCGTCGAAAATGACGCCCGTCTCGGCAGGCAGCGCGTCCAGCGCTTCGCCGATGATGCCCGACACGATCTCGTCCGACACCAGTTCACCGGCTTCCATCACCGCCTTCGCCTTCAGGCCGATCGGCGTACCGGCCTTCACCGCCGCGCGCAGCATGTCGCCCGTCGAAAGCTGAACCATGCCCCGGCTGTCGACCAGACGGGTCGCCTGCGTTCCCTTGCCGGCGCCCGGAGGCCCAAGCAGAATGATATTCATTGGGCGAACACTCCCCTATTTTGTGCCCGAGGCCCTGCGCCCTTTTAGCGCAGACGCCCCTTCAGCTTCGCCTTCTTGATCAGATCGCCATATTGATGCGCAAGCAAATGGCTCTGGATCTGCGTGACGGTATCGACCGTAACATTGACCACGATGAGCAGGCTAGTCCCGCCGAGATAGAAGGGAATGCCCGCCCGCGCGATCACGAATTCCGGCACCAGGCAGATGAAGGCCAGATAGGCCGCGCCGATGACGGTGATGCGCGTCAGCACATAGTCCAGATAATTCTCGGTATTCTTGCCCGGACGGATGCCCGGGATGAAGCCGCCGTTGCGCTTCAGGTTGTCGGCCGTCTCTTCCGGATTGAACACCACAGCGGTGTAGAAGAAGCAGAAGAAGACGATGCCAAGTCCGTAGAGCGCCATGTAGACGGGGCTGCCGTGCGACAGATACTGGTTCAGCGTCAGCA
Organism: Sphingobium bisphenolivorans; assembly: GCF_000412635.1. Classification (GTDB taxonomy): domain Bacteria; phylum Pseudomonadota; class Alphaproteobacteria; order Sphingomonadales; family Sphingomonadaceae; genus Sphingobium; species Sphingobium bisphenolivorans. The sequence goes on from NZ_ASTG01000005.1 coordinate 221,765, forward strand.
CGAAATCGCCGAGCTTGCTCTCGCCCGCGACGGTCTGCCCCGCGAACTGCGAGATGGTGAGCGGCATCAGCAGCAGCGAGCTGGCGAAGATCGGCGGAATGACGCCCGCCGTGTTGACCTTGAGCGGCAGATGGCTGCGGTCGGCCTGCATCAGCCCCTGGCGCGTCTGGCGCTTGGGATATTGGATCAGCACGCGTCGCTGCGCCCGCTCCATGAAGCAGATGAAAGCGATGAGGCCGAAGCCCAGCACAATTACGAGGACAATCACGAGGCCCGAGATCGCGCCGGTGCTGCTCGACTTGAACAGATTGCTCAGCGTCACCGGCAGCTGCGCGACGATGCCGGCCATGATGATCAGCGACACCCCGTTACCGATCCCGCGCGAGGTGATCTGCTCACCCAGCCACATCAGGAACATGGTGCCGCCAATCAGGGACACCACCGCCGCGATCCGGAACAGGAAGCCTGGATCGACCACCGCCTGCACGCCCGACTGAGCGCCGAAGCTTTCAAGGCCAACCGCAATGAAATAGCCCTGCACCGCGGTCAGGCCGACCGTGCCATAGCGCGTATATTGGTTGAGCTTCTTGCGCCCGCTCTCGCCTTCCTTCTTGATCGCCGCGAGTTGCGGCGAGAGGCTGGCGGCGAGCTGCACCACGATCGATGCGGTGATATACGGCATCACGCCGAGCGCGATGAGGCTCATGCGCGAGAGCGAACCGCCGGAAAAAGTGTTGAAGATGTCCAGCACGCCGCCGTTGGTCTGCTTGTACAGCTGCGACAGCGCGGTCGGATCGACGCCCGGCAGCGGCACGAAGCTCAGGAAGCGGAAGACGATCAGCGCGCCCAGCGTGAACCACAGGCGCTTCTTGAGGTCGGTCGCCTGGCTGAACTTCGCCAGGCTGAGATTGGATGCGAGCTGGTCGGCTCTCGATGCCATCTTGGCTGCCCTTCAAAACATCTTGCCGGAGTCACGCTCCGGCTGGAATCGTCGCCTGCCTTAGAGGCTGTCCCCACCGGATGCAAACACCCGTTGCGGAACAGCAAGCCCCCAAACAGATGACCCCGCCGGCCCATATCGGGCAGCGGGGTCATGCTTGCAAGACTTGAGGCAGATCAGGCCTTCGCAGCGGCCTTCTTGGCGGCAAGGGCGGTGCCCTTCTTCGCCTTCGCCTTTTCAGCTGCGGGGACGACTTCGATCACGTCGACCTTGCCGCCCGCCTTCTCAACCGCCTCAACAGCGCCCTTGGACGCGCCGGCAACGAGCAGGTTGACCTTGGCGGTCAGTTCACCCTTGCCGAGCAGGCGAACGCCGTCCTTGCCGCCACGGGCCAGGGCAGCGGCCTTCAGCGCGGCATGGTCGATGGTCGCATTGGCGTCCAGCTTGCCGGCATCGATCGCCTTCTGCACCGCGCCGAGGTTCACGATCGCGTAATCCTTGGCGAAGATGTTGTTGAAGCCGCGCTTCGGCAAACGCATGTGGAGCGGCATCTGGCCACCCTCGAAGCCGTTGATGCTGACGCCCGAACGCGCCTTCGCACCCTTCTGGCCGCGACCGGCGGTCTTGCCCTTGCCCGAGCCGATACCACGGCCGACGCGCATCCGGCCCTTCCGGGCACCGGCATTGTCATTGAGTTCGTTAAGCTTGGTCATGTCGTGCACTCGCTTTCGCTATGTTCGCGCAGTCCCGACTATCTGTCCGGGACAACTTAGAGGGCGCGCCAGTAGCGCCCTTTCCCAAAAAACGAAAGAGGGGTTTCCCCCTCTCCCGCTTCATTCCTGTCAGGTCGAAAGGCTTAGCCCTCGACCACCTGCACCATGTGCGGCAGCTTCTTGATCGCACCGCGGACTTCCGCCGTGTCTTCCAGCTCCACCACGCGGTGCATCTTGCCAAGGCCCAGGCCGATCAGAATCTTCTTCTGGTCGGCGGGGCGGCGGATCGGCGAACCGATCTGCTTGATCTTGATCTTCGCCATGTCGTCTTACTCCGCAATCGCTTCGGCATCAGCCTGCGCGACTTCGGCCGAGGCGCCGCCGCGACGCAGAAGGTCGGCGACCTTCTTGCCACGGCGCTGCGCCACCGACTTGGGGCTGGTCTGCTCGCCCAGCGCCGCGAAGGTCGCACGGATCATGTTATAGGGGTTGGACGTGCCATTCGACTTGGTCACCACGTCAGCGACGCCAAGGCTTTCGAACACGGCGCGCATCGGACCACCGGCGATGATGCCCGTACCGGCAGGCGCCGAACGAACCGTCACCTTGCCCGCACCGAAATGGCCAAGGCCGTCATGGTGCAGCGTGCGGCCTTCCTTCAGCGGAACGCGAACCATCGCCTTCTTGGCCGAAGCGGTCGCCTTGCTGATGGCTTCAGGCACTTCGCGCGCCTTGCCATGGCCGAAGCCCGCACGGCCCTTGCCGTCGCCGACAACGACCAGAGCCGCGAAGCCGAAGCGCTTACCGCCCTTGACGGTCTTGGAGACGCGGTTGATGTGAACCAGCTTCTCGATCAGCTCTTCGCCCTGTTCCTCGTCGCGGTTGCCGCGACGGTCGTCGCGACGGCCACGGCCGCCACGCTCGCCACGGTTGCGATCGCCGCCACGGCCACGGCCGCGACCGGGACCACGGCCCTCGGTCTGCTGCTCGCCGCCTTCGACAGCGGCGGGTGCGCCCGGCTGGGCTTGGATATCGTTTTCGTCAGCCATGATCAGAACTCCAGCCCGGCTTCACGGGCCGCATCGGCCAGCGCCTTGACGCGGCCATGGAACAGGAAACCACCACGGTCGAACACGACCTTGGTGACGCCGGCAGCGGTCGCCGCGGCGGCGACGCGCTTGCCGACTTCAGCGGCGGCCTGCGAGGTGGCACCGGTCTGGCCACGCACATCCTTGTCCAGGGTCGAGGCCGAAGCCAGGGTCTTGCCCTGCGCATCGTCGATGACCTGGGCGTAGATGTGACGGCCCGAACGGTGGACGCTGAGGCGGGGCTTGTGGCCCGAAACAGCCTTGAGCGCGGTGCGGACGCGGCGACGACGCCGCGCGAAGAGGGAAAGCTTTGCCATCTTACTTCTTCTTCCCTTCCTTGCGGAAGATGAACTCGCCGGCGTACTTGATACCCTTGCCCTTATAGGGTTCGGGCTTGCGCCAGCGGCGGATCTCGGCGGCAACCTGACCCACCTTCTGCTTATCGATGCCGCTGATCTCGACCGTGGTGTTATCCGGGGTCTTGATCTCAATGCCCTCGGGCACCGGGAAATCGACGTCATGCGAATAGCCGAGCTTCAGGTTCAGCACCTTGCCCTTGGCATCCGCGCGGTAGCCGACACCGGTGATGAGCAGCTTCTTCGTATAGCCCTCGGTCACGCCGGTGATCAGGTTGGCGACCAGGGTGCGCTGCATGCCCCAGAAAGCGCGAGCGCGCTTGCTGTCATTGGCAGGCTTCACCGCGATCACACCGTCTTCGATGCTATAGGTGACTTCGTCCGCCAGCGGCAGCGACAGGGTGCCCTTGGGGCCCTTCACCGACAGCTGACCGCCTTCGATCGACGCGGTGACGCCCGCAGGGACGGCAACCGGCTTCTTACCAGTACGGCTCATCAGAACACCTCCGCCAGCACTTCGCCGCCGACATTCTGCTCGCGCGCTTCGGCGTCGGACAGAACGCCACGGGGCGTCGAGACAATGGTGATGCCCAGGCCATTGCGGATCACCGGCAGTTCCTTGGAACCCGAGTAAACGCGGCGGCCGGGCTTGGAGACGCGGGCGACATGCTTGATCGCCGGCTGGCCTTCGAAATATTTGAGCTCAATGCGCAAGCCGGGGTGCTTGCCGAGGGCTTCCTCGGAATAGCCGCGGATGTAGCCTTCGCGCTGGAGCACGTCGAGCACGCGGGCGCGGAGCTTGGAAGCCGGGGACACAACGCTGTCCTTCTTCGCCTGCTGCCCGTTGCGGATGCGGGTGAGCATATCACCCAAGGGATCGGTCAATGCCATCTCAAATGATCCTTACCAGCTCGACTTGGTGACGCCGGGGATCAGGCCCTTGTTGGCCAGATCACGCAGCTGCACGCGGCAGAGGCGGAATTTGCGGTAATAAGCGCGGGGACGCCCCGTCAGCTCGCAGCGGTTCCGAATGCGGGTCGGATTGCCGTTGCGGGGAATCTCCGCCATCTTCAGACGCGCGATCAGACGATCGCTGTCATCGGCCGCGGTATCATTCGCGATCGCCTTGAGCTTCGCATAACGGCCGGCATATTTCTTCACCAGCTTCTTGCGGCGCTCGTTCTTGTTGATCGAACTCAGTTTCGCCATGACTTAAGTTCTCTTCCTTAGCTTAGGCTTGTGGGAGAGAAGCGGGGCCTGTTCAGGCCGCCTGCTTCTCTTCGAGCGGGAAGGGGAAACCGAAGAGACGCAGCAGTTCGCGCGCTTCCTCGTCCGTCTTCGCCGTGGTGGTCACGATGATGTCCATGCCGCGCACCTTGTCGATGCGGTCATAGTTGATCTCCGGGAAGATCAGCTGCTCCTTGATGCCGAAGGCATAGTTGCCACGGCCGTCGAAGCTCTTCGGGTTCAGACCACGGAAGTCGCGCACGCGGGGCAGAGCGATGTTGATCAGGCGATCAAGGAACTCGTACATGCGCTCGCGGCGCAGCGTGACCTTGGCGCCGATCGGCATGCCTTCACGCAGCTTGAACTGCGCGATCGACTTGCGGGCCTTGGTGATCACCGGCTTCTGCCCTGCGATCAGTTCCATTTCTTCGGCGGCCTGCGTGACCTTCTTCTTGTCCTGGGTCGCTTCGCCCACGCCCATGTTGAGCGTGATCTTCTCGATCTTCGGAACCTGCATGACGTTCGCGTAGCCGAACTTCTCGGTCATCGCCTTGGCGATCTCGGCGTCATACTGCGCCTTAGAGCGCGGAATGTACTTGTCGCTCATTACAGCACCTCACCCGACTTGACGGCGACGCGGACCTTCTTGCCGTCGCGATCCTCGAAACGGACGCGGGTCGGCTTGCCATCCTTGTCGGCGACAGCGACGTTCGAAATGTGGAGCGGCGCGGGCTTGCGCTCGATGCCGCCCTGCGGGTTCGCCTGGTCAGGCTTGCGGTGACGCGCATGCACGTTGATGCCTTCCACCAGGACCTTGTCGTCCTTGGGCAGCACCTGCAGGACGGCGCCGGTACGACCCTTGTCCTTGCCGGCCAGGACGACGACCTTGTCGCCCTTCTTGATTCTAGCAGCGCTCATTACAGCACCTCGGGGGCAAGCGAGATGATCTTCATGTGCTTCTTGGCGCGCAGTTCGCGAACGACCGGGCCGAAGATACGGGTGCCGATCGGCTCCTCGTTCTTGTTGATGAGCACAGCGGCATTGCCGTCGAAGCGAATCACGCTGCCATCAGCGCGACGCACGTCCTTGGCGGTGCGCACGATGACGGCGCGATGCACGTCACCCTTCTTCACCTTGCCACGAGGCGCAGCTTCCTTGATCGAGACGACGATGATGTCGCCTACGCTCGCGAAGCGACGCTTCGAGCCGCCCAGCACCTTGATGCACTGGACGCGCTTGGCGCCGCTGTTGTCAGCGACGTCAAGATTGGATTGCATCTGGATCATGGATCCGGTTCCTTCTTATTTGGCCTACCGGGACAATTCCCGGCGGTTCCGAATTCTTGTGCCTAGAGCCTTTGGCGAACGTCTGACTCGTCCGAAGACGAGCCATCTGACTCTACGCGAAGCGCGGGCCTGTAACCCTTTCCCGTGGAAAAGGCCAGCCCCGCGCCGCACTTTTTACCTAAAGGCTCAGCGAGCCTCCCTTAAGCCGCCGTTTCCGGGGACTTGTGGGTGTCCACGCGCTCGATGACCTTCCAGGTCTTGAGCTTGGAAATCGGGGCGGTTTCCTCGATGCGGACCGTCTCGCCTTCCTTGTAGACATTGCCCTCGTCATGGGCGTGGTATTTCTTCGACCGGCGGATGATCTTGCCGTAGAGCGCATGCTTAACCTTGCGCTCTACGCGAACCACCACCGTCTTGTCGGTCTTGTCGGAAACCACCGTTCCCGTCAGCACGCGCTTGGGCATCGTGTGATTTCCTTCTTACTTCGCAGCCGAGCGCGAACGCTCGGACTGAAGGGTCTTGATCTGCGCGATCGACCGGCGGACTTCACGCACCCGGCTGGGCTTTTCCAGCTGGTTGGTGGCCGCCTGGAAGCGCAGGTTGAACTGCTCGCGCTTCAGGTTGTTCAGTTCGATCGACAGTTCGTCGTCCGACTTGGTCTTGAGGTCAGCTACATTCGCCACGGATTAACCCTCCAGGTGGGAGGTGTCGCCGAGGCGAGCGACAACCTTCGTCTTGATCGGCAGCTTCATCGCGGCGCGCGAGAAAGCCTCTGCTGCGAGCGGACCGGGCACGCCGTCCAGTTCGAACAGGATGCGGCCCGGCTTGACGCGAGCTGCCCAATATTCGACCGAACCCTTACCCTTACCCTGACGGACTTCGGCGGGCTTCTTCGACACCGGCACGTCAGGGAACACGCGGATCCACAGACGGCCCTGACGACGAAGGTGACGCTGGATCGCGCGGCGAGCCGCCTCGATCTGGCGGGCGGTGACGCGCTCGGGTTCCAGAGCCTTCAGACCATAGGCGCCGAAGTTCAGAGCCGAACCGCCCTTGGCGTCGCCCTTGATCCGGCCCTTGAAGGTCTTGCGGAACTTCATTTTTTTCGGTTGCAGCATGACGCTATACCTACCTTATTCTCAGCGCGCCGGGCGCACGCCGGAGGTCTGAGCCTCCAGCATCAGCCGGTCGGTCGCGAACGGATCATGGCCGAGAATCTCGCCCTTGAAGATCCACACCTTGATGCCGCAGACGCCATAGGCGGTGTGCGCGGTAGCTTCGGCATAATCGACGTTCGCACGCAGCGTGTGCAGCGGAACGCGGCCTTCGCGATACCATTCGACACGCGCGATCTCCGCGCCGCCCAGACGGCCGCCGCAGGTGATCTTGATGCCCTCGGCGCCCAAACGCAGGGCCGACTGCACCGCGCGCTTCATCGCACGGCGGAACGCCACGCGGCGCTCCAGCTGATCGGCAATGCCCTGCGCAACGAGCTTGGAATCGATTTCCGGCTTGCGGATTTCGACGATGTTCAGGCTGACGTCCGACGAGGTCAGGCTGCCCAGCTTCTTGCGCAGCTTCTCGATGTCCGCGCCCTTCTTGCCGATGATGACACCGGGACGGGCAGCGTAGATCGACACGCGGCACAGCTTGGCGGGACGCTCGATCACGACCTTGGAGATCGCGGCCTGCGGCAGGTTCTTCATGATATACTGGCGGATCTTCAGATCCTCCAGCAGCAGGCGGCCATAGTCGGCGCCTTCGGCGAACCAGCGGCTGTCCCAGGTACGGTTGATCTGCAGGCGCAGACCGATCGGATTGCTCTTGTGACCCATGTCTCTTACGCCTCCGCTTCTTCAGCTGCTTCGCGGACGACGATGCGCACGCGGCTGAAGGGCTTCAGGATCCGGGTCGACTTGCCGCGGCCGCGAGCGTGGAAGCGCTTCATGGTGAAGCTCTTGCCCACCGATGCTTCCGCGACGACCAGCGCATCGACGTCCAGATTGTGGTTGTTTTCCGCATTGGCGATGGCCGAAGCCAGCACCTTGCGCACGTCGACCGCCATCGCCTTCTTGGAGAAGGCGAGGATGTTCAGCGCGTCCTCGACCTTGCGGCCGCGGATGAGCGTGGCGACCAGGTTCAGCTTCTGGGCCGAACCACGGATCTGCGTGCCAACGGCCAGCGCCTCATTGTCGGCGACGCGACGGGGAGCCTTTTCCTTGCTCATTAGCGCTTGCCCTTCTTGTCGGCAGCGTGGCCGGGGAAGTAGCGGGTCGGGGCGAATTCGCCCAGCTTGTGACCCACCATTTCCTCGTTCACCGAAACCGGCACATGCTTGCGGCCATTATAGACGTTGAACGTCAGGCCGACGAACTGCGGCAGGATGGTGGAACGGCGCGACCAGGTCTTGATCGGGCCAGCACGGCCACCGGCGTCCTGCGCGGTTTCCGCCTTCTTCAGAAGGCTGAGGTCCACGAACGGACCTTTCCAGACGGAACGAGCCATCTCGCTTACCTCTTCTTCTTCGCGTGGCGGCTACGGATGATGAATTTGTCCGTCGCCTTGTTGTGGCGGGTGCGTGCACCCTTGGTCGGCTTGCCCCAGGGCGTGACCGGATGACGGCCGCCCGAGGTCCGGCCTTCACCACCGCCATGCGGGTGGTCGACCGGGTTCTTCGCCACACCGCGCGTCAGCGGACGCTTGCCGAGCCAGCGGTTGCGACCGGCCTTGGCGAGGTTGGTGTTGGCGTTGTCCGGGTTCGACACGGCACCCACGGTGCCCATGCAGTCCGAACGGATGTAGCGCTGCTCGCCCGAGGACAGGCGGACCATCACCATGCCACGATCGCGACCGACCAGCTGAGCGTAGGTGCCTGCCGAACGGCAGAGCTGACCGCCCTTGCCAGGCTTCATCTCGATATTGTGGATGATGGTGCCGACCGGCATCTGGCCGAGTTCCATCGCGTTGCCCGGCTTCACGTCGGTCTTCTTGCCCGCGATGACCTTGTCACCGGGAGCGAGACGCTGCGGCGCCAGGATATAGGCCTGGGTGCCGTCGGGATAGTTGACCAGCGCGATGAAGGCGGTGCGGTTGGGATCATATTCCAGACGCTCGACCGTGCCTTCGACATCCCACAAACGACGCTTGAAGTCGATGATGCGGTAGCGCTGCTTGTGACCGCCGGCGATGCCGCGCGAGGTCACATGGCCCTTGTTGTTGCGGCCGCCGGTCTTGCGCTTGCCTTCGGTCAGCGCCTTGACGGGCTTGCCCTTGTGCAGCCCGCTGCGGTCGACGAGGATCAGGCCGCGCTGGGCGGGGCTCGTCGGGTTGTAGCTCTTAAGCGCCATGATCAGCGCACTCCTTCGGTGATGTCGATCGACTGGCCGTCGGCCAGGCGAACGATCGCCTTCTTCACGTCAGACCGCGTGTAGGGCTTGCCCTTCCACTTCTTGGTCTTGCCCTTGGCGACCAGCGTGTTCACGCTCTTGACCGTCACGCCCCAGAGCGCTTCGACGGCGGCCTTGATCTCCGGCTTGGTCGCGTCGTTGGCGACCTTGAAGACGACGGCATTGTTCTCGGAGAGAAGCGTCGACTTCTCGGTGATGACCGGCGCGACGACGACGTCATAATGACGGTTGTCGACCTTCGCGGCTTCTTTCTTAGCCATTGAAACGGGCCTCCAGCTTTTCGACCGCGGCGCGGGTCAGCACCAGCGAATCGGCCTTCAGGATGTCGTAGACGTTGGCACCAACGGCCGGCAGCAGGTTCACGCCGACAATGTTCGCCGAAGCCTTCGCGAAGCTGACATTCACCGCGTCGCCGTCGATGAACAGCGCCTTGTTGAGGTTCAGCTTGGCGAGGTGCGCGACCAGAGCCTTGGTCTTGCCTTCCGCCACGTCGAGATTGTCGAGAACGATCAGCGAACCGTCCTTGGCCTTCGACGACAGCGCCATTTTCAGGCCGAGCGCACGAACCTTCTTGTTGAGGTCGTGGCCGAACTCGCGGGCGCGGGCGCCATGGGCCTTACCGCCGCCGATGAACACGGGGGCCTTGCGGTCGCCGTGACGAGCCGTACCGCCGCCCTTCTGGCGGCCGAACTTCTTGCCGGTGCGGGCAACGTCCGAACGCTCGCGGGTGGCGCGGGCCGGAGCGCGACGCTTTTCCAGCTGCCAGGTGACGACGCGGTGCAGAATGTCGGTGCGGGGCTCGACGCCGAACACGGCATCGTTCAGCTCCACCTCACCGGCAGCCTGCGCGTCGAGGGTCTGTACATTGACCTTCATGGTTTAGCCCTCCTGGCCTTCGGTCACTTCGGGAGCAGACGCTTCTTCAGCGGGTGTCTGCACCGGAGCGTTGTTGCTGTTGGCAGCCTGCTTCAGGCTCGCCGGATAGGGCGCATCGGCCGGGCGCTTCACCTTGACGGCGTCGCTGACAGTCAGCCAGGTGCCCTTGGCACCGGGGACCGATCCCTTGACGAACAGCAGGCCACGCTCGACGTCCGTGCGGACAATTTCGAGATTCTGCTGCGTGCGCTCGCGGTCACCCATGTGGCCGGCCATCTTCTTGTTCTTGAAGACGCGGCCCGGATCCTGACGGTTACCGGTCGAACCATGGGCACGGTGGCTGATCGACACGCCGTGCGTGGCGCGCATACCGCCGAAGCCCCAGCGCTTCATGGCACCGGCGAAACCCTTACCCTGGGTGTGGCCAGCGACGTCGACCAGCTGGCCGGCGATGAAATGATCGGCCGCGATCTCGGCGCCGACATCGAGGAGCGCGTCCTCGGCGACACGGAATTCGACCAGACGCGCCTTCGGCTCCACTTCCGCCTTGGCGAAGTGGCCGCGCTGCGGCTTGGCGACGTTCTTGACCTTCGCGACGCCCGCGCCAAGCTGAACCGCGACATAACCGTCACGCTCAACTTCCTTGCGAGCTACGACCTGATTGCCCTCGAGGGACAGAACCGTAACGGGAATATGACGTCCGTCCTCCTGGAACAGACGGGTCATCCCGACTTTCTTAGCGATCACGCCTGTGCGCATCACTGATTACTCCCATAGAGGCCCGCCTTAGCAGCGGGCGTATCCAACGAAAAAACCGCTCAGGATCTCTCCCTCGCGGCCCAACCCAAATAACAATCACCCCGTCCGGGTTGGATGCCGACCCCTGCTCGGGGAAGGCGACGGGGGACCAGAGCCACGAACCATCCAGCTTACCGGAGGTCGCGCGGTATCCCTTGTGTCGTTTGAGCTCTCGCCTCAAGCGAAATGCCCGATACCCTGCCCACCTGACGGAGAGCAGGGACTTGCCGCCGATTAGGCCAGCTTGATTTCGACGTTCACGCCGGCAGCCAGATCCAGCTTCATCAGCGCGTCGACCGTCTGCGGCGTCGGCTGCACAATGTCAAGCATGCGCTTGTAGGTGCGGACCTCGAACTGCTCGCGCGACTTCTTGTCGATGTGCGGACCACGGTTGACCGTGAACTTTTCGATGCGCGTCGGAAGGGGAATCGGACCGCGAATGAGGGCGCCGGTGCGGCGGGCGGTGTCGGCGATGTCGCCGGTCGCCTGATCGAGCACGCGATGATCGAACGCCTTGAGGCGAATGCGGATGTTGCTGTCCATTGTTCCTGTACCGATGCGAAAGAGCCAAAAACCTGGAGCATTTTCAGAAATCAGCTGGAGCAGCCGATGACTTTTGAAAACGCACCAACAAAAATTTACCGCCCCGTTTCTGGCCCTTCTAGCTCATTCGAGCCGGAGAAAGGCGATCCGGGACGGCAGAAAAACTCAGCGGCGCGAATCAGGCGATTCGCGCCGCTGCGGTCCTATATTACTTAGAGATCGTGCCGACAACCCCGGCGCCGACCGTGCGGCCGCCTTCGCGGATGGCGAAGCGCAGACCCTGGTCCATGGCGATCGGTGCGATCAGCTTGACGCCGAGCTTCACATTGTCGCCGGGCATGACCATTTCGGTGCCCTCGGGCAGGATCACTTCGCCGGTCACGTCGGTGGTGCGGAAGTAGAACTGCGGACGATAGTTGGCGAAGAACGGCGTGTGACGGCCGCCTTCTTCCTTCGACAGCACATAAACTTCAGCGTCGAACTCGGTGTGCGGCGTAACCGAACCGGGCTTCGCCAGAACCTGGCCACGCTCCACGTCTTCGCGGCCGACGCCACGAACCAGCGCGCCGATGTTGTCGCCGGCTTCACCCTGATCGAGCAACTTGCGGAACATTTCCACGCCAGTGACGGTGGTCTTGCGGGTGTCGCGGATGCCGACGATTTCGACTTCCTCACCAACCTTGACGATGCCGGTTTCGACGCGGCCGGTCACGACGGTGCCGCGGCCCGAGATCGAGAACACGTCTTCGATCGGCATCAGGAACGGCTTGTCGACGGGACGCTCCGGCTGCGGGATGAACGAGTCGACGGCGGCCATCAGCTTCAGAACGGCGTTCTTGCCGATTTCGTCGTTCGAACCGTCGAGGGCCTTCACGGCCGAGCCGGGGATGACGGGGATGTTGTCGCCGTCGAAATCGTACGAGCTCAGCAGCTCGCGGATTTCCAGTTCGACCAATTCGAGGATTTCGGCGTCGTCGACGAGATCGACCTTGTTCATGAACACGACGAGCTGGGGAACGCCGACCTGCTTGGCGAGCAGGATGTGCTCACGGGTCTGCGGCATCGGGCCGTCGGTGGCCGAAACGACGAGGATCGCGCCGTCCATCTGGGCCGCACCGGTGATCATGTTCTTGACGTAGTCAGCGTGGCCCGGGCAGTCGACGTGCGCGTAGTGGCGGGCTTCGGTTTCATATTCGACGTGGGCGGTCGAGATGGTGATGCCGCGCTCGCGCTCTTCAGGAGCCTTGTCGATGTTGGCATAGTCAACGAAGGTCGCGCCGCCGGTTTCGGCGAGAACCTTGGTGATCGCCGCGGTCAGCGAGGTCTTGCCATGGTCGACGTGACCGATGGTGCCGATGTTGCAGTGCGGCTTGTTCCGCTCAAACTTAGCCTTAGCCATTTTATCCTACCTTCTAATCAAATCAGCTTTGGTCTGACCGCTCGGCCGCGCCTCGCGAAGGCGCGTCCATAGCAGCAAATTCACAGATTACCAGCCCCTAACCGAGCCGTTCGCACGGCCCGGCCAGAGAAAAATCATCAGGCCATCTTCGCCTTGACTTCGTCCGCAACATTCTGCGGCACTTCGTCATAGTGGGAGAAGATCATCGAGTAGTTCGCGCGGCCCTGGGTGAAGGAACGCAGCGAGTTCACATAGCCGAACATGTTGGCCAGCGGCACCATCGCCTCGACCACCTGCGCGTTGCCGCGGCTGTCGGTGCCCTGGATCTGGCCGCGACGGCTGTTCATGTCGCCGATGACGTCGCCCAGATATTCTTCCGGGGTGACGACCTCGACCTTCATGACCGGCTCGAGCAGGGTGATGCCCGACTTCTGGGCCGCTTCGCGCATCGCGGCGCGCCCGGTGATTTCGAACGCCAGCGCCGATGAGTCGACGTCATGGTAGGCGCCGTCATAGAGCAGGATTTCGAAGTCGATGATCGGGAAGCCGATGAGCGAGCCAGTGGCCGCCGTTTCGCGCATGCCCTTTTCGATCGCGGGGATATATTCCTTGGGAATGTTACCGCCCTTGATCTCATCCTTGAAGATGATGCCCGCACCGCGCTCGCCCGGCGTCAGCTTCACCTTGATGCGGCCGAACTGGCCGGTGCCGCCCGACTGCTTCTTGTGGGTGTAGTCGATGTCGACCGGCTTCTTGAGATATTCGCGATAGGCCACCTGCGGCGCACCGACATTCGCCTCGACCTTGAACTCGCGCTTCATGCGGTCGACCAGGATTTCGAGGTGAAGTTCGCCCATGCCCTTGATGATGGTCTGGCCCGATTCGTGATCGGTCGAAACTCGGAAGGACGGGTCCTCGGCAGCCAGGCGGTTGAGCGCGACGCCCATCTTTTCCTGGTCGGCCTTGGTCTTGGGTTCCACCGACAGCTCGATCACCGGCTCGGGGAATTCCATCCGTTCCAGGATAATCGGCTGACGCTCGGCGCACAGCGTGTCACCGGTCGTGGTTTCCTTCATTCCGGCCAGCGCGACGATGTCGCCGGCATAAGCCGCGTCGATATCTTCACGGCTGTTGGCATGCATCAACAGCATGCGGCCGATCTTTTCCTTCTTGTCCTTGACCGAGTTCAGATAGGTGCCCTTGGTCAGTGTGCCGGAATAGACGCGCAGGAAGGTCAGCGAGCCGACGAACGGGTCGTTCATGATCTTGAACGCCAGACCCGAGAAGGGCGCGTCGTCCGCGGTCGCACGGCTATCGGGCTCTTCGGTGTCGGGGTTGATGCCCTGCACGTCCTCAATGTCGAGCGGCGAAGGCAGATAGTCGACCACCGCGTCGAGCAGGGGCTGCACACCCTTGTTCTTGAACGCCGAGCCGCACAGCACCGGCACGAACGACTGGTTGAGCGTGCCCTTGCGGATCAGCTTCTTGAGCGTGGCGGTATCGGGGACATTGCCTTCGAGATACGCTTCCATCGCTTCATCGTCCTGCTCGACGGCAAGCTCGATCAGCTTTTCGCGATATTCGGCAGCCTTGTCGGCCAGATCGTCGGGGATCGCCTCATAGGTGAACTCGGCACCCAGATTCTCGTCCTTCCAGATGATCGCGCGGTTTTCGACCAGGTCGACCAGGCCCTTGAAATCGCTCTCCGCACCGATAGGCAGATAGAGGACGGCCGGGGTCGCGCCCAGACGATCGATGATCGTCTGCACGCAATAATAGAAATTGGCGCCGGTGCGGTCGAGCTTGTTGATGAAGCACATCCGCGGAACCTTGTACTTGTCCGCCTGGCGCCACACGGTTTCAGACTGCGGCTCAACGCCCGCAACGCCGTCGAACGCGGCGACCGCGCCGTCGAGCACGCGCAGCGAACGCTCGACTTCGATGGTGAAGTCGACGTGGCCGGGGGTGTCGATGATGTTCAGGCGATGCTCGGGTCCCTTGCCCTCTTCGGCCTTCCACACGCAGGTCGTCGCAGCCGACGTGATGGTGATGCCACGCTCCTGCTCCTGCTCCATCCAGTCCATGGTGGCGGCGCCGTCATGGACTTCGCCGATCTTGTAGGACTTGCCGGTATAATAAAGGATACGCTCGGTCGTGGTGGTCTTGCCGGCGTCGATATGCGCCATGATACCGAAATTGCGATAGCGTTCGAGCGGATGGCTGCGGGCCATGATGCTTCTCCGTTGCCGGCGCGCCGGCGGTCAAGTGAATGAGTCTTGCGGCTGGCCCCTAAACCAATCCGTCCGCCATGGGTAGCCCCACGGCGAACGGACCAATCTTCAAAACCAGAAGTGAAAAGCGGGCACCGGGGCGCCCGCTTGTCCTTACCAGCGGTAGTGCGAGAAGGCGCGGTTCGCTTCCGCCATGCGGTGCGTGTCTTCGCGCTTCTTGACGGCATTGCCGCGGTTGTTGGCGGCGTCCAGCAGCTCACCCGACAGGCGGGCAGCCATCGTGGTTTCGCTGCGGTTGCGCGAAGCCGTGATCAGCCAGCGGATCGCCAGCGCCTGGGCGCGCTCGGGGCGCACTTCGACGGGAACCTGATAGGTCGCACCGCCAACGCGGCGGCTGCGGACTTCGATGCCCGGCTTCACATTGTTCAGCGCGTCATGGAACATGCCGATCGGGTCCTTCTTGGACTTCGCTTCGACAGTTTCGAGCGCACCGTAAACGATGGACTCGGCGACAGCCTTCTTGCCGTCCTGCATGATGCTGTTCATGAACTTCGACAGCACGATATCGCCGAACTTGGGATCGGGCAGGATAACGCGCTTTTCGGGGCGACGACGACGTGACATGCTTTAGTCTCCCTTACTTCGGACGCTTCGCGCCGTACTTCGAACGGCTCTGCTTACGATCCTTGACGCCCTGGGTATCCAGAACGCCGCGCAGCACGTGATAGCGCACACCGGGAAGGTCGCGTACGCGACCGCCACGGATCAGCACGACGCTGTGCTCCTGAAGGTTGTGGCCTTCACCCGGAATGTAGGTGATGACTTCACGCTGGTTGACCAGACGCACCTTCGCCACCTTGCGGAGAGCCGAGTTCGGCTTCTTCGGGGTCGTCGTGTAAACACGGGTGCAAACGCCGCGCTTCTGCGGGTTCGCTTCCATTGCAGGGACCTTCGACTTGGTCTTCTGCAGCTCGCGGCCCTTGCGGACCAGCTGGTTGATTGTTGGCATGAAGCCCTTCACCTTTTTCAGTTACTTTACCGCATGCATTCCCGCGTTCTTACCGCCCAGAAACAAGTCGCTTCCAAACAGCAAAGGCCCCGGCGGAAAACCCGCCCGGAGCCGCAAGAGCACCGGCAATGTTCAGCTCTGATGCTCCAAGAGCCGAGTGACAGCGGACGAATCCCCCTATCCCGGACCTTTGAGCAGGCGCGCCTATAGCGATGCGGGGCGCACAGGTCAAGCAGCCGCACCCGCCAGCTCGTTACAGGTGCGATCCAAGATGGTGAATGCCGTCTTAGCGAATTGATAAGAACAGGCGATCTATTTTGCTGGCTCGCCGCCGCTAGGGCGCGCGCATGGACGATTTGTGACTCAGCTTTCCACCATCACGGGCGAATATATCAACCCGGCGACAGAAGCGGCCTTCCAGGCGGATCGCCTGCCCGAATCGCGGCGCCATGCCCGGATGCTCTTCCTGCTCTCCGCGCTGCTCAACGCCCTCTTCCTCTTCAGCGACTGGCGCTTCATCGGCACGCCCCATTTCTGGATAGCGGTGCCCGCCCGTGTCGCGGTCATACTCTGGTCGCTCGTCTGCCTCTCATTTTGCCGCCATATGGTGAACTTCCGCGCCGTCGAGCGCATCTGCTTCGCCTGGCAGCTGGTTACCGCCATCGGCGTCGCCTTCCTTGTTTCCTCGCGCAGCGACATCGCGATCTTCGTCCTCGTGATGCTGCCACTGATCTTCTATCTCGTCGTGCCGACCAGCTTTCGCGGCAATGTAGGCGGCGGGCTGGGCTGCGCTTCGCTGCTGCTGATCGGCTATCTCCTCCCCGCCCCGCTGACGCCGACGACGCCCGGCATGGTCATGGCGGTGCTGATTCTCCACTGCGGCATGTGGATCGCGATCGCGCGCACCAATCGGCTCCAGCGTCAGGAATGGACCGCCAGCCAGCACGCCCACCGGGCCCGGGCCGCCCTCGCCAGCAACAGCGAGACGCTGGAGCGCATGTTCATGAGCGTGCCGATCCCGTTGCTCGTGACCCAGCCCGACGGCGCGGTGATCCGCTTCAACGACGCGGCGGTGCGCACCTTCGGGACGGAGGGCGACATTTCCTGCGTCCAAATGCTGGGCACGGGAACGAGCGAGCAGGCCAGCCTGCGCGACAGGATCGCGTCGGGCGACCCGATCGACAATTTCGAATGCCGTATCGTCGGCAAGGATGGCGTCGTCCGCGATGTCCTGCTCTCGACGCGCGCGCTCATGATCCGGGGCGAGGACTGCATCCTCTCCTCAATGGTCGACATTACCGAGCGGAAGGAGGCGGAGCGCCACCTTGCCCATCTGGCGATGACGGACGCGCTGACCGGTCTTGCCAACCGCTCGCATTTCATGGCCACGCTGGGTCAGTCGGCGATCGCCACCGGCCGCTCGGGCGGACAGATGGCGGTCGTGCTGATCGACGTGGACGAGTTCAAGCGCATCAACGACAGCGCGGGTCATGACGCCGGCGACGCGCTGCTCTGTGCGGTAGCGGAGCGCCTGCGCCAGGCCGTCCGGCCCGGCGATCTGGTCGCGCGCATGGGCGGCGACGAATTCGCCGTCCTGCTCACCCGCCTGCGCACGGCCGCCGACCTCGACACCATTCTCGCCCGCATGACCGATCAGCTGCACCAGCCGCTTTGCTATGGTACGCGCGACATCGACTGCCGCGTCAGCATGGGGGTCGCGCTCTTCCCCGAACATGCCGGCGACATCGCCGACCTGATGAAACATGCCGACATCGCCCTTTATGAAGCGAAGAATGGCGGCCGCGGCCGGGCCTGCCTCTTCGAACCCGGCCTGCTCGAACGCTGGCAGCGCGAGGCGCGGATGCTGGAGCGCGCCCGCGAGGCGCTCGTCCACGCTCCGCCGACGCCCTGGTATCAGCCCAAGGTGGACCTGGCGACAGGCCAAGTCATCGGCTTTGAGGCCCTGCTGCGCTGCGTCCGCGACAACGGCTCGATCATCATGCCCGGCGAGATTTCCGCCGCCTTCGAACATTCCGAACTGGGCCGCGTGATCACCGAACGCATGCTGGCGCAGGTTCTGGCGGATTGCCGCCGCTGGCAGGACCAGGGAATCGATTTCGGCCATGTCGCCATCAATGTGCCCGGCGTCGAACTGCATGACGGCAGCTTCCCCGACCGTCTGCTCGGCCAGCTTGAAACGGCTGGAGTTTCCTCCCGGCGCATCGAACTGGAAATCACCGAATCCGTCTTCCTCGGCCGCAACGTCGAGGTGGTGGAGCGCAGCCTTCATCGTTTGAGCGCCGCGGGCATCTCCATCGCGCTGGATGATTTCGGCACCGGCTACGCCTCCCTCTCACACCTCAAGCAGTTTCCCATCGACATCATCAAGATCGACCGGCGCTTCGTGCGCGACCTGGAAACCGATCCCGAGGACGCCGCCATCGTCCGCACCGTCCTGAACCTCGCCTATAGCCTGGGCATCCGCACTGTGGCGGAGGGCGTCGAGAACGTCCGGCAGCTGGAATATCTGCGCGCGGGCGGCTGTCATTATGGTCAGGGTTTCCATTTCGGCGCCGCTGCTCCGGCGGTAGAAGTACCAAGCCTTGTCGAGCGAGCACGCGCGATCGAGCCGACCTGAATTTTTTTCGTTCGCGCCGGAACCAGTCGGGCAAAAGCACGTTTCATCCGACCCTCGTTTCGACTCGTCACGAGTCCGCCGTCCCGGATTCGCGCGCCGGTCATTCTTTTGTTAGCGGCCCGACTCAGTTAGTAGACGCGGGGTCGCAATTGATACAGCAGAGCAAGAAGAGGGCCGCCACCCTCTGGACGCGGGTGACTGCGCTGTGCCCGGAGCGAGAGATCCTTCTGCGCTCGCGCGGCCAGGTGAAATCCATCCATCTTTCGCGCCGCACCCAGCTGGTCGCCGCCGGCCTCACGTCCAGCGCGCTCATCGGGCTGGCAGGTCTGACCGCATCCATGGCGATCGGCAGCGCACAGGTGGAGCAGGAACGCGCGGCTCTCGCCGCCAAGGGGCAGGCCGTCGCCACCACCGCCAGCAAGGTTGAAGCCTATCGCCAGTCCGTCGACCGCCTCGCCCAGAAGCTGGAGCAGCGGCAGGACTTCATGGATGATCTCTACCGCACCCATTTCGGCAAGGATGATGCGGAAAGCGCCTCTGCCGTCGTCGGGGCTGGGGAGGACGACCAAAAGGCGAGCGCAGGCAAGCAGCCCGCGCGGATCAGCACCGCTCCCGAAGCCGCTCCGCTGCTCAAGATCGACGCGCGCCAGCGCCGTTTCGCCGCCCTCCTCACCACCGCAGTCAAGCAGCGCGCCGACAAGGCCGCCGCCGCGATCCGCAGCTTCGGCCTTAGCCCTGACGCGCTGGCGCGCACCGCCGCCCGCGCGCAGGGCGGCCCATTCGTGCCGTGGGGGGGGAAGGACGAGATGCCGGACGAGTTCGAGCAACTCGCCAAGGCACTCTCCCGCATGGAGTTCCTGGAAAGCAGCCTGCTCACCATCCCGTCGGGCAAGCCGACCGCCACGCCGATGCTCAGCAGCAGCTATGGCTATCGCAGCGATCCGTTCAACGGCCATGCGGCCTTCCATGCCGGGCTCGATTTCCCCGGCCATAACGGCCAGCCCATCCTCGCCGCCGCCTCGGGCCGCATCAGCTTCGTTGGCCAGCGCAGCGGCTATGGCAATGTGGTGGAAGTGACACACGGCAACGGCCTCATGACCCGCTACGCGCATCTCTCCGGCTTTGACGCCCATGTGGGCGAGCAGGTTGCGCGCGGCGAGAAGATCGCCCGCATGGGATCGACGGGCCGCTCGACCGGGCCGCACCTCCATTTCGAGGTGCGGGTGAACGGCGCTCCCATCAATCCGCGCCGCTTTCTGGAGGCGCGGCAGGATGTGCTGAAGGTGCAGCAGGTCGCCACCGCGCGCCTCGCCGATATCGCCAACCGGGGTTAGCGGCGCGCCCGAACGGTTATCGGGCCGATTGTCAGTTAACCGGCGCCCGCCGTCGGTAGCTCAGCGCTTCGGCGACATGCACTCGCCCGACGCGCTCCGCGCCTGCCAGATCGGCGATCGTCCGGGCCACTCGCAGCACCCGTGTATAGCCGCGCGCCGACAGCTTCATCGCGGCGGCCGCCTGCGCCAGCAGCTCGCGCCCGGCCTGGTCGGGTCCAGCCACATCCTCCAGCCGTTCGCCGTCCACCTCCGCATTGGTGCGCACGGCAGTGCCCTCATAGCGCCGCGTCTGTAGCCGGCGCGCAGCCGCCACCCGCGCCGCCACTTCGGCCGAGCCTTCGGTCGGCGGCGGCAGGACCAGATCGGCGGCGGTCACCGCCTGCACCTCGACATGCAGGTCGATGCGGTCCAGCAGCGGCCCCGACACCTTGGCCTGATAGTCGGCGGCGCAGCGCGGCGCCCTTGAGCAAGCCAGCGCCGGATCGCCCAGATGGCCGCAGCGGCACGGGTTCATCGCCGCGATCAGCTGCACCCGTGCCGGGAAGGTCACATGGGCGTTGGCGCGCGCGACTGTGACCTCGCCCGTCTCCAGCGGCTGCCGCAGGGAGTCGAGAACGGTGCGCTGGAACTCCGGGAGTTCGTCGAGGAACAGCACGCCCAGATGCGCCATGCTGACCTCGCCCGGCCGCGCCTTGTGCCCGCCGCCGACCAGCGCCGCCATCGATGCGCTATGGTGGGGATTGCGGAAGGGCCGCGCCCGGCTGATCCGCCCGCCCTCCAGCGTGCCCGCGACGCTCGCCACCATGGATGTTTCCAGCGCCTCGCCCGGCGTCAGTTCGGGCAGAATGCCGGGCAGGCAGCTCGCCATCAGCGACTTGCCCGCGCCGGGAGGCCCGACCATCAGGAGGTTGTGTCCGCCGGCCGCCGCAATCTCCAGCGCGCGCTTCGCCGTTTCCTGCCCCTTGACCTGGCGCAGGTCGGCGCTGCGAACCGGCGGCGCGACCTCCCCCGGCTGGGGTGGGGACAGCGCGGCACTGCCCTTGAAATGGTTGAGCAAGCCCAGCAGGTCGGGCGCGGCGATCACTTCCACCTGCCCGGCCCAGGCCGCTTCCGCCCCTTGCGTCACGGGGCAGACCAGGCCCAGTTCCCGCTCGCCCGCATGCAACGCCGCGAGCAGCACGCCGGGCGTGGAGGCGATCCGCCCGTCAAGCCCCAGTTCGCCCACGACGACATAGCCGGCCAGCGTCTCGGCATCGATCACGCCCATGGCGCCGAGCAGAGCCAGCGCGATCGGCAGGTCGAAATGCGACCCTTCCTTGGGCAGATCGGCCGGCGACAGATTGACGGTGATGCGCTTGGGCGGAAGCGAGAGGCCTATCGCGGCGACGGCGTTGCGCACCCGCTCCCGGCTTTCGGCGACGGCCTTGTCCGGCAGGCCGACGACAATACTTGTATAAGCGCAAACACTGTTAACGACTGCGCGTTAAGGTGTTTGAATGGATGCAATTATTTATATCCGCTGGTCATCGCTGGAGCAGACGAAGGGCGACAGCTACACTCGACAAATCAATCGCTGTTCGGCCTTTTGCGAGACAAACGGTTACAATGTCCTTGAAACGGTCGTTGATGAGGGCAGGAGCGCCTACACAGGCGAAAACATTCACACCGGCAATCTTGGCAAGCTCGTTGAGCGTTTCGAACGCAGAGAGGTTCCAGAGGGCACTATTGTGGTTGTCGAGCAGCTAGACCGTCTCACTCGGTTGCCTGCGCTTGAGGTCGTCGGCTGGCTGACGAGGGTTTTCCCGACTGGCATAAGGTTCGTCACTGCTGACCGTGGCACGATGGTCAGCAGGGCTGCGATGGAAGCCGATCAACTCAGTTTCATGAGCCTGATCTTTGACAGTTTCCGAAGCCACGGCGAGTCGAAACGGAAAAGCGACCTGCTCCTCGATAGCTGGCAGAGTCGCCGCAATGATGTGGCAGAGGGTAGGAAGCGCAACATCACTGGAGTTTGCCCCGCGTGGTTGCGATGGGACAGAGAGGCAAACGAGTTCATCGCTATTAGTGATCCCGATCCCCGCCTCGACCGCAAGCTAATCGTTCAGCGCATCTTTGACGAACGTGACGCAGGCGTCGGACATGCCATCATCGCCCGCAAGCTGAACGAGGATGGCATTCCATCATGGGGCGTGGGCAAGCGCAAAGCTGACGGCTGGCACCCAAGCTACGTCTATAAGATTCTTCACAACCCTGCCGTCATCGGAGAATTTCAGCCACGCAGCAGGCGCAAGGGTGAGGTCACTGGCACTAAAATCGGCGAGCCCATACCTAACTATTACCCTCAGATAATCTCGCCAGCGCAGTTCGAGCGAGTGTCGGCCGCGAAGCAGGTCATGAACGTAGGGGGCGGGACGAAAGGTAGGGCGAACCTGCTGGCAGGGCTTGTCCATTGTGGCGCGTGTAACCAGCGCATGATTTACCTGAAGAAAGCCAACGCTGGCCGAGCCAGAACCAACCCGAAAACCGGCACCGTAACGGTGGACAAGAGCGAGGGTATCTACCTCAAATGCAGCGGCGCTCACCGGGGTCACAGGTGCGATCATAAATCCAACTTCAACTACAACTGGATCGCCGATGCTGTGCTGGACAACCTGCTTAACTCCGCGCTCCGCGATAATCATTTCGAGCAGCGTAGCGCGATGGTCCAGGTTGCCGACCGGCTTGCCAGCGCAAGGCGCGAATTGGAACGCTTTGAAGCCCAAGCGCAGACGGCATTGGATATGACGCTCGATCCAGCGTTCAAGCACGATCAGCGGATCAAGCAACGCTATGTCAATCTCGGCCGCCAGGCAGACCAGCAGCGCGAATTAGTCGATAAGCTGGACACGGAACTTGCGGCATCCAAGGGACAGGTCAGCCCAGCTGAACACCTCAGCCGGGTCGCAAGCGTTCGGACATCTCTCGACAGCGAGGACGAGAAGATAAGGGCCGCTGCGCGGACAAAGGTAATGGACGCCCTACAAAGGTTGATCGACCGGATCACCTTCCAGCCTAATCGGACAGTTGAGGTGTCGGCGTTGGAAGGGAGCGTCGGTTGGCAGTTCGATGACAAGGGTAATATGATAAACCGCTTCGATTTGACCGTTGGCCTTCATGAAGAGCGGCTTCGTAATGGGATACTGCGTCGGGACAATGTTGATCGGCAGGACATCGCTCAGCAGATTGAGGAAATGAAGAAGCGCAGGCTTGAAGCCCTGTAAAGCCCATGGAAGCCCTGGCGCAAAGAAAGCACCTCGCACTACTTGAGGGCGCTTTTCCTTTTGTATGGGCGCCTGAGGGTTAGCAGCGGGGCAATTGATAGCACTGTTGCCCTACATACAGATCGAAGCTGCTGGACTTGCGTTCGCAATAGATGCGCTGCCCCATAAAATCGAAGGCGAAAGCATCATCCCCATAGTCGGGGTGGCAATCGAGTGTGACTTCAACAAAGTTAGCAAGGGCTTCAAGGTCGATCTTCTGAAACATCGGGCACTCCACATATTGCGTCGTGCCAGAACAGCTAATGTCACTCCGATCAGAAAGTCATCCACTTTCTAGGCAAGTTCTACTCTTTTTCTCCTCGCTCATAGGAAACTGAATTTCTGCTATTGCTCTTTAGGACAACTGGCGCTTGTTACCCGTAGGCACATCAACCAGAAAGGAAGTGCCTACTATGGAATGGACAGATCGTATCCGCCCCGCTGACCTACAACAGCTAATCATCAATTGGGAAACTCAGCAGCAGGTCAAAGGCACAAGCAAAGAGTTGGACTTCATGCCGCCGGTGAAGCTGTTTGCTCCGGCAGGGGGCATGACATGGCTGATTTCCGAATGTGACAATGACGGGCTGGCGTTCGGGTTAGCAGACCTCGGCTTTGAAGCGCCGGAAATGGGCTATATCAGCCTGCCTGAAATACTCGGCGTGCGGATCGGCCACCTCTTCATCGAGCAGGATTTGTATTTCAAACCCGCAAAGACACTGACCGAATATGCAGATGAAGCGCGCCAGAAGGGACACATAGTCGCGTAGCTAAATAGAAGGCAACCAGAGAGGTTAGCGCGTAGCGTTTCTGAGTTGCTCCTTATTACGGAAAAGCCCTAGTGACCAGCACTAGGGCTTTTCTTATGCCTCACTTGCCGGGGCGCTTATACGCGATAGCCGCATCGATAGCGGCTTTGTCCACGCCTTCCGCGGTCAACTGCTTGCGGATTTCAGCATCCGACTTGCCACCCCTGCGGAACCCGCCGACGCGAATGTTGAGACGGCTTGCTTCACTGACGTTGCGCTCACGCTTTGGCGCAGCAGCGGGCTTCGCAGGGGAAGCAGCGCCAGCAGTGAATACATTGTCAAACTCACCGGCGTTAGTGGCTTCAATGAGGGCCGCAAGGAACGGCTCGAACTGGCTCTCAGGAATGTAGTTGGTCGTCGAACCATTGATGGTCAGGTCCACGCCTTTTACGGCAGCTTTGAACTCAACCACGCCGTTCTTTTTTGTGAAGAGCTTTGGCCCCTTCACCGCACCATTGCTGCTGAATTGCGCGCGAGCAGCCTCGAGGCGACCGACGAGCCGTGCGCGATCCTTCGCAACATCATAGGGCTTGGCATCGAACTCAGCCTTCAATGAGTTATCGATGAACTTTGATAGGTCAATCTTGGCCACATGCGCCTCCTTATATGTGGCGCACTGACTGCCTGACACAGATCAACAAGTCAATAAGAAGGGGCCGACAAGCGACCCCTTCGGATAGCAACATAGGTAAGCTGTCAGCTGGTCTTCTGCCCCTTCTTTGCTGCCCGCGTCTCACGCATCTTATCCGTCCGAGTAGCCCGAGCCTTCTCAAGTTCGGCCAGCTGATCATCGAACTTACCCTTCGCGATCTCATCCGAGAAGTAGTTCAGGGCGTCGGAGAAGCTCTTTGTTTCAACGGCCAGCTGCGTTTCCTGTCCGCGCAGCTTGAGAGCCGTGTTACCGTAACGGATCGAAAATGCCGTATCCGACACACCACTCCTGAACCAGCGCCGACCCTCAACTTTCGGATCAGCAAGCAGCTTCAACTGCTGCTTGATCCCTTCAAGCACAACGTCCCGCGCAGTGCGCTTGCCGGTAGCACCAAGGTCAGCAACAGCGGAAACCGACTTCAGCGCATTGGGGTTAAAAGCAGCCATAGATTTACTCCGATCTTCGTAAGCAACAGCGCCTACTCCAATCGTATGCTGTCGACTGACCAGATAATCATCCACTCTTTGGCGTTGACATGATGGAGAACAGGACAACGAGCTTGTGGCAACAGGAGGAAGCTGTCAGGATTATCGATCTAAAAAAGGAGGGACGTAATGGAGTTGCCATCTGGCCCAGGTGTTTCGGTCCGTGATCGCGTATTGGCTGCAATCCGGCAGCACCCAGAAATCACTGAGATCGAAATCGAAGAGGCTGTGAGCCCCTCGCGTGGGCGCGATCGTGATCTAAATCGGTGCCTTCTTGAACTGCTCGCGATGCAGCAGGTCGAACGACATGGTAATGGTGGACCGGCTGATCCTTATCGTTACAGGATTAAGCAACCTAACAGCTAACAAAGGAGCATCTACTCCCACCGGGATAATCTAGCAGAGAAGCAGGCGCGATAACTACATGGAGCAACAACAAGCAGAGGCAGCGCCGTGCCCTTCACCCCGCAGAACTTTTCCCATGGTGGGAAAAAACTAAAGCCCGTCAGAGCCGATCAGTATGTCTATGATTATAACTGGCGGAAGGTAAGGGGCAGACGATTGGCGGAAGAGCCGTTATGCCGAGCATGTCAGCAAGATGGACACATCACACCCGCGACGCAGGTGGACCACATTATGCCAAGGGCAGACGGCGGCAAGGACGTTTACGAGAATACGCAGAGCTTATGCGGTCCATGCCATGCGGCCAAGACGGCAGAAGAGAACAGGCGACGCTTTAGCCTGCTCTAGTCCTCATCGCCTTTATGCAAGGGGGGGGTTATTTTTGTGAGAGTAACCCCATATAGCAACAACGCCCCAACACAAAAGATGCCAGTGCGAATTAAACAGTTCGGGGTCCAATTCGGAGGATCAGGCGAGCAGAGCCTTCCTTAATGACAGGCCAGTAAAGGTCGAGACGATTTCGACTGTGACTTCCAGTTCATCACCTCCTCCGTATGATGGGAATATCACACCGGAGGACGTATCAGTCTGATAATTACCGAAGACGCGAGCTACGGCGTCTGGAGAAATGAACGTCCGCTTGTCCAGCACCCCGAGGGCAAGAAGGTGCTCGACTGATTGCCACGCCTTTTCTCCATGCTGTTCCTTAAGCGTCCTGTATAATTTCCACTCTTCGATCGTGATTTCTATTATCTCTCCATCCTTGGCCAGATCATATTTCGCCACATCACCATTATAAAATAAGTTCATCACCTTAGCGTCAAGCGGCACAAGTCGGGACACGATTTCTAAGTGGCGACGGTCTGCCGAATCTGGATCACCAGTGGCGGTGTTGGCGAGCAGCCGCGCAAAGAGTTCCTGAATTTCTGGCTCGTCCTGTTTTGTGGCCTCTTCGAACCAGTCAAACGCATATCGTTCGGGGATGAGGCCCGCCTTCAGTTCCAGTCCCCTGCGCTTCAGTTCAGCATTAAGCTTCTCCTGAAGTTTCGCAGCATTGGCTATCCGCCAAGCCGCTACGCGGTCCCCAATTACGGCCTGCCAAGTGTCGCTGAGCGTATTCGCAATTGGTCTCGCTGCTGCCGCGACCGGTGCCATGATTGTCTTTGGATCGATCCCCACGCTCTATGTTCCTGCTCGCCTTGATTGATCTTTAGGTCTGCTAAATACCTCAATGAAGCGCGGACCCAAGAAGAAAAGCATCGAAGAGAAGCAGGCTGTCGGCTCCTATCGTCCATGTCGTGACGATCCCAACATCATCATCCCGACGAGCGCAGCGCCGCCCGTCATGCCGGATTACCTCAGTGCCGAAGCGCAAGCTGTGTGGCATGAGGAACTGGATCGCGTCACTCAGAGTGGAACATCGGCCCTCGATAGCAGCCTGTTTGCCGACTATTGCTGCCTTGCTGCCATTGTCCGTGAGGCATTCAGGACAGGCGAAGTGCCGAAGGGCAATCAGCTTGTCGAACTCAGGAAGCAGCGAGAGCTATTAGGCATCGGCGGCGCGCCATCGCGAGCGCAGCGCGGTAAGGTAGCCGAACCCGATCAGTCCAATCCCTTCGCGAGCCTGCTCGGTGAATAACCCATGTGGCTTGAGGGCGATGGGCCGTTTTCGCGCAAGGCCGTAGAATATGCAGAGCAGGTAGCGTCTGGCTCAGCCCCGGCCTGTCAGCAAATCCAGCAAGCCTGCCAACGTTTTCTCGATGACATTGACGGCGACGAATGGGAGTTCAAGCCCAAGGCCGTCGAGCGCGTCTGCAATTTCATCCAGCTTCTTCCCCACAGCAAGGGCCAGTGGGCCAGCAAGCGCGAGACGATCAGGCTGGAGCCGTGGCAGGTATGGGTGCTGGCCGGGATCTTCGGTTTCGTCCACCCTGATACCCAGCTTCGCAAAGTCACAGAGGCTTTGCTGCTCATCCCGCGTAAGAACGGCAAGTCCACATTCGCCGCTGGCATCGCAACCTACATGGCCTTCCTCGACAAGGAGGCAGGTGCGGAAGTCTGGATCGGTGCGAACAGCAAGGATCAGGCCGACGCCTGCTTTGAACCGGCTCGTCAGATGGTGCTGCGCTCTCCACAATTAGTGGAGGCAGCTGGCATCGAGGTTCATGCCAAGTCGATATTCAGCCCCGGCACGGGATCGTTCATCCGTTCGATGATCGGCAAGCCCGGTGATGGCTCGAACCCGCATTGCGCGATCTTGGACGAGGCGCACGAGAACGACAGCAGCGAACAATACGACACGATGAAAACGGGCATGGGGTCGCGCACCCAGCCCTTGCTGCTCACCATCACCACGGCGGGCTTCAACGTCGCCGGTCCATGTCGCCAGCTACAGGTCGATGCAGAGAATGTCCTGGCGGGCATCGTGACCACCCCGACGCTGTTCGCGGCGATCTTCACCATCGACAAGGAGGACGACTGGACGGATTTCGAGGTCTGGAAAAAGGCCAATCCCAATTACGGCGTCAGCATTCAGGAAAATTACCTCCGCAACCAGTATGAGGAAGCTCTCAACAAACCGGCCAAGAAGGCTGCGCTGCTCACCAAGCACCTCAATGTTTGGGAAAACAGCACCAGCGGATGGCTGGATCAGCGCGCATGGGCCGCTTGCTCTTCTGACAAGACGCTGGCCGAACTCACCGGCAAGCCTGCATTCGCAGCCTATGACGTTTCCACCCAGACCGACATATCGGCGCTCGCCCTATGCGTCATGGACGGCCAGACGCCATATTTCTTCCCCTTCTTCTTCCTGCCCGAAGGCGCGGTGCAGGGCAGCAAGAACGCCGACGCCTATCGCAGCTGGGCCAGCAGCGGTCACATCATCCTGACACCCGGCAACGCGACGGACTTTGCGGCGATCAAGGAGCAGTTCGAGAAACTAGCAGCACAATTCCAGATCAAGGGCGTGGCCTATGACCCATGGCAGGGCCACCAGTTCGCGCAAGAGATTCAGGATCAGCATCCCAACATTGAAGTCAGGAAGTTCGCGCAGAACATTGGCAACTATAATCCGGTCATGTTGGAGTTTGAAGCACTGATCGCAGACAACAAGCTGCGCCATTCCGACAATGCCTGCATGAACTGGATGGCTGGCAATGTGAGCATCAGGCCAAACTCAGCCAATCATCTATTCCCCAACAAGCCAGACAAGCAGCATCACCTTAAGATCGACGGCATTGTTGCCGCGCTCATGGCTTATGCAATGAAGATGAATGAACCCGAACTCATCATTCCCGGCATTGAGTTCTTCTAAATCGCCGAACTGCCCGCCGCATAAATACCTCTACTAAGGAGACGGGCAGAAACATACATGGCGAAAATATTTGGATTTGATCTTAAATCTCTCAACCCTATCCGCCGCCGTTCGCTAGATGAAATCGCAGCCGCGATTGCGGCAGGTGAAGGATCGGTCATCAATCCAATTGATGAACAAGCACTCTACTCAAGCGCCGTACTCTGTATCGTGAGAGTTATCGCTGATGGCATTGCTCAGGTTCCCTTCAAACTCCTGAAGAGCGGAGATGGACGCCGGGGCGAAGATGCAAAAGGTCACCCACTTTACGATCTGTTGCGGAGCGAGCCGAATGAATGGCAGACCTCTTATGAGTTTCGCGAACAGTTGGCTATCCATGCTGTTCTAACCGGCAATGGATACGCGTTCATCAATCGCGATGCTCTCGGCACACCTCAGGAACTTTACGCTTTTGTCCCGAAGAGCGTCACGCCTGTTCAGCTAGACGACTATACAGTATTCTATCGCGTAGCCACGAAGCACGGCCCTATTGACGTTCCCGCGAGCGAAATGTGGCACATCAAAGGGCCAAGCTGGGATGGCGTAGTCGGCCTGAATGCGACCAAGCTGGCGCGCGAAGCAATCGGCCTCGCATTGGCTTCCGAACAATATGGCGCGAACCTGTTCAAGAACGGTGCTCGCCCCAGCGGCATTCTGACTTCCCCCGCTACCCTGACCATTGAGCAGAAAGTCGCGCTGAAAAAGGCGTGGCAGGAACAGCATGGCGGCGTCGGTAACGCACATAAGACCGCGCTGCTCGACGGCGGTCTAACGTGGCAGGCTATGGCTTCCAGCGCCAATGACGCGCAGTGGATCGAAAGCCGCAGGTTCCAGATCGAGGAGCTTTGCCGCGCCTTTCGTGTGCTGCCGATCATGGTCATGCAGCCCGGCGCAACATCCTACAACTCGGTCGAACAGCTTCTGTTAGCGCACATCGCCCACACATTGATGCCTTGGTATGAACGCTTCGAGCAATCGGCTCGAAAGGCACTGCTCACGCCTCAAGAGAAGAAGGCGGGCCTCTACATCAAGCTAGACAGCCGCGCTCTTATGGAAGCCAGCACCGCTGACCGCGTGGCCTACTTCAACGCGATGCGCGCAATGGGCGCGATGACGATCAACGAAATCCGCGAGAAAGAAGACCTGCCTCGCAGCGATGATCCGAAAGCGGATCAACTCACCCCAGCAGCTAATTTGTTCGGTCCGCAGACTCCTGCACCGAATGATGAAACACAGGATGACCCCGATGCTAACAACTGAGAAGAAGTCCCTACTGGGGATCGAGTGCAAACTGGCCGTCGAAGCCGAGACCGAAACAAAGACCATGACTTTTAGCGGTTATGGATCGGTTTTCGGCAATGTCGATAGTTACGGCGACATCATGGCGAAGGGCTCCTTTGCCAGCAGTATTCAGAGACACATCGACAATGGCTCTATGCCGTTCATGTTCCTGAATCATGCCGCAGATCGCTTGCCCATCGGCCAGTGGACATCAGTTGAAGAGGATGACTACGGACTGAAGATGACCGGCGAACTGCTCGACAGCACTGACGGTATCGACACATACAAGGCACTTAAGGCTGGTTTGATTAAAGGCTTGTCGATTGGCTTCTACCCCGTCGTTTGGGAAATGGCCGCCAAGTCGGACAATTACCGCCGCACAATCTCAGAAGCAGACCTTGTTGAAGTCAGCGTCGTGAATTGCCCAGCCAACTCCAGCGCGCTCGTCTCAGACATCAAATCCAACATTGATGACATGAGCATCCGCGATCTTGAACGCTTGCTTCGTGATCGCGGCTTGTCACGCAAAGAAGCCGAGACAATCGCAAGTCAGTTCGAGAGCAAGAGATATCTCGCCGAGCAGGAGCGCAAGCGCGCAGAGATGAATGAGTTCAACGCTCGCCTGAATAGACTTCTCGGCAAGTAAAAACCTCACCCCTTCAACTTTATAAATATGAGGAGAAGCAAGCAACGGCTTGCTCAAGTGAGCCGCTACAGGGGCGATCCTGTCAATAGGTCACAGAACAAAAACATAATCCTATTAACAGGAGAGAACATAATATGTCAGATGAAACTGATAAGACAGATGCGGTCGTAGCGGCACTGGAAGAGTTCAAGTCCACCTACGACGCTCGCATTACTGAAGTAGGCGAAAAGATTGCCACTCTTTCCACCGCCGTTGAATCTCTAACTTCCACCGTCTCCGATGTTGAGGAGACCGTTGATAGCGTTGCTGAAGAACAGAAGAGCTTCTCGGTCAAGTCGGGGCGCATTGGCGCACCCGCGATCATCACCAAGAGCAATTGGGGTCTGGAACTCCGCAATTATCTACAAACCGGCCTCAACACCCGCGCTGTAACCACTCAGACTGGTGCTGACGCTGGCGCGATTGGCGCAGCCGGTGGCTATCTGGTTCCAGAAGAGTTCGACAAGAACCTGATCCAGCTCGCAATCGACGTATCGCCTGTCCTCGGCGAAGTGAATGTCCAGCAGACCGGCACTCCAGACGTTAAAATTCATGTCGATCTCGGCGGCACTGGCTCCAGCTGGGTCAATGAAACCGGAACCAACGGCATGTATGCTGAAACCGCGACTCCTTCGTTCGCGGAAGTCGCCGTTCCGTTCGGCACCCTGTTCGCCAAGCCGCTGATCTCCCACTACGCTCTGAACGACGCCTATTTCGATCTTGAAGGCTACGTAACCGAGCGCGTTGGCGTAAAGTTCGGAAAGGATGTTGGCGCAGCCATCATCAACGGTTCGGGCACTGGTCAGCCAAAGGGCATCCTTCAGCACACCGCTGTTGCGACCGGCGACGCCACCCGCGCATTCGGTTCCATCCAGTATATCGCGTCGGGTCAGGCCGCTGCTCTGCCAGCTGCAAACACCTACGCGGACAAGTATCAGGACATCGTAACCGCCCTGAACCCAATCTACCGCGCTAACGCGAAGTGGTATGCAACCCGCCAGATGGCTGGTGAACTCCGCAAGCTCAAGGACGCAAACGGTAATCCGCTTTGGGTTCAGTCGCTCGTCGCAGGTCAGCCATCGACCTTCCTCGGCTATCCTGTCGTTGACGGCGTTGAAGACCTACAGGCAATCAGCGCAGGCAATGTGCCGCTGATGTTCGGCGACCTCAAGCAGGCTTACCGTGTGTATGATCTGGTTGGCACGTCGATGCTACGCGATCCATACAGCTACGACGCCTACATTGCGATCAAGACTTCCAAGCGTTTCGGCGGCATTGTCGGTAACAGTGAGGCGGTCAAGCTGCTCAAGATCGCCGCCTCGTAAGCGATCCGCGAGACGAACTCGCACAGTGGAAAGCCCGGTCAAGATGACCGGGCTACCTTCCCATCATAATTTCAAAAACCTCGCCAATTCGTCAACAAGCCTAGAGCTTGGAACCTTGAACAGGTCTTTCCCTGTGGGCGCAATCTCTCGGATCTTAGAATTTACGTGCGGCAGCAACAGCTTGCCGAGCGTAAACTCCTCCTTCATTGGCGCGTCCTTGTCCCACAAATCTTCGGTGCGGGGGCTTCCACCATCGCGCCAAAAGTGCAAATTCGCCTGCTGGCGTTTATCTTTAAACTTACGACGCATTTCAGCCTCGACAGCATCATTTGCCTGAGCAACTGCAAGACTAACATCCTTTGGATCAACTTTTTCGTATATTTTTGTCACATGTTCTTCAGTGACATAGTAGCTTTCTATGTCAGGCAGCACTGGACAGAATATGGAGAGGCCCAACTTCTCATAGGGTTCCGCCCAACGATCAACTTCCGTATCTGTAAGGAAATCCCGGTCGCGGTGAATGATGATCTCGGGCTGGTTGTGGAACATGGCTGCCATTTCTTTGATGACCGCTGCCGACGCTGCATTGCTCACGCCGTTATATGATATCACCTTGACATTGATGTTCTTTCCAAGCGCCTTTACGCACTTTTCCAAATTCTTCTTTCCAGCATCTTCTGTGCAGATGAGGTAATCTGCGCCTTTGGAATCGATTTGATCAAGAGCGCCTAAATCAAGCAGCATTGATGTGAGTCCGCCCTTTTCGTCATGCTTTTCGACACGCCCTTCGCGTAGCCAAACCAATCGCGTTTCAGGTGGTGCAGAACTAACAAGATGACGACTGTGGGTCGAAACGATCACTTTACACTTGTAGCGCGACACTATTTTTGTGAACGCCGTAGAGAGCAGCGCCTGCCGAGAAGGGTGAAGATGACTGTCAGGCTCATCAACCAGAAGCACTTTCGGTCGAAATAATATGACGTATGCAAATATCTGTGTGATTTGAATCACACCAGTTCCCGACAGGTCCATCGGCACGAAGCTATCTTCAGGAGCACCTTCTTTGAACGAGACTTGCAAGTCAACGTATCGCTCTCGTTCGCTATCATAGTCCGCTTTGAACTTGCAAGGTCCGACCACATCAAACAAGAGGTCTTCCAACTCTTGCAGCAACCCTTTTTCGCGGATCAACCTGACGATATTGCGAAACACCAAGTTAGCCTCGCCGCCGGCGGCCTTCTGGAAAACCGAAGCATAGCTTTGCAGTTCCTCATTATGGGGTATGCCAGCAAGTCCCGGCACATAAACACTAAACAATGTTTGAGGATCGCAAATATACTGCCCAAAACCAGTGTAAACACCAGTTCGCTCGACTCCGACATTATGATGATTTCTTGCTTTGTAAATCTCAACTTTGTAGCTGGCATCTGCCCCGTCAGATGTCTTTCCCGAAAGATCAACCGTCCCGCGCGAGCCATCTTTCCGGTTCTCGTAAGGTCCAGAATTTCCCAGGCGCTGAAACTCACCTGTCGGACAATACCTCAACATGGATTCAGCTATAACAACTTGTTGGAGTTCTGCCGATCTCTGAGCGCAACTAACTGCCATATGAACGGCTTGAAGCACACTACTCTTGCCGCTGTTGTTACCTCCCACCAAGTAGGTCAGATCACCGAGTTCGAGCGTCAAGTCAGAAACCCGCTTGAAATTTCTCACTCGAATTTTCTCGATCTGCATAACTTCCCTTTAGCGATAACTATCATCTCGTCGTGGCACCTGCGGCCAGCCCTTCACAAGCATAAATATCGGGGAGGTTCCAGATGAAAACAACGATAAGCCGCGACCCCAATTTTATCGCCCTTTCCGTGGAGGAGGCGAAGCAATGGTGCCGCATTGACGAAGACGCTGACGATGCTCTGGTTGAAAGCCTGATCCGCGCAGCACAGGAAGCTGCCGAAAATTACACAAATCGCTCGATCGTGCCTGCCACGGTTGAATATGCCTTCGATGAGGGCGACAAACGATTTCTGATCCCGACGGCACCGGTCATCGCTATTAGCGATGTTGAGCTTATGGATGCAGAGGGCGTCAAAGAGCCCCTCTCCGATCCCGATAGCTACTGGGTGCTGCTGCGCGACACTGGTGCTGTAGTGACGTTCTCAGGGCAGATCAGGGGCAATCGCGCACTCGTCGTTACATGCGAGGCCGGATACGCCGACGCAGCCGAGATCCCAACAGCGATCAAGCAGGCAATTTCCGTGCATGTTGGCTCGTCCTACGCGGGTCGCGAAGGCCAAAACACAGCAGACGCGACGTTCCGCAACCTGCTCAACCCATATCGTGTGGGCGGCCTGTGAACGCCGGGGCTTTGCGACATCGCATCACGATCCTTACCACTATCAGCGCCATGACGAACGACATTGGCGAGGTGATCGAAGGCGCTCCACTAGAAGTGGCGACGGTTTGGGCCGCCAAATGGCAGCTGACCGCGAAGGATATTAGCCGCGCAGCAGGTCAGGTCGCGCAGGCAGAGGCAAAGTTCCTCATTCGCCATCGCGACGACATCACCACGCAAATGACCGTCCAGCACAAAGGCGTCACTTACGCGATCACCGGCCTTGAGGACTTCGAGGACGGCCAAGGTCTCTTTCTGATGGTTCGCAGCATGACAGCCTGACTAAATACCTGACGCCAACAACGAGAACATAAAAATGGCTGATAGAATTCGCATGGAGATGAAAGGCTGGGACGAACTCAAGAGGGGTTTGGAACAGCTAGGACCAGAACTGGCAACAAGAGCAGGTAAGTCCGCTATTCGTGCTGGTGCGAAAGCCCTATCCGATCATGTGAAAGCGGCTACTCCCGTTGGCGATGATGACACTTCGCGCACTTACAAGAACAAGAGCGGCGAAAGCGTCACGGTCGATTACGGCCATGCCCGCGACAACATCAAAGTTAAGATGGGTCGCGCCAAGAAGGCGTTCAATGTCGTAGCTATTGTGACATTCAGCTCAGCATTCTGGGCGCGCTTTCTTGAATATGGAACCGTCAAGATGATCGCTAGGCCGTTTGCAAAGCCCGCCTTTAACGATGCTGCACCCGTAGTTCTGGAGAAAGTCAGGGCATCATTGGGTGCATCCATTGATCGCCTCGTCAAAAAATATGGGAGGCGCTGAACATGGATGCCTCTTTCTACTCAGCACTCAGCGCGCAGACAGGAACCACTAAGGTTTATCCGGTTCTCGCGCCTGAAACCGCTGTTGCGCCTTTCGTCGTGTATCAGAGAACCGGAACTCAGCGCGATCTAGCTGTTGACGGGCCAACTGGTCTGGCGATCGCATCATATCGCGTCGATGTTTACGCGACCAGCTTGAAGGCAGCGAAGAACATTGCCGACGACGTTGTAACCGGCCTATCTCAATATGCCACTGCGCCAATCATCTACATCAGGATTGAGAACGAGTTCGACGCCTCCGATCTATCCGGCGATCCAAAGTTGTTCCGCATGATCGTTGAAGTGGACGCGCATTTCATCACTGCCTGAGCCAGTCAGCCAAAGTCTCCAAACAATAAATAGTCGGAAGCAAGCCCTGAGAGGCGAGCTGCCAACTTTTGGAGGCTAAAACATAATGACAACTGCCATCGAAACTCAGGGCACCGTCCTAGCAATTGAAACCGCTACTGGCGTTTTCACCCCTATCGCAAAGATCAACGACTTCTCCGCATTCAGCGGCTCTGCGTCTGTCATCGACACAACCAGCCTAGACAGCACTGCTAAAGAAAAGCTGATGGGCTTACAGGATTTCGGTCAGGTATCCATCAACTTCAACGTCATTCCAGACGATGCCGGTCAGGTCGCGCTCGAAGCAGCAAAGGCTTCCCGCGCGTTGAAGAACTTTAAGCTAACCCTCAATGACACTGACAGCACCACTTACGCTTTCTCGGGCTATGTGCTGAGCAAGTCTCTTTCTGGCGGCGTTGACAGCAAGCTAACTGGCTCGGCAACCATCGAAATCTCTGGCGCAGTGACGGTAAGCTAATGGCTAAATTGGCTTCAAAGTCCTTCCTGCTTTCGCAGAAGCCACGTTCCACCGAACTGTTCGTGCCTGAATGGGATGCGACAGTTCGACTGGAGCAGTTCAACGTCGAACGTCGCGTGGCTTTCACGACCACATTGCAGGACAACGCCAAAGCAGTAGCTGCTTACAACAAAGACCCAGAGAACAATTCTGAGGTCGAACTGTTGGATGAGGCTCTTGTGGGCATGGTATTCAGCGTCGTGGATGAGAATGGCGATCTCATGTTCTCGCTCGATGACATTCCCGAGTTGAAAAAGCTGCCATATGCTCAGGTCCAGCAGATTTATCTCGGCATGCTGAGCATGGCCTATTCAGGAGCGATCACCAAGGACATTGAGGCCGAAAAAAAAGGCTGATGGATAACCCAGAGCGACTGTTTGCATGTCGCTTAGCACTCGCTCTGGGCAAAACCTTATCAGATATAGCCTCTATGCCGATGTCAGAGATGACAACATGGATGGCTTACTATGGGCTAGAACCTTGGGGCTGTCCCGTTGAGGACGAACGCTCCGCTAATGCGATGACGCTCTTCTACATGGCGAACAGCAAACAAGGCACGACTGTTCCTAAATTCTATCAGCGTTGGCCAGAGGAAGAAAAGGTCGAACCACAAACCGACGCGAACCTCCACGTAAAGATCAAGGGCTTCTTTGCAGCCTACACAGAACGCCAGAACAAAAAAGCCCCTCAATAAATACTCCGTAGTTCCTACGGAGAAATGTCATGGCACAGTTCGGCAGTCTTTACGCCAGCCTATCACTAGAGAGCGCTTCATTCATGAGCGGCATGAAAAAGGCCGCTGATGAAAGCACCAAAACAAGCCGCATCATTCAAGGCTCGATGGGCATGGCTAGTACGGCTGTCAGGGGGCTGGCTGCTGCCGTAACTGTCGACATCATGACACAGCTGACACAGGGCGCGCTCGATTTCAGCGACGCAATCGCTGATATGTCGGATCGAACCGGCGTTTCCACAAAGATGATTCAGGAATTCCGATATGCGGCTCAGATGGCGGGTTCGGATTTCGAAACTGCTGACGCCGGATTGGAAAAGTTCGCAAAGACTGTTGGTGATGCTGCCAATGGCAACGATGCAGCGATCAAGAAGCTGAAAGAATACGGCATTACCACCCGTGATGTTGATAAGGCGGTCAAGCAGGCAGCTGACGGCATCAAGAAGCTGGACAATCCCACCAAGCAAATGTCCGCGACCATGGACCTGTTCGGTAAGAAGGCAGGCACTCTGACACAGACACTTGCTGCTGGCTCGGAAGGTCTGGAACTACAAGCTAGGGCTGCTCGCGATCTCGGCATCGTTCTCGAAGAGGGCATCATCCGCAATGCCGGTCAGGCGAACGATCAGCTTGATACCATGAAGATGATCCTGAGCGCGCAAATGGCCGCGAATATTTCGGCCAACGCCAGCGCGATCGCGGGCTTCGCCAGCGGCATTTCGAGCGTGACATCGGAGTTGATGAAGTTCTGGCAACAGAACCCAAGGGTTGCGATGTCTATCATGGTCGCAATGGCCGGTGGTATGGCAGCTGGGCAGCCAGGCGCAGCAATCGGCGCTGTCGGGGGCTTTCTGCTCGGCGGAAAGATGGACCAGGCCATGCAGGACAGCAACATGGACATTCGTTTCCGCCAGAAGAAGATGCACGAAGCAAGGGCCGCCTACTACAATGCCAAGGGCGCAGGCTCTACCGATCTTGGCGTAGCTGGAACCGTCAGGCGTGATACGCAACAGCATCTCAAGGAATGGCAGCGCCAAGTTGGATTGCTCAATCAGGCTGTTGCCGCGTCCAGAGCAGGTGCCTTGCCGAAAGGCGATCTCCCTACTCCAAAACCCACCGGCTCGTCATCTAAGCCGAGCGGTCCATCAGCAGCGGAACTGGCGCAGAAGGAAGCCGAACGCCGCGCGGCATATGAGAAAGACCTTTCCCGTGCCGATGCCGAACTTGCTCGCGCATCATATATTGATCGAGGCAACTACGCGGAAGGCTATGCGCGTGAACGTGAAGCCATCGAGAAGGAACTTGCCGACCGCAAGAAGGAAATTCTAGACGAAGTTAAGACGCAGCAGAACCAGAGTGGCCGCTACACTGAGGAAGAGGCGAAGAACCTCATTCAGATGGAAGAGAAGATCGCGCTGGCGCACAAGGACCAGATCAACAACGAGGAAGCCTCGCGCATTGAAGAGGAACTGCTGAAGCGCAAGGATGCTGAACTATCTGATCAGCTGGAAATGCTAGGCATCACGGGTGAGTTGGCAAAGACGGCTCGCGAAAAGCGTGACATCGAACTCCGCAGTCTTGAACTGGCGAAGAAGCGCGAGAAGATGGAACTAGAAGCTGTCCTGTCCGCAACAAGCAAGGCATCGCCAGAAGAGCGCGCAACAGCACAACGCAGGCTGGACAATCTGGATAGCAAATATGGCGCGATGTCGCAGTCAGTGGTCAAGAACACCATGGGACCGCTCGAAAGCTATTTGGACAGCCTGCCTGATAGCGCTGCACAGGTTCAGGAAAGCCTAGAAGGCATTGCAGCGCACGGCTTGGAAAGCATCAGCAGCGGACTTGCCGACGCAATCGTGAACGCGAAGAGCTTTGGCGATGTCTTCGAAGGCGTCGCGAAGCAAATCCTCGCCAGCATCGCGGAGATCATCATCCAGCAGGCTTTCATCAAGCCATTGGGTGGGCTGTTGAGCGGTGCGCTGTCGGGCATCGGCATTGGTGGCGGCTCTGCTGGTGGTGGCGACATCGTAATGGGCGGTGCTTACAATGATTTCATGGGCGCTCACGCTAATGGCGGTCACGTTTCGTCCTCTGGTTGGAAGCTGGTCGGAGAGCGCGGTCCCGAACTCGCCTATCTGAGCGGTGGCACAAAAGTTCTGCCCAACAACGTGCTGTCTGGGATCACCGGCAATGCTGGCGGACTGACGATCAATGTCGATGCGCGTGAGAGCCAGAACGAAGCCCGGACAAAGGAACTGGTCCTGCAGGGCATCGTCGAAGCACTGCCCTCGATCAAGGCTCAAGCAACGGAGCATACGATGAATAAGCTCAGCAGACCGAGGCTGTGACGCTTAGTCAGAACCCTCCTTATCGCACTGAGCGAGAGTATCGCCGATTGCGATGTCGTAAAACCCCTGAGAAGATGGCTGTATCTTAGCATTCAGGTCGCCTAGCTTCCCGTCGATGAATTCATACTCATCGCCCGACAATCTCACCAACCCAGCCGCACCATGAAAATCGCCCGTGCCAGTAACCATATACTTGCCGACTGGTCCCATATGATCGCCACTCGGTATTATATCTGAAATTTCTATGTCAGTATCATACTCGCCGCTTCTCAGTCCTAAACACGAAAACCGCTCAGTGCCCTCGTTTGAGACTGTCGCGCTTCCATTCGCGAGCTTTTCGGGCTCCGAAGGGAGAACGGCTTTTGACGAATTTTCGTTTTGAAGCTGTAGTGTTTGTGATTCTTTTTCCACTTTCGCGCTGTCGCACGCCGATATTGCCATCAGCATCGGCAGCACAATTAAGCCCAACTTCATCTGAAATCCCCCTGTTTGCTACAACCCAGCAAAGCCTGCTTGCTCACTAAATAATTAAAACGCGAGAGGCAATATGACTACGTACCCGATTGGCGCACCACCAATAACTCCATCAACAGAAGATATTGAGCTACTAAACAATCAGGGCGTGGCTCAATCACCGTTCACTGGCCATGCTACGGTCGTGAATAACTTCTCGCAGTGGCAGGTTCAGCTATCCTTCCCAAATCAGCCACATGACAGCATCAAGGCCAAGCAGCACATCGCTTGGGTGCTGTCGTTGAATGGCGCTATGGGCAGCTTTTTGTATCAGCCCCATGGCAGCGGCAAGCCGATCTTCGGCAAATCCCTCAACAGCGCAGGCTTCGCCGAAAGCAACAGCATCGCGGTAAAAGGCTGGACCGGCAGCGAGGCGACCGGGCTTGAGGTCGGCGATTATTTTAGCATCAACAACTCGCTCCATCAGATCACCGTCGTGCCATCCTCCGCAACTAGTGGAGTGGCGATCATCGAGTTTCAGCCCGCGCTGAGGAAGAACTTTGCCGCCAACACAGCCGTAGAATTCGCGGCACCGAAGGTGGAACTGCGTATCGCTACTAGCGAAGGCGTGAACGGCCAGAGCAAGGATGCAGAGGTCATCTACCTGCGCCCGCTCAAGTGCGTCCAGAAGTTGTAAGGAGGTAAC
This sequence comes from Sphingobium bisphenolivorans, assembly GCF_000412635.1. GTDB lineage: Bacteria > Pseudomonadota > Alphaproteobacteria > Sphingomonadales > Sphingomonadaceae > Sphingobium > Sphingobium bisphenolivorans. The sequence continues at coordinate 262,219 of NZ_ASTG01000005.1, forward strand.
ATGCGTGATGGTATGACTGCCGAATGGCTGGCAGCGCTTGAAGCGGAGGGTATCCGCACAGCCATAATCGGCTTCCTAGATTTCAAATCTGACCCGGTTCACCTCTGGACCGGCTGGACGGCGATCACGCCGATGGGCAGCGGCGACATATACCTGGACAACAAAACATTTGAACCGATTGCTGAGGGCGTCCCGATCCAGATCGGCGAAAACTCCTTCTCGTATCAGGGATCGGATGAACTTTCTTTCGCACTCGCTGTGCCCCAAACTACGCCTGACGCGCTCATTGGCGCATCCCTCGACAGCAGCGAATATAAGGGCCGCAAGGCGATCCTCTGGCGCGCACTGATGATCACACCACCCGATGCGACCACTCCAGCGATCTGGTCATTTAGGCGCGTTCGTAGCGGGATAATGGATAAGCTGTCCCTGACTTACGACGGCCAGCAGCGCCTCTTTACACTTACAATCGAGAGCCATTCTGCGTCGATCACCAATGCGAGCGCATCGACCTATCTCGACCAGCCGCTCTTTGACCCCGACGATACAAGCCAAGCCTATGCCGTAAGCATCGCGAACGATCCCCGTGTGCCTGGCCGCTTAGCAACAGGATTGAAATGACCTTCGAACGCCTCTCTCATTGGCCAGACGCCCTATCCACCTACATCGACCGCGTAAGTGATTATCGGTTTGATTGGGGCGCAACAAAGCCTGATAGCCACGACTGCGCGACGTTCATCTGTGGAGCAATCAGGGCGCAAACTGGAGTAGACATTACAGCCGACTTCGCAGGCAAATATACCAGTTGGAAGGAAGCCGGAAGGTGGCTGATCGAAAATGGCTATAAGTCATTCTACGATTGCGTGTCTGACCGACTTGGCGAGAGTGTTCATGCTTCTCAGGCCAGGCGCGGGGACATCGTTGGCAGACAAGCGAACGGTCGCTTCTATCTAGGTGTTTGCGTCGGACGTTTCAGCTATTTTCTAGAAGACGTTGGGCTTGCCCCTTGGCCTTCAATTGATTGCGATGCTTGCTGGCGCATCGGCTGACTGGCAAAGATGATCCCGTCCTAATCATCGCTTAATCGGGTGATGTTGAATAATCGTCCCGTAAAACCTGATCCAAGCGTCATGCACTGCCGCTGAACTGGGGTTTCTCGACCGTGCCTTCATATCTAAATTCCGCTTGAGCGCGCATTCTAAGCGCTCGCGATCGGCTGTACTTTCCATGTCGATTACCGTCCCCGATGATGAGCGGCTATAAAGCATGGGAATACGCTTCGATCCCAAAATACGTAGTTTCATTGCTGTTAACATGCCCACTCGTTGACCTACCGCGCTGAGTTGAGATCGGCGATGTCTGGTATCAACATGAGTTAAGCCCCATCCCCCTACTAAGGCACCTACAAATAAATACCTCACAACAAGTGGGGTATTGAAGTGGGCAAAATTGTTAAGTTCGTCGCCGTTATCGCTCTTGCGGTAGTTGCCGTGGTAGCGTTCAGCTATCTCGCTCCAGCACTCTTTAGCGCGTTTGGCGGAACTGTAGCAGCAGGCGCGACAGCGTCATCCGCATTAGCAGCCGCAGGAACGAGCGCAGCAGCAATCGCGGCTAAAGTGGTAGCGGGTGTCATCGTCGGGCTTGGCATGTCGCTCGCATCGCGGCTGATCATGGGCAAACCAAAGATGTTTGGTTCAGGTCTGAGCTATAACATCACCACCGACCCAACTGCTCCGCGCAAGATCGTATTTGGCCGAACAGCAGCAGGCGCAGATGAACGTTTCCACGAGAAGTTGAAGCGGAGTGGTTGGACCTACCTACATGATAGGATCGAAGCCAACGCGAATAGCCCTTTTAAGGGCCAAACCTTAGCTGTAAGCATCTTCAAGAAGGGCACTTACCTACACAGGGTTGTCGCACTTGCCAGCCATCGTATTCACAACGTTCGTCAAGTCTATCTTGAGGACGAACTTTCATACTCAAGCAATATCACAGTCGGTCGATACAAGGATGATAACGGCCTTCTTATTGGCGCGATCAAAGAAGGCAGCACAGACAACGCAGAAGAGTTCGGCAGCGGCAACTACTGGAAGGACACTGCCACGTTCACGGGCTGCGCGCATCTCAAAATGATCTTCAAGCTGGATACGGACATATATCCAGACGGCCTGCCAACTCGCATTACCACAGTCGTTGATGGATGCCCAGTTTATGACCCGCGCCTTGATAGCACTGCTGGAGGGATCGGCAGTCACAGGGCGAGCAATCAGGAAACATGGTCCTTCGTTGATGGCGGTAAGGACATTGGCCGCAACCCCGCGCTGTGCTTGCTTGCCTATCTGATCGGATGGAGGATCAATGGCCGTCTAGCTTGGGGCATGGGCGTTCCCGTCGACCGTATCGACCTCGGCAACTTCATCACTTACGCGAACATGTGCGAAGAGCCAGTCATCACGAGTAGTGGAACGGTTCAGCGTTTCTACTGCGATTGCCTGCTGACCACGGCGGATACGCACGAAGCCAATATCAACGTCATCTCTGCCGCGATGGGGACAGCCAAGCTGGTCGACACGGCTGGCATGTATCAGCTGATCGCTGGCTATGATGACCTCGACGGCCCTACGATCACCTTCACGCCAGACGATCTGATCGGGCAATACAGTTACACGCCTGACAACGCGTCCCTCAAAGACACGTTCAGCTTGGCACGTGGGCGCTTCCCCGATCCAGAAAACCTCTATCAGCTGAACGACTGGGGGCAGATCGAAATTGCCCCACTTGATGACGGCATACCGCGCCCAATGGTGCTGGATTTCGCCGCCGTCACTCGCTTCGAGCAAGCGCAGCGCATTGCGAAGCAGAACCTCGTCAGGAACCGCTACACGGCGACGTTTAGTTCTATCTTCGGCCCCAAGGCCTTTATGGTTCAGGTGGGGTCATTGGTCAGGATGGTCATTCCTGAGCTTGGATGGAACGGCAAACTCTTCCGCGTCATCAGCCAAGCAGAAACTGTCGATCTCACCTTCAACATGACGCTTCAAGAGGAAGACGCGCAGATTTATGCGTGGGACGACGATGAAACGAAGCCCTTGCCGGCCGTCGTCAAAGTTCCTGCTTACAATCCCAACGAGAGCATTCCCGTTGAGGCACTGCTATCAACCACCCGAACGATCACCAACAGCAATGGCGCTCTTGTCAGTCAGATTGATGTGACATGGGTTGCACCCGATGATGGCGTTCAAGCGATCCAAATAGAATATCGCGCGCAAAATGATGAAAATTGGCAAACGGCTACTGACCGCTTCAATCACGAGGCAGAAGCGTTCACCTTCATGGCTATGGCTGGTGGGGTCAATCACATCATCAGAGCGCGATACCTTATGTTCAGCGGCAAATGGGGAAACTGGACGACTACAGAAGTCATCAGCGCAAGAGACACCAACGCATCAACTATCTTGGGCTACTTGACAAACGAGTATGTCGCCTTTCCGTCAGACACCGATGGCAACATCACATAAATATCGGGAGATCAGCAGAACGGACTAACAGATGACTTCCCTTGATAATTTCAGCGGCCAGTTCAAAATTCATGATAACGGCGCAGATGTGACCGTAGGCAATGGCGCGACTTACAATGTCGAGTTTCAGGAAGGCTGTTCCGTCACTATCGACGCTTCGTCAGGAGAGTACCGCGTGACATCTGTTGCGAATGATAACGCGAATGCGACCTTTCGAGCATATTACAACGGCTATGATATCTATAAGACATTCACGATATCTAAGGCTCGTGCTGTTGATGGGACTAGCAAATATATCGAGCTCTCAACTAGCCATCACTTCTATGCCTATGATACCAACAGCCACGTCATTCCGCAGACAACCACCCTATCTGTAACACGACACAATGTCACGGCAGCCGCTCAATGGCGCATCAAACGGATAGATAACTCCGTTTTGGCAGAAGGCGATGCTGCCACCCTACAAGCGACGGGCTTTATCACAGATTTCACTGACGACGATACTGTCTCTATCGCAGCGACGCTGTTCGACCAAATATGTAGATCGAACGGCATTAGTGCGGTCGTGGTTGAAGCAGTTGTGCCAAATGGTGGGCAGCAATGCACCGACCGAGTGACGCTCTATCAGCTTCTTCAACGTGCCCGTATCACCTGGGACAATGTAGCCAATCCCGCAGGCACAAAGCCGCACGACGGCGCTGACGTAACGCTTGATGTTATCGAGAATGCGCGTTTCGCACTTGCCAAGCCGCAGGACCGCATAGCTGTAGAAAGTCGCCCTCGCTTCGATCCGATGTTTTGGACCTGCAACTTTCCGAGCACGATGATGGCTTCGGTAAGAACAACCGCACCGGATGCGATCCAGCTTGATGCAGTTTTCCATGAGAGAGGACACTTGGCGGGGCTTATCTGGGAATCAGAAGACGCGCTGGATCATGCGACCACTGCCTATGATACGAACAGAGACTATCGAGGATGCGTTCTGTCATTCGATTACCAGCTGAGCGGCGATGTCCGTGAGGTCGATGAGATTAACGGCGTCACGCTAACGATCGAAGGTCGGAAGGCTAACGGCTCACCAATGACCGCTTACGTGATGCTCTACCATTGTCGAACAAGCGGTGACGGCATGGCTGGGCACTGCGTTCTCGATTTTGATGATTTGCCTGGCGGATTCGATGGCGATGATAATGTCTATGCGGGCGATATCGACCGCATGTTCCTCTCGTTTGTGCCGGGCAACTTTGAGGAAGGATCAACAGCGCGCCTCACTGCGCCGATAGAGGGCAGCCTGACCCTTACGAACATCGCTGTTAGCGGGAGCAATTCCACACTCACGTGTGGGCTAGGGCCAGGGGGCGTCCATCGCCTGCGAATGGCGAATGGGTACGACGACACCTACAATGTCGTGCCTGCGAGGATCACCCGCAATTGCGAACTGCTCGGCTACCAGGGCGAGTTCAACCATTACGTGGGGATGAGCCATTATTTCAGCTGGGCATGGGATGGTGGTGAGAGCCGCTATGTCGCGCAGGACACCTCGTCGCCGCTGAACACCCCTTGTCGGCTTTGGCATGAAGATCTCGCGCAGCGGCTAAAGTCGGCCAATATGACGCTGATCCTGTCGCTCAGCTATGAAATGCTCAACAGCTTCGTGCCGCTTGCTTGGAGGCAGATGGACAGCGATGGCTTGCCTGCTCTCACTGGATGGGAACCGCCGTCGAGTTTGATGTCGCCCTGCAACGCGGATGCGATGGCTTATCTCCAGAAGGTCGCCCAGCAGTTTGCATCCATCGCCGCTGAAGCCGATTTGGAAGTTCATTTTCAGGTGGGCGAACCTTGGTATTGGGTCGATTTCCGCACCTACAAGCCATATTTCTACGATGCTGCGACTACGGCGCGCTACATGACTGAAACTGGCCATGCAGCGCCGGTAATCGAGAGCATGACGACGAGCATGGACGCCGCACAGCTCGCCTATCTGGATTGGCTGGGCGAACAACTGGCGGCGTCAATTCTCAACCTGCTGGCTTCCGTTCGTGAGGATCATCCGACGATGCGAAGCTATGCCTTGCTCTACCTGCCTCAACTTCTGAATGAGCAGACGCCGGAAACGCACCGCGTCAACATGCCTCCAGCGCTCGCTTATCCTGCGCTCGACGTTCTCCAAGTTGAGGACTATGACTTCGTGATTGAGAACCGGGCCGATCTATCTGCGACAGGGCGCGCACGGATTGAAGATACGCTTGGCTATCCTCGTTCAGCGCAGCACTATTTCGCCGGGTTCGCGCTTTATAGGGATACAGGCCCCATCTGGCGATACAGCACAAATGCGGCAGCAGCAGCATATGAGTGGGGCGTCGATCCTGTCTTCATCTGGGCCTACACGCAGATCATGCGCGATAGCTATGTTCCAAAGATCAGGAGCGCGCCAGCCATAACCATGCGCGATATTAAAGATGCGGCTTTAGCCTTGCCCGCCGTCATGGATGACGTTCTTACGTTCGACGCGGCGAAGCACATTTGGAAACCGGCCAAGCCGTGGCTCAGCGATCTTCCTGATCCAGCGGCCAACACGCTTCTCAACCTGCAAGACGTTCCCGACAGCTACATCGGGCATGGTCTGGAATATCTGAGGATCAAAGCCGATGGTAGCGGCCTTGAATTCGTGCCGATTAATCAGGTGCCGAATGGTGGTTCCAGCGGCCAAATTCTCCAGAAGTTCAGTTCCGCAGAGGGCGCAACCACTTGGTCGAACCTTACCGCAGGTATCGTTGGCTGCTCTCCTGTCGGCAGCATTTCAGCCACGGATGTTCAATTGGCAATCTCGCAACTGGACGCGCAAAAACAAGGGCTGCTCACCACTCCGGCTGTTCAGCTTCCATCGCTCAATAGCCCCTGGATCAACTATGGAGGCGGGTATCTCGGCGCTCAATATTACAAGACGGCAGAGGGAATCGTCGTGATTGAAGGGCTTGTCCAGGCTCCCGGTGGCAGCAGCACCGCCGGCGTTACGCTGTTCACGCTGCTGCCGGGTTTCAGGCCCAGCGGCACGCTCATGTTCGGGCCTTGGTCGGGAGGCGGCTCCTGCCGCATCGACGTCACCGCTGGCGGCGATGTGATCATGCAGTCAGGCAATACAGCATTCACTTCGCTATCGGGCATCAGCTTTATAGCCGCTTGAAATGTTTCCTTTTGAGACGCTGATCATGTTCATTCTGCGTCAGCAACAAGTTGATTTTACAAACCCTTCCATATAGCTGACGATATACATCTTCGGCTAAGGGGACAGAAATTGCCACTGGGAACTCGCCACGATGAGACGGGATGGCTCAACAATCGCGCCGGGCAATGGATTTTGCGCCGCGATGACGGCGGCGAATGGCACCTTGATGTGGGCTTTCTTCTGTCGTGGCGATCGCGCAATCTGCTCGGACGGCGCGTAGTAATTACAGGGAAAAGATCAGGCTTCAATCTGCTCGACGTAGAGAAGATCTGCGTAGCCTGACCAACCTCCGCGCGCGCTGTACGACCGATACGCTTAAATAGTGGGCAAACAAGAGAGGTCGCCCACTATGTATTCTATCACAGATGCCCTTAGAGGGGTTCTACAGCGCATTAGCGCATCCCCCGCTTACTTACGCGTTAGACTGAATGAACGCTCCACGTGGGTGTCTGTGGGTGTCGGGATCACAGGTGCTGCTACACTGTCCGCGCCCTGGTCATTTGCGTTTGTGGCCGTTGCCGTCGTCGGCGCTCTCGTTCCCACTGGAGGGCAGATCGATGCGTGATCACATGGCCGACATTCACGGCTTGTTTTATCAGGGATTCTTCAAAGATGTCGGGGTGGCCGCTTATTCAGCGGTTGTGCTGGTGTCCTCATGGGCGCAGTTGATTGCGCCGATTGCTTCGCTGGTCGCTACCTCATTGAGTATCGCTCTGGTTGTGTATCGCTGGCGCGCGATCAAAGAGGATCGGAAGGCTGGAAAGCTTTCAGAATAACAAAAGCCCCGCAACTTGCGGGGCTTTCTAGTTAGCAGCCTGCTTGCCGTTCAGGGTTTAGAACCTCAGCAACTGCGTCATAGCTATCCTGTACGCAGACACATACCTTGTCCGCGAAGACGATCATTGTTCCGTCATCGTCAGGTTGGAAGTAATCTACGCGATCCATATTGACGCTGACGGGATTACCATCATGTAGGGTGAATTCTGCGATCATCGCTTCCTCACTTGAGCAGCAGCAGCGTTAAGTTTGTCACGATCATTGCCGACCTTCTTGATGAGTTCGCGCGCCTGTTCGGCGGTGATTTTGTGCTTCCTTGCAAAGTAGTTGACCTCATAACCTTCACTAGCTGCGACCCGGCTCCGATCAGTACCACCGCGCTTAGTTTTGTTGTCGGCCATTTTCGCTCTCCTTCATTGGTTCAATGCCGGAACGACAGCATCGTTCCCCCAGGGAGGAGTGTGGAAAAGCTGTGGATAAATCTGTGTTTGCGCTGGTGGCAAGTTCCTGCTCCCAGATTCATTTCGCCGCATCGGGAACTCGACTCGACTCAAATGTGTCGGCTTCCCATGGCTACTGCTGCCCTCTCAAGGGCGCTCAAGCGCACCGGGTTAGGCTTCATCCCCACGATGCAGCCCACGTTGGTTGACGAGCCGCCGGATGGCCATGACTGGCTCCACGAGATTAAGCATGACGGCTACCGCACTGAGATCATCATCGAGGGCCAGGACGTTCGCGCATTCACCCGAAACGGCAATGATTGGACGGCCCATTATCAGCTGATCGTCGCCGCAGCAAAAAGCCTGCCTTGCTCGTCGGCTATCATAGACGGAGAAGTTATCGTTCAGGACGAAGCTGGCCGCTCCGATTTCGACTCCTTGCGCCGTGCCATTGGCAGTCAGCCAGAACGCTTGATTTTCTATGCCTTCGATCTGCTGCATCTGGACGGCAGAGATATTCGTGACCTCGACGTTCTTACACGCCGGTCAATGTTGCATGACCTAATCGGCGAACATGATCCCGGCTTTCCGATCCAGTTCAGCGAGCACGTCATTGGCAATGGCACTGCCATGTTTGAGGCAGTCGAGAATATGGAACTGGAAGGGATCGTCTCTAAGCAGATTGGTACCCGCTATCGCAGCGGACGCGTGACCTCATGGGTCAAAACAAAGACGTTCGTGGAGAGCGAGTTCGTAATCGTCGGCACCGAGCAAGGCGTCGGCCCTACAACCGCGCTGTTGGCCCGCGAAGCTGCTGATGGGCTGGAATATGTCGGCGGCGCGATGCTGACCTTGACAAACAAGGACAAGGATCGCTTCTGGTCAATGGCCGATCAGCTTGGGCGCAACACCCCTCCATTGAAGGTGGAGAAGCGGAAAGCGGCACATTGGCTTGAACCCTTGATGCGCGCTCGCATCCGCTATCTCCGTGGTTCGGATAAGCTCAGACATGCCACAGTAAGGGAATTGCTGGTATGATCCTCGACCTCGATCCCGACCTTGACCGCGAAGCCCTGAACGCGCTGCGCTGCGAATATCCCCAGCTGCTGGATGAGCGCGATCATTTCTATGCCTGTGACGCTTGCGGTCAGGCAGTGGATATGCGGCGTCTAGGCGATGTGCTTCACCATGAGGAACCCGGCCACGATCCACTGCCTTTGAGTAGCTAGGGCGTTTGTAGCCCGTTCAGAGAACGTGAGCGCGCAACACAAGTCACACGCAAACATTGAATGATCAGAGCGAAATTGCGTCGGCCTTGGTGTAGCTGAGTTCCCAGCTTGCCTTGCCAAGACCGCCGCCACCGAACGCGCCGTTGGTATATTTTTTGAAGCGCATAGCAACGCCATCAGTGCGGCTCCACACAGCCACCTTGCCTTCGCGGCTAAGGATACTGGTTTGGGCGTCGTCCCAATTCGCGGGCTGACCATATTTCGCGGAAAGCGCAGTCAAAACATCGTTCGAGCAGCGCCCACCCATTGACGGATTGCCAGCGATCATGACTTCCTTGACCAATCCAGCGTCATCGAAACGGATGTTCGCTTCGGCTTGGCACTTGCCTGTCACCGTGATGTCGCTCACCTCAATGTTATGGCTCTGGTAGCTGACGCCCTTCCCTTTTGGATAAAGCGCCTCAACCTGAGCGCGGGTCATGCCAAATTCGATGTTGTTCCAGACCGGCGCAGCATTAGCCGAAGTGGTTGCCCCCAGCATGAGCGCAGCAATAACAAACCTCTTCATAGTTCCCTTCCCCCCAAAAAAAACGAGCGTTCGAGGTATCGCGGCCATTTGTTGATGTCACGTAAATCCTTTCGTTAGCTGATCAAAATCTAAGACAGCCACCCGCCTGACTTGAACGCGTTTGCCTTCGACCACTTGCTTGAACGTGGACGCCTGGGCTTGCTTGGTTCTCTCACGACTGTTGGAACTTTGGTGATCTTGCCACCCTTTGCGATAAACGCTTCTAACTCCTGCTGCGTCATTCGCCTCTCCTTGTGTTCTGTTCTCGGGGTAGTTATCTGATGCCTACACGCCGCCGAATGTCAGCTTAAACAACATAGCAAGTGCTTTGTCTTCGGCAGGGAAGCTCCAGGTGCATTCAATGTGGCTGGATATGGCGAAGCAACACACTTCCAAGACAATTCCGCTCTGCTGCCAACCGCAAGCGAAGTAGTCGTCCCAATATGTGCCTTGCCTCGCAAACCATTCTCCATAGTTACGAGCGAGATGAGTTCGCACGACCGAGGCAGCGGACAGGTCGAAATAGATGTCTGCCTCATTCAGGCGATCAACCATGCCTTCCACGGTTTCTTCATAATCAGCCAGTTCAATTTTAGTGGCAACTTCGATACTCTTTTCAGGCTGTTCAACGATCAGTTCTAAAGGCGCACAAGCTGCTCTCTTCGCGGCTTCTTGGGCCTGACGAAGCTCGCGTCGAGCGGTTTTCCGCTCTTCTGACCATCCGGCGATCGGCTTTCCTTTCTTGGCTTCGCTGATCGCTTGGCAATGCTCTTCAGTCTTCTCCACCCCGGTCAGTGACCTCCTGATGTTAGCGCAATGGGAGGGACGCAGCTTGTCACCTGCTGCTGGTAGATTGATCTTTGCGCTCTTCATGCGCGAGCAAATCAGGGCAGTGTTGACATCGTAGACACCTGAGGAACAAGCCGCATAGCTCTTCCATGTCGCCACGTATGCGTATGGGTTATGTTCATCCTGAAGGTAGCGGATGCTGTTTGCGTCAATGGCTTTCTGTAAGCTGTTTAGCTGGCGCTTTTCAAAGAGTGCAAGAAACTCATCGAATGTGAGATTTACAGTGACACCTGCGGCTGTCTTGCTCTTGACTGTAGTCTCATACCAAGACCTGAGATATGCGGCTAATTGATGCGAGATGTTTTCCATCTTCTGTTCTCCTAAAACGAAAAAGTCCGCTGCGCGGACTGTCATACACGCAGCGGACCAAGACTTTTTCGCTTAGGATGAAACGTCAGACCTGCTGCCGAAGAACGGCAGTTTGACAGTCTGCGTTTCTTCTATGTCTATTTATACAGCTAGGGCAAATGGGGCATCAATATATCATTGCGCCTGAATGATATATCTGCTCAGCGAGCTTACCAATAGACTAGGTATATATAGAGTTCACGGCTTTGCGGCAACGAACTAAGTTGCGTACCAATAGACTAGATATATTACTCTTAAGAGTAATACACCCAGCCCATTTGGCTCCCAGCTAAGATCATTACCACAAATCCGACGCCTAGGCGTTCCCTCCGCCTTTGGCGTCTCCGCGACCAGTCGCGTAGCCACCAAAGCCGCCGCTCACTGCCTGTCGTGATCTCCCTGAGTGATTTGTTCTGGGTGCTTCGCCAGGACTATCGTCTGCGACGCCGCCATTTGTCCTGCGGACAGCCAGCGCTGCGCTTGTGCCTTCGCTTCGCTCAGGAAGAGTTGGAGGGGTTATGGCTACGCCGAGGGAAAACGGGACGGGCAACGGGCGCGAGTTTAAGCCCCTACAAAGCCCTCCGCAACTAGTGGAGCACTGCGACGCCCCGAAGCAGCTATCGTGCAGGCTCAGGCGCCGTAGGGCAGCTTATGCGGCGTCGATAACTTTTCGTTCTGGGCTTTGAGATCGTCAGCAGCCTTTCTCATTATCGCCTCGAACTCCAGTCTGTCTTGCTCAGGCATTGCCATGTATTCTGCCTGACTGCGCTTGCTTGCAGCCTCGCGTTCCTTCTCCAGCTTCCGCTCTATCTCAATGGGGCTAAGTGGCCTTTTGTGCGCGGCGACTGACAGGATGCGA
>NZ_ASTG01000006.1 GCF_000412635.1 Sphingobium bisphenolivorans
GGCGGGGGCGGCGGAGCAGCAGGCTCGCCGAAGTTGTACGCCAGGCCGAGCAACAGGCTGTGGGTGCGCAGCTTGGTATCGACGGTCGCGCCAGCAGGGCCGGCGAAGGTCGTGTAAGCCGGAACGAGCTTGATATCGTCCTGGTTGAAGAAGCGATACTTCAGCGAGACGTCGATGTTGCTGGTCAGCGGGTAGCGAACACCTGCCAGTGCCTGCCAAGCGAAGCCAGTGTCGCTGTCATTCACCAGATCGTTCGCCAGCTTGGCGCGCGACACGCCGACGCCGCCGCCGACAAAGCCCTGCAGGCCGTCATCAGCACCGAAATCGAGCAAGCCGTTCAGCATGAACGAGAGAGCCGAGGCTGCGCCGCCGAAGCCGCTCTTGTCGAGATCGACTTCCGCACGCTTGTAACCGGCTTCAGCCTCCAGGCGGAAGCCGCCGAAGTCATAGCCGATAACCGCGTCGCCATCCCAGCCCTTGTGGTAGTCCACATTTTCCAGCGTGGTGCTGGCAGTGGCCACGCCGCCAGGTCCACGGCCGGGGGTGAAGGTGATGTCCTGATCTTCGACCAGAACGACGCCGGAATCGATACCGATATACCAGCTGTCATCACGCGCGAGGGCCGGAGTGGCCAGGGCGCTAGTCGCAAGAGCAGCCGCGAGGGCAAGCTTCCGCATTTGGATTCCCCTTTCAAAAGTGTCACGAAGGACTACCGAAACCATCTATCCGGAGGAAAGTTTCATGGCAAGTCCACATTTCGGGAAACTGTTGCATAAAAGCCGCAGCAGAACCCCGAGAGTCAGTCTCCAGGCTATTAAAATGCACCGATGATGGTAAAAAAACCTTTGCCGCAAGTCATGGTTCGACAAGACCATGAGCGCGCAAGACGTCGATGATCCGGGCGATCGCCGCCCGCCCCTCCGCATCGACCGAGCCGCCGCCGCTCGGGTAGGCGATGGCGTCTGCCCGTTCCCCTACTACTCTTTGGCCTGCGATATACAAGCCGTCCTGGCGCAGCGAAGAATCTTGCCAGTCGGTTCCGTCATAGTGCAGCGCGTGCCCCCGGTCCGATACCCACAGCGACAGCCCTGATCGCGGCGTGACGAAGCGCCATCCGCCGTCGGTCCAGCAGGCGACCGCCCCTTCCTGGCCTTCCCACGCATCCCCCGCATCCTCCGCCACGATCCAGCAAGTCCCCACGACCGGAGCCGATGGCGGGATCGCCTGATCCGCGCTTTCCGCCCAACCGTGGAGCAGCATGTCGATGAGTGCCAGAGCCTCGTTATGGTAAAGTTCCTTCTGCGCCTGCCCTGCGAACAGGAAGGGCAATCCCCAGCGCGCCGTCATGTCCACGCTCATATCCTTTGTCCTTTCGAAAAGGGGGTCTTCAGAGTGGAAGAATGATCTGCGAAGCCCGGCCCAGGGCGTGGGAACCGATCTGCCGCACCGCCACAGCCACCGACCCTTCAGCGCCATCCGCGGCCCGCGCGGCAGCGTCATAGGTCCAGCTCGGCTCTCCCGTTTCGACCTGGCGGACCTGGAACTCTCCTGAAAAGACGCGAACATCGTAAAGCTCACGCTCTTCACAAAGGGGAACGTCGGCACCACCCAGCCAGCGCCATCCATTCCGGCTCCGCCTGGTCCAACTCAGGCACCAGCCGCCCTCCCCGTCCGCCGCCGACCTCAAATGGACGGGCGCCAGCGGCGTCACGGCTTCCCCGCTCACGGCGATCGACGCTTCAACGGGCTCCACGTCGCCAGCGCCCAGCGCAACGACAGTCAAGGAGGCGCCCATTTCCAGCGCTCCTCCGCCCGCGGTACGAACCTCCACCAGACGGTCCTCTTCCACCAGCAGGAAATTCTCGCCCGCGAAATGAAGCGCCATGGCCCATTCGGTTCCGCGCAAGCCGCGCCGCAAGCCTTCGAGCCGGAAGCTCGCCGCGCCCGTCCTCACTGCGCGGGAAAACTGGATGAGTTCGCGTCCCGCCATGCAGAGGTTGCGCCCCATCCCGAGCGCCGCCTCATCCGCGCCCGTAAGTTCCATATCTTCAGCCAGCAGCGACACATGGAGAACGCTCGCTTCATCGACCAGCGCCGTGGTTCCGCCGCCCGAAAACAGATCGACCTGGCCCATCACCGCGCGCGGCGCAGCCCGTCCGATCGGCACGGCCTCGCCCGTCGCGCTCATCAGGAACAACGCTGCGCCGCGCCATCCTGCACCGCCGCTCGCGGCCGCCATGACGACCGGCGTGGAGGCCAGGTCGTCGCTCACCGGCGGCAGGTCGATCAGCATCAGCCGTGTTGGCCCGTGCGGCAGGTCCGCCTCCCGCACGATGCCGCCGGATGAGGCGCCCACAGGGGGCGCTCCCTCGGTGGAGGGCAGCCGGCGCAGGCTGAGCCGCACCGCCATCGCTTCCCACTCGCGTTCCTCGATGCGCCAGACGCCGGGAATATCTTCCACCATGACGATGTCACCCGCCTGATGCCGCAACGCGGCCCACCCGCATCGCAGGGTGAGGGTCGCGCGCCCGCTCCATGCGCCCGCAAGCCGCCTCGCAGCAAGCGCCTGCGCGCCGTCGCCCGACAATACCGCCGGCAGGTCGATCCCCTGCTCCACCCGGCCCGGCCCCGGTCGACTGACCCGTTGCACTCCCGCCTGATAGTCACGGGCTGCGTCATGGTAGCGGATGGCAAGCGCCGCCGGCACCGCCTCAGCGGAGGCGGCAGACTGCTCCAGAACCTCAAGCGGCCGCCCGTTCGCCAGCCGGCACAGCACATCCTGCGCAATAAGAGCCCCTGCCTCCCGCGCAGGAGCACGCAAGCGCAAGCCGGTCTCATCGGCGGTGAAGGCCAGGTCGAACGCATCGACCAGCGGCTCGATCGCGTCCCCGATGTCGGCTCCACCTGCCGCCAGCCCTTCCACCATGCCCAGATCATCGCCCGCCAACATCCCGCCGCTCAGTTCAGAAGCGATTTGAGCGACGCCGATCGCACCATCATCGGCTTCCACCTCAAAGGTCAGCGAAGGTATGCGATTGCCATAGTCGGCGAGCGCCAGATCCTCGAACACCGCATAGGCGATCCCTCTGTGCGCCGGAGTACGGCCCGAACCTTCCGAAGCGGCGATCAGCGGGTCCGCGCCCTGATCTTCCTCTCCGCGATAGAGACGAAATCCGCTCAATTCGGTCTTGAAGTCCCCCGCAGCCCCACGCAGCAGATTGCCGTCTGCCCAGATGCGCCGAACGGAGCGGATCGCCCTTGCCGATAGAGCCACCGCGAAACTCGCCGAATAGCTGTAGGTGGTGACGCTCGGCCGACCCTTGCCGCCCCCGCTCTTGCTCTTCGTCTCCTTGAGGTCGGTCGCCCAGATCACCGATCCCGCGACCCGCATCGTTCCGAACAGCTTGGGCAACTGCGCGCCGTAGGTCGACGTCTGCACCTGAACGTCGGCCAGCCGCCGGCCCTGCACTCCCTTGGGCTTGAACAGCACCGCATGGTCGAAGGCGTTGCCGATCAGCCCGCCAATCGCCGCGCCGAGCGGCCCGCCGACGGCAGTCCCCAGCGCGGTCAAAACGATCGTAGCCATGTTCCCCCTTTCGTTACGCTCGCCAGTGGCCAATCACCGGCCAGGGCGACTGGCCGGGCATCTCCACCACGCGCCTCAGTCCCGCATGAGCATGGACGTGACCGCCCGGCACCTTGATCATCAGGTGCAGTTGCAGCGGACCTGCGCGAACCAGGGCCACGTCGCCGGCCATGGCCCTCGACACCTCCTTCAGACCGGCGGCGTTCAGCCAGTCCCGCGCGCGCGCTTCATTCCCCGAACGCAGGCCATATTCGTCAGGCACCACGCCTCGATGTCCCGCCCCTGCATAGGCCAGCGTCGTCAAGCCGACGCAATCCAGACCTCGCGCGTCGCGCCCATGCAGGCGAAAGGGCACGCCGACCAGTGCCCGCGCCGCTGCGACGATCCTCGCCGCCCGATCCGGATCGCTCACGCGCCGGGATAGCGGGTCAGCAGGTCGGTGCCCGGCAGGTAGGGCTCCCCCCGGAAGTTCACCGCATTGCCGAAGCGCGCGACGCAACTGTCCAGCCGCCGGTCGCATCCTTCGGTCAGCAGCGCCAGCGCCTCCGCCTCGACCGGGGAGGGCGGCGGGTCCGCCAGCATCACCGCGCTGGCATCATTGTCGATCACACCCTGAACGATGCCGCAGTTGCGCCCGTTCAGCCAGCGCAGCGAGCCAAAGGCATAATGCCCCACCTCCAACTCGCCCACATGCGCCACGGTGCCGGCAACCTCGCTCACCCGCACCAGCCGCCGCCGTCCCGCCATATCGACGCGGCACTCCCGATCGCCCAGCGCCGCGCGGCAGTCCGGCGAGGTCGAGGGCGCAACCGGACCCTTGAGCGCCGCCATCGCGCCCACCAACTCAGCCGTGAACGCGCCGCCCTTGCGCGCCACCGCGCCGATCTCTCCCCTCGCCAGCAGCAGCCACATCGCGCCCGGCTCCTCCCATTCGGTGAGGCGCAACTCCAGCGCAGCGCCATCCCATCGGCCCGCCATCAGGTCCGCCTCGCTGATCGCATCGGCGACCAAAGCGCCCACGATATCGGCGTCACCCCCTTCCACACCGATCCCGCTGCGCACGGCGGACGGCGTCATCCCCGGCGCCGCGCGGTAGCGGACATACCCCACCAGCAGATCCCGGTCATGGCTCGTCAGGCCGATCGCCACACCGTCGCGCCGCTCCAGCCGCCAGCAGAAGGCCAGCGTCGCAAGCGGCTTGTCCAAAGCCTCCAGCCCGATCATTCGCGTATCTCCACCAGCGGTACGGAGGGCGCCTCGCCCGCCGCGAAGGTCGCCCTGTTGATGTCCAGCCGATCCTCGGCAAAGCGCACCGGTACGTCGAAGCGGAAGCCGGCCGTCAGCACCGCGCCCTCCGCCGGCGCCGTATCGAAGGCGATCACGCCCAACCCCACATGGCTCCACCCGCTGGTCAGCTCGACGCCGTCGGCCGCGACCCTGATCGTGCCAGCCACAGGCCGCGTCACCCGCCGCACCTGGGCGTCCTCGCCAGCCCCGTAGAAGCGCTGCAACCGAAACTCCGCCCGCACCCCGTCACCCACGCCCAGCCGCTGGTCGAGCGCGCCCGGCGCCTCGCCCACGGCGCAGCTGCGATCATCATAGGGGTCGGTGAAGCGGAAGCCGCGCGCAGCCCCGCGCCGCGCCCGGAAGAAAGCAATCAGCGCCGCGATGTCTGCTTCCGACCGCACCCCCGGCCCTGCATCGAAGGACAGGCGCGCATCCGCCCAGTCGCTGCTCCTGCGCTCATGGCCGGAGGGGCTCTCCACCACCTGCGTTGAAAAGCTCGGGGCCACGCTCGCCTCCCGCCCGATAGGCAGAGGAAAACTCACATCGTCAAAGGCTTGCACATCATTCTCCCCATCCAGCCTGAAGCAGGTGAAGCCATCGCGCGCCACCTGCGGCAGCGCCCATATAAATGTCGCCGCCGTGCCCCGCTTGACCGCCGCCTCCGCCGCCGCGGCGATCTCGCGCCACTGCCCTGCCTCCTCCGGACGCAGGACGAACCCCGAAAAATAATGCTGCTCCTCGACCGGGTAGCCGAGCCGTTCGGTCGCCACCTCGACGCCGCGCGCCGTCAGCCGCTCGCGCCCCTGCGTCACCCAGTCATAATCCTCCAGCTGGAGCACATCGAAGGCCGGGGACGCCCACCCGACCGGCATGTTCGCCCGCTTCGCCTCGGGCGCGAGCGGATCGAGCACCGTCGGCAGATAGGCGAGCAGATGCGTCACGGCGCCCGGCGCCAGCCCCTTCACCCAACTGCAAAGCGCCGCCGTCGAAGCGGCCAACACCGCCCCCGCCTGATCCAGCAGCGCCTTCTGCGCCGCGCTCAAAGCACTCCGCACATCGGGAATGGAAACCGGCGCTCCGCCAAAGGCCGCTCGCGCCGCATCGTCATACAGGCAGATGCGCCCATCGGCGGGCATGACCCACCACCAGGGTTCACCAACCTGGAACCGTATCGGAATTTCGGCTGCCAACCCTATGTAAACAAAGGCGCCCGCAACCAGCCGCAAATAGCTCATGGCGCCCTCATGGGCAGGCGACAGCAAAGTCGATGGCGGTGTCCACCCGGTCAGTGCCGGCTCGCCATTCTCCGCTCTTTGCTTCCAGTCGTTCCAGCAATGCGCGTCGAACAGTTCGTAGGACAGCGACCAAATGATCCCCAGCCCCAGCGCCTTCGCGCGTCGTGCGAAGTCCGCGTGCCAGGCGGCGCAGGGCGCATTCAGAACGCCGCCCGCCAGGCTGACATAGTGGCCGCCGCCCAGCGGTTCGAGCCGGAAATAATGGCTCATCCCGACATAATGGTTGATGTCGCCGCGATAGCCGAGCGCATGGATCATCGCCACGATCCGCTCCGGCGTCTGGTTGAAACAGTCGTCATAGCCCGTCGCCATTGACAGGCCATGTTCGGGCAGCACGACATCGCCGATGTGCAGCACCGATCCGGCACCATCGCACTGGATATCAGTCAGTTCTGCCCAACCTTCGACACCCGCTGGGAACGGCGTGCTTCCCGCATCATATCCAGGGGGCGCGAGCGAGATGAACATCCGATCGACATCGCCTGCCCAAACCGGGTCAGCTTCGCCCGGCAACAAAAATCCGCCTGCAAGATCAGAGAAGTTCAACTCGATTTCAGCATCTTCCGCGGTACCGCTCGCATAGTTCCACAGCCGCACATACCAGCTTCGCGGCTCGCCCGCCGCATCGCGCCCCTCGATCGCCAACGTCGGGCCATGCGTTTCATCCAGCCGCCGCAACCCGTCGCTCCGCCAGCGAAAGCGCAGCACGCACTGGCGAAAATCCCGCGCCGTCTCATAGGCCAGCAGCGGATGACTCCATCTGTCCTCCGCTTCCCAGATCAGCCCCGCCAGATCGCCCGATCCGTAAAAGACCGCATCCACGCGCAGCGCATCAGGCGCCGTGGTCACGACCGCCGCCATCATCGGGCGCGGGAAATTGACCGTCCAATGCGTCGGCGCAAACCGCTTGATGAAGCGGCTGTCCTGCCCCCGCCTCCGGTCGGCGAGCCAATAGTCCAGGCCACTCATCCGTTCAGCGCTCCCCTCACCGCCCGCGCCACCTGCCGCGCACTGCGCGCCAGCAGCCGTGCACCGTCCTGCCCTTCGCCGCGGCCTTGCACCGCGATGCTCACCCGCACGTCGCGCGCGCCCGGCGGGCCGTGCGCGACCACCTGCCCGCTTGCCGTCGGCACGAACAGTTCGGGACCCCGCTCCCCCACCATATAGGCGCGCCCCGGCGATACCGGCCCGCCGGTCGCCCGCCCCGGAGCGCCCAGCGCCACCGCAGCAAGCTTCAGCAACCCGCCGCCGTCGCTCACACTCGCCACGCCGGACCGCAACGCATTGGCGGCGATGTCGTCGAGCGTGCGCAGGGCGATCCGCTTCAGATCCTCAAAGCCGAACTGCCCCGTCCGCACCGCGCGCAGCAGCCCCTGTTCGATGCGCCGGCCCGCCCGCTCCGCACCCGACGCCAATGGTCCCTCCAGCTCCCCGCGCATCGCCTCGACGTCACGTCCAAAAGCCTGCCTATCCGCCCGCACCCGCACGACCAGATCATCGATGTCCTCGTCCAAGCCCCACCTCCCAAATGCAAGAAGCCCTCCCTTCAGGTTCAGCAGGGCCACATGACTCTGCTGAAGGCTGGGGAAGGACCTTTCGCGCTCACCTCCCGGCGCCCCGCTTCCTCAACTCCGCCGTTTCGAGCGAAGTCGAGAAACAGCCCGCCTCAATCCGGCATCATTCGCCGCAAACGCTCCAGTTCGCCCGCATCGACGCCAAGTCCCGTCTCCTCCTCTCCCCGCGCCGCGCGCAGCACCGCCTCCAGCTCGTCCGGCGTCGATCGCCAGAACTCGTCCGGCCGCCACCCCAGCAGCCATCCCGCGACCCCGGCCAACCGGGCCGCCGCCTTGAAGAAGCTCATCGTCCCGCCAGTATCTGCTTCAGGATGATCCGCAGCACCGGCGACAGCCTCGCCAGTCCGGCGCCGACGATCGCCTCGCCCAACGCTTCGCGCGTCAGGCCGCTCGGCGGATCAACCAGACAGTGCCAGAACAGCGCCGCCATATCGGCCAGTGACAGCTTTCCGTCCGCCGCGCGCTCCACCAGGTCGAACAGCGGCCCCAATTCCTCCTCCGCCGCCACCAGCGCCGCGAAGCTCGGCCGCAGCGTCAGCGTCTCGCCGCCAAGGTCCAGCGCGGCCTCGCCCCGCGCCCCATTCGCCCCGCTCACAGCGACACCACTGCGCCAGAGCTTTCCAGGCTCAGCGCATAATTGCGCTCGCCATTATAATCGCCCGCATAGTCAAGCCGGGTGACCAGGAAGCGGCCGCGCATCCGCTCGCCGCTTTCGAAGCTCAGCTCGTAATCCTCGATCGTCCCGGCCAGCGCATGGTTGCGCAGCCGCACTTCCGCCGCCGATCCGGTGAAAATCCCGGCCGCCGACACGCTGACCGATCGCACGCCGGCGCCCGAAAGCAACTCGCGCCAGCCGCCGCTGTCCTTGGTCGTGACGTTGACTGCCTCGCCATTCACCGACAGCTGCGTCGTCCGCATGCCGGCGACGGTCGCATAGGCTGCGGGGCTACCGCCATCGCCTATTCTCAACAGAAACGCGCTTCCTTTTTCCACAGCCATGGAGCATTCTCCTTTAAGACAAGTCGTGCATGAATCGGGATTTGGAGAGGTTTAGATGCTCGTTGCCGCACCCCTCATTTTGATGCTGGCCGCTGCTCCGCAGGGTGCCGACGCGGTCGGCGCGGGCCGCAAGGCCTATTCGGAATGCTTGTCGAAGCAGATTCAGCCTGCGCTCGACAAGAAGCTGACGCTCGCCGACTTCCAGTCCGCACTGAAGGAAAAGTGCGGCGCGCAGGAAACAGCCTTCCGCACCGCCATCGTCAACGACGACAAGTCCAGCAAGATGTCCGATGCGGACGCACAATCGGACGCGGACGAACAGGTTTCGGAATATAAGGACAAGATCGTCGGCGAGTTCGAGGATTATTCCAAGCCCGGCGGCTGACCGCGCGCTCCGCATCCCCACTCAGCGTCATGCTGAACTTGTTTCACCATCCATCCATCGCCCCGAGCGATAGCCTGTGGAGGCGCGGTGGATGCTGAAGCGAATTCCTCGCAACATTATGCGTCGTGCCTCAGTCTGAACTGACCTGCAGCGTGCAGAAAAGGTTCGGCCGCGGTTGAGACAGATCGCGTCAGCCCCGCACCACCCGCAGCCGATAATCCGCCACGCCCTGCCAGCCATCCCGCGTTCCGGTCCGCGCCACACGCGAGCGCACCAGCCGCGCGCTGATGACCCGCCACTCGGCCCCCGCGCCGACATCGCGAACCACCAGATCGATCAGCGCCAGCAGCGCTCCCAGCCGCTCCGGCCGCTCCCCGACATCGTACAGCTGGATCGCCAGCGTCAGTTCGCGCCCATCAACATCCTTCGCACCCCAGTCGTTGCCCAGGCAGTCGCCCACCACCGCATAGGGCTCGCTCGCCCGCCCCGGCCTGCCATCGAACAGGCCATTGAGGCCGCTCATCAGCGCGCTGTCCGCCCGCAAAGCCTCGATCAGGGCCGCTCGCACCGCCACCTCAGCGCTCATCCCCGTCCCCTTCCCGCCTCACGCAGCGCCAAATCGCTGAGCCACCGCCGCCTCAGCCCCGGCCCGCGCAGCCGCACCAGTTCACCTTCGATGCCGACATCCTCGACGCCGGCCGCGCGCACCGCCGCCGCGATTTCACGGCGCCGCTTCTCCGCCCCGGATTCCATCAGCGCCTCCACCAGCGCCTGCAGCCGCGCCCTCATGTCAGCCGCATCCGCCGCCAGGGCCGCCACAGCGCGCTCACGACAGCAGGCGGCGTCGCCACCTGCCCGTCCCGTGCTCCGAAATGCTCCGCCGCCAGCCGCACTATGCCCTGCCGGATGGCATCGGGCAGCCCTTCGGCATCCTGCGCCATGCCTGCATGATAGCGCACGGTGGCCATGCCCACATCTGGACGTACCCGTACCCAGCCGTCCCCCGCCGCATCGATGTCGATCGCATAGGCATCCGCCGCCAGCGCGCTCCCCTGCGCCTCCACGCCCAGGATAGCCACGACGGGCCGCCCCGACAGCCTCTGCCATGTTCCGTCCGCACCCGCCGTCTCGCTGGCCTCGCGCACGATCAGCCATTGTCCGATGAACTGTTCGCAAAGCCCCGTGGCGCTCGCCAGCAGCCGCTCCAGCACGCCATCCTCATCATCCGACCCGATCCGCAACCAGGCCTTAAGCTCCACCAGCACGCGCCGCCCTCCCCTTGAAAAAGGGGGACGCCCTACGGACGCCCCCAGCTTCCTTCTCCCTCCCGGAGAAGGATACGCAGCCTTGCCAGCTCTGCTGGCTAGGCGAAGTTGGATGAGGCCGACGTCAGGACGCTGCGAACTTCATCAGCTTGATCGCCTCCGAATTGGCGACCGCGCCGCCGATCCGCTTGACCGCATAGAAATGCACGAACGGCTTGTTGCTGAACGGATCGCGGAGGATGCTCGTCTCGCTGCGCTCTGAGACGACATAGCCCGCCTTGAAGTTACCAAAGGCGATCGAGAGCGACCCCGCCGCCAGATCGGGCATGTCCTCGGCCTCGATCACCGGATAGCCGAGCAGCGTCGCCGGCTGCTCTGCGGCCAGCGAAGGCTGCCAGATGAATGCGCCGTCGGTCGTCTTCATCTTGCGGATGACCGCCAGCGTCGCCGAATTCATCACGAAGCACGCCCCCTGCCGGTAGGGGGCCCGCAGGCTCTGCACCAGGTCGATCAGCTTGTCCGGACCCGCCGCCGTGAACGCACCCGAAGCCCCCGACGCCACATATTGCAGCGACCCGAATGCGCGCACGCTGTCCGCCTCGTTGGTCGTCGTATAGGTCAGGAAGCCCTTGGGCTTGTTCGTTCCATTGCCGTTCACGAACGCCGCACCCTCTGCCGCCGCGAACTCGCGCGCAATCTCGCCCGCCAGCCAGCTCTCGACATCGAACTCAGCGTCGTCCAGCATCGCCTGGCTCGCCGCCGGATTGGCGTAGAGCTCGCCATAGGGCGGCACGATCTCGTTGAAGCTCGGCGTCGCCGTCTCCGTCCGTGCACCCGTCTCGCTCGCCCAGCCCGACACGATGCCGCCCGACGTCACCAGCTTGCGATAGCCCGCCGATCCCGTGCGCACCACATTGGCGATGCTCCTGATCGGCGAGATGCTTTTCAGCGTCGCGTCGATGATCTGGTCGATCTCGCGGGGCACCGCATAGCCGCCTGCCGTGCCGGACGCCCCCGAAAAGCTCTTCAGCTCCACCCCCGCCTCAAGCCCCTGCCGCAGATAGCGTTCGACAAAGGCAGCGTGCCGCGGATCGGCGGCCCCGCCCTTCACCCCGTCCAGCGCCGGCCGCTGCTGCGCCAGCAGGCTCCCCTTCAGCGCGGCGACCTCACCCTCCAGCTCCGCGATGCGCTCACCCCGCACCACCGCGTCAAAGCTTGCTTCCAACTGGTCCGTCATCCACTACTCCCACGAAAAAGGGCGGCCCGAACCGGACCGCCCGCACAGAAACCTCTTGAGCGCCCAAGCGCCTATTCCACCGCGATCACCCGCGCCAGGGGCTGCATCGGGTGCGTCACCACGCTCACCTCCACCACCTCCAGGTCCAGCAGTTCGCGCGGCCCATGCCCCCGCGCAGCCCGCACCCGATAGCCGAACGAGAGCCCGTCCACCGCCTTCTCCCGCAGCGCCCGCGCCGCCTCCCGCCCCGCCGCCGTTCGCGCCGACACCCGCCCGATCACCCGCAGGCCGCGCGCATCCTCCTCGATCCGCTCGACCGTGCCGATCGCCTCCCCCGGCCGATGCTGCCACAGCAGCGGCACCCCCGCCGCCGCTCCCGCAAAGGCGCCCGCCCGCACCACGTCGCCACCGCGATCGACCCGGTCGAACACCGCCGCATAGCCGGCGAAGCGCAGATCCCCGCTCACGCCCGCACCAGCCCCAGCAGCCCCAGCTTCACCGCCATGCCCAGCAGCAGCAGCGCCATCACGATCCGCACGGCCCAGGCGACGACAGCGCCCCGCGCCGCCTTCTTGGCGTCACGCCAGGCGCCCAGCAGCTCGCGCAATTCCCGCACGTCGCCTTCAGCGCTCCGGTCGGCCAGCCCCAGCCGCTCCAGCGCCCGCCCGGCGCCCAGCTCGCTCGCCTCCTCGACCAGCGCCCGGATCATCAGCATGTCGCACCCCACCGGCTGCGCTTCCGCCTGAGCCACCAGCCGGGCCAGCATCTCCCCATCATATTTCATCGTGCCGCTCCCATCCCCAGCATCGCCCGCTTCTCTTCCCCGCTCAGGAAGTCCGCCGCCGCCACCCTGTCCCACAGCGCCCCGCGCTCCTCGGCCAGCGCCGGCACGGCATCCAGGTCGGCGCGCAGACAAAGCTCCGGCCACCAGCCTTGCAGCCCCTGCGCCAGCCCGCCGAAAATCTTGCCCAGCAGCGGCAGGATCGTCTGCCGCCAGAGCGCCCGGTTGGCCTCGCGATAATTGGCATAGGCATTGTCGCCCGGCAGCCCCATCAGCATCGGCGGCACCCCAAAGGCCAATGCGATCTCCCGCGCCGCCGCCGCCTTCAGCCCCACGAAATCCATCTCGGCCGGCGTCAGGCTCATCGCCTTCCAGCTGAGCCCCCCTTCCAGCAGCATCGGCCGCCCTGCATTGGCCGCGCCGGAAAAGGCGACCTCCATCTCCCGCTTCACGCGCTCGAACTGTTCCGGGCTCATCACCGACCCGTCGCCCGGCTCATAGACCATCGCGCCCGAAGGCCGCGCGGCATTGTCGAGCAGCGCCTTGTTCCACACCGTCGCGGCATTGTGGATCGCCACCGCGCCCGCAGCCGCGCCGATGCATCCCAAGCCATAATGATCGTCCAGCGGATGCAGCGCCTTCAAATGGATGATGCTCGTCCGTCCGGCGCTATCCTGGGGCGAGAGCCGCGTCACGCTATCCCCGACACGATAGAGATAGGCAGCCGGCCACCCCCGCCCGTCCGCCTCGACGCTCACCCGCTCGGGCCGCAGCGCGTATAGCTCAGCCGGTAGTCCGTCCGCCCCCAGCAGCATCTGCACATAGCCGTTGCCATGCAGCAGCAGATGGCTCGCCAGCGTCTCGACCAACGGCTGCCCCGCCGAACAATGGGTCAGCAGCGCGGCGATCTTCCTTCGCTCCCGCTCTTCCACGCCGGCGACCGTCAGGGCGGTCCCGCTCGCGCCCTCCGCCACCAGCCGCATCGCCCGCTGCGCCACCGGATTGCCCAGCACCGCCGCGCGCACCTGCGCCTCATAGGATGCGGGCCATTCGCCCAGCGCGACGCCGCCCGATCCCCAGGCGCGCGCCAGCACCGGCCGCGCGCCCCCGCGCGCCGCTTTCGTCCCGAAAAATTTCATGCAAACCCCGCCACAAAAAATCCTCCCCGCTCGGGGGAGGATAGTGAAGCCCGGCGACGATCAGCCGCCTAACGAAAGATGGAAAGGGGCGACGCCCTCAAGGATTGCGGGCCAATACCCGGTCGCAAGCCGCGTTCGTGCCCTCGCTCTTGCCGATCACCCGGCCCGCGACCGCTCCCGCCGCACCAGCCAGCAGCGATTCACCCAGGCTCCCGCCCGCCAGCGCCCCCACGCCAGCCCCGCCGGCCGCGCCGATCACAGTGCCGCGGTCGCGCCCTTTCTTCCCCTGAAGCAGGCAATAGCGCACCTCGTCCCTATCCCGTGGCGCCGCCCGCGCCACCCGCGCGCGCTCCTTGCCGTTGAGCGAAGCGGCGAGAGCCGGGGTTGTCGCCACAGCCATGCCAGCCAGAACCATCACAAATTTAGCGCCCATTTTCATATCTCAAGCTCCTCCTAGATCGCCTGAATATACGCCAGGAGCCGCAGCGCAGTTCCGGCACCCCGACACTCCCCCTGTTCCTGCGATCCGAAGAAGGCCGTCGGCCAACGCAGGAACCCGGCTCGAACGGCGGGGCGGGGCTCCTGTCCGCAGGAGCACGACATCCCTAAATTATCCGCACCCGCGCGTCCGACCACCGCCCCAGCATCAACTCGGTCAACGCCCAGACCAGCGCATCCGCCCGGTCCGGCGACCGCCCCGGCCCGACATAGCCGCCGCCCATCACCATGCCGCACATCTGGTCTTCCAGCTGCCAGAGGGCGCCGCGATGCGCCACGCGCCCTGCCTCGTAGAGCGCCGCCACCGGCTCCGCCCGCGCCACCTTGCCCCGGCTCGCATGGACCAGCCGCACCGGCAAAGCGGCCTCCGCCGCCCGCAGCACGCTCTCGACCATCGCGCCGCCATTATTGGCTTCAGCGACAACCCGGTCGGCACCATGCGCGACTGCCGCCGCTGCGACCGCGCGCGCCCAGCCCTCCGGCCTCATGCCCTCGACAGTAGCGTCGGCAATGACATAGGCGCGCCCGTCACCGCCCAGGCCAGCAACGACAATCCCGCAGGCATCGCCATCGGCGGAAGCGGGCGGGTCCACCGCCACCACTACCCGCGACAGCGTGCCCCCTTGCGGCACATGCGGCACCCGGCATCGCTCCAGCAGATCGCGGCTCCACAGCGCGCCCTGCACATCCTCGATCAGTTCACCGTGCAGCTCCTGCCGCCCGAGCCGCGTGCCGCCATAGCTGCGCTCCATCGCGGCGACGAAGCCGTCCGCCAGATGCGCCGCATTGTCCGCCGTCCGCCCCCGCGTCACCACGACATCCGCGCCGTCCCGCGCCACCAGCCCGCACACCAGCGGCACCGGACGCGGCGTGGTCGTCGCCAGCACACGCGGCCGCGCGCCCAGCCGCATGCCCATCATCAGATTGTCCCAGCACATCTCGCCCGCCGGCCATTTCGCGATTTCGTCGGCCCAGCCATGGCTGAACTGGGGCCCGCGCAGGCTCTCCGGCTCCGCCGCGCCGAACAGCGACGCGACCGCGCCATTGGGCCACAGCAGCCTGCGCAGAGCGGGCGAGAAGACCGGCCGGTTCCACCAGGGTGCCACCGCCAGGATTCCCGACGGTCCCTCCACCATCACGGCGCGCGTCTCGCCCAGCGTCGCCCCAACGATAGCGATCCGCGCCGATGGGTCATTTTCCGCGATCGTCCTGACCCATTCGGCGCCCGCCCGTGTCTTGCCGAAGCCGCGCCCGGCCATCATCAGCCAGATGGTCCAGTCACCCCCCGGCGCCAGTTGTTCCGGTCGCGCCAGCCACCGCCAGTCATGCGCCAGCGCCTCGGCCGCCGCGCCGTTCAGGCCGGCCAGCACCCGCTCGCGCTCCGCTTCGGGCAAGCGCGCCAGCCGCTCGAAATCCGAAAGGCTCCCCATGCACCCCTGCTCCTTTCGCCACATTCTGCCTTATTTTCGGGCTCCGGCCCTTTTCGCGGCGCATGCCCCGAACCTATATGCCTCGCCATGTCTTCGATCCGACCCGCCCGCGCCGCCGATGGTGCCCGCCTGCTCGACATCTGGCGCAGCGCCGTCGATGCGACCCATGATTTTCTCTCGGCGCAGGACCGCTTCGCCATAGAGCAGGAAGTGTCCGCCTCGCTTCCCAATGCTCCCGCCTGGCTCGCAACCGATCCCGATGATCGCGCGGTCGGCTTCATGCTGATCGACGGCACGCATATGGATGCGCTCTTCATCGATCCCGAATGGCGCGGCCAAGGGATCGGCCGCCTCCTCGTCGAGCATGGCCTTGCCCTGCACCCAACGCTTACGACCGACGTCAACGAACAGAATGAACAGGCGATCGGCTTCTACGAACGTCTCAACTTCGCCCGCACGGGCCGTTCGGACACGGATGGACAGGGCCGCCCCTACCCTCTCCTCCACCTACGCCACGCGCCCGCCTAGACCATCCGGCCTCGCGGCCATTTCGCCCGAACCATCTCCGGCGCCGAACGCAGATTGCCTCTTCACATCTTGCCGCCTCACCCTCCCGCTCCGCTGCATCCCCGACAACCCTCCGCCGTTCCCCAAATATCGTCACCCCGGGCTCCCGCTGCCTGCCCCGTCGCGTCCAGCGCAGCGCAGGAGGCCTGACGCCGGAACATCCCGTCACCCCTCATCCTCACCCTTCGCCCGGACAGCCTCCAACGCCGCACGCAGCCGCTCCACCGCGTCGTCCCCATCCGGGCGCTCCGCCTTTTCTCTCAGGCGCCCGGCTTCCCGCTCCACTTCAACGGCATGCTTCTCCAGCAGCAGCGCTGCGATTCGGTGAGGATAGCTTTTCCTGATCTTCCGGCTCTTCACCGCGCCCTCGCCATCCAGCACGATCTCCTCCTCCTCGACGCCGAACAACGACTGCCGCAGCAACTGGGTCTGAAGTTCCGCATATCCGACATCCAGCGCCCGCGCCCATTCGCGCGCGAAGCTGCTGCTGCGCCGCTTGTGATAATAGGCGGTCGACAGATTGATCCCCGCCACCCGCGCCGCCTCGCTGACATTGCAGGTCCCCGCCAGCGTCTCCAGGAAGATCCTGTGCCGCTCGGGCGTCAGCCCGTCCTTGCGTCTTGCCCGCAGTTGCGGTCCGCTGCCGAAAGCCCCCAACTGGTTGTGCTGCAGGGTCATCGTGCGGTCCGGCGCATCGCTGGCCCTGCCGCCAAAGCGCGCCTTGTTCACCTTGTCCGTCATGCCCATCCCCCCGTCACCGAAAGACGAAGGGCCAGTCCTCTCTTCAAGGACCGGCCCGCACCGCCGCATCAGCGACTCACATTTTCCAGTGTCGCCATCTTTGCCAGAACAGCGTGACGATGTCAAGAAAAATGTTCCAGATCGGTTAGTTCATGATGCGGCCATACGCTGGATCATGGGCTCCTCGGCCGCCAGGGCGGAAGCGAAACTCGGCCGCTCCATGATCTGCTGCAGCCAGCGTTGCACCTTGGGCCAACGCCCGTTTGCCGGCACCTCGCTGCAATAGCCGATGTTGATCAACGGGCAGGCAACCGCGATATCTGCAAGCGTGAAGCGCCCCTCCACCAGGAAGCCGCTGTCCGCCATCACCGTTTCAAGATAGTCCAGCGCCCGGGGCAGAGCCTCTGCTTCAGCCTGCGCGGCCGCGTCCAGATCCTGCGGAAGGCCCAGCAGCGGAGCGACCATCCGATGAAAGAATATCGCGCCCCCCGCCGGCTGGACGATGGTGTCGCCAAACTCCTCATACCAGATCGTCCGGGCTCTTGCCCTGGCTTCCGTCGGGATCAGATTGGGCTCGGGGTACAGCGTGTCCAGATAGGTTATGATGGCGCTACTGTCGCTGATCAGGAAGTCGCCATCCTTAAATGCGGGCATCTTCCCGAAGGGCGACGCTTCCTGGAAAATCTGACCGCCTTGGCCGAAGCCGCCGGGTTGCAGTTCCAGCTCGACGCCCTTCTCCGCCGCGAAGACGATCACCTTGCGCACAAAGGGCGAGGGCCCCGCTCCATACAAGATCATGCATCATTCCCCTTCTCATCTTGCGGTCCGCTGCCCGTGCAGCGGAATTCATCCACCGTCGCCGCTTCCTGTGCTCGCCACGCTCTGCCGGTAATCGATCCTGATGCGGACCCAGCTGCCCACCATCACCTTGCCATTGACCCGGGGCGGCAACACGAGGAATTGCCATGCCGCCAGCCGGACCGCCTTGGCAAAGCCCGATCCCAGCGGGGATTCGCCCAGCGCCTGGCAATTTTCGACATGATAATTGTCCACCGTCTTGCAGGCGACCAGCCCCCACCCCGCGCGCGGTGCGTCGCTCGGCAGGTAGCTCGCCAGTTCCGTATGGGTGGGCCGTCGATACCATTCCGCCTCGAACAGCTGGACGCCGCCCGGCCCCTCTCCCGGGCCGGAAACGGCTGCACTGTTCCCCTTCCCGGGCGTACCTTCGCTGCCACCGCTTGCCGGCGCTTTGGCGATGTTGGCTGCGGCCATCTGCTGACTATCGAGCACCAGGAACGGCAGGGGCGAAGGCAGCTGCGGCAAAGGCCGCGCCACCGGCAGCAGCGGCCTCAATTCCGGCTTAACCAGCGGCTCCGGCCGTTTTTTCTCCGGGACCTGCCGTTCGGGCTCCTTCTCGCGCTTCTTTTCCTGTTTCTCGGGCTTTTTGGCCTTGCTCTCCGCCTTCTCCTCTTTCTCCGCCTTGGGCGCAGGCGCCATTTCGAAGGTGACCGGATTGCGCAGGTCGGGCAGCTGCACGACCGGCTTGGGCGCCAGCGTCAGCAACGCCAGCAGCAATAGTCCGTTGAACAGCAGCGCGAACAGCATGCCGCCGCCGCGCTCGCGCCATTTCGGTGTCAGGGGTTGTGCAAGGGTCAATTCAGCGCGCCGCTCGATTTTCGCAAGGGCTCATGCCCAGACGCCGCAGCGCCGTGAAGGCCGTGCGCTCAGCACACATCCTCTTCGCGCACCACCGGGCGGCTTTCCCGCGTCGCGCGCATCCGGCTCGCCTTGTCGTCGGGGTCTGACGTCAGGATCACATGATCCTCATGCACCTCCAGCAGCACGCCCGCGAAGGGGAAGCCCTCCAGCCCGCCGGTCACCCGATAGCTCACCTGATCGCCGACCTTGAACGTCGCCGGGTCCACGTTGAAGTCGAAAGGGCAGGCGCCCTCGCCCATGCCTTGCATGATGGATCTCCTTTTTTAGCGACTCTATTCTGCCGGCCACCCTCGATCAAGCGCAGCCACAAACATCCCTGCCGCGCCGTTGTCTGAAAGCGCTGGATAGCATTCCCATTCTCGGCTAGGCCCGCCACGATGCTCACCAAGCTCTATCAATGGACGCTGGCGAAAGCCGCCCACGCCCATGCCGAACGCTGGCTCTTCGCCATCAGCTTTATGGAGTCGAGCTTCTTCCCGATCCCACCGCACCCGCTGCTCGGCCTGATGTGCCTCGCCCGGCCGGAGCGCGCGATCCGTTTCGGCTTCATCTGCACCCTGGCGTCGGTTCTGGGCGGTCTGTTCGGCTATGCGATCGGCCATTACCTCTATGAAGCGCTAGGCCAGCAGATCCTTCAGGCGTTGGGCCTCGCCGCGAAATTCCCGGTCGCCGCCTGCTACCTGCGCGATTACGGAGCAGAGATCATCCTGATCAAGGGCGCCACGCCCATTCCGTTCAAGCTCATCACGATAACGGCAGGCTTCATCGGCCTTTCGCTCTTCACCTTCCTTTGGGCGAGCATCCTTTCGCGCGCCTTCCAGTTCATGCTTGTCGGCTTCCTGTTCTGGAAGTTCGGCCGCCCTATCAAGGCATTCATTGAGAAATATCTGGGCCTGCTCTCCGCAGCATTTCTGCTGCTCGTTGTCGGAGGCTTTATCGCCGCCTCGACGCTCTCCGGCAACCACGGCGACAAGAGCGACAAGTGCAGTCACGCCACCATAGCCACCCTGCGCTAGTCCGCGCCCCCATGCATTACATCATCACCCGCCATCCCAAGCTCGCTGCCCTGCTCGCCGGATTCATCGCGGCAACAGGCTTCGAGCCGCTCAAGCTCTGGCCTGTCACCCTCGCCTGCTTCGCGCTGCTCATCGCGCTGATCGAGCGCGCGCCCGACCGTCGCTCCGCCTTCCTGCGCGGCTGGTTGTTCGGCGTCGGCCATTTCACGCTCGGCCTCAACTGGATTGCCCACGCCTTCACCTTCCAGGACGCGATGCCGCACTGGTTCGGCTACGGCGCGGTCGTCCTGCTGTCTCTTTATCTCGCGGTTTATCCCGGCCTCGCCACGTTGGGCGCCTGGTGGCTACAAAGCAGCGTTTTCCTGCCGAGGCAGAAGCACGGAAATCTCACCGTGCCCCTCCTCTTCGCGGCCACCTGGCTCGCAACAGAATATCTTCGGGCTGTCATCTTCACAGGTTTCGCCTGGAACCCGTTGGGGGCAACGCTGCTGCCGACCGGCATCGCCATCGCCTCAACCCTCATCGGCACCTACGGCCTGGGCGCCCTCACCATTCTTGCGTCCGGCGCACTTCTCCTCGTCTCGCGCCGCCAGTTCACGCCCGCCGCAGCCATCGCCGTCCCCCTCCTGGCGCTTGCTGCATGGGGCCTGTTATCGCCAGCACCGCCCGCCGGGACAGGCGCCCCCCGCATCCGCGTCGTTCAGCCCAACATCGGCCAGGACGAGAAATATTCGCCCGAACTGGAGCAAGCACATTTCCGCACCCTGGCGACGCTCTCCGGCACGCCTCGCCCGGCGCCCCGCCTGATCTTCTGGCCCGAGGCGGCGATCCCCGCCTATCTCGATATGGAGCCGGAATGGCGCACTCGTCTCGCTAGCCTGCTCGGCCCCGGCGATCTGCTGATGACCGGTGCCACCAAGGTCTATTTCAAGCAGGTCGAAAAGAACGGCTATGCTGAAAATGTGCTGGCCGGCGCGAACAACAGCCTGTTCGTCGTGACGCCCGACGCTCGGCTCGCCGCGCGCTACGACAAGTCGCATCTCGTACCCTATGGCGAATATCTGCCGATGCGATCGATCCTCCAGCCGATAGGCCTCTCCCGCCTCGTTCCCGGCGACGCCGATTTCTGGCCGGGTCCCGGGCCCCAAAGCCTCACCCTGCCCGCAACGCTCGGCCGCCCGGAACTCAAGATGGGCGTGCAGATCTGCTACGAGATCATCTTCTCGGGCCAGGTCGTCGACTCCGCGCATCGCCCCTCCTTCCTCTTCAACCCCTCGAACGATGCCTGGTTCGGCAGTTGGGGTCCCGTCCAGCACCTGGCCCAAGCCCGCCTTCGCGCGATCGAGGAAGCGCTGCCGATCATCCGCTCCACGCCGACCGGCGTCTCCGCCGTGATCGACGCCCGCGGCCATGTGCTGAGCGCACTCGGCCTCCACCGCGCAGGCTTCCTCGACACCGGCCTTCCCTCGGCGCTGCCGCCGACCCTTTTCTCCCGCCTTGGGAATTGGGCGCCCTTCCTCTTCATGGCGCTTCTCCTCGCTCTCGCCATTGCCACCCGCAGAACGACCCGCTAATAGCCACATAAACTTTTCTTTATGTCGCTTGTCCGCACTGCGTGCTAACGGGAGTCCCATGCGCAACAATTATCTCTTCACCTCGGAATCAGTGTCCGAAGGCCATCCCGACAAGGTCGCTGACCAGATCTCCGACGCCATCGTCGACCTGTTCCTTTCGAAGGATCCCGAAGCGCGCATCGCGTGCGAAACGCTGACCACGACTCAACTCGTCGTCCTCGCCGGCGAAATCCGCTGCAAGGGCGTCTATGAAAATGATGCCTGGGCTCCCGGTGCCCAGGAAGAGATCGAACGCACCGTCCGCGAAACGGTGAAGCGCATCGGCTATGAGCAGGACGGCTTCCATTGGGAAAGCTTCCGCTTCGAAAACAATCTTCACGGGCAGTCCGCGCACATCGCGCAGGGCGTCGACGCCGCTGGCAACAAGGATGAAGGCGCTGGCGACCAGGGCATCATGTTCGGCTTCGCCTGCGACGAAACCCCCGACCTCATGCCCGCCACGCTCGACTACAGCCACAAGATCCTGGCGAAGATGGCCGCCGACCGCCACTCCGGCCGCGCCCCCTTCCTTGAGCCGGACGCCAAGAGCCAGGTCACGCTGCGCTTCGAAAACGGCAAGCCTGCCGCCGCCACCGCCATTGTTGTCTCGACCCAGCACGCGCCCGGCTATGATCAGGGCGATAAGGAAGCCGAACTCAAAAACTATGTGAAGGGCGTCGTCGCCGAGGTTCTTCCCGGCGAACTGCTCTCGGCCGAGACGGTGTACCACATCAACCCGACCGGCAGCTTCGAAATCGGCGGCCCCGATGGCGATGCTGGCCTCACCGGCCGCAAGATCATCGTGGACACCTATGGCGGCGCTTCGCCCCATGGCGGTGGGGCCTTCTCGGGCAAGGACCCGACTAAGGTCGATCGCTCCGCCGCCTATATCACCCGCTACCTGGCGAAAAACATCGTCGCCGCCGGCCTCGCCCGCCGCTGCACGATTCAGCTCGCCTATGCGATTGGCGTTTCGGAACCTTTGTCGCTTTATGTCGACACCCATGGCACCGGAACAGTCGCCGATGACCGCATCGAAAATGCGATCAAGGGCATCACCGAGTTGGGAGGCCTTACCCCGCGCGGTATCCGCACGCATCTTGGCCTCAACAAGCCGATCTACCAGCCGTCGGCGGCCTATGGCCACTTTGGTCGCAAGGCGGAAGGCGACTTCTTCCCCTGGGAGCGCACTGATCTGGTGGAAAAGCTCAAGGCCGCCCTTTAAACTTTTTTCCGTTATCGAAGAAGGGCGCGAAACCTGTGTTTCGCGCCCTTCTTAGTTGCTTGACTTCCCCTTTTTCGTTTCCTATGCGTTCTCCATCCGTTCCAAGGAGGGCACGCAGATGTTGACACCCAAGCAACAGGAATTGCTCAGCTTCATTCAGATCCGGTTGGAGGAAGACGGCGTGTCTCCTTCCTTCGAGGAGATGAAGGAAGCGCTCGACCTGCGTTCCAAGTCCGGCATTCATCGGCTTATCAACGCACTGGAGGAACGCGGCTTCATCCGGCGGCTCGCCAATCGCGCTCGTGCGCTGGAGGTGCTCAAGCTTCCCGAAGCCATGCATCGCGCGCCAAAGGCGGTAGCTTCGTCAAAGCCGCAACTGCCCGCCAGCCCTCCTATGGCGGCTAATGACGTCGTTGAAATCCCGCTCCATGGACGCATCGCCGCAGGCGTGCCGATCGAAGCGCTGGAGGGGCAGAATATGCTCTCGGTGCCCGCCGCGCTGCTTGGAGCCGGCGATCATTATGCTCTCGAGGTCGCCGGAGACTCGATGATTGAAGCAGGCATATTGGACGGCGATTTTGCATTGATCCAACGCACCGAGGTCGCGCGCGAGGGGGAGATCGTCGTGGCGCTTGTCGAGGAAAGCGAGGCGACGCTCAAATATTTCCGCCGGGAAGGGCCAAAAGTCCGGCTCGATCCGGCCAACAGCGCCTATGAGGCGCAGATCTACGATCCGCGTCAGGTTCGCATTCAGGGCCGATTGGCTGGGCTGTTGCGGCGATATAACTGACGATCGGTCGGCCGCGCCCTACTCGGTGGCGCGGCTATCCAGGGATGCTCGTCACCGACTGTCCTGACGGTGCGGACGCCAGGATCGTCGAGATAGATGGCGAGTCCGCCAGTATGATGGAGCAGCCACTTGTCTGCCTTCAGCCAACGGGGACGACAGCTGCGCGGAAGACGGCGGTCGCTGACCACAATGTCCGCGCCGGCACAATCATGCGCCAGCCGTTGGGCGTCGACCATCGTGCTGGAACGGGTAACCAGCAGGCTCCACATCCGGTCCGGTCCTTTGAGGTGAACGGCGCACAGATCGACCGAGCATCTCGCCTGCGACAGCGAAGCGATGGCTTCCAGGGCACCATCATATCCAGCGCTTTCGCCCATGCTGTCACGAATATAGTCGCCGGCACCCTCGCGAAGGATCGCCATGGCGCCGCTTTCCGTGCGTATCGCCACATGCCGGCCGTCGCCCGTGACGAGGATGGCGGGAGGCGCATTCAGCCCGATCATGACCATCCCGGTCGCCACTGGCAGCAATCCCGCCCATCTCCATGCAGTCCGCCACAGCAGACACCATAATCCACCCATGACGATCAGACCGAAGCTCGCCGCCGATTGGATCGGCGCAGCCATTACCGCCCATGGGCTCGCGGAAATCGAATGAGCGATCCACAATAGCAGGTCCAGCGCGCGCGATGTCAGCCACCAGAACGGCGCGCCCAGTCCCAAGATGTCGAATAGCAATGCCGCCGCCTCCAACGGCATGACGACAAAAGTCGTGAGCGGTATCGCGACGAGGTTCGCCAGCGAGCCGAGCATCCCTGCCTTGTGGAAATGGAACAAAGCAATGGGAGCGAGGACCAGTTCCACCGCCAGACCGGTAGCAAGCATGACAGCAAGTGATCGGCCGGCCTTGCGCCATACCGCCTCGTCCCTGCCGCCGGCGAAGGCGCGAAAGCGCGGATGCTCGCTCAGCGATACCAGCGCGATCACGGCGGCAAAGCTCATCTGAAAACTTGGTCCAACCAAGGCCTCTGGCCATAGCAGCAAGACGACTAACGCTCCTGCCGCCACCAGCCTCAGCGTAAGGGCATCCCGGCCCAATGCCAGTCCGCCCAGGACCAGCAGTGCCGCGACGCAGGACCGGACCGTAGGCACCTCCGCGCCGGTCAGAAGCGTGTAGCCTATCCCCGCCAGGGCGCCGCCTGCCGCCGCGATCAGCATCAGTGGCCAATCGAGCGCAGCGCGACGGCTGAGTGCCATGCATCGCGTCAGGATGAACACGACGGCCGCGATCAGCGCCGTGACATGCAGGCCACTGATCGACAGCAGATGCGCCAGGCCGCTGCGCCGCATCGCGTCCGCATCCTCCAGCTCAATGCCGCCCTGATCCCCGGTCGCCAGAGCAGCCGCAATCCCCGCGCCCTGCCCTCCGGCCTGCTGAAGGATATGCGCAAAGAGGCGCGAACGCAGCGGAGGTTCCATCGTTGCCGGCTCCAGAACGGCAACGGGCTTGAGCGCCCGGCCTGTCGCGCCGATGCCTGAGAAATAGGCGCGCATCGCAAAGTCATATCCGCCGGGCAGGTTCGGTGGAGCAGGCGGCATCAGGCGCGCGCGGAACCTGATTACAGCCCCTTCTCCCACACCTCCAGGCATGTCGCCGTCCGCGATATTCACGCGAACCAGCCGGGGCAGGTCCGGCCTGCTGCGCGGTCGAACGAGAATGCGACTCATCCGCTGCGCCGGCACGCTATTGACCGCCTGAACCTCGCCCACCATCTCGACAAAGGCCGGTCGAGTGAGGGCAGGCTGTCCCCAAATGATCGCCTTGGTCCAGATCAAAAGGCAGCCGAAGGCCGCCAGAAACCCGCCGAGAATGAACAACCGCCGCAGCCTGCTGCCTGCCGGCAGCAGCAACGCCGCGCAGCACAGACCCACCATCGAAATACAAAAGGTAAGCCATTCCAAGCGATTAGGCAGAACCATCCAGGCGACTACGCCAAAACCGAGCGCTACCGGAACCCAGAGCGCCAGCTGCTCCCGCTCCTGCTCCAGCCATCCCTCCAATCGCGTAAAACAGGCCTGCATTCTCCGCTCCACATTCCCGGAAACGGAGGTTTGTCGTGGCTCAAAAGCCATGCTAGGGGGCGCAGCGATCATGGATGGGCAGGACGAATGTCGGGGAATGAAGCGGTGAGTGCGAAGGGTTCGGACAGACAGGTAGTAACCCGTTTTGCGCCGTCGCCTACCGGTTTTCTTCATATCGGCGGCGCGCGGACTGCTCTTTTCAACTGGCTGTTCGCGCGGCACCATGGCGGCAAGTTCCTGCTGCGCATCGAAGACACGGATCGTGCCCGTTCCACCGAAGAAGCAGTAGCTGCGATTTTCGACGGTCTGGAATGGCTCGGGCTGATGGGTGATGAGCCAGCGATATTCCAGTTCGAGCGCACGCCCCGCCATGCCGAGGTTGCCCACCAGCTGTTGGCTGCCGGGCACGCTTATCGCTGCTACGCCACGCCTGAGGAACTCGCCGAACTGCGTGAACAGCAGCGGGCGGCCAAGCAGCCGATGCGCTATGATGGCCGCTGGCGCGACCGCGACCCCTCGGAAGCTCCGGCGGGCGCGCCCTTCGTGATCCGCCTGAAGGCGGCGCGCGAAGGTGAGACTGCCATCGAGGACGCGGTACAGGGCCGCGTGGTCGTGCAGAATGCAGAATTGGACGATATGATCCTGCTGCGTTCCGACGGCACCCCCACCTACATGCTGGCCGTGGTGGTCGATGATCACGACATGGGCATCACCCATGTGATACGTGGCGACGATCACCTCAACAACGCCTTTCGGCAGCTCGGCATCATCAAGGCGATGGGTTGGGAAGAGCCGGTCTACGCGCACATCCCGCTCATCCACGGTTCCGATGGCGCAAAGCTTTCCAAGCGCCATGGGGCGTTGGGTGTCGATGCCTATCGCGATGAAATGGGGATGCTGCCTGAAGCAGTGCTGAACTATCTCCTGCGCCTTGGCTGGGGTTATGGCGACGAGGAAATCATCGCTCGCGACAGGGCTGTCGAACTGTTCGACATCGGCGGCGTCGGCCGTTCCCCCTCGCGGTTCGACATCAAGAAGCTGGAGAACCTGAACGGCCATTATCTTCGTGAAGCCGACGATGCCCGCCTGGCGGAGCTGGTGGCCCCGCACCTAGCGGATCGCCTGGGACGGTCACTGCCGGACCACTGCTTGCCGCTCCTCGAACAGGCCATGCCGTCCCTGAAGCCCCGCGCGAAGACGCTTAATGAAATTGCGGAGGGGGCCGAATTCCTGTTCAAAAATTGCCCGCTCGATTTTGACGAAAAGGCTTCGGCTCTGCTAGACGAATCGGCGCGTGCGCTGCTGGGCAAGACAGCCGATGCTCTTGAGCCCGTTCAGTCCTGGACGGTCGAAGCAATCGAGGAAGCGATTCGCCGCGTGGCAGAGGATGCTGGATTGGGGCTGGGCAAGGTCGCACAGCCCCTGCGCGCGGCGCTGACCGGACGCACGGTTTCGCCGGGAATTTTTGACGTCCTTTTCCTGCTGGGGAAGGCGGAGAGCTTGGAACGACTGGACGCTGTAAGGCACGCATCGGCCGGTTGACGAATCAAGGAGAACGAGATGTCGGATAATAATGCTACGTTGGCCGTGGGCGGCGAAGCGAAGGACTATGCGATCCTCAGCGGTTCTGTGGGACCGCAGGTCATCGACGTCCGCAAGCTTTACGCGAACACCGGGATGTTCACCTACGATCCGGGCTTCACCTCGACGGCCAGCTGCGACTCCGGCTTGACCTATATCGATGGCGATGCCGGCGTGCTGCTGCACCGCGGCTATCCGATCGACCAGCTCGCCGAGCAGTCGAGCTTCATGGAAGTGTCCTATCTCCTCCTGAACGGCGAGTTGCCCTCGAAGAAGGAACTGGAGGACTTCACCCGCACGATCAAGCGCCACACCATGGTGCATGAGCAGCTGACCACATTCTACCGCGGCTTCCGTCGCGACGCGCACCCCATGGCGATCATGTGCGGCGTGGTCGGCGCGCTGTCAGCCTTCTACCATGACTCGACCGACATCAACGATCCGGAACAGCGCAAGATCGCGAGCCACCGTCTGATCGCCAAGATGCCGACGATTGCGGCAATGGCCTATAAATATTCGGTGGGTCAGCCGTTCGTCTATCCCCGCAACGACCTGTCCTACACCGCGAACTTCCTGAACATGACCTTCTCCGTCCCGGCGGAGGAATATGTCATCGATCCGGTCGTCGTCGATGCGATGGACAAGATTTTCACGCTGCATGCCGACCATGAGCAGAATGCCTCGACCTCGACCGTGCGCCTTGCAGGGTCTTCGGGCGCCAACCCCTTCGCATGCATCGCGGCGGGCATTGCCTGCCTCTGGGGTCCGGCGCATGGCGGTGCGAACGAAGCCGCGCTCAACATGCTTCGCGAGATCGGCACGGTCGACCGTATCCCGGAATATATCGCCCGCGCCAAGAACAAGGACGATCCGTTCCGCCTGATGGGCTTCGGTCACCGCGTCTACAAGAATTACGATCCGCGCGCGACCGTCATGCAGAAGACCGCCAAGGACGTTCTGGCGAAGCTCGGCGTCGACGATCCGATCTTCGACGTCGCCAAGGAACTGGAGCAGATCGCGCTCAACGATCCTTACTTCATCGAGAAGAAGCTCTACCCGAATGTCGACTTCTATTCCGGCGTGATCCTCTCGGCGATCGGTTTCCCGACCGAGATGTTCACCGTGCTCTTCGCCTTGGCTCGCACCGTGGGTTGGGTCGCGCAGTGGAACGAAATGATTTCGGACCCAGCACAGAAGATCGGCCGCCCGCGCCAGCTCTACACCGGCCCGTCGCAGCGCGACTATGTTCCGGTGGACAAGCGCTAAGGGGCCCAGCCTCACAAAGCGAAACGGCGCCTATCGGGCGCCGTTTTTCGTTTCAGCCGAGGGCGGGCAGCGAAAGGGTGAAGCGGGCGCCCCCACCCGGAGCCTCATCGACATGGATATCGCCACCCATCGCGCGAGCCAGGCGGCGGGAGATGAACAGCCCCAGGCCGCTGCCTCCCGGATCGTTGCGGCCGAGACGCTCGAACTTCGCAAACACACGTTCGCGGCTGTCGGCCGGCACCCCCTCGCCCTGGTCCAGCACCGCGATCCAGACCCGCTCTCGCTCGCGCCCGGTTTCCACGCGCACCTGAGAACCTTCGGGAGCATAGCGGATCGCGTTGCCGATCAGGTTCATCAGGATTTGCAAGGCTCGCCGGAACTCCCCAACCGCTGGCGCGACGATGTCGGCGGCAGGCGTGATGACGGCAATATCCCGCTGCTGTGCCTTCACGACCAGCAAACCGGCAGCGCGCCGCCCGAGATCGGCAAGGTCGATCTCTTCGGCAATCACCGTGAAGTCGGGCCTGTCGATCGCCTGAAGATCCGCCAGATCGTCGATCAGCGCCATCAGATGCCGTCCTGCCGTTGCTATGTCGCCGGCATAACCCGCATAGTCGGGCCTCAACTCGCCATGGCCCTGCGCGCCGAGGAGATCGGCATTGGCGATGATCCGGCCCAGCGGTTGCCGCAGCGACCGGTCAAGCCTTTTGCTGAACTCGGCGGGATAGAGGACCGTCGGCTTGGGCAGCACCAGCGGCGCGGTCACGGCCCGCTCCAACGGCAAGGCCGTGCCCCTATAGCCTAGCAGCTGCCCGCTGAGGTCAAACATGGGATAACCCGACAGGCGGTAGCTTTCCCCCTGCTTTCCGACCAGGCCCGCAAGCTGATCGTGGAAGGCGCGCCGCTGCGCAAAGCCGCGCAGGATGGCCAGATCGCCCTCGGCGTCGGGGTGCAATTCGAAATAGCTGGTAAAACGGCTGCCCGGCACCGGCGGCGACGCAGGCAGGGCACCTTCGCTGCCTGCCCCTTCCATCACCATCTGGAATCGAAGCTGGGTATCGATCTGCCACAGCCAGCCATCCGCCAGCGACGCGATATCCGCTTCCCGCCGGGCAAGATCAAGGGTCGCGGTGACCGCCGTGCGCTCATGCCAGTCGATGACAGAGAGTTGCACAAGCTCATCATCCGCCCGCGCCCTTACCCACATCTCGATATCGCCGCTATCGCACGCCGCGACCACTGGGCGGGCGACAGGAACATGCAGATGCGCAACCAGTCTCGCTATGGCGGCCAGCTGCGGGATCGCAAGCCGTTCGCCCAAGTCGCCGCCCGCCTCCCGCTGCAAGGAAAGCAGCGGTTCGTCGGCGCTGAGCAGCCGCCCATCAAGTGCGACGGTCGCCCGAACGATGGCGGGAGGCGCCAGCATGTGCATCAAACCATGGTCCGTCGCAGATGCTCCAGCTTGACCCGAAGCGCCGCTGGAGCGCGCAAGTTGCTGACCATCGCGTCGGCCTGGGCCTCGCTTATCTCCTGGTAGCGCGCCGCCTCTCCCACTATCCTCCCGTCGGAGAGGGTGGTACGTACCGGCCGCAGCGCCACCAGCAGCCGCCGGTAATCGGCGTCCGATCCGCCCAGCGCGCGGCACAGCGCCGCCACCTGCGCGACGGAGCCCATCACCAGTATGTCGGCGACCTGCATGCACTCCATCCGCAGCCGCCGGCCCGCCAGTGCCGCGAACAGCAAAAAGCGGCGCTGCGCCAGGGCAGCGCCGATCAGATCGGGCGCATCGGCCCTCTCCCCCAGCCTCTGCACGAGGCGGTCCGCCGCCGCGATCGGGCCAGCCTGCTCGTCATGCCGCCCCAGCATGGCCCAGCCCGCTTCTTCGAAGAGGGACAGCATCGCCTGCGCCTCCGCCGGATGGTCCTGCTGAGCGACAGCTGCCAGGCAAGCAGCTGCCGTCCAGACCAGTTCCGTATAATGGGCGGCA
Organism: Sphingobium bisphenolivorans; assembly: GCF_000412635.1. Classification (GTDB taxonomy): domain Bacteria; phylum Pseudomonadota; class Alphaproteobacteria; order Sphingomonadales; family Sphingomonadaceae; genus Sphingobium; species Sphingobium bisphenolivorans. Next base: position 30,063 of record NZ_ASTG01000006.1, read on the forward strand.
GGAAGGTCGGGGTGCATGGCCTGGTGCTCACCTCCAGCCATCAGCCAGCGCGCCTCCGCCAGAGCCATGGCGGCCAACGCTTCATCCAGCGCCTGATCCCCGGCGGCGAACAAGGCCTCCGCCTCCGTTTCCCCCGGATGATCTTCTGGGCGGCCGGTCTGGCGCAGCATCAGGCTCACACCCGCGCGCATCTGCATATGGGCCAGCAGAGCAGGCGAAAGAAGGGTCGGCTGTGCACATAACGCCGGCCAGCACAGCGGCTCTGGCCGGGCTGCCAGCAAAGCCGCACCCGCGGCGCTCGCCTCCAGGGAAAGCCGCAACCCGGTTTCGATGGCGGTGACGCATCCGCCAAGATGCCGCCGAGTCTCGACCAGCAAAACATCATTCCGCTCGCGCCCTTCCTCCGGAAAGAAGAACGCGAGATCAATGGCATGATCGATCGGCACGGCGGACATGCCGGGCCTGACTCGCGCCATCGGCCAGCTGTCCGCCATGCTCGGTCCGTTCAAGGGCGAAAAGGCGCTCATTGCGGCGACCATAGCCGCACGTCGTTAAAATGCACTAAACCCTAAGCAGAATTCACGGCTGATCGCGGCGCAGCAAGATCATCGCTCCGACCGAAGCGATGGCGCAGAAGGTCGCGACACTCGTCATGGGCGTGAGCGCGCCTGTCATGGCCGCCAGCAGCAGCAGGATCAGCGCGCTGGCTGGCGTGAAAATCATCCATGGCCTGATGCCGCCCGTCCTATGCCGCCGATCCGCCACTTGCACGATCGCGAGCAGCAGGGCGAGGTAGATTGTCCCCATCGTATCGCCCGACAAGGCGATGCCGAGCAGCGCGACAGCAGGCGTGACGAAGGCCGTCCAGCCCATGGGCGGTGAGCGGAGCGCCAGTTCGTCCAAACGATCGGCTATTTCCGCCAGCAGCAGCGCCAGCAACAACAGGCAAAATCCCGCGCCAACCCAGAGCAGTTCGATCGGCACCAGCCCGATCGCCCCCAGCACCATGGCCGCGATCCGCATTTGCGGCGCCGGCACCTGCATGCGCATCAGCGCCGGACCGACGAGCCGGGCCAGCGGAGCCAGCAGATAATGTTCGGCGCCGCCCCGCGACTGCTGGAGCCGGGGGCCGCTCGACAGCACCGCCTGCGCGGCGACATCAGCCTGTTCCTGCCCATCGACGAGAGCAACCCGCCCCTCCAGCAGATCATCCTGCGGCACCGTGACGCGTCGCGCACCGGCCTGAACCGCGCTACGCACCAGAGTCAGCGACAGGTCCCAGTCGCCGATCATATCGAGCGTGTTGAACAGCAGGTCGGGGCTGATCCGCGCCAGGCCGGCCCAGCGCTGCCCGGCGTCGATCCGTTCGAACGGCGCGCTCGCCCGGCTGTCGTCGGTTACCAGCAGCGCATTTCCTTGCCGCTCCGCCATCGCCTCGAAATGACCCTGCGCCACGATCGCGCCATCTGCGACCAGCAGCGTATCGGCGTCGCGCGGAGCATCGCGAACCATGGACACCATGTCGCGGATCAGCGCGACCGCGATACCGTCCGCCGAAAGACGATCGACGGCCTGCGACAAAGCAGGCGTAATCACGCTGACGACGATCATGATCCGGTCCGCACCAGCCCGCGCAGCTTGGCGTGCCTGATATTCCACCAGTGTCTGACCTGCGAAGTGCAGGCTGCCACGAAGCGGTGCAGCCGGATCACCGGACGTCCGGCTCGCGCTGAGAATGGCTGCAAATGTCATGCCGTTGAGAAACCGACCCGATCGTTGTTCGACCCACCTTTTTGCAAGCCGGGCGCCATCACGCAAGCCGGGTGGCGCTTCACCCCTCGGAAAGCTCATCCAGCATGGCGCGCAACCGGCGCAGCACGCGCGGATCACCGGGTGCCGAATCGGCTGCCTCGTCCGCCATCGCAATCAGGCTGCTCATGCCGAAACTCGCCGCCAGCCCCTTCAGCCGCCATGCGGCCAGTTCCCAGTTCGCGTCGCAGCGTGCCCGGCGTAGCAGATCGAATTGCCGCTCGGCGCTTTCCATGAAGGCGACGCGCAGGTCGGCAATCAGCGTACGGTCGTCGCCCACCGCAGCGGCTAGGGCAGCATTCAGGGCGCCTGGATCGTAGGACATAGGGCGAACGCTATCTGGCTTGCGTTAAGTTTTGGTAACAGGCCATTTTCGTTCGTCGAAAAGCTGCTAGGATGCGCGGCATGAATGGGGGCAGCACAATCGTCGAATTTTGGCGAGACAATAAGGCAGCGGCCGATAACGCCGCGCAGGCCGAGGATATCCTGCTTTTGGATCAGGCTGCACCTGATCTGGAGCAAGAGTCACTCGCCGCTGATGAGGCCGAAGGCTCCGTCCGCGGCGCGCAGATCGCGTTCCTAATAGCCGGGCTGGTTTGGCTCGTCTTCGCCGCTTGGGCAACCATATCGTCGGGCCAGTGGCAGGCTGGTCCTGCCGGGTGGCCGGGACTGGTTGCGACCATTCTCATCCCCCTGACGCTTCTTGGTGTTTGCTATCTTCTGCTCCTGCGCAACAGCCGCACCGAAGCGCGGCGCTATATCGACACGGCCCGAACGCTCCGCGCAGAGGCGGAGTTGCTTGAGCTTCGCCTTGGCCGGATCGCTCGTCAGCTCGAAACGGCGCGGCAGACGATGCACGACCAGGCCGAATTGCTCGACAGCTATGGCGCCGCCGCAAGCAGCAATATGGAGGCTTCGGCGGAGTTGATCGCCGGCCGGGCGAACAGCACAGCGGAACGCGCCGAAGCAGCGGAACAGGCCGCGCTCGCCCTTGTCCAGCGGATGGAAACGCTCATCGGCTCCATTCCAGAACTGGAGGATCGCGCGACTCGCATGGCCGCGCGGATCATCGACAATGGCCACGCGCTGTCCGAGCGGATCGACACACTGGAAGCCCGCCTGCATGCTCTCGGCGAACTGTCCGACGACGCTCGTACGCGCACACTTTCGGCGACCAAGAGCCTGTCCAGCCAGCTTACCCAGCTTCAGGAGGCGACACGGTCTGCCACGCAGGAGGTCAATGGCCTTGCCGATTTGGCCGCCAACCGGATCGACGTCACCACCCAGAATGCCCGCCTGGCGCTGGAGGATAGCCGTCAGGATATCGAGCAGCAGGCAAGTTCGCTCGAATGTCTGGTCGCCCGCATCCGCGACAATGTGTCCGACACCACGCGTTCGATGGCGGCGGCGCTGACGCGGGAACTGGACAATGCCGAAGCGGACGTGCGGCAGCGGCTCGAAGCGTCACTCGCCAGTGCGCGGGAAAGCATGGCTGCGACGGATGCTGACCTCTCTGCGCAGGCGGTATCGCTGCGCACGCTCATCGAAGAAGCACGTTCGGGCATCGTCGGTACCAGCCAGACGGCACTTGCCACCCTGTCCCGCGACGCACAGGCGATCGAGGCCGAGTTGCACGATCGGATCGCCGCTGCCGTGGCGCAAGCGCGTGAAAGCCTGAGCTTCACGGAGGCCGGAATCACGCGTCAGACCGAAGCGCTCGACGCACTGATCGCACGCTCCCGCACGAGCATTGAGGCAATCGGCAATGATTCTGTCGCTCATCTGGCGGATCATGTCGCGGAAGTTGAAAGCCGCCTGCATCAGATCAACGATCTGGTCGAGGGTCAACGGACGCTCGTTTCAGGGCTTCAGACCAACCTCAACGAAGCGGTAGACGCCGCGCAATCGCGCTTCACGGCGATGGAAGACGCCGCCCTCGCCCGCAACGAGCGGCTGACCGAGGCATTATCTCGCCTGACGGCTGAAACCCAGCGCATCGACAGCGCGCTCGCGCAAGGCGGTATCACGGCCGAAAAGCTGATCGGCAGTGCGGAAACCCTGCTGGTCGCGCTCGATTCGAGTGTGCGCGAGCTGGACGAAACCTTCCCCGCGGCGCTGGAGCGCTTTAACGGGCGCATCGAAAGCAGCCGGACTTTGCTCGACAGTGCAGCGCCCGAGATCGAACGGCTGGAGGCCATTTCCGAGGCACTCGTCGGACGCACGCAGGAGGCGGAGGAACTGCTCCGCGGTCAGGGCCGTCGCCTCACCGAATGGTTGGAAAGCACGCAGAGCGGCGTCGATGCCAATCGCGAGCTGGTCGAAAAGCTACGCACCGCGCTCGACAATGCGCATCAGGACGCGACCCGCATTACCGAGGGCGCCGGGCCGCTGCTGGTCACCGCGCTGCTCCGCGTCAAGGATACGGCGGATCAAGCAGCCGAACGCGCCCGCCAAGCCCTGAGCCGGGCCATTCCCGATGCCGCCCAGTCGTTGGCTGACGCCAGTGAGGCCGCCATGCAGCGGGCGATCGACGAAAAGGTCACCGCGCAGATCGAGATGGTCGCGCAAGTCGCGGAGGAAGCGGTCAAGGCCGCGCACCAGGCGTCCGATCGCCTGACCCGGCAGTTGCTGACGATCGCCGACACGAGCGCCGGGTTGGAGGCGCGGATCGAGGAAGCGCAGCGGGCAGCCGAAGACCGCGACCGGGAACATTTCGCCCGCCGCTCCGCGCTTATCATCGAATCGCTCAACAGCACCGCCATCGACGTCTCCAAGATTCTGTCGAACGACGTCACCGACTCTGCCTGGTCAGCCTATCTCAAGGGTGATCGCGGGGTGTTCACCCGCCGCGCCGTCAAGCTGCTCGACGCTGGTGAATCCCGCGAGATCGCGCTTCATTACGACAGCGATCCTGAATTTCAGGAGCATGTGAACCGCTACATCCATGATTTCGAATCGATGCTGCGGATCATCCTGTCGGCGCGAGACGGCAATGCGCTGGGCGTAGCGCTGCTCTCGTCTGACATGGGCAAGCTCTATGTCGCGCTGGCACAGGCGATCGAACGGCTGAGGCAGTAGCGCCAGCAGCCGCAGTAATATTATCGGGCGAGCGCGTCATTGGGATCGATCGCCCGTATAGCCGTCGTCGGTGGATTGACGTCGGCCGCTATCTGGGCCGCCGTTAGCGTTGCCGGCGCTTCCGAAGCGAGCGTTACTTCCCGATCCACATAGACGTCGAAAGCCGTGCCCGCCGGCAATTTGACCTCCTTGCCCCGGACCAGAAAGGCGAGCGGCAGGAAGACGACACCGGCTCCAACCGAACCTAAGGTTCCCGATCCCCCCTTCGCGTTCCACTCGCCGCGCACGGGCACCTCCGCCTGCCCCGCCTTCACCTTGCTGACGCTGATATTGAGCTTGCCCGACCTTCCGAAAAGCCCGTTATCCCTGGCCTGCGCCACTTCTCCCACGACGGGCGTTCCGGCCGGGATCAAGGTGACGCCGCCGATGGTCACGGCCTTGGCGACTGCAAGTTCGACCTGATCCCCCACCTTCGCCGATTTGGAGGAGATATCCTGCCGGGTTTCCAGCTGGATCCTCATGCCTTCAGGAAGGATCAGCGACTGCGCCTGCGCGCATTGCACATAAGCCAAGGAGAGCGCCGCCGTCGCCATGGCCAGCCGCTTCGCCCAAGCGATCCGGAATGCAGCGCGCCGCATGGACATCCTTTCCGCCCGGCGCAGATGGCCGCGCTGGACAGTCAACGAACAATTTACGCTTGAGGGTCCGGGCCGTCAACGAATGCGAGCGCCAGCATGCGCCGCATTTTTGAGAAGGTGGTGCGGGCGGTCGGAATCGAACCGACACTCCTTTCGGAACCGGATTTTGAGTCCGGCGCGTCTACCAGTTTCACCACGCCCGCGTCATGGTGGAGGCCAAATGGCAAAATCGACGCTCAGCGTCCAGTCGAAAAACGGACTTCGCGCCGATGCAATTCGCCTTGCACCGGTTGCGGTATGATTTTCACGCCTCTAGCCTGCTTGCGTAACGAGTGCCGCCTTGTATATGACGGCGCCGTGCAGACCTGAAACACTAGCGGAAAAGGGCTTCCTTTGACCGAACCGTCTGCCACGTTCCTGCTGTTCGGCGCCACCGGCGATCTGGCGCACAGGATGATCTTCCCCTCGCTCTACAATCTTCTCGCGGACGGGCTGCTGCCCCATGATTTCATGATCGTCGCGTCGGGGCGCTCGGAATTCACGGACGAGCAATTTCGGGCCGACATCGACAAGGCGTTGCAGAAGTTCCTGGGCTCGGATCGCTACGATGCGGCAACCGCCGCCAGGCTCCGCGCTTTGATCTCCTATCAGCCGGTCGAGGCGGGCAATGCCGCGCAATTCAAGGCGCTGGCCGATCGGCTGGACGGCCGACTGGACAAGGGCGTTTCGGTCTATCTATCGACCCCGCCCTCCCTGTTCGCGCCCACAGCTCAAGGTCTGGCAGACGCAGGCATCATCGCGCGCGACACCCGCATCGCGATGGAAAAGCCCATCGGCAAGGATCTCGCTTCATCGAAAGAGGTCAATGACGGCATCGGCGCTCTCTTCGCCGAAGACCAGATATTCCGCGTCGACCATTATCTAGGCAAGGAAACCGTCCAGAACCTGCTCGCGCTCCGCTTCGGCAATGTGATGTTCGAGCCGCTGTGGAACGCCACCGCCATCGACCATGTGCAAATCACCGTAGCGGAGACGGTCGGGCTGGAGGGCCGCGTCTCCTATTATGACGGCGTGGGCGCGCTGCGGGACATGGTGCAGAATCATGTGCTCCAGATCCTCTCGATCATCGCCATGGAGCCGCCTGCGCGCATGGACCCCACGGCCGTGCGCGACGAGAAGGTGAAGGCGCTCCGCTCGCTGCGCCCGATGTCCGCCGAAACTGTGAAGACAAACAGCGTGCGCGGCCAATATACGCCGGGCGCTGTCGGCGGACAGATCGTCACCGGCTATGCGGACGAACTGGGCAAGCCCTCCGAGACCGAAACCTTCGTCGCGCTGAAAGCTCATATCGACAATTGGCGCTGGCAGGGCGTGCCCTTCTACCTGCGCACCGGCAAGCGCATGCCCACGCGTCAGTCCGAAATCCTCATCCAGTTCAAGCCGGTGCGCCATTCGATCTTCGGCCGCAACGGCGGCGGATCGGGGCTGGAGCCCAACACGCTCATCATCCGCCTTCAGCCGGAAGAATATATCCGCCTGCTCATCATGAGCAAAAGGCCCGGCCTTGAACGCGAGGTGCATCTGGAGGAGGTGACGCTGGACGTGTCGCTGACCGCCGCCTTTGCCGGGCAACGCCGTCGTATCGCCTATGAGCGGCTGATCCTCGACCTGCTAGCCGGCGACCAGACGCTGTTCGTACGCCGCGATGAGGTCGAGGCGCAGTGGACCTGGATCGATTCGATCATCGCAGGGTGGAAACAGGCCGGGGTGAAGCCTGCTCATTATGCGTCGGGGAACTGGGGACCGTCTTCAGCCATTGCCCTTATCGAACGCGACGGAGCCAGCTGGAATGACTGATCTTCACCCCGTGATCGCAAAGGTCACAGAGCGCATCGAGAAACGAAGCGCGGCCTCGCGCCTCAAATATCTGAGCCTGATCGAGCGCGGGCGTGACGCGGGCACCAACCGGGCCCAGCTGTCCTGCGGCAACCTTGCCCATGGCTTTGCCGCCAGTGGTGAGGACAAGCCTGTCATCCGCACCGGCGCCGCCATGAACATGGGCATCGTCACCGCCTATAATGACATGCTTTCGGCGCATCAGCCCTATGGCCGCTACCCTGAGCAGATCAAGCTGGCCGCGCGGGAGGTCGGCTGCACCGCGCAGGTCGCCGGCGGCGTTCCCGCCATGTGCGACGGCGTGACGCAGGGGCAGGCGGGCATGGACCTCTCCCTCTTTTCCCGCGACACCATCGCGCTCGGCACTGCGATCGCCCTCTCCCACGCGATGTTCGAAGGCGCGCTGCTGCTCGGCATCTGCGACAAGATCGTGCCGGGCCTGCTGATCGGCGCGCTGCGCTTCGGCCATCTGCCCACCATCCTCGTGCCTGCAGGCCCCATGCCATCAGGCCTCGCCAATAAGGAGAAGGTGCGCATCCGCCAGCTCTATGCCGAGGGCAAGGTCGGCAAGGAGGAACTGCTGGAATCGGAAAGCGCCAGCTATCATGGCGCGGGCACCTGCACTTTCTACGGCACGGCGAACAGCAATCAGATGATGATGGAGATGATGGGCCTGCACATGCCCGCGGCCTCCTTCATTCATCCGGGCACCAAACTGCGGCAAGAATTGACGCGGGCGGCGGTGCATCAGCTTTCCCGCATCGGCTGGGACGGCGACGATTATCGCCCGCTTGGGGCTTGCGTGGATGAAAAGGCGATCGTCAACGCGATCATCGGGCTGATGGCGACGGGAGGCTCGACCAACCACGCGATCCACCTGCCCGCCATCGCGCGGGCGGCCGGGATCGTCATCGACTGGACCGATTTCGCCGAGATTTCCGACGTAGTGCCGCTGCTCGCGCGGGTATATCCCAATGGCTCGGGCGACGTGAACAATTTCCACGCCGCTGGCGGCATCTCCTACGTCATCCGCGAACTGCTGGACGCTGGCTTGCTGCATGGCGATATCTTGACCGTCGCGCGCGATGGCCTGGCGGCCTACGGCAAGGAGCCCGTGCTCGAAAACGACGCGCTGACGTGGCGCGATGTGCCGGAATCCCGGGACGAGAGCATATTGCGGCCGGTTGAGCGAGCATTCAGTCCGGATGGCGGCATGCGGCTGCTGACCGGCAATCTTGGCCGCTGCGTCATGAAGGTGAGTGCCGTCGATCCCGCTCGCTGGACGATAGAGGCGCCTGCCGCGATCTTCCAGGATCAGGACGATGTGCTCCACGCCTTCAAGGCGGGTGAACTGGAGCGCGACGTCGTTGTCGTCGTCCGCTTCCAGGGGCCTCGCGCCAACGGCATGCCGGAACTGCACAAGCTGACCCCGGCACTCGGCGTGCTGCAGGATCGAGGGTTCCGCGTCGCACTGTTGACCGACGGCCGCATGTCGGGCGCCAGCGGGAAGGTGCCCGCCGCGATCCACCTCTCCCCCGAGGCGCTGGGCGGCGGCCCGATCGGCAAGCTGCGCGACGGCGACCTCGTCCGGGTTTGTGCGCAGACCGGGCAGGTCGAGGCGCTGGTCGAGGCGGCGACATGGGATGCGCGGGAAGACCCGACGCCGCCCCCTACTCCCTATGATACCGGGCGCGAGTTGTTCGCCTTGTTCCGTCACCATAGCGACCTGGCGGAAAGCGGCGCCTCGCCGATCCTCGCCGCTATGGAAACCGAAGTCTAACGCCCATCATCATCTCATGCGAAAGAGCACGCCCTTAGCCTCACGAAATTCTCAGCCGCCGCTGGAATGACGCACTTGAATGGAGAGGTCCTCGATGACCGAGATTATCGCAGCGGATATCGGCGGCACCAACGCCCGTTTCGCCCGGGCTACCCTCGACGCCCGCAACGTCCCGACGCTGGGCACCGTGCGCAAATACAAAGTCGCCGATTATCCCAGCCTACAGGCTTGCTGGGCCGCCTTTGCCGCGGATGAAGGCGGCGACCTGCCGACATCCGCCTCCATCGCCTTCGCCACCGCAATCGGCCGGGATGTCATTAAGCTGACGAACAGCAGCTGGATGATCCGGCCTGACACGCTGGACGAGGAACTGGGCCTCACCCATTTGCGGCTGGTCAATGATTTCGAGGCGGTGGCCCATGCCGTCGCCCGCCTGCCGCAGGAAAATCTGCCGCTGCTGTTCGGCCAGGACAAGCCGTTCCCCAAGGATGGCGGCGTCACCATTTTGGGTCCGGGCACCGGCCTCGGCGTCGCGATGATCGCGTTCGACGATGGGGAGCCGCATGTCGTCGCGACCGAAGGCGGGCATCTGGACTTCGCACCGCTCGATCCGCTGGAAGAAAAGATCCTCGCCTATCTGCGCGACAAGTTTCTGCGCGTTTCGACGGAGCGGATCGTGTCGGGTCCGGGCCTTAACAATATCTATAAGGCGATGGCGACCATCGGCCATGACCGCGTCATGCTGATGGAGGATGCCGAACTGTGGCAGGCCGCGCTCGATAACACGGACCCGTTCGCGCGGAGGGCGCTGGAGCGGTTCTGCCTGTCCTACGGTTCGGTCGCAGGCGATCTGGCGCTTGCCCAAGGCCCCAACGCGGTGGTGCTTGCCGGCGGGCTGACCCAGCGGATGCGCGACGTGTTGCCGGCCAGCGGCTTCTATGGCCGCTTCACCGCCAAGGGTCGGTTCGAAAGCCTGATGAAGACCATCCCCATCCGCCTCGCACTACATGAAGAAATCGGGCTGTACGGCGCGGCCGCCGCCTTTCGGGAGAAGAAATAATGTCGTTGAGCGTTGAACAGGTCATGGAACTGGCACCCGTGATCCCGGTGCTGGTCGTCGATCGGGTGGAAGACGCGCAACCCATCGCGGAGGCACTGGTCAATGGCGGTCTGCCTGCATTGGAGGTGACGCTGCGCACGCCCGCTGCTCTCGACGTCATCCGCGAGATGGCGAAGGTCGAGGGCGCCGTCGTCGGCGCAGGAACCGTGCTCAACCCCGCGCAACTGGACGCGGCGATGGAAGCGGGCGCGCGCTTCATCGTCAGCCCCGGCCTTACCGAGCCCCTCGGCAAGGCAGCGATTTCCGCGGGCGTCCCCTTCCTGCCGGGCACCGCGACAGCGGGCGACATCATGCGAGGCATGGACATGGGGCTTTCGCATTTCAAATTCTTCCCGGCCGAAACGTCGGGGGGCCTGCCCGCGCTCAAGGCTCTGGCGGCGCCGCTGCACACGGCGCGCTTCTGTCCGACGGGCGGCATCACCCCGGAAAGCGCTCCGAAATGGCTGGCCGAACCCTTCATCAAATGCGTCGGCGGCAGTTGGGTCGTGCCGAAGGGAGCGGTCGATGCGGTCAGGATCGAAGCTCTCGCCCGCGAAGCTGCAGCGCTGGCCCGCTAATGAGCGGCATTGCACCTGCCCGGGCCTCATCCTAGATGCGTGCCATGAACCCACGTCGGCTGCTTCCTTCACTGGCCCTTATCCTGTCGGGCTGCGCCAGTAGCTTTCATGGCTATCCCTCCCTCGCCAAGCGCGCGATCGAGGATGCGCCCTTTGCGGAGCCTGCCGCCCAGCCCGCGCCTGCGGCAACGGACGCGGCGCCTTCCAAGGACATCGACCGCCTGACGGCACAGGCCAAGACAGGCGAGGCAGCCTTCGACCAAGCCTATGCGAAGGCTGACCGTGCGACGCGCGCTGCGTCGGGCGCTGCGGTATCGAGCGACGCATGGGTCGCGGCGCAAACGGCAATCAGCGCACTCGAATCAGCGCGGAACGACAGCGTCTCCGCACTCGCCAGCCTAGACGTTCTGCTGGTCGAGCGAAACAATGCCATTGCGGACGGCAAGGCGAGCGGCGGCATCGAAGCCATCGACGCAGCTCGCGCGTCGGCATTGGCTATCGTCGATGGACAGAATGATCGGCTGGATGGGCTGAAGGCGCGACTGGCGCAGCCCTGACCCCAGCTGGCAGGCGTCAGACCGCCGCCTTCACCGCGCCCTTATGCGCTTTAGCATTGTGGACATAATGATCGACACCCTCGCGCATGTCGATCAGCGCCGCATCGGACAGGTCGCGCATATATTTGGCGGGTCGACCAGCCCACAGCTGCCGGTGCGGAACGGTTTTGCCCGACGACAGCAGCGCTCCTGCCGCCAGCATGGCGTCGCTCTCCACCGTACAGCCGCTCATGACGATGGCGCCCAGCCCGACAAAGGCGCGATCGTTCAGGACGCATCCGTGCACCGTCGCCATGTGGCCGATCAGCACATCTTCACCGATGATCGTGGGCCAGCCATCAAGTGGGCGGCCATCCTGCCGCTCCCCGGCGCTATCGCAATGAACCACCGTCCCGTCCTGTATGTTGGAGCGCGCACCGATCCGAATTCGGTTCACGTCTGCGCGGATGACGCAATTATACCAGATGCTGGCATCGGGCCCGATTTCGACGTCGCCGATGATCCGGCAACCGGGGGCGATGAAAGCGCTGGGGTGTATGACCGGCGTCTTGCCGTTGAAGGACAGGATGGTGACGTCGGGGTGATCGGTCATCACTTCAGGCTCCCAGCAATCGCGCCGCATGGAGCGCATGATAGGTAAGGATGCCGGAGCAGCCAGCGCGTTTGAAAGCCATCAGCGTTTCGAGCACCAAGGCGTCGCGATCCCCCGCCCCGGCAGCCACAGCCGCCTCGATCATCGCATATTCGCCGGACACCTGATAAGCGAAGACCGGTACCGCGAAAGCATCTTTCACCCGAGCGATGATGTCGAGATAGGGCAGGCCCGGTTTCACCATCACGCTGTCGGCACCTTCTGCAAGGTCGAGCGCGACCTCGCGCAGCGCTTCCTCGCTATTGGCGGGGTCCATCTGATAATTTTTCTTGTCGCCCCTCAGTAGCCCGCGCGAGCCGACCGCATCGCGAAAGGGACCATAGAAGGCGCTGGCATATTTGGCGGCATAGGCCATGATCTGGACATTGGCGTGCCCCTCCTCCTCCAGCGCTTCGCGGATCGCGCCCACGCGGCCGTCCATCATGTCGCTGGGCGCGATGATGTCGGCGCCGGCAGCCGCCTGGTTGAGCGACTGGCCGATCAGCACATCGACGGTGGCATCGTTCACAACATAGCCGCTCTCATCGAGCAAGCCGTCCTGCCCGTGCACGGTGTAGGGGTCCAGCGCCACATCGGTCAGCACGCCGATGTCCGGCACGGCGTCCTTGATCGCCCGGATGGCGTGGCACATCAGATTATCGGGGCTGAGGGCCTCCATGCCATCGTCGCTGCGGCGCTCGGGCTGCGTGTTGGGGAAAAGCGCGAGGCAGGGAATGCCCGCATCGCGCGCTTCCTTCGCCCGCGCGACGACCAAATCGACCGACCAGCGCGACACGCCCGGCAACGAAGTGATCGGCTCCTCCACCTGCTGGCCCTCCGTCACGAACAAGGGCCAGATGAAATCACTGGGGTTCAGCCGGTTTTCGGCATGCATCGCCCGGCTCCAGGCCGAAGCGCGGGTACGGCGCAGGCGCAGCGCCGGATAGGGGGCATAGCTCATGGCGGGGGTGTAGGCCGCTCCGCTGAGGGGATCAAGGCTCCGCTTGCCCTCCTCTCACCTCGCGAACCGGCGGAAGAAGCTGTCGCGGTTCCAGGCGGGCCGGGCCGGGGCGTTCGCCACACGGAGGGCAACGGCGGCGACATAGTCGTTCAGCTTCACCGACTGATCCGGCATCACCGGCTGGTTCACGTCATCGCGCGGCGAATGGTAGACATTCGCGCGCCAGGCCTTCTCCACCTCCGCCTCCCGAGTGCCCGCCTTGAACCCATATTTGAAGAACAGTGCCGGCACGCCCTCCAGGATGAAGCTATATTGGTCGGACCGGATGAAGACATTGCGGTCCGGGAAGGGATCCGGCGTGATCGGCAGGTTCATCTGTTGACTGACTGCCTCGGCTTCCTTGCCCAACGTGCTCTGATCATAGCCGATCGGCGTTACGCTCGTGAGGGGGAAGATGGGGAGCGCCATGTCGAAATTGAGGTTCGCGACGATTGCCTCCGCCGGCACCGTCGGCTTACGCGCGAAGTAGCGGGATCCGAGCAGCCCCTTCTCCTCGGCCGTAACGATGGCGAAGAGGATGGAGCGTTTCGAGCGGACCGGACCGTCGCGCAATGTGCGGGCAATCTCGATCAGGCTCGCGACGCCCGAAGCATTATCCAGCGCGCCATTATAGATTGAGTCGCCCCCGATGGGTGTGCCGACGCCATAGCCATCGAGATGGGCGGACAGGACGACATATTCCTTGGCAAGACGCGGGTCCGATCCGGGCATCACGCCCACGATGTTGGACGACGACAGGTCGGTGCGTTCGGCCGCCAACTTGACCTTCAGCCGCTGCGCCAGCGGGAAGCTGGGCACGGGCGCAGCTTCGTCCGCCGCCCCTGCAATTCCCGCGAAATCACGGCCTGACCCGGCAAAGAGCAGCGCTGAACGGGCGGGATCGATTTGTGCGTTCAGGAAAGGCCGACGGGTGTCGCGCAGCGCGGCATCCTTGATGAACAGCGCGGGCTGGCTCGCCAGAGCCATGCGGCGGCTCCAGGGGATCTCCACCTGCTTGGGCGTCACCAGCTGGATCAGCCCGAGGGCGCCCATTTTCGCCAGCCATCCGCTGCGCTCGGATCGGGCATGGGACTTGAGCGCGCCGGAAATATGGGACGGCCCTCCCGAAATCACGACGACGATCTTACCCTTCACATCCAATCCCGCGAAATCGTCATGCCCCGCTTCGGGCAGGTGCAGACCATAGCCGGCGAAGACCAGCGGCGTGTCGAGTGCTTCGGGTACCGGGCCGCCGCTCCCCGAAATGATGAGATCGGCGGGGATGGAAAGCGCCCGCTCGCCTCCTGCGCCGATCAGTGCGGCGCTGCTCCCCTGGGCGATGATAGTCTGCCGGATAAAGGCGATAGGCTGCTTATAGCCCTCCGTTCCCGCAGGCTTGAGGCCGAGCGAACCGAACTGAGCGATCACATAGTCCGCCGCGCGATCATAGCCGGGCGTTCCGGCAGCGCGCCCTTCATAGGCGTCGCTGGCAAGCGTCTGCACATGGCTCCACCATGTTGCCCCCCGGTCCTCCCCAGCGGCGAAGGCCGGCACTGTTACCATCAGGAGGGAAAATCCGATCCAATATGTGTGCATCAGTCGCTTGCCTCCTGAAAAACCGCTTGATCTTGCCCGATCTGGTGCGACGAACAAGGGGGGTTGGAGCCGCCACGTCGCGCGCTTATTCCCCTTCTTGAACGATTTAAGAGGCTCTCATGATCCTGGCGCGCTTTATCCTGCTGACGGTCGTCGGACTCGCCGCCCCCGCGCAGGCGGCAACGCGCGGCTTTACCGTCACCAGCTTCGACGCGATCCGGGTCGACGCCCCCATAGAGGTGATCGTCACGACCGGAGCCGGCGCGTCCGCCCGGTCGGAGGGGGACCAGCAGCTGCTCGACCGGCTGAAGGTCGATGTGTCAGGCCGGCTGCTGACCATCACGATGGAGCGGCCCCGGCCGGGCGAGAAATCCGGAGGTCGCGCGCTGCTGCGTCTCTCCACCGGCAACCTCATGCGCGTCGTGCTGATCGGTGGCGGATCGATATCAATCAACCGGATGAAGGGGCTGCGCGGAGAGATCATCTTGGGTGGCAATGGCGATGTCAGCGTCGCAGCCGTGGACCTCGATCAATTGAACCTGGGCGTGGCGGGTGCGGGCCGGGCGACGCTCGCGGGCCGTGCTGGTGTGGCGACGGTGCGGGTGAACGGACCGGGCGCCGTGGCCGCGGAAGGCCTGCACGCGCGACAGGCGACCGTAGCGATTGACGGACCGGGCACTGTCACGCTGACGGCCGACGTGACGGCAAAGGTCAGCGCGTCCGGATCAGGCGACGTGACGGTGATCGGCAAGGCGGCATGCAGCGTCGATAATCGCGGAACCGGGCGGATTTCCTGCGGCGGCGCGGCTTATTGAGGCAGCTTCTCCAATCAGGCTTAGCCAAGTCTTTACCGAAGCGATTTAAGGCAGCGGGAGTTTTCGATTGCCAGGACGTTCGATGCGCCTTCCGCCTGCCCTCCTCCTCGTTGCTGCCGGGACCTTCCTGCCTCAGCCTGCCCTGGCGCAGGTGGCGGTGGCCGACAGCGGCGATACGGGCTGGTTGATGCTGTGCAGCCTGCTGGTGATGCTGGGCGCCCTGCCGGGCCTGCTGCTGCGCCATGCAGGGCTTACGAAGGCCAGGTCCGCACTGTCGATCATGACGCAGGGCATCGCGGTCGCGGCGGGCGCTTCGCTGCTTTGGGGGATCGCCGGATATAGCCTCGCCTTCGCCCCTGGAAGCGGATGGCTGGGCAGCGGGGCGAACCTTTTTCTCGCCAATCTAGGCGCCTTGCGCGAAGGGCTTACGGTTCCTGAGTCCGCCTTTGCGCTGTTCCAGATGGCGCTGGCACTGCTGGCGGCCTGCCTGTTGCCGGCCGCCGTTGCCGAGCGGGTGCGGATCGGCTGGATGGCGACTTTCGCCCCGCTTTGGCTGCTTCTGGTATACGCCCCGGTCGCCCACTGGATCTGGGCGGGCGGGTGGCTGGCGGCGACTGGCGTGATCGACTTCGCCGGCGCGATCGTTCTTCATGTAAGCGCCGGCTTTTCCGCCCTCGTCCTGACACTGATTGTCGGCCCCCGGCGTGCAGCATCAACGCCGGGCCATTCGCCGGTACTGACCCTCGTGGGGGGCGCTCTGCTGTGGATCGGCTGGGCCGGCATCGTCGGCGGCTGGGCGCTCGGCGCCACGGATGACGCCGCGACCGCCATCATCAGCATGCACTTCGCAGCCAGTGCCGGAGCGCTCAGTTGGGCGCTGCTCGATCGCGCGCTCAGCGGCCGCGCGCGGGCGACCGGCCTGCTGTCGGGCGCGCTAGCGGGACTGGTCGCGATCTCCGCATCCGCCCCGCTGGTGGGCGCGGGCGGCGCCATGCTGATCGGCTTCGCAGCAGCCGCCATCTGCCGCTTGGCCAAGGCTCTGCTGAAGGACCGGATCGACGATGCCGCCGACATCTTCCTGATCCACGGCATCGGGGGCCTGACAGGCGCGCTGCTGCTCGTGCCCTTCGTACTGCCAGAAGCGGGGGGCGTGGGATTTCAGGCGGGGATCGATGTCGGCCATACACTCGCGATGCAACTGGTCGGGGTGGTCGTGGTTGCACTCTGGGCGATGCTCGGCTCCGCCATCCTGGCGCTGATCCTTTCGCTGGTCATGCCGCCGCGCCTGGAGCCGGAGGTAGAAGCCGAAGGGCTCGATCTGCCGCAGCACGGGCAGCAGGGCTGGGATTTTCGCTGAACATCATGCGCGTCGCGGTCGGCATCTTCGCGCATCAGGAGGAGCGGCGCATCGCCGCCTGCCTTGCCTCGCTGCCGCTCGACCGCCCCGGCACGCTGTTCCATGTGCTGGTGAACGGCTCCAAAGATGCGACGGCGGAGCGAGCGCGGGAGGCCGCAGGAGGGCGAGCCAATGTGCTCGTGCATGACTTGCCCTCTGGCGGCAAGTCACGGACGTGGAACCGCTTCATCCATGAACTGCTGACCGGGGAAGAGGAAGCCGTCATTTGCCTGGATGGCGATGCGCAGATCAGGGCCGGATCGATAGACGCACTCGCGAAGACACTGACGGACGGTCCGCGACTGAATGCCGCCGCCGGCATGCCGCTCAACGGCCGGTCTGCCGCCGCCTACCGCGAGAGCCTGCGCCACGACCGCGGCCTGTTCGGCGATCTCTACGCGCTCAGCGGCTTCTTCGTGCGGTCGATAAGGCAGCAGGAATTGCGCCTGCCGGAAGACCTGATTGGCGACGACGGGCTAGTCGCCGCCTGGGCGCATACAAACCTTGGGCCTGACGCCGCCTGGGACCGCGATCGGATCATGCCGTGCGAAGCGGCCGGCTTCCTCTGCGAGCCGGTAAGCCTGCTACACCCTGCGACCATCAGGATGCAATATTGCCGCCTGATCAACTATTCTGTGCGCTTCTTCCAGAACCGGATCATATCCGACATCATGGCGCGGGAGGGGCCGCAGGGCCTGCCGGTGCGGCTCAGCAGCCTCTACCCGCAATGGCTGCCGCGCTTCCGGCCGCGAGCCTTGCCGACCGGTTGGTTCGACCGGAAGGCACTCGCCCGGATGCGGGGGCAGATGGAGGGGAACCGGTAAGGGTCCCGCCTCCCCTTACCAGCGGTCGCGGCCCGCCAGTTCCTTGTTGATGTAAAGCGCCACCATCGTCGCCACTGCGCCCGACAGCAGGTAGATGCCCGAGGCGGCAAGGCCGAACTTCACCGACAGCACCAGCGCCACCAGCGGCGCAAAGCCCGCGCCCACCAGCCAGGCAAGGTCGGACGTCAGCGCCGAACCCGTATAGCGCGCCTCGGCCGCGAAATTGGACGCAACCACGCCCGAGGACTGACCAAACGCCAAACCCAGCAGCATGAAGCCCAGGATCATGAAAGCCACTTCGCCCAGATCGCCGCCGTTAAGCAGCAAGGGGGCCATCACGCTGAACAGTGCGATGCCGAGCGCCGACCATGCGAGCAGCGAGCGGCGGCCGATCTGATCCGCGATAAAGCCCGACACGACGATGGCGAGCAGACCGACCGAGGCGCCGATCATCTCGATGATGAGGAA
Source organism: Sphingobium bisphenolivorans (assembly GCF_000412635.1). Classification (GTDB taxonomy): domain Bacteria; phylum Pseudomonadota; class Alphaproteobacteria; order Sphingomonadales; family Sphingomonadaceae; genus Sphingobium; species Sphingobium bisphenolivorans. The sequence continues at coordinate 48,228 of NZ_ASTG01000006.1, forward strand.
GCGCTCCAGCGGCTGCTTCGTGAACAGCGCCACCCAGGACAGCGGGAACACCGTCACCATGTGGAACAGTGCAAAGCTCGCAAGCGGGGCGAACGCCCCAATGATGATGTTGCGGCCTTCCGCCTTGACAGTCGGCAGGATCTCCGAAGGCACAAGATCGCGCTGCTCGAACAGCCGCTCGAACTCATGGGTCACCACGATGCGCAGACGCGCGAACAGCGCGACGACATTGATCGCAAACGCGACGAAGAAAGGATAGCGCCAGCCCCAATCCAGGAAGTCCGCGCGCGAGAGCGTCATCAGGAAGAAGGCGAACAGGCCGCTCGCCACCAGCAGGGCGAGCGGTGCGCCAAGCTGCGGAACCATCGCATACCATCCGCGCTGATGCTGCGGGGCGTTCAGCGACAGCAGCGAGGCCAGGCCGTCCCACGTGCCGCCCAGCGCAACACCTTGGGCAGCGCGCAGGAGGATCAGCACGACGGCGGAATAATGGCCGATCGTCTCATAGCCGGGCATGAAGGCGATGGAGGCGGTCGATCCGCCGAGCAGGAACAGCGCGCCGGTCAGCTTCGTGCCCCGGCCATAATGGCGGTCGATCGCCATGAAGATCAGCGATCCCAACGGACGCGTAATGAAGGCGACGGCGAAAATCCCGAAGGAATAAAGCGTACCTGTCAGCGCATCGACATAGGGAAAGACGAGGTTCGGAAACACGATCACCGAAGCGATCGCATAAACGAAAAAGTCGAAAAATTCGGAGGTTCTGCCGATGATTACCCCGATGGATATGTCACCCGGCGCGATCTTGTGGTCGCGCGCGTTGATCTTGCGCGCATCGTCCTCAAGCGGGGTGGAGGTAAAGGCAATCGTCGTTGAATTCATCGGCATCCGCTCCTTGATCGGGCAACCGGGCCGATTTTCTGTTATGCCGGCTGCCTGTAAGAGGCAACATAACAGAAAACCCGCGGAGTCTAAGCGGTATCCCGCACTGCGGCCATTTTTTGCAGCTGCGCATAATAGGACAAACTGTCCACTGTCGCTGCACTCGCAGACCGTCTAGGCGCGCGATCATGTCACATCCCCCTTCTCCTTTCCGGAACCGGCTTCTGCGCTGGACCGCCCCGATGCTGGCGCTGCCTCTGACGGCATGCGACTGGGTCGTCATGAATCCTTCGGGCGATGTTGCGGTGCAACAGCGTGATTTGATTCTGATCTCGACGGCACTGATGCTGCTGATCGTCGTTCCGGTGATGGCGCTGATCGTCTGGTTCGCGTGGCGCTACCGCTCGGCGAGCGAGGCAGCCGAGAAGGAGTATGATCCGGACTGGGACCACAGCACCAAATTGGAACTGCTTATCTGGTCGGCGCCGCTGCTGATCATCATCGCGCTGGGGGCGCTCACCTGGGTGAGCACGCATAAGCTCGATCCCTATCGCCCGCTCGACCGGATCGATGCGCAGACCCCCATCGATCCCAAGGTCAAGCCGTTGGTGATCCAGGTCGTCGCGCTCGACTGGAAGTGGCTGTTCATCTACCCCGAACTCGGCATTGCAACGGTCAACGAAATGGCCGTCCCGACCAATGTACCGGTCCGCTTCGACATCACCGCCTCGACGGTGATGAACAGCTTCTACGTGCCCGAACTTGCGGGCATGATCTATGCGATGCCGGGGATGAAGACGCAGTTGCACGCCGTCGCAAACCAGCCCGTCGCCAGCACCGGCATCTCCGCCAACTATTCGGGCGCGGGCTTTAGCCACATGCGCTTTGCCTACAAGGCGCTGGACCGTGCTGGCTTCGAGGCTTGGGCTGCCGGCGTGAAGGCGAGCGGCGCAAGCCTTAGCCGCGACGTCTACCTCAAGCTCGCCAAGCCGAGCGAGAAAGCACCCGTCGCCTATTTCGCGCGGTCCGACCCCAAGCTGTTCGACACGATCGTCAACCTCTGCCCCAAGCCCGGCCAGCGCTGCATGAGCGAGTTGATGCATATCGACCGGATGGGCGGCGCGGGCAAGGAATCGGCGCATGACATTGGCGGGCTCCAGTACGACATGCCCGACAGCCATGTAATCGAGCAGTCGGACGAGAATAAGGGGCAGGAAACCGCCCCCGACGCCGGCCACGCGGCCAGCGGCCCTGCGGATCACTCCTCTCATAGCGGCGCGGATGCGCACGCGCAGCATCGGTAAGAAATATGACCGGCACACTCACGACAACGCAGATGATCCTCGGTCGTCTGAACTGGGACGCCTTCCCGCTGCACGAGCCGATCGTCGTCGCGACCTTCGCGGCGGTGGTGCTGGGCGGGATCGCGATGATCGCGGCGCTCAGCTATTTCCGCCTCTGGGGCTATCTCTGGAAGGAATGGTTCACCAGCGTCGACCATAAAAAGATCGGCATCATGTACATGGTGCTCGGCCTCGTCATGTTCCTGCGCGGCTTTGCCGACGCCATCATGATGCGCATTCAGCAGGCCTGGGCCTTCAACGGCTCGGAAGGCTATCTGAACGCGCATCACTATGACCAGATCTTCACGGCGCATGGCGTCATCATGATCTTCTTCGTAGCGATGCCGTTCATCACCGGCCTGATGAACTATATCGTCCCGCTCCAGATCGGCGCGCGCGACGTCAGCTTCCCGTTCCTCAACAACTTTTCCTTCTGGATGACGGCGGGCGGCGCGGTGCTGGTGATGATGTCGCTGTTCGTCGGCGAGTTCGCACAGACCGGCTGGCTCGCTTACCCGCCGCTTTCAGGGATCGACTACAGCCCCGCGACCGGGGTCGATTATTATATCTGGGCGCTACAGGTGGCCGGTGTCGGCACGACCTTGTCGGGCATCAACCTGATCGCGACCATCGTGAAGATGCGCGCGCCGGGCATGAGCCTGATGAAGATGCCGGTCTTCACCTGGACCTCCCTCTGCGCGAACGTCCTGATCGTCGCCTCCTTCCCGATCCTGACCGCGACGCTCGTCCTGCTATCGCTCGACCGCTATGTCGGCACCAACTTCTTCACCAATGACTTTGGCGGCAATCCGATGATGTACGTCAACCTCATCTGGATCTGGGGCCATCCGGAGGTGTACATCCTCATCCTGCCGCTGTTCGGCGTCTTTTCCGAGGTCACCTCGACCTTCTCGGGCAAGCGGCTCTTCGGCTACACCTCCATGGTCTATGCGACCTGCACCATCATGGTGCTGTCCTACCTGGTGTGGCTGCACCACTTCTTCACCATGGGGTCGGGGGCCAGCGTCAACAGCTTCTTCGGCATCACGACGATGATCATCTCGATCCCGACGGGGGCCAAGCTCTTCAACTGGCTGTTCACCATGTATCGCGGCAAGATCCGGTTCGAGCTGCCGATGATGTGGACCGTCGCCTTCATGCTGACCTTCACCATCGGCGGCATGACCGGCGTGTTGCTGGCCGTTCCCCCCGCCGACTTCGTGCTGCACAACTCGCTGTTCCTGATCGCGCACTTCCATAACGTGATCATCGGCGGCGTGCTGTTCGGCCTGTTCGCGGCGATCAACTATTGGTGGCCCAAGGCGTTCGGGTTTAAGCTCAACGTCTTCTGGGGCAAGGTAAGCTTCTGGTGCTGGAACATTGGTTTCTGGCTCGCCTTCGGCCCGCTCTATGTGCTCGGCCTCATGGGTGTCACCCGCCGCCTGCGCGTATTGGACGACCCGACGCTGCACCCCTGGTTCATCGTCGCGGCGATCGGCGCGGCGGTCATCGCCTGCGGCATCGGCGCCATGTTGATCCAGTTCGCCGTCTCCATCTGGAAGCGCGAAGAATATAAGGAACTGTCAGGCGATCCATGGGATGGCCGGACGCTGGAATGGGCGACCAGCTCGCCCCCGCCGGACTATAACTTCGCGTTCACCCCCGTCGTTTATGACGGCGACACTTGGACGGACATGAAGAAGCACGGCTATCAGCGGCCGCTCTCGGGCTACCAGCCGATCCATATGCCCAGCAACACGGGCGCGGGGATCATCCTCGCCGGTCTTGCCACGGTCTGCGGCTTCGCGCTCATCTGGTACATCTGGTGGCTGGCTGGCCTCAGCTTCGTCGGGATCGTCGGGGTCGCGATCGGCCATACCTTCAACTACAAGCGCGACTTCTACATCCCGCAGGATGTCGTCACGCGCACCGAGGAAGAGCGCACGCGCATCCTCGCCTCGGCCGGAGTCTGACAGCAATGAGCAGCGCAACTGCAACGGCGCATCGGGAAGAGCGGGCCTACCATCTTCCCGAGGAGCCGCACCTCCACGAAGGCCACAGCACCATGCTGGGCTTCTGGATGTACCTGATGAGCGACTGTCTCATCTTCGCCATCCTCTTCGCCACCTACGCGGTGCTGGGCGGCAATTATGCCGGCGGACCGGGGCCCAAGGACCTGTTCGACCTCAACCTCATCGCGCTTAACACCGCGATGCTGCTCTTCTCCTCCATCACCTATGGCTTTGCCATGCTGGCGATGGAGAAGGACCGGGTGAGCGCGACGCAGGGCTGGCTGCTGATCACCCTGCTGTTCGGCGGCGCGTTCCTGTTCATCGAGCTCTACGAATTCTCGCACCTCATCCATGAGGGCGCGGGTCCGACGCGCAGCGCCTTCCTCTCGTCCTTCTTCACGCTGGTCGGCACGCACGGTCTGCACGTCACCTTCGGTTCGATCTGGCTGATCACGCTGATGGTGCAGGTCGCGCGCAAGGGGCTGATCACCGCCAACAAGCGCCGCCTGCTGTGCCTCAGCATGTTCTGGCACTTCCTCGACGTCATCTGGATCGGCGTCTTCACCTTTGTCTATCTGATGGGAATGCTGCGATGAACGAAGCCGTCCATCCTCACGACGCCCATGGGCATAACGACGATCATCACGAAGAGGGCGCGCATGGCAGCTTCGGCAGCTACATGATCGGCTTCGGCCTGTCGGTCATCTTGACGGCCATCCCCTTCTGGCTGGTTATGAGCGGCTATCTGGGCGACCGGCAGCTCACCGCCTTCGTCATCATGGCCTTCGCCGCGGTGCAGGTGGTCGTGCACATGATCTACTTCCTGCACATGAACACCCGGATCGAAGGCGGCTGGTCCTTCATGGCGATGATGCTGACGCTGGTGCTGGTCGTCATCACCCTGTCGGGCTCGATGTGGGTCATGTACCACCTCAACAACAATATGATGCCGCATGAACAGATGAACATGGACGCAACGCAGGAGATGCGCGTCATGCACAATATGAGCGAGATGCCGTGACATCGCCCGAAACCGGGGAGCGCCGCCGGCGATCCCCGGTTTTCCTGATCGGCCTGACGCTGATCGCCTTTCTCTTTTCCACCGGGTTCGGCGCGCTCGGCGTCTGGCAGGTCCAGCGGCTCGCCTGGAAGCAGGACCTGATCGCCAGGGTTGACGCGCGGCTTGACGCACCGCCCGTAACCGCTCCCCCCTTCGCGACGAGAGCCGACGAATATCGCCGCGTGTCCGTTTTCGGGCATTTCCTGCATGACAGGGCCGTGCTGGTGCAGGCGGTGACGGTGCGCGGCGCGGGCTTCTGGGTACTGACACCGCTCGTCACCGGCCGCGGCTTCACGCTGATCATCAATCGGGGCTTCGTGCCTGCCGACGAGCGCCACCATTATGATCGGCCTCCCGGCGAGGTGCGGATCGCCGGCCTGATGCGGTTGAGCGAACCGGGCGGCGGCTTCCTACGCTCCAACGATCCGGCTGCCGACCGCTGGTACTCGCGCGATGTGGCGGCTATCGCCACGGTGAAGAAAGTGAGCGGCCCCGTCGCCAATTATTTCGTCGACGCAGGCGCATCCCCCTCTCCAGACACATTTCCCATCGGCGGCCTCACCGTCGTCACCTTCCCCAACAATCATCTGTCCTATGCGATCACATGGTTCGTGCTGGCGGCGATGGTCGCAGCTGCTTACATATTCGCCATGCGTCAGGAGTGGAAAGCCCGCCACGGATGAGCCTCGATCTGTCGATCAGCACGCTCTGGCAACCCAGCCAGTGGTCGGCGGACGCGGCTGGCCGGAAGAATCTCGCGCTGCTCGTGCAACTGCGCTGGGTCGCGATCGCCGGGCAAGTGGCGACGATCCTGGCCGTGCATTTCGTCATGGGCATTCATCTGCCGATCGCGCCCATGCTGCTTGTCGCCGCCATCGCCGTCATCATGAATGGCCTGAGCTTCGGCACATTGCGCAAACGGACCGATGTTTCCCACGCCGAACTCTTCCTCTCGCTGTTGTTCGACGTGCTGCTGCTGACCGCGCAGCTTTACCTGTCCGGCGGAGCGACCAACCCGTTCATCTCGCTCTATCTGTTGCAGGTCGCGCTGGGCGCGGTGCTGCTAGACCGGCGGAGCGTATGGGGCATCGTCTTCGTCTCCGCTCTCTGCGCAGGGCTGCTGGCGCTGCATTACCGTCCCCTGGACCTCAGCGGGCCGCTGGAAGGGCGCCTGTTCGACCTTCACATCGTCGGCACATGGATCTGCTTCACCATGATCGCCGTGCTGCTGGTCCTGTTCGTGGCGCCGGTGACCCGCAACCTTCAGGCGCGCGAATCCTATCTCGCCCGGCTGCGGCAGCAGGCAGCGGAGGAGGAGCATATCGTGCGCATGGGGCTGCTGGCGTCGGGCGCCGCGCATGAACTGGGAACGCCCCTCTCGCAGCTGGCGGTGGTGCTGGGCGATTGGCGCCACATGCCGGAGATTAGCGGCCATCCCGCTCTCGCCGAGGAAGTGGAGGAGATGCAGGCCGCGGTCGGGCGCTGTAAGCAGATCGTAACCGGCATCCTCCTTTCCTCCGGCGAGGCGCGTGGCGAGGCGCCGGTCGTCACCAATGTACGCGACTTCGTGGACGAGATTTCCTCCAGTTGGCGCGCCGCCAATCCCGGCATGCCGCTGCGCTGCGACTTCGGGCCGCATGACTATCCGCGCATCATCGCCGATCCCGTCATCAGGCAGGCGATCGGCAACCTGCTCGACAATGCGCGGGAAGCGGGCGCGACCTATATCGACCTGCTGGTGGGCCGCGACAGCAACTCGCTCAACATCGCCGTGCGCGACAATGGCAGCGGCTTTACCGAGCAGATGCTGGAGGATTTCGGCAAGCCCTACCGATCCAGCAAGGGCAAGGAAGGCCATGGACTTGGCCTGTTCCTTGTGGTCAACGTCGTGCGGAAGCTCGGCGGCAGCGTCAGCGCGAGCAATGGCGCCGATGGCGGGGCGCTGATCCTGCTTCGCCTGCCGCTCAGCACCGTCGCGATAGAGGAAGAGGGAACGCATGTCGGCTGAGCCGCTGCTGGTCATCGTCGAGGATGACGAGGCCTTCGCCAAAACGCTGAAGCGCTCCTTCGAGCGGCGCGGCTACAACGTGCTCGCTGCGGACAGCCATGCCGCCTTGCTGGCCCTTCTGGCCGATCACAAACCGACCCATGCCGTCGTGGACCTGAAGCTGGGCGCCGAGTCGGGCCTGGTGTGCGTGGAGACGCTGCACGCGCGTGATCCCGCGATGCTGATCGTCGTGCTGACCGGCTTTGCCAGCATCGCGACGGCGGTGGAGGCGATCAAGCTCGGCGCCTCGCACTATCTCGCCAAGCCATCCAACACCGATGACATAGAGGCCGCCTTCGCCAAATCCGCCGGCGACACGACCACCCCTCTCGCCCCCCGCCCTACGTCGATCAAGACACTGGAGTGGGAGCATATTCATGAGGTGCTGAAGGACAGCGACTTCAACATCTCCGAAGCGGCGCGCCGGCTCGGCATGCACAGGCGCACATTGGCGCGCAAGCTGGCGAAGCGGCAGGTCGGCTGATCAGGCGAGCGTCAGATAGATTTCCGCCTCGATCAGCCAATCCGAACCGATCTGCCGCCATTTGGCGCTATAGGCGCCGGAGGCAAGCGCTGCTCCGCTCGATGCTTCGACGCCCTGCCATTCGCCATGCTCCATCGCAATCGGTTCGACCGCGGACACGACGATCGTAGCTGGCGTTCTGGTGTAGAGGGTGCGCGAGGCCGCGGCGAACTCCCGCTTCCAGGCAAGCAGTTGCGCTTTCCGTCCGACAATCACCGCGCTGTCGGTGCCCGCGACGAGTATCGCATTGGACGCGAGCAGCGGGCCGATGGCGCGGAGGTCAGCTTCCGCCAGGGCGCGATTGAACGTCGCGCGCGCTAAACGGATGGCGAGGTCGGGAGAAGATGTCATGGCTGCATCATCATGGAGCGGGTGAAGGGAATCGAACCCTCGTCGTAAGCTTGGGAAGCTTCTGCTCTGCCATTGAGCTACACCCGCCCGGATTTGCGTCGCTTAGCCCGTCGCCTCGGTGGCGTCAACGCATCTCCGCTCGACCGTAGGGCGCGCTGGCATCACGAGCCGGGATGGCGCCGCGCCGGCCAATATTCCATCCGGCGAGCCGATGCCCGGCGAGAGCAGCCTCGCGGGGCTGCTGACCGGCCAGGCGAGCGGCCAGATAGCCGCCGTTGAAGGCATCGCCTGCTCCGCTGGAGTCGATGACATCGACCTTGGCGGGCGGCGGCACCAAAGCGCCATCGACAAGACAGCCCTCTGCGCCAAGCTTCACGACGACCTCACGACCCTGCCCCGCGCCCCAGCGCCGCGCCGCATCCTGCGCATCGTGGGCCTCCCCCATTTCCACTTCGTCCGCCAGAGTGGGGAGCCCGATGTCGCTGAGCGCGATCGCGCGGTCGCGCCACTGGCAGGCGGTCTGCGCATCGGGCCACAGCCGCGCGCGATAATTGCCGTCGAACGCGATCTTCCCGCCGTTGGCGCGTACCGCCTCGCAGAGAGCAAACAGCTTCTGACGGCCTTCTTCGGGCAGTATGGCGAGCGTGATCAGCGAGAAATAAAGCAGGTCCGACTGCGCCGCCTGCTCCACCATCGCGCCGCTGCCAGGCAGATCGAACATCCGCCTCGCCGCGCTCTCGCCCCGCCAATAATGGAAGCTGCGTTCGCCCGCCGCATCCGTCTCGATCGCGTACAGGCCGGGCAAGCGGTCGGGCGACGCGAGCAGCAGGCTGGTGTCGATCCTTTCCCCTTCCCATGCGGTGCGCAGGTCCGCGCTCATCGGATCAGTGCCGATCGCGCTCGCAAATCGGACCTTGTTTCCCGATCTTGCCAGATGAATGGCCGTGTTGATGACATCGCCGCCATAGCGCAGGTCCCAGCCCTCACCAGTTCCGCGGCTCAGTTCCAGCATCGCCTCGCCGATGACCGTGATGATTGCCTGCCTGCCCATGCCTGTCCATCTCCTTTCAAGCTTCATTGGCGTGGAGCAGGTCTGCAAGTCAATCCGCCAGTGCCATCGGTGGCGCGCTTTTCTTGGCGGAAGCTTTCGCCAGCGGAACGTTCACTTGCTCTGGACGTTGGGGATTAAAACACACAATCCAGACGGGGATCATATGAACAACGCGGCACCCGAGACTCCTGGGAACCGCTTTGAGCTGCTGGTCCAGAGCGTCACCGACTACGCCATCTACATGCTGTCGACGAGCGGGATCGTGGTCAGCTGGAATGCCGGCGCCCGCCGGTTCAAAGGATATGAGGCCGATGAGATCATCGGTCAGCATTTCTCCCGCTTCTACACGCCCGAGGATCAGGCCGTTGGTTTACCCGCACGGGCGCTGGGAACTGCCGAAAAGGAAGGGCGGTTCGAATCGGAAGGATGGCGCGTGCGGAAGGACGGCACGCGTTTCTGGGCCAGCGTCGTCATAGATCCGATCCGCGATCCAGGCGGCAAGCTGCTGGGCTTTGCCAAGGTGACCCGCGACCTCAGCGAACGGCGTGCCGCGCAGGAGGCGCTGCGGCTCAGTGAGGAGCGGTTCCGCATCTTGGTGCAGGGGGTCAGCGACTACGCAATTTACATGCTCGACCCTGTAGGCACCATCACCAGCTGGAACACCGGGGCGGAGCGGTTCAAGGGCTATACCGCCGACGAGATATTGGGGCAGAATTTCGCCCGCTTCTATTCCGACGAAGATCGGATCGCCGGCCGCCCCTCCCGCGCATTGGAAACCGCCGAGCGTGAAGGCCGCTATGAGGCCGAAGGGTGGCGCATCCGCAAGGATGGCTCGCGTTTCTGGGCGCACGTTATCATCGATGCAATTCGCGACGAGACCGGCGAGTTGATCGGCTTCGCCAAGGTGACCCGCGATCTCACCGAAAGGCGGCTGGCACAGCAGGCGCTGGACGAGGCGCAGGCAGCGGTTTTCCAGGCGCAAAAGATGGACGCGATCGGGAAGCTGACCGGCGGCGTCGCCCATGACTTCAATAATCTGCTTGCGGTGATCGTCGGCAGCCTCGATCTGGCACGGCAGCGGCTTGCAACAGGCGCTGATGTCTCGCGCTATATCGACAATGCCATGACCGCCGCCGAACGGGGTGCCACGCTGACGCAGCGGATGCTGGCCTTCGCGCGGAAGCAGGAATTGCGCTTTCAAAGCGTCGACTGCGCCGGGCTGGTCCATGACATGGCGGGCTTGCTGAAAACGACGCTGGGCTCCAGCGTCACCATCGAGACGCGCTTCCCCCTATCGCTGAGCTTCGCCCATGCCGATCCCGCGCAGCTGGAACTGGCGCTGCTCAACCTAGCCGTCAACGCCCGCGACGCGATGTCGCTGGGCGGGCGTATCATCATAGAGGGTGGAGAGGCCACCGTGCTGGCCGATCAGCGGCACGACCTGGGCGCGGGCCGCTATGTCCAGCTTTCGATCATCGATCAGGGCGAGGGCATGGATGCAGCCACGCTGAACCGCGCCTGCGAACCTTTCTTCACGACCAAGGGGCTTGGCAAGGGCACCGGACTGGGCCTGTCGATGGTGCACGGTTTTGCGGAACAATGCGGCGGCGCGCTCACCCTGATCAGCGAGCCGGGCGTCGGCACGACCGTGTCGCTTTGGCTGCCAGTAGCGCAGGAAGGTCCAGCCGAAGCGCAGCCAAGCGATACGGCCGACATCGTTGCCCCTTCCCCGCAGCAACTTGTGATACTGGCCGTCGACGATGACGATCTGGTGCTGACCAACACTGCCGGCATGCTGGAGGAACTGGGCCATACCGTGTTCCAGGCCGCATCGGGCATGGACGCCCTGCGCATGGTCGAGGACGGCGCAATCGACATGGTCATCACCGACTATGCGATGCCGGGCATGACGGGCGTGCAGTTGGCGGACGCGGTGGAGGAAAAAGTGCCCGGCCTGCCCGTAGTCATCATCACAGGCTTCGCCGAACTGCCCCCCCAAGCGACCAGCCGCCCCCGCCTCAACAAGCCTTTCAAGCAGGCGGAACTCGCCCAAATGGTCGCCGCAATCGCCCAGACGCGAACGACTGACCGGTTCATCCGGCTTGCCGCGCATCATCCTGGAGACAGCTGACCGGCGGACTCGCCCGCACTGCCGTGCAAATCTCTTCACCGACTGTCCCTAAACGGCGCGCCGTGCCTGAACAAGTGCTTGCATGCGCAGGGAAGTTCGCCAAAGACAGGGTATTCACTCCTTTCCTGCCAAGGATCGCATGAACAGCGCAGCGCTGACCCCCACTTCGCATTTCTACACCTCCCTTCGGATGCGGCTGCATTATCTCGATTGGGGGAACAGCTCGGCGCCTACGCTGATCCTGGTTCATGGTGGCCGCGACCATGCGCGCAGCTGGGACTGGACCGCCCGCGCCCTCGCTAACGACTTTCACGTCATCGCGCCGGACCTACGCGGCCATGGCGACAGCGCCTGGTCCGCCGAGGGGTCCTACGGCATGGCGAATTATGTCTATGACCTGGCGCAGCTGGTCGAACAGCAGGGCCGTGGACCGGTCGCGATCGTCGGCCACTCGCTCGGCGGCGCTATTACCCTCCGCTACGCCGGCATGTTCCCGGACAAGGTCGCCAAGCTCGTTGCGATCGAGAGTCTAGGCCTCGCCCCCGCCGCTCTTGCGGAGGCTACGAAGAAACCTGCTCCTGACGAATGGATCAAATGGGTCGAAAAGCGGCAGTCGCGCGCCCGGCGCCCGACCCGCCACTACCCGACCATAGAAGCCGCGGTCGCCCGCATGCAGGAACGCAACGATCGCTTATCATTGGAGCGAGCGATCCACCTCACCACGCACGGCGTCAATCGCAATGAGGATGGCAGCTATCGCTGGAAATTCGATCCCTATCTTCATGACAGCGAGCCGATGCCCGACGCAGCCGCAGATCTTCCCGCTTTCTGGAAACGCGTCACATGCCCCACGCTGCTTTGTCTGGGGCTTGACAGCTGGGCCTCGAATCCGGTCAAGGACGGCCGTGCCGCCCATTTCCAGGATGCGCGGCTGGTCGAGTTCTCCGACGCGGGCCACTGGCTGCACCATGACCAGTTCGACCGCTTCATCGCGGAGCTGCGCGCCTTTCTGTAAGCGGGCTACTCGCCCACGATCTTGAGCAGCCGCCGTTCGACCGGTGCCAAGATGCCGGGAAGTTCGGCTCCTCGCTTTAGCACCGCACCCGCCTCTCCGATCAGCGCCCACATACCCTGCCGGTGGCGCAGAGCGGGGCGCTTTTCGATCCGATATTCGGGCCGCTCCGCCGAGCGGCGAAAGGCCGAGAAGATCGCCGCATCCCGCCCAAGGTCGATTGCATAGTCGCGCCAGTGCCCAGCAGCGACCATGCGGCCATAAAGATCCATGATCCTTTGCAGTTCGATCCGTTCAAAGCCGGTCTGCCCGGCAGGCGAAGATTGCGACGGGAACGGCGTCACATTGGTCATCAGGCGCGACCGCGCTCCCGATGCGCCGGAGCGTCATCCGGCGGTGAAGGATTTACAATTTCCCGCTCCTCCAACAATTCCGACAGCCGCTGCTGCAGGCGTTCCACCTCGCCGCGCAACACCTCAAGCTTCTGCTTTTCCGGGTCCAGGCAGTCCGTGCACGGCGTCCCATAGGGAAGGAAGTCCCGCTGATAGGCAGTGACATCGACCAGCATCGGCCGGGCGGGAATGCCTACCATCGTGGCCCCTTCCGGAACATCTTTGGTGACGACGGCATTGGCGCCCACGCGCGCCCTGGCGCCGACCTCAATGGGGCCCAAGACCTGCGCGCCTGACCCGACGATCACACCGTCATGCAGCGTGGGATGACGTTTGCCCGCGATTCCATTTGCCGGATCGGTTCCGCCCAGTGTGACATTCTGGTACAGCGTAACGTCGTCGCCAATCTCGGCCGTCTCGCCAATCACGGTAAAACCATGGTCGATGAAGAAGCGCTTGCCGATGCGCGCGCCCGGGTGAATATCGTTCCCTGTCAGAAAACGGGACAAGTGGTTCACCGCGCGGGCAAGGAAATAGAGGCGCGCGCAATACAGCCGGTGCGCCACACGATGAAAGGCGAGCGACCAAACCCCCGGATAAAGGAGGATTTCGGCGCGGGAGCGCGGGGCAGGATCACGGGATTTAACCGAATCCAGATAAGCAACAAGATCGCGCAGCATAAGCGCCCCTCATGGAACCAATCGCTGGTACATAAGTCCAAATGGAGGAATTTTCCAGATGCACGGCTATTTCGGCTTGGCGCGATAAAACAGAAACTTTGTTGGCGCGCTGCTATATACCAATCAATGCGCTAGACAATCAGAGCAGGGGCACCATGATCGACACCTTAAGCGTCCACCTTGGCGACATATTGCCGTTCATCCTTGTGGGCTTCGGCGCGCAGATGGTCGATGGCGCGCTCGGTATGGCCTATGGCGTGATCTCCAGCACGCTGCTCCTCGCGCTGGGTGTGCCCCCCAGCAGGGCGTCGGCCAGCGTCCACGCGGCGGAAACCTTCACCACAGGTGTTTCCGCAATCAGCCATATCGCCCATCGCAACGTCGACTGGAAACTATTCGCCCGCCTGATCATTCCCGGTGTGATCGGCGGCGTCAGCGGTGCCTATTTGCTCTCCAATGTCGACGGCTCCTATATCAAGCCTTTCGTGCAGATCTACCTGGCCTCGATCGGCGTCTATCTGATCTGGCGCGGCCTTCACTTTCCGCCGCAGAAGCGCGATCCCAAATGGGTCGGCCCGCTCGGCCTGATCGGCGGCTTCATGGACGCGACCGGCGGCGGCGGCTGGGGGCCCGTGGTCACGTCCAACCTGCTGATCCAGGGATCGAGCCCACGCCACACGATCGGCACGGTGAACACCGTGGAATTCATCCTGACCCTGTCGATCAGCATCACCTTCCTGCTGCATCTGGGTTGGGAAACCTTCACCACCTACACGGTGGGCCTGCTGATCGGCGGTGTGATCGCAGCACCCTTCGGTGCTATGCTGGCCCGCCACGTGGCGCCCAGGACTTTGTTCATCGCCGTGGGAACCATCCTGTCGTTGACCTCGGCTTTCGGCATTGCCAAATGGCTTGGATATATCGGCTGAAGCGCTTATAATTGCCCCTCTCATCGAGGAAGGCGATCAATGTCGAGCTACATGCCCACGCTCAAGCAGCTGCAATATCTTGTAGCACTCAAGGAGCATGGGCATTTCGGCAAGGCGGCGGATAGCTGCTACGTCACGCAATCTACGCTGTCGGCCGGCATCCGCGAACTGGAATCGCTGATCGGCGTCACGCTGGTCGAAAGGACGCGCCGCGTCGTGCGCTTCACGGCACTCGGCGATCGCATCGTTGAAAAGGCGCACCGCGTTCTGCGCGAGGCGGAGGAACTGGCCGCCATCGCCGAAGCGTCGAGCAAGCCGCTTACCGGCGAGTTGCGCATGAGCGTCATCCCGACGATCGCGCCCTTCCTTCTGCCCCGCCTGCTCCCCAAATTGCGAGCGGAGCGGCCGGAACTGAAGCTCTATCTGCGCGAAGAGACAAGCCAGAGCGCGATCGAATCGCTGCGCCACGGCAATGTCGACTGCGTGCTGCTGGCCCTGCCTTTTCCGACCGGCGAACTGGACAGCGAGTTGCTGTTCCAGGACCGTCTCTATGTGGCCTTCCCGCGCGATGACCCGCGTGACCCGCCCGAATGGATCGCGCCGGAGATGATCGACGAGGAGCGACTGCTGCTGCTGGAGGATGGCCATTGCCTCAAGGATCATGCGCTCGCCGCCTGTAACCGACCGGAAATCCGCGCGGGGGCGATGATGATGGGCACCTCGCTCCACACGCTGGTGCAGATGGTGGACAATGGTCTTGGCATGACGATCATGCCGGAAATGGCGATCGCAGGCGGCATATTGAACCATACGCAGATCACCGCGCGGCCGCTACAATCCGAGCGGGCGCATCGCGACATCGCCCTTGTTTGGCGCAAGAACAGCCCGCGAGAGAAGGAATTCCGCCTGCTGGCTGGGCTGCTACGCGACGCGGCGGATCTCCCGACGGTCAGCGCTGCGGCCTAGCCCCACAATTTCGAGTTCTTGCGAAGGAAGGAGCACAATCCGCTAACCCTCGCCGCGCCAGCTCTGCGCCTTCGCCGCATCCTCGGCGCGTGCCTCGACCCAGGCGGTGCGGTCGGCGAAATGCTCCTTCTTCCAGAAGGGCGCCTCCGACTTCAGCCAATCGATCAGAAAGGCACAGCTTTCCAGCGCAGCCGTCCGATGCCGAGAGGTCGTGCCGACGAACACGATGCGAGCGCCCGGCTCCAGTCGCCCGTAGCGATGGATCACCCGCGCGCCGAGCAGCGGCCAGCGGCTCATCGCTTCTTCAACGATCCTTTCGACCTGCACCTGCGTCATCGCGGGATAATGTTCCAGCTCGAGCGCGACCAGCCTGCCTTCGCCCCTAACGATCCCGGTAAAGCTGGCAACGCCGCCGCCGCCAAGCCCCTCCAAAGCGGCCAACTCCGCAGCAGGATCGAAATCCTCCGCCTGGATCGAAACCCGGCTCATCCGCCCGTCACTGGCGGGAACAGGGCCAGCTCCTTCGCCTCTCCGATCACGCTGTCCAAAGTGACGAAGCGCTGGTCGAGCGCAGCCCGCAGCCGGGCGGGATCGGCGAACGCCTCCGCATAGGCTCCGTCGCGCGCCGCAAGCAGCCCGATCAGGTCACGTACCGTGACATCCGGCGCAGGCAGGTCAATCCGCTCCTCGTCCAGGCCGACCGCCTCGCGCACCCAAGCGAAATACATGAGGGTAAGCTGCCTCATCGCTCAATCCATATGCTTGATGCCGACGCGCAGATAATCCCAACCGGTAACCAGCGTCAGGATAGCGGCGGCCCATAGGGTCAGGATTCCCACGATCTGCACGAAGGGGAATTGCGGAACAGCCCCCGCCAGGATCAGCGCACCCAGCGACACGAGCTGGAATGTCGTCTTCCACTTGGCAAGCCGCGACACCGGGACCGAAACCTGCAATCCCGCCAGAAACTCGCGCAGGCCCGAAACGGCAATTTCGCGCAGCAGGATGATCATCGCGGCCACGATGTGAATACCAGCGATGTCGCGCGTCGCGGCCAGCATCAGGATGACCGCGCCCACCATGATCTTGTCGGCGATGGGATCGAGGAAGATGCCAAGCTTAGACACAGCGCCTTGGGCGCGGGCGAGATAGCCGTCGAAATAGTCGGTGATCCCCATCAGGCAGTAGAGCGCGAAGGCGAGCATATAGCCGGTCGTCCAGCGCGCGCCGATTTCAGCCGGCCACAACAGGCCGACCAGGAACGGGACGGTCAGGATGCGCGAAAGCGTCAGCAGATTGGGCAGCGTCAGCATGGCGGCGGACTGCCACAGTCCACCGCCTCGCACAAGCGCCGCACGCCCGGCGCGCCCCTACTTTCCGCACGGAAGGCTTGCACTTGGTGGAAAGCAACGGCTAGACCGCGCTTCGCTCATCCACAGCGAAGAAGACCCCCTCGCCTATGCAAGCCTCTCTCAGGCTCCTCGACAAGCGACGTTTTCTGCCGCTTTTCATCACCCAGCTGCTCGGTGCCTTCAACGACAATCTGTTCAAGAACGCGATGGTGCTGTTCGTCGTCTATAGCGTCTATAATGACGAGCGGTCGGAAACCTGGTTCAGCGCGCTCGCGACCGGGGTGTTCATCCTGCCCTTCTTCTTGCTCTCGGCGCTGTCGGGTCAGTTGGCCGATCAGCGCGACAAGGCGACCATCATCCGCTACGTCAAGGCGGCGGAGATCGCGATCATGGCGGTCGGAGCCGCGGGGCTGGCGCTGATCTGGAGCGGGATCGCGGTTCATGTCCTCGCCATTCCGCTGCTGCTCGCCGCGCTGTTCGCCATGGGCGTGCATTCGACCTTCTTCGGCCCGATCAAATATGCGATCCTGCCGCAACACCTGCATGATGACGAAGTGCTCGGCGGAACAGGGCTGGTCGAGGCCGGCACCTATATCGCCATCCTCGCGGGCACCATTTTGGCCGGCATCATCCCGGTTCAGGTGGCAGCCGGCGGCATCGTTGTGACGGCGTTGATCGGTTATGTCGCGGGGCGGGAGGTGCCCCCCGCGCCCTCGCTGCTGGACCGCCAGCCGATCGATTTTCACATCATTCGGTCGTCGATTACGCTGGTGCGAGGCACCATGCATATTCGCCGCCTCTATCTCGCCATCATGGCCATCAGCTTCTTCTGGTCGGTGGGCTCTATCCTGTTCATTCAGTTCCCCCCGCTGGTGAAAAACGTGCTGACCGCCGACAAATCGGTCGCCAGCCTCTTCCTCGGCATCTTCTCGGTCGGGATCGCCATCGGCTCGATCGCGATCAACCGGCTGCTGAGCGGTCATGTCTCCGCCCGCTACGCGCCCGCAGCGGTGATCGGCATGGGGCTCAGCGTCCTCGCCTTCCATGTCGTCTGCGATCTTTGGACCCCGGCTCCGGGCGGCCAGATGCTCTCGCTCGCCGGGTTCCTGGCCCATCCGCTGGCGATCCCGCTGTCGCTGTGCCTGCTGAGCGTCGCGACATTCGGCGGCATGTTCGTAGTGCCGCTCTACGCGTTCCTCACCACCACGGTGGAAAAATGCGAAGCGGCCCGGACGGTCGCAGCCAACAACATCGTCAATTCAGGCGCGATGGTGATCGGGTCGCTGCTCACGATCGGCCTCAGCCTCATGGGCCTTTCGGTCGTCAACCAGCTGCTGCTGGTGGCCGCGCTCTGCCTGCCCTGCGCCTGGATCGCATGGACGCTACACAAGGCCTGCGATTAAGCGCGAAGGTTAAGTTGTCTCAGAAAATAAAGCTGTAGAACGCCGTGAAGAAGGCGCCGAAGCTCAACAGGAAGAGTTTCCAGTCATTGTCGTCCGACTCCGCCGCCTTGCTGCTTTTCCCTTCCAAAGCGCGCAGAACATGGCGCGGCAGCCGCTGGCGGAAGGGATGCCGCGCGGACTCGGTCGTAAGGACAAGGGGTCGGGTTCGCATAAGGGCGAGTTAATGCTTTCTTTACGATCATGGCCACTCTCAATCAGGGTTAACCGGAGCCTGTCCCGCGACGGGACAGGCTTGACTGTATCAGGCAAATAACACAGCATGACCGGACCGATGAAAGATCCGCTGCCCTTGTCCGAGACTGACACGCCGCCGCGCGCGTTCGGAGCAGGACCGCCCAGTGCCTTTGCGCGCCCTTCTCGGCTCAAGCGCCGCTTGCATATAGCCGGCTGGATCGCCGCCGCCATGCTCGCGCTGTTGATGGTCATCGTCGCCTGGCTGGCGGTGACAGCGCCGCTTTCCCGATCGCTGAAGCCGATTGCGCCGCCCAGCATCAGCCTCCTGTCGGCTGACGGCCATCTGATCGCCCGGCGCGGCGCGATCATCGACAGGCCGGTAACGATCGCCGAACTGCCGGCCCATGTGCCCCAGGCGTTCATGGCGATCGAGGACCGCCGCTTCTACAGTCACTGGGGCGTCGATCCGCGCGGCATCGCGCGTGCCGCCTGGCATAATCTCTGGTCCGACGGCTCGTCGCAGGGCGGAAGCACCATCACCCAGCAGCTGGCCAAAGGCGTTTTTCTCTCCAGCGACCGCACCTTCGGCCGCAAGGCGCGGGAAGCCCTGATGGCCTTCTGGCTGGAGGCGTGGCTGACCAAGGATCAGATCCTCGAACGCTATCTTTCGAATGTCTATTTCGGTGACAATGTCTATGGCCTGCGCGCGGCTGCGCTCCACTATTTCGACCGCCAGCCCGAGCGGCTGACGATTCCGCAAGCGGCAATGCTGGCCGGGCTGCTGAAGGCACCCTCCCGCCTCGCACCGACCTCCAACCTCAAGGGCGCCCGTGAACGGGGCGATCTGGTGACGCAGGCGATGGTGGAGGCCGGCTATATCAGCAAGGCCGAGCGTAACGTCCTCGCCCCTGCCCGCCTCCGTGTCCGCGAGACGCCCGATCCGACCAGCGGCACCTTTTTCGCCGATTGGGTCCTGCCGCAGGCGCGCGACCGGGCGGGCGCAGTCTATGGCGCGCAGAATGTTGCCACCACCCTCGACTGGCGCATCCAGCGGCTGGCGGAGGGCGCCATCCGCCGCGCGCCGCTCGGCAAGGCGCAGGCGGCGCTGGTCGCGATGAAGCCCGATGGCAGCGTCGTCGCCATGGTCGGCGGCAAGAATTACAGCAAGAGCGCCTTCAACCGCGCGGTCCAGGCGAAGCGCCAGCCGGGATCAACCTTCAAGCTGTTCGTCTATCTCGCCGCCTTCCGCGCCGGCATGACACCGGATGATTTCATTGAGGACACGCCGATCACCACGGGCAGCTACCGCCCGGCCAATCATGGCGGCAAATATCGTGGAAAGATCACCCTGCGGCAAGCTTTCGCCGCATCCAGCAACGTCGCTGCGGTACGGCTGACGCAGAAGGTCGGTGTGGACAATGTCATCAAGGTCGCCCGCGACCTTGGCGTCACCGCGCCGCTGACCGAGGATCTCAGCCTCGCGCTCGGCACCTCCGAAATCCCGCTCATCGAACTCACCGAAGCCTATGCGGCGGTCGCGGCGGGCGCCTACCCCGTCCTCGCGCACGGCCTCCCGCCCGAGGAGCAGAGCTGGTTCAGCCGGCTGATGAGCCGCCAGCACCGCTTCAGCGACGATCAACTTGAAATGATCCGCGATCTCCTGTCCTCCGCCGCCAACCGCGGCACGGGCAGCGCGGCGGCGCTGCGCACCAGCACCTTCGGCAAGACCGGCACGACGCAGGACAGCCGCGACGCCATCTTCGTCGGCTATGCCGGCGGGCTGGTGACGGCAGTATGGATCGGCAATGACGACAACAGCCCGCTCCCCGGCGGCGCGGCGGGCGGCGGCGTCCCCGCGCGCATCTGGCGCGACTTCATGGGCCGCGCGATCAACGAACCGGTCGAGGATGCGCCAACCGAAGAGCAGGACAGCGACCTCGTCAACGCCATAGCCAACGTCACGGTGGAGGCGGGCCTTGGCAACATGTCCGTCGGCCTCGATACCGAAGGCATGACCGTCAATGTCGGCCCGGCGCAGATCAGGCTGCCGATCGATCAGCCGCCGGGCCCGCCCCCCCGCCCCCCGCCGGGCCGCAGCCCGGCACTCCTCCTCCGCGCGTCGTTCCGACCAACCCCGATGAACTTGAGGAATGATGCCCTCTCGCCCTTTCTCACCGAAGCTTCCTGAACTACATGGGTCGAGATGAACGCCCCCCTTTACAATAAGGACATATTGCGGCTGGCCGCGAGTATTCCGCATCATCAGCGGCTCGCAAACCCGCTGGCGACGGTCGAGAAGCGCTCTCCTACCTGCGGATCGCGCGTCACCGCCGACGCGCGGATGGAGGGCGGCCGGCTCAAGGAACTGGGGCTTGACGTCAAGGCCTGTGCCCTCGGCCAAGCCTCGACGTCATTGATGGCCGCTCACGCCATCGGCATGACCGCGGATGAACTGGCTGCGGCGCGGGACAAGCTCACCGCCTGGCTCGCCGGAGAGAGCGAGGATCTGGACTTCTGGCCCGGCCTTGCCGTGCTCGCGCCTGCGCGGGGCTACCCCGCGCGCCATGCCTCGATCCGCCTCGGCTTTGAGGCGATCGCCGAAGCCGCCCGCACGGCCGACGCCTGATGCAGGACCATGTTGCCGCAGCGGCCGCACCCGCCCTCTCCGCCACCGACCTGCTGCTGTCCGAAGGCGTCATCCTGCTGGGCGCGGCGGTGCTCTTCGTCATGCTGTTCCGCCGCCTCGGCCTGGGCGCGGTGCTCGGCTATCTCGTCGCGGGCGCGCTCGTCGGGCCGCAGGGGCTCGGCCTCGTCACCGGCGGCGAATCGAAGCTCGCCATTGCCGAGATCGGCATCGTCCTGCTGCTGTTCCTCGTCGGCCTCGAACTCCACCCCGCGCGCCTCTGGCGGCTGAAGCGCGACATCTTCGCGCTGGGGCTTGCCCAAGTCGTGCTGTGCGGATGCCTGCTCGCCGCGATCATCTTCTACACCACGGGCTTCACCTGGGGCGCGGCGATCGCGCTCGGCCTGCCGCTTGCCCTTTCCTCGACCGCGCAGGTCCTGCCCGGCCTCAAGAGCAGCGGCCGGATCAATTCGCCCTTCGGTGAGAAGGTCTTCTCGATCCTGCTGTTTCAGGACCTGTCGATCGTCCCGCTGATCACAATCGTCGCCGCCCTGTCGCGCAACCCTGCCGATGCTGGCGGACCGCCCGGATGGATGATGGCCGGCTACACTGTCGCGGCCATCGCGGGGCTGGTGCTCGCGGGGCGCTTCATCCTGCGCCCGCTGCTGCAATTTGTCGGTCGGCTGGGCGAGCGGGAATTGTTCGTGGCGGTCGGCCTCTTCACCGTGTTAGCGGCGGCGGCGCTGATGCACGCGCTGCACCTTTCGACGGCGCTCGGCGCCTTTATCGCGGGCGTGATGCTCGCCGACTCGCCCTACCGGCATGAGATAGAGGCGGACGTCGAACCCTTCCGCTCCATCCTGCTCGGCCTGTTCTTCCTGGCGGTGGGCATGGTGCTCGACCTTCACACCGTCGCCGCGAACCCGCTCTTCGTCATCGGTATGGCGGCCGTCCTGGTCGCGACCAAGGCGGGCCTTATCACCCTCCTCGCCCGCCTGTTCGGCATGGAGTGGACGCAGGCAGTCGGTGCCGGCCTGCTGCTCAGCCAAGGCGGTGAGTTCGGCTTCGTGCTGTTCGCGCAAGCGCAGAACGCCCTGCTGATCGCGCCCCAAGCCGCCAGTCTGTTCAGCGCTATCGTCACCTTCTCCATGGCGACGACACCCTTCCTGATGCTGTTCGCCCGCCGTCTGGAGTTCGCCAAACCGAAAAGCGGCAGCGACCTTCCGGGCCCCGATGAAGCAACGCGCGGCACCGCGATCATCGTCGGCTATGGCCGCTTCGGCCAGACGGTCGCGCAGATGCTGATGGGGCATGGCTTCGGCGTCGTCCTGATCGACAAGAAGCCCTCCCAGATAGAGGTTTCGAGCCGGTTCGACATGAAGGTCTATTATGGCGATGGCACCCGCATCGACCTGCTGCGCCGCTCCGGCGCGGAGGAAGCCCGGCTCATCGCCTTCTGCATCGACGACCCCTCGCTCGACAGCCGCGTGCTCGAACCCATAGCCGAAGCCTTCCCGCAGGCCGCGCTGCTGGTGCGCGCCTTCGACCGGCGCCAACAGATGGCGCTCCGCGACATGGACCTCGCTGGCATCGTGCGCGAAGTCTTCGAATCGTCGGTCTGCATGGGCGTGCAGGCGATGCAGGCGCTCGGCGTGCCACCGGAGGAGGTGGAGGAGGTCGAACGTCAATTCAGGGACAATGATGCCCGGCGCATGGCCGTTCAGGTCGAACAGGGCAGCCTGATGGCGGCGAAGGACCTGATGTTCCGGCCCGGCCGCCGCATGATGCTGGCCGCACGTGGCGATGGAGGGGAAGAGGCATGATCGCGGTTCTGGCCTGTCTTTCTGCGGCGCTCGCCATCGGCGCCGGCGCTTTCGGGGCGCATGGCGCGTCCAGCCCGCAGGCGGCCGAATGGCTGCGCACCGGCGGGCTTTACCAACTGATCCATGCAGTGGCGGCGCTTTGCATCGTGGGCGTGGCGCGCGGCCCCGCCACGCTGCTGCTGATCGGCGGCGCGATCTTCGCCTTCACCCTCTACGCCATGGCAGTGGGCGCGCCCAAATGGCTGGGGGCGGTCACCCCCATCGGCGGCACATTGATGATCGTCGGCTGGCTGTGGGCGGGCTGGACCTATTGGCGCGGCTCATAAGCCGCCCTTGCCCCCGACAGGCGCCAAGCATAGATTAGTATCATGGCCGAGCATAATCATCACGATCATCATGAACGAGGCGGCGCCAGCCTGGCGGATGCGGCACGCTTCACGCTGGAGGCGCAGCAGGAGCAATGGACGCCGATGCGCGCGGCCATTTTCGATGCCCTGGCGGCAGAAACGACCCCGGCCTCGGCCTATGACATCGCCGACAGCGTGTCGAAGGCGCGCGGCAAGCGCGTCGCGCCCAACAGCGTCTATCGCATCCTAGACCTGTTCGTGAACAACAACATCGCGATGCGCGTTGAAAGCGCGAACGCCTATATCGCCAATGTGCATCCGGGCTGCCAGCACGACTGCATCTTCCTCGTCTGCAAGAACTGCAAGCAGGCCACCCATGTCGACGACGACAAGGTGACGGACAAGGTGCGCGCGGTCGCCAGGCAGGAAGGATTCCAGCCCGAGCGGCCGGTCGTTGAGATTTTGGGCACCTGCGCGAAATGCGCCGCATGAGGCCAGCGTTGCGTTATGTACCGGAACGGCCTAGCGCGCATCGGAGTCTATGTCTTTCATGAACGATCGCCCCTCCACCCCTCTGCTCGACCAGGTGATCTGGCCGGCGGACCTGCGCGCCCTGAAGCCCGAACAGCTGGGGCAAGTAGCCGACGAACTGCGGCAGGAAGTGATCTCCGCCGTCGGCGTGACCGGGGGGCACCTCGGCTCCGGCCTTGGCGTGGTGGAGCTGACCACGGCGATCCACTATGTGTTCAACACGCCCGACGACAAGCTCGTCTGGGACGTCGGCCATCAATGCTACCCGCACAAGATCCTGACCGGGCGGCGCGACCGTATCCGCACCCTGCGGCAGGGCGGCGGCCTTAGCGGCTTCACCAAGCGGAGCGAGAGCGACTTCGATCCGTTCGGCGCGGCGCACAGCTCCACCTCGATCAGCGCGGCGCTTGGTTTCGCGGTCGCCAACAAGCTCGCCAACAAGCCGGGCAAGGCCATCGCCGTCATCGGCGACGGCGCCATGTCGGCGGGCATGGCCTATGAGGCGATGAACAACGCGCGCGAGGCCGGCAACCGGCTCATCGTGATCCTCAACGACAATGACATGTCGATCGCGCCGCCTGTTGGGGGCCTCTCCGCCTATCTGGCGCGGCTGGCGTCCAGCCGGGAGTTTCTCGGCCTTCGCGACCTTGCCAAGCGGCTGGCGCGCAAGCTTCCCCGCCCCCTCCACAACGCCGCGCGCAAGACAGACGAGTTCGCTCGCGGCATGGCGATGGGCGGCACCTTGTTCGAGGAATTGGGCTTCTACTATGTCGGGCCGATCGACGGCCATAATCTCGACCAGCTGATCCCGGTGCTGGAAAATGTGCGCGATGCGGCGGAAGGCCCCTGCCTCATCCATGTCGTGACGCAGAAGGGCAAGGGCTATGCCCCGGCCGAAGCAGCGGCCGACAAATATCATGGCGTCCAGAAGTTCGACGTCATCACCGGCGCCCAGGCCAAGGCCCCTCCCGGCCCGCCCAGCTATACTGGCGTCTTCGCCCAAGCGTTGATCGCCGAGGCTGAGCGCGACGAGACGATCTGCGCGATCACGGCGGCCATGCCTTCGGGCACCGGCCTCGACAAGTTCCAGCAGGCTTTTCCCGGCCGCACCTTCGACGTCGGCATTGCCGAACAGCATGCAGTGACCTTCGCCGCTGGCTTGGCGGCGCAGGGCATGCGGCCCTTCTGCGCCATCTACTCGACCTTCCTTCAGCGCGCATACGATCAGGTCGTCCACGACGTGGCGATCCAGAACCTCCCCGTCCGCTTTGCCATAGACCGCGCGGGTCTGGTGGGCGCGGACGGCTCGACCCATGCGGGCAGCTTCGATGTCACCTATCTCGCCAGCCTGCCCAATTTCGTCGTCATGGCCGCCGCTGACGAAGCCGAGCTGGTGCATATGGTGCACACCGCCGCCATGCATGACAGCAGTCCGATCGCGCTGCGCTATCCGCGCGGCAACGGCACGGGCGTGGCCCTTCCGGAGACGCCTCAGCGGCTGGAAATCGGCAAGGGCCGGATCGTCCGCGAAGGGCGGCAGGTTGCTATCCTGTCGCTCGGCACGCGGCTGGAGGAAGCTCTGAAAGCCGCCGAAGCTCTGGAAGCGAAGGGCCTGTCCACCACGGTCGCGGACCTGCGCTTCGCCAAGCCGCTGGACGAAGCGTTGATCCGTCGCTTGCTAACCACCCATGAGGTTGCCGTGACCATCGAGGAAGGCTCAATCGGCGGCCTCGGCGCGCATATTTTGACGCTGGCGAGCGACCTTGGGCTGATCGACAATGGCTTGAAGCTGCGCACCATGCGCCTGCCCGACATTTTCCAGGATCAGGACAAGCCGGAGAAGCAATATGCCGACGCCCGGCTCGACTCCAGCGCGATCATCGACACGGTCCTGACGGCGCTCCGCCACAACAGTGCCGGCGTGGGAACCGAGGCGCGCGCCTAATCCGCAACCAAATAGTTGCGCATTTACACAGAGGGTTCATATCGGCAGTCAGGAGGTGCCGATATGAGCGATAGCATCATCAAGTCCATCGAGATCGCCGCGCCCTTAGCCCGTGTCTGGGACGCGCTGATCGATCATGAGAAGTTCGGGTCGTGGTTTCGGGTAGCACTCGACCAACCCTTCGCCGTGGGAAAGCCATCCACGGGCCATATGACCTATCCCGGTTATGAGGATTATCGCTGGGAAGCGCGGGTCGTGGCAATCGAACCCATGACCCGCTTCGCCTATGAATGGCCTGCGACCGGTGGCGACAAGGAACTGATGGAAAGCGGCGTGCCGGTGCCGGAATGGACTCTGGTGGAGTTCGTGCTGGAGCCGATCGGTGATCGCACTCGCCTTACGGTCACCGAAAGCGGGTTCGAGCATGTACCCGAGCCGCGGCGGAGCAATGTCATGCGCTCCAACGACGGCGGCTGGAACGAGCAGGTGAAGAATATCCGCGACTATGTTGAGGGGTGAAGAAGCGCCTGCGCGGCTCTTTGCGGCATTGGGGGATGCCACCCGGCTGGGGTTGATCGGCCGTCTTTCCGAAGGCTCCGAGCGGTCGATCGTTCAGCTAGGACAGGACTTACCGATCAGCCGCCAAGCGGTCGCCAAACATCTGGACGTTCTGCTGGACGCAGGGCTTGTCCGGCGAACAAGGCAGGGGCGGGAGATGCTGTTCGCCCTTCGCCCCGAAATGGTCACTGAAGCCCGGGACTGGCTCACTGAAGTGGAGAACCAGTGGGAGGGGGCCTTGGGCCGGCTCAAGACTTTTGTCGAGAGCCAGCCCTAGGAAGTTATTACTGCTGAGGCGTGGCGGCGCGGGCGTCCTGGCCGTCACCCTCGGGCGCGGCGATGATATCGCGAGTAGTCGCGCCCTTATCCACAACCTCTGTGCCCGGATCGCCTGCCGACGAACGAATACCGGCGGCGGCATTGGCTCGGCCCGCCGCCGTCAGGGCGGAGGTTTCCGTGGCGCTGCGCTGGGCGGGACCGCCGAACATGGCCTCCATCGCCGCCCTGCTGGAATCCACCGACGCAGCGGCAGGCGTGCCCGGCGCAGGCGGGACGAGGGCGTAGTCAGGCGGGATTACCAGCGGAGCCTGACGCGAAACGGCGAACTCGTCGGGACGGTCGCGGTTGAACAGACCGCCGCCGCCGCCGCAGGCGGACAGAGTCGAGATCAGGCCGGCGGCGAGGATCAGTTTACGCATTAGTTCAAAGTCTCCGTCTTTGCGCCCTTCTCGCGCAGCAGAAGCGCTCGCGCAAGGAGGATCAGCACGCCGATCGTGATGGCCGCATCGGCCAGGTTGAAAATCAGGAACGGGCGCCACTCGCCGAAATGCAGGTCGGCATAATCGACGACATAGCCGAGGCGCACGCGATCCACGATGTTGCCGATTGCGCCGCCAAGGACAAGGCCCAGCGCGGCGACGTCCTGCCGTGCCCTTTCGCGCCACATCCACACGCCGACGAAGCCGGCGATCAGCACGGTCATGCCGACCAGCAGCCAGCGCATCATGTCGGTGTCCGCGTGGAAGAAGCCCATCGAGACGCCGCGATTTTCCAGCCAGCGCAGCCGGAAGATCGGGAGGATCTCTATGCCCTCATCCATCCGGCTTTTCAGGGCAAGCGGATAGGTGACGGTATATTTGATGAGTTGATCGAGCGCGAGGGTAACGATCGCGACGGTCAGGCCCAATGGACGGTGGTTGGCAGCAGCCATCAGCCGAGCACCTCCTCGCAGCGCTGGCAGAGGGTTCCGTCCTCCTCCACCTCGGGCAGGAGACGCCAGCAGCGGCCGCATTTGTGCCAGTCGCTGGGTTTCACCACGATACCGTCGCCCTTGCCCATTTCGATGCGCGCAACAATGGCGATTTCAGCGAAGTTCACACCGTCGCTGGGAACCAGTTCACCCATGGTGACATCGGCCTCCAGGCTGGAGCGGACGACTTTCTCTCGGCGCAGCGGTTCGATGGCTTCGTTGACCTGATCGCGCCGGTCGCGCAGTTCGGACCATTTGGCGTCCAAACCTTGGTCCAGCCAAGCCGCATCGACTTCCGGCCATTCGAGGAAATGGACGCTTTCTTCGTTACCTGGGAAACGACTTTGCCAGACTTCCTCAGCGGTGAAGGGGATGATCGGCGCGGCGTAGCGGACAAGGGCATGGAACAGCGTGTCCAGCACGGTGCGATAGGCGCGGCGCTTGGGGTCGCCCTTCGCATCGCAATAGAGGCAATCCTTGCGAATGTCGAAGAAGAAGGCCGAGAGATCGCTGTTGACGAAGTCGAACAGGGCGCGGGTATAGCGGCTGAATTCCAGCCAATTCTCGCTGCCCGCCGCCTTGTCGACCACGCCGCGGAGCTCCGCATCAAGCTTCGCCAGCAGGTGGAGCATGTAGCGCTCCAGTTCCGGCATGTCGCTGACGGGGAGCTTCTCGTCCTCCGAAAAGTCGATAAGAGCACCCAGCAAGTAGCGGAAACTGTTGCGGAGTTTGCGATAGGCGTCGGAGGAACCGGCCAGCACCTCCTTGCCGATGCGGACATCGTCGAAATAGTCAGTGCTGGCGACCCAGACGCGCAATATGTCGGAGCCGCTTTCGGCAATGACTTTCAGCGGATCGACCACATTGCCCAGGCTCTTCGACATTTTGCGGCCCTGTCCGTCCAGCGCGAAGCCATGGGTCAGGACGGCGTCGTAAGGCGCGCGGCCGCGGGTGCCGCTGCTCTCCAGCAGCGAGGACTGGAACCAGCCGCGATGCTGGTCGGAGCCTTCCAGATAGAGATCGGCGCGGACGGGGCTCCCGTCAGGGTTATTTGGGCCATAGCGGCCCTCGACCACGAAGCTGTGGGTGGAGCCGCTGTCGAACCAGACGTCGAGAATGTCGTTCACCACCTCATAGTCGGCGAGGTCGTAATCGGGGCCGAGCAGCGCCTGATGATCGGCGCCGAACCATGCGTCGGCGCCAGCGCCCTTGAAGGCTTCGATGATGCGGGCGTTGACCGCCTTATCAACGAGATATTCGCCGGTCTTGCGATGGACATAGAGGGCGATGGGGACGCCCCAGGCGCGCTGGCGGCTGATCACCCAGTCCGGGCGCCCTTCCACCATCGAGCGGATGCGGTTGATCGAGCGTTCGGGCACCCAGCGGGTATTCTCGATCGCGTCGAGCGCGGTGCCGCGCAGGGTCGCGCCGTTGTTCTGGCGGGCGAGAATGGCTTCTTCCTCGGCGCAGCGGGGGATGACGCCGTCGCCGATGGGGCGATCCATCGGGATGAACCATTGCGGGGTGCAGCGGAAGATGATCTTCGCCTTGGAGCGCCAGCTATGGGGATAGCTATGCTTGAAGTCGTCGGACGCGGCGAGCAGGCCGCCTGCTTCGCGCAGGTCCGAGCAGATCGGGCCGTCCTTGCTGACGAATTTGGGGTTGATGACGCTGCCCTGGCCGCCGAGCCAAAGCCAGTCCTCGCGATATTTGCCGTCATTCTCGACGGCGAAGACCGGGTTGATACCGTTGGCCTTGCAGAGGGCGAAGTCGTCCTCGCCGTGGTCGGGCGCCATGTGGACGAGGCCGGTGCCTGCGTCGGTGGTGACGAAATCGCCCGCGAGGAAGGGACGCGGCTTGCCGAAGAAGCCGCCGAGGGAGTGCATCGGGTGGCGGGCGACGGCTCCGGCGAGCTTTGCACCCAAGTAGGTATTATCGACCCAGTAGCGCTTCAGACCTTCGTTGTCGTCTTCTGCCGGCACATTGTCGGAGTCGAGTAAGGTCAGTCCTGTGCGAGCCTTGAACTGGTCAATCAGATCGAATGCAATGACATAGCGCCTGCCATCACTCGCAAGAAAATGCGAATAGGCGACCCGCTCACCATAAGCCAAAGCCTGATTGACCGGGATTGTCCAAGGCGTGGTCGTCCAGATCACCGCATGAGCGCCGACCAGTTCCGGCGCGTTGGGCGCTTCGACAATCTCGAACGCCACGTCGATCTGGGTGGAGACGATGTCCTCATATTCCACTTCCGCCTCGGCCAGCGCGGTCTTTTCGACCGGGGACCACATGACGGGCTTGGCGCCGCGATAAAGCTGGCCGCTTTCCGCGAATTTCAGCAACTCGCCGACGATGGTGGCTTCGGCGTCGAACTTCATGGTGAGATAGGGATCGTCCCAGTCACCCATGACGCCAAGGCGCTTGAACTGCTCCTTCTGCACGCCCACCCACTTGTCCGCATAGGCGCGGCACTGGGCGCGAAATTCCTGTGCGGGAACCTCGTCCTTGTTCTGCTTCTTCTTGCGATATTCCTCCTCGATCTTCCATTCGATCGGGAGGCCGTGGCAGTCCCAGCCAGGCACGTAAGGCGCGTCCTTGCCGAGCAGCGACTGGCTGCGGACGATGATGTCCTTGAGCACCTTGTTCATCGCATGGCCCATATGGATGTCGCCATTGGCATAGGGCGGGCCGTCGTGGAGGATGAAGCGTTCGCGGCCCTTCCGGCGCTCGCGCAGCTTGCCGTAAAGGTCCATTTCCTCCCAGCGCGCCAGAATGGCCGGTTCCTTCTGCGCGAGGCCAGCCTTCATCGGAAAGTCGGTGACGGGAAGGAAAACGGTGGACTTATAGTCAGGCTGGTCGGTCATGGGCGCGCTTATATCTGAGCCCGTTCTGCTCGAGCCTGTCGAGAGCCATGGATAGAGAGGCGTTCTCGACAGGCTCGAACCGAACGGAGGTTGGTGCGGATTAGGGCCGTGCCCTACGCGACGTGCGGCATTCCCGCAAGGATTTGCCGCGCGTCTTCGCAGTCCTGGGCGATCGCCGCCATCAGCGCGTCCAGACCGTCATATTTCGCTTCCGGGCGGAGATAGTGGATCAGTTGGACTTCGATCCTCTGGTCGTAGAGGCTCTCGGCAAAGTCGAAGAAATGCGGCTCCAGCAACTCCTTGGGCGGGTCGAAGCTGGGACGGATGCCGAGATTGGCAGCACCGTCCAATACCCGCCCGTCCGGTAACAGGCCACGCACGGCATAGATGCCATAGGCCGGCCGTATATAATGGGCGAGGTCGAGATTGGCGGTGGGAAAGCCGATGGTGCGGCCAAGCTTGTCGCCATGCTGCACCACGTTCTCTATGGCGAATGGACGGGTAAGGAGACGGGTTGCCGTGCCGCAATCGCCGGACTTGAGCGCCTGACGAACACGGGTGGAGGAAACGATCTGACCATCAGCACTGGCGACCGGCGCTACCGCTTCGGCGGCCATGCCCATGGTGGCGCCAAGCTGAGAGAGGGTGATGGTGGAACCCGCGCGATCCTTGCCGAAGGTGAAGTCTTCGCCGGTGACGACGCCTGAGACGCCCCACTCCTCAGCCAGCAGACGGATAAAGGCCTCTGGCCCCAGGGTTGCGAGATGCGGAGTGAAGTCGAAGACCAGCATCGCATCCGCTCCCGCCCTCGCGAAAAGACGTTCCCGCTGGTCGAGGGTCGTGAGGCGGAACCAGGGCGTGTCCGGGCGAAACAGCCGCATCGGATGCGGATCGAACGTGGCGATGATCGCAGGGCGGCCCTGCGCGCGGGCATGTTCGATGGCGCGGCTTGCCACGGCCTGATGCCCGGCGTGAAATCCGTCGAAATTCCCCAGCGCCATGATGCTGCCACGCAGATGGGCCGGCATCGGGTCGCTGCTGTGCAGCCGCTCCATGAGGCGGGCTATAGGGGTGTGTCCGGCCGCTGGCAATGCGCGCGGCGGAAAGTCACGAAGCTGTAGGCAGGGCGGCCACCTTGCGCGGGGTGATCTTCGCGGGCGACTTCTAGCCAGTCGGCAGGGTCGGGATAGTCGATGCTGGTGTTGCCCTCCGCCTCGAAATGCACTTCGGTGAGTTCGATGCGATCGGCGAGGGGCAGGAAAAGCCGGGTGATCTCCGCGCCACCGATGACCGCCACGGTGGAGGCCGCCGCTACCGCTATGGCTTGCTGGGGGTCGCGCACGGGTTCGGCGCCCTCCCCTGTCCATCGGGTATCACGGGTCAGGACGATGTGCCGGCGGCCGGGCAGCAGTCCGGGCAGGCTGTCGAAGGTCTTGCGGCCCATCACCATCGGATGGCCGAGGGTCAACGCCTTGAAATGCTTGAGGTCGGCAGGCAGACGCCAGGGCAGGTCGCCATCCTTGCCGATCACGCCATTGTCGGCGCGGGCGAGGATGATGACGATTTCGGGTGCCTGCCTCACAGCGTCAGGCGCGTGACATGGCCCATCTTGCGGCCGGGGCGGGCCTCATGCTTGCCGTAGAGGTGGAGGTGGTTGGCCGGATCGGACAGGATCTGCGGCCAGTCGTTCGCCTCCGCACCGATCAGGTTGCGCATCTCGACACGCGCGGCCGCAAGGCCGGTATCGCCCAGCGGCAGGCCGCAAATCGCGCGGACATGGTTTTCGAACTGGCTCGTCACCGCGCCCTCGATGGTCCAGTGGCCGCTATTGTGAACCCGGGGCGCCATTTCGTTGAAGACGGGGCCGTCCGCGCTGGCAAAGAATTCCAGCGTCAGCACGCCGACATAATCGAGGGCGGTGGCGACCTTAGACGCGAGCGCGCGGGCTGCGGGCAGCTGCGCTTCGATCAGGGCGCCGGCAGGGACCGTCGATGTATCGAGGATGCCGTCCTTGTGGATGTTGGCCGCGCTGTCCCAGAAGCGAATGTCTCCATCGGCGCCGCGCACGAGAATAACGGAGAATTCCTGCGCGAAGGTGACGAAGCCTTCGAGGATGGCGCTCTGGCGCTGAATCGCGTTCCAGGCGCCGACCGCATCGCCGGGATCGGACAGGCGGGCCTGGCCCTTGCCGTCATAGCCCATGCGGTTGGTCTTCAGGATCGCCTTGCTGCCGATCTGGTCGAGCGCTTCCTCCAGGTCATCGAGGCTCTCGACCGGCGCGAAGGGTGCGGTGAGGCCGCCGAGATCGCAGACGAAGCGCTTTTCGGCGAGCCGGTCCTGCGCCACCCGCAGCGCCTGCGCGCCGGGTCGGACGAGGCCATGGCCGGCGAGCGTTTCGACCGCCGAAGGATCGATATTCTCGAACTCGTAGGTAACCACGTCGACGCCGTCGGCAAAGGCGCCGAGCGCGGCCGCATCTTCATAAGCAGCCTGCGTCCAGCGCGGCGAGACGTCGGCGGCCGGACCGCTGCTCTCGGGCGCGAAGACATGGGTGCGATAGCCAAGCTGCGCGGCGGCGATGGCGATCATCCGGCCGAGCTGACCGCCGCCGAGAATGCCGATGGTGGAGCCGGGCGGGATCATGGTCATCTTATTCAGGCGTGTCCGCTACGTCGTTGGTCTGCTTGGCCCGCCAGGCGTCGAGGCGCTCGGCCAGCGCTTCGTCGGTCGTGGCGAGGATGGAGGCGGCGAAGAGCGCGGCGTTGATCGCGCCGGGCTTGCCGATAGCGAGCGTGCCGACGGGGATGCCGCCGGGCATCTGGACGATGGAGAGCAGGCTGTCCATGCCCTTGAGCGACTTGGATTCGACCGGCACGCCGAGCACCGGCAGGCGCGTCATCGATGCGGTCATGCCGGGCAGGTGCGCCGCCCCGCCGGCTCCCGCGATGATGACCTTGAGGCCCCGGCCGACCGCGCCGGTGGCATAGTCGTAGAGGCGCTGGGGCGTGCGGTGGGCGGAGACGACCTTGCATTCATGGGCGACGCCGAGTGCTTCCAGCGTTTCGGAAGCATGGCGCATCGTTTCCCAATCGGATCGCGATCCCATGATGATGCCGACGATGGCGGCTTCTGTTGGCGCGGTCATTTCGCTTGGCACTTCCCCAAACTGTGCGGAAAGCAAAGCCCCTTAGCCGGAGGAGCGCCGAGGGGCAATGCGGAGCGCATAATATTCACAAGTTCCGTTCGGTTCGAGCCTGTCGAGAACTGTGCTCGACGGACGTCTCTCGACAAGCTCGAAGCTGCTCGAACCGAACGGAGGTGGGTGTATGCTCGATGCTCACCGCTCCGACAGGTAGTAACGGTCCTTCGCGGTGAGGTCATCGGCGAGGTCATAGACGATCGGCTGGCCGGTGGGGATTTCCAACTCGGTGATCTCGTCATCGGGGATGTTCGAGAGATGCTTCACCAGCGCGCGGAGCGAGTTGCCGTGGGCGGAGATGAGGACGCGCTTGCCGGCCTTGAGGTCCGGGGCGATGCGCGCTTCCCAATAGGGCAGCACGCGGGCGATCGTGTCCTTGAGCGATTCCGTCGCGGGGATCGGGATACCGGCATAGCGGCGGTCCTGCGACAGGTCGAACTCGCTGCCCGCTTCCAGCGGCGGGGGCGGCGTGTCGAAGCTGCGGCGCCAGATCTTGACCTGATCGTCGCCATGCTTGGCCGCCGTCTCTGCCTTGTCGAGGCCGGTGAGGCCGCCATAATGGCGCTCGTTGAGGTGCCAGTCCTTCTCGACCGGCAGCCACAGGCGGCCCATTTCCTCAAGCGCCAAGTTCAGCGTCTTGATGGCGCGGGTCTGGACCGAGGTGTAGCACTGATCGAAGTCCAGTCCCTTTTCCGCCATCAGGCGGCCGGCGGCGCGCGCTTCCTCGGCACCCTTCTCGGTCACGTCCACGTCCCACCATCCGGTGAAGCGGTTTTCCAGATTCCAGGACGACTGGCCATGGCGGATGAGGACGAGCGTTGGCATGAAGCGTATCTCCTGCACGAGAAACCAAGATTTGCGCCCTCCCATAGCGCCGGAAATATCCGGCGCAAGCTTGTCCGCTGCGTCATTCCGCCCACATTGCAGTCGTTCCGCCGATGGGATAGCTCAGGAGCAGCAGGAAAGAGGAACCGGAAACTTGGCATTCGTAAAGGGCGTCTGGCGCATTTTGGTGACGATCAAGGACGGCCTGGTGCTGCTGTTCCTGCTGCTGTTCTTCGGCCTGCTCTACGCCGCCCTGTCCTGGTCCCCCGCCCCCGCCGGGTCGGTGAGCAGCGGCGCGCTGCTGCTGAAGCTGGACGGCACGATCGTGGAGCAGCCGCAGGAAGCCGATCCCATGGCGCTGCTGACCGGCTCCGGATCGCGCATGAAGGAATATCGGCTGTCCAACATCATCGCCGCGCTGGACGCCGCGAGGGACGATGACAAGGTCAAGGCGGTGGTGCTGAACCTCAATGGCTTCATCGGTGGCGGGCAGGTCGCACTGGCCCGCGTCGGCAAAGCGCTGGACGCGGTGCGGGCGGCGAAGAAGCCGATCTATGCCTTCGCCACCATCTACACGGATGACAGCTATCAGCTGGCCGCGCATGCGACCGAAAGCTGGGTCGATCCGCTGGGCGGCGTGGCGGTCATGGGGCGCGGGGGATCGGGGCTCTATTATAAGGGGCTGATCGACAAGCTGGGCGTCAACACCCATGTTTATCGCGTCGGCACCTATAAGAGCTTCGTCGAGCCCTTCATCCGGTCCGAACAGTCACCCGAGGCAAAGCAGGCCAATCAGGCGCTGGCCGACGCGCTGTGGCAGAATTGGCAGGATGAAGTCGCCAAGGCACGGCCCAAGGCGAAGGTCGCCGCTTACGCAGGCGACCCGGCCGCAGCCGCGACCGGCGCCGGCGGCAACCTTGCCAAGGCGGCGCTGAATGCTGGCCTGATCGACCGGCTGGGCGATGAGGCAGCCTTCGGCGCGCGTGTCGCGCAGGTCGTGGGCGAGGCCCCGGATGAGCGGCCCGGCGATTTCGCTGCGATCGACCTTGGCACCTATATGAAGGCGCATAAGCGGGTCAATGGCGGGCAGATCGGCGTCATCACCATCGCGGGCAACATTGTCGATGGTGAAGCGGGCCCGGGCTCAGCGGCTGGCGACACGATCTCCGCGCTGATCGACAAGGCGCTGGCCGAAAAGGAACTGAAGGCGCTGGTCGTGCGCGTCGATTCGCCGGGTGGATCGGTGATGGCATCGGAAAAGATCCGCAGCGCCATCATGCAGGCCAAGGCGAAGGGCATGCCGGTGGTCGCCTCCATGGGTAATGTCGCGGCGAGCGGCGGCTATTGGGTGTCGACACCCGCCGATATCGTCTTTGCGGAGCCCGACACGATCACCGGCTCGATCGGCGTGTTCGGCATTCTTCCCAGCTTCGAGGGCACATTGGCGAAAATGGGCGTGACCACCGACGGCGTACGCACCACGCCGCTGTCGGGGCAACCCGATCTGGCGGGCGGCACCACGCCCGAGTTCGACCGGATCATGCAGATGGGCGTCGAGGACATCTACCGCCGGTTCGTGGCACTGGTGGCGCAGGCGCGGCACAGGTCGCCCCAGCAGATCGATGCGATCGCGCAGGGCCGCGTATGGGACGGCGGGACCGCGCGGCAGATCGGCCTGATCGACCGCTTCGGCGGGCTGGAGGATGCCATCGCGGAAGCGGCAAAGCGCGCCAAGATCGATCCGGCGAAGGCCAGGCCCTATTGGATCGAGAAGGAACCCGATAAATTCACCCAGTTGCTCCAGACCATCTCTCAGCGCGAGGAGGATGACGATGCCGGGGCGCCGACCGACCTGCTGGGGCAACAAGCCATGATGCAGCGGAACTGGGCGATGCAGGCGCTCGCCGACGTGCAGGCGCTGGTGAGCGGTGCGGGCGTTCGGGCGGATTGCCTGGAGTGCCGAGGCTTTGGCGCACCGCGCGTGACGCAGGTGAACAGGCAGGGGTGGCTTGGCATCGCGCTGAATCTGTTGCGATAGGCACGGGTCGCGCACCAACCGCTCACGCCCAAGAGGTGCCGGCGGAACGATCCGCCGCCATCGGCCGGGAAAAGGAGGCTTAGCGCGGAGGCTGCCGTAAGAAGCGATCACGCGCTAGTGCGACCTGCTCCGGCTCCAGGAACATGCTTCCGATAACAAGACGGGCCTAATCCCGCATTTCATAGGTAGGCAGCCCCAGCCCGCGCCAGATGGCGACCGCACGCAGCAGAAAGCCGAGCAGCGCAGCGATCACGCCCGCCACCGGAACGTCCAGGCCCCACCAGCGCAGAACCACGAACAGGCCTGACGCCAGCGCGGCCGCAGTCACATAAAGCTCCGGGCGCAACAGGATCGAGGGCTCATGCGCGAGCAGGTCGCGCATGATGCCGCCGACGCAGCCGGTGACCACGCCCATCATCGCTGCGACGAGCGGCGGGATGCCAAAGCTCATCGCCTTCGCCGCCCCATAGACGGCGAAGGCAGCAAGGCCCACTGCGTCGAGCCAGTCGAGCGCATGATCGCTCC
Organism: Sphingobium bisphenolivorans; assembly: GCF_000412635.1. Lineage (GTDB taxonomy): Bacteria > Pseudomonadota > Alphaproteobacteria > Sphingomonadales > Sphingomonadaceae > Sphingobium > Sphingobium bisphenolivorans. Next base: position 85,123 of record NZ_ASTG01000006.1, read on the forward strand.
ACAGGCGGCGCGGGGTGAACCAGACGAGCAGCGCGGCGCTCATGCAGACGATGGCGGGCACCGCGTCATGCACCCAGAAGACCGGCGCGCCGATAAGCAAGTCGCGCACCGTCCCGCCGCCCACGCCCGTCACCAGCGCGAAAAAGGCGAAGGTGACGAGCGTCTGACGCAGCCGCGCAGCAGCCAGCGCGCCTGAAGCGGCGAAGACGAATATGCCGACGATGCTCAGCGCCTCCAGAACAGGACCGATCTGCGGCAGCAATGTCTGGTGCATGAGCGTCGCTGCGGCTTATTTCGCCAGTTCAGTCTCGATGGCGCCGACCAGCGCGGCATCGTCGGGCGCCGTCGTGGGCGCGAAGCGGCCGGCGATGGTGCCATCCTTGGCGATCAGGAATTTCTCGAAGTTCCAAAGCACTTCGGGTTCAGGATTGGGCGTGATGCCATAGCCCTGCAGCCTTTCGCGAAAGGCGGCGCCATCACCCTGCGAGGCCGGCTGGCCGCCGGTCAGCGCGGCATAGAGCGGATGCTTTTCGGGGCCCGTGACCACGATCTTCTCGAACATCGGGAAATCGACACCGAAATTGGTGGTGCAGAAGGTCGCGATCTCGTCATTGCTCCCCGGTTCCTGCGCACCGAAATCATTGGCGGGGAAGCCGGCGACGACCAGCCCCTTGTCCTTATAGTCGCGATAAAGCTTCTCCAGCCCTTCATATTGCGGGGTCAGCCCGCATTTGGAGGCGACATTGACCACCAGCACGACCTTGCCGGCATAATCGCCAAGGCTGGCGTCCGTACCCTCGATGGTCTTGAGCGGGATCTGCTGGATATCGGTCATCTATCGTCTCCTTCAAAAATCTCTGCCGGCCATCACAGGGCCGCGCCGAAAAGCCTGCCTGCTCCCGCCGTCACCGCCATCGCCAGCACACCCCAGAAAGTGACGCGGGCAATGGCGCGCGCGCTATGCCCGCCCCCAAGACGGGCGCCGACATAGCCGAGCAGCGCGAGACACAGGAGCGAGGTGATCGCGACAGCCGCGATGACTGCGGCGGCCGGGCTGACTGCCGCCGCCAGCACGGGCGCGAGGGCACCGGCCGAGAAAGTAAGGGCAGAGGTCAGCGCGGCCTGAACGGGGCGCGCCGTGCTGACCTCCGAAATGCCGAGTTCGTCCCGGGCATGCGCGGCGAGCGCGTCGGCCGCCATCAACTGCCTTGCCACCTCGCCGGCAAGATCGCGGGTGAGGCCGCGCTCCACATAGATGTCGCGCAGTTCTTCCCATTCGACATGAGGCTGCTGCGCCAGCGCCTTCTTCTCCTTGGCGAGATCCGCCCGTTCCGTGTCGGACTGCGCGCTGACGGAGACATATTCGCCCGCCGCCATCGACATCGCGCCAGCGACGAGCGCGGCGATGCCGGAGAGGAGGATGGTCTGGGCAGAGGCGCCTGACGCGGCGATCCCGGTCAGCAGGCTGGCCGTCGATACGATGCCGTCATTGGCGCCCAGCACCGCGGCGCGAAGCCAGCCGACACGGTTGACATAATGGACGGCGTGATGGCCGTCGATCATGTCCCTGTCCTTAATCGCGGTGGCCTGCTCCATGCACCTATCCCTGTCCGGCTCCTTGGCTATCAGATGAGGGAATGGGCGCAAGGGCCTCTAAAGGTTGTCGCGTTGTGACGCCCCGTGTTCCTGCGGAAGCAGGAGCACGTCGTTTCTCGATCAAGCCGGCAGATGAATTACGCGCTCAGTCCTTCGGCCCTTTCCGCCAGTTCCAGCCAGCGCTCCTCCGCCTCGTCCTTTTCGGCGCGCGCCTTTTCGATCGCCTTGGTGAGCGCGTCGAACTTCTTGGGATCGCGGCTGTAGAGGCTGGGGTCGGCCAGGGCATCCTCATCGCGGGCGATCGCGGCCTCTATCTCCTCGATGCGCTTGGGCAACAGATCAAGGTCACGCTGATCCTTGTAGCTGAGCTTGGTCGCGGCCGTCTTCGGCGGCGGGGGCGCGGAGGTCTTCTTCTCCTGCCGCGGCGCGTTCTTCGGCTTGCGCTTGGCGACCCAATCGGCATAGCCGCCGACGATCACGTCTATGGTGCCGGAGCCGTCGAGACCGAGTGTCACCGTTACGGTGCGATCGAGAAAGTCGCGGTCGTGGCTGACGATCAGGACGGTGCCCTCATAGTCGGCGATGACTTCCTGCAGCAGGTCGAGCGTTTCGAGGTCGAGATCGTTGGTCGGCTCGTCGAGTACGAGCAGGTTGGACTCGCGGGCAAATTCGCGCGCGAACAGCAGGCGGGATCGCTCGCCGCCGGACAAGGTGCCGACGCGCGCTTCCGCCAGCGAGGGGTCGAACAGGAACTCTTTCAGATAGCCGTGAACATGCTTGCGCACCCCGCGCACGTCGATCCAGTCGCCCCCTTCGGCCAGAACGTCGCGGACCCGCTTGTCGGGCTGCATCAGGCTGCGCTGCTGGTCGATAAAGATCATGTCGAGCGACTTGGCCTGCCGTACCGTGCCGCTGTCGGGGCCCAGTTCGCCGGTCAGAAGCTTCAGCAGCGTGGTCTTGCCAGCGCCATTGCCGCCGACGATGCCGATGCGGTCGCCGCGCTGGATGCGCAGGGAAAAGTCCTTGATGACGGCGCGGTCCCCGAACTGCTTGGTCACATGTTCGGCGGTGATGACGCTTTTCGTCTTGTTGTCGTCGCTGGCGACGGCAATCTTCGCCACGCCCTGCGGCCCCACCATGGCAGCGCGCTGGGCTCGCATTTCCCAGAGTTTCGCTAGACGGCCCTGGTTGCGCTTGCGCCGCGCCGTGACACCGCGTTCCAGCCAGTGCGCCTCGATCTTGAGCTTGGCGTCAAGCTTCTCGGCGGCTCGGGTTTCCTCGGCATAGACGGCTTCCATCCACTCCTCGAAGCCGCCAAAGCCGATCTCATTGCGCTTTATGCCGCCCCGGTCCAGCCACAGCGTCTGCCGGGTCAGGCGCGTCAGGAAAGCGCGGTCGTGGCTGATGACGATGAATGCACCATTATAGCGGCTCAGCCAGCCTTCGAGCCAGTCGATCGCATCGATGTCGAGATGGTTGGTCGGCTCGTCCAGCAGCAGCAGGTCGGGCTCGCTGGCGAGCGCGCGGGCAATGGCGGCGCGGCGGCGCTCGCCTCCGCTGGCGGTGGCCGCCTCGCGATTGAGGTCGGTGCCGAGCTGGCTGGCGATCGCCTCCACCTCATGGGCCGGCGGTGCGTAATCGCCAGCCAGCGCGAACTCGCGGAGGGTCGCGAAGCCGGCGACGTCCGGGTCCTGCTCCAGCATGATCACGCGTGCGCCGGGCCGGACCGATCGGGTGCCCTCGTCCGCCTCGATCTGGCCGGCGATCAGCTTCAGCAGCGTGGTCTTGCCGGCGCCGTTGCGGCCGATCAGCGCCAGCCGGTCCCGCTCCCCCACGAAAATGTCGAGGTTGCGAAACAACCAGTGGGTGCCCTGCGAAAGGCCGAGATTCTCGAAGGAAAGGATAGGTGCCGCCATGCCGGTGCAGCTAGGGCTTCGGGCGCTTCGCGGCAAGGGGGTGGAACCACATGCTTTCACGATGCTTTCAGCGCATGTCAGCGTCCGTTCATCGCAGCCGTTACAAAGTGGCCACCGCACTCTCTTGGAGAAAAGCCTGTGAAATCAACCATTGCCCTCCTCGCTCTGGGCGTCGCCGCCCTGCCCGCCGCCGCTCTGGCGCAGACCAGCGTCACCATCGCGGAGACGGCTCCTGTGGTGACGCTCAACATCACGGAGACGGTGGAAGCCGCACCGGATGTGGCGATCGTCGGCACCGGGGTGCAGACGCGCGCCCCCACCGCCGCACAGGCGATGCGTGACAATGCAGCCAAGATGGACAAGCTGATCGCGGCGCTCGCCAAGGCCGGCATCGCCAAGAAGGACGTCCAGACCAGCGGCATCAACCTGTCGGCGCAATATGATTACAGCAACCAGAACGGCCAGCCCTCCGGCCCGCGCTTCATCGGCTATGAGGCGTCCAATCAACTCAGCATCAAGCTGCGCGACATCAAGAAGGTGGGCGTGCTGCTCGACACCATGGTGGAGGCCGGCGCGACGAATGTGAACGGACCGAGCTTCTCGATCAGCGATCCCACGCCCATGCTGGCGCAGGCCCGCGCGGCGGCGCTGAAGAGCGCGAAGACGCAGGCGGATTATTATGCACAGGCGGCAGGCTATCGGACGGCGCGCCTCGTCTCCATCGCCGAGAGCAACAGCGGCGGCCAGCCGCCCATGCCGATGATGGTGCGGACGCAGTTCAAGGATGCGGCGGCCGCGACCCCGGTCGAGCCGGGCCAGGTCGGGTCGTCGGTCACGCTGACGGTGCAGTACGCGCTTGAGAAATGACCCGCCTTCCCCTCCGGCGTGGTCGGAGGGGAGGTTCTGCACCATTCACCACCTGTTCAATGGTTGCCCGCTATGCCAGTGCCATGAGAATGATGCGGTTCAGACTGATAGCGGCACTGGGCGTCGTAGCGGCACTTTCCACTGTGAGTCCGGTGGCTTACGCCGGCAGCCAGCGGGACGAGCAGGATGCCGCGCGGCGCGCGATGCTGGACGGGCAGGTCATGCCCTTCTCCCTCATCAAGCGCCGTGTCGATTCCACAATGGGCGGCGCGACCTATCTGGGCAGCGAGTTCAATCCCTCCTCCAACCGCTATCGCCTGAAATATGTGAAAAACGGCAAGGTGGTATGGGTTGATGCGGACGGTCGCACGGGCGATATAATCGGCTGGGCGCGCTGAACGGCGCGGTCAGGGCATAACAACAGAAACGGGGCCATATGCGTCTGCTGATCGTGGAAGATGAACCCAGCCTGGGGCAACAGCTCCGCAATACGCTGGAAGGTGCAGGCTACGCCGTGGACCTGGCGACCGATGGCGAGGATGGGCATTTCCTGGGATCGACCGAAAGCTATGATGCGGTGGTGCTCGACCTTGGGCTGCCTACCATCGACGGCCTGACCGTGCTGGACCGCTGGCGCAAGGAAGGACGCGGCTTTCCGGTGCTGGTGCTGACCGCGCGAGACAGCTGGTCCGACAAGGTCGCCGGTCTGGACGCGGGCGCGGACGACTATCTCGCCAAGCCATTTCAGAGCGAGGAACTGATCGCCCGCCTGCGCGCGCTGATCCGCCGTGCTTCGGGCAACGCATCGAGCGAACTCACCGCCGGCGACGTGCGACTGGATACGCGGTCGGGCAAGGTGACGTTGAAGGGCGAGCCGGTGAAGCTCACCGCGCAGGAATATAAGCTGCTCTCCTATCTGCTCCACCACAAGGGCAAGGTAGTGAGCCGCACCGAACTCATCGAGCATATCTACGATCAGGATTTCGATCGCGATTCGAACACGATCGAAGTGTTCGTGACCCGCATCCGCAAGAAGCTGGGCGCGGACGTCATTACGACGATCCGGGGCCTTGGCTACAGCCTTGACGAGCCGGGGCGGTAGAAATCCGCATCGGCCGAGCGTTCAACGCTGCTGATGACCGCTTCCCACTCCCCTCCCCAGGTCCGCTCCACCGGATCGCTGAGCCGGCGCATGATCGGCATTGCGGCGCTGTGGATCAGCGTGCTGCTGCTGGGCGGCGGCGTCGCGCTCGACCGGGTGCTGTCCGATGCGATCACACGCAATTTCGACGAGGGGCTGAACTACGTCCTCACCGCGATGATCGCCTCGGCGGAGATCGGGCCAGACGGCGAGGTGCTGTTCAATCGCCCGCTCGCCGATCAGCGGTTCCTGGAGCCCAATAGCGGCCTCTATTACCAGATCAGCGCCAAGGGGCATGAGGACTGGCGGTCGCGGTCGCTATGGGATCGGGCTTTGAAGGCTCCTCCACCCGAGCATCAGGACGATAATTTCCACGTCTATGACAGCAAGCAGTTTCCCGGCGAGGACCTGCGCGTCATGGAACGGACGATCATCCTGCCGGGATCGGACACGCGCTGGATGTTCATGGTCGCCGCCGCCCGGCAGGGGCTGGACGCGCAGATCAAGACGCTGCGTTCGACGTTGTTCAAGAGCTTCGCGCTGCTTGCGCTCGGCCTTATCGTGCTGGCAACCTTGCAGACACTTTATGGACTGCGGCCGCTGCGTAAGGTCCGGCATGAAATCGTGCGCATGCGCGGAGGGGAGAAGAACCGCGTCACCGAGCCGATGCCCGCCGAAGTGCTGCCGATGGTGGAGGAGCTTAACGCCCTGCTCGCCCATAATGAGCGGCAGGCCGAGGAGGCGCGCACCCATGCCGGCAATCTGGCCCATGCGCTGAAAACGCCGCTGACCGTCATCATGAACGCCGCGACGGCGAAGGCGCCTGATCTGGGCGATGCGGTGATCCGCGAGGCGACGACGATGCGGCGGCAGGTCGATCACCATCTTGCCCGCGCTCGCGCTGTCGGGCGGCGCGGCGCGGCGCAAAGCCGGGCGGAAGTCTGGACCAGCCTGGAAGCGGTCGAGCGTGCCGTGCAGCGGCTCTACCCCGACGTTCGCATCGACATGGATGGCGACAAGAGCGCTTCCGTGCGGGTCGAGCGGCAGGATCTGGACGAAATGATCGGCAATCTGATCGAGAATGCCGCCAAATATGGCGGCGGCAGCGTCTTTGCGACCGTCCGTCGGGCAAGCGGCATGATCGAGATTCTCGTGGAGGATGACGGCATGGGCATCCCCGAGGCGGAGCGCACGCGCATCTTCGATCGCGGTGTGCGCCTCGATTCGGGCAAGCCTGGTACTGGCCTTGGCCTCGCCATCGTGCGCGATGTCGCGGAAATCTACGGCGGCTCGGTCGATATGGCGGAGAGCGAGGATCTGGGCGGATTGCTGGTGCGGCTGCGCCTGCCCGCCGCCTGATGCGCAGGGCCTTCTACCTTAGCCTTGGCTTTCTATCGGTCGGACTGGGCATGGTCGGGATATTCCTGCCGCTGCTGCCTACCGTACCCTTCATGATCCTGGCCGCCTTCTGCTTTGCGCGGTCGAGCCCGGCGCTGGAGGCAAAGCTGCTCGATCATCCGCATTTCGGCCCGCATGTCCGGCGCTGGCGGGAAAGAGGCGCGATCAGCCGGCGCGGCAAGAAGGCGGCGCTGGCGGCCTTCGCGCTCAGCGCGCTGCTGGCGTTGCTGCTGTCGCCTCTGCCCTGGTGCCTGATCCCAATCGCCGCCGCGCTGATCGGCGGGACATGGATCTGGACAAGGCCGGAAAGCTAGGCGTCGGATCGTGCTCCTACGAAGCAGGAGCACGTCACGCTTCAAAACACGAGAAGGTCCGGGTAGCGCAGCGCTCCCCTCAGTTCATCGCCAGGATCATCGCCCGCACCTGCGGATAGACCTGCTTTTCCCATTTGCTGCCGGAAAAAACGCCATAATGGCCGACGCCGAGCTGTAGATGGTGGCGCTTCAGATGCGGGCGCAAACCCGTGCACAGGCCATGCGCAGCCGCGGTCTGGCCGACGGCGCAGACATCGTCCTTCTCTCCCTCGACCGTCAACAGAGCGGTGTTCCGGATCGCGCCCGGATTGACCAGCCGGCCCCTATAGGTGAGTTCGCCCTTCGCAAGCTGCGCCTGCTGGAAAACCCGATCGACGGTTTCGAGATAAAATTCCGCTGTCATGTCCAGAACCGCGAAATATTCCTCATAGAAAGCCTTGATCTTGTTGGCTTCCACTTCCTTGCCGTCCGCGAGCAACTGGTAGAGTTCCCGATGCTGGGCGCCATGTCGCTCCATGTTCATCGACATGAAGGCGCTAAGTTGCAAGAAGCCCGGATAGACCCGCCGCCCCCGGCCGGCATAGCGCATCGGCACCATGCTGATCAGCGTATTTTCGAACCAGTCAATCGAACGGTCATTTGCCAGATCATTCACCACCGTGGGTGCGGCGCGGACGTCGATAGGCCCGCCCATCAGCGTCATCGACCGCGGCGTGGCAGGGTCCTTGTCTTCGGCCATCAAGGCCACCGCGGCCATCGCCGGGACGCAGGGCTGGCAGACCGAAACCAGATGCGCGCCCGGCCCGAGATGCCGCATGAAGGCCATGACATAATCGACATAATCATCGAAGCCGAAGCTGCCTGCGCTCAAGGGTATGTCGCGCGCATTCTTCCAGTCGGTAATGTAGACGTCATGGTCCGCCAGCATCGTGTGCACGGTGTTCCGCAGCAGGGTGGCGAAATGGCCGGATATCGGAGCGACGATCAGCACCTTGGGCTGCGCCGCCTCGACATCATCCTTGGCAAAATGAAGCAGATCGCCGAACGGCAGGCTTGACACCACTTCTTCTCGCACCCGCACCATGGCGTTGCCGCTGGTGACTTCTGCGATCCCGTATGCGGGTCGACGATGGGTCAGACGCGCTCCCTGAAACACGTCGAGCAGCGCGAACATGCGGCGGGGCATGTCCATTTCCGCAAAGGGGCCAATCCGATCCTTGAACGATAAAGCGATCTGCGCCCCGAAACGGGCTGGCGCCAGCATGTCGCTCCAGGCCTGATAGCCGCTATACATCATCAACATGACCTCGAAAAATCATCCTATCTTAGCGTAAACCGACTCGACCTGTTTTAGGTCCGTATAACGACTTCCTCTATTGCACCGCATCATGATAAAGCGGAACAAGAAACTAACGGAGGTTAGCGATGGCCAATGCAGAATTGAGCATTTCCAGCAAGACCTACTCCTCCTGGTCGCTCCGCGGCTGGCTGCTTTGCCGTATGGCGGGGCTAAGAATCAGGGAGAAGATCGTCGCGCTGGACGATCCAGAGAATCGCGCTGAGCTGCTGCTGCTCACCCCCTCCGTGTTGGTACCCCGCCTGACCCATGAAGGCGCAAGCGTATGGGACACGCTGGCGATCGCCGAATATCTGCATGAGCTCTATCCACATGCGAGCCTCTACCCGGAGGACCGGATCGTACGGGCGCACTGCCGGTCGGTGTCGGGAGAGATTCACTCGGGCTTCGTCAATCTGCGGTCTGCGCTGCCGATGAACCTTAAGGTGCGGCATGAGAAATTCCCGGTCTTCTCCGGCGCCAAGCCCGATATCGAGCGGGTGGAGGCGATCTGGACCGAATGCCTCGCTGCGTATGGCGGCCCCTGGCTGTTCGGGAGCAGGCCGACTGTTGCCGACGCGATGTTCGCGCCGGTCGTCCAGCGCTTCCTCACCTATGCGGTCGCCCTTTCGGCGCCAGCCGCCGATTATTGTACCTGGAGCAATGACTGGGAGCTGATTCGGGAATGGATCGACGCTGCCCGACGCGAAAAGGACGAGGTCGAGGAACTCGAAGTCGAGTTTTAGACGGAGACGCCCGCGAGCCACTCGGCGATCATCGCACGACCAGCCGCTACTGCACCCGGACCATGATCTTCATGATCCTTTCGCAGCGCGATGCCGCACTGTTGGGCGATGTCCAGATCCGCCCAGAAATGGGTCAGCCAATCCTCGAAGCGAGGATCCTCGCCCATCTCGGCATGGAATTGCAGCGCGAGAAGGTTGCGGCCGCGCCGGAACGCCTGATGCGCATAGGCCTCCGTCGAGGCGAGCAGATCGACACCCGCCGGCAGTTCGAACGTGTCGCTGTGCCAGTGAAGCACAGGCACTCCGTCGAGATGGCGGAGCGGCGAGTCCGCGCCTGCCCCGTTCAGGGTGACAGGTGAGAAGCCCAGTTCCATGCGGCCGCCGGGATAGACGCGTGCGCCCAGCGCGGCGGCGATCATCTGGCTGCCAAGGCAGACGCCGAGCGTCGGCAAATCCTGTTCCAGTCGGGCGGCGAGCTTCTCGATCTGGTGCGGGATCCATGGGTGGAGGTCATGTTCGTAGACGCCCATGGGGCCGCCCATCATGATCAGCAGGTCGGGCGTGCAGAGATCGACGTCCAGGAAGTGCGGACCCGCGACGTCGATTCGCTCGATCTCGTACCCTGCGGCCTCGATCGGCTGTAGATAGCCGGCCGCTCCCTCTCGCGGCACATGACGGACGATCAGCGCTTTTTTCATTGCTGAAGATCGGTTAGCCAATCGCGGGGCGGCACACCACCCCAGCCTTTCTTGGGCCGGCGATATTCCTCCTATGGTCGCGCGCGCCGGTGAATGCGCCAGAGCGCCACGGCGCCGATAGCTGCCCATATGATGTTGAGGACCATCGAGGGGATAGCGCCATGCCACCAGGTATTGAGCACGAAGAAGGCGGCTCCCAGCGCGTTCATCCACTGGAACGCCGCAGAGTCGCCGGACAGGCGGCCGTTGGTCACCAGGATATATGCGCCAAGGACGAGGAGCGCGCCGAGCCAGCCAAGGATTTCGATCAGGATGGTCAATGCGATCCCTCAAGCCTGCGGTGCTCCTGGGAAGGCAGGAGCACGATATCTTCCGGATGGAAGGTGATGAATGGAAAGAGGGCCGCCTCCACGGGGGAGACGGCCCTCTTTCTCAACTCGATGCGTCAGCCGATCAGGCGGCCAGCTTGCGCAGGACGTATTGCAGGATGCCGCCGTTCAGGAAATAATCCAGTTCGTTGACGGTATCGATGCGGCAGAGCGCGGTGAAGGTGAAGGTCGAGCCATCGGCGCGCTTCACGATCACTTCGACATCCTGGCGCGGCTTGAGGTTCGCAACGCCCTGGATGGTGAAGGTTTCGTCACCGGTGAAGCCCAGCGTGTCCTTGTTCTGGCCGTCCTTGAACTGGAGCGGCAGGACGCCCATGCCGACCAGGTTCGAGCGGTGGATACGCTCGAAGCTCTCCACGATCACCGCGCGCACGCCGAGCAGGTTGGTGCCCTTCGCCGCCCAGTCGCGCGACGATCCGGTGCCATATTCCTTGCCGCCGATGACGACCAGCGGCGTGCCGTCCGCCTTGTGCTTCATCGCCGCGTCGTAAATCGGCAGGACTTCGCCTTCATATTTGGTCATGCCGCCTTCGACGCCGTCCAGCATCAGGTTCTTGATGCGGATGTTGGCGAAGGTGCCGCGCATCATGACTTCGTGGTGGCCGCGGCGCGAACCGTAGCTGTTGAAGTCGGCCTGGGCGACCTGATGCTCCGACAGCCACTTGCCCGCGGGCGAGGACGCCTTGATCGAGCCGGCCGGCGAGATGTGGTCGGTGGTGATCGAGTCGCCGAAGATCGCCAGCGGCTTCGCCTCGACGATGTCGGTGACGGGCGCGGGGGTCATCGACAGGCCCTCGAAATAGGGCGGGTTGGCAACATAGGTCGAACCGGCGCGCCAGCTGTAGGTGTCCGAACCGGTGACGTCGATCGCCTGCCAGTGCGCGTCGCCCTTGTAGACATTGGCGTAGCGCGCCTGGAACATCTGACGGTCCATGCAGCCCGCCATGGTCGTGGCGACCTCGTCATTGGTCGGCCAGATGTCCTTGAGGTACACGGCCTGGCCGTCCTTGCCGGTGCCGATCGGGGTGGTGATGAAGTCCTCCACCACCGTGCCCTTCAGCGCATAGGCGACCACCAGCGGCGGCGAGGCGAGGAAGTTCGCGCGCACGTCGGGCGACACGCGGCCTTCGAAGTTGCGGTTGCCCGAGATGACGGCGGCGGCGACGAGGCCATTGTCGTTGATCGCCTTGCTGATCGGCTCGGCCAGCGGGCCGGAGTTGCCGATGCAGGTGGTGCAGCCATAGCCGACCAGGTTGAAGCCGATGGCGTCGAGATGCGACTGAAGGCCGGCCTTTTCGAGATAGTCGGTGACGACCTGCGAGCCGGGGGCAAGCGACGTCTTGACCCAGGGCTTGGGCTTCAGGCCCAGCTCGTTTGCCTTCTTGGCGACCAGGCCCGCGGCGACCAGAACGCCGGGGTTCGACGTGTTGGTGCAGCTGGTGATCGCGGCGATGGTAACGTCCCCGTCGCCAATGTCGAAATCCTTGCCCTCGACCGGAACGCGGGCCTGTTCCTTCTTGTAGACCTTCGCCATGTCGGCGTTGAACACGTCATCGACTTCCGGCAGCGACACCCGGTCCTGCGGGCGCTTGGGGCCGGCAAGGCTGGGGACGACGGTGGAAAGGTCCAGTTCCAGCGTATCGGTGAAGACCGGCTCGACCGACGGATCGATCCAGAAGCCCTGCTCCTTGGCATAGGCTTCGACCAGCGCGATATTCTCTTCGGTGCGGCCGGTCAGGCGCATATAGTCCAGCGTCTTGTCGTCGATGCCGAAGAAGCCGCAGGTCGCGCCATATTCCGGCGCCATGTTGGCAAGGGTCGCACGGTCCGCGAGCGACAGGGTGGCAAGGCCAGGACCGAAATATTCGACGAAGCGGCCGACCACGCCACGGGCGCGAAGCATCTGGGTGCAGGTGAGGACGAGGTCGGTGGCGGTGACGCCTTCCTTCAGCTCGCCGGTGAAGCGGAAGCCGACGACTTCGGGGATGAGCATGGAGACAGGCTGGCCGAGCATCGCGGCCTCGGCCTCGATGCCGCCGACGCCCCAGCCCAGCACGCCAAGGCCATTCACCATGGTGGTGTGGCTGTCGGTGCCGACGCAGGTGTCGGGATAGGCGACGGTGACGCCATCGGGGCCCTCGCTCGACCAGACCGCCTGGGCGATATTTTCGAGGTTCACCTGGTGGCAGATGCCGGTGCCCGGGGGCACGGCGTAGAAGTTGGCAAGGCTCTTGCTGCCCCACTTCAGGAAGTCGTAGCGCTCCAGATTGCGCTGATATTCGATTTCCACATTCTGCTCGAACGCCTTGGGCGTGCCGAATTCGTCGACCATGACCGAGTGGTCGATGACGAGGTGGACGGGAACCTGCGGGTTGATCTTGCTGGCGTCGGCACCCAGCGCGTTCATCGCGTCGCGCATGGCGGCGAGGTCGACCACGCAGGGAACCCCGGTGAAGTCCTGCAGCAGCACGCGGGCGGGGCGATACTGAATCTCGCGCTCGGCCTTGCCCTTGTCATTCTGCCACTCGACGATCGCCTTGATGTCGTCGGTGGTGACGGTGACGCCATCCTCGAAACGGAGCAGGTTCTCCAGCAGCACCTTCATCGAGAAGGGCAGGCGCGAGACATCGCCCAGCTTGGCGGCGGCCTTCTTCAGCGAATAATAGGCGATGTCCTTGCCGCCGACGCTCAACGTGTCGCGCGTGCCCAGAGTGTCCTGTCCGATGGCGGTCATAAGATATGCGTCTCCTCGCAATTGCCCCAACCTGGGACGGGAGGAGAGCGACATTCCACCAGAAGCTCGCCGGACGGCGAACGAATACCGGGCGGCAAATGGCGGGAATGCGCCCCAACCCAAGGCCGAAGCGGGTATGTCCCTTGATGCGCGCCGCCATAGCGCCTGCGCCGCTCAAGTCAATCCGGTGGGAAGGCAACCGATTCTTTCCGCGTCTTTCTTATGGACGTCGCGGCGGCGGTCAGGATACATTGTGGGTCAGCCGCGTTCTGCAACGCAGAGCGGGCACCAAAAAATTGGAAGCGGGTCGCACGCTCTGACGTTGACGTTGCATCGGTTGTCGGCGTGAAAATGGGGGTTTTTCCGATTTCAACGCCAATGCCCGAGAATATATGTCCAAGGAGGAAGAGACGATGCGCCCAGTTTCGAGCCTCGCCACGGGGAAATCATTCGACCCGGCAATCAGGGGTTACATCATTCACTATCATCCGGGGGAAGCCAATCATTGCCCCAGCTGCGGACGCAGCCAGTGGATGGTCGGACGCCTGATGGCGGAATGCGCCTATTGCGAAACCGCATTGCCGCTGGAAAATAACCGGGGGGTGGGCGCATGCGCCCGTTTCGTTCGCGCTCATGACGCCGTCGCGTCCTACGACCCGCGCGAAGCCATCCTCCCCTGACCATTGAACGCGAGCCGCCGCTGAAGAATCAGGCGGCGGCCACGCCTTCCACTTCCACTATGTCGTTGCCGGCATAGAATCCCTGCACGCGCACCCGCTTCTCGACATGATCGACGGGCACTCGGAGCAGTACCAGGCGGAATGTCCCGCCCCTGTCACGCTGGAGCAGGAAACCGCTTTCATCTCTAACGAGACGACCGGTTTCGTCCACTCCTGCGCCAATTTCCGTCATTTCATCGATCTATCGCATTCTTGATGCCCTTGCCAGCCATGAGGCCAAGGACGAGGAAGATCACGAACAGCGCGATTGCCAGGAAGAACAGGAACTTGGCGATGCCGACGAACGTGCCCGCAGCGCCACCGAAGCCCAATATGGCAAGGACGGCGGCGATGACGAGGGAAATGATGGCGAGGCGTATCATGCGATGCTCCTGCTGATGAAGTCTCGGCAGGGAAACGGCTGAGTCGCGGCAGCGGTTCCTTGGCGCTTCGCCCAACGGCTTACTCTTGTGGCACAGGCTCTTGAGCGCCGCTTGCTATGCTGCACCTGTTCCTGACACTGATTTGAAACATTCTGCACCGCAACAGCACGAATTCGGCATCAAAGCAGTAGGCGGTACCATAGCCTGACTTCCAACAGCACAAGCTGATCTATGGGAGCAATCGATGAAAATGTCCCGCCTGCTAACTGCCGCTCTCTGCACCGGCGCCATGCTCGCCGCCACCGCGCCGCTGAGCGCGCACGGCATCTGGTTTGCTCAGCGCGCCAAGCAGCTTGCCCTCATATACGGCGTGGGGGCCGACGATCTGGACGCAGTGAAGCGCCTGCCGCTGGTCAAGACGGTCACGGGCTATGACAGCGACTGGGCCCCCGTGACGACATCGTTGCGCGCGGCCGGTCCGATCCCGGTGGTCGACAGCGACGAACCGGTAACGGCCGTCGCGGCGATCATGGACTATGGCTATTGGAGCAAGACGCCCGATGGCGAATGGCATAATGCCGGTCGCGACACCGTCCCCACGGCGACGCTGGCCGAGCATAATTTCAAATATGCCGTGTATCTCGCGCAGGTCCCGACCAAGCCCGTTCCGCTGCTGGAGGGGCACACACTGCAGCTGGTGCCTGCCGACCCCGCCATCCCGCAGAAGATGGGCGAGCCGATGAAGGTGCGCGTCTATTACAAGGGCAAGCCCGTCGCGGGTGCCACCGTCATGCAGGATTATGTCAACGATCCCGACGAGGCAAACCCGGTGAAGACCGGTGCCGACGGCACCGCGACGATCAAGCTGCGCAACCAGGGCATCAATGTTCTGATGGCGATCTATGTCGGCCAAACCACCGACAAGAAGGTGGATCATGAGGAATATCGCGCCTCGCTCTCCTTCGTTCTGCCGCATCTGCCCGAATGAGCCATTTATCACGGAGACTAAGCCCATGAAGATCGACCTTTTCCGCAGCGGGCTGGCTGCCCTCGCCCTCATCGCCGCCCCGGCGGTCGTCCATGCTCATGGCAGCATGAAGCCGCAGCATGGCGGCATGGTCCAGATGACCGGCGAGACGATGTTCGAGCTGGTTACCGGCCCCAAGGGCGTCGATGTGTATCTGAGCGAAGAGGATGAGCCGATCCCGGCTGCCGGCTACACCGCCAAACTGACCCAGACCGCGGCAGGCAAGAAGTCCGAAGCGCCTCTGAAGGCGGCTGGCGGCAACAAGCTCTCCGCGCCGGGCTTCAAGGCAGCCAAGGGGGCGAAGATCGTCGTCGCGCTCATCGACAAGAGCGGCGCCAAGACGTTCGCCACTTTCCAGACCAAGTAAGGGCCACATATGACCAGCGCGACCCTCCCCCCGCTTCGTTTCCAGAATATGCGGCGGGTCGCGCTGCTGGCTCTGGGGCTTCTCATGGCGCTCATGAGTTCGACGCTCTGGGCGCATGGTGTCAATGAGAATGACAAGGCCTTCATCGAAGGCGCGTCGGGCGTCAACATCATCCCCTATATGTATCTGGGCGCCAAGCATATGGTCACCGGCTATGACCATCTGCTGTTCCTCGCCGGGGTCATCTTCTTCCTTTACCGGCTGAAGGATGTGGGCGCCTATGTGACGCTGTTCGCCATCGGGCACAGCACGACGCTGCTGCTGGGCGTCATCTTCGACATTCGCGCCAATCCCTTCATCATCGATGCGATCATCGGGCTGTCGGTCGTTTACAAGGCGATCGACAATCTGGGCGGCTTTCGCACCTGGTTCGGCTTTTCGCCCAACCCCAAGGCGGCGGTGCTGATCTTCGGCTTCTTCCACGGCTTCGGCCTTGCCACCAAGCTGCAGGAACTGACGCTGGCGAAGGAGGGCATGATCCCCAACCTCATCAGCTTCAATGTCGGGGTCGAGATGGGCCAGTTCATGGCGCTCACCATCATCCTGCTGCTGATGAACCTGTGGCGGCTCACCGATAATTTCCGCCGCAGCGCCATTGTCGCCAACGCCGCGCTGATGACCGCCGGCTTCGTCCTGATCGGCTTCCAGCTGGCCGGCTATTTCACACCCATATCTTCCTCTTAGGGGCATGACATGAACACGCAGACCATTTCCGCGCTTCCGGCGCAGATTTCCCCCTCCCCTTCGGCGCTTGCAAAGGCGACCGGCGGCGCAGTGATCGCCGCGGCCGCGATCCTGACGCTGTTCGTGCTGCCGGCGGAATATGGGATCGATCCGACCGGCGTCGGATCGACGCTTGGCCTGACCGGCATGGTGTCGGGCGAGGCGAAGGAAGCGACGCCCGCTCCGGTTGCTGCCGCTGCCGCTGGTGCGCTGCCGACGCCGACCAAGGAAAGCATCTCCAAAGCCACGCCATGGCGCCAGGATGAGATGACGATAACCCTGCCACCGCACAGCGGCCAGGAAGTGAAGGCCCATATGGAGAAGGGCGACAGCTTCATCTTCAGCTGGAAGTCGAGCGGCCCGATCAAGGCGGAGATGCACGGCGAGGAGTTGAACGCGGCCGACGACGCCTTCACCGATTATTGGAAGGAGCTGGAGATCAGCGGCGGCCAGGGCGACTTCACCGCGCCCTTCGGCGGCATTCACGGCTGGTATTTCCGCAACAAGGGCGAGACCCCCGTGACGGTCACAGTCAAGACGGTGGGCTTCTACAAGGATCTTTACCAGCCCAAGGCTGAGTAAGCGTATAAGGGACAAGAGGACAGGTGCCATGAGCAGTATCGCGGGCCAAGCGCCCTCCATCGACCTTCGGGCCGCCCCAGCAACCCCCATGAACGCGGCCAAGGCGCGCACGAGGCTGATCGCGATCGATGCTCTGCGCGGACTCGTCATGCTGTTCATGCTGGTCGATCATGTGCGCGAGACATGGTTCCTGCATTTGCAGGTGACCGATCCGGTCGACGCCAACACGACCGATCCGGGGCTGTTCTTCACGCGCCTGCTCTCCACCTTCTGCGCGCCGACCTTCGTCGCGCTGACGGGCTTGTCGGCGTGGCTCTACGGCCAGTCGCACAGCAAGCGGGAAGTGTCGGAATTCCTCTTCAAGCGCGGTCTGTTCCTGCTGTTCCTTGAATTCACGGTGGTCTGCTACGCCTGGCCGACGCAGGCGAACATATTTCCGCCGCCGGTCCTGTGGATGCAGGTGATCTGGACCATCGGGCTCAGCATGATCTGCCTTGCGGCGCTCATCCACATTCCCCGTCCAGCGCAGTTCGCGCTCGGCCTCGCCATTGTCTGCCTGCACAATCTGCTCGATCCGATCCGGCTGACGCCGGACTCGCCCTTCTTCATTCCCTGGGCGCTGCTGCACCAGCGGGACAAGTTCGAGATCGCCGGGATGGCGTTCAAGACCACCTATCCTGTGCTGCCGTGGATCGGCGTGATCCTGCTCGGCTATGCCTGCGGACCATGGTTCGCGCGGGGCAGCGATCCGGAACGGCGGATCAAACGTCTCACCATGCTGGGGCTTGGCCTCGTGCTCGGCTTCGTCCTGATCCGCTTCCTGAACGTCTATGGCGACAAGCCCTGGTTCTACGCGGAGACGCCGCTGCGCACGGTGATGAGCTTCCTGGCGCTCACCAAATATCCGCCTTCGCTGCTGTTCCTGATGCCGACGATCGGCGTAGGCTGCCTCCTGCTGGCGCTGTTCGAAACCTATCAGGACAGCAAGACGATGCCGCATCTGGCACTGCTCGGCGGCGCCCCGATGTTCTATTACATCCTCCACCTCTATACGCTGAAGGTGATCTACAATATCGCGCTGACGATGTACGGCCCGACCAAGGGAACGGTGTTCGGGGTCGATCATCTGCGCTGGGTGTGGATCTGGGTCTTCATCCTGATCCCGGTTCTTTACTTCCCCACCCGCTGGTTCGCGCAGTTGAAGCAGCGGCGGAAGGATATTTGGTGGCTTAAATATCTGTAATCCCGTGCCTGCGGGTTTCCTGGCCGCCTTCCACCCGGAAGGCGGCTTTTTTATTGGGCCCTTTCGCCATCGAAACGCTGTTTTCAGCCCCGGTGAATCCTGCCGTCCCGAACGGCTTTTCACTATTTTTCACTGCGAGGAGCGTGAAGTTTGAAGTAATATTCCTGCAACAAAGCCATAGCCTCTCTTTCATCAAGAGGCGACAAAACGCCCAGTGACCGGCACCGGAACGAAAGGACCCGAAGAGGTCCGACTGGAGAGAGAGAGAAAAGAAAAGGCCGGTTCACCCCGTTTCGCAGGACAAGTGGGAACAGCGATAGATCAAGGGGTAAGCACAATGCGCAATATATCGGCCTTTCGACTGGCACTGACCGCCAGCGCAGCCGCCATCATTTTGGCTCAGGGCGCGCAGGCTCAGACAACAGCGCCTCAACCGGCAGGAGATGCCGACGGCACGATCGTGGTCACGGCAATGAAGCGGCAATATTTCGGCGACACGCCGGTGAAGGAAATCCCGCAGGCGGTGCAGTTCCTTGAAGGCAAGCTGCTCGACGACCTCAACATCACGCGCCTCG
Organism: Sphingobium bisphenolivorans; assembly: GCF_000412635.1. Classification (GTDB taxonomy): domain Bacteria; phylum Pseudomonadota; class Alphaproteobacteria; order Sphingomonadales; family Sphingomonadaceae; genus Sphingobium; species Sphingobium bisphenolivorans. The sequence goes on from NZ_ASTG01000006.1 coordinate 103,937, forward strand.
ACACCGCGCTGGAACTGGCAAGCGGCGTTTCGAAGCAGAATAATTTCGGCGGCCTGTGGGACAGCTTCGCCATTCGCGGCTTTGCCGGCGACGAGAATTTCCCGAGCGGCTTCCTGGTTAACGGCTTTAACGGCGGTCGCGGATATGGCGGCCCGCGTGATGCGTCGAATGTCGAGCGGATCGAGGTGCTCAAGGGCCCCAACTCCGCCCTCTTCGGACGCGGCGAACCGGGCGGCACGATCAATATCGTGACCAAGAAGCCGGTGCTGGAAAAGACCTTCGGCAGCTTCGGCATCGCCGGCGGCAGCTGGAACACCTACCGCGTCGAGGGCGACTTCAACCTGCCCTTGAACGACATGTTCGGCATTCGCTTCAACGGTGCGGTGGAAGATGCCGACAGCTTCCGCGACACGGTCCACACCCGCAAATATGTGCTGACGCCGTCCTTCCTCGCGAAATTCTCCGACCGCGACCTGTTCACCTATGAAATGGAATATGTGAACCAGGAAGTGCCGTTCGAGCGCGGCGTAGTGGCTGTGCCGACCATCAATACCAACGGCACGATCAGCTATGATCTGGGTGCCATTCCAAATTCGCGTTTCCTGGACGATCCCCGGAACGGCCCGACCAAGGTCGAGGTTTTCGGTCATCAGCTGCAATATCAGCATGACTTCAGCGAAGATTGGACGCTGATGCTGGGCGCCGGCTACAAGGACACCACCTTCGTCGGTTTCTCCAGCGACCCGGAACTGGCGTTCAACCGGACCAATCCCATCGCAGGCCGCCAGCGCATCTATGCCGATGGCCAGACACTGTCACGCCAGCGCCGCTTCCGCGACTACAGCACCAACCATATGGTGGTACGCGGTGAAATCAGCGGCAAGATCGCGACCGGATCGATCGTCCACAATATCCGCATCGGTGCGGACTGGGACCGCTTCAAGATCGAGACGTTCCAGACCCGCTACCGCCCGAGCGCCACGGATCAAAGCTACGCGATCAACATCTTCAATCCGGTTTACACCCAGCCGCTGCCAACGCCGACCGGAGTGATCCAGAACGCGACCGAAATCCAGAAGGCTTGGGGCATCTACGCGCAGGACCAGATCGAGATTACCGAGCAGTTCAAGGTGCGCTTCGGCGGCCGCTATGACGACTTCTCGCAGGACATCGATCTGCGGCTCAACAACACCAACCCGAAAAAGGCGTACACGAAGTTCAGCCCGATGGCCGGCCTCGTCTTCGAGCCCACTCGTTCGCTGTCATTCTATGCCAGCTACGGTAAGGGCTTCCGCCCGAACAGCGGCGTGGGTGCCGATGGCCAGCCCTTCGCTCCCGAACTCAGCAAATCCTATGAAGTCGGCGCGAAGTTCGTGACGCCGGACGGCCGCATCACCAGCACCGTGTCGCTCTACAAGATGAAGAAGACCAACGTGCTGAGCACCGATCCCGGCAACGCGAACTTCTCCAAGCCGGTGGGCTCTGCCAAGAGCAAGGGCATCGAATTCGATCTGAACGCGAAGCTGCCCGCCGGGTTCGAAGCCTTCCTGACCTATGCCTATACCGATGCGGGCTGGGACAGCGCGGTGGGCGACCCCAATTTCAACCAGCCGATCCTTCCCGGCGATCCGCTCATCAACATCCCCAAGCATCAAGGCAACGCACTGCTGTTCAACAATTTCGAGATTGGCGGACATAAGGCGATGCTGGGCGCGGGCGTGAACTACGTCGGCCGACGCTTGGGCGAGACGGCGACGACCTTCTTCCTCCCCAGCTATACGCTGGTGCGGCTGATGGGATCGTTCAACGTCACGGATCAGATCAAGATCTCGGCGGATGTGAACAATCTGTTCGACAAGAAATATTACGCCAGCTCCTACGCCGCGCTGTGGGTGCAGCCGGGCACGCCGCGCCAGTTCACGGTTCGTGCGACGTTCGACTTCTAAAGAGCGCGTGAATTCGGGCCTTTGAGGTTCGATCGGCCGCCGGCGACCCACCCCTCCAAGCCCGAGGGTCGCCGGCGGTCTCATGCGTCAGGAAGGAAGGCACGATGAGCCGGGTGCAATGGCTGCGCGTCCATAAATATGTAGGGCTTGCCATGGCGGCGCTGCTGCTGGTGCAGGCGCTGACAGGCATGCTGCTGCTCTATCGCGGGCCGGTGGCGCGTCTGGTCGATCCGGCCGGCATGACCAGCCAAGGGGCCGGCCCGGCAACGCCGCCCGGCATGGCCGTCATGCGCGCGGAACAGGCGCTGCCCGGCTTTTCCGTCGTGCGCCTCTTCGCCCCCGACGTGGAGGGTGCCACCTATGTGGCGGAAATGGCGAACGGCGCGGGCGAGAAGCGCTATGCGTCGATCGATCCGGCCGGCGGCGCGCTATTGCGAGCGGGCACGATCTGGGCCTTTCCGGTCGAGGCGGCGCTTCAAATTCACTATCGGTTGATGGCCGGCAAGGTGGGCATGGCGCTCGTGCTGCTGAACGCGCTGGCGCTGCTGACGATGGCCGCGACCGGCCTTGCCTATTGGTGGCCCAGGCGCGGCCCCGTTTCAAAGCATCTGTCGATCCGCTGGAGCATCGCCTTCCGGCTCGTGCTGCGGCAATTGCACCGCACCCTCGGCGTCGTCGCCTCGGCGCTGCTGGGCTTCATGGCGGTAACCGGCCTGCTCCTGATCGTGCCCGAGATCGTCGCGGCGGACGGCCCGCCGGCGCTGCACGCGGCATCCAGCGCGACCCGGATAGAACAGTCGCTGAGGATGGCGCAAAGTGCTTTCCCCAACATCCGCTTGCGCGATTTTCGGCTCGCAGGCGGGCAGCTGATCGTCAATTTCAACGCGCCCGAGCGGAACCCGCGCGCCGTGCACCGCGCCATCGTCACGATCGCGGAACCGCATATCGTCAGCGCCACGCGCGCGGAGAATAGCACCGCCTTGTGGATGACGGTGCTCCCGCTCCACGGCGGCAATAGTTTCGGCGCCGTGGGGCCCATGGTGCTGATGATCGTGGCGGTCATCCTTGCGGCGCTCGCCATTTCAGGACCGCTGATGTGGTGGCAGGCCAAGTCCCTGCGCCGGCGGTCCACCACCAGAAAGCAGATTGCATGACCCTGCTCTATACATCCGATCCGGAACGCGGTCGCATCTGGCGTGAAATTTTCGCTGCAGAGGCGCCCGACATCGGCTTTGTGACGACCGAGCAGATGACCGATCCGGCGGCTATCCGCTATTTGGCCGCCTGGGACCCTCCGCGCGATCTGCTGGAGCGACTGACGCGGCTTCAGGCGCTGTTTTCCGTGGGCGCCGGCATCGACCAGTTCGACATGGACAAGCTGCCGCCGCACGTCCGGCTGGTGCGCATGATCGAACCGGGCATCACCGAGGGGATGGTCGAATATGCCTGCGCCGCCGTGCTGGCGCTGCACCGCGACTTCATCGAATATGGCCTTGCGCAACGGGCGCATCGCTGGGCACCGATCACGCTCACCCCTGCTGGCTCCCGCCGCGTCGGGGTGATGGGACTGGGGCAGTTGGGTCAGGCGGTGCTGAACGCGCTGCTGCCGTTCGGCTTCGCGTTGTCGGGATGGAGCCGCTCGCGCCACCACATGGAAGGCGTTGCCTGTTACGCGGGTGAGGCGGAGATGGCGGCGTTTCTGAAAGGTTGCGACATTCTGGTATGCCTGCTTCCCTTGACCGCAGAAACGCGCGGCATCTTGTGCCGGGATACATTGTCCAAGCTACCATTTGGCGCTGCCCTCATCAATGTAGGCCGGGGCGGTCATCTGGTGGAGCATGATCTGCTGTCATTGCTGGACGAAGGACGCATTTCCGCTGCCATCCTGGACGTGACCGAGCCGGAACCCCTGCCGGAACAGCACCCCTTTTGGGATCATCCGCGCATCCTGCTGACCCCCCATATTGCGAGCATGACGCGGGCAGACACCGCTGCGCGGGCGCTGATCGCGAACATCCGGCGGCTTCAGGCGGGCGAGCCGATGGAGGGGGAAGTCGGTCGGGAACGGGGTTACTGACCAACCCCGTTGTCGTTGCCTGGGGGGGGGGCGGGAACCCGTCTCCCATAAGAAGCGCCAAGGTTGACCGGGCCGGGGGGGGTGGATCCCTCCTTCCGCGGGGATGACGAAGCAAGGGCTGGGCGGCGACATGATCTGCCGTAGGTTGCTCGATTCCCCTCCAGAACAAGCTTCCGCCTACCCCCCTTCGCGCCCTCATCCAACCGCAGCAAACTATGCCGAAACCATGCTATAAAAGGCCAAATCTGCGCCTCGTCCCGAACCAATCGGAGACATGTTCCGGACAGCCCATGTCGTAATGACTGCATCAAAGAGATGCCAACCAGGGGGATTGAACCCATGCCCAACTTCCGGCCCAAATATATCAGCTTCGACTGCTATGGCACACTGACCCGTTTTCGCATGACCGAGATGGCGAGCGCCTTCATGGCCGATCGCGTCGCGGCTGAAGACCTGGCGGCCTTCTGCAAGGATTGGGGCGCCTATCGGCTCGACCAGGTGCTGGGGCCGTGGGAACCCTATCAGGAGGTCATCCGCAACTCGCTGCGCCGCACCTGCAAGCGCTGGGGCGTGGAATATCGCGAGGCTGACGCCGACGCCGTCTACAACGCCGTGCCCACCTGGGGTCCGCATGAAGATGTGCCGGGCGGCCTGTCGAAGATCGGCGACAAGATCCCGCTCGTCATCCTCTCCAACGCGATGAACGACCAGATCCATCACAATGTCGAGATGCTAGGCGCGCCGTTCCACAAGGTCTACACCGCGCAAATGGCGCAGGCCTACAAGCCGCGCATGCAGGCGTTCGAATATATGTTCGACCAGCTCGGCGCGAAGCCCGAAGAGATGATGCACGTCTCCTCCAGCTTCCGTTATGACCAGAATACCGCGACGGACCTGCATTTCGGTTGCCGCGTGTTCGTCGGCCGCGGACATGAGCCTTCGAACCCCTTCTATCGCGACGTGGAAATCCCGCACATCGGCGCTCTGCCGGCCGTCGTGGGCCTCTGATCCGCTCGATGAGCGCATCCCCCCTCTCCTACTGGCTCGCAAGCGCGCCCGGCTTCACCGGCGGGGCGCAAGGGAGTGTCGAAGGCAAGGCGGACGTCGCGATCATCGGCGGCGGCTTTACCGGGCTTTCGGCGGCGCTGGCGCTGGCGAAGCGTGGCGCGAGCGTCGTGCTGCTGGAGAAGGGAGAGGTCGTCGGAGAGGCGTCCGGGCGCAACGGCGGGCAGTGCAACAACGGCACCGCGCATGACTATGGCGCGCTTTCCGCCCGCTTCGGGAAGGATGTCGCCAAGGCCTATTACCGCGCACATGTCGATGCGGTCGACAATGTCGAGCGGCTGGTGCGCGAGGAAGCCATCGACTGCGCCTTCAACCGCTGCGGTCGGGTGAAGCTGGCCGCCAAGCCGCAACATTATGAGAAGCTGGTGCGGGCGCACGACCTGCTCGCCGCCGAGGTGGACGACAATGTCCGCCTGGTCCCGCCCGAGCGCATCCGCGAGGAAGTGGGGTCGGACGCTTTTCATGGCGCGCTGATCCAGACGACGAGCGCGCAACTGCATCCGGCGCGCTTTGGCGTTGGGCTGGCGGAAGCGGCGGCACGGGCAGGCGCGAAGATCTACGAGGGTGCCGAAGTTACCGGGCTGGACCGGCTGGCGAAAGGCTGGCGCGTGACGACGCCAAAGGGGCAAGTCGCGGCCGATCAGCTGCTGGTCGCGACCGGTGGTGCGCCTGCGGCTGCGCCCTTCGGCTTTTTCCGGCGACGGATCGTGTCGGTGGGAAGCTTCATCATCGCGACCGAGCCGCTGGATGATGCGGTGATCGATTTGCTGCTGCCCGGCCGGCGCAACTATGTGACCAGCAAGAATATCGGCAATTATTTCCGCCTGACCGCCGACAACCGGCTGATCTTCGGCGGCCGCGCGCGCTTTGCGATCAGTGACCCACGCTCCGACCTCAAGAGCGGCCGCATCCTCGAACAGACGATGCACGATATCTTTCCGGTGCTGAAGGGCGTGGGTGTCGATCATGTCTGGGGCGGGATGGTGGACCTGACCGCCGACCGCCTGCCCCGCGCGGGCGAGCAGGACGGGCTTTTCTATTCGATGGGCTATAGCGGCCATGGCGTGCAGATGGCGACCTATATGGGTCAGCAGATGGCGCAAGTGATGGCGGGCGATCGCGCCGCCAATCCGTGGGACGGCCTCGATTGGCCGAGCGTGCCGGGCCATTTCGGCAAGCCCTGGTTCCTGCCGCTCGTCGGCCTGTGGTATAAGTGGCAGGACGTGATCCATTGATGGACGATCTCCCTTTTTCGCGGCGTGAGCTGCTGGGCGGAGTGGGCGCTGGACTACTGCTGCCGCAAGCCGCGCTCGCAGCGCCCGCGAAGCCGCGTGTCGGCGGGCGCATTCGGGTGGCGAGCCTGTCCAGCTCCACCGCCGATACGCTGGACCCGGCCAAGGGGGCGCTGTCGACCGACTATATCCGCCATTATATGCTCTACAGCGGGCTGACCCAGCTCGACCGCAACCTGGTGCCGCGCCCCGCCCTTGCCGAGCGGATGGAGAGCAAGGATCAGAAGAACTGGCATGTCCGCCTGCGCCGGGGCGTGACCTTCCACGATGGCGCCACGCTGACCGCCAGGGACGTCGCCTGGTCGCTGCTGCGGCACAAGGATCCCGCCGTCGGCTCGAAGATGGCGACCATCGCGGAACAGTTCGCCGAGGTGAAGGCCACCGGGCCGCATGATCTGATCATCCGCCTGACCGGCCCGAACGCCGACCTGCCGACCATCCTGGCCCAGTCGCACTTCCTGATCCTGCGGGCGGGGCAAAAGGATTTTGGCACCGCCAATGGCACCGGCCCCTTTCGCTGCGTCCAGTTCCGCCCCGGCGTTCGCACGCTGGTCCGACGCAATCCCGACTACTGGAAGCCCGGCAAACCCTATCTGGAGGAGATCGAGCTGATCGGGATCCCCGATGAGGTCAGCCGGGTGAACGCGCTGCTCTCCGGCGACGTGCATCTGGTCATCGCGGTCAACCCGCGCTCGGCCAAGCGGGTCAAGGCCTCGCGCCGTCATGCGCTGATGGAAAGCAAATCGGGCCTCTACACCAACCTCATCATGCAGCAGGGCGCGATGCCCACGGGCAACCCCCATTTCGTCGCGGCGATGAAATATCTGGTGGACCGGCCGCTCATCAAACGGGCGCTCTATCGTGACTATGCGACGATCGCCAACGATCATCCGATCCCGCCCTTCCACCCCTATTACCGGTCCGATCTGCCGCAGACCTCGCTCGATCTGGACAAGGCGAGATGGCATCTTCAGCGGGCGGGCCTCAGCGGCGTGCGGCTGCCGGTCTATGCCTCCCCCGCGGCGGACGGGTCGGTCGACATGGCGTCGATCATGCAGGAATATGGATCGCGCGTCGGCCTGAACCTCGCCGTGAACCGGGTGCCGGGCGACGGCTATTGGTCGACACACTGGATGAAGCATCCGCTGACCTTCGGCAACACCAACCCAAGGCCGACCGCCGACCTGATCTTCAGCCTTTTCTACAAGTCCGATGCCGACTGGAACGAGTCCGGCTGGAAAAACCCGCGTTTCGACCGGCTGCTGCTGGAGGCGCGCGGCGAGGCGGATCAGGCGCGGCGCAAGCAGCTCTACGGTGAGATGCAGGGTCTGGTCCATGACCGCTGCGGCGTCGCCATTCCCGTCTTCATCAGCCTGGTCGACGGGTTCGACCGTCGGCTTAAGGGGCTATATCCGATGTCGACGGGCGGCCTCATGGGCTATCAATTCGCCGAGCATGTGTGGTGGGAAGGCTGATGGCGGGCGCATCCTCCTCTTCGGGCGTCAAGGCGGCGTTGTCGCTGATCGCCAAGCGCTTTGCCTCCTCGCTGCTGACGCTGTTCCTGGTGTCGCTGGTGGTCTTCACCATCGCGCAACTGCTCCCCGGCGACGCCGCGCAGGAGGCGCTTGGCCAAAGCGCCACTGCCGAGCAGGTCCAGGCATTGCGCCACGAAATGGGCCTCGATCGACCGGCGCATGAACGCTATGCGAGCTGGCTATCCGGCATGGTGAGCGGCGATCCGGGCCAGTCCCTTGTCGCCAATTTGCCCGTGTCCGAAGTCATATCCAGCCGACTGCCCAATAGCCTGCTGCTCGCAGCCCTGAGCGCGTTGGTCGCCGTGCCGGTTGCTCTCGCCATCGGTATCGGATCGGCGATGAACCGGGGCGGCAAGCTGGACCGGGCGCTCAACATCTCGACACTTTCCATGGTCGCGGTGCCGGAATTTTTGGTCGCGACGCTAGCCGTCCTGATCTTTTCGGTGAAGCTGCGCTGGCTGCCCTCCATCGCTCTGGTCGCGGACGATATGAGCTGGGGCGACTATCTGCGGGGAGCGGCGATGCCGATCCTCTGCCTCTCCATCGTCGTGATTGCCCAGATGGCGCGCATGACCCGCGCCGCCGTGATCGACCAGATGGACCGGCCCTATGTCGAAATGGCGGTGCTGAAGGGCGTCGCCCCGGTCCGGATGGTGCTGCGGCACATCATGCCCAATGCCGTCGCGCCGATCGTCAACGCGATGGCCTTGAGCCTCTCCTACCTGCTGGGCGGGGCGATCATCGTCGAGACTATCTTCAACTATCCCGGCCTTGCGAGCCTGATGGTGAACGCGGTGACCAGCCGCGACATGCCTTTGCTTCAGGCCTGCGCGATGATCTTCTGCGCGGCCTATCTCATCCTCATGCTGATCGCGGACGTCACCGCCATCCTTGCGAACCCCAGGCTGCGCGCACAATGACCGCTTCCTCCCTCCGCTGGGCCAAGGCCCTCCCGCTGTCGGCCAAGATCGGCCTCGCCTTCGTGCTCTTCTGGCTGACGGTCGCGGTTGTCGGGCCGATGCTGGCGCCCTACCCGGTCGGCGCGTTCGTCGCCTATGATGTGTTCGACGGCGTGTCGGCGCAGCATTGGCTCGGCAGCGACTATCTCGGCCGCGACGTGCTGAGCCGCCTGCTCTCGGGTGCGCGCTACACGGTGGGGCTGGCCGCCGCCGCTGCGCTGCTGGCGAGCGCCACCGGCACCGCTCTCGCCCTGACCGCTGCGGTCGGCGGGCCAAAGGTGGACGAGCCGCTGTCCCGCTTCATGGACACGCTGATCTCGATCCCGTCCAAGATATTGTCGCTGGTGCTGGTCGCCGCTTTCGGTTCTTCGCTGCCGCTGCTGCTGCTGATCGCCGCCGTCACCTATGTTCCGGGCAATTACCGCATCGCCCGCGCGCTGGCGGTGAACCTGGCGCAGATGGACTATGTGCAGGTGGCGCGGGCACGCGGTGAAGGGCGCATCCATCTCGCACTCCGGGAAATCCTGCCCAACATGATCCACCCGCTGCTGGCCGATTTCGGCCTGCGCTTCGTGTTCATCGTGTTGCTGCTGTCGGGCCTCAGCTTCCTCGGCCTCGGGGTACAGCCGCCCGACGCGGACCTTGGCTCGTTGGTGCGCGAGAATATCTCCGGCCTTGGCGAAGGCGCGCTGGCGATCCTGATGCCCGCCGTTGCCATCGCGACGCTGACCGTGGGGGTCAACCTGCTGATCGATGGCCTCAAGGGGAAGCGCGCATGACCGCTCATGTCGAGGTAAACGGCCTTCGCGTCACCGCCCGCAATGCAGCGGGCGAAACGTTCCCCATCGTCAGCGAGATCGACTTCGCGCTGAAGCGAGGCGAGGTGCTGGCGCTGATCGGCGAGTCCGGCTCCGGCAAGACGACCATCGCCCTTACCCTGCTCGGCCACGCCCGCCCCGGCGCGACGATCGCGGGCGGGTCGATCCGGGTCGGCGACCACGAAATCCTTTCCCTCGATGCCAGGGGCATCGCCCAGCTGCGCGGCAACCGCATCGCCTATATCGCACAGTCGGCAGCGTCCGCGTTCAACCCCTCGCGCACGATCATGGATCAGGTGATCGAGCCGGCGCTGATCCACCACCTCATGCCGCGTGCGCAGGCGGAGAAGAAGGCGGTCGAGCTGTTCCGCGCCCTCGCCTTGCCCTTCCCCGACACCATCGGCTCACGCTATCCGCATCAGCTTTCGGGCGGGCAGTTGCAGCGGCTGATGGCCTCAATGGCGCTCGTCACCGATCCTGAACTGGTCATACTGGACGAGCCGACCACCGCGCTCGACGTCACCACCCAGATCGAAGTGCTGCGCGCCTTCAAGGCCGTGGTGTTGGAGCGCGGCGCGACGGCTGTCTACGTCTCGCATGACCTTGCCGTCGTCGCGCAGATGGCGGACCAGATCGTGGTGCTGAACCAGGGCCGCATCCGCGAAAAGGGTGCGGCGGACCAGATCCTCCACCGCCCCGCCGACGATTATACCAAGACGCTGATGGCCGCTGCCCGGCCCGCCATCCGTCCCGCGCCCAAGCAAGCCGTCCTGCCCTCCGCGCCTCTGCTGGAAATCCGCGACATGACGGCGGGCTATGGCAAGATCGGCAAGGACGGCCGCCCGCGCATCCCCGTGCTGCGCGACATCAACCTGACCATAGAACGCGGCGCGACCCTGGGCGTCATCGGCGAGTCCGGTTCGGGCAAGTCAACCATGGCGCGCGTGATCGCCGGGCTTCTACCCCCGGCGCAAGGCGAAGTGCTGCTGAACGGCGAGCCTCTGCCGCCGGGCCTCAAGGGCCGCAGCCGCGACCAGTTCCGGCGCATCCAGCTGGTGTTCCAGAATGCTGACACGGCGCTCAACCCAGCGCATAGCGTGGGCCAGATCCTCTCCCGCCCCCTAGCTTTCTACCACGGCCTCAAGGGCAATGCCGCGCGGCTGCGGGTGCTCGAACTGCTCGACCTCATTCGCCTGCCCGCGACCGTCATCGACCGGCGTTGCGGCGAACTGTCGGGCGGGCAGAAGCAGCGCATCAATCTTGCCCGTGCCCTCGCCGCCGATCCCGAACTCATCCTCTGCGACGAAGTGACCTCCGCCCTCGATACCGTTGTGGGAGCGGCGATCCTCGACCTGATGGCGGAACTTCGCAAGGAACTGGGCGTCGCCTATATGTTCATCAGCCACGACATCTCGACCGTGCGCGCGATCTGCGACGACATCCTCGTCCTCTATTCCGGCACGATGGTCGACATGGGACGTCGCGAGGCGTTCCGCGCCGCGCCCTTCCACCCCTATACCGACCTGCTGATCGGCTCCGTCCCGGAGATGCGCGCGGGCTGGCTGGAGGAAAGCGCCGCCGCCCGCTCGCTCCCGCGGATCGGCGCGCCGGCAGAGGAAGCCGATCTCTGCCGCTTCCTCCCCCGCTGCCCGGCGCGGATCGACGGCCTGTGCAACGTCACGCCACCGCCGCGCCACCAGCTGTCGAAGGGCAACGACATATTGTGCCATCATGGAGAAGTGACTTTGACGCAAGTTCAGGGGGTGGCCGCATGAACGGACGCTTCGTTCGGCTGGGGGAAACCGATCGCCCCCATGTGGCCCTGCATGTCGACGGCCAGGCCGTGACCGCGCTGGAGGGCGACACGCTGATGGTTGCGCTGCTGAGCAGCGGCGGCACGCTGCGCGAATCTGAATTCGGCGACGGCCGTCGGGCAGGCTTCTGCCTGATGGGCGCTTGCCAGGACTGTTGGGTGTGGACTGAAAATGGCGACCGCCTGCGTGCCTGTTCCACGCTAGCAGCTTCGGGCCAGCGCATTCTTACCAGCCAGCCGGAGGCGACATGGCCGAACCTCGGATAGTCGTCGTCGGCGCAGGGCCTTCCGGCGTACGCGCCGCCGAAGCGGTCGCTAAGGCCGGGCTGCGCCCGACGGTCATTGACGAGGCGCGGCGCGCGGGTGGGCAAATCTACCGCCGCCAGCCTGATAATTTCACGCGCTCCTATGAGAAGCTCTACGGCACCGAAGCCGCGCGGGCGAAGGCGCTGCACGACAGTTTCGACGCGCTGGCCGGGAAGATCGACTATCGGCCCGAGACGCTGGTGTGGAACATTGCGGCGGCACATGTCTGGACCGCGAACGGGAACGCGCAGGAAACGCTACCCTACGACGCGCTGATCCTCTGCACCGGCGCGACCGATCGGCTGATGCCGGTCAAGGGCTGGAACATGGCGGGCACCTACAGCCTCGGCGGGTCCCAAGTGGCGCTGAAGTCGCAGGCCGTGTCCATAGGCCGCGAGGTCGTCTTCATGGGCTCCGGCCCGCTGCTCTACCTTGTCGCGTCGCAATATGTAGACGCGGGAGCCAAGGTCGTGGGAGTGCTGGACACGTCCTCCAAAGCCGCGCGGATCAAGGCGCTGCCGGACCTGCTCGCCATGCCGTCCGTCCTTTGGAACGGCGTCCAACTCACCCGCAAGCTCAGCAAGGCAGGCGTTCCCGTTCACCACCAGATCACCCCCGTCGAGATCATCGGTAACAGCGAAACGGGGGTGAGCGGCGTGCGCTACCGCACCGCTTCGGGTGAGGACAAGACGATAGGCTGCGACGCGGTGGCGGTCGGCTACCACCTGCGTCCCGAAACCCAGCTCGCCGATCTGGCACGCTGCGAGTTCGCCTTCGACGCGCACACGCATCAATGGCTCCCGCAGCGCGATGCCGATGGCCGCGCGAGCGCTGCAGGTGTCTATCTGGCGGGCGACGGCGCGAAAATCCTTGGCGCACGGTCGGCAGAAGCCAGCGGCAAATTGGCAGCGCTTGCGGCGCTCTCCGACCTCGGCCTGCCCGTCGACAAGGGGGAGATCACCGCGTTGCGCCGTGATGTCGCGAACTACAGCAAATTTGCGCGCGGCCTCTCCAGGGCTTTTCCGTGGCCCGCTGCTCAAGCGGCCGCGCTGCCCGACGAGGCCATTATCTGCCGCTGCGAAGCGGTGAGCGCAGGCGACCTGCGCGCCGTCATGCGCGAAACCGGCGCGATCGAGGCCAACCGTGCCAAGGCCTTCAGCCGCGTCGGCATGGGCCGTTGCCAGGGCCGCTATTGCGGGCTGGCGGCGGCGGAACTGATCGCCGCCGAGGCCGGTATCCCGGTCGAGCAGGTCGGGCGCCTGCGCGGACAGGCTCCGGTCAAACCGCTCCCCATCGCCATCGGAGAAGAAGAAGCATGAGCGCCGCCAGCGACGTCATCATCATCGGCGGCGGCCTGATGGGCAGTTCCGCCGCGCTGTTCCTACGCGGGCATGGCATGTCCGTGACCCTGCTGGAAACCGACCTGATCGGACGGCAGGCGAGCGGCACCAATTTCGGCAATGTCCGGCGGCAGGGTCGCCCGATTCATCAGCTTCCGCTCGCCAATCGCGCGCTCGCCATCTGGCGCAAGTCGCGCGAACTGCTGGGCGCCGACGTTGAATATCTCCAGTCGGGCCACATCCGCGTCTGCTATCGTGAGCGGCCCGAACTGATCGAGGCGATGGAGGATTATGCCGCCAAGGCACGTCTCGAGGGGCTCGACCTCGAACTCCTCACCGGCAATGCCCTGCGCGCGAAATTCCCCTTCTTCGGCAGCGATGTGCTGGCAGGCTCCTATTCCGCCATGGACGGCCACGCCAACCCGCGCCTCGCCGCGCCCGCCTTTGCGCGGGCGGCCCAGCGCATGGGGGCGACCATCTGCGAGAATACGAAGATCGTTGATGCGCAGAAAGTCGGGGAGGATTTCATCGTCACGGCGCAGGATGGCCGCACCTTTCGCGCACCGATCCTTCTCATCACGGCGGGCGCATGGGGCAATGCCCTCTCCTCCCAATTCGGCGAGCCGGTGCCGATCGTCCCGCGCGGGCCGAACATGAGCGTCACCGAACCCGTGCCCTATGCAATCCATCCCGCTGTCGGCGTCATGACGCCGGTCGAGGAGGAAACCGTCTATTTCCGTCAGGTGGCGCGCGGCAATATCGTGCTGGGCGGATCGACACGCGGGCCGTCCTACCCGGATGACTATCGCGCCTATGTGCTGCCGCAGAATACGCTGAGCCAGTTGAAGCAGATACGGCGTCTGGCGCCTGCACTGGGCAAGCTCAACATTATCCGCGTCTGGTCGGGGATCGAGGGCTATATGCCCGACAGCCAGCCCGTCATGGGGCCGAGCGCCACGACCAGCGGGCTTTATTATGCCTTCGGCTTTTCGGGCTCCGGCTTCCAGATCGGGCCGGGGGTCGGCGAGACGATGGCGGAGATCATCGCCCAAGGCGCGACCGATATTCCGATGGAGCCGTACAAGATTGCGCGGTTTGCGGCTTAACACCTCGTCATTCCCGCGAAAGCGGGAATGACGAGGTTGGCTAAAACTCAATCAGCGCGGTCTTGGTCTTGAGGTTCGCCATATAGGCCTCGCGCCCCAGATCCTTGCCGATGCCGGACTGCTTGTAGCCGCCGGTCGGCAGGATGAAATCATTGCTCCGCCCGTAGCGGTTAACCCACACGGTCCCCGCCTCCAGCGAACGCGTGGCCCTGAGAGCCCGCGCGACATCGCCGGTATGCACCCCCGCCGCCAGCCCATAATCGCTGTCGTTGGCGAGCGCATAAGCCTCCTCCTCATCGGCGAAGGTCTGGACCGTCAGCACCGGCCCGAAAATCTCGCCCTGCACGACTTCACTCTTCTGATCGGCATTGGCGAGCAAGGTCGGCGCGTAATAGCTGCCCTCCTGCGGCGCGGTCGCGCGGGCGCCGCCCGCCAGCACCTCCGCGCCCTCGGCAATCGCGCGCTGCACGATGCCGTCCATGCGGTCGAGTTGCCCTTCGGAAATGATCGGGCCGAGCGTCGTATCGGTGCGCCACGTCGGACCGGCCTTGTGCGCCTTGAAGGCGGCGAGGATGCGATCGATCACCTGATCGGCGATCTTCTCCTGCACCAGCAGCCGCGATCCCGCGACGCAGACCTGCCCGGCGTTGAGCGTGATCGCCCGGGCCACCAGCGCCGCCGCCTTGTCGAGGCCAGCATCGGCAAAGACAATCTGCGGGCTCTTGCCTCCCAGTTCGAGCGTCACCGGCTTCGGGCCTGTTTCGGCACACGCCGCCATGATCGCCGCGCCCGTGCGGGTGGAGCCGGTGAAGGTGACCTTCGCCACTTCCGGCCGCCGCACCAGCGGATCGCCGACGGAACGCCCGTCGCCCTGCACGACGTTGAAGACGCCTGCAGGCAGTCCTGCCTCGACCGCCAGTTCAGCCAGTCGCACGATGCTGAACGGCGTCATCTCGGATGGTTTCAGCACGACGCTGTTCCCCGCCGCAATCGCCGGCGCGATCTTCCAGCCCGCCATGACGAGGGGCAGGTTCCATGGCGCGATCGCCGCCACCACGCCATAGGGCTCCGTGATGGTGAGGCCGAGCTTGTCCGGCGTGGTCGCCGCCACCTCGCCGCCGACCTTGTCCGCCCATTCGGCGAAGAAGCGGATCGTCTCGGCGGTATAGCTAAGGTCCCAGGCGTTGATCTCATTGATCGTCCGCGTCGATCCCAGCGCCTCCAGCGGCGCCAGCGCCTCCGCATCCGCCTCGATCAGGTCGGCCCAGCGGCGCAGCACCTTCATGCGCCCGCGCGGATCGGTCTGAGCCCAGCCGCTTTTCTTGTAGGCGGCCTGCCCGTCCTCCACCGCCTCGGCCAGCTGCCCGGCATCGACGCAGTCCAATTCCGCCTGCACCCGTCCGTCCGATGGACGGCGCACGACTATGCCGGCGCCCCGGCCCTGGACTCGCCGCCCGCCGATGAAATTATGGACGTTGCCAAGGCTGATGAGGTCAGGATTGAAAGCATCCACGGCATGATCTCCTGTTGCGCGCCTGCCGCTTAAAATAGGTGAGCGCCGCGGCATTTGTCGCAGTTGCGCCGGAAAGGCTGCGCGATAATCTTCCAAAAAAGCAGCGAAGGCAGCAGCCAATGCTTGTAGTCCGCCCTTAATGTCCCCTCACTGATTCATGACCAAGGGCGGGTTCCCTTTCCGCCGAGGAGCAAGACGGATGGCGACAGGCATAGAGGCGATGGTGGACCTGCGGCGCATGACCGCGGATGACTTGACCGCCGCCCACGACCTTTCCCACGAACAGAAATGGCCTCATCGGATTGAGGATTGGGACCTGCTCCTGCAACTCGGCTTCGGCTATGTGGCGGAGCGGGACGGCGAGATCATCGGCACCGCCATGGCATGGCTCTATGGCGATGACGCCGCAACCCTGGGCATGGTCATCGTTTCTCCGCGCGCGCAGGGCATGGGCATCGGCCGCCGCCTGATGGACGCGGTGCTGGACGAGCTTGGCGACCGCACGGTCCTGCTGAACGCGACCGACGAAGGGGCGCCACTCTACCGCAAGCTGGGCTTCGAGCCGGCGGGGCCGGTGTTTCAGCATCAGGGCGCGGCCTTCGCCGTGCCGATCGCGGAGCTTATCCCCGACGAACGCGTCCGCCCCTTGGGTGCCAAGGACATGGAGGTGCTCTGCGACCTCGCACGGCAAGCGACCGGAATGAACCGCGACGCGCTGCTGGAGGCGCTGGTTCCCGGCGCGCAGGGCGTGGTGCTCACCCGCAGCAACGAGCCGGTGGGCTTCGCTCTCTTCCGCCGCTTCGGGCGCGGCTATGTCGTGGGTCCCACCATCGCACCGGATACGGGCGGGGCGAAGGCGTTGATCTCCCACTGGCTCGGATCGAACAGCGGCATGTTCTGCCGGCTTGACGTGCCGGAGGAAAGCGGCCTGTCGAACTGGCTGGATGAACTCGGCCTGCCTTGTGTCGGCCGCGTCATGCGGATGGTGCGCGGCAAGCCGATCGACGCCAAGGCATCGGTCAAGACCTTCTCCCTCACGACACAGGCCCTCGGATGACACTAGCCCTCAACAACCCCTCGCTGCTGATCGAACGCGCCTATATCGGCGGTGAGTGGGTCGGCGCGCAGGCCGGCGCGACCCTGCCGGTGGACAACCCCGCGACCGGCGCGATCATCGGCACCGTCCCCGACTGCCGGGAGGCCGACACGCAGGCCGCCATCGCTGCGGCGGAGGCTGCCTGGCCGGCCTGGCGGGCCAGGACCGCCGCCGAACGCGCGGCGTTGCTCGAGCGTTGGAACGCGTTGGTGCTGGACAGTATCGCCGACCTCGCCCGCATCATGACGGCGGAGCAGGGCAAGCCGATCGCGGAGTCCGAAGGCGAAATCCGCTACGCCGCCAGCTTCATCAAATGGTTCGCCGAGGAAGCCCGCCGGGTCGACGGCGGTATCATCCCCGCACCCGAGGCCAACCACCGCATCCTCATCATGAAGGAGCCGGTCGGCGTCTCGGCCGCCATCACGCCGTGGAACTTCCCGGCGGCGATGATCACCCGCAAATGCGCGCCTGCCCTGGCGGCGGGTTGCCCGGTGGTCATCAAGCCGTCGGAACTCACCCCCTATACCGCGCTGGCGCTGATGAAGCTGGCGGAGGAAGCTGGCTTCCCGGCGGGCGCCATCAACATGCTGACAGGCGACGCCGCGGCGATCGGCGGCGTGATGACCGGCAGCCCGGTCGTGCGCAAGCTATCCTTCACCGGCTCCACGCGCGTCGGCGCGCTGCTGATGCGCCAATCGGCCGACACGATCAAGCGGCTGAGCCTGGAGCTGGGGGGCAATGCGCCGCTGATCGTATTCGACGACGCTGACCTCGACCTCGCCGTCGCCAGCACCATGGCAAGCAAGTTCCGCAACGCCGGCCAAACCTGCGTCTGCGCTAACCGCATATTGGTACAGGACGGCGTCTACGACCAGTTCGCCGAGAAGCTGGCGAAGGCGGTATCCGCGCTTAAAGTCGCGCCGGGCGACCAGCCGGGGAGCAGCATCGGCCCACTCATCAACGCGGCTGCGGTCGATAAGGTGAAGAACCATGTCGAGGACGCCCTCTCCCACGGCGCGAAACTATTCGCCCGTGCCCCCGAAGGTGCAATCGGGGAGCGTTTCGCCACCCCGGTCATCCTGACCGGCGCCACGCGCGAGATGCGGCTGGCCGAGGAAGAAACGTTCGGCCCGGTCGCGCCGCTGTTCCGCTTTACCCATGAAGAGGAAGGCATCGAGCTCGCCAACGCCACCAGCTATGGCCTTGCCAGCTATTTCTACACCGAAAATCTCCATCGCGCCTTTCGCGTGGGGGAGCGACTGGAGGCGGGCATGGTCGCGCTCAATACGGGCGGCATCTCGATGGAAATGGCACCCTTCGGCGGGGTCAAGATGTCGGGGCTCGGCCGCGAAGGGGCGCACCTGGGGATCGAGGAATATCTGGAGACGAAGGCGTTTCATATCGGCGGGCTGAAGCTCTGATCTGACGGCGGCTCCGTCTGACGTGGGCTCTCACGAGCCACTCGCCTCGTTCGAGTGCCTTCGCAGGAGCATATTCGCTCAATTCACGTGCAGGAAGGGCAATCATGGCGCGCAACTACAGCATCTCCGTCATCCCCGGCGACGGCATCGGCAAGGAAGTCATGCCCGAGGGCATCCGCATCCTTGAACGGGCCGCCAGCCTCTACGGCTTTACGATCGAGCAGAAGTGGCACGAGTTCGCCTGCTGCGACTATTATGCCAGGCATGGCCAGATGATGCCCGAAGACTGGAAGGCCCAGATCGGCAACCCCGATGCGATCTTCTTCGGCGCAGTGGGCTGGCCCGACACCGTGCCCGATCATGTCTCTCTGTGGGGATCGCTGCTCCAGTTCCGGCGGGAGTACGACCAATATGTGAACCTGCGTCCGGTGCGGCTGATGCCGGGCGTGCCCTGCCCGCTCGCCGGCCGCGAGCCGGGCGACATCGATTTCTGGGTGGTGCGCGAGAATACCGAAGGGGAATATAGCTCGGTGGGCGGCAAGATGTTCCCCGGCACCCCGCGTGAGGTCGTGATCCAGGAAACGGTGATGACCCGCCACGGCACCGACCGCGTGCTGCGCTATGCCTTCGAGCTGGCCACGACGCGCGACCGCAAGCATGTCACGTCCGCCACCAAGTCAAACGGTATCGCCATCACCATGCCGTGGTGGGATGAGCGGGTGGAGGAGATGGCGAAAAATTACCCGACCGTCACCCACGACAAATATCATATCGACATTTTGACAGCGCAGTTCGTGCTGAACCCCGATCGTTTCGACATCGTGGTAGCGTCCAACCTGTTTGGCGATATCCTGTCAGACCTTGGCCCTGCCTGCACCGGCACGATCGGGGTCGCGCCTTCGGGCAACATCAACCCGGATCGCACCGCACCTTCGCTGTTTGAACCGGTGCACGGATCGGCCCCCGACATTGCCGGCTTGGGGATCGCCAACCCGGTTGGACAGATCTGGTCGGCAGCCATGATGCTGGAGCATCTGGGCGAGGCGGACGCTGCCGCCGCGATCATGCGGGCGGTGGAGACAGTGCTGGCCGACCCCGGCCTGCGCACCGGCGACCTGAAGGGCAAGGCGAATACGGAGCAGTGCGGCAAGGCGGTCGCCGAGGCTCTTTCCTGATATCCTGGATACCCCTCCATCGTCACCCCGGGCCTGACCCGGGGTCCCGCTGCCTGAAGCTGGACGCCCAGCGAAAGAAAGCGGGACCCTGGATCAAGTCCGGGGTGACGCATTGAGAGATGTCGGCAAACCACCCACCCCTCTCAACACACAGCAGAAAATGCCGCTCTACTTCATCAAAAAGCCGCGAGCCTTCCATCACCCTCTCCAAATTGGCGCATCCGGCCGCGTGCGAGGGATAGTCTCCTCCCTGTAAACAACACCGCGAGTTTCCTGATGACGCTGACTCCCAACCGGTCCCTGATCGACATCGACCGCGATCACCTGATCCATCCCGTCACCTCGTTTCGCGGTCATGAGGCGCGCGGCGCGACGCTGCTGCAAAGCGGCAAGGGCATGTGGCTGACCGACATGGACGGGAACCGGCTGCTCGATGCCTTTGCCGGGCTTTGGTGCGTCAATGTGGGCTATGGTCAGGATAGCGTCGTCGATGCCGCCGCCGCGCAAATGCGCCAACTGCCCTATGCGACAGGCTATTTCCACTTCGGTTCGGAACCCGCGGTGCGGCTCGCGCAAAAACTGGTCGACCTCAGCCCGGAAGGCCTTGAACATGTTTATTTCACGTTGGGCGGATCCGATGCGGTGGACTCCGCCATCCGCTACATCGTCCATTATTATAACGCGATCGGCCGCCCCTCGAAGAAGCAGTTCATCGCGCTCGATCGGGGCTATCATGGCTCCAGCACGACCGGTGCCGGCCTGACCGCGCTGGGCAACTTCCATCGCCTGTTCGACCTGCCCCATGCGTGGCAGCATCATATACCGTCGCCCTACCCCTATCGCAGCGACCTGGCCGACGATGCGGCGATCATCGCCCGCTCCGTCCAGCAGTTGAAGGATAAGGTGGCGGAACTGGGGGCGGACAATGTCGCCGCCTTCTTCTGCGAGCCGATCCAGGGTTCGGGGGGCGTCATCGTGCCGCCCAAGGGCTGGCTCAAGGCCCTGCGCGAGGCCTGCACCGAACTCGACATATTGTTCGTCGCGGATGAGGTTATTACCGGCTTCGGGCGCACCGGTCCGCTGTTCGCCTGCGAGGAAGAGGCAGTGTCGCCTGACCTCATGACCCTCGCCAAGGGTCTCACGTCCGGTTACGCGCCGATGGGCGCAGTCCTGATGTCGGACAAAGTCTATCAGGGCATTGCGGAGGGCGCCGCCCCTGAATTCGCCATCGGCCACGGCATGACCTATTCGGGGCACCCGGTGAGCGCGGCCGTGGGCCTGGAGGTGCTGCGCCTCTATACCGATGGCGGCATCCTCGCCAATGGGCTGAGCGTCGGCAAGCGGTTCGCGGCAGGGCTGGATGCCATCGCCGATCACCCGTTGGTCGGCGACACGCGCGGGCGTGGACTGCTCGGCGCGATCGAACTGGTGGCGGACAAGGGCAGCAAGGAACGGCTGGACCCGGCCCTCAAGATCCCGGACCGGCTGTTCGCGCAAGGCTATCGCAACGGCGTCATCTTCCGCTCCTTTCCCGACAATATCATCGGCCTTGCTCCCGCGCTTTGCGCGTCGGACGAGGAGATGGACGCGATTTTCGCGCGCATCCGCAGAACGCTGGACGACCTGCTCGAAGAAGCGGATATTCGCGCGGTGGTGGGATAATAAACGGGGGAGCAAAACATATGTTGGGTGGCCCAAGACTGGATCGGATCGACCTCAAGATCCTGACGCAGCTTCAGCAATCCGGCCGCGTCACCAATGTCGAGCTGGCCGACGCCGTGGGTCTGTCGCCCAGCCCCTGCCTAACACGGGTCAAGCGGCTGGAGAAGGCGGGCTATATCACCGGCTATGGCGCGCATATCAACCTGCACAAGCTGGGCGAATTCCTGACCGTCTTCACCGAAGTCACGCTGACCGAACATCGGGCGGGAGATTTCTCGCGCTTCGAAACCCGCATCCGCAAGCTCGACGAGATCGTCGAATGCCACCTGGTCAGCGGCGGATATGATTATCTGCTGAAATTCGTGACGCGCGGCGTCGCGCATTATCAGTCGATTGTCGAAGGGATGCTGGAAAGCGATTACGGCATCGAAAAATATTTCAGCTATGTCGTGATCAAATCACCGTTCATAAAGCATCATTATCCGATCCAGCATCTGTTCGGTGAGCAAAAATGATCGACGACCTGCTCGAGCCCCTGATCGCCTTTCGCCGCGACATCCACCAGCATCCCGAACTCGGCTTTTGCGAGCATCGCACGGCCGGCCGCATCGCGGAGCAACTGCGCGCGCTGGGGCTGGAGGTACATGAGGGGATCGGGCGGACCGGCGTCGTAGCGGTGCTGAGGAACGGCACGTCGGGACGCAGCATCGGCCTGCGCGCCGACATGGACGCGCTGCCGATCCATGAACAGACCAACCTGCCCTATGCCAGCCGGACCGACGGCACCTTCCACGGCTGCGGCCATGACGGCCATGTCGCGATGCTGCTGGGCGCGGCGCAGCATCTGACCCGCAGCCGCAATTTCGATGGCACGGTCAATTTCTTCTTCCAGCCAGCCGAGGAGGGCCAGGGCGGCGCGAGGGAGATGGTGAAGGAGGGGCTGTTCGACCGCTTCCCCTGCGACCGGGTCTTCGGCCTCCACAATTGGCCGGATCTGCCCGCCGGCACGATCGCCACCCGGCCCGGCCCGATCATGGGCGCTGCGGACAAGTTCGAGATCATACTGGAAGGGCGCGGCGGCCATGCCGCCATCCCGCAGGATACGCCCGACGCGATCCTGGCCGCCGCAAGCCTCGTCCAGCAGCTTAACAGCATCATCGGCCGCCGGATCGCGCCGACCGCCTCGGCCGTGCTGTCGATTACCCAGGTCCATGGCGGTCACACCCACAATGTCATCCCGGCCGAGGTAAAAGTCAGTGGCACCGTCCGCACCTTCGGTCCCACGGTGCAGGACCGGATCGAAGCGTCTATCCGCCAGATTGCGGCGGGCGTCGCGCTCGCCAACGAGGTGACGGCGAGCGTCGATTATCAGCGCTACTATCCGGCGACCATCAATGACGCAGAAGCGGCGCAGGAGGCCCTGTCCGCCGCCGCGACGGTCGGCACGGCGCAGCTCGCGCCCGAGCCCGCCTTCACGTCGGAAGATTTCGCCTTCATGCTGCAAGCGTGCAAGGGCGCCTATATCTGGCTGGGTCAGGCCAAGCCCGAAGGGTCGGTGCCGCTGCACAACCCGCATTACGATTTCAACGATGATGTTCTGGCGCTGGGCATCCGTTTGCACGTCGCCCTGGTAGAGCAGCATCTGGCTAAAGGCTGAAGCCGAAGCCTGCCACCGCCATCGTTGATTGCAGTGTCTCCCCCTGCCCACGCGCAAGGTCCCGGCTGTCGCCCAGCAACCGCTCATGCGCGACGCCGACAAAGGCGTTGATCTTGTCGTTGAGGCGGAAGCGCAGCCGTACCGAAGCCTCCGCATCGGTAAAACCGGAGCCTACGCCATCCGCCTCCACCCGCTGGGCCGACCATGCTATCGCAGCGCGCGGTTCGATATAGACCTGCTGAGAAACCGGCAGCTGGTAGACGACCTGTGCGTCTCCGGTCAGTCGGCCGTCGTCGGACAGGAACGCATAGCCTTCCCAGCTCACGCGTGATCCGATCGATCCCTGCACGCCGGCCATGGCATAGCTGTCATGCGGATGCGGCTGAAAATCATGCCGTACGCCTACCAGCAGCACGACATTGTCGCTGATCGACCGGCCGTAGAGCAGTCGCGCCTGCACATCGTCGATCCGATTGCGCCGCACCGCCGCCTTCGACCATCAGCATGATCTGATCCGTGCTGTCCCCATAGGAGAAGCTGCCGTCCCACAGGAATATTTCGTCGCCCTCCCCGGCGCGCAGCTCGATAAAGTCGAAGCCGCCGCTCAGCGCAGCCTTGTCCTCTTCGGCAGCTTCCTGCGCCATCGCCGGCGCCGCGCCGGCCAGAGCGCAACTGCCAAGAAAGGAAAGGAGGAAGGCGTGGCGCACGATCTACCCTGATCCGTTGCTTATTCTATCGGGGATCAGATTAGCCGCGATCAGCAGCGCATAAGCGCGAAGCATATGCGCCGCGCCGCCGATCATGACAAGTTGTCACAAAGCAGCGGCAGATCATGCTGATGCGCTTCCATGCTCAAGGCACTTCAATGGAGAGGGCAAATTAAAACCAGAAGCGCACGCCCATGACGAAGCTGGTCACAGATGCGCGATCCCCGTGCGCCCTCGCATAGCGAGCGCTGTCACCCAGTTTGCGCTCCCAGTTCACCCCCAGATAGGGGGCAAATTCGCGGGCGAATTCATAGCGCAGCCGCAAGCCCAGCTCTATGTCGGACAGCCCCGAACCGATCCCCAGTTCCGGCACGTCCTGCGCGGCTATGTTCACTTCCGCCGCCGGTTGCAGGATCAGCCGCTGGGTGAGGCGCTGGTCATAGCTGCCCTCCAGGCGCAGATGTGCGTCGCCCTTGGTCGAGAGGAACGCCTGCGCGCCGACCTCGAACCAATAGGGTGCCAGCCCCTCGATTCCGATCACCGCATAGCTGCGCTGCGGATCGGGCCGGATGTCGTGCCGCACACCCGCTTCCAGATTAAACCACGGGTCGATCGCCCGGCTGTAGAGCGCCTGCACCTCCGCGCTCTCCAGCGGGCCGCCGATCTCGCCCTCGCCTTCGGTCTTGAAGGCGAGGCGATTGATGTCGCCGCCGATCCAGCCTTCGCCCTCCCAATGATAGCCGTCCGCGCCCTTGCCTAGGCGATATTCCAGCCGGTCGAGCATCAGCTGGGAGAAGGTCATGCCGCCATTCTCCTTCAGCATGGCCGCGCGGGATCGGGCCATTTCGGCCGGGCTGTAATAAGCCTCGGCAGCATGATCCTTCGGCGGCGCGGGCGCAACACCCTTGGGGATGCCATCGTCGCTCGCGGGCATGGAATGACCAGCATGAGCATTGTCGGCGGCCGAATTCTCCTGCGCGGGAGCTTCATGCGCGGAATGATCTTCCTCCTGCGGCATCGCCATGGAGCCATGGTCCATCTGGCTATGATCCATTTTCTGCGCCAACCCCGGCCCGGCGACGGAGGCCAGCAGCAGCGCGGCTGCGGGAGCCAGCATCCTCATGCCGCCTCTCCCTCATGCCGCACCGTGACGACGCGCATCATCCCGGCATGCATGTGCATCAGCATGTGGCAGTGGAAAGCCCAGTCGCCCAGCGCGTCGGCGGTGATGTCGAAACTCACCTTGCCCCCCGGCAGCACATTGACCGTATGCTTGACAGGGTCATGCTCTCCCTTGCCGGTGACCAGCTGGAAGAAATGGCCGTGGATGTGGATCGGATGCGGCATCATCGTGTCGTTGATCAGGTTGACGCGCACCCGCTCCATATGGCGGAAGGCGATCGGTTCGGCCCCGTCCGACAGCTTCACCCCGTCGAACGACCACATATAGCGCTCCATGTTCGCGGTCAGGTGGATGTCCAGCGTCCGGCTCGGCGTACGTGTATCCTTGAACGGCTCCAGCGACTTCAGGTCGGCATAGGTCAGCACCCGATGCTCGACATTTTCCAGCCCGGTCGGCCGGTCCGCCGTCCGGTCCGCAGGCATGGGTGAGAGCGTCGCCACGCCCGGCCCCATCTTCACCTGCGGCGCGACGGACGGGTCGAGCATCTTCATCGAATGGCCCGCCATGCTCTCATTGGCGGGCTGGCTGAGGTCGATGACACCCCCCTGCCCCATGTCCATGCCGGACATATCCATGCCCATGTCCTTCATGCCGAGCAGCGGCCGCTCCCGCAACGCAGGCACCTCCGCCGCCATGCCGATGCGCGGCGCCAAAGTCGCGCGGACCAATCCCGAACGGTCGATCGCCTCGGCAATCAGGCCATAGGCTTTCGCCTCCACGGGCTGCACCACCACGTCATAGGTTTCGGCGATGCCGATCTGGAACTCGTCCGTTTCGACCGGCTGCACATGCTGGCCGTCGCACTGCACGACCGTCATGGCGAGCCCCGGCACGCGCACGTTGAAGTTGGTCATCGCCGACGCGTTGATGATGCGCAGCCGCACGCGCTCACCCAGCGTGAAGAGGCCCGTCCAATTCTCCGCCGTGCCGTGGCCGTTGACGAGGAAGCTGTAGGTGGAGCCAGTGACGTCGGAGATATCCGTCGGGTCCATCCGCATGGCGCCCCACTCCAGACGCTCTTTCGCGCTCTGGTCCTTGCCCGCCAAAAGCCCCGCCAGCGTCTGCCGCTGCATGTTATAATAACCGCCCGACTGTTTCAGCCGCTTCAACAGCACATGAGGATGCACCGGACTCCAGTCGGAAAGGATGATCACATGCTCGCGGGTCGCCTGCACAGGGTCGGCGCCGGCGGGATCGATGACGATCGGCCCGTAATGACCCATCGCCTCCTGCATGCCCGAATGGCTGTGATACCAATAGGTGCCCGACTGGCGGATTGGGAATTCATAGGTGAAAGTCTCGCCCGGCCGGATGCCGGGGAAGCTTATGCCGGGCACACCGTCCATCTGAAACGGCACGATCAGGCCGTGCCAGTGGATCGACGTGTCTTCCTTGAGGCTGTTGGTGACGGACAGACGAACATTCTGCCCCTCCTTCAGCCGGATAAGCGGCGCGGGCAGCGTGCCGTTGATCGTGATGGCATGCGCCGATCGGCCGCCGGTCTGGAAGTGGCTCTCACCAACGGTCAGCGCGATCTGCTCGCCGCTGAGGACGCCCGGCGCCGGGGTGAGCCCCGCCGAGCCGCTCTGCGCCCATGCGGGGAAAGCGCGAACCAGGGCGAGCGCGCCAAGCCCGGCGGTTCCACGGATCAGGCTGCGGCGGTCGATGGAGGAGGAAGTGGGCATGGGGATGGGCTCTGATGATAAAGGGCGACGGACTGGCTAGACTGTAGGATCGTAAATCCGTCATCCCGGCCTTGAGCCGGGATCCCGCTTTCTCTTATCGAGAGCCTGAAGCGGGACCCCGGACCAAGTCCGGGGTGACGAGAACCGAAGGGTTGGTCATCCTCTCAGGATCGTTCTTTCTCCCGATACGCACCCCCATCCTCAATCCCTCAGCATCTCGCTCAATTTCTGCCGCGCGCGGTAGAGCCGCGTCTCGACCGCCTTCTCACCGATGCCCAAAATCTGTGCCGCCTCGGCCTGCGACAGCCCCTCAAGTGCCCGCAGCGTCAACACATCCTTGAGGTTCGCCGGCAGCGCCGCGATCGCCATATTGATCCGCGACAGTTCCGCGTACGAATGCGCCGCCTCCTCCGGCGTTTGCGCCAGGTCGGGAACGACATCCGCCTCCTCGATCGGCCGCGCGAAGGTGAAGAAACGCCGCACCGCCCGTCGCCGCGCCCAGTCATGACATTTGTTGATCGCGATCCGCGCGATCCACAGGCGGAAGGGCCTGACCCGGTCATAACGCTCCAGCGCGGCGAAGGCCGACACGAACGTTTCCTGCGTCACGTCGAGCGCCTCGGTCGGGTCCCCCGTCTGCCCGCGCGCGATGCGGAACACCGGATCGCGATGCCGCCGCATCAGCTCGCCATAAGCGCTTTGCCGGCCGGCCAGCGCCAGGCCGACCAGATCGGAATCGCTGCGTTCGGTGAGCGGCAGGCTCACTGTTACCGTGCAGTCTGGCCGGGTTCGGTCAAGGCCTTGACGACGGCAGCGTCGAACTGCGCGGCCTGATCGGGACGCAGCACCGCGCGCATCGCGAAGATATGCTTCAGCGTCTCCTTCTGCAGCATGCCCATGACATGATGCGACCTGTCGACCGCTTCGCCGACCTTCGGGCCATAGCCATGCTCGGCGGCGATGGCCTGCGCCAGGCGCGCATTGTCAGCGCGCATCTCCGCCTCCATCGCTTGCCGGCGCTGCGCGAACGCACCCTCCAGAGCGTGGATGCGCGCTTCCTGCTTCGCGTCAAGCTTCAGCTTCTTGTGGATAAGTGCATGAACCTCGCTCTCCACTTGAGGTTCGGGCGACATCCAGGTTCGCGCCACCAGCACCGCCGCAAGCGCTGCGGCAAAGGCGACCAGCGCCACCAGCAGATATCGCCCCACCCCCCTCACTTTATTGGCCCAGCAACCGCGAAGGCGCATAATCCGACATGCCGAGCACCAGCGGCGGAGAGGCCGCCTGCGCGGGCGCCCCGGGCACGACGCTGCCGACCCAGCCAATGCTGATTGCGACTATGCCGGCGAGAGCCAGGCTACGCCGCGCCACCGCACGCTCGCGCCGCGTCTCGACGCCGGCCATCACCGCAGCCTCTATGCCCTCCAGCCGCGCGTCCACAGGCATGGCGCGCACTTGCCCCAGCAACTGATCGAGATCGCTCATCACCCAGACTCCCTATCGTCACCTCAGCATACGCACGGGCCCATCCCAACCCCTCATGCAAAATTTAGGGCCGCGCGGCGAGGGGTCGGGACGATCGCTGCGTACTCTGCCCTAACCGCAACCTTACTGGAGTATCTCCATGCGTCGCATCCTGCTTACCGCCGCCGTCGCGCTCGCCGCCCTGCCCTCCGTTGCGATGGCGCATCCGAAGCTGCTGTCCTCGACGCCCGCCGCCAACGCGACCGTTGCCAAGCCGACCAAGCTCAGCTTGAGCTTCTCCGAAAAGCTGCTGGCGCCCTTGAGCGGCGTCGAACTTACCATGACGGGAATGCCCGGCATGGCCGACCACGCGCCGATGCCGATCAAGGGCTTCAAGACCGCCGTCGAGGGCGACGGCAAGACCATGGTCGTCACCCTGCCCCGCGCCCTGCCCGCCGGCAGCTATGACCTCAACTGGCACATCGTCGGCGCCGACCAGCACAAGATCGCGGGCAAATACAGCTTCACGGTGAAATAATGCCCATCGACGGAGCGCTGATCGCCCTCCGCTTCGCGCTCTATGCCGACCTTGCCGCGCTCGCGGGCCTCCCCCTTTTCTGGTGGAGCCACGGCGCGGCCCCTAGCGGCGCGCGCAGGGCGGCGATGGCGGTGCTGGCGGTGGGCGGCATTGTCCTGTCGGGGCTATGGCTGCTCGCCAGCGCCGCCGGCATGGCTGGCACTCCGATCTTTGCGCCGGACTTGAGCATCGTCGACATCCTGCTGAAGGAGACGCCTGTCGGCATGGTGCTGGCTTTGCGTTGCGCCGCGCTGCTGCTGGTCTTTCCGCTGCTGTTATGGCGCGGATCCGGGTGGAGCGCCGCACTCGCTTTGCCTGCCTGCATCGCCGCGGCAACCCTTGCCTGGTCGGGTCACGCGGCCGCCAGCGAAGGGGCAGCGGGCAGCATGCACCGCATCGGCGACGCGCTTCATGTGCTGGCAGCGGCCGGATGGTTCGGAGCGCTTCTGGTCCTGCTGCACTCCGTCCTCGCGCGCGGGGGCCGTCTGGATCAGGCGGCCACGCTGCTACATCGCTTCTCCCTATTCGGTACGATCTTCGTAGCCACGCTCATCGTGACGGGCGCGTTCAATGCGGTGATGATCGTCGGCTGGAGCAATCTGCCTGCCTTGCTACACAGTCTTTACGGCTGGCTCCTTTTTGCCAAGCTGGTCCTGTTCGGCGGCATGCTGCTGCTTGCCGCCGCCAATCGCTGGCGCCTGACGCCACGGCTGGAGGGCGCTTTGCGCTCAGGCGAAACCCGCGCCGCGCTGGGTCATTTGCGCCTGTCCCTCATTCTGGAGACAATGCTGGCGGTCTTGATCCTCGGCCTGGTTGCGATGCTCGGCACGCTCGATCCGCTAGCCTGACGGATGCTGAGCCAAAGGGTCAGACCCAGCCCTCAAGCACCTGATTGGGCGGCCTGTGCCCGTCGGCCCAGCTGCGAATATTGGCGATCACGCGCGCGCCGGTCGCGTCGCGTCCCTCGAAGGTTGCAGAGCCCATGTGCGGCAGCAGCACGACATTGGAGAGGTCCAGCAGGCGCGGATCGATCGCCGGCTCATGCGTGTAGACGTCCAGCCCGGCGCCGGCGATCCGGCCCTCCGCCAGAGCGGCGATCAGCGCGGCCTCATCGGTGATCTCCGCCCGCGACGTGTTGATCAGATAGGCGTCCGGCCGCATCAGCGCGATGCGCCGCCCATCGATCATGCCCCGGCTGTCGGCATTCAGCGGACAGTTGATCGAGACGATGTCGCTTTCGGCCAACAGCGAGTCGAGGTCGGCATGCCAGTTAGCCTGCAATTCCTGCTCCACCTCGAACGGCAGGCGGTGGCGGTTATGATAGGCGATGGAAAGCCCGAACGCCGCTGCCCGCCGTGCCACCGCCCGGCCGATCCGGCCCATGCCGATGATGCCGAGCTTCTTGCCGCCGATGCGGTGGCCCAGCATTCCCGAAGGGCTCCAGCCGGTCCAGGCACCGGCCCGCACCAGCTTCTCACCTTCCGCCAGGCGGCGCGGCACCGACAGGATCAGCGCCATTGTCATGTCGGCGGTATCCTCGGTCAGCACGCCGGGGGTGTTGGTGACGATGATGCCCTTCTTCCGCGCGGCGCCAAGGTCGATATGGTCCACGCCGCTGCCGAAGCTGGCGATCAGTTGCAGCCGCTCCGGCGCAGCTTCGATCAGCGCGGCGTCGAGATGGTCGCTGACGGAGGGAACCAGCACATCGCACTGAGCCATCGCCCGGGTCAGCGCAGCCCGATCCATCGGCACGTCGCCCACGTTGAACACCGTGTCGAACAGCTCCGCCATGCGCATTTCCACATTGGGAGGCAGTCGGCGCGTAACGATGACGCGCGGCTTGGCGGGGCGCGGTTTCATGGCCATATCCGGCCGCTATTCCGCGCGGAGGCGATGGTCAAGCGCTTATCCCCCGGCTATGGTCGCGCCAACGGCTTAAGAGGGAAGAGATTGGAATGAAGGGCAGTCTGCTGGGCGCGGGATTGATCGCGGCGCTTTGCGCGAGCGGCAGCGCATCGGGGGCCCCGGCCAAGCAGGTTCCCTATTGGGCTTCCCTGGCGCAGGAGGAGGCGCGGATGCGCGTCGGTCCCAGCCTGGATTACCCCTCCAACTGGGTCTATCGGCGCCGCGACCTGCCGGTGAAGGTGGTGCAGGTTCTGGGCCTGTGGCGAAAGGTCGAGGACTCGACCGGGACGCAAGGGTGGATGCATGTGCGGCTGCTGAGCGATACGCCCACCGCCATCGTCACCTCGCAGATCGCGCCGATGCGGGGTGCCCCCAGCGAGGACGCCCGCGCCGTCTATCGCGCGGAAAAGGGCGTCGTCGGCCGCCTTGCCTCTTGCAGCAAGGGCTGGTGCGCCTTCGACGTCGGCGGGCAGCGCGGCTTCATCCGCGCCAATGATGTGTGGGGCGCGACGGAGTAGGACTTGGCTCAGACATCCAGGTCGCGCTTCTGCGATGTGGCGGGCTCTGCCTGCCCCTCATGCATCAGCCTTTTGACGAAGGGGGCGAGCGCCATGACCGCAGCGCCGGCGGCGACGGAGATCCAGCCGATCTGGCTGTAGACCGCCAGCATGCTCTCCCGCGACGCCTGCCCGCCTTCGCTGCCGGTCGCCGCCGCGATCAGCCCGGCGACATATTCGCCCAGCGCCATAGCCAGGAACCAGATGCCCATCATCAGCCCGATCATGCGCGATGGAGCCAGCTTCGACATGGCCGACAGCCCGACCGGCGACAGGCATAATTCGCCCAGCGTGTGACAGAGATAGAGGAGAAAGATGAACAGGATCGGCGTCAGCGTGCCCGGCGCACCGGCTGTCGCCCCGGCGACCAGGACGAGGAATCCCGCGCCGACCAGCGCCAGCGCCATGCCAAATTTGGCCGGCGTCGAAGGCTCCCGGCCGCGCTTCGCCAGTCCGATCCACAGCGCCGCCATGACCGGGCCGAACATCAGGATATAGGCGGCGTTCACCGACTGGAACATCGAGGCGGGCACATTGAACCCGGCGATAGTCCTGTTGGCATAACGGTCTGTAAAGAGGCTCAGCGACGATCCGGTCTGTTCATAGAGGCCCCAGAAGATCGGGTTCATGACCAGCAGGAACAGCGCCGCGAGCATCCGATCGCGGCCTATCGGTTCCATGCGGCCAAAGGCTTCCCACAGGATATAGACCACCACAAGGATGCTCGCCCCCGCCAGCAGCCAGCCGACCACGACATGCTGCTGAATCAGGAACCAGCACAGCATGATGGCGCCGAGGCTGGACAGATAGACAAGCCATTCGCGGCTGATAAGGCCGCCCACCCGCTGCGCCAGCCGCTCCGGATCGACCGGCTCTCCCCGGCCCTGAAGCAGCGGCTTGCAGAAGATGAAGCCGATGACGCCTGCGACCATTCCGACCGACGCGGCGCCGAATCCCCAATGCCAGCCCCATCGTTGGCCGAGATAGCCGCAGATGATGGGGCCAATGGTCGCGCCGACATTGATGCCCATGTAGAAGATCGTATAGGCCGGGTCGCGCCGCATATCGTCGCGCGGGTAAAGCTGGCCCACCAGCGCCGAGACGCTGGCCTTCAAAAAGCCGGTGCCGGTGATGACCGTCGCCAGCCCCAGCCAGAAGAGGCCAAGCCCCATGGCGCCCGCATCGTCGCTCTCCATCCCCAATATGAGGTGGCCGATGGCGATCACGATCCCGCCGAACAGCACGGCCTTGCGCTGCCCGAGATAGCGGTCGGCGAGATAGCCGCCCATCAGCGGCGAGATATAGATCAGCGACATATAGGCGCCATAAGCATGCGCGGCATCGCGATCGGTGAAGAGGAAATGCTGCGTCAGATAGAAGATCAGCAGCGCCCGCATCCCGTAGAAGGAAAAGCGCTCCCACATCTCGACAAAGAAGAGCAAAAACAGGCCGCGCGGGTGGCCGATCCAGGTCTTGCCATCGCGATCCGCCGCCGGAACTGAAGTCGCCATCCGCTTCCCTTGTTGCAATCTTGGCTATAAATCGCAGCCTAGTGCCCGGATCGTGCGGCTGTCAAAGCCGCTTCGCCCTTGCGTGCGGCCGCCGGGCAGGCCATCTGGAGCGCCATGTTCAACGACCGCAGCACACCTCTCTCCCTCCTCCAGACCCGCCGCTCCGGTAAGCCACGCGACCTGATCGCGCCCGGTCCGGACGATGATCAGCTGCGGGAGATGCTGCAGATCGCGCTGCGGACGCCGGATCATGGCAAGATCGCGCCGTGGCGCTTCGTGATCGTGCCACAGGAGCGGCGGCAGGATTTCGCCGCGCTGCTCGACGCGGCATACCGCAAGGAAAAGCCCGACGCTGGCCGGCTTGAACTGGAGTCGATGCAGCAGTTCGCGCACCAGGCGCCGACATTGGTGGTGGCGCTGTCCGCTCCGGTGATCGGCAGCAAGATACCGCTTTGGGAGCAGGAGTTGTCGGCTGGCGCCGCCATCATGAACCTGCTGCATGCCAGCCACGCGCTGGGCTTCGCGGGCGGATGGCTGACGGGCTGGCCGGCCTATAATGAAGATGTCCGCGCCGCATTCTCCAAGGGACAGGAGCGGATCGCCGGGTTCATCTTCATCGGCACGCCCGGCCGGCCGCAGGAGGAACGTCCCCGCCCCGCCTATGACAGCATAGTGTCGGTCTGGGACAGCTGATTGCCTGCCTGCCGTAGCGTCAAGTGATATCCATGGCTTGACCTGAGTGGCTGTATTATGCCACTGATGCACCATGGCTGAAGACTCGAAGCCCGTCTATCTGCGCATCCGCGAGATCATAGCAGCATCGATACTGGATGGCGTATATCAGGACGGCGACCTGCTGCCATCGGTGCGAGCGCTTGCCAGTCAGCAGGGGGCCAATCCGCTCACCGTCGCCAAGGCCTATCAGACTTTCCAGGATGATGGGCTGGTCGTCGTTAAACGCGGCGTCGGCATGTTCGTCGCTCATGGCGCGGCCCGCCGCCTGCGCGAAACCGAGCGCGCCCGCTTCCTGACCACCGTCTGGCCGCCTGTGGCCGAGCAGATCCGGCGCCTCGGCATCAGGATCGAAGATCTGGACACGCAGAAGGTTTAGGACGCCACTCCGAGCCGGCTGGCGCCTCTCAAATGCTCAATTCTGCATGCGATATTGTTTCAGCAGATCGTAGAGCGTCGGCCGGCTGATCCCCAGCATCTTGGCGGCGCCGGAAATATTGCCATCGGTCCGCGCAATCGCGCGGCGGATGGCGCGGCGGTCCGCGAGCTCGCGCGCGGCCTTGAGGTTCACCGCTTCGCCCCCTTCGAGCCGCTCTCCGTCCAGATCGAGATCGGCCGCCGTGACATGCTTGCCCTCCGCCATGATGACGGCGCGTTTCATCCGGTTTTCCAGTTCGCGCACATTGCCGGGCCAGGGCCATGCGTCGAGCGCGGCGAGCGCGTCGGGCGCCAATCCCTTGACCTGCGGGTTCATCTCACCGGCGAAGCGGTTGAGGAAATGGCGCGCCAGCAGCGCCGGGTCGCCCGGGCGATCCTTCAGCGCCGGTATCCGCACCACGATCTCGGCCAGGCGGTAATAAAGATCCTCGCGGAAGGTGCCGGCCGCGATCATCTCCTCCAGATTCTGGTGCGTGGCGCAGACGATCCGAGTATCGACGGCGATCGGCTGCCGCCCGCCTACCCGCTCGATCACGCGTTCCTGAAGGAAACGCAGCAGCTTCACCTGCAAGGCGAGCGGGATGTCGCCCACCTCGTCGAGAAACAGGGTGCCGCCCTCAGCCATTTCGATCTTGCCCGGCGTCGTCTTGATCGCCCCGGTAAAGGCTCCCTTCTCATGGCCGAACAATTCGGCCTCCAAGAGCGTTTCGGGAATGGCGGCGCAGTTGATCGCGACAAACGCCCCCTCCCGCCGCGGGCTGGCATCATGCAGCCCCTGCGCCAGCAATTCCTTGCCCGTGCCGCTCGCGCCGAGCAGCATCACCGACACCTGCGCGCCCGCGACCTTCTCGATCGTCCGCGCGACCTTCATCATTTCAGGCGCGCCCGTGATGATGCGGCCCAGCACGCGCGCGCTTTCCGGCGCGGTTTCGGCGAGGCGGGCATTTTCCCGTTCCAGGGCGTGGACGTGAAATGCGCGCCGCACGATCAGCCCGAGTTCGTCGATATCAACCGGCTTCTGGTAGAAATCATATGCGCCGCCCGAGATCGCACTGAGCGCGCTTTCGCGCGCGCCATGCCCCGAAGCGACGATGACCTTGGTGTCTGGCTTGATCCGCAATATGTCGGCGAGTGTCGCAAAGCCTTCGCTGGTGCCGTCCGGATCGGGCGGAAGCCCCAGGTCGAGTGTCACCACATCCGGCGCTTCGCTTCGCAGCATCTCGATCGCCTCCTCGCGATCGCCGGCGATGAACAGCTGATATTCGTCATAGGCCCAGCGCAGTTGCCGTTGCAGGCCGGGATCATCCTCCACGATCAGCAATTTGGGTCGCATGTCACTCATCAGGCGGCCTTCCCCCGGTCCATTTCCCCCTGCGCCAATGGCAGGCGCAGCGTGAAACGGCTCCCCTGCCCCAGCCGGCTCTCCACTTCGATCCGGCCGCCCATCGATTGCGCCAGCGCCCGCGCCTCGAACGCACCGATGCCAAAGCCATTGGCCTTGCTGGACGAGAAGGGCTTGAACAAATCGCGGCGGATGAATTCGGCGCTCATTCCGCGCCCCTGATCAATCACGTCGAGCAGCGCAGAGCCTGCATCGCTCGACAGGCGCAGTTCGACGGGGCTATCGGGCGCACTCGCGTCGATGGCATTCTGGAGCAGATGGACGAGGATTTGCTCCACCCGCGCAGGGTCCGCGAGCGCAAGGGGCGCTTCACCGCTGACCCGCACCGGATGCTGGCGCGAGCGCGAACGCGCGACCTGATCCGCGATGTCGCGCAGCGCCAGCGGCCGTGGCTCCTGCGCCCGCCCCTTGTTATGCTGCGACAGGCGGGCGAGCATGTCGTTCATCTTGCCCACCGACTCTTTCAAGGTCAGCAGCATGTCGGCGCGAAATTCCGGATTGTCGGCGTGCCGCTCGGCATTGCGGGCGAGCAGCGACAACTGGCTCACCAGATTTTTGACGTCGTGCATGATGAAGGCGAAGCGGCGGTTGAACTCGTCGAAACGCTGCGCATCGTCCAGCGCCTGCTGCCCCTGCGCCTCGGCCAGGTAACTTGCAGCCTGCCGGCCGGCGGCACGCAGCATGTCGAAATCCTCCCAGTCCAGTCGGCGGTCGAGGGGCGGACGGGCGAGCAGGATCGCACCGATCAGGCGGCCGAAATGAATGAGCGGCACCAGCGCCCAGGCGCGGGGGTCATGCCGCATCCAGCCGGGCGCGATCAGTTCGCCCGCGCCTGATGGCGGATGGTCGATACCGAGTATCCAGCCGCTCCGCTCGATCAGCGCGGCCAGCGGCGCCGGGATCGTGGCCGTCCCCTGTCCTTCATCAGGCCAGTTCCACGCCGCCTCGAACGTCAACGCGCCATCGTCGGCCCGCAGCATCAGCAGCGCAGCGGGTGAATCGGTG
The DNA here is from genome assembly GCF_000412635.1 of Sphingobium bisphenolivorans. GTDB lineage: Bacteria > Pseudomonadota > Alphaproteobacteria > Sphingomonadales > Sphingomonadaceae > Sphingobium > Sphingobium bisphenolivorans. The sequence continues at coordinate 139,884 of NZ_ASTG01000006.1, forward strand.
ATGTCCGCAACCGCCTTCGCCACGCGCTCGCTGAGCGGCAGGACATTGTCGCCCGACCGGCCGATCGTATCGCCAAAGCGCATCCATTCGGTGCGATAATCGTAGCGATGCTGGAAGAAATGCTTGGCGACCTGCACCTTCCAGAAAGCGCGGATGCGCTGTGAGGGCAGGATGACGAGCGCGCTCACCGCCAGGAAGAAGACGAAGCCGATCTCCATGACGCGCGCATAGGGCCCGGCGATCAACTCGATGAGCACCGCCGCCACCGCCAGGAGCACGACGTAAAGCGCGATCGCCACGAAGGAGAGCGACTGGAATGTCAGCGCGCGCGACAGCTGCAGCCTTCCGGCCATGTCGCGTCGCAGGCCTACCGCGATGACCGGCGCCAGCAAGGCCATCATCGCCCCGCGCAGCGCATACAGCTCGTTCGCTCGTCCGATCGCGAAATAGCCGATCGCGTAAAGGCTGAGGTCGTAAGTCCACATCGCCGCCAGCGCGCCGAGCAACAGCGCGACCCCGCCCCGTTCCCGCGCCGGCCAGCTGATATAGAGGTGATGCACCAGCATCAGGCTGCCGATCGCGGTCATCATGTGCAGGATGATCGAAGCGCTGAAGAGCGCGCGGTGCAGGTCGCTCGTCACCGGCAGTTCGTGCCAGATGAGGTCGGTGAAGGTCTGGAGCGCGATCAGCCCCGCCACTACGGCATAGACCATCGCGATGCCCGCCATCGGCGCCCGCTGGCCGCTGACTCCCCTTCGCAGCATGACGAACAGCAGCAGCAGCCACGCTGCGTTGCGGATATTCTCACCGATGCCGGTCAGGGACTTGTCCACGCCGCCGAAAGAGACATAGAGCGACCAGCAGGATGTCAGCAGCAAAGCCGCGGCGAGCAGGCGCTGCTCGATCCCTTCCGCGCGCCGGCGCAGGATCAGGATGCCGAGCGCCGCGAACAGGATCGCGGCGAGGGCGTGCCCCCAATCTCCGACAAATTGCAGCAAAGCGCCCATCGTCCTGCCCTACCGCGCCCCTTCCGGCCAGAGGATGACCCGCAGCGTCTGGATCAGGATCAGCAGGTCGAGGAAAGGCGTGTAATTCTTCGCATAGTAGAGGTCATATTCCAGCTTATGCCGGGCATCCTCGATCGACGCGCCATAGGGATAGTTGATCTGCGCCCAGCCGGTGATGCCGGGCTTCACCATGTGGCGCTCGGCATAATAGCGCAGATGCTGTTCCAGATCCTCGACGAACTGGCGGCGTTCGGGACGCGGGCCGACGAAGCTCATCTCGCCCTTCAGCACCGTCCAGGTCTGCGGCAGTTCATCGATGCGCAGCTTGCGCAGCCAATAGCCCAGGCGGGTGATGCGGGGATCGTCCTTTTCCGCCCAGACGGCCTGGCCCGACACTTCCGCGTCCTGACGCATCGTGCGCAGCTTCACGATCCAGAATTCCTCACCGTAAAGGCCGACGCGCTGCTGCCGGTAGAAGGCCGGTCCTTTGCTGTCGAGCTTCACCAGGATCGCTGCGAGCAGGATGATCGGCCCGGTCAGCAACAGCAGGATGGCGCTGGCGATGATGTCGAACAGCCGCTTGGCAATGGTCGATACACGGCGCCCGGCGGAGAAGCCGTCGGAGAAGATCAGCCAGCTTGGGTTGACGCTGTCCAGATCGACGCGGCCCGTCTCGCGCTCAAGGAAGGTGGAAATCTCGTTCACATGGACGCCGGTCGTCTTGATGCGCAACAGGTCAGACAGCGGCAGCGCGTTGCGCCGCTCCTCCAGCGCCAGCACCACCTCGCTGGCCGCCAGCCGCACCACGAAATCGGCGAGATTATAGATGGCGCTGCGATTGATGGCTTCGGCCACCACCTGCGGCCCGTCGTTCATCGCGATATAGCCGACGACGAGGAAGCCGGAGCCCTTACGCTGCTCCAGTTCGCGGATGCGGTTCGCGCGATTGCCCGCGCCCAGGATCACCAGCCTGCGCTTGAAGGCTTCGCCGCCCAGCATCGATCCCAGCAGCAGTCGGATGGTGAGCAGCAGCGCTATGGACAGCCCCATCGCATAGAGGCTGTTGGAGCGCCAAAGCGTGATGTGCGGCAGCAGAAAATGCATCACCGAGAGGAAGATGACGCCCAGCGAGATCGCCACCAGCAGCCGGGCAAGGGCGAAGCGGATCGACTGGAGCGCTTCGGGGCCATAGACGCCGACCGCCACCATCGCCGTCTGAATGGCGGCGGCGAAGCTGACGAGCGGGCCAATGCGCGTCAGGACATGGTCGACATCCATGCCGATCTGCCGCGCGCGCAGCAGCCAGCCGCCTTCCGCCGCGCCGAGCAGCAGGGCGAAATCGAGCAGCTCCAGCAGCAGCACGGCGTGCGGCACATAATGTTTGAACAACCTGATCATTCGTCGCGCGCATCCTGCCGGCCGTCCGGCCGGACGGCTGAGTATCGGAGAAGCTTACAGCCGCTGTAAGAAAATCCGACAGTGCAGCCATAGTGCACCGCAATCGCAAAGATTTTCTGAACATCGGCGCGGGGAAGAGGCGGGGAACATAGAGGGTGAGGCAGGATTTAACTATGGATCGTCAGGTCGGTCTGCAAAGGGTATCGCCATGACACAAAGCGCCCCCGTCATCGTCATCTGTCCGAACTGCGCCGCCGCCAACCGCGCGCCTCGCGAGAAGCTGAGCGCTGGCGGGAAGTGCGGGCGGTGCGGGCATGGCTTGTTCGGGGGCGAACCGGTAACGTTGACCTCCGCCAATTTCGACGCCCATGCCAGCCGCAGCGACTTGCCGCTGCTGGTCGATTTCTGGGCTTCATGGTGTGGCCCATGCCGGCAAATGTCGCCCGCCTTTTCCGCAGCGGCGCGCAACCTTGAACCCGCAATGCGCCTGGGCAAGGTCGACACGGAGGCGGAACAGATGATCGCGGGCCGCTACGACATCCGCTCGATCCCGACGATGATCCTCTTCTTCAAAGGCCGCGAGATCGCGCGGCAGTCGGGCGCGATGCCGCAACAGGCGATCGTCGCCTGGGCAAGGGCGCAGCAGGTTCCGGCCGCCTAGAAGCTGGCGATCAAGTTGAAGCTGTTGTAAACGGTCATGTCCTTCGGCGGCGCATTCGGCGCCTCCCGCAGGAAGCGGCCCTTGAGCAATAAAAGCCCATCATATTCGAACCGCAGCCGCGCAGGGACCAGCCAATAGCGAAGCCGCGCTTCGATCTGATGTCCGGCAAAGTCGCCCGAGCGGCCCGATGCATCGCGAACGCCAGTCGTGGAGAAGCTGTCCTCCTTCGCGGCCAGCCACATCGGGCGGTAAACGGCGAACCAGTCGACCCGCTTGCCGGGTGTCGCCTCCAACCGGATCCCCGGCGTGATGATGTTGGCGCGCGCCACCGCATTGTAGAGGCCGGCGGGGGCCAGGTCCGCCCGGCGCATGCCGAACAGCGTGTCGAACCGGCCAAAGCGGCCGCCCGGCCGATCACCGCTCGCCCAGTCGAACTCCGCCGACAGGCGCGGCTTCCATGGGCCGCTGAAACTATATCCGACATCCGCGTGAAGGAAGTTCGCGCTGACCGGCAGGCGCGGCGCAGTTGCGGCGAGCGAGGCGCTGACCTCGCCGGTCTGGTGGAAATATTCGACCTCATAGTCCAGGTGGCCCGGACGCGGCTCGGCGATCACCCTGCCGCCATAGGTGTCGAGCGACCGGTCGCGGGTCGGACGCCCCGGCGCGTCACGCTCGCCCAGATGAAAATAGCTGAGTTCCGCCATGAAAGGGCCGATTAGCCGCGCCCGCGACAGCAGCCCGCCCCAGAGCACCAGATCAAAGCTTTCCCGATCCAGCTTCACCTTATGATCGCGCAAGTCCTGCCGATCGTCGGGCAGGCGCATCTGCGGCAGCACGTAGATGAAGGTCCCCTTCAAATCCTTCGAGGCCGTCAGGTCGACACGCAGGCCGGTAGAACCGTTGGTGGTGTTGCGATAATCGTCCGCCGCGACCAGACGGCGCGAGCCAAGGTTCAGCGTCATGCGACCCGCGAGCAGCGATAGCTTCGTGCCCGCCCCGAACGGACGATCGAAGTCGGCGCCGACATACGCCTGCACCGGTTCCAGCGCATTCACTTCATTGGTCGAAAGCGGCGTGCCGGGATCGGCTCCGTAAGCACGACTGTCGAACAATTCCACGCCGAATCGAACATTCCCGGTGCGATATTCGCCCAATATCTGCGTGCGGATATTGGCCAGGCTGTCGCTGCTGTCGAAGCCCGCGCGGGCCTGCCCGTCGATGCTTTCGTAGCGCAGGCGGACGCTGCCGGTCAGGCTGAAGCCATCCTTCGTCTCCTCAGCAAGACTAGGCGAGACGGAGACGACCAGTGCGATAACCGGAAAAGGAATTTTCTTGAGCATGAGATATAGGTGTTCCTGATAATCAATCAATATGATACACATATATCATGAGTTCGAAACCAGAATCTTCTGCTTGGCTCGCGCTATTGCATCAGCTCCCGGCAAAGCCGCCCTATCTGCGCGTGAAAATCTGGCGGCGCTTGCAGGGGGTGGGCGCCATACCGCTCAAGAACGCCGTCCATGTCTTGCCCCGAAGCGCAGCGGCGGAAGGGGAATTCCGTGAACTGCTGGCGGAGATCACCGACAATGGCGGCGAGGCGATCCTTATCGAAGCGCGTCTTCTGGCGGGACAAAGCGATAGCGAAGTGCGCGGCCTGTTCGATGCCGCGCGCGATGCGGACTATGAGGAGATTGCCGATACGGCGCGCCGCCTCATGGAAACCGGCCCTGCCAGCGGCACCGACATCGCAAAGCTGCACAAGCGGATGGCGGAGGTCGGCCGACTCGATTTCTTCGGCGCGCACGGCCGGCAACAGGCGGAGGCAGCGCTCGCCGAACTGGACCGCCAGCGCTACCAGCACCCCGATGTCAGCCGCGCCGCGACACAAGGCCCGGCGGAAACTTCCGACCTGCTCGGCAAGACCTGGGTGACGCGCAGCGGCATCCATGTGGACCGCATAGCCTGCGCCTGGCTGATCCGCCGCTTCATCGATCCGCAAGCGCATTTTCGCTTCGTCGACGCGCGCACGCATGAGCCCGCGCCTGGCGAGCTGCGCTTCGACATGGCTGACGCGGAGTTCACGCATGAGGGCGACCGTTGCAGTTTCGAGACGCTGCTGCTGCGGGCGGGGCTGACCGGCGATCCGGGCTTGCAGGCGATCGGGGAGATCATTCACGATCTCGACATCGGCGATAGCAAATTCGGCCGGCCCGAAACGTCGGGCTTGGGCGCAATGCTCTCGGGCGTCTGCGCCTCCACCGACGACGATCTTCAGCGCATCAGCTTCGCAGGCGAAGCGCTCAACCAATTTCATGCCTATTTCAGCAACCGGAAGAGTGAGAGATGAACAGCACGCTTTCAGCAGCGTCCGATGCGGCGGACACTACACGGCCGAGCCACGGCGTATCTCTTGGCGAAGCGACGCGGGTCTGGGCGCGGGTCGCCGCGCTCAGCTTCGGGGGCCCGGCGGGCCAGATCGCGGTGATGCACCGTCTGCTGGTCGAGGAAAAGCGCTGGATCGGGGAGGAGCGTTTCCTTCACGCGCTCAACTATTGCATGCTGCTCCCCGGCCCGGAGGCGCAGCAGTTGGCGATCTATATCGGCTGGCTGCTGCACAAGACCAAGGGGGGGCTGATCGCCGGCATTCTGTTCGTCCTGCCGGGCTTCGTCGCCATTCTGGCGCTCAGCTACATCTATGTGCTGCTGGGCCAGGTGCCGTTGATCGAAGGCCTGTTCTTCGGCCTCAAGGCCGCGGTGCTGGCGATCGTGGTGCAGGCGGTGGTTCGCGTGGGCTCGCGCGCGCTCAAGAATAATGTAATGCGGGGCATCGCCGCCGCCGCCTTTATCGCCATCTTCTTCCTCGATGCCCCCTTCCCGCTGATCGTGCTGGCAGCCGGCATCGGCGGCTATCTGGGCGGGCGCAGCGGCCTGCCCCAGTTTCGCGGCGGCGGCGGCCACGGACCCTCGGGCGGCGCGGTGGTCCACGATCAGGACACCGCGCTGGGTGAGCAACTTCCGGACCATGCGCGGCCGAACCTTGGCTGGTCCCTGCGTATATCGCTTGCGCTGCTCACCCTGTGGCTGGCACCGGTGCTGGCGCTGATCGTCCTCGCGGGGCCGGACAATGTCTTCTCCCAGATCGCCAGCTTCTTCAGCCAGATGGCGGTGGTGACCTTCGGCGGAGCCTATGCGGTCCTGGCCTATGTCGCGCAGGAAGCCGTCGGCAGCTTCGGCTGGCTGCGGCCGGGCGAGATGCTGGATGGCCTCGGCATGGCGGAGACGACGCCCGGACCGCTCATCATGGTGACCCAGTTCGTCGGCTTCCTCGCCGCCTTCCGCGAGGCGGGCGGTTTGAACCCGCTGGTTGCCGCCACGCTCGGCGCGGTGCTGACGACGTGGGTCACCTTCGTTCCCTGCTTCCTCTGGATCTTCGCGGGCGCGCCCTTCATCGAACGGCTGCGCGGCAACCGCGCACTATCGGCGGCCCTCACCGCGATCACGGCCGCCGTGGTGGGCGTCATCCTGAACCTCGCGCTCTGGTTCGCGATCCACACGCTTTTCCGGGAGGTGCGCCCGGTGGGCACCTTCGAGGTGCCGGTGCTCCAGTCGGCAAATATTCCCGCGCTGGTGTTGGCGGCAGGCGCGCTGATCGCGGCCTTTCGTTTCAAGGTGAACATGCTCCTGCTGCTAGGAGCGTGTGCGGTGCTCGGCGCGGCCTATGTCCTGATTTTTTAGCGCGCCTCCTGATATCTCATTCCGCCGCGGCGCCCTCCACCGCGGCGGCGATGTGGACGGACAGGTCCTGGATCGAGAAGGGCTTGGACAAAAGCCGGACCCCTTCCTTCGCCGCAGAAGCAGCCGCCGCGCTATAGCCGGTCATCAGCATCGAGGGCATGGCCGGCCAGTGCTGCCTGATCTTGCGCACCAGATCGATGCCACTCACTTCGCCCGGCATGATCATGTCAGACAGGATCAGCGAAAAGGCTGAATCCCTCTCCAGCAGGTTCAGCGCAGCGTCGCCGCTTTCCACCCGCTTATTCTCATAGCCGAGTTCCTCCAGCATGGCGCCGACCGTCGCCGCGACATTATCGTCATCCTCGACCAGCAGGATGCGCTGGCGTCCGGACGCGCTGACCGCGTCGGCACCGGCATCGCTGTCCGCCGGTGTCCGGAGCGAGCGCGGCAACAGCAGCGTCATGGTCGTCCCGCTGCCGGGAAGGCTGTCCACCTGCACCTCCCCGCCGGAAGCCCGCGCGAAGCCATAGACCTGGCTCAGACCCAGGCCCGTGCCCTGCCCCACGCCCTTGGTCGTGAAGAAGGGCTCGAAAATCTTTGCGACCAGTTCGGGCGCGATGCCGGTGCCGGTATCGGTGATGGCGAGCCGGACGAGATCGCCGCCCTGCGGCCCCGCCCCCTCCACATTGGCGGCTTCGATCACGATCACGCCGCCCTTGACCATTGCATCACGAGCGTTGAGGGCGATGTTGAGCACCGCCACTTCCAGCTCCGAGGCATCCACCTCGACGGGCCAGAGATCGCCGGGCAGGTGCATGGCGACCCTGATCCCCTCCCCCAGCGAACGGTCGAGCAGTGCGTCCATACCCCGCACGCGCTTGCCAAGGTCGATGACCTCGGGCTTCAACGGCGTGCGCCGGGAGAAGGCGAGCAGTTGCTGCGTCAGCTTGGCGCCCCGATCGACCGCCTGCCGGATGCCAGCCTTCAATCGCTCCAGCTTCGCCGGATCAGTGGTCCGCTCCATCAGGTCCAGCCCGCCCGACGCGATCATCAGCAGATTGTTGAAATCGTGGGCGACCCCGCCGGTCAACTGCCCCATCGCCTCCATCTTCTGCGACTGGCGCAGCGCCTCCTCGGCCTGCTGGCGGATGGCAATCTCCTCCTGCAACTTCTGGTGCGCCTTGCTCAGCGAGGAGTAGGAGCCTGCCAGGATGACGATCAGCAGCGACGCCATGACGACAATCACGGCAATGCCCAGATAGCGGTTCAGCCGCCTTGACCAGCTGTCGAGCGACGATTGCAGGTAGACCGAGCCGAGCTGCGTATTGCCCTGCATGACGGGCGCCGCCACGGTGAGGGCGTTTCCGACGATCTTCGTTTCCGCGGCAAGGCCGCGCTGCGGGTAGCGGGCCGGCGACAGCGCATAGCCAGCGACGAAATCCCCCCGCTCATCATAGGCCGCGGCCGCGACGATCTGGGGATCGGCGCGCAGCGCGTTCAGATACTCCTGCAATGCGTCATGATCCTCGAACGCGAGCGGCGCGGCGATGCCGCTGGCGAGCGTCTGCGCCTGGACCATGATCTGTCGCTCTTTCTCCGACTGGCCGACCCGCTCCAGCTGCAGGGCGAAGGCGAGGCCGGCCGCCAGCAGGCAGATGGCGATGACAACCGCCGTCAACGGCGTCGCCATCTGGGCGGCGATGGCCCTGGCGCGGAGCCGGGCGTCAGGCGAAGGATCGGGAGCGTCCGTCATTTTCTGTTCACCGAAATGGCAAGTCCGAGCAATTTGGAACTGATCTTGAGGCCGTTGGCGCGCGCGGCGCCGTCATCGATATGGAAGCGCACGCGGCCGCCCTGCCTCACAAATTCGATCATGGCGCCCGGCGGACCGCCCGTCCGATCCGCCACCGTCAGGACCGGCTGCCCGGCCAGCGCCGCAAAGGGGGCATAGCCGGGATCGTCGGAATGGCCCGCGAACAGGATGCGGCAGCCTGCGGCGCTCCCCGCGGCCTGGAGCCGCCGAACGGCAACGGAGCGGCCGGCGATCTTCTGGCCGCGCACCACATCGTCCAGCACGCTGCCGAAGGGATCGCCGCCGGCGACGCAGATCGTGAACGTCCTTTCTCCAGCCGCTAAGGCAGTAGGAGGCCAGTCGACGAAGGGCGCGAATTTGAAGAGGAAGCTCGCCTTCACCGCCTGCTCCAGCGTCGAGGGGGGCAGGCTCGCTTCGACCGGCGTGATCGCAAAGAGGATCATGAGCAGCAGCAGTGCGAAGGCAGAGCGATGCCGCATCCCAGCCCTGATGTGCCAGCGGCTCAGACCGTCCATTTCAGCGCCACGAAGATGCTGCGCCCCACGGGATTGCCCTGAGACAAGGGCAATTCCTGATGACGGCGGTGAAGGAGGTTGAACCCTGAAATCGACAGCTCCGCACGGTCATCAAACTGCCAGCCCAACCGGGCACCCAGCTCTACATAGCCGGGAACATGCGGGTCGGGCAAAGCGCTTACGTAACGCAGGTCCGCATCGAGGTTGATGGCGGAACCGATATCCATCGAGGAACGCAGCGAGGCGCGATGGCGCGGATCATTGCCGACCTGCGTGGTGCCGAGCAGCGGCACCGCCCCATCCTTGAACCGGAACTTCTGTATGGTCAGGCTATAGCCCGGCTTCAGCCGCCACCAGTCCGCCAGCCTGATATCGCCCCACGCATCGAACCCATAGCTGTCGCCCTTGATGCCATTGCCCCAGCGCAGCGGCAGGAGCCCGCCCGGCGCGGGATCGACCGTCCGCAGATCGTCATAGATATTGTAGAAGCCCGAAACCGACAGCGACGCGTGGGAGGAGAGGGTCAGCCGCGTACCCAGTTCGAACGCGGTCAGCTTTTCCGATCGGAAGCTGGAGAGCGCGGTCAGGAATACCGTCGTGCCGACCGATTCCACCACATCGCGATCGAAGGGAGTGGGCGCACGCACCGCGCGCGAGACAGCACCCCACAGCAGCGCGGCCTCGCTCGGCTTCCAGGACAAACGGGCGCTGGGCAGCAGGACGAGGTCGGCGTAGCTGCGCGTCTCCAGCTTGACCCCCAGGTTCGCGGTCAGCGACGGGGTCAGCGTCACGCTGTCCTGCGCGAAGATGTTGGCGATATGCAGGCTGCGCCGGTCCGGCACGAACAGCAGGCCCGGAATATTCTCTATTTCATAGCGGCTGAGGCGCGCCCCGCCGCCGAGCACGATCCGGTGGGCAGCACCTGCATCGAACGCATATTGCGCCTCCACATCAAAGCTATCCAAGGCGAAGCGGCCGCCATCATCGTCGATTTCGCGCGCGGTATGGTCATAATAGGCCTGGAGCTGAAACATGTCGCCCGAGGCCCCCGCATGATGCCAGCGGGCGAGCAGGTCATAGCCATAATAGGCCTCTTTCGGCGTGGCGCCCCGTGATCGCGTTCCGTAATAGCCATCGCCCTGCACCATGACCGCGTCGTCCGCCGACGCGTCCCAGTCGACGCGGAAGCCGGCCAGCGTCCGGCGGTTGCCGTCGTTGGCACCGTCGTCGCTTTCGAAATCCTCATGGCGCTTGGCATAGAGCCGATAGTCGAGCCTGTCCCCTGCCTCTCCGCCATAGCGCAGGCCAAGGTCGTAAGTGCGGTTTCCCGCCACGGCCGTGCCGTACAGCCCTTGAGACGCGCCTGCATCGCGGGTGATGATGTTGATGACCCCGTTGACCGCGTTCGAGCCCCACAGGGTGGCGCCCGGTCCGGATATCACCTCGATCCGCTCGACATCCTCCGGCAGGACATCCTGCATGTCCCAATAGACGCCCGAATAGAGCGGCGAATAAACTACCCGCCCGTCGATCAGGACCAGCAGCTTGTTGGAGAAATTCTGGGCGTCCAGATTGCCGCTCAATCCACGGGCGCTGATGACCGTGCTATTGGGGCCGCCGCGCATGACCTGAAGATTGGGCGCCAGCCGCAATATGCCGGGCAGCGTCAGCGTCCCGGATCGCACGATATCGTCATGGGTTATGACATAGATGGCCGCCGGCGCATCGCCGAGCGAGGAGGAGGAGCGGGTGACCGAGGTGACATCCAGCCGGGCCAGCGCGGAAATGGGCATGTCGCGCAATTCGTCGATGCTCTGCGCCCTTGCCGGCAGAGCGCTTCCGGCCATCAACCCCCCGGCCGCCCAGACCGCAACCATCCCTAACCGCATCTATTCCCCCCCCCCCCCGCGGACGATTTTCTCCTCCACAAGCAGATCGTTACGCAAGTGTAGAGAAAAAGTTCCACCGTGCCGCGCAGGTGGCAGCTTAGGGCAAAGATCTACGCCCGTCATCCCAATCCCGATATCTCAGGGTCGATGCGCTTTGCGATGGCGGGCAGCGTCTCGCGCCCTCTGCCGGCCGATGTCGCGCAGGCCCTGCCGGGCGAGGATAGGCAGCGATATCAGAAGAAAGTAGAGGGCGATCGGCAGCCACAGGATCGCGATCGCCCGGTCCAGCCCGTTTACGCCGGCCTTCGCGCGCCACGCGCTTTGCAGGCGCCAAAGGTGCCAGCCGCCAAGGCACCAGATCCCCGCTACCGCAATCACCACCAGCCCGATCATCCACACCACCCGATAAGGACGGCCTCGGCAAAGGACCGGCCGCCATATCCCGCCGGCCGAGGCTTAGCGCAAATCCCGGCGCCCTCCTTTCCCGATAAATCCCCACCGCACATTGCCCCGGCCAAATTCACTCATGTAAATTTCGCCTGCCTGCGGCGCGGATGCCGCACGTTTCATCGGCGGGTCGGAACCCGTGCGATGCTCAGACGATTTCTCCCGCCTGGACATGGAGACTTCAAGCATGAGGGACATGAACGCCAAGCAGATCAGCTTCGGCCTCGGGCTCTTCTCGATCGCGCTGGGCTTGGCCGAAATCGCAGCGACACGCCGGATCGCGGGCGCGCTCGGCAATGACCATAAGGCCGGGCGGACGACATTGCGCGTCTTCGGCGCCCGCGAGATGCTGGCCGGTGCCGGACTGCTGGCGGCGCCGGCGCATTCGGCGCTCGTCTGGAACCGATTCGCGGGCGACCTCATGGACCTCACAGCCCTCGGCCTCGGCGCCCGGCGTGCCCCACGCAGCCGCGCGCTTTGGGGCGCGGTAGCCTTCGTTGCGGGTGCGACGCTCCTCGACGCCTGGGTCGCGCGCTCGCTCGACCGCACCACCGGCAGCACCTTCCCCAGCAGAACGCGGTCGCCGAATGACCGGTCCACGCGCCCGGCACCGAGCCGCCGGCGGCGGGGTGGTGGCCATGCGACGACCATCGAGCCTGACGACATGCCTTATGTGCAGGCGCCGGCCATCACGCACCACTAATCGCGCGAGTGACTGAGACACGGGAGAGAAGCTGAGATGATACGTAAACTGGCACTGCTGGCGGGCGCGGGCTACCTCGCCAAGAAATGGCTGGACCGGGATCGTGCCGGCTCCAACCGCTCGGCTCACGGGGCTGGGGCCGCGCATGTCGGCCATGCCCCGACCGACCTGCTCGGCGACACCCATCCCGACGGATCGCAGCGCGCGGAAGAACATTTCCGACCCGATCCGACCGCCCCTGTCAGCGCGGAGGATCGCGAAAGCCTGCGCCCGGTCACGGCACCAGCGCCTCATGATCCTCCGGGGCGTTGAGGAGCGGTCCCGCCCTTTCCTGCCCTAGTCCGTCTTCAGATCATTGCCGGCGCGCTCCATGGCGGAGCCTACGTCATTGCGGGCATCGCGCGCTTCGCGCTCGGCGTCGCGGGATGCATTGTCGGCGGCCGTTCCCAGCCGGTCCGAACCCTCGTCGAGCGCGCTACCGGCGCGGTCGAGGCCGTTGTCGATCTTTTCACCGGCGCGATCGACGGCATTGTTGACATCGTCGCCGATCGCGGAGCCGGCGTTTTCCAGGCTTTCAGCAGCCTTCTCAGAACACGCGGCCGTGCCCGCGAGCGTCAAAACGGAGATAGCGGCCAGTAATCCTTTGCGCATTATCGATCCTCATAGCTGTCGACAGAGACGGATAAGCGCCGCCGGAGCGATAAGGTTGCGCGGACAGAGCGGCTATCGCCCCCGGAGGCCGAAAACCATCGATCGATCCTGATCGGGAATCAGCCCCTCCAGAACGCGCCAGAACCCGGTGACGGATCCTTGCCCCGCCTGCGCATAAGCTGCCGCCATCTTCTCCCGCAAAGCGCGGAAAAGCTCCGCCTCCAGCGCCGATCCCGCCGGGCTGAGACGCAGCAGCTTTTGCCGCCGGTCATTGGCGCCCTGCCGCGTTTCGATATAGCCCCGCTCCACCAGATCGTTCAGCACTCGGCCCAGCGACTGTTTGGTGATGGCGAGCAGGCGAAGCAAGTCCTTGACGGTAAGATCGGGCTGACGAGAGATGAAATACAGCGCACGATGATGTGCCCGCCCGAGCCCCTGGGAGGCCAGCCCCTCATCGATCGACCGGGTCAGCGCCGAATAGCCGAAGTACAGCATCTCGATGCCCCGGCGAATCTCATCCTCGCGCAGGAAAAGCGGCGACGCGGGTGCGATCTGCGACTGCGCCAGGGGCGACGGCGAACTTTGAACGGGCATGCCAGCAAATCCAGGCCGGAAGGAAGAAAGGAAGCGCGCATATTGGCAACCATCAAGAGCGATGACTAGGCTTTCCTTTCGCGCAACAGACGCTATATGGCGGTCCGCGTCGGAAATATCCGACGCTGCTGGGGCGTAGCCAAGCGGTAAGGCAGCGGTTTTTGGTACCGCCATGCGCAGGTTCGAATCCTGCCGCCCCAGCCAAGTTTTTGTCCCGGTTCTCAGCGCCCCTTCGCGCTCTGTGCCGCATTTCGCTCCCTGCTAACCACCACAGAGCATGCAACGGAACCGCGACGAGAACGTTTCGGCTGCATAACAGCGGAGGAGATGCTCATGAAATGGTTGCCATTCGTGCTGCTTGCGGCAGGTGCGGCATCGGCCGGGCAGGCGCAGATCAGCGCGGCCAGCCCGGTTCTGGCACCGGAAGAAACTTTGCTGATGGTCAGTGGAGAGGGACAGAGCCGCAGGATTCCCGACGTCGCCATGTTTTCCGCAGGCGTGGTGACGCAAGGAAAGACGGGGGGCGAGGCTCTCTCCGCCAACGCGACGCGGATGGATGAGGTGGTGGCAGCGCTTAAGCGCGCGGGTATCGCGGACCGCGATATCCAAACCTCCGCCTTGTCGCTGCAGCCGCAATATAGCAATCCCGAGCAGGAGGCGCAGTTGAGAGCGCGGATGACGCGGGAGCCTTATGTCGCGCCCGCTCAGCCGCAGGCCCCACGCATCATCGGCTATGAGGCGCGCAACAATGTCCAGGTGCGCGTCCGCAATCTCGGGGGCATGGGGAAGATCATCGACGCGCTCGTGGCGGCGGGCGCCAATCAGGTGGACGGCCCCTCCTTCACCCTGGACGATCCCAAGGCTGCCCTTGACGAAGCGCGGGTCGAGGCGGTGAAGGACGCTCGCGCGCGGGCGGAGCTTTACGCTCGCGCCGCCGGGCTCAGGGTCCGGCGCATTCTCTCGATCTCCGAAGGGGGCGGCTATTATCCGGTCCAGCCGATCGTCGTGACCGGCCGGATGGCCGGCGCGCCGCCGCCACCGCCGCCGCCCAGCCCTGTCGCTCCGGGAGAATTGACGCTGGGTGCGACCGTGTCGATGCAGGTTGCGCTGCAGCGCTGATCCGTTCAGCGGCGTGCCAGCAAGGCGTCGCTCCGGGCCAGGACCACTAGCGGCAGCCCCGCCTGGGCGGCACGCTCCGTAGCCAATCTGGTGGGGGCGGAAATGGTGACGAGCAAGGGGCAGTCCGACAGCACCGCCTTTTCGACCAGTTCGTAGGAGCAGCGCGACGATAGAAGCGCAAAGCCGCCATCCCATTCCGCGCCCATCCGACGCATGGCGCCCACCAGCTTGTCGAACGCATTGTGCCGACCGACATCCTCGCGCGCCAGACGGATCCCCCCATCCGCGCCGACCCATGCGGCGGCATGGGCAGCGCCCGTCGCAGCGTTGAGCGGCTGATGATCGGGCAGATGCGTCAGAGCGCGGAAGATCGCCTCCCGATCTGCGGCTGATCGCGCGCTTACCCTTGGCAGCGGGCGGATCGCCTGTTCCAGATTCTCTATGCCGCAAATGCCGCAGGAGGATTCAGAAGCCCGATGACGCACGCGCTCCAGCAGAGCCGGGGTTCGGCCCTGCGGCAAGGTTGCCCGTGCGACAATGCCTTGGTCAGTCACATGGGCGTCGACATCGAAAGGCGCGTCTTCCGGCCCGATCAGCCGCTCGGCAAGGGCAAAGCCCAGGACCAGGTCGGGAATATCCGCCGGGGTCGCCATCAACACCGCATAGCCGATGCCGTTGAACTCGATCGCGACCGGCACTTCGTCGGCGAGCAGGCGATCGACCGGCTCGGTTGTCCCGTCGCGCGTCAGCCGGTCGAATGAGAGCCGGACTAGCGGCGCGCCTTCGGCTTCCCCCTCCATCAGGAAATTGTCAGCCGGCGTCGCAATGACCTACCTCGTCCACCGCGTTGAACTGCGCGGGATTGGGCCCCGCTGGCGTCCTTCCCTGCGCCAGACGCGCGACCGCCGCTGCGACCGGGGGCGACAGGCTGTCGGGATGATCGCGCGCTATAGCGACGATCTGGTCCTTCATATGCGGGTCCCAATAGCTGGTCAGATGCTCGGCCAGTGCAGTCACGGTCCGATCCTCGCCCAGGGCCGCAAAATTGCGGGCGATCTGTTCGGCCATATAGACCAGCCGCTGCGTCGTGGACATGACATGGGGTTCGTCACTCATGCCCGTCACCCTACTCCGCCGCTGCCAGCGGAACAACTCGGCGGCTGTTGCGCGCCTGGCTTGCATAATCCTGCTGCCATTCGCTGGGGCCGTTCGAGGCCGAAACCTGTACCGCCGTCACCTTATATTCGGGGCAATTGGTGGCCCAATCGGAAAAGTCCGTCGTGATGACGTTCGCCTGTGTTTCGGGATGGTGGAAGGTCGTATAGACGACGCCCGGCGCGACCCGCTCGGTGATGAGCGCGCGCAGCGTCGTTTCTCCCGCCCGGCTGCGCAGCGTCACCCAGTCGCCATCCTTGAGGCCGCGATTTTCCGCATCGCTCGGATGGATTTCCAGCCGGTCCTCCGGATGCCAGGCGGTGTTGCTGGTCCGCCTTGTCTGCGCGCCGACATTATAGTGCGACAGGATGCGTCCGGTGGTCAGCAGCAGCGGGAAGCGCGGGCCGGTCTTCTCGTCGGTCGGCACATAGTCGGTGACGACGAACTTGCCCTTGCCGCGCACGAAGCCGCCGATGTGCATGGTGGGCGTGCCGTCCGGCGCGGCCTCGTTCGCCGGCCATTGCAGCGACCCCTCCGCCTCCAACCGGTCATAATGCACGCCGGCAAAGGTCGGGGTCAGCGCCGCGATCTCGTCCATGATCTGCGCGGGATGGTCGTAGCTCCAGCCGAGGCCCATGGCGTTGGCGACCAGCTGCACGATCTCCCAGTCGGCATAGCCGTTGAGTGGCGCCATGACCTTGCGCACCATCTGGATGCGCCGCTCGGCATTGGTGAAGGTGCCGTCCTTTTCCAGGAAGGTCGATCCGGGCAGGAAGATATGGGCGTAATTGGCGGTTTCGTTCAGGAACAGGTCCTGCACCACCACGCACTCCATCGCCGCCAGCCCCGCCGCGACATGATGGGTGTTGGGATCGGATTGCAAAATGTCCTCGCCCTGGATGAATATGCCTTTGAAGCGGCCGTCCGTGGCGGCATCCAGCATGTTGGGGATGCGCAGGCCCGGCTCACCGTCCAGCGTCACGCCCCACGCCTGTTCGAACAGCCCGCGCGTCGCGTCGTCCGACACATGGCGGTAGCCGGAAAATTCATGCGGGAAGCTGCCCATGTCGCAGGCGCCCTGCACGTTATTCTGGCCCCGCAGCGGGTTCACGCCGACCCCTTCGCGGCCGACATTGCCAGTCGCCATCGCGAGGTTGGCGATCGCCATGACGGTCGAGCTGCCCTGGCTATGCTCGGTTACGCCAAGACCATAGTAAATCGCGCCATTCCCGCCCGTGGCATAGAGCCGGGCAGCGGCGCGGACTTCCTCCGCCTTGACACCGGCCAGCGGTTCGATCGCTTCGGGAGAGCGGGCCGGTTCGGATACGAAGTCAGCCCAATCCTGGAACTCATCCCAATCGCACCGCTCGCGGATGAACGCCTCATCATACAGCTTCTCGGTCACGATCACATGGGCGAGCGCCGTCAGCATCGCGACGTTGGTGCCGGGGCGAAGCGGCAGATGATGCTCGGCCATGACGTGGGGCGATTGCACCAGATCGGTGCGGCGCGGATCGATGACGATCAGCTTCGCACCCTGCCGCAGGCGCTTTTTCATGCGGCTCGCAAAAACCGGATGCCCGTCGGTCGGATTGGCGCCGATCACCAATATCACGTCGGCTTTCATCACGCTGTCAAAGTCCTGCGTGCCCGCCGACGTGCCGAAGGTCTTGCTGAGGCCATAGCCCGTCGGCGAGTGACAAACGCGCGCGCAGGTATCGACATTATTGTTGCCGAAGCCCTGCCGGACCAGCTTCTGGACGAGGAAGGTTTCCTCATTGGTGCAGCGGCTGGACGTGATGCCGCCGATGCTGCGCGTGCCATATTTCGCCTGGATGCGGCGGAACTCGCTCGCGGTGTGAGCGATCGCTTCCTCCCAGGACACCTCGCGCCAGGGCTCGCTGACCGATGCTCGGATCATGGGGTTGAGGATGCGGTCCTGATGCTGGGCATAGCCCCAGGCGAAGCGGCCCTTGACGCAGCTATGTCCGCGATTGGCTTTGCCCTCCTTCCACGGCACCATGCGCACCAGCTCCTCACCCCGCATCTCCGCGCGGAAAGTGCAGCCGACGCCGCAATAGGCGCAGGTGGTGATGACCGCGCGGTCGGGCGTGCCGATTTCCACCACCTTCTTCTCGATCAGGCTCGCGGTCGGGCAGGCCTGCACGCAGGCGCCGCAAGACACACATTCGGAACCGAGGAAGTCCTCACCCTGCGAAGGAGAGACCTTGGACTCGAAGCCCTTATTCTCGATCGTCAGGGCGAAGGTGCCCTGCACCTCCTCGCAGGCGCGCACGCAGCGCGAACAGACGATGCACTTGCTGGGATCGAAGTCGAAATAGGGGTTCGACTGATCCTTCGCCTGCCCCATATTGGTCGCGCCGTCATAGCCGTAGCGCACGTCGCGCAGGCCCACCGCGCCCGCCTGATCCTGCAACTCGCAGTCGCCATTGGCGGCGCAGGTCAGGCAGTCCAGCGGGTGGTCGGAGATGTAAAGCTCCATCACGCCGCGGCGCAGTTGCTTCAGCCTGTCGGTCTGGGTGCGCACCACCATGCCGTCGGCGACCGGCGTGGTGCAGGACGCGGGATAGCCCGCGCGCCCCTCCACCTCGACCAGGCAAAGCCGGCAGGAACCGAAGCTTTCCATATTGTCGGTGGCGCAGAGCTTGGGGATGGAACAGCCCGTCAGCGAGGCCGCGCGCATGATGCTGGTGCCTTCGGGCATGGTGGCGCTCTGCCCGTCGATCGTGAGCGTGACGGACTTGCCGGTCGCAATAGCTGGCGGGGTGCCATGATCGGTTTCGCGGGAGAAGGTCATTCCGCAGCTTCCTTTGCCGGTGCGGCCGCACCAAAATCCTCGGGGAAATAATCGAGCGCACTCAGCACCGGATAGGGCGTGAAACCGCCCAGCGCGCAGAGCGAGCCATATTTCATCGTGTCCGCCAGATCGCGCAGAAGGCTGGTCTGCGCCTCGATGGAAACGTCGATCCGGTCCGGCGAGCGGGAATAGAGCGCCTTGCCCAAATATCCGCCATTCGCCTCGGACACGGTTACCGGTGCGGCATCGCGGGCCCCGATGATCCGATCCATGATCTCCACCCCGCGCGTCGATCCGATCCTGCAAGGCGTGCACTTGCCGCAGCTTTCCGCCGCACAGAACTCCATGGCGAAGCGTGCCATATGCGCCATGTCCACGCTGTCGTCGAACACGGTGATCCCGGCATGGCCAATCAGCCCGCCCGCCTGCGCGAAGGCTTCATAATCGAACGGCAGGTGGAACATCGAGGGCGGAAAATATGCTCCTAGCGGTCCGCCCACCTGCACCGCCCGCACCGGACGGCCGCTCGCGGTGCCGCCGCCAATCTCATTCACCAGCTCGCCCAGCGTGATGCCGAAGCCGATCTCGTAAAGGCCGCCATGGCGCACATTTCCCGCCAGCTGCACCGGCATGGTTCCGCGTGACCGGCCGAAGCCCACGGCGGCATAAGCGTTCGCCCCCTCCGCCAGGATGAACGGCACGGCGGCCAGGCTCAGCACATTGTTGATGACCGTCGGCTCGCCGAACAGCCCTTGCAAGGCCGGCAGCGGCGGCTTGGCGCGTACCTGTCCGCGCTTGCCCTCGATACTGTCGAGCAGCGCCGTCTCCTCACCGCAGACATAGGCGCCCGCGCCCTCGCGCACTTCCAGTGTGAAGGGCGCGATCAGATGCGCGCTGGCATCGATCGCCGCGCGCATCGTCTTGATCGCATAAGGATATTCGGACCGGATATAGATATAGCCATGGCCTGCGCCCACGGCATGGGCGGCGATCGCCATGCCCTCGATCAGGCAATAGGGATCGCCCTCCATCAGCATCCGGTCGGCGAAGGTACCGCTGTCACCCTCGTCCGCATTGCAGACGATGAACTTTGTGGAGGAGGCCGCCTCCAGCACGGTCTGCCATTTAATGCCGGTCGGGAAGCCCGCCCCACCACGCCCGCGAAGGCCCGACGCCTTGACCGCATCGACCACGGCCTGCGGAGACAAGCCGCGCGCCTTCTCCAGTCCCTGCCAGCCAGCGTGCGCTGCGTAGTCGGCAAGGCTCAGCGGATCGATGATACCGCAGCGCGCAAAGGTAAAACGCTGCTGCCCTGCAAAGAAGGGCAGCTCCTCTACCCGGCCCAAGCGCTGGGCATGGCTGCCAACCAGCACCGCCGCAACATCCCGCGGCGCGATCGGACCGAAGCCGATCCGCCCTTGCTCCGTCTCCACTTCGACCAGCGGCTCGATGCTGAACAATCCTCGCGATCCGGTGCGCACGACTTCGCAGCCCGCCTCCGCAAAGGCACGCGCGACATCGTCCGCACCCAATGCCGCCGAGGCCATGTCCCGGCTGATGAAGACGCGCGTCATGCCGCCACCTCGACCGCAATCTGCTCCAGCACAGCCCCGTCGATCCGCGCCACCGGCCGGCCGTCGACCAGCGCATTGGGGCCGATGGCGCACAGGCCCAGGCAATAGACCGGCTCCAGCGCCACCTGCCCGTCCGCCCTCGTCTCGCCCATTGCCACGCCCAGCCTGTCCTGCGCCTGAACCTCCAGCGCGGCGGCGCCACGCGCCTGGCAGCTTTCCGCCCGACACAGCTTCACCACATGCCGACCGGGCGCCCTGCGGCGAAAATCATGATAGAAGGTGATGACACCATGCACGTCGGCGCGGCTGAGATTGAGCGCCTTGGCAATCACCGGCACCAGCGCGTCATCGATATAGCCTGCCTCTTCCTGGATGGCATGCAACAACGGCAGCAGCCGGTCGCGCGCGGCGCCGTTTGCAGACAGCCAGGCGCCGATAAACTCTTCCATACAGTCCTACCCGATACGGCTGGCCTTTTAGGCCTGTTGCGCCGGCAGGGTGGAGGCTTGGCAACACCCCGTCAAATTGAAGGGTGCAATGATTGATAGCGATCTTCTATCACATGCTCCCGAAGCCCCGGGGCAGCCGCAAATCCCGCGCCACACTCAGCACCGCTTGCGCCAGCGGCCCCATGGGAGCGCTGTCGGACACGATCACACCGACCCGGCTGCCCTCGCCCATTTCTGGCAATTGGGCCATTTTCGCCCAGGCAAGGCCCGCCAGCAAGGTCGCGTGATTGTCCGGGATGATCGAACAAAGCCCGCCCTGCTGCACCAGCGCCAGAAGCGCGACATAGCTGTCGGCGGTGACCCGTGGACGCAGCGCTAAGCCTCGTTCAGCAAGGCGCGCGTCTAATATTCGCCGGTTCTGCATCCCTTGGTGCAGCAGGCAAAGCGGCAGTTCCGCCAGCGCCTCCCAGTCGAGCGGGTCGGGGATCGGAACGCCACCCACTGCAGTCACCAGCATCGCCCTTTCCGCATAGAGCGGCACCGACAGCGCGTGGGCCGGCGGCTCGAAGTCCAGATAGGTGAGCCCTGCATCCAGTTCGAACGCCGCCAGTTCGCGCTCGATCTGCCGCGATGTCATCGCCCGCACGGAAACATTGAGGCCGGCATGACGGGATTGGAGCGCCGCAATCAGACAGCCGACCGCCGGCATGGAGGCAGGAATGGCACCCAGCCGAACCTCTCCCTTCAGCGGGCCGCGCACCGTGTCCGCCGCTCGGCCGAGCGCATCGGCAGCCGCTACCAGTTGCCTCGCCCAGGGCAGGATCGCCTCCCCCACCCCGGTCAGGCCGATGAACTTCCGGTCGCGCTGGATCAGCCGTTTGCCGAGCTGCGTTTCCAGCGTGGCGATGCCCACCGACAGCGTCGGCTGGGACACGTTGCAGGAGGCGGCGGCGCGGGCGAAATGCCGCTCCCGTTCAAGCGCCAGGAAATATTCAAGAAGTCGGGTCTGCATGCCGCGCTTATAGGGCGCCGCCCGTGGCTTTCATAGCCAAGGTCTATCGTGTCAGGGCCCCTCGTCCGATATTTCGTCGGAACGTCGGGAGGGCCAGGCCGTTTTCTTTGGTCAGGAGATGATCATGAAAGTCGATTTCGGCGCATTTGAAGGCACAGGCCAATTTTACTGTCCGCCCGAGAGGCTCGTCAGCCATGTCTTGGCAGAAGCCGATCGCCTGACCGACGTCATCCTCTGCCCGCCCGACCATCTGGCTCCCGTACCATGCTGCACCGTCACGCGCCGGCATATCGACCAGGGCTTTGCGACGAGCAGCAATGAAGCGCAGCGCCAGCACGCCGCGCTGGTCGCCACGCTGGAAGGTCGAGGCATCCGCTGTCACATGCTGCAACCTTCTGCCGACCTGCCGGACATGTGCTTCACGCGCGATATCGGGGTTTCGACGCCCTGGGGGATGGTCGCGCTCAACCCAGCCATGCCGCACCGTCGGGGCGAGGTCGACGCTTTGGTCGAGGCATGCGGCCGATGGGGCCTGCCGATCCGGCGAATCAGTCGCGGCATGATCGAGGGCGGAGACATCTGCGTGGCGCGGGAGGGGCTGCTCATCGTCGGCCTGTCGGGCGAACGCAGCTCTGCTGCGGGGATCGACGAGTTCGCCCGCCCTTTTCGCGCCGCCGGATGGGAGGTGCTGGTCTGCCCCTTCCACGCCGACCATCTCCATCTCGACACGATTTTCTGCATGATCGACCGGCACGAAGCGATTGGCTGCGTCGATCTGCTCGACCCAGCGTTCATCCGGGCTATTGAGGAGCGTGGGATAGCGATCAGGCCCATGCCCGCCGCCTTCGCCGCGTCGCTCGGCTGCAACATTCTCGCCCTGGGGGACAAGCGAATTCTTGCCAGCAGTGCCGACGATCTCGTCGTGACGACGTTGCGCGCCGCCGATTATGAGGTTCTCACACTCGACATCTCGCAATTTGCGGCATGCGGCGGCGGAATCCACTGCCTGACGCAACCATTGCGGCGGCTGGGCGCGTGAAGGAGCAATGATGAGCCCCGCATCTGACAAGCGCGACCCGGGAGAGCCCTTTCCCTATTATGACGGCGACATAGCGTTGCAGGGTGAGTTGTTCCCGCCTGCGGCGCCGGCGAACGGCCGAGCGGCGCTGGTCGTGCATGAGGCGGACGGCATCGGCGGCAATGTGCGGCGTCACTGCCATGATCTCGCCAGTCGGGGCTATTTCGCGATGGCGGCCGACATGCATGGCGGCGGCCAGCCGCTGAAGGGCGAAGCGATGGCGAACGCGTTGCAACGCTTCCGCGAAGAGCCCGATCTCGTGCGAGGCCGTGTCGACGCAGGCGTCGAAGCGCTGCAGCGCATTTCGGGGGTCGACCTATCGGACAGCGCGGCCATCGGCTTCTGTTTTGGCGGTTTCGCCGCTCTCGAACTCGCGCGTTCCGGCGCCCCCATCGCGGCGGTCGCCAGCTTTCATGGCCTGCTCAGCACGGCCCGCAAGGCGAAGATCGGCCAGGTCAAGGCACGCGTTGCGGTCTATACCGGCGCGCGCGACCCTCTGGTACCTGCGCAAGATCTTGGTACCTTTCAGCAGGAAATGGATGCGGCCGATGCCGACTGGCAATTGGCGATCTATGGCAACGCCCTGCACAGCTTCACCAATAAGGATGTCGATGCGCTGGGCGACCCCCGCATGGCTTATGATGAGCGGGCGCATCATTCGTCGTGGAGCGCCATGCTGGGCTTCTTCGATCAAAGCCTCGGCCTCGCCACTCCGCGTTGATCCTGGTGATCATTCCAGCGAGAGCCGCCAGGTTTCGCTGTCAGCCTCCTGCCGAAAATGCAGACATCCCTATTGCCGAAACCCCAGCGCAGCAACGGGGCGCGGCCATCAACCGCACCCCGTTGCCTCGCGTCAAGCCGCATCGACCATCACGATCTCGCTATCCTGGATCGCCGTGACACGAATGACATCGAGGTCGCTGAGCGCCACTCCATCGCGAGCGTTGACCCGAACATCGTCGATCTGGACTGCCCCCGTGGCTGGCACCAGATAGGCCTTGCGGTCGCGGCCGATCGAATATTCCGCCGTCTCCCCAGCCTTGAGTGTCGCAGCCACGACGCGCGCGTCGGTTCGGATGGGGAGCGCATCCTTGTCATCGTCATAGCCCGAGGCGACCGTCACGAACTGACCGGCGCGGTCGCCCTTGGGAAAGGGGCGAGCACCCCAGCTCGGCGCATCCCCGTTGCGGGTCGGGATGATCCAGATCTGGAATATCCGCGTGGTCACATCCTCCAGATTATATTCGGAGTGACGGATGCCGGTGCCGGCGCTCATCACCTGAACGTCGCCCGCCTCGGTGCGCCCTTCATTGCCCAGGCTGTCGCGGTGCGTGATCGCGCCCTCGCGGACATAGGTGATGATCTCCATGTCCCGGTGCGGGTGTTGCGGAAAGCCCGTCTGGGGCGCGATGGTGTCGTCGTTCCAGACGCGCAGGTTGCCCCAGTGCGTCCGGGCCGGGTCATGATAGCCTGCGAAGGAAAAATGATGCTTGGCATCGAGCCAGCCATGATTTTCTCCACCGAGGCTGTCAAAGGGGCGCAGTTCGATCATCATTCGTCTCCTCATGCGGGCGGCCGCTTGGCCGTCCTGATGGAGCCGATTTAGCGCTTGCCGGCTTTCTTGCTCAGTGGGATAAAAGCGACCGAACCGTTCGAGGAAATAGAAAAGTGCATAATCCGGGCACACCCACTTTCGACCAGTTGCGCATATTTCTGACGATCGTCGATACAGGCAGCTTCGCCGCGGCCGGCCGGAAGCTCAATCGCGCCGTGTCGGTGATCAGCTACGGCATCGCCAATCTGGAAGCGCAGCTTGGCCTCATCCTGTTCGAGCGGGAGGGTACGCGCAAGCCGCAGTTGACCGTTGCGGGGCGTGCGTTGCTGGCGGAGACCCGCAGCATATCGGACGGCATCGACGGCCTGCGGGCGAAGGTTAAGGGGCTGCTCGACGGGCTTGAAGCGGAAGTGGATTTGGCGGTCGATGTAATGCTGCCTTCCGATCGGCTGGGGAAGGTGCTGCGCGCATTCGCAGCGGAATTCCCCACCGTGAAGCTGTGCCTGCATGTGGAGGCCTTGGGTGCGATCACCTCCATGGTGCTGGATCGGCGGGCGCAGGTCGGCATATCGGGACCGCTCTCTGCCGGTGTCGAGGGGATCGAGAGCATGGCCGCAGGCTCGGTACCGATGGTGCCGGTCGCCGCGCCCGATCACCCGCTCGGCCGTATGGACGTGATCGCGCCGGGCGCCGGGCGCAACTATACGCAACTGGTCCTAACCGATCGCTCCCGCTTTACCGAAGGGCAGGATTATTCCGTGTCCAGTCCCAAGACCTGGCGCCTGGCGGATCTGGGCGCGAAGCACGCCCTGCTGCGAGAGGGTATCGGCTGGGGAAACATGCCGCTTCCGATGATCAAACCGGACTTGGAATCGGGCGCCCTGTTGCGGCTGTTCATGCCCGATCATATCGGCGGCACCTACCGCTTCTCCGCTATCTGGCGACGGGACGCTCCTCCGGGACCTGCGGCGTCCTGGCTTCTTGGCCAGTTCGTGGCCCTTGGCCAGGATGACACCGAACTGGAGGGGATGGGGGATGTCTGAGCCAAGCGAAGGCGGCATGAAGTCGGGCCGGCTGGAGGCGTTCACCGACGGCGTCGTCGCGATCATCATCACCATCATGGTGCTGGAATTGAAGGTGCCGTCGGACGGCACGCTGGCCGCGCTGTCGCAGAGCCTGCCGATCTTGCTCGCCTATGTGCTCTCCTTCGTCAATGTCGGCCTCTACTGGAACGTCCATCATCATCTGATGCAGGCGACCGGCAGGATCGACGGCAAGGTGTTGTGGGCGAATCTTTTCCTGCTGTTCTGGTTGTCGCTGGCGCCGTTCGTCATCCGCTGGCTCGACGAAAGCCACTTCGCGCCGATGGCGACCGCCGCCTATGGCGTGGTCATGGGGCTGGCGGCAGTCGGCTATCAACTGACCGAACGCGCGATCATCGCCTGCAACGGGCAGGATTCAGCGCTCGCCCGCGCCATCGGGTCGGACATGAAGGGCAAGGTGAGCCTGGCTCTCTACCTGATCGCCGTGCCGGCCGCCTTCTTCGCGCGGCCGGTGGCCTTTGCCCTCTATGTCGCGGTTCTGCTGCTGTGGCTGGCACCTGACCGGCGGATCGAGCGGGCGCTGCGGGACTAGGCGGCGGCTTCCTTGGCGGCGGGGTGCAGCATGCAGGCAAGCGTTCCCCCCAGAACAAGCGCGCCGGCCAGCAGAAGCGGCACCACCAGCCCGCCACGGGTGACGAGCAGCGCACCCACCGCCGCGCCCAGGAAGATGGCCGCGATGCTGCCGATCCTGCGGCCCCAATTGGGATTGCTTCCCCCCGCGAGCGTCGAATCGGCGGCAAGACCCGTCACTGTAAGGGTCAGCACCGTCGTCGTGAGGTCGGGCACTTTGAGCTGGCGGATGGTGGCGTTGCGAAAGCCCATGGCAAGGCCGGTAAGCGCGATGATGGCATAGACGCTGGACCCGGGGGTCTGGCTGGCGACATCGAACTCGAGGGCCACGCCGGCCGCGATCCACAGCAAGGCAGCCTCGACCGCTGCCGCCACCAGCAGCCAGCGCCGCAACGGCAGGCCGGCATGCCCCTTCCCCACCCGCCCGGCGACTAGCGCGCCGATCAGGAAGGCCGCAATCGCCGCCAGATAGGGCGCCACGCGAAAACCGGTCGTCCCTGCCGCCGCGAACCCCAGAAAGACGATGTTTCCCGTCATGTTGGCGGTGAAGACCTTGCCCAATCCCAGCACGCTGATCGCATCAACCAGTCCGGTGGTCACGGACAGCAGCAACAGCAGCCAGGGCAGCGGCGCGATGGAGGTTGGGGAAGCGGGCGTCATGGGATTCTCCGGAAAGAATGGGGTTGTGCGGCTCGCATAGGGAACGGATCAGGATCGAGGCAGTCGAATAAGCTTGTCTCGTCCGTTCGAGATAATGGAACGGCGTCAGTAACGGAAATTCGCTTCCAGCCCGAGCATCGTGATCGTCCGGGCCGGCCCCGTCTCGCGAATATAGGCACCAGGCGCGAAGGCGGAGAGCGAGGTCGAAAGCTCCAGTTCCGGGGTCGCCTGCCAGCTAAGCGACGCTTCCGCCTGCTTGCCGATGAACCGCGCCGTCGCGCCACCGGGTGCCCGGATGAGGTTGCCGGGAATGTCGTAGATGCCGTCGCCCTTGCTGGCGCGCCAATAGGCCATGGCCGCGAGGTCAAGCGACAGGTCGTGGCGCAGCGCGAAGCTGGCGCCGGGATGCAGGTTGATGATGTTATAGGGGCCGATCGGCGATAGCTCCCCGAAATATTTGCCCTTGGGAAACAGCGCGTTGAAGGTGCCGAGGCGGCCGTCGTCGGCGCGCTTGTCGCCGCTTATGATGTTGAAACGCATGGTCGCACGGGGTTGCAGCGGCAGAGCAGGAAATTCCCGCGCAATCTCCGTGCCGAGCGTCCAGGCCCGGATTTCCTGCCCTTCGAACCGGCCGAACTGCACCACCCCTTCGACATTCCAGCGCCATTCCGCCGAAGCGCCATGCACGCGGAGCCCCATGCTGTGGCGCAGTTCCCGCCCTTCGATCCCGCCGAAGCTTGCGGCACGATTGCGATAGCCCAGATAATAGGCGTCCAGCCCCGGCCACGCGGCATAGATGCCCCACAGCGCCCTGGTCGGCGAGGTGCGATCGTCGAAGCTGCCCGGGCGCGCCTGCACTGGCCTTACCGCAAAGACGCTGAGCCTGGCACCGCCCTCGCGAAGGTCCGCCCGCACCCCATCGAAGGCGAGCGGAACATTGGGGCCGTAGCGCGTCCCGATCAGCCGCTCGGTCCCGAGCGAGAGCATCTGGCGCCCGCCGCGCAGCGTGACGGCTCCTGCCTCCACCTCGACAAAGCCCTGAAGCAGGTCCGCCCGCGTCTGGTCGATCGGGCTCGCCGCGGGCGCCACACCGACCGCATGGGCGGCGATCGGCTGTACGAAAGCGCGCAGCTTCCCCAGATGCAGATCGACATAGGGCATCGCGCGCGTCCAGAGATAGGCATCGTCAGGCGCTGCCGCCCCGCCCCAAAGATTGTTGCCGAAGCTCTCCAGCCGCGCGCGCAGTTCCAGTCCGGTTCCAACCCAGGCACTGCCATCCTCATTCAGAGGAACATGCTTCAGTTCCTCCGTCCACCGCCCGCCACTCTGCTTGCTCCAATCCTCGTCATAACGGGTGTTGGTGAGCGTCGGCGGCTGCCAGGCTTCGCGCGGCTGCGCCGCTGCCGGCGTGGCGAGCAGCAGCAGCTGCAGCAGCTGCAGCAGCAGCGGCTTACGCATCGCCATGCCGGCGGTGCGACAGGATAGCGGCCAGAGCAAAGCCGCCGATCAAACCGATATGTTCGAAAAAGGCGTTGGTCGCCATGAAACGCGCCTGTCCTTCCATTGCCCAGAAATTATTGGCGACGAGCGCGGCGAGCGCGGTGAACATCCCCAGCATGCCTGCACCCAGCCAGACGAGCCGGTCGGCCAGGATCAGCGCCGGTCCGATCAATTCCACCGCTATGGTCAGCGCGGCAAACAGGGCGGCGGGCTGGAGGCCGAAATGCGCCTGCTCGGCAACGGCCCCCTGCCAGTCCCCCAGCTTGACAACCCCGCCCAGAATATAGGGACCGGTGAGCGCCAGGCGGGCAAGGAAGGATGTTGCAGGCCAGGAGAGAACAGCGGCAATCGAGCGGGGCATTTCGTGGGACATGGCAATTCTCGTCCGTTCGCAGCGCCGGGGCGGCGAAGCGGGATATTCAGGGAAGGAAGAATTGGCTCCCCCGCCATGGAGGAGCCGGTGCATCAGGTCAGACCGCCCAGCAGCCGCAGCCCAGCGCGCCCCAGAAGCTCTGGACGTCGACGGCAGGAACGCTGGCGCCGAGCGCGGCGGCATGGTCGTGGCCATGTACGCCGCAGGATGAATGGCAACCGCAGGCGGACGCCATCTTCCGCGTGGTTTCGTCCCGACGATAATAGCCGCCGAAGGTCGCGACCGGCGACCAGTCGGGAATCGCCTTGGGCGCTTCAGGAGCGAGCGGGCCGAAATCGCCCTCACCGTAGACGATCTTGCCGCCAAGCACGGTCAGCACCGACCGCAGATGCGCGATCTCGCTTTCGGGCACGCTGAAATAATCATCCGACAGCAGCGCCAGATCCGCAAGCTGTCCAGCCTTGATCTGCCCCTTCTTGCCCACCTCATTGGAGAACCATGTATTCTTTTCGGTCCAGAGGCGCAGCGCAGTCTCCCGATCCAGGCGGTTACGTACCGGATAGAGGGCAAGACCACCGACCGTCCTGGACGTCACCAGCCAGCTCAGCGAAACCCAGGGATTATAGCTGGCAACCCGCGTGGCATCGGTTCCCGCGCCTACGGGCACACCTGACGCCATCATCCGCTTGATCGGCGGGGTCGCCTCCGCCGCTTTGGCGCCATAGCGTTCGACGAAATATTCGCCTTGGAACGCCATGCGGTGCTGCACCGCGATGCCACCGCCAAGCGCCGCGATCCGGTCGATATTGCGCTCGCTGATGGTTTCGGCATGGTCGAAGAACCAGTTGAGCCCTTGAAGCGGAATGTCGCGATTGACCTTCTCGAACACGTCCAGCGCTCGCCCGATCGTCTGGTCATAGGTGGCATGCAGGCGCCAGGGCCAGCGGCGTTCGGCGAGCAGTCGAATGACCGGTTCCAGGTCCCCTTCCATTTCCAACGGCATGTCGGGCCGGGCGACGCGGAAATCCTCGAAGTCCGCCGCCGAATAGACCAGCATCTCGCCCGCGCCATTGTGGCGATAAGTATCATCGCCATCGCCCGGCTTGATCTGCGTCGACCAGCTGGCAAAGTCCTTCAGCTCTTCCTTCGGCTTCTGCGTGAAGAGATTATAGGCGATGCGCAGCGTCAGTTCACCATCCTTGTGCAGCTTATCGATGACTTCATAGTCGTCAGGATAGTTTTGTGATCCGCCGCCCGCGTCGATGACACTCGTGACGCCCAGGCTATTAAGTTCCCGCATGAAATGCTTCGTCGAATTCAGCTGGTAATCTTGCGGAAGCTTGGGCCCCTTGGCGAGTGTGGAATAGAGGATCGTCGCATTGGGCTGAGCCAGCAGCAAGCCGGTCGGGTTACCCGCCGCATCGCGGACAATCTCCCCGCCCGGCGGGTTGGGCGTGTCCTTGGTGTAGCCGACCGCCCGCAGCGCGGCGGCGTTGAGCAGCGCGCGATCATAAAGATGCAGGATGAAGACTGGCGTGTCGGGCGCGGCGGCGTTGATCTCGTCCAGCGTGGGCAGGCGCTTTTCGGCGAACTGATGTTCGGTGAAGCCGCCAACGACGCGCACCCATTGCGGCGGCGGGGTATTTTCGGCCTGCTTCTTCAGCATCGCCATCGCCTCGGACAGGCTCGGCACGCCTTCCCAGCGCAGTTCCATATTATAGTTGAGCCCGCCACGGATCACATGGATGTGACTGTCGATCAGCCCCGGGATCAGGCGGCGCCCGCGGGCGTCAATAACGGTAGCGTCGGCGGCAGCGGCTGCCCGCACCTCGCCTTCCATCCCGACCGCCAGGAACTTGCCACCACGGATGGCGACCGCGTCGGCGACCGGATTTTCTC
Organism: Sphingobium bisphenolivorans; assembly: GCF_000412635.1. Taxonomy (GTDB): domain Bacteria; phylum Pseudomonadota; class Alphaproteobacteria; order Sphingomonadales; family Sphingomonadaceae; genus Sphingobium; species Sphingobium bisphenolivorans. Next base: position 170,162 of record NZ_ASTG01000006.1, read on the forward strand.
GGTCCAGCGTCGTAACCTTGGCGTTGATGATGATGAGGTCCTTGGGGCTCATGGCGAAACTCTCTGTGGCGGTCAGTAGGGCGGTGGTGGCGGCGCTCGCCAGTGCTTGCCGGCGCGTGATCATGCGCCGCCTGTCCGATTCGAAGGCAGTTCGCCAAGCAGGTGGTGGGCAAGCGGAACGACCTGCTCGCCCAGCAATATTCCCGCCAGCCCGATGAGGGCGATCACCGGCGGGGCGGGAGAACGGACGCCGAGCATGCTGTAGACGATGCCGACCAGCAATCCGGCGCCCAAGGAAATGAAATAGGGCTTCATGACGTCCGTCCTTCCCTCGCTTCGCTCAGGCCTGGATGAAGGCGAGGATGTCGGCGTTCAGGACATCCGCGTTCACCGTCAGCATGCCGTGCGACAAACCCTCATAGACCTTGAGCGTGGCATTCGGCAGCAGTTCGGCCTGAAGCACGCCCGCATTCTTGTAGGGAACGACCTGGTCGTCATCGCCGTGCAGCACCAGCGTCGGCACGGTGATCGCCTTCAGATCATTTGTCTGGTCCGTCTCCGAAAAGGCCTTGATGCCCTCATAATGGGCAAGCGCGCTGCCCATCATGCCCTGACGCCACCAATTGTCGATCACAGCGGTCTTCACGTCCGCGCCGTCACGGTTGAAGCCGTAGAAGGGGCCAGCGGCGACGTCGCGGAAGAACTGGGCGCGGTTCGCGGCAAGGCCAGCGCGCAAACCGTCGAACACGTCCATCGGCAAGCCGCCGGGATAGCGATCCGTCTTCAGCATGATCGGCGGAACGGCGCTGACAAGGACGGCCTTGGCAACCCGGCCCTCCGGCAATCCATGGCGGGCGACATAAGCCGCCACTTCGCCGCCTCCGGTCGAATGGCCGATGTGGATCGCATTGCGCAGGTCCAGATGCCGGGCGACGGCTGCGGCGTCGGCGGCGTAGTGATCCATGTCATGGCCAAAGTCCACCTGTGCCGAGCGGCCGTGGCCGCGGCGATCATGGGCAACGGCCCGATAGCCCTTCGACAGGAAGAACAGCATCTGCGCGTCCCAGTCGTCGGAGGAAAGCGGCCAGCCATGGTGGAACATGATCGGCTGGGCATCCTTGCTGCCCCAGTCCTTGTAGAAAATCTGCGTGCCGTCCTGCGTGGTGACATAGTTGGTCATGGAGCGTTCCTTTCGGAGGAAGAAGAGCGGGTGGCCGGTTCCAGGCCACCCCTCATTACCAGATCAGTGCGCGCCTTCGGAGGCGTTGAACATGGTCTTGGCATAGGTGATGCCAAGGCCATAGGCGCCGCCCCACTTGCGGGCGATGCCGGTGGTCATGTCGTAGGTTTCGGTCCGCGCCCAGTCGCGCTGAAGTTCGAGCAGATATTGGAGCGAAGTGATCGGACGGGCGCCCGCCTGGATCATGCGCTCGACGGCGCGCTCATGCGCTTCCTCGCTGATGTCGCCGCTGGCGTCGGTGATGACATAGACCTCGAAGCCCTGCTCGATGGCGGACAGCACCGGACCGACGATGCAGACGCTGGTCCAGAGGCCGGCGAAGACGAGGCGATCCTTGCCGATGCGGTTGACTTCTTCGATGACGGCGGCGTCTTCCCAGGTGTTCATGCTGGTGCGGTCGAGCATCGGCTGGTCGTGGAAGGCTTCGGTGATCTCGCTGAACATCGGCCCGGAAAAGCTCTTCTCGGCGACGGTGGTGAGGATCGCGGGCACGTTGAAGCCGGCGGCGGCATTGGAAACGAGCGCGGCATTGTTGCGCAGCAGTTCGGGCGCGATCGACTTGGTGGCGAAAGCCATCTGCGACTGGAAGTCGATGAGGACCAGCGCGTGATTGCTGGGCGAAAGCAGGGCTTTGGCGGGAGTGGGCGTGGCGGTGATCGTCATGATGCTGTCCTCTTGGGTGATGGTGAGCTTGTGAGAGCAGGGATAGCCACAGAAGGAACTACGACAAAGCCGGATAAATTTGTCCGATCTGTTCGAGAAAGTAGAAAGCAGCGTTGCGCCGGATATTAGGCGCCCGGCCAATCGTCACGAAAAGCCCTCCCTCGCCGCTCAACTGATGCACCCAGCCGAGTTGCGCCAGAATATCCTCCAGCCACCATCCCCCTTCTTCCGCGCTGGTCAACGCCTGATCGGCAGCACCGCCACCCAGCAAGGCGCTTGGCACGGCGCGGACATAGCCAATGCCGTTCGCCGCGAACCAGCGACGCACCTCCGCCAAGCGGTGCCGATGCTCTTCGGGATGATGATATTGATCGCGCAGCCATGCCTTGTGCCGCTTGGCTTGTTCCCGTCGCTCCGCCAAGGCCCGGTCGCCAGGCACCCAGCGCCCGCCACTTGCCAGCGCAACCAAACGCGGGAGCCGGTGCGGCAAGCGCGCATAGCTATTGTATAGACCCAATATGACCAGCCCGCCGCGCCGCGCCAGCCGCGCGACAGGAGCGAAGACCCGCCGGGATCGGGCGCGTGGTGCAACACGCCGGAGCAATAGATGATATCGAACGATCCTGCTCGAAGGCCGGGACGATGCAAGCCCGCCTCGACGAAGCAGACCTGGCCGATCCCCAAATCGACCGGCAGGGCGGCCTGCTCGTTGCCGATGACGTGGCCGGCGTGGTGTGGCGGGTGATTGCAGCCAGGACAGAAGGCTAGCGGGGCTACAAGCTGACGGGCGGCTCTATGGCTGATCGACTTTCTCTCCTGATCCGGACGTCATGGCCGTCCCGATCGAGGCGCAGATGATCAGTCCAATCGCGAGCCATTGTGAGCGCGTCAGAACTTCGCCCAGCAGCAGCAGCGCCATCACCGCCCCGACCGCGGGCTCGGCGCTCATCAGGATACCGAAGCTGTTCGCGGGCAAGCGGGGCAGGGCCACCATCTCCAATGAATAGGGTATCGCGCTGGAGACGATCCCCACGCCCAGGCCGAGCAGCAGCGCTTCAGGGCTGAGCAGCGCAGGTCCGGCCTGCACGATCCCGACGGGCGCCACCAGCAGCGCCGCCACGATCATGCCGCCCGCGGAAGCGGCCGCTCCGTGGATGCGGCCAGCGTGTCGGCCGACAAGGATATAGCCCGCCCAGCACACCCCCGCGACGAGCGCGAGCGCAATTCCGCGCCAGTCGAGTTGGGACGCACCGCCCCAGAGCGGCAGCAGGCTACCCATCCCCAGCACGGCGAGGCCGATCCAGAGAAAGTCCAGCTTTCGCCGGGATGTGAATAGGGCGACAGCCAACGGCCCTGTGAACTCGATCGCGATCGCAAGCCCCAGCGGGATAAAGGCGAGCGCGTTGTAGAAGGAGAGGTTCATGATGCCGAGCGTGACGCCATAGGCCAGCAAAGGTCGCCAACCAGCCTTCAGGTCCAGCCGCCAAGGCCGGAACGCCATCGTAAGGATGATCGCGCCGACGATGAGCCGCAGCGTCGTGGCTCCATCCGGCCCGACCAACGGGAACAGGCGCTTGGCAAGCGTCGCGCCGCAGGTCACGGACAATAGCGACAGGGAGAGCGCGCCGGTGGCAACAAAATCCACGCGCCGGGAATTGGCGCGCGGCGCCGCGAGACTGGTCATAATGCACTCGGTTAATGGCTGAACGCGGCACAGCTACCCGAGCGGCGTTGATAAGGGTGCTCAATTTCAGCGTTTTTGCGATAAAATTTATCGCGTATCGCGCGAGCTGCTATGAAAGTTGATCCCCTCGATTCGTTCGATCGGAAGCTGCTGGAACTGCTGCAAGCCGATGCGCAGCAGCCCGTCTCTGTTTTGGCGGACGCTGTGGGCTTGTCGCCGCCCGCCTGCTACCGCCGGATCCGGCGACTGCGCGCGAGCGGCGTGATCGAACGGGAGATCGCGGTCGTTCGCCCAAGGCAAGTCGGCTGGCCCCTGTCGATGATCGTGCTCATTTCGCTGGAACGTGAGGACGCCCATACGCTCGACGAGATGATGGAAATTTTCCGCAATGAGCCCGAAATTCTGGAGGCCTGGAACGTCACCGGCGACCATGACTTCGCGCTGCGCATCGTCGCGCGGGACATGGAGGGATACGACGATCTTGCCCAGCGCCTGTTCGCTGCCAACGAACGCATCCGCACCTTCAAGACCCTTGTGGTGATCCGCGAGGTCAAACCGCTCAGTCCAGTTCCGGTGAATGACGTCTGACATGGGCGCGGCACGGCCTCACCCCCGGCGCCCCCCCTTCCCGGCTACGCAGTATCATCGATCGCAATGCCGTTCGCGCCCCCCATGAAGGCAAGTTGCGCGAGGCTTCGCAAGAGCTTGGGTGAAGCGTGGTGCAGGACGCAGTCTAGAGCGAACTCGTCTCTGGGACGGATTTCCCTGCCAAGGCCCGTTTAGCAGGGAATTTTGTGCAATCGCTGGGAATTGCACCACTTTGCACCTCTTGGAAAGCACGGATTCCTGCGGCTTTCACGGGCAAATTCCCTGCGCACGCTCACAGGGAATTTTCTCCGCCCAGCAGGGAATTCACCGACCCTGCAGCCGCCCACCACTGGGCAGCGACAAGGATGCAGACAGGGACCGGCTGATCTGCTAATGAACCCGCACCTCGAGCAGATTGTCACCCGGCCACCGGGTTAGGACGCAGCATGAGGACAACCAACTGTCGCTTCACGATGTGAGGCGGGAGGTCGGCTGTCCGCACCTGTGTCCGGCATCTGCTTCCCGTGTCCTTCGTGCAGCGGAACGAAGGACATGACTGTGAACACACATCGTAAACGTACGCGGGCGGCCAAGCCCGCTAGCCTCTCCAATATCGAACGCTCGCTTGGGCCGATCGTCCATCTCCCCATCAGTCAGCTTAAAGCCTATGCCGGCAATCCGCGCCGGCACCCCGAAAAGCAGTTCGTCAAAATCATGGCGTCCATTGCTGAGTTCGGCTTCACCATCCCGGTGCTGGTTGACCCCGATCATGTAATCATCGCGGGTGAAGCGCGCGTCGAGGCTGCGCGGCGCCTGGGCTTCACCAGCCTTCCGGTCCTGGTGGCCGCGGACTGGTCACCCGCGCAGGTGCGCGCCTATCGCCTTGTCGACAACCGCCTAACCGAACATGGCGAATGGGACAGGTCGATGCTGGCGGTCGAGTTCGCCGCCATCATCGAGATTGGCGAAATGCCCATCGACATTCTCGGCTGGGAGATTGGCGAGATCGACGTCATTCTTGAGGAGCAGGAAGAGTCGCCGTCCGAGGACCCCGCCGACGCGATCGAGGCACCGCCCGCCCTGCCGGTCACGCGCCCAGGCGACATTTGGCTGCTAGGCAAGCACCGGCTGATCTGCGGCTCCTCGCTCGACGGCGCGGTGTGGCAGGCGCTGATGAACGGCCAGACCGCCGCCATGGCGTTCACGGATCCGCCCTATAATGTTCCGGTAAATGGCCATGTGTCGGGCTTGGGCAAGGTGAAGCACGCCGAGTTCACCATGGCTTCGGGCGAGATGAGTCCGGCAGAGTTTACCGCTTTCCTCACTGACTTCCTGCGCGAACTCGCAAACCATGCCGCCGACGGCGCCATCATCGACGTCTGCATGGACTGGAGGCATCTGAAGGAGCTGCTGATCGCCATAGAGGCGGCCGGCTTGTCGCTCCTCAACCTTTGTGTGTGGTGCAAGACCAATGGCGGCATGGGTTCGCTCTATCGCTCGCAGCATGAGCTGATCCTCATAGCCAAGAAGGGCAAGGCACCGCACAAGAATAATGTCCAGCTCGGCGCCCACGGTCGATATCGCACCAACACCTGGAACTACGCCGGGGTCAACAGCTTCTCCAAGAGCCGAATGGCCGATCTTGGCGACCATCCGACGGTGAAACCAGTGGCACTGGTTGCTGACGCCATCCGCGATGTGACCGATCCGGGCGACATCGTCACCGACGCCTTCATGGGATCGGGCACGACCATGCTCGCGGCGGAGCGCACCGGCCGTGTCGCTTATGGGGTGGAGATTGCGCCCGGCTATGTCGACGTCGCAATCCGGCGTTGGGAAACCATGACCGGCCGAGAGGCAACGCTCGCAAGCACCGGCGCCACCTTCAGCGAAACCACCCGCGCCAGGGTCCAGGACGAGCTGCCTGAGGAGGCCGCCGAATAGGCGGCCCTTACTCGATCAGATCACCTCATTCCCAAGGACCCGATCCATGTCTTCAAACGATGACGCTCCCAACCGTCCACCCGTCCGTGTCCGCATCAGGCAGCGCCCGCCTGCCCTTGATCAGCCGCCTGTCACGCGGCCGGATAGCTTCGAGGCTGAACCTGGTTACGCCGTGGGCTATAAGAAGCCGCCGGTGCACAGCCGCTGGCAAAAGGGTCAGTCCGGTAATCCGCGAGGACCCAAGAAGCGACAGAAGAGCCTCAACACCATCGTCCGCGAGATCATGACCGCCCCGATCAGCATTCGGACGGGGGGCCGTGATCAGGTCATGAGCCGTGCCCAGGCGCTGGTTCTTAAATCCGTGGAGGCCGCATCCAAGGGCAACGACCGCGCCCTTGACCGACTGCTGCGCCTCTATGCGGCCGCCATGCCTGATGATGGCGGCGGTCAGACTGCGGTGGCTAGCGAGCAACCCTTGAGCGCGACTGACGAGGCGACGCTCGCAGCGTTGCGCGACATTTTGATGGCAGAACAGCAAGCGGAGGGTGGACAATGATCTCGGACCGCAACCTGTTGGCCGCCGGGCAGCGATCGCGTCTCTGCCTGTTTGTGATGAAAGTATTCGAGCTTCTTCATCCCGGCGTCCCCCCTCTCCTGTTGAGCTGGCATATTCAGGCGATGTGCCATGCCCTGGAGGAGGCCTATCACGGATCAGGCGGCAGGCTGGTCATCACCGTCCCGCCGCGGCATCTTAAGTCCGTCACGACCTCAGTGGCCTTCGTCGCCTGGATGCTCGGGCATCGCCCGGACATGAAGATCATGGTTGCAAGCTACAGCCAGGATCTGGCGCGGCTACATGCCAATTACACCCGCAGGGTCATGGAGAGCGCCTGGTATCAGGCGCTCTTCCCTGCGACCCGCATCAGCGAGCGGGGCAATCGCGCGCTGGAGGTTGAGACAACCGCTGGCGGCGCGCGCAAGGCTGTGTCGGTAGGCGGCTCGATAACCGGGTTTGGCGCCGACATCATCATCGTGGATGACTGCATGAAAGCGGACGAAGTGCGCAGCCAGGCCGTGCGCGACGAGGTCAAAGCCTGGTTCGACAACACGCTCCAGACCCGCTTGAATGACAAAGCGACGGGACGCATCGTCTCGATCCAGCAGCGGCTCCATGAGGATGACCTACCCGCCTATTTGCTCGACAAGGGCTATGACCATCTCAACCTGCCCGCGATCGCCGAAAAGGAGGAAGTGATCTCCATCGGTAGGGCAGGACCCATCTCCGGCAGGCCGGCGATCTGCTGTCGCCTGACCGCGAGAGCCAGCCGGTACTGGAGCGGCTGCGGTGCGAACTGGGACCGGCCGTGTTCGCCGCGCAATATCAGCAGGATCCGGTCGCGCCCGAAGGCAATCTGCTGCGGATGGAGTGGTTTGGCACCTATCACGAACCACCCATCCGCGAGAATTTCCAGAAGATCGTGCAGAGCTGGGATACAGGCATGTCCGCTGCGCCCACCAGCGATTATTCCGTCTGCACAACCTGGGGCTTTCTCGCTCGCAAATGGTATCTGCTCGATGTGTTCCGCGAACGGCTGGACTATCCCGACCTTAAGCGAGCCGTCATCCGCCTTTGGCGGCAGTGGACAGCGGATCGGGTTATCATTGAAGATGCCGGCAGCGGGAAATCACTATGGCAGGAATTTTGTCACCAAGGCCCTTTCCGGCCGCTCATGTGGAGCGTCACTCAGGACAAGGAGACGCGGTTCGTCGGCACGTTGGGCGAGGTCGAGGCGCGCAACCTGCTCTTGCCGGCACAGGCTCTTTGGCTTGACGCCTTCCGTTCCGAGCTCAAGGCGTTCCCCAGCGGGCGTCATGACGATCAGGTCGATAGCTTTAGTCAATTTGTTCAGTTCCAGCTCAACAACTGGAAGTGGGTGGAAACGCAATATGACGCCAAAGGACGGCCTTTACGCGTCGTGCGGAAGTCAAAACGGGATTGGTGAGCCAGATAATTCGCCGCGTACTGCTCCGCAGCACTGGGGAACGTGCCCAAGCGCATTTCAGCTGTCAGCTCACGAGAGGCTTCGCAACGTGATCGACCGGCGCGGAGCAGCCATCTCGGCAATGCATGCTCCCACTCACGCCGTGCTTCACCGACAAGATGATAGATAGCCTGTGGGAACCCAGAAGATAACAGCAGCTTTCTTGTCGTCGCTCACCGGACCTTCATGGATCTAAAGCAGGCATTTACAGGCAAGGATGACAACGCGATCATCCAGGAAGTGGAGCGCGGCGAGGACGACCTCAAAGCCAAGTTAACCGGCCGCCGCCCTTCATCCACGATGACCCGGTCATATGAATGGCGAGCGATGCCGGGTCGTCAAGACGCGCGAACAGCGCATCCGGAGCCGCAGCGATTTCCCGGACCTCTTCGAGGTGATGCGTGAGTTGCGGCACTATGCCGATTTCGGCGGTCATGATCTTTGCTTCACAGCCGCACCGTCCGGAGCCGCAGCGCGTTAGTCACGACGCTCACCGATGACAGCGCCATCGCGGCCGCGGCGATGATGGGCGAGAGCAGGATGCCGAACACCGGATAGAGCACGCCCGCCGCGACCGGAACGCCGGCGGCATTGTAGATGAACGCGAAGACCAGGTTCTGGCGGATGTTCGACATGGTGGCCTGGGAAAGTCGCCGCGCCCGCACGATACCGGTGAGGTCGCCCTTGAGCAACGTGACGGCTGCGCTCTCGATCGCGACATCCGTTCCAGATCCCATCGCGACGCCCACATCAGCTGCGGCGAGTGCCGGCGCGTCGTTGACGCCGTCGCCGGCCATGGCGACCACGCGCCCTTCACCCTTGAGGCGAGCGACAACGGCGCTCTTCTGGTCTGGCAGCACTTCCGCCTCGACCTCTTCGATGCTAAGACGCTTGGCGACGGCGTCGGCCGTTGTGCGATTGTCCCCCGTCAACATCACCACCCGGATGCCTTCGGCCTTGAGGGCAGCCAGCGCTTCCGGCGTCGTTGGTTTCACCGGGTCGGCAATAGCAAACGCGCCCCCGACCTTGCCATCGATGCCGATGAAGATCGCGGTGGCGCCATCACGGCGAAGTGCGTCCGCCTGCTCGGCCAAGGCTTCGGTCGCAATCCCCTCATCGGTCAGGAACCGGGCATTGCCAAGCACGATTCGGCGGCCATCGACGGTGCCCAGCGCACCTCGCCCGGTCGGGGAGTCGAAGTCGCTAACATCGCTGGTGGAGACCCCGCGTTCCTCCGCGGCGTGGACGATCGCCAGGGCAAGCGGATGCTCGGACGCGCGCTCGACCGATGCGGCCAGACGCAGCAATTCTGCCTCCTGGAAGCCCGGCGCGGGCACGATCCGCGTTACGGCCGGCCTGCCTTCCGTCAGAGTGCCCGTCTTGTCGACAATGAGCGTGTCGACCTTCTCCATATGCTCTAGCGCTTCGGCATTCTTGATGAGAACGCCAAGCTCCGCTCCGCGCCCGACACCGACCATGATCGACATCGGTGTCGCGAGCCCGAGCGCGCAGGGGCAGGCGATGATCAGAACCGCGACGGCGGCGACGAGCCCGTAAGCGAAACGCGGCTCTGGTCCCCAAATCCCCCAGGCAACGAACGCGGCCGCCGCGATGAGGATCACGATGGGTACGAACCAGCCGGAGACCTGATCAGCCACGCGCTGGATCGGCGCACGCGATCGCTGCGCCTCGGCGACCATCTGGACGATGCGGGCCAGCATGGTATCCCGCCCTACCTTGTCCGCGACGATGACCAGCGCGCCGGTCTGGTTGAGCGTGCCGCCGATGACCCGGTCTTCCTTCGCCTTGGTCACCGGCATCGATTCCCCGGTCACCATGGATTCGTCGAGCGAGGAGCGGCCATCTTCGACCACACCGTCGACTGGCACCTTCTCGCCAGGACGCACCCGCAGGCGATCGCCTACGGCGACCTGGTCAAGCCCGATCTCCTCCTCGATGCCATTGGCGGCGATGCGGCGCGCCGTCTTGGGCGCGAGGTTGAGCAGCGCCTTGATCGCGCCCGACGTACGCTCACGCGCGCGCAGTTCGAGCACCTGTCCCAGCAGCACGAGGACGGTGATGACCGCCGCTGCCTCGAAATAGACCGCGACTATGCCATCGTCGTCGCGGAACGCGGGAGGGAACACCTGCGGCGCGAGCGTCGCCACCACGCTGTAGGTCCAGGCGACCCCGGTGCCCATCGCAATGAGCGTGAACATGTTGAGGTTACGGGTCCTGAGCGATGCCTGGGCCCGCTCGAAGAACGGCAAGCCGGCCCAGAGCACGACTGGCGTTGCCAGAGCGAACTGGACCCATATCGACACGGTCATCGGCACGATGCGATGCAGCGCCGGGAGCAGGTGCCCGCCCATTTCAAGGATCAGCACCGGGATGCTGAGCGCCAGGCCGATCCAAAAGCGGCGGGTCATGTCAGCCAGTTCGGGGCTTGGTCCGGCATCTACCGTTACCGTTGCGGGTTCCAGCGCCATGCCGCAGATCGGACAGGCGCCAGGATGGTCCTGCCGCACTTCGGGGTGCATCGGGCAGGTCCAGATCGACCCCTCGGGCGTGGCGGCCGGCGGCGGGGGTGGGCCCAGATAGCGACCCGGATCGGCGATGAACTTGGAACGGCACCCTGCGCTGCAGAAATGGTAGATCGCACCGTCATGCTCGGCATGATGCGCGGTCTTCGCGGGATCGACAGTCATCCCGCAGACCGGATCTTTGCCGCCAGCCGGCTTCGCGACTTGGTTTGAACGGTAGCTATGGCCGTGCCCATCGTGCGCATTGTGGTCGTGGTTCATGAGTCCATTCCTGCAACGCGATTCCATCTGGCGTCTGAAATTGTCTCTGGGTCGATTGCTTGGATCGCTATGCGTAACAATACTTAAAGCTGAAAAAGGCGGGTCGCGCTATGACGCAGTTACTGGTTGTTGGCGTGAGTCAGAGGAGACTGCTTCGACACGGTATCCTATTCTGAAAGCGGTGAAAGATGACCCGGCCTCAAAGTATCGTCTTCATGTTCGCGGTCGCTGTCGTTGCGGCGGTGCTGTTTTTTGTAGGTCGCGAGCATTGGGGACATATTTTCGGGTTTCTTCCCTATCTCCTCTTTTTAGCCTGCCCGCTCATGCATCTCTTCATGCACCACAGCCACGGACACCATCACGGCGCTGCCAGGAGCACCCCGCCCAAGCCTTGAGGGAGCCCTTCACGGCAGGGCTGCAAGGGCTCAAGCGCGCCGAGCCATACGACGAGAAGATCAGGATCGCGCAGCCCGTCTCGATCCCGAGGCTTCGGCGAAGCACCTCGAGCGCGCGTATGATCGCCATTAGCGCCCAAAGCCCGGAACCATTCGGAAGCGATGCGACCCTGCCAGGGCGCGCACCGTACGACGGTGATGTGGTCATGAAAGACCGATCAAGCCGCGAGCAACTCGTCGGCGGGGCCGAAAAACTCATAATGGATGCGACTGGCGGGCACTCCAGCAAGGGACAGTGTCGATACGGCGTGCCGAAGGAATGGGCGTGGGCCACAGATATAATAATCGGCCTCTGCAACCGGCGTGTTCGCAACCAGCCATTCATCCGTGATGATGCCGGCCGCATCATAATCCTGACCCTCGATTTCGCCGGCAAGCGGCGTCTGATGGAAATCCGTCACGCGTACGGCCCCGCCCTTGGCGCCAAGCGCGCGGACATGATCCCGCATGGCATGCGTTTCCCGGTCGTGCGTGCCGTGGATATATTGGACCGGGACTTGCGCACCGCTGGCTACTAGCGATTCCAGCATCGCAACCATCGGCGTGAGCCCTACCCCGCCAGAGAGCAGTACCACCGGCCGCTCGACATGCTCGCTGAGGTAGAATTCCCCGGCAGGAGCAGCCACCTTCAGCACCGTGCCGGACTTGGCTTCATCATGAAGCCAGCCCGATGCGAGGCCATCTGGCTCGCGCTTGACCGAGATTCGGTAAGTCTCGCCATTGCTCGCTGAGGAAATCGAATAGTTGCGTTTGATCGGAGGATTTCCGGGAATCTCGAGCCAGAAGGTCAGATATTGCCCTGGCCGATGCGTCATCACGGGTCCGCCATCAACCGGCCTCAGGATGAAGGAATTGATCACGCTGCTTTCGCGGATGACCTCATCCACCCGGAAGTCCCGCCATCCATTCCAACCGCCAGTGGTTTCCTTCTGATCGGTGTAGATGCGGCCCTCACGGGCGATCAGGATGCTGGCGAGGAACCAGTAGGCTTCACCCCATGCAGCGAGAATCTCATCGGTCGCGGCATCGCCCAGGATCGCCTTGATCGCGCCCAGCAACGCTTCGGCGACATGGGGATAATGTTCCGGCAGGATCTGAAGACCGACATGCTTTTGCGCGATCCGCTCAACGGCTGGCGCAAGGGCACCGAGATTGTCGATGTTGCTCGCATAGGCCAGGATTGCGCCGGTCAGGGCCCGGGGCTGCGAGCCGGAATCCCCATGATGGGATTGATTGAAGAGATCGCGGATCTCCGGGTTCTGGAACATTCGCGAATACATTTCATGGACGATGTCCAGCCCATGGGCTTCCAGTGCGGGAACCGTGGCTTTGACGAGCGCAATGGTCTGATCACTGAGGGGCTGCGACATCTACATCTCCTGTGAAATATATTATCGGACAAGACGGTCTAACATATCAGCGGGCAGGTGGATGATCGTAAAAGTCGACCTGCATCTTCACCGCGCCGATCGGAGTGACGAAATGGGGCTGTTGCGGCTGCACCAAACCAGGCTTGTCGGGCGTGAGAATTGTCGTCGAAGGCGGATCAAGATAGGTGAGTTCAAGCTGTCCCTCAATCACGCGAATGACGCCCCAAACACCGGCCTTGGTATCGTGGCGCGCGCGCAGGGCCGCCGGCAGCGTGTCCTGGTCGAACACAGGCGTCGAGCGGTAAGGTTGGACAGTTTTCATCGGCGTAACCTCTGTTCAGTCTCCTCCGCGCTGAAGATGCCTCCCAGAAGCGCAGGCCGACGCGGCATGGCATCGAGCCGGAAGTAGAGGGCGAGTTTCAAACTCTCGGCGATGCGGGCCGCCTTGGCCTGGAGCGCTCCGGCGGCGGCGGGCTCCATCAATGCCTCGGTAGTCTCGTTCCAGAGGCCGAGCCAGCGATCAAACAATGCGGGCGTGATGCGATCCTTATGGTTAAGGTGCGCCGGGACCGGCTGCCCCTTATACCGACCGCTCCCCAACATGACCGACGACCAGAAAGCGGTCAATTTTTCCAGATGGTCGGGCCAGTCACGTACTGCATCATTGAAGATGGGACCGAGCTCTGCATCTGCCCGCACGCGAGCATAAAAGGCATGCACCACCCGTTCCAGGCCGGCTTCGTCGATTGTTGAGGCATTGTCCACGACTCATGCTCCAATCATGCATCAGCGATACATCTATAAGCGACATTTGAAAGATGCAATGAATTTACCTATTATCCGCGCAGGCCGGGCGGGGCTTTCGGAACGGTCATGAAGCTGACGCTGTTTACGGATTATTCAATGCGCGTGCTGCTCTATCTCGCCGCGCGGCCTGATCACCTTTGCTCGATCGCGGAGGTCGCCATGGCCTATCGCATCTCGCAGAATCACCTCATGAAGGTGGTGAATGATCTGGCGCGGTCGGGATATATTGAAAGCGTCCGCGGGCGTGGAGGCGGCATCCGTCTCGGCAAGGCTCCTGAGGAGATCAACATCGGCAAGCTTGTCCGCCATACCGAGGGTGGATTTGATCTCGTCGATTGCGCAAGCTGCGTGATTGCGCCTGCGTGCAGCCTGACCGGCGTGCTGAAGGAAGCTCTCTGCGCTTTCCTTGCCGTGCTGGATCGCTACTCGCTGGCGGACCTCATGGACAAACGACGGGACATGGGGCTCTTGTTGGCAGGAACAGCCTCCAGCCAGCGGCCGGCCGATGATGTACGGGCATGAGTATCCAGCTCCATCCGACTTTACGTGCCAACTAGATCGACGCATCTATCGTCCGGCTAACGTGTCCCGCCATGCGGCTATATTCAAATGATTGGCTCGGCTTATACAATGGAGAAGCATCCTCTCCTCCCGGGTGAGCGATTGACGAACCGTCTTTCGAGAGCAGAATTCATCAAACTGGCGCAGCTGTAGTTCAAGATATTTGACACAGGGATGGACTGTCATGTCCGACCCTTTTCCTGAAGCGCAGCGATCATTGCCGCCAATGCGTCCTCGGCCCGCTCCCGAAGCATGGGGTCAATCGCGTTCAGGTCGCCGCGCAACCATTGCGGAATCCGCCGTACCATGTCGCGGACGGCGACGTTGGCGAGTATGCGCTCATTTGTTGTCATGCTTTCCTTGCACACATTCTTGCCCGTTTCCTGATCGATCCTTTGGTTCACGATGAAGAGCCCTCGGCGGCTCAAGTCTTTACCAATCCGGTCCACCGCGTGTTCCCCCTCAAGCTGCATGCAGATGAAGGATGATCTAGAATTTATCTATCACATAGCATATATGCGGTGAAAGATTGTAATTTGATGTTTAATATATCATTGAGTGCCCTATGATCACGTCTCAGCAAATGCGGGCTGCGCGAGCGTTGCTCGGCATCGATCAACGCCAACTCGCCGCCTTGGCGGGTGTCTCCCTGCCGACGATCCAGCGGATGGAAGCGTCCGATGGGCAGGTACGAAGCGTGGTCGATACCTTGGTTAAGGTGATCAACGCGATTGAGTCCGCAGGGATCGAGATCATAGGAGAGAATGCGCCGAGCAGCGGCGCAGGGCGCGGCGTGCGCCTCAAGGACACCCTTGGCGGCGGACAAAGCAGGCGCATACCATCGGTCTTGTTCGATCAATCGGCGCAAGACGATGAATGCTGACGGGCGCCTGATCGCCTTCACACCGAAGCTGATCACGGTCTTGCAAGAGGGCTATTCGATCGACCGACTGCGCCGCGACTGCGTTGCCGGCCTCACCGTTGCGATCGTCGCCCTCCCCCTGGCCATGGCGCTGGCGATCGCCAGTGGCGCATCGCCCGACAAGGGGCTTGTCACGGCTGTTATTGCCGGCTTCCTGATCTCGGCGCTGGGTGGCTCGCGGGTTCAGGTCGGAGGACCAACCGGCGCCTTCGTCGTTGTCGTTTTCGGCGTCATCGCGCAGCATGGCTATGATGGCCTGCTGCTTGCGACACTGATGGCGGGGGTGATGCTCATCATCGCCGGCTATTCGGGTCTGGGCAGCCTCGTGCGCTTCATTCCGCAGCCGGTGGTCACGGGCTTCACCGCTGGCATCGCGGTTATTATCGCGTCGAGCCAAGTGAAGGATTTTCTCGGCCTGCCGATGGAAAGCGTTCCTGCCGATTTCCTACGGAAATGGGGAGCCTATTTTGCCGAGCTGGACAGCATCCGGCTCGTCACCCTGGCGATAGGTGCGGGGTCGCTGGCGCTGATCATAGCCCTCCGCAAATGGGCACCACGCTTACCCGGCTTCCTGATCGCCGTCATATTCGCCGCGGCGGCCGTGGCGCTTCTTCATCTTCCGGTCGAGACGATCGGGTCGCGCTTTCCGGACCTGCCGACAGGGCTCCCTGCCCCTGCGTTCCCGGACTTTTCCCTTGCCAAGCTTCAGGCGGTTATACCGTCGGCTTTCACCATCGCCTTTCTCGCCGGGATCGAGGCACTCCTCTCGGCGGTCGTCGCCGATGGTATGATCGGCTCACGGCATCGATCCAATCAGGAGTTGGTGGGTCAGGGCGTGGCGAACATCGCCTCGGCACTGTTTGGCGGCTTGCCCGCGACGGGCGCCATCGCTCGCACTGCGACCAACATCAAGGCCGGCGCGATCACGCCCATTGCCGGCATGATGCATGCGCTGTTCCTGCTCCTGTTCATCCTGTTCGCTTCGAATCTCATGGCCTATGTGCCCTTGGCGGCGCTCGCGGCCATATTGTTCATGGTCGCCTGGGGCATGAGCGAACATCATCGCTTCATCCAGTTACTGCGCATGCCCAATGGCGACCGCACCCTCCTCCTGCTGACTTTCGGCCTCACGGTGCTCGTCGATCTCACGGTCGCGATTGGCGTCGGCGTGACGCTCGCCTCACTACTCTTCATGATGCGCATGAGCCGAACGGTGGAGATTGCAAACGACAGCAGCGAATTTGCACTGCCGTCAGAGGAGGAAGGGGAGGACATCCATCAGCGTGACGCACTTCCGCCAGGCGCCGAAGTCTTCCGTATCGATGGCCCTCTCTTCTTCGGCGTTGCAAATGAATTGCTCGATACGCTGCGGCGCCTCGGGCCGCCGCCGAAGATCATCATTCTTCGCATGCGGCGTGTGCCGCTGCTCGATGCCAGCGGCGTGACAACGATCGGGGAAATCGTGCGGCAAGCCGCGTCAGCCGGCACACAGATCATCGTCTCAGGCATCCAGCCGCAGCCCATGGCAATGCTCCAGCGGGTTTCATTGGGGCCAGCGGACCGGCATATGATCTTCAGTGATGATTTTCCCGACGCCTTGCGCGTTGCAAGGGCAATCGCCGCTGCACCCGCGACGGCAGCCGAACGGCTCAACTGATCAGCAACAGATGGAACCCGAAATGAACGATGCGAATGATGATTATGTCTATGACGAAGCTTCAGGTGAGTGGATCTCCACAGAAGCAGCCGCGGCGAAGGCATCGGAGGCCGACCGGGTCGAAGTACGCGATGCCGCCGGTAACCTCCTGGCGGACGGCGACAGCGTCATCACGATCAAGGATCTGAAGGTCAAGGGCGCTGGGCAAACGCTGCGCAAGGGGACCGTGATCAAATCGATCCGGCTCACTGGCGACCCGCAGGAAATTGACTGCCGCTATGAAGGTATCAAAGGACTCGTCCTGCGTGCCGAGTTCGTTCGCAAACACTGATTGAGGCCGCGGCTGCGCCGTCATCTCTCTCGCCGTCGCGTGTCCGGACTCATGAGTATCC
The DNA here is from genome assembly GCF_000412635.1 of Sphingobium bisphenolivorans. Lineage (GTDB taxonomy): Bacteria > Pseudomonadota > Alphaproteobacteria > Sphingomonadales > Sphingomonadaceae > Sphingobium > Sphingobium bisphenolivorans. Next base: position 187,291 of record NZ_ASTG01000006.1, read on the forward strand.
ACTTGCATCGGCGGCATGGCAGGTGAGATGAATGTGGCGGATAATCAAGATCTGCAAGACGTCACTCTGCACCCATGAAAGCTTGACCTATGCAGCGTCCTTTCCATGTTTCGCCCTGGCAGTTGACGATCGCATGTGGGCTATTCAAAATTTTGCTCGCTGCGGCTGCTCTTGCCCTGCCCCTGACTCAGGTCCATGTGCTGCCTCGCCTGGTTGGCTGGATGCTGCTGGCCGGCGGCATGTCTGAACTGCTACTCTCCTGGACCGGACGCCATAGCTGGACGGGCCGTCTCACGTTCGGATCAGGAGCTCTCACCGTTGTCTTGGCAGCCATGTTCCTCGGCGCGCCCTGGCATGGTCTTCATCCTCTTGCTGCATTCGTCATGATCTGGTTCCTCCTACGAGGAATTTTGTCGCTGGATGTAGGTTTTCAGTCACGCTTGGGTCCGACGGCGAACTGGGCATGGCTGCTTGTGCGGGGGTTCGCTGACCTTGGACTGGGGTTGGCCTTGATGGCAGGCGCTCCCCTCGCGATGTTCGCTATCGTGATCTTCGGTGAGGTCAGAGAGTTCGTGGCAGTGTTCTCGGCTACTCTCGCGATCAGTTTTGCGGTCGCAGGTATCAGTCTTATAAACATCGGTTTGTCGCAGCGGCAGCAGAAGCTTACGAATTCAGTACGAAATGGGAACTGATCTGCGCACACTGCGTGTGCTATTCCAGAAACCTGCGGTAAGGATCGCGCATGCAAAACTGGCGGGGTTACCGCGCTACATGGAATCGCTGATGGTGCGGGCTCCAAGTCGCTGCCGTCCCATTCCCCCGCGCTGATCGCTGCCGCCGGAATCAAAAAGGGCGGGTTCGGACCCGCCCTTTTAGTATCTTTTCGCCCCTGCCGCTCAGCCGTTCGAATCAGCGCCAGCTTGTCGGCCGGGCGCAGATGACCGATGGCCGTCGTACAGATGGCGCGCGCGATCTCCTCCGGCGCGTCGGGCTGGTCCCGGCTGGCGATCAGGGTCTTGAGGCCCATGCCGCCCAGTTCGGCCAGCGTCCCGATCGTGTCCGGGCGCAGCGCGTCGGCGAAACTGATCAGCGCGGAGCGATCCCCGTGCCGATGTTCGCTTGTCAGTCCAAAAAAGCTGACGACGCTGCGCGGGCGACCCAGGCACACCGGCACATCCCCGCAGTGCGCGGACACGCCTTCGCCGAAGTTCCCGAACATGGGAAAGCACGGCCGGGACCACGCCTGCGGTTTCCCGTGCGAGTCGCAGCAATACGCTGAGCGGGTGGCGGCTTGTCTGTGCGAGCGCAAGCAGGATCGGCCGATCCGCATCCGGCACCTGTTGAGGTCGACAGGGGTCCGGCGGCCGAGGGTCAGGCGTGCCGGTTTTGTCGAAGATCGCCTCGCTGACTTTGGCAAGGCGTTCCAGTGCCGATCCGTCCTTCACGAGAACGCCCCGCCGCAGGCGACGATCTGGCCGCCGGAACCACAAGGCCAAGGGCACTCAGGGGCAGGTGATCAACAGCACCGCAACCGCGATCAGCAGCGCCTGGTGCACACCCGCGCCCGCGATCATCCATCCGGCGAAGGACAACGCCGCCAGCAGATGCACGCAAGCGCGTGACAGCGGGCGCCCTGTCCGCGAGGCGCACGTAACGCGACTTGCCCTGCCCCGCTTCCTCCATCAGCCGGGCAATGTTGGCGAGACGGCGTCGGCGCCTGCCGCGCTGATCTCCACGGTGATCGGGCCGTCCACGTCCAGCGCGCCCGCTGAAACCATATCGCCGGAATGCACCCGCACCGGCGCGCTCTCGCCCGTGAGGATGGCTATGCCGAGGCCGCTCGTCCCGTAGGCCGCTGGCGAACCCTCGCCATGATGAATTATCAGTCGCCTTCGGCCATGCTCTCCAACCACGGTGCGTCCACGATGCATACGCCGCGGCGCCGGTGAAGGACGATCACACCCATCCGCTTCATTTCGCTCATCTGCCGAGACACCGTCTCGATCGTCAGCCCCAGCACGTCGGCGATCTGCTGACGGGAGAGCGGCAGTTCAATCACGCCTTTTCCGTCCGCGCGCACGCGCCGCTGCATGTCGAGGAGGAAGGTCGCGACCTTCCCCCGCGCATTCTTCCGCCCCAGCAGCAGCATCCACGACCGCGTCCGATCAAGATCATCCAGGGTCCGCCGCAACAATCGGTGCTCCAGAGCGGGATGTTCCCGCGCGAAGCCATCGAACGCGCCCCGCGGGTAGAGACACAGGCGCGCATCGGTCAGCGCCGTCACGCTATGCGGCGTCCGCGCGCCGAAGGGCCTGCCGATGAAGTCCGATGCGTAAACGACGCCCACTATCTGCTCGCGCCCGTCCCCGGTCGAGGTCGACAATTTGAGCGTCCCGTCGATCACGTTCGCTACCAGCGTGGACTCCTCGCCTTCCCACATCACCGTCTGCCCGGCCTTCACTGTCAGACGCCGTCCAAGGCGATTGAGGCTCGCTCGCTGCGAAGAGTCCAGGTCGGCGCAGATCGCCCGATCCCGCACGTCGCAGCGGTCGCAATCATGCGCGCCGCAGGTCCGGCCGACCGCTATCGAGGTGGGCGCTGTTTGCGCCAGATCAAATTGGCTGTCCATGTCCAGTGCATGGTCCCACGCGCGCGTCGGACCTATCCGTAAATGTCCCTACCATGATGAAGAGGGGCCGCAAAATGGGCGGTTTTGCTCCACCCGTTCATGCCGAGCCTGTCGAAGCACAAAGCGCGTCCTTCGGCATGTTCAGGACGAACGAAGGCAGGTGTTCAGACGCATGCACTTGTACTGCTGATCGACATCCTCACTCCCCCGCATGGAAAGCGATGCGCAGCGCTTCCGCTAGGCTCTTGACCTCCAGTTTCTGCATCAGATTGGAGCGATGGATCTCCACCGTGCGTGGACTGATCCCCAGATCATAGGCGATCGTCTTGTTGGGCAGCCCCTCAACTAGCCCATCTAACACGTCCCGTTCCCGGTCGGTCAGGATGTTGAGCCGCGCCTGCGCATCCTGCGCCCGTGCATTAGCGCCGCGATCGGCCACCGATATCCGGCGCGCCGCCTCCACGCAGCCCAGCAGCGCCGCTTTCTCGAACGGCTTCTCGATGAAGTCGCTGGCGCCCCCCTTCATCGCGGCGACTGCCATGTCGATATCGCCATGCCCGGTCATGATCACCACCGGCAGCATGACGCCGCGCGCGCGCAATTCGCGCTGCACTTCCAGCCCGTCCATATCCGGCATCCGCACATCCAGCAGGACGCAGCCCGGCGACAAATCAGTCGCCGCTTTCATGAAGGCATTCCCGCCCTCAAACAGCTGCACCGCATAGCCGCTCGTCTTCAGCATGAAGGACAGCGACCGCCGGATCGCCTCGTCATCATCCACGACGTAGATGGAATAGGGTTTGCTCATGCTCCGTCCGCTGCGTCCAGTGTGAAATGAAAGGCCGCGCCGCCCCAGGGCGATGGTTCGGCCCAGATTCGCCCGCCATGGCCTTCGATGATGGTCTGGCAGATGGAAAGGCCGACGCCCATGCCCGATGCCTTGGTGGTTGTGAAGGGCGTGAAGAGCGTGCGCGACATGTCGGGGTCCAGCCCGGGTCCGCTATCGGCCACGGTCACCTCGACGCGACCCTTTTCCCCCGGCGCGGCGGACAGGCGCAGAATACGCGCAGGGCTGTTCGCCATCGCTTCGACCGCATTCTTGATCAGGTTGATGATCACTTGCTGCAATTGGACGCGGTTGACCAGCACCTCGTCCACTCGCCGGTCGACGCTGATGTCCATGTCGATGCCGCGACTGTTGGTGCCGATGAAGGCCAGCGCCGCCCCTTCCGCCAGCAGCCCGCGCAGCGGCTCAGGCTGCCGCATCGTCTCGCCGCGCCTGATGAATTCGCGCAGCGACCGGATGATCTCACCCGCGCGCAGCGCTTGGCCCGCGCTTTCCTCCATGGCTTCGCGCAGCAACTCACGATCCAGCGGGCCTCCGGCATCGATCATGTCGCGCCCGGCTTCCAGATAGTTGGCGATGGCTGTCAGCGGCTGGTTCAGTTCATGCGCCAGCGCCGAAGCCAGCGTGCCCATGGCGGTCACTCGGCTCGCATGGGCCAGTTCGGCCTGCAGGTCGGCGACGCGCCGCTCGGCCTGCTGCCGCTCGGTCAGGTCACGGATGAAACCGGTGAACAGGCGCCGTCCCTGATCATGGACCTCGCCGACTGACAATTCGATGGGAAAAACGGACCCATCCCGCCGCCGTGCACTGGTCAGCCGCCCGATGCCGATGATCCGCTTTTCGCCCGTGCCGAGATAATGATCGATATAGCCGTCATGCCGTTCCCGGTCGGGCGAAGGCATCAGCATCGAGATATTTTCGCCTAGCACATCGCTCTCGGCATATTGGAACATGCGCTGGGCAGCGGCGCTGAACGAGATGATATGGCCCGTCATGTCGATGACGATCAGGGCGTCCGGCACCGTTGCCAGGATCGACCCCAGCAGCGCCTGCTCCAGGCTGTGCTCGCGCTCGCTCAAGCCCTCGATTTCGTCGTCCGCAACCCCCATGGCGCCATCATGCCGCGTCTTCAATGCGCCAGCAAGAGCGGCACTTGCGCCTCGCGCAGCATGACCCGTGTCACCCCGCCGAAAGCGAGTTCACGCATCCGGCTGTGACCAAAGGCGCCCATGACGATCCAGTCAGGCCTCAAGGCCCGAACCGCTGTCATCAGCGCGTCCTCGACCGATCCCTCTTTGCGCGCCTCGCTATGCAACTGCGAGGGGATTGTGTGCAGCGATAGATATTCGCACGCGCGCGTCGATGGGAAAGCATATTTCCTCTGCTCCTCGATGGTGACGACATGCACCTGCTCAGCCAGCTTGAGGAGCGGCACGGCGAGCCGGAGTGCAGTCGATGCCTCTTGCGACCCATCCCAGGCGATCAGGGCAACACCCGCCACGTTCAATGATTTCGCCGCCTGCGGAACAGCAAGCACCGGCGTCCGTCCTGCCAGGGCGAGGTCGGCGGCCAGGTTCAACGGATCGCGCAGATGCTTGCGCGGCTGTTCGGGCAGGGTGACGAGAATGATGTCAGCCAGCGTGGCCGCCGACAGCAAGCCATGGACGAGGTCGCTTTCAACGTGGACCCAGTCCCAGTTCACGCCTTCGCGAGCCAGCCGTTCTTCGACTCGAAGGCGCATCTTTTCGTCGACCTCGCGCAACTCGGCCATGATTTGAGGGGCAGCTGACGCGCCGCCATACATGTCGGCGCCGACAAAGTCGGGCATCGACCTCACCTGCACACAATGGATATGGCCGCTAGTCGCGCGAACAATGTCGCAGGCGGCCTGCAGGCGGCCTTCAGATCCCGTATCATCATGAATGTGCAGCAGAACCGATTTCATCGCACGTCTCCCAGCAAGCCATTCCTCACTTGCTATCGGTAGGCCGGGTGCGGTCGTCCCTGCCATCAGGGATAGTCCTTATATGATTTCCCCCGGCGGAATCGGATTGATGAGGAATGACTTGGACGACGATACGCCTTGAACTTGCCCGCACGCAGGCTTTCCCCAACGGATCGGCGGCACGCTGCTATGTGATGCGCTTGCCGCTGGGCCCGGAAGGCCTCATCGACGAGCAGGAATATCGCCGTCATCCCGAACTGGCGACGGTGCGCCGCTTCTGGCCGAATGAGCCCGATCATCACGGCTGCCTGCTGCACACCCCTTCGGGATGGGCGTTGTCCTACGAAAAGGGGGAGGAGGATGATGAAAAGATCTTCCGCCTGGACACCCACGCCATTCAGCCCGGCAGTTATCTCTCCCTGACCGCGCCGAGCGGCGAGCGCCTTCCTTTCGTCGTGAAGGCGCTCGCGTCGGCGTGAACGGGTGGGCCTACAGCCTGAAGCCGATCCCTGCGCCAAAGACAAAGAGATCAAGATGCACTTTGACCCGCTGCACGCCGGCGGCGCTGGTGGTCAGGCGCGCCGTGGTGTCGATGTCGAGATATTTGACGTCCGAATTGAGAAAGATCGTGTCGGTCAGGTCCACGTCGACGCCCGCCTGGCCTGCCCATCCGACGCTATCGGTCATATGCACCCGAGCCGCACCCACCGCGCTTTCCAGCGCTCCGGAAGCTTTCTCGTTATAGAAAAACGTATAGTTGATCCCGGCGCCGACATACGCGCGGATCTTTCCTTCGGGCAGTAGATGATATTGCGCCGTCAGCGTCGGCGGCAGCACCCAGATAGAGGCGAGCTTCCCGATCGCTCCCAGTGGTTCCGGTCAGCCCGCTCGCGCTGTGCTTCGTGGTCCCGGCGACCAGTTCAAGGCCGATATGGTCGGTGGCCATGTAGGTGACATCGACTTCCGGCATCGCGCTGTTGTGGACCTTCACCTTCTCTCCCGGAAAGGCCGGAAGGATGCTGCCGCTCTTTTCACTGGGCGCCACCATGATACCGCGCAGCCGCAGCAGCACATCGCCCCGGACCGCCTGCGCCGGACCAGCCGCGAGCGCGGCGAGCGCCGCCGCGCCGCACAGGATCATCTTGACCGTCATTGCTGTATCTCCCTGATGTTGGAGAGTTGAGTGTGTCGCTATCGACACGATACGACATTGATGCGCGCAACCGGCAATTTGACCTTTCTCAAGGTTCCGCCGCGCTGGTCGTGGGATCAGAATTCCCCATGTGGACCTATCATCCTGACCTGTTGACGCAGTCCGTGCCGCGCTACACCAGCTATCCCACAGCCGCGCAATTCAGCAGCGATGTCGGCGCGGCCGATCTAGCCGCACGGCTCGACGCGGCGGAAAAGGGCACGGCCCTCTCGCTTTATCTCCACATCCCCTATTGCCACGACATCTGCTGGTATTGCGGGTGCAATACAGGCGCCGCCAATCGCGCCCAGCGCCTCACCGCCTATGTCGAAGCGCTGGAGCGGGAGATCGCCCTGATCGCGCAACGAATTGGTAATCGCGGCCAGGTCCTCCGGATCGCCTTCGGCGGCGGAAGTCCCAATTCACTGCCCCTCGTGGATTTCGTGCGGCTGCTGCAACAGCTTTTCCTCTGCTTCGATGCCAGGCAGGCAGAGGTATCTGTCGAACTCGACCCGCGACGGCTCGACGGGCAATGGATCGCCACGCTCGCGGCAACGGGTGTTGGCAGGGTCAATCTAGGCGTCCAGACCTTCACGCCCCATGTCCAGACCCGCATCGGCCGCATCCAGCCGCTCGACATGGTCGAACGCGCTGTCGATCAGCTGCGCGCAGCCGGCATCGCCGTCGGGTTCGATCTCATGTACGGCCTGCCCGGCCAGAGCCTCGACGACCTCGCCTCCACGATCGATGCCAGCATCCGCATGCAGCCTGCGCGCATCGCGCTGTTCGGCTATGCCCATATGCCGCGGCTGCTGCCCCGTCAGCGGCGCATTGACGCCGCCGACTTGCCGGACCTCGCCACCCGCTTCTACATGGCAGGACAGGGCCATGACATGCTGACCGCGGCGGGATACAGCGCCATCGGCTTCGATCATTTCGCTTTGCCCGAAGACGGGCTGGCCCGTGCCCAGCGCGAAAGGCGCCTGCGCCGCAATTTTCAGGGCTTTACCGATGATCCCGCCGACTTCCTGCTGGGCCTCGGTGCCAGCGCGATCAGTCAGTTCCCGGACCTGATCGTCCAAAATGAGAAACAGGCTGGGGTTTGGCGCCAGCGCGTCGAGGCCGGGCAGCTTTCGGCCGTGCGTGGCTCTCTCCGCACGCCCGAAGATCGCCTCCGGGGCCGCATCATCGAGGAACTGCTCTGCCATGGCGAAGCGCTTATGGGCGTGACGCAGCCCCTCGGCGATCTTTCTTCGTTCATGGCGCGCGGCCTGGTGCGGATGAATGGGGATCGCATTGCCCTGACGCGCGAAGCGCTCCCCTACGCGCGCAGCATCGCCGCCTGTTTCGATAGCTATCTTCTGCCGGCAGAAGGCCGTTTCAGCCATGCGGTCTAGCGCGCCTATGTTGGCCGCCCTCGCCTCTCTTGGCATGTCGTTGGATCGCGCGCCGGTCTTTACAGCCTCCCGGACTTATTTCTGCGGCTTGGCCCCTTGGACTTGCCCCACCCTGGCAGCGTCACCCTGTTCCCCCGCCTGGCAAGAACCTCGCCTGCCACCTCCTGATCTGCGAACGGCGCGGACCACGATGTGTGGCCCCCCTAGAGCCGGATGGCTCTCCCAAAAAATGCGTTCTGGGTCCGCCGCCGCTCACGCGCTTTGACCAAAATCAAATTCCCGCCACGCCGGCCAAGCTAGAGTTCCTTTGTAAGGAGAGCTTCCATGATTGACGTTTTCACCGGCCATTACGACCTGTTCGTTGTCATCGCGCTTGCCACCTTCGCGGTGGTGCTCGGCGGCGTTTCCATTGATGATGCTCTGAGGGCAAAGCGCCCGTGACGGCAACCGTTGAGGTCCAGACTCCCTTCGAGACCATCGGCGGCGGCGAGGCCGTGCGGCGCATCGTGGATCGCTTTTATGACCTGATGGACAGCGTGCCCGCCTATCGGGATCTCCGCGCCCTGCATGCCGATGACCTCGGCCCCATGCGCCATTCGCTTACGGGTTTCCTCTCAGCTTGGCTGGGCGGACCACGCGATTGGTTCGACAGCAATCCGGGCAAATGCATGATGTCGCTTCACGCAGCGGTGCCGATCCCTAACATAGTCGCGGACCAGTGGGTGGACGCAATGCGCGCGGCAATGCGCGACACCTCCGTTGACAATGCGCTGGCAGACCAGATCGCTGTGGCATTCCAACGAATTGGTTCAGGCATGATCAACAGGTAAGACCGAGAGAGAAATGGTTTGGAACTTACATCTGCCGGAGAGCTTAAGTAGGTTGATTTGAATGAGCTGGCGTGGCTCCTAACGGGCGGCTTTGGCGACTTCGGATCAGGCTCGGGCTTTGAAGGCCGCCCTCCCCTCGCGATGTTCGCTATCGTGATCTTCGGTGAGGTCAGACAGTTCAGGGCGGTCTTCCCGGCTATGCTCGCGGTAAGTATTGCGATCGCAGGAAGTGGGCTTGTATTTATGGCCCTGACCCGGCGGCACCAGAAGCCTGCTGAACTTTCAGGGTGACAGGTTAAAGAACCGCGTGGGTCAAACTGCGGACCATCTGCCGGAGTTCTGATAGGCTCTGTTGCGGGTCACTTTAGCTTTGGAGGAGAAGCCTTCCATGACCCGTATCACCATCATCGACGGCCATCCTGATCCAGCGCAAGGACGATTCATACATTCTCTCGCCGACGCATACGAAACGGGGGCTAGAGCGGCGGGCCATCAGATCAGGCGCATCAGCGTCGCCAGCCTTGAATTTCCGCTGGTGCGCACTCAATCGGAGTGGGAACATGGCGTTGTTCCGCCGGACATCGAGCAGGCGCAAGCAGCCATAATGGCGGCCGAGCATTTGGTGATCTTGTATCCTTTGTGGCTCGGCGACATGCCCGCACTGCTGAAGGCCTTCCTTGAACAGGTCGCGCGGCCCACCTTCGCGTTTCGCTATCGTGAAAAGGGCTTTCCTGAGAAGCTGTTGCGCGGTCGCTCCGCGCGGATAATCGTCACGATGGGAATGCCAGCGATCCTCTACCGACTCGTTTACAGGTCGCATAGCTTGAAGAGCCTGGAAAGGAACATTCTAGGCTTTACAGGAGTCAAGCCGACCCGACACTCCATTATCGGCAGCATCGCTCATCAACGTCAGCGGGTTCGGTGGCTGAAGCGGGCGGAAGCCCTTGGAAGGGGAGGCGCTTAGCTAACCGCATCCGCTGTAGCATTAGTGAGGCGGGGTTGATGGAGTAGATAAGGGAAGGACCGCAAATGCGGCTCACCTCGCCTCCTCGCAACATATCCATTTTTCGCGAACAGGGATTAGCGAGTTTCTTTCCATGTAAACCACCTCTGGGAAGGCTGGAGCAGATTTCTGCCAGCAGACGAAAGCGTAGGAATACCTATATCGGACAAATCTGCGATCGTGGAAGACAGGTCTACTAGCGGTTATTCACCTGTGACGGCACTTCACGCGAGAGGATGGCATGAACCTCGAGAAATTTACCGACCGCGCCAAGGGTTTTCTCCAGTCGGCGCAGACCGTGGCGATCCGGATGAGCCACCAGCGCATTGGTCCGGAGCATCTGTTGAAGGCGCTGCTGGAGGACAGCCAGGGCATGGCGTCGGGCCTCATCAAGGCGGCGGGCGGCGATGCCGGCGTGGCGCTGCGCGAGATCGATGCGGCGCTGGCGAAGGTGCCGTCGGTTTCCGGCAGCGGCGCGCAGCAGACGCCGGGCCTGGACAATGACGCCGTGCGCGTGCTCGACAGCGCGGAGCAGGTCGCGGCCAAGGCGGGCGACAGCTTCGTCACCGTCGAGCGGCTGCTGCTGGCGCTCACCCTCGCGACCACCACGGCGGCGGGCAAGGCGCTTGAGCGCGCGGGCGTCAAGGCCGAGGCGCTGAATGCCGCGATCAACAATCTGCGCGGCGGACGCACCGCCGACACGGCGGGCGCTGAGGATCGTTACGACGCGCTCAAGAAATTCGCCCGTGACCTGACCGAAGCGGCGCGCGCGGGCAAGCTGGACCCGGTGATCGGCCGCGACGAGGAAATCCGCCGCACCATTCAGATCCTGGCCCGGCGTACCAAGAACAACCCCGTCCTGATCGGCGATCCCGGCGTCGGCAAGACCGCCATCGCCGAAGGGCTGGCGCTGCGCATCGCCAATGGCGACGTGCCCGATACGCTCAAGGACCGCACGCTGATGGCGCTCGACATGGGCAGCCTGATCGCCGGCGCCAAATATCGCGGCGAGTTCGAGGAGCGGCTGAAGGGCGTGCTCGACGAGGTGAAGGCCGGCGAGGGCCAGATCGTCCTGTTCATCGACGAGATGCACACGCTGATCGGCGCGGGCAAGAGCGAAGGCGCGATGGACGCGGGCAATCTGTTGAAGCCGGCCCTGGCGCGCGGCGAACTGCACTGCATTGGCGCGACGACGCTCGATGAATATCGCAAATATGTCGAGAAGGACCCGGCCCTACAGCGGCGGTTCCAGCCGGTGTTCGTGGGCGAGCCGACGGTGGAGGACACCATCTCCATCCTGCGCGGGCTCAAGGAAAAATATGAGCTGCACCATGGCGTGCGGATCACCGATGGCGCGATCGTGTCGGCGGCGACGCTCAGCAATCGCTATATCACCGACCGCTTTCTGCCGGACAAGGCCATCGACCTGATGGACGAGGCTGCATCGCGGCTGCGCATGGAGGTGGAGAGCAAGCCCGAGGAGATCGAGACGCTGGACCGGCGGATCATCCAGCTGAAGATCGAACGCGAGGCGCTCCGCAAGGAGACGGACAAGGCGTCGAAGGACCGGCTGGACGCGCTGGAGGAGGATCTTGCCAATCTGGAGGAACAGTCGGCGGGGCTGACGCAGCGCTGGCAGGCCGAGAAGGACAAGATCGCCGGTGAGAGCAAGCTGAAGGAACAGCTGGACGCGGCACGGGTCGAGCTGGATCAGGCGCAGCGCGCAGGCGACCTCGCCAAGGCGGGCGAACTGGCGTACGGGCGCATCCCCGATCTGGAGCGCAAGATCGCCGAGGCGGAGGGCGCTACCGAAGGGGCGATGCTGCGGGAGGAAGTGACGAGCGAAGACATCGCCTCGGTCGTGTCGCGCTGGACCGGCATTCCCGTCGACAAGATGATGGAGGGCGAGCGGGAAAAGCTGCTCGCCATGGAAGCGGAACTGGGCAAGCGGGTGATCGGGCAGGCCGATGCGGTGAAGGCCGTCTCGACCGCCGTGCGCCGGTCGCGGGCCGGTCTGCAGGACCCGAACCGGCCGCTGGGGTCTTTCCTGTTCCTGGGTCCCACGGGCGTCGGCAAGACCGAGCTGACCAAGGCGCTCGCCGGATTCCTGTTCGATGACGACAGCGCGATGGTGCGCATCGACATGAGCGAGTTCATGGAGAAGCATTCGGTCGCGCGGCTGATCGGCGCGCCTCCGGGCTATGTCGGCTATGAGGAAGGCGGCGTGCTGACCGAGGCGGTCAGGCGGCGGCCCTATCAGGTCGTGCTGTTCGATGAGGTCGAGAAGGCGCATGGCGACGTGTTCAACGTGCTGCTTCAAGTGCTGGACGATGGCCGGCTGACCGATGGGCAGGGACGCACGGTCGACTTCACCAACACGATCATCGTGCTGACGTCGAACCTGGGCAGCCAATTCATTGCCGGCCTTGCCGACGACGAGCCGGTCGAGAAGGTTGAGGATCAGGTGATGGACATCGTCCGGGCGCATTTCCGGCCGGAGTTCCTGAACCGCCTTGATGAGGTGATCCTGTTCCACCGTCTGGGCGCGGCCCATATGGCGCCTATCGTGGACATTCAGGTGGCACGCATCGGCAAGCTGCTGAAAGACCGCAAGGTGGTGCTGGACCTGACCGACGGCGCGCGGGCGTGGCTGGGGCGGGTCGGCTATGACCCGGTCTATGGCGCACGGCCACTCAAGCGCGCGGTGCAGCGTTACCTGCAAGACCCGCTGGCGGACCTGATCCTGCGCGGCGAGGTGCCGGATGGCGCGACGGTGCGCGTGGACGAGGGGGATGGCGCGCTGAAGCTCAACATCGCATGAAAAAAGGGCGCTTCCGTATCGGAAGCGCCCCTTCTCTTACGCTTCGGGGGAGCCGAAGGTCAGTAGTTGAACTTCGCGCCGACCCGGAAGTAGCGGCCCAAGATGCCCTCGCCGCCCTGAACCGGGTTGTAGGCGTGGGCGCCATAGGTCACCGGATCGATCGGAGGCAGCTTGTCGAACACGTTCAACATGTTGGCGTAGAAGGTGAACTGATCCGTCACCTTGACCTGCGCGTTGAGGTCGAAGGTGATATAGTCCTTCACCCGGCAAGGCACGAAACGGTCCGGGTTCTGGCCGCAATCCTTGTAATCGTCACCCTGATCCATCGCCGACAGATCATAGCCGCCAAAGAAGTTGACGATACCCGTGAGCGCGACCTTGCCGAAGTCGAGCGTGTTCGTCCATGTGCCGCGCCATTTGGGCGTACCCGAACCCGATGTCAGGTTGAAGTTCCCGAGCGTGCCGTCATAGCGCTGCGTCGTGCCGTCGGGGAAGGTGGTTTCCAGACGGAGGATGTAGCTGGCCTCCAGCGAGCTCGACCAACGGATGCTGTCGGTGATCGGCAGGTCGGCATTGACGCCGAAGTCGAAGCCTTCCGACTTGATGGTGTCGGCGTTGATGAAGCCCGACTGGACGAAGGCGACGCGCGGCTGACGCGGATCGCCCGGAGCGATGGGAACATCCTCGATCACGTTGAACCCGGCCGGGATCGGCAGGCCGGCATAATAGGCCTGCAAAGCGGGCGTGTTGTCCGCCGTGGTGATCGCCCCCGTCTTCTTGATGTTGTAATAGTCGACGGAGAAGGACAGGCCGCGCATCGGCTCGACCAGGATGCCGGCCGTGAAGCTGCGTGACTTTTCGGGCTTCAGGTCGGGGTTGGCGAGCGAGGTGGCGCCATAGGTGCCGCTGCGGATATATTGCGGGCAGCTGCTGAAGGTCGCCACCGTACAGCCATATTGGGCCAGATAAGTGTCGTTGAACAGCGTCGCGCCATTGCCGACGAAGCCAGTCGTCGGGAAGGTCGCGTTCGCCTCACCGAAGCTGGGGATGCGGAAGCCCTTCGAGTAGGTGCCGCGCAGCAGCACCTCCCTGATCGGCTTCACCTTCACGCCGAGCTTCGGCGAGAAATTGTCGATACCCCCGGAATAACGGTCATACCGGCCGGAGACGTTCACCTCGACCTGATCGATGATCGGGGCGTTGATCTCCGCATAGGCCGAATAGACCTTGCGGCTGCCCTTCACGGCAAAGCCGTTCAGGCGATAGTAGCGCTCCGTCCCGCCGTTGATGTCGGAGTTGATAGAAGGGGAATCAATGGCTTCGTAGCGGAAGGATACTCCGACGCCGACCTGCAGCGGACCGCCCGGCAGGTCGAGCAGGTCACCGCTTACCACGCCTTGCACCTGAACCATGTCCGACGTCGACGTCGAGAGCGCCGTCGGCATCAAATAGTCCATCACCGCCTGGCTGTTAGCGGCAGGGTTGACGAAGTTGAAGCTGCCATCCGCGATTACGTCCAGCAGATGCTGGATATAGACATAGCCGTCCGACTTACGGCGCAGGTCCATGTGCATGGCCGTCGCGTCGACCTGATAGTTCCACCTGTCGTTGATCGGTCCCTTGATGCCCAGCGCACCGCGATAGGCTCGGGTGCGAGATTCATCATGTTCGAGCGAGTTGGAGAGGCGGCCGATGATGGCTGCGTTCTGACCCGACGCCGCAAAGGGATTATTCGGGTTCAGCGTGCCATTCGCGGCGGTGCAAGCGACGGTCGTGCCGCGCGGGCAGACATAGACCGGCAGCTGCAGGATTGTGTTGTTGCCATAATAGGCGACGTTGCCCGAGCTACTGTAGCGCGGGAAGTAGAAGGGCGCAGGCGCGTTTCCGCGGATCGTGCTGGGCAGGCCGTCATAGCTGACGTCGGTCTGGAGGAAGTTGAACTGCGCATAGGCTTCGCTCGAATCGCCGATGCGCGCGGTGAAGCGGGCCGACAAGCCGTAACGCTGGATATTCGGGTTGATGATGCCGTAATTCTGCGTCAGATCTTCCTGGCACACCGTTGTCGGCGCGGAGGCGTTGATGAGATTGCCGTCCTCGTCGGTCGCCGCCAGTTCTCCAGGCGTCAGTGAATAAGGCGTGCTGCGGCCGTTGCAGCCGGCGGGATTCAGGATTTCGTACCGGCCGTTCTGAGCACCGGTCAGCGCATTTGCCGGCCGCACGAAGAAGTTGCTGCCCGTGTTGGTAACGACGGGGCTGAAGCCAGGATAGGCGCCATCGGCGTCGAGGCCATCGACGACATTGTTGGGGCCGCAATTGCCGTCGTTGCAGACGCCGCGATAATCGTCGCTGTTATAGGGATATGGACGCTGGCTGTTCTTCAGCTGTTTGCTCTTATAATAGAAGCCGCTGACATAGGCGTTGTATCCATTGTCATCCAGGTCGCCGGTGCCAGCAGTCATCGACAGGCGATATTGCGAACCGTCGCCACGGCTGGAAATGCCAGCCTCCGCGCGGCCTGCAATGCCCTTGAACTCCCGCTTGGTGATGACGTTGACCACGCCGGCGATCGCGTCCGCGCCATAGCTGGAAGAGGCGCCGTCGCGCAGCACTTCGATATGATCGACAATGTCGTCAGGGATCGTGTTCAGATCGACGAAGTTGCGCGTGCCGTCATCCGAAAGCGGGTAATAGGCGGCGCGCATGCCGTCGAACAGAACCAGCGTGGAGTTGGTCGACAGGCCACGCAACGACACCGCTGACGCACCAGCCGCAAAGGCCCCGTTCGCCGAAAAGCTGTTGGTCAGCGCCGGACCGTTATTGGCTGCGATGCGCTGCAATCCTTCCTGGACCGTGCTGATACCGCGACGATCGAGATTTTCGACCGATACGGTGGTGACGGGAGACGGAGTTTCCGCATCGGTGCGGCGGATGATGGAGCCGGTGACGACGATGACGTCGCCCTGATCGTCAGCCGCGGCATCCTGGGTCGTGGTGGCTGCCTGTGGCTCCTGCGCGACGGCAGGCGCGGAGAAGGCGGCGAATCCGGCGCCAGCTACGGCAAGCGCCTGCAGTGCTGCGCTCGCGCGCAGGCACGCATCATTGTTGATCTTTTTCACAGTCCAGTCCCTTGCTCTGGAGACACGCGGATTGCTCCGCATGCTTTGTTCTTGACGACCGAGGAGGGCGTTAGGAGCCCGACAGCAAACCCTCTTCAGCCGTGCTGCTTGGCAATCTGCGCAGCCATTTTATGACTGTAAAGCAATGACGCGGACGCCGGTTCGATTTGAATTATACTGTCGTAAATTTGCCACATATGGCCGATCCTGATCTTGAACAGCCGTCAAACAACAATGTTATTCTGTTGCATTTAGTGGCGGAATTATCGTTCCGCAGAACGGCAACGCCTGCGACAAAATTTCGTTCCGCGAGCGTTACACAGATTAGGAAGTGGGCATCGGTCCGGCGAGCAGGAGCGGGTCTATCCGCGCCTCCTTCCAGCGCAGACCCCAGTGCAGATGCGGTCCGGTCGCTCTGCCGGTTGCGCCGACTGCTCCGATCCGCTGGCCCTGCGCAACATGCTGCCCCACTTTCACGTCGATGCGGGAGAGATGCAGGAAGGCGCTGCCCAGGCCATGACCATGGTCGATCATCAGCAGATTTCCCTCCAGGGTGAAAGGCTTGTCGGCTGCCAGGGTGACGACGCCGTCGGCCGGGGCAACGACGGGATCACCTGTCGCGGCGGCGATGTCGATGCCGCCATGATAGGCGCCGGGCTCCCCCTGATAGATTCGCTGCGATCCGAACAGGCCCGACACCCGCCCGATGCGCGGCCACAGGAAGCGCTGGCGCCAGCCGCTCGCGTCGGTGGTTAGCGCCCGCGCGGCGGCGATGCGCGCCAGTTCGGGCTGGCGAATGGCAAGGAAAGCCTGATTATCGCGCACCGGCCGCATCGGCGTGTTCACCCGCTCGATCCGCCAGGCGCGCGGCGCCACGGTGAGCGGGCGGTCAACAATACGTCCGTCCGCCAGGCGGGCGGTGAGGCGCGCCTCTGAACCAGCGTCGCGATCGAAGGCGACGAGGAAGCGGCCGTCCGGATCGACGGGCACAGGCTCCCCGTCGAACCGCAGCTCGACTGCGCCAGCCGGCGCCGTACCGCTCAGCGCTCCGCCCTGGACCGGGGCGCCCGACAGGTAAAATTGTTCTGATCGCTGCGCTGAAGCGCCGATGGCCGCACCGGCCAGCGCCAGCACAGCTGCGGCGCACAGGAGCCTCATGCCTGGAGGCCGCGCGCCTTCAGTTCAGCCTTGGCGGAAATCTCGGCGCTGGCATAGGGCTCCTGCCGCGCGATGCTCCAGTAGCGCAGATCGTCGAGCGGGATTTTCTCGCCGCTGACTGCGCACACGACATGATCACCCGCCTGCAGCACGCGGAAGCTGTAGGCCATATAGTGAAGCCGGGCCGGGCGATCGCGATGGGACATCAGCATGGGTGGGAAGGGCCTTTCTGCTTCAGGATCAGGAGAAGAGGTCCTGCTGTCCGCTTCCCTGCTGCTGGTCGCGCACCTTTCGGGGCGCGCGCTGCGCACTGGATATAACCTCCGCCGAAGGCTTCTCAAGGGGTGCGGGGACGGAGCCGCCCTCGATCGTCGCACCCACCGCGCCATCGGCGAAGTGCAGGCTGACGGCGCCGGCCGCCTGCGCATCGCCCACCGTCCGGATAAGCCGGTCGGCGGCCATCACCCGGGCGAAGCCGCGCTGCAAGGGCAGGTCGGGATTGACCGAGAGGAACAGGCGCGCAAGGCGGTCAAACGCCGTCGCCCGGTCGCGATAGACGCGGGCGAGATAGTCGGGGCGCAGTTGCAGGCGCTCGACCCGTTCCTTCGCGCGGTTCACATATTGGCGCAGCAAGGCGGGCCGCAGCGCGCCGCTCGCCTGGCTGAGATGCGTGCGCGCGTCGGCAACGCGATGGCGCAGGCAGCCGACGAGATTGTCGGAGAGCTGGTCGAGCCGCTGCCGCTGCGGCGCCAGCAGCGTGTCGGGCGAGGGAAGCAGCCGGACCTGCATGTCGAACCGCTCGCGCGCCTGGGCGGCGCCGCGCCGCACCGCGCGATCCATGCGCAGGCCTTGTTCCTTCAGCAACGCGGCCAGCTCGGCGCGCACGGGCACCGCCATTTCCGCCGCAGCGGTGGGCGTCGGCGCGCGCATGTCGGCGGCATAGTCGCAGAGCGTCGTGTCGGTTTCATGGCCCACGGCCGAGATGATCGGGATCGAGCATTCGGCGACCGCGCGGACGACAATCTCTTCGTTGAAGCTCCACAGATCCTCGATCGAGCCGCCGCCGCGCGCGACAATCACCAGATCGGGCCGAGGTATGGGGCCGCCCGGCTGCATGGCGGAAAAGCCGCGCACCGCCCGTGCCACCTGTTCGGCGGCGCCCTGCCCCTGCACCAGCACGGGCCAGAGCAGCACCTGCGTGGGGCAGCGATCCTCCAGGCGATGGAGAATATCGCGGATCACCGCGCCGGTGGGCGACGTGACGACGCCGATGACGCGCGGCATGAAGGGCAGGCGGCGCTTGCGGTCGCGATCGAACAGCCCCTCCCCCGCCAGCTTGGCCTTGAGCTTTTCAAGCAGCGCCATCAGCGCGCCTTCGCCCGCCAGCTCCATCCGATCGATCACGATCTGATATTTGGAACGGCCGGGGTAAGTGGTGAGCTTGCCGGTGGCGATCACCTCCACCCCGTCCTGCGGCGCGAACGGCAGGCGAGCCGCCCCGCCCTTCCACATCACGCCGTCGATGACGGCATTGTCGTCCTTGAGGCAGAGGTAGATATGCCCCGACCCCGCCCGCTTGAAGCCGGAGATTTCCCCACGCAGGCGGACATGGCCGAACCGGTCCTCGACCGTGCGCTTCAGCACGGCCGACAATTCGCTCACCGAGAGCGGCGGCGCGTTGTCGCCGGCCCGATCCTCGGCTAACAGGCGCCCCGACACATCAAAACCAGCTTCATATTCCGGGGACATGGGCGAAATGAACATCCTTCTGTTGGGCAGCGGCGGCCGCGAACATGCTCTGGCGTGGAAGCTGGCGCAATCGCCCGCTCTCACGACGCTTTATGCGGCGCCCGGCAACCCCGGCATAGCCCAGCATGCGACGCTGGTCGACCTTGATGCCACGGATCATCGCGCGGTCGTCGATTTCTGCCTGCGCCACAGCATCGGGCTGGTGGTGATCGGGCCGGAAGCGCCGCTTGTCGACGGGCTTGCCGACAATCTGCGCGTCAAGGGCTTTCCCGTATTCGGCCCAGGCAAGAAGGCGGCGCAGCTCGAAGGCTCCAAGGGCTTCACCAAGGACCTCTGCAAGCGCGCAAACATCCCCACCGCCGCCTATGAGCGCGTCACCAGCAAGGACGGCGCCATCGCCGCGCTCGACGATTTCGCGCTGCCCGTGGTGATCAAGGCCGATGGCTTGGCCGCAGGCAAGGGCGTCATCATCGCGGAAACTCGCGAAAAGGCGGTCGAGGCGATCGAGGACATGTTCTCGGGCAGCTTCGGCGCGGCCGGCGCGCAAGTGGTGCTGGAGGAATTCATGGTCGGCGAGGAGGCGAGCTTCTTCGCGCTGACCGACGGCAGCGCCATCCTGCCCTTCGGATCGGCGCAGGATCATAAGCGCGTCGGCGATGGCGATACCGGCCCCAATACCGGCGGCATGGGCGCCTACAGCCCTGCCCGCGTGCTGACGTCCGAACTGGAAGCGGAGGTGATCGAGAAGATCATCCGTCCGACGGTGGATACGCTCGCTGCCGAAGGAACACCCTATAGCGGCGTGCTCTATGCGGGGCTGATGCTGACCGCCGAGGGGCCCAAGCTGATCGAATATAATGCGCGGTTCGGCGATCCTGAATGCCAGGTGCTGATGATGCGCTTCGACGGCGACCTGGCGGCGCTGCTGCTCGCGGTGGCGCAGGAGAGGCTGGCCGACGAGGGACCGGTCGAGCTGGCGGACCGCACCGCGCTTACCATCGTCATGGCGGCGAAGGGCTATCCCGCCACGCCCGAAAAGGGCGGCGCCATTCGCGGTATCGATGCGGCGGAAGCGACCGGGGCGCGTGTCTTCCACGCGGGCACGGCGGAAAAGGAGGGCGCGATCGTCGCCAATGGCGGCCGCGTGCTCAACGTCACGGCCACGGGCGAAACGGTCAAGGCAGCGCAGCAGGCCGCCTATCAGGCGGTGGACGCGATCGACTTCAAAACCGGCTTCTGCCGCCGCGATATCGGCTGGCGCGAGGTCGCGCGGGAAGAGGCTAACGGCTGAAAGGCTTGCCCCGCACGTCCGAGCATCCTTATTAGAGGCAGGTCAGACAGGGAGGGATGAGAGGGATGCAGGAATTTTTCATGGATTATGGCCTGTGGCTGCTGATCGCGCTGCTGGTCATCATCGGCGTCGTGTTCCTGCTTTCGGGCCGCAAGAAGCCGGTGGAGCCGAGCGCTCCCCTTGAGGTGAAGCGCTCCGCACCCCCTGTCGCGCCGCCAGCTCCCGAGCCGGTGTCGCCTGCCGCCGCCCCCTTCGTCGCGCCGGAGCCGGTCGCGGCCGCTCCTGCCGTCCCTGTGGCTGAGGCGATCCCCGCCTCGCCCGCCGTCACCAGCAGCGATGTGGGCGCTCACGACGACTTGCTGAAGCTCAAGGGCGTGGGTCCCAAGCTCAATGCCCTGCTGATCGAGTTGGGTGTCACCCGTTATGCCCAGATCGCGAACTGGAGCGATGCCGACGTCGCGGCGATCGACGCGAGGCTCGGCAATTTCAAAGGCCGCCCGGTGCGCGACCAGTGGATCGATCAGGCCAAATATCTCGCGGCGGGCGATCTGGCGGGCTTCGAGGCCAAATACGGCAAAATCTGAGCGTCAGGCGGGGAGCAGCGCCAATCTGGAGGCGCAGCGATTATGCAGCGAGGCGGCACGTCGGCTGTCCGCGCAGATGCCGCTCACCTATTTCGCCGACGTCACCACGCCGCTGCTGAAGGGCGGCAGGCTGGATGGCAATTATCAGCCTGAAGGCGTGCATATGAACCCGGCGGACTATCACATATGGGCCGATGTCGTGCGGCAAAGGCTCGAACAGGTTCTGCCGGCAGCAACCGTGCGCCGCTGTACCGCGCAGTGAAGCGGCTCAGCCCTGCCCCAACAGTTCGCGGGCGCGGGGGCCCAGGCGGTCGGCCGCCGCCGCGTGGATGCCGGGCGCCGCGCAGAGCAGACCGAAGGCGGTCGGCTCCGGCCGGTTGAAGGACAAGGGATCGCCCAGCGCATCGGTGACGATCGCGCCCGCTTCCTGCGCGATGAGCGCGGCGGCGGCGACATCCCATTCATTGCCCCAGCGCACCGTCGCCACCAGATCGGCCTCATCCGCCGCCACCATCGCCATGCGCAGCGCGATGCTGTTGGGCTTGTGGACTACGGTGAGGTCGCGGTCATGGCGGGGCAGCTGGTCGGCCGGCACCCGTGCGCCCGGGAGGTCCATGCGCGCCCCCGCCCGAAGCGCGCGGCCGTTGCGGGTCGCGCCTGCCCCGGCTTCTGCGATCCACAATTCGTTGCGCGCGGGCGCGGCGAGAATGCCGATCCGCACCGCGCCATGCTCCACCAGGGCGACCGACACCGCCCAGCCGGGCTTGCCGCGCAGATAGTCGCGCGTGCCGTCGATCGGATCGACCACCCAGACGCGGTGCAGGTCGAGACGATGGACGGTATCGGCGGTTTCCTCCGACAGCCAGCCGGCCGAGGGATCGATTCCGTAGAGGCTTTCGCGCAGCATCCCATCCAGCTCGAGGTCGGCCTCGCAGACAGGATGGCCGGGCATTTTCTCCCACTGGCGCACCTGCGTCTGGCCGCCCGCCCACAGGGTGAGGGCACGGTCCGCCGCGTCGGACACGGCCCCGACTAGCCGGCGCAGATCGATCTCAACCGCCGGCAACGGTCATCCCATCGACGCGGAGGGTCGGCACGTTCATGCCATAGCGGAACTCAAGGTCGTTGGCGGGCACAAGCGCGCGGAACATCGCCTTCAAATTGCTGGCGATGGTGATTTCCGACACCGGCCGCGTCACCGCGCCGTCCTCGATCAGGAAGCCCGCCGCGCCGCGGCTATAGTCGCCGGTCACGCCATTGACGCCCATGCCGATCAGTTCGGTGAGGTACAGGCCGCGCTTCACGTCCGCCATCAGTTCAGCGGAAGTCAGGCTGCCGGGCTCCATATGGACGTTGGTAATGCCGACGCCCGGCGCGCCGCTGCCGCCGCGGCTGGCATGGCCGGTCGGTTCCAGCCCCAGTTGCCGGGCCGAGGCGCTATCCATCAGCCAGCCGGTCAGCACGCCCCGCTCGATCAGCGCGCGGCGCGCCACGGGAAGGCCCTCTCCGTCGAAGGGACGGGAGCGCAGGCCGCGCGCGCGCAACGGATCGTCGATGATGGTGATATTCGCGTCGAACAGCGCCTCGCCCAGCGATTCCAGCAGGAAGCTCGACCGGCGCGCGATGGCCGGCCCCATCATGCCGCCGATCAGGTGGCCGAGAAGGCTGGGGCCGATGCGCGGATCGAAGAGGATGGGCATGACGCCGCTTTCGACCTTGACCGGGTTGAGCCGCGCGACCGCACGCTCGCCGGCGCGGGTTCCGACCGTTTCGGGGTCTTCCAGATCAGCGATATGGCGCACGCTGTGGCTGGAATGATCGCGCTGCATATCGCTGCCGGTGCCGGCGAGCACGCTGGCCCAGGTGGAGTGGGTCGTTCCCCCATAGGCGCCGGCGAAGCCGTGGCTGGTGGCGAGCGCGACCTGGCTGTGGCCCGTCGCCGCGCCGCCGCCTTCGCTGTTCGTGACGCCGTCGACGCCGCGCGCCGCCTCCTCCGCGGCGCGCGCGCGTTCGCGCAGTTGCGCCGGCTCCGGCTCGAACGCATCGACCAGGTCGAGCGCCGGAAGCGCGCCCCGCAGCAGCCGATCCTCCGGCGCGAGGCCGGCAAAGGGGTCCTCCGGCGCTTGCCCGGCCATCGCAATGGCGCGCTCGATCAGCGTGTTCAGCGTGGCCGGATTCATGTCCGAAGCGGAGATGCTGGCCGAACGCCGGCCGACGAAGACGCGCAGGCCGATCTCCTCGCCCTCCGACCGCTCGACATCCTCCAGCGCGCCGAGCCGTACCGACACATTGGTCGAGGCATTGGCGGCATAGATGGCGTCCGCCGCGTCAGCCCCGGCCCTGCGCGCGGCGTTCACAAGATCCTGCGCGCGTGACTGGGCGTCTTCTAGGCTGAGCATGTCGAACGATATCCTGAAGCGGGGCGGGACAAGGCTGCGGCCTTACGCGCTTGGCCAGGCTCAGGCAACCTGCCCGTCCAGCCAGTGCTTCAGCAGATGCCAGGCGACCGCCATCGGCGGCGGCGCGACAAAGGGCGCGTCCGGCTCCTCGGCCAGCGCGGCGCGGACGCCCGCCGCATCGCACCAGAAGGCATGCTCTATTTCCGCCTCATCGATCGTCAGCGCGTCGTCATCGGATTGCGCGGTACAGGCCAGCATCAGCGACGAGGGGAAGGGCCAGGGCTGGCTCATGACATAGCGGACCGAGTGGACGGCGACGCCGGCCTCTTCCTTGATTTCGCGCACGACCGCTTCCTCGATCGTCTCACCCGGCTCGACGAAGCCGGCCAGCGCCGAATAGCGGCGGGCGTCCCAGCTATGCTGACGGCCGAGCAGGACGCGCCCCCGATGCTCGGCCAGCATGATGACGACCGGATCGACGCGGGGGAAATGCTCCGCCTTGCAGGCGGGACAGTTGCGCGACCAGCCCGCCTTGGCCGGCTCGGTTCGCTGGCCGCAGACCGAGCAGAAACGGTGCCGGACGTGCCAGGACAGCAGGCTGCGCGCGGTGCCGTAGAGCGCCACCTGATCGGCCGGCACCTGGCTCGTCAGCGACCGGCTGCGCGGGGAGGGGAAAACATTGTCAGGCGCATCGGCCAGCAGTTCCGCGAAGATCGGCCGCTGCTCCGCATCGACGCCCAGCAGGACATAATGTTCGATCCAGGCGTCGGAAGGGAGCGGCTCCAGCACGACGCGGCCGTCACCCACTACGGCGTCAAGTCCCTCCAGCACCAGCTGGCGGGCGAGCGGCGACGCGAAGGCTTCCGCCAGCAGAGCCGGGTTGGTGCGGATCGGGTCCACCCGGTCCAGCGTTCCCCCGGCAAAACCGAGCGGCTGCGATCCAGGGACGTTACTGCCGTGCATTGTGCATCATCTCCTTCTTTGCCTGCGCCACCACTTCCGCCGCGCGCGCGAACAGGGTCGGCAGGCCCGCCTCCCCGATCCTGGCTATCGGCCACCACTCGCCCGCGCCGGGCGGGGTGACGTCAGGCCCGACATGGGCATGATGCACCGAGAGTGCGAGCGAAAAATGCGTGAAGACATGGGCGACCGGTGGCTCCGCGCGAAACCAGCGCGCGGCAAGCGGCGGCGTGGCGTCGGGGGCGTCGCTC
This sequence comes from Sphingobium bisphenolivorans, assembly GCF_000412635.1. Taxonomy (GTDB): domain Bacteria; phylum Pseudomonadota; class Alphaproteobacteria; order Sphingomonadales; family Sphingomonadaceae; genus Sphingobium; species Sphingobium bisphenolivorans. Next base: position 211,463 of record NZ_ASTG01000006.1, read on the forward strand.
CAATCCGACGACGGCAGCGCGCGCATGCCGCCCAGCATGCCCTTGTCCGGCCGCCGCACCAGCCAGACATGCCCGTCGGGCCGCTCGATCCACCAGCCATGGCCCTGCCGGCGCGGCTTGGCCTTCTTCGCCGCCTTGACCGGGAAAGCGGCCGGATCTGCGGCCAGGAACGCCGCGCAGTCGGGGCGCAGCGGGCATATGCCGCAAGCCGGGCTCCGCGCCGTACAGATGGTCGCGCCCAGATCCATCATCGCCTGCGCGAAATCGCCGGCCCGCAGGTCGGGCGTGATGGCGTCGGTCGCCGCGCGGATCGCCGTCCGACCGGCAGGCAGCGGCGTATCGATGGCGAAGAGCCGCGCCACCACCCGCTCGACATTGGCGTCGACCACCACCGCCCGCCGACCGAAGGCGATCGCCGCCACGGCTGCGGCCGTATAGGCGCCGACGCCCGGCAGGGCGCGCAGCCCCTCCTCCGTATCGGGGAAGATGCCGCCATGATCGGCAGCGACGGCGCGGGCACAGGCGAGCAGGTTGCGGGCGCGGGCATAATAGCCAAGGCCGGCCCAGGCGGCCATGACATCGGCGTCCTCAGCCGCCGCCAGCGCCTCGACGGTCGGCCAGCGGTCGGTGAATTTGGCGAAATAGGGTCCGACCGCCGCCACGGTCGTCTGCTGCAACATCACCTCGGACAGCCAAACACGGTAGGGATCGGCGGCGTTGGCGCCCGGCGGCGCGCGCCACGGCAGCCTGCGCGCGTGGCGGTCATAATGAGCGAGCAGGTCTTGCGCGATTTTCCTTGTTGATCCCTCGACGTGCATGCCGGCCCTATGCCATTAAGCGCGCCATGACGGAACGCCCCGCGACTCCCAAATTGAAAAACCGCAAGGCGGAGCGGGAGGAACGGCCCCGCGTCGGCGGCCCGCGCCAGATCGCCGACCTCATGCCCACAATCGGCGCGGCTGCCTTCCGCAAGTTCGGCTTCGTCCAGTCGAGCATCGTCACCCGCTGGGCGGAGATCGTCGGACCGCATTATGCCGGCATCAGCGAACCCGAATCGATCCGCTTCCCGGCGGGAAAGAAGGCGGGCGGCACGCTGCAGCTGACGGTGATGAGCGGCCATGCGCCGATGATCCAACATGTGCTGCCCGACATTATCGACCGGGTGAACCGCTTCTTCGGCTATGCCGCCGTCGCCAAGGTGGCGATGAAGCAGGGCATGGTCAGCGCCGCCCCGCCGGACCGCCGCGCGCCACCGCGCAACCTGAAGCCCATTCCGGTGGAGTTGGGCGATTCCCTGCGCGACATTGGCGACCCGGAATTGCGCACCGTCCTTGAATCCCTCGCGCAGGGGCTTGCCAATTCCAGCGGCTTGCCCAAGATCGGCTGAAAATCCTTCCGTTTCAGGATCGTTGCATGACATCCATCCGACTGCTTCTGGCCACCCTTCTCGCTATTCCCGCCATGGCGATCGCCGCGCCCGCCGCCAACTGGGTGGCGCAGGTCGCGCGCTCGCCGATCGGCGGCCATATCCTCGGCAATCCGGCGGCGCCGACCAAGCTGGTCGAATATGTGAGCTACACCTGTTCCCACTGCGCCCATTTCGTGGGCGAGGCGAGCGCACCGCTGAAGGCCAATTATGTGAAGGGCGGCAAGGTCAGCGTCGAGGTGCGCAACGCCGTGCGCGACAAATATGACCTGACCGCCGCGCTGCTGGCGCGTTGCGGCGGCCACAGGCGCTTCTTCGGCAATCATGAGGCGCTGTTCGCCAACCAGAGCGCCTGGATCGAGAAGGTCGAGGCTTATGACGGCACGTCCGACAAGCCGACCGAGCAAAAGGCAGCGCTGCGCGACATCGGGCAGAAGACCGGCCTCTATGCGCTGATGGGCAAGCGCGGCTTCACCCCGGCGCAGCTCGACGCCTGCATCAACGACCCGGCGTCGACCAAACAGGTGCTGGCGATGACCGACGAGGCGTGGAACAAGGTGAAGATCGGCGGCACGCCCGCCTTCACGATCAACGGCACCATGGTGAACGGGTCGGACTGGACGCGTCTTCAGGCCGCATTGCCCGACACCGCGCACTGATCTAAACCCCCTTTCGACCACGCCCGAATAGCGGAGCTTGTACCAACGTGAAAAGCCTGACCGGACTTGCCCTGATCGCCGTTTCCCTGACCCTTGCCGGCTGCGGCAAGGGCGAAAGCAACAGCACGGCAGCCGCCGAGCCGGTGGCGGCGGTTCCCGCACCCGCCGGCACCAACTGGTCGACCACCTTCTCCGCCACGCCCGAGGGACAGTTCGTCATGGGCAATCCCAATGCCAAGGTGAAGCTGGTCGAATATGGATCCTACACCTGCAGCCATTGCCGCGATTTCGCCGCCGAAGCGTCGGAAGAAATCAAGCAGATGGTCGATACCGGCAAGCTGAGCTACGAATATCGTCCCTTCGTGCGCGACCCGATCGACATCGCGACCGCGCTGCTCGCCCGTTGCGGCGGCAAGGACGTGTTCTTCCCGCTGTCCGAGCAGTTTTTCGCCAACCAGAACGCGATGTTCGAAAAGGCGCAGAGCCTGGGCGAAGCGCGTTACCAGCAGTTGATGAGCGCTCCGCCGCAGCAGCGCTTCGGCCAACTGGCCTCGGCGGTGGGCCTGGTCGATTTCGCCAAGCAGCGCGGCATTGCCGAGGATCAGGCGAAACAGTGCCTGGCAGACACGGCTTCGGCCGAAAAGCTGGCCAAGAATGTCCAGGAAGCCAGCAACCAGTATAAGATCGACGGCACGCCGACCTTCATCCTGAACGGCGTCAAGGTCGAGAATGCCGCCGCATGGTCGGCGCTGAAGCCCAAGCTCAAGGAAGCGGGGATCTGATTGGACCAAGGGGGGCTGACATCGTCGATCCAGCTCGGCCCTGAAGGCGGGGCGGCTTCGCGCTGCCCGGCTCTGGCGCCATGCAGATAAAGCGCCTCAAGCTTTCCGGCTTCAAAAGCTTCGTCGATCAGACGGAGCTGCGGATCGAGCCGGGCCTGACCGGCATTGTCGGGCCGAACGGCTGCGGCAAGTCCAACCTTCTGGAAGCGATCCGCTGGGTCATGGGCGAATCCAGCGCCAAGTCGATGCGCGGCGGCGGCATGGAGGATGTGATCTTCGCGGGCACATCCACGCGCCCGCAACGCGACTTCGCCGAAGTGTCGCTGCTGACGGTGCAGGAACAGGGGGAATTGTTCAACGCGGTGGAGGTCGCCGCCGACGGCGAGCTGGAAGTCACCCGCCGCATTGAACGGGGCGCGGGCAGTGCCTATCGCGCCAATGGCCGCGACGTGCGCGCCAAGGATGTCGCGCTGATCTTCGCCGACGCCGCCACCGGGCCGCATAGCCCGGCGCTGGTGAGCCAGGGGCGCATCGCCGCCGTGATCGCCGCGCGGCCGCAGGAACGGCGCGCGATGCTGGAGGAAGCGGCGGGCATTTCCGGGCTCCACGTCCGCCGCAAGGATGCCGAGCAGAAGCTGCGCGCGGCGGAAGCCAACCTGATGCGGCTGGACGAGATTCTGTCCGAAATGGACGCGCGCGCCAACAGCCTGCGCCGGCAGGCCAAGGCGGCGGAACGCTATATCCGCCTGTCCGAGCAGATCCGCATCGGCGAAGGACGCGTGATTTTCGCCCGCTGGCGGGAGGCGGCCGCAAGCGCCGACGCGGCGCGAGCGGAGGCGAAGCAGGCGGAAGGCGCGGTGGTTGCCGCGCAGGAGGCGCAGGCTGCCGCCGCCGTTCACGCCAATGCCGCCGTCGAAGCGCTCGCCACCCAGCGGAGCGCGGCGCAGGCAGCACGGGATGCCGCCAGCGAGGCGGGTCATAAGCTTGCGGCGTTGCGCACGGAGCGCGACGGCGTCGTTCGCCGCCTGCACGACCTCGCCCAGCAGGCGGCGCGGCTGGAAGAGGATCGAGAGCGCGAAGGGACGCTTGCCAACGACGCGGCGCAGGCGATCGCGCGCCTGACGGGCGAGATCGCCGCGCTGAAGGCGCGGATTGCCGAAACCGAAGCGATGCGGCCCGATTTCGCCGGCCGTATCGCCCGCGCCGAAGATGCGGCGCGGGACGCCGAACTGGACCTTGCCAAGGCGATGGCGAAGCAGGCCGGGGAACAGGCCGAACTGCGCGTGGCAGAGGCGGCACTCACCGCCGCGCGCAGCCGGCTTGAGCGTGCCCGGCGAGAGACAGAGCGCCTTGAAGCGGAAGCGGCAGCCCTGCCAGATGCCGCGCCGCTCAATGCCAGGCGCGCCGAAGCCCTTGCCGTCCAGCAGCAGGCGAGCGCCGATCGCGACGCCGCCGAGGCGGCGATCGGTGCGGCAGAGACGGATCGCGCCGCCGCCGCCGAGGATCGCGCGGGCGCAGAGGCAGCCCTCGCCGCCGCCCGCGCGGCTCTTGCGGCCCTCGACAGCGAGGCCGCCGCGCTAAAGCGGGCGGTGGAGAGCGGCGCGGGCAACAGCCGCGCGCTCGATCGGCTGAAGGCTGCCCCCGGCTATGAGCGCGCGCTCGCCGCCGCGCTGGGAGATGATCTGGAGGCGCCGATCGCAGAGGAGGGCAAGCGCCGCTGGGCGGGCGCCGAGGCGCTCGACGGCGATCCTGCCTTGCCCGCTGGTTGTGTGGCGCTGGCGACCCATGTCACGGCGCCGCCGGAACTTGCCCGCCGCCTGGCGCAAATCGCTGTGGCGCAAGAGGATGAGGGGCAGCCGCTTGCCGTGGGGCAGCGCCTCGTGACGCCGGGCGGCCATCTGCGCCGCTGGGACGGCTATGTCGCGGTCGAAGGCGGGGCGGCAGCCGCGGAACGTCTGATCCGCCTCAACCGGTTGGAAGCGATCGCCGCCGCCCGCCCTGCGGCAGCGTCGGAGGTGGACAGCGCGCGCGCCGGGCAGGACGATGCGGCGGGCCGCGAACAGGCTGCGGCGGAGACGCTCGGTGCCGGGCGCGCGCAGCTTTCCGGCGCTGACCAGCGGCTGCGCGCGGCCCTGCGCGCCGCCGACGAAGCTGCCACCGCGCTCGACCGGCTGAGCGGCCGGCGCGAGGCGATCGAGGAACGGCTGCAGGAGGCGCGGGCGGACCTTCATGTGGCGCAGGCCGAGCATGAGCGCGCGCAGACAGGGCGCGCCGCCGTGCCGGATGGCAAGGAAACCCGCGCTTTCGTCACCACGCTGCAGCAGGCGAGTGAACGGGCGCGGCTGGCGGTGAGCCAGCTTCAGGCCGATCAGGCTCTGGCCGACCGCGCGCTGTCGAGCGACCGCGAGCGCATGGCCGCCGCCGATGCAGAGGCCAAAGGCTGGCGCGCGCGCGCAGGCGAAGCGGCCAAGCGCATCGCCGCCATGGTCGAGCGGGGCGAGGCCATCGCCGCCGAGCGCGCGGCGATCGCGGACCAGCCGGACCTGTTGGCCGGCGCGGTTGCGACGCTGAGCGAACAGGGCGACATGCTGACGCAGGCCGCCGACACCGCGCGGCGCGAGGAGTTCGAGGCCGAAGCCGCGCTCCGCACCGCCGAACAGCGTGCGGCCGAGGCGGGTGAAGCGCTCGCCCAATGCCGTGAGACGCGCGCGACCGCCGCCGCCCGCGCCGAGGCCGCCGACGAGAAGCGGGTCGAAACCAACCGGCTTTCAGGCGAGCGGTTCGAATGCCCGCCCCCGGTGCTGCCGGAGAAGCTGGGCTTTGCCAGCGCCGACATCCGCACCGCGCAGACCGAGCAGGCCGAGCATGACCGGCTCGTTGCGGAGCGGGAGCGGATCGGGCCGGTCAACCTGGTCGCCGCGCAGGAACTGGAGGAGCTGGAAACCACGCAGGCGAACAGCCGCGCGGAGAGCGAGGAACTGTCCCAGGCGATCAACCGGCTGCGCGGGTCGATCGGCAGCCTGAACCGGGAAGGCCGACAGCGCCTGCTCGCCGCGTTCGAGGCGGTGGACGGCCATTTCCGCCGTCTGTTCACCACATTGTTCAACGGCGGGCAGGCGCATCTGGAACTGATCGACAGCGACGATCCGCTGGAGGCGGGGCTTGAGATCATGGCGCAGCCGCCGGGCAAGAAGCTGTCGGCGCTGACGCTGCTCTCCGGCGGCGAGCAGGCGCTGACCGCCGTGGCGCTGATCTTCGGGCTATTCCTCACCAACCCCGCGCCGATCTGCGTGCTGGACGAGGTCGATGCGCCGCTGGACGACGCGAATGTGGAGCGCTTCTGCGACCTGCTGGACGCCATGGTGGCGCAGACCAATACACGCTATCTGATCGTCAGCCATAATGCGGTGACGATGGCGCGCATGCACCGGCTGTTCGGCGTGACCATGGTGGAGCGCGGCGTGAGCCGGCTGGTGTCGGTCAATCTGGGCGGGGCGGAGGAACTGCTGGCGGCGGAGTGAACGTCACTCCATGCGGCTCAGCTGCGCCCCGGCCGCCCCCGCATCCGGCGGAACAAGCCCCGCTCGGTCACCGGCTCGAACATCTCGGCCGGACCTTCGGGATCAAGCACCTCATTTTCCGCCAGCCATGCCTGCACGTCGTTGATGTCGGGCGTGACATAGGGCCGCAGCGTCCGTCCCGGCTTGTCGCGCAGCCGCTCGATCGCGGCGATCATGCCGTCTTCGGCGATCACCGCCGACACCCGCTCGACAGGCAGGTCGAGATGCTCGGCGATCAGCTCGTCGCGTATGGCAAGGATAGCGGCCTCCCGCCCCGCATTGGCCGGGAGCGCCGCGTCGATCGTCACGTCGCATTCGGTATCGAGCCGCATCGAGCGGTTGTTCATGTTGGAGGAGCCCACCCGCAGGACGCGGTCGTCCACGATCAATATCTTGGCGTGAACATAGATCGCTTCGCCGCGGGTGGTGAAGGGGTGATAGATGCGCAGCCGCCCATGCGTGTCCAGCGCCCGCAGCGCCTCCACTAGCCGCGCGCGGGCGGTGTCCATCGCCTGCTGTTCCAGCCAGCCGTCGGCACGTTCCGGATTGACGATGACGATCTCCGGCCCGTCTTCCTCGCCGAGCCTCTTCGCGATGGCTTCGGCGATGCGGCGGGAGGCGAAATATTGGCTCTCGGCATAGATGGTCCGCTTGGCCGAGGCGATCTGGTTGAGGTAGAGCCGCTCGATCTCGATCAGCGGTTGCTGATCCTCCATCTCCGGCGCGGAGCGGGCGATGGCGACATCGACGTCGCGGAACTGCACCGGCAGCGCGTCGGGCCAGCAGTCATGCTCGCCCCAGATCGGCTCCAGCGGATCGGCGCCCGCGCCCTTCCACCGCGCCCGCGCATGATCGCCGAGCGCCATCGCGACATCGCCCTGCAAGGCCGTGGTCGCATCGTGCCATGGCCCATAGGGCGACCCGTCGGGATGCTTGCGCCCGGGGTCCTCATCGCGATGATGCCGCGTGTCCCAACGGTCCCCGGTCATGTCGATGCCGCCGCAAAAGGCGAAGCAGTCGTCGATCACGACGATCTTCTGATGATGCGAGGCAGCCGTCGGATGATGGCTGTCCAGCTTCACATGAATGCGCGAATGGGCCATCCATTTGACCGTCGTGAACAGGTTGGACGGCCGCACCATCGACTTCATCGCGCCCACGTCCCAGCGCAGCAGATAGATGTCGAGCTCCGGCTTCTGCTCCACCAGCCAGCTGATGAAATCGCCGATGATCACCGGCGCGCCGTCATCCGCCTCATCCTCACGGATCAGGCTGATGGCGGCGTCGAAGTCCCAGCCGATCAGCATGATGCGTCGCTTCGCCTTCAGCATCGCCGCCCGCGCGTGACGGAAATAGGCGTCCGCATCGACGATCACGCTGGCCTGCGCCGCGCGCGCGATCCGCCAGCAATCCTCCCCCGGGACCGGTGCGCTCATGCGTTCCCCACGACCAGACAGGCAAGAAACATCAATAACCCCGCAAAGCGATTGGACCGGAATTTGAGCAGCGGATCGGCGCCGTCCTGCCTGAGCGTCGCCACCTGCCACGACAGATGCGCCGCCATTGGCAGCAGCGCGAGCAGCGCCAAAGCCTGCGGGCGCACCTGCCAGAGCGCGCCCGCCCAGAGCAGCAGCGCCGCCAGATAGCAGAGCGTCACGCCGGCGCGCACGTGCCGGCCCATCGACAGGGCGCTCGATCCGATGCCGATCAGCGCATCATCCTCCCGGTCCTGCAAGGCGTAGATGGTATCGTAGCCGACGACCCAGAAGATGCAGCCGCCATAGAGCAGCAGCCCCGGCAAACTGAGCGTGCCCATGACCTCGCTCCAGCCGACCAGCGCGGCCCAGGAAAAGACCAGCCCCAGCCAAAGCTGCGGCCATCCGGTGATCCGCTTCATGAAGGGATAGGCGGCGACCAGCGCCAGCGACGCCAGCGCCACGACCTGCGCATAAAGCCGCAATTGCAGCAGCACCACCAAGCCCACGAGACAGAGCGACACCAGCCATATCCAGGCGGTTTTGAGCGATATCGCTCCGCTCGCCAGCGGGCGCGAGGCCGTCCGCGCGACCTGCCGGTCGAGATCGCGATCGACGACATCGTTGAAGACGCAGCCGGCGCCCCGCATGACGATGCTGCCCAGCAGCAGCCACAGGATCAGCGGCCAACGCCCGCCTGTGCCGCCCGCCAATGCTACCGCCCATGCCCCCGGCCAGAACAGCAGCCACCAGCCGATCGGCCGGTCGAACCGCGCCAGCAAGGCCAGCGCGCGCGGCGTGTCGGGCAGGCGCGCGACCAGCCCGCGCGCTTCACTGTCGGGAACTATCGTATGATTCACCGCGACTCCGTTCAGGCTGGCTTGTCGAAGCCCTTTCCTCCTCTTTAGGGAAGAACGACCGCCGGACAAGCCAGGAGACGAAATGACCGCAACCCCCGCATGGCCGCCGCAAAGCGCGCCCCGGCTTCATGTCGAAACGCCGCTTGAAGAGGGCGTCGCCGTGCCCGTCGATGGCAATCCAGCCCATTATCTCATCAGCGTCATGCGGGTGAAGCCGGACGATATCGTGCTGCTGTTCGACGGCCGGTCGGGCGAATGGGCGGCCAAGGTGCGCGACATCCGCAAGCGCGATCTGGTGCTGGAGGTCCTCAGCCGGACCAAAGCGCCGGAGGATGTTCCCGACTTCTGGCTCTGCTGCGCGCCCATCAAGAAAGGCCGCATCGACCTGATCGCCGAAAAGGCATGCGAACTGGGCGTCGCGAGGCTGCAGCCGGTGCTGACCCGCCGCGCCGTGGTGGACAAGCTCAACCTCGACAGGCTGCATGCCCATCTGGTCGAGGCCGCCGAGCAATGCGGGCGCACCGCGCTGCCGGAGCTGACGGGCATGGTGAAGCTGGACGCGCTGCTGAAGGATTGGCCCGATGAGCGCTGGCTGTTCTTCGCCGACGAGACGGGCGGCGCGTCGCTCGCCGAGACGCTGAAGGACCATCCTGGCCCGGCGGCCTTCCTGATCGGGCCCGAAGGCGGCTTCGACCCGGTCGAGCGGGAAGCGATCCGCGCGGTGGCCAAGGCCGTGCCGGTGTCGCTCGGCCCCCGCATCCTGCGCGCCGAAACCGCCGCCATCGCGGCGACGACCGCATGGATGGCGATCAACGGCGATTGGCGTTAGCCAGGTTTTCTTCCGCAACCGGATTGAAGCCGCCGCGGGTGCAGCCTATTTGAACGCGGCGCGTTGTGCATTTGACGCGCCGGGGGGAAAGATTAAGGCGGGGCATGAGCACCAGAACCGACACAGGGGGCAATGATCCCATTATCGAGAGCCGCGAGCAGCTGATTGCGGCCTTCTCAAAGGGTGAAAAGCCCAAGGATCGGTGGCGCATCGGCACCGAGCACGAGAAGTTCGTCTACAAGCGGCAGGACCATCGAGCGCCCTCCTATGAGGAGATGGGCGGCATTCACACGCTGCTGATCGGCCTCACCCGCTATGGCTGGAATCCCGTGTTCGAGGGCGACAATATCATCGCCCTGTCCGGTACGGACGGCACCGTCAGCCTAGAACCGGCAGGTCAGCTGGAACTGTCGGGCGCGCCGCTGGAAAATCTGCACCAGACCTGCGCGGAAACGGCGCGGCATCTGGAGCAGGTCAAATATGTTGGCGACATGCTGGGCCTCGGCTTTCTGGGCCTTGGCATGTGGCCGGACAAGAAGCGCGATGAACTGCCGATCATGCCCAAGGGCCGCTACGACATCATGCTGCGCCACATGCCGCGCGTGGGGTCGATGGGCCTCGACATGATGCTGCGCACCTGCACGGTCCAGACCAACCTCGACTATGGCAGCGAGGCGGACATGGTGAAGAAGTTCCGCGTCAGCCTTGCCCTGCAGCCGCTGGCGACGGCGCTGTTCGCCAATTCGCCCTTCACCGAAGGCAAGCCCAACGGCTATCTTTCCTACCGCAGCCATATCTGGTCGGACACCGATCCGCACCGCACCGGCATGCTGCCTTTCGTGTTCGAAGAGGGCTTTGGCTATGAGCGCTATGCCGACTATGCGCTCGATGTGCCGATGTATTTCGTCTATCGCGACGGCGGCTATATCGACGCTGCCGGGCACAGTTTCCGCGACTTTCTGAATGGCAAGCTGGCCGTCCTGCCAGGCGAGAAGCCGACGGAAAAGGACTGGGAAGACCATCTGTCGACGGCCTTCCCTGAAGTGCGGCTGAAAAGCTTTCTGGAGATGCGGGGTGCCGATGGCGGCCCCTGGAGCCAGATCTGCGCGCTCCCGGCGCTTTGGGTCGGACTGCTCTATGATGATGGCGCACTCGACGCCGCCTGGGACCTGGTCAAGGACTGGAGCATGGAGGCGCGGCAGACGCTACGCGATTCCGTGCCGAAACTGGCGCTGAACGCGCCGCTTCCGGGCAATCGCAAATTGGGCGACATCGCGGCTGAAGTCCTGTCGATCGCACGGCAAGGCCTTGCCGCCCGCGCGCGCCTCAATGCGGCGGGCGACAATGAGAGCGGCTATCTCGCGCCGCTGGATGAGATCGTCGCATCGGGGCAGACCCATGCCGAGCGGCTGCTCGCCCGTTATCATGGCGAATGGCAGGGCGATCTCAGCCGCATCTACGCTGAGGAGAGTTTTTGAATTCCCGTGCTCCTGCATTGGAGGGAGCACACATTATTCACTCAGCCGGCTGGACCACCGGCTGCGGCTTGCGCCCTGCAACCCATCCGAAGAAGCGGGGCACGATCCCGTTCCGCTCCATCCACTCGCTATAGGCGCGGTAGTCGGCATCGGCGCTGAGATGCGCTTCCTCCGTCCTGGCGCGCCAATAATAGACGGCGTTGGTGACGCCCAGCAGCGCGCAGTTGCGCACCATGTCGGTCAGGCTGCCCGAGACGCTGAGGAAGGGCAGCGCCGAAAACCACCAGAAGAGGTTTTTCGACAGATAGGCGGGGTGCCGCGACCAGCGATAGGGGCCGTGGGTCAGGATGCCGCGATGGGTAAGGTTCGAGAAACGCAGTCCGAAGGCCACGGTCGCCCAGGCATAGATGCCGGTGAGCAGTACCAGCCATCCGCCCAGCAGCCATTGCAGCACCGGATAGCCCTGCGTCCAGACGTCCCACTCGGCCCCGCCGGCATGATAGTCGATCGGGCCGCCATTCCCCATGAGCACGAAGGGCGGGTAGCAGATCAGCGCCGCGACCCAGCCGGCGAGCAGCGGATTGGCGGTGCGGATGTGCGAATCCAGCGGCTTCAACGTCAGCACATAGCCGACAGTCGCCATGCAGACGTCGATCATGAACATGACCGCGATCAGGAAGCCTGCCATCGCCGTCGGATTGTGGAGGACATCGTTGATCCGCCAGTCGACGACGCTGGCGAAATTGCCCGGCACGATCGACACCATGAAGGCGAGGAAGAAGCCCTTTACCGCCCAGGCTCGGGCATGGTTGGCGACTTCCCGCCTGTCGGCCGCGCCGGCCGCGCCGCCGATCACCCATTGACCGAAGGCATAGGTTGAGTCTTTCGGCTCGACCAGCCGCCGATCGAGCCAGATCACATAGGGCATGGACGCGACCAGCAGCCAGGGCGCGGCCGCCAGAAACAGGTTCATCGAATAGCGATAGTCGCCGCTCCAATACCAGCGCGCCACGCAATAGAAGATCGCGATCGCCGCCCATGTCGCCCACAGGCCCGCGATCTTGACGAGGCTGACGTCGAGCACTGCCCTGACCGAGCGCGCGGGCGCATCCCAGTCGATACCTGTCGAGGCATTTCGGTGCACCCTGTCGACCAGCAGCGACCAACCTATCATCGGCAGCCCACAGGCGACGACCGCGGTAAACCCGGCATAGGGTCCGTTCATGCCAAAATGACGGGCGACCAGCGTCCAGACGCCGAGTCCCAGCAGTCCCGCGATGCCGACACCATGGCTGACGGCGGATCGAGGACAGGGATCGGCGCTCTTGCTCATGCACCAGTGGTTACAACGGCATTGGTAAGCAAGCCATGAAGGAAGAGGAAGTGGGCAGCGTGGTCCCGGAAGATCAGCCCGCGAGCCGGGTCAGCGCCGCGCCGATCTGGGCGCGCCGTTCCGGGTCGCGGGTAATCTCCAGCATGGCGCTCAGGCTGGCGCGTGCCGCATCCACTTCGCCCTCGGCCAATTGGAGCCGCGCCAGTTCCCACCAGCCCGCCCCATGTTCCGGCGCAACCACGGTCATGCGCTCGTACAGGATGCAGGCGCGCGCCGGGTCCCCCGCCTGTTCCGCGCGGCTCGCCTGGTTAAGCAGCAGCCGCACCAGGGTCATGCGATTGGACATGGGCGCGACATGCGCCTCCTGCGGCCAGGCACCCGGCCCGAGCGCCCTCTCGAGCAGGGTCATCAGCTGTTCCGGCTGCACCAGCGCCCCGCCCTGGAAGGGATCGATCAGCGCCGGCGAATCCTCCGGTCCGATGCTGACGAGGACATGGCTGGGCGTGTTGAGCGCATGCGCGGTCCAGCCCATCCGCCGCGCGACCGCGACATAGAGGATCGAAAGGCTGACAGGCAGTCCGCGCCGCCGGTCGAGCACCCGGATCATGTCGGCGTTGAGCGGCGCGTCGTAGCTTTCGCTGTCTCCCATGAAGCCGAATTCGCCGCTTATCACCTGCGCGAGCAAGGCGCCCTGCGCCTCTCCGGAGCGCAACGCCTCCTCATCGACGCTGCCGCGCGCGGCATCGACCGCAGCGTTGATGATGCGGAGCCGGTCGAGATAGGGTTCGACGTCCAGCCCCTCATGATCCAACGCGCTCAATGCCAGCGCCGCGCTGTCCAGTTCGATTTCCTCATCGGCAAGCAGGCCCAGATAGATGATGTTGTCGTTCAAACCCTGTCCTCGATTCCTGCCGGGCAGATGCCACGGCCTGCGCGCGCAGGACATGGGGTCGGACCGCGCCTCTGTCTACTGGCCTGCGGAAATCGCCCGTGACGGCTCGTCAGCCGGACCGTCGCCGAAGGACGATCGCAGCACGCGTTACGATGATGTGGGAAAATGGTGCCCAGAAGAGGATTGTGTCCCCCCTCTTCAGACGCACCGAAAACTGCGGTTCACAGCCACCGGGTGTGGCTCCATGTGTATCTTGCATGTGGGCTAAGGACAAGGCGTCACATGCCGCTCATTCGTGTAGTTTTAGCAGCCCTGAGCATCTAGCCAGGCCTCGAATGTATGGAGGTCGTGCGACCAGAACACCTCGACCTTTCCTTCCAAAAGACGCTCCACATCTTTGAACGCGATCACGCCTTGCAAGAGCGCGGCAGTTCGAACAAACGATCCCCAGTGGGCCTGCCAGGCTGCCGCCTTCTTCAGCACATCGTTGACGCGCTTGACGGAGTTTGTCTCATCGTTCGTCACTTTGCATTCCATCGCCAGAACGACAGTGCCTGGCAATCCGCAGGCAATGTCCACCTCCTGCGGGCGAGTGGTCGTAGCGAATCGCGTCTTGTGCAAAAAGTGCTTCAATTGGACATCTGTCAGGTTGGAAATCAGGCCCCGCACCTGCTTTGTCCATCCTCGTTGTTCCAGCAAGCTGACTAGTGCGCCTTCCTGTTCCATTGACATTCGGCCCCGGCGAAGCGTTGCAACAATCTGCATGCTGAGCATCGGAACGACCGCCCGTAGCAGATTTCGGATTTGCGATGTTGTAGGCGCTTGGTTGGCATCCAGCCAGCGTGTCAGGCGTCGGTCGCGCCCGGTAAGAAAGGCTGACGCCACGGCTTGCGCAGCGGTCGGCGTTACAGGCCTTCCCATCACCTCCGCACGCTTAGGATACTGGGCGCACAGCAGCGCAAATTGGTCTTGGCTGATGGGCGGAGCCATCAACTGCCGGAGCACCATCAGATGCGCTCCCGTCGCTTGTAAGGCACTCGGAATGTCGCGGAGGCAGTCGGTGGCTTTCAGTGCGGCCACGACCTGCCTCCGCGCACTGACATGAGCCGCATGCCAATCGTCGCCTGCCTGGGCCGAGGTTAGCCCGGCGACATATATCTGCTTCGCCAGATCAGTCTGGGCTTGATGATAAGCCCTCAATGCAGAAGCCGTCATTAGCCGACTGAGGACAGTGGCTGTGGTTCAACCTTACGCCTGCTCGTGGCACGCCGGGACGCACCGTTCCGCCGTTCTTCCCTCATGGTATAAACGATGGCGGATTGCAGGGCGTCAGGTAGCGGAGCAAGGTCAACCTTGTTCGCAGCACTGTGGCGGACGACATTCCGGTTCAGCGCCGCAGCAAGCGCCAACCCGAGAGCCAGGCCGAGCTTCGGGGGGACAGCATTTCCGATCAGCCGATACTGGGTTTGCCGGTTGCCAACCATGCTCCATTCAGCGGGAAACGACTGGATTGCCGCGCATTCCCGAGGACAGAGGCGACGAAGCCCTAAAGCCGGATCACGGACCCAGTCCTGTTGAGAACTGGCGGTCACTGTGCGCGCCGGTTTGAGCAAGTCTGCGATGAAAGCCCCTTGTTTATACCCCCAGTGCCCGCCGGGGCGCGTGGACTCCTTCTTGCCAGGGCTTTTCGCGCCCGTGCCTGGGGGCAGATCAGCGAGTTCTAGCGCCATTTTGCCGGTTGGACGAATAGTTTCCTCGACGCTGGGCGGAGGGACG
Organism: Sphingobium bisphenolivorans; assembly: GCF_000412635.1. Lineage (GTDB taxonomy): Bacteria > Pseudomonadota > Alphaproteobacteria > Sphingomonadales > Sphingomonadaceae > Sphingobium > Sphingobium bisphenolivorans. The sequence continues at coordinate 226,533 of NZ_ASTG01000006.1, forward strand.
CGTTGTAGGCATTGCTCAAGAGTCACCCACGCTGGCAGCCTACCCTCACCCTTCTGAGAGTGGGTAGGCGCTGGCATGTCAGGTTCGTCCCCAGGGCGGTGGCCTATAAGGATCAGCCGCACTCGCCGCTGGGGAATCCCATAATCGGCGGCGTTCAGCAGCGCGACTTTGGAGAGCCAACCGCGTTCGAATAGCGCCGATCGGACATAAGCAAGCGCGCTTCCAGGAACTCCATCGTGTCCTCTCGCAGTGAGCAGGCCGCGCACATTCTCGAATAGCAGCCAGCGGGCGTCGATTTGCTGGGCGAGCCGCAGATATTCATCCACCAGCTTACCACGAGGGTCAGAGAAGCCCTTTTGAAGGCCGCCACTACTCCACGATTGACAGGGGGGACCGCCTGCCAGCAGCGGCAGTTCGCCCCGGCGCAAGCCCAACTTCGCCAACAGCGCAGCGCCATCCAAGTCCCGCACATCATGCTGCTCAATGATGGTGCTATGAAGGGCTTTTCGACCCTGCCCTATTCGGTGGCCTCGATTTGCTTCCAGTGTGGCAATGGCAGCGGGGTCATGATCGGTGGCGAACAAGCAGTCCCAGCCAGCTTGCTCCAGCCCCAGATCGAGGCCGCCAGCGCCAGAGAAAATCGAGATAAAGCTGCTCATTGATACCCCTATGGCGCGCGATCTGGCCCAGCACCCCTGAGTAGGTGACGGGACTCGCCGGTTCAAGCTACTTTTGTGCCCTTCTTGTTCTCGTGACGGCCGACCGCCCTATCGGTCGTTTTTCCGGTCAGACTCGCCCACCTCCAGGATATGTTCAACGGGCGCAGAACTTGTCGCTTATGAGCCACCGATCAACAGGCGGTTTAGGTTGGCTCATAAGATATATCTTGACATATTTGAGCTAGATCATAATGTGAGCGTGTCTTTTGATCTGACGAGGCGGGTATGAGCCGGATTTTGTATCTAAGAGTTTCAACAGCGGACCAATCTGTAGAAGCGCAACGCGCCGCTTTCGGAGATCGCTTCGATAAGGAATTCAGCGATCATGGAGTGTCTGGGGCCATCCCAGCTTCCAAGCGACCAGGTTTTTCCGATCTGCTCAATTACATCCGTGAAGGCGATACGCTCTGCGTGTATGCGGTGGACCGCCTTGGGCGTGATGCACTTGATGTGCAGGCCACCGTTCGAAACCTCCTTGAGCGGGGTGTGACGGTCGAGGTCCACGGCTTGGGTCAAATCAGTCGGGGGGTAGGGGAACTGATCCTCGCGGTGCTGGCCCAGGTCGCGGACATGGAACGAAACCGTATCCGTGAACGCACCGAAGCCGGGCGAAGCGCTGCGCGTGCCAGTCTCGCTGCGACCGGGCGCACGCACAGGGGGAAGGTTTCGTTGGGCCGTCCGATGGCGGCAGACGCGGCGGCTGTGAAGGCCTGGCGGACAGCGCACGACGCCAGCATCGCGGCGACTGCGGCTGAGTTCAAGCTCTCGACCGCAACGATCAAGCGCTATTGTGCCGGATGACCATCTTCACGGTGATGCTCAAGAGCCGAGCGGGGATCAGCCGGGTCCGACTGTCGGCCCGCAATATTCTGGAGGCAAAGGAGCTTGCCGCTCTCCAATGGGGAACGGCTGTGATGCAGGTCACTATTGTCGGCTAACTCCATCGAAGTTTGAAGAGCGTGGCTTCAGCTTGGTCGGCGAATTCGATGCAAAATCGGGCGCGGGATCGCGACGATTCACCGAGTTGCCACGCGCTGCGACAATGCTCTGCACACCAGCCGCGCATCGCCAGCCGAATGATGTGCGAACCCTTATCGGTCCACACATGTTGAATATGAACAGGGTGGGGCAGCGGCGGCCGAGCGATTGGCGAGGCGAGCCAGGTGGGCCGCGTCATGACTTCGCTCTCATTGCGAGTGCATCGGCCCGCATCTTGTCAATTTTTGCGCGGATCAGTTCATCCGCCAAAGGGTCCATGGCTGTCTCTGTCTCCGCTCTGATCTGGGCGATCTCGGCGCGCTGGCGCTCATTGGCAAGCCTCAGCGCTTCCAGTTCCTCGACCTGCTTCTCCCACACCAGGTCGCCGTATATTATCGGCAAGAGCGCGAGACGCTCCGGGCTCGGCTCGACATAGTGTTCAGCTAATATCTCGTAGAATCTCATGGCTCTCTAGTTAATAATATATAAAATACAAGTTATGGCTTATTTATATCACGACAGGCATGTAGTCGTCGATATAATCCGGTTCATGCTCAGCGAAAGTTTTGTCTGATTTCGTGGGGCGAAGGTGAAACCGCAACATGGCAAATCCACCATTCTCCTGGAGGTGGACATGATATTTTTCCACGACATCAGCAGGCCAGCGAACAGTTGATGCTGTTTCACTTCGGAATGGATCGATGTCATAGCGATGTTTGCACTTCAGCGTGTAGCCCATCAGATTCTGCACATTCTGAGTGAGCGTTTTGCTGGCGTCGAGGGTCTTGAAATCCACTCGGCGGTAGCCGGGCCACTTCCGTTCTAGGAGTTCACGGAAGCGATATTCACTGGCTCCGCCAAGATCGATGAGCACATGCAGATGAGGGAACCAGACCTCCGAGCCTGTGTAGTCGAAGCCAATATCTTCAAGCTGGCGGCGTTTGTAGCCACTCAAGCGCGGAACATGATGGGGATAATACCAGTCACTCTCGAACGCGCCGAACATTCGGAGATTATCAGCCCGAGCGTCCTTCCGCCGAAGCCGCGCGGCGAGGTTGCGTAAATCCTTCCGCACTTTCGCAATCTGGGGCTTGATCGCACTCACATGAGAAACTGGAGTCAGCATTATCGTCACCCAACGAAGATTCGCGGGCTCGCTCCTTCCCAGGAGGTCACTCGGCCGCGTCCCATCGCATGGTGTAA